>NZ_SNUA01000007.1 GCF_004360225.1 Alcanivorax sp. 24
AACCCAAAGCGGTGGCGACACGCATGGGGCGGGCGGATCTGCGCACCGCGGTGGGGGAAATTCACGAAGTGACACTGCCAGACGGCAGCCGTTTGTGGTTGAACACGCGCAGCGCGGTGTCTCTCGACTTCAATGCTGACCACCGGCTACTGCGTCTGTGGGCTGGCGAACTGTATCTGGAGACCGCCCGGGATGCCCGCCCCATGCGTGTCGCCACCGCTTTGGGTTCGGCGGCGCCGCTGGGCACCGCCTTCGGAGTGCGCCTCACCGATGGACGACTGCGGGTGCGCGTTGATCGTGGCCGGGTGGCGGTGAGCTCCGTCGTTGGCGACGTCGGCGAGCGACTGGTCGAGGCCGGGCAGGGCGTTATCGTCGATGGCGAGGGGCGTTGGGAGAACCCGCGGCTGCCGACGGAAGAGAGCGCCTGGCGTGACAACCTGCTGGTGGCCAATGGTCGTCGGCTGGGGGATTTCCTTGATGAACTGGCCCGCTATCGGCACGGCGTGCTCCGCTATGACCAGAGCGTGGCGGATCTGAAACTCAGCGGCGGCTTTCCGCTGGACGACACGGATCGCATTCTCCGGGTGCTGGAAGCGACCTTGCCGGTGAAAGTGACACGCCTGACACCCTGGTGGGTCAAAGTCGAATCCGCATCACGCTGATATTCCCTCCACAGTAGCACTGTAGTGGCCTCCGGATTTATGTCTCAAGGGCAACTCGGTCTTTCTTTTGGTTCATCGCGGATTACCGGGAATGTGGACCTCCGTAAAGACCCGCTTTGAGTGAACCGCTGCGTTTTGGACGCCAACGACGACGGACCTTTCTGGAGAGAGGGAAGGATGCTCTTCATCCCGGTATGGAGTGGAAAGGACATCCGTCTTTCTCGGTTACCTCGAAGCGGAGCCGTGTTACGCCTTTGCGGAACCTGCTTCACGACGTTCCCGCAAAGGCGTAACACGGCTCCGCTGTCCCTGATGGAGAGCAATTCTGTTTCCTTTTAAATCGCGACGAACTTTTTTTCCGGTTTTCGCTTTTCGCGGGGCTTAGATCACAAAGGCCTATGCGCAAAACGAAAAACAGGAGAACGACATGCTTTTCAGGCTTCGCCGCCAGCCTTTGATGCTGGCACTTTCCCTCCTTGTGCTGCCCTGCCTGGTGGAACGCCCGGTATGGGCCCAAGAGGCACCAACCGCCACGCCGGAAACCAGTAAGCAAAACTATGACATTGCCGCCGGCCCTCTGGCGGAAGCGCTCGCCCGTTTCGCCGCACAATCCGGCTGGATCGTCTCCGCCAATGCCTCAATGACGGCAGGCCGCCACTCCCAAGGAGTGCGGGGCGCCTACACCCGGCAACGGGCCCTGGCGCAGTTGCTGGCCGGAACCGGCCTTGGCTGGCGGCGGGTGGATGAGCGCTCGGTGGTGCTGACGGCAGCGGCGGCTCCGGCGGTTCTGGAACCGGTGACCGTCACCGCCAGCCGGTCGCAAGCGCAATTAGGGAAAACACCGCAGAAGGTCACCGTCATCACCCGGGAACAGATCGAGGAACAGATGGCCATGACCAGCGACCAGTCCCTGGTGCTGAGCAGCCTGATTCCGTCCTATGCGCCGAGCCGGCAAAAACTGACCAACTACGGTGAAACCTTTCGTGGCCGCAAGCCGCTGTTCCTGATTGATGGTGTGCCTCAATCGAACCCGCTGAGAGACAGCAGCCGGGAAAGTTACACCATCGATCTGTCCATGGTGGATCGCATCGAAGTTATCCACGGCGCCAGTGCCGAGCACGGTTTGGGCGCCACTGGCGGTATCATCAATTTTGTCACCCGGCGCCCGCAAGGTGACGATGTCCACCAACACATCGCCACCAATATCAGCGCCCCCAGCAACTTCGATTCCGACAGTGTCAGTTACATGGGCAGCTATCGGGTGGAAGGCATGACCGGTAACTGGGATTATCTCGCCGGCGTCACCTATCACTCCCGTGGCCTGTTCTATGACGCCAAGGGGGATCCGGTGGGCATCGACCGCAGCCAGGGCGATATCATGGATTCCCAGGGCCATGATGTGATGGTAAAAATCGGCTACTGGTTCGATGACAATCAGAATCTGCAATTCACCGCCAATCGTTTTTTTCTCGAAAGCAATCACGATTACATGACCGTGGATGGCAAGCGATCCATCGGCAGGCCCACCACCTCGGTCAAAGGCGATCCCGGTGGCAAGCCGCCCCGTAACGAAGTGCTGACCACCAGTCTCAACTATCATCACCGTAATTTTCTAGGCAATGACGTGCGGGCCCAGGTGTATACGCAACGGTTCCGGGCCCGGTACGGCGGAGGTGTTTTCTCCGTATTTCAGGATCCGTCTATTGATCCCGGTAACAATCTGTACGATCAATCGCAAAACGAGGCTGACAAGATTGGTGGCAAGTTCACGTTGAACCGGGATGGTCTTTTCGAAGGCCGGGTCAAACTCACTGCCGGTTTCGATGTGATTCAGGACGAGACCAGCCAGATCATGGTGCTGACTCATCGGGAGTGGGTGCCGGAGACACAATTCCGCAATATCGCGCCTTTCCTGCAGGGACTCTGGCGAGTCAATGACCGGCTCACCGCCCAGGCCGGTGTTCGCTACGAGTACGCCGAGCTGGATGTTGATGACTTCACCACGCTGGCGTCCTATGGCGGCGCTCGCATTACCGGCGGCACCCCCAGCTATGATGAAACGCTCTATAACGCCGGCCTGACCTATCAGATCACGGACGGCTGGCAGCTGTTCGCCAGCTACGCGGAAGGCTTCGGGCTGCCGGACGTGGGCCGGGTGTTGCGCGAGATCGACGATCCCAACACCGACATCGAGAAATTCCTCGATCTTCGTCCCATCATTACCGAAAACAGGGAGATCGGGCTGCGGTTTCACCAGCATCCGGTGGACTTTGAGGTCAGCTATTACCAATCTGATTCTGATCTGGGGCAGCGTCTCGAACAAGGTGCCGATGGCTTCACCAAGGTGCGCCGGGAGAAGACAGAGATCGATGGCATGGAAGCCAGTGTTGGCTGGCAGGTTCTGGAGAATCACCGCCTCAGCGCCACCTACGCCAAAGTTCGCGGCCGTTATGACAGCAACGAGGACGGTCGTGTGGATACCAAACTGGATGGACGCAATGTGGCGCCGGATCGGCTGACGCTGCGGTGGCAGGCCAATTGGACCGGGAAGCTGCGCTCCCAGATTCAGGGCACCCATTATTTCAGCCGCCATTTCGATGAGCCGGAGAAACGCTTCGAGGGCTACAACCTGGTGGATCTGGGCCTGATCTATCAATTACCGAAAGGGCAGTTGAGCGCGGGACTGGAAAACCTGTTCAACGAGGACTATTTCACCTACTTCTCGCAATCCGGGACCACCACCAACAGCCAGTATTTCAAAGGGCGTGGCCGTGTCGTGACGGTGGGATACAGCCTGGACTTCTAGCGGGCCCGGCGGCGTCAGCAAGCGGCTCAGTGATCCGATGCCGTCGCCGCGCTTTCCGGTGACCAATTGACCCGATAGGGATCGAAACCCCGCAGGGACGGCTTGATCACCTGAAAATACGGTGAGATATCAAAATCTCTCGGCGCGAACAGACTGTAGTGGCGAATATGCAGGATCTCCCTGCAATAGCTTTGTTGGGCCGGATCGCACTGATTTTCCCATTCGACGTCGGGCAGGATCGGGTAGCGGACCGACTGAAACGCCTGGGCGATCAGCGTGGAACAAATTGCGCGGGTGGGGTCACCGCTGCCCAGTGCCAGCATGCGGCGGCGCCAGCGGCTGGGAGCAGGCGGTGTCTGAATCAGGTAGCGGGCCAGATCGACGATATTGCGCAGGTCGTAGCGGTACCCCACCCGCTCGCGGGCGTAGTTGACCGCCCGCGACAGGTCTTCAGTGGTGAGCCCGATGCTGCGGCAGATCCGGGTGTGAAAGCCTCGGTAGTGATCAAGCGGAACCTCGCGCACGCCCTGTTCTAGGTCTGCCTCGATCAGGCGGCAGTGTCGCGGGGATGGGGCGGTGGCGACCACCAGCGCGGCGTGGGACCAGGTGGACTGGGTCAGATATTTCACCGCCGAACTGAACCGACTGGTACCTTCCACCAGCAGGACGTCACCCACTTGCACCGTGTCCGCGAGAAGTTGGAGCCCGGTGGCGGGGGCCAGCGACAGATGCGGCCGGTCGCGGCCCAGATAACGCACCAGATGGCGGCCTAACCACCAGCGAACGCCCATGATCCACCTCTTGTTTCAGTTTATTGAAACCATAACGCAAACGAATGCGAAACAGGAGATGAGCCGACCGGGCTTGCTATGTCGTGGCGGGAAACGGGTAGAATGGAGACGAAGCCGACCTTGGGGATCAATAATAATCCGCTTCATGTCCAATACTGTTCGCGAGCACATTCATCGTATTTGGGACCGACTGGCCGATTTTCCCGAGCCGTTGCTGGGGACGGATGGGCTGCGTTACCTGCTGGAATCCATCAGCGAGCTGATTGATGCCGATCATGGCTATTGGCTCAGCTGTTTCCTGCTCGGTCATCTGGATGCCAACAAGGACCCCATGCTGGGCTGGCGGCCCGGCCCCATGTTTTTCTACAAGGAAATGTCCGACGACAAGTCGGTGGTGAAGAACAACATGGAAAAGTTCGAGGCGGGGGAATACCCGGTGGATGAAAGTACGCGCAATCATGTGCGCAAGGCCGGGCGTTTTCGCGCCACGTTGATGCGGGACCACGTTTCGGCGGCCTTCTTCAACGGACCGCACTACCGGCATTATTATCAACGCCGCAACATCACCGATACCTTCTTCGTGGCGGCACCGGTCAATGCCGACACCGAAGTCTATTTCTGCTTCAACCGGGTCGGCAGCGAACAGCCATTTGGCAAGGCGGAACTGGATATCGCCGTGGAGGCGTTGCGCAGCCTGGGCTGGTTCCACAAAAAAGTACTGCTGGGGCACGGTCTGCTGATCGCCCGTCAGCCACTCACGCCCACCGAAAAAAAGGTGATGCATCATCTGTTGACCGGCCTGGCGGAAAAACAGATCGCGGAAAAGCTGGATCAGAAAGCCGACACCACTCATAAACATGTCGGCAGTATCTATCGTAAGTTCAATGTCAGGAGCCGGGCCGCTCTAACGGCTCTCTGGCTGGGACAGCGGAACTGAGGCCACTGATGAGGCGGGATGCCCAGTAATCCAGACTCAGAAATCGGCCCGCGCCATGGAAAAACAAGATCATCAGCATGATCAGATAAGTGGCGGCGAACTCGATGCCGTTATTGAGTACCACGAAAGTGCCTTTCTCCGTTAGCCAATCATAATGGCCATGTTCCCGTAACAGAGCACGGGCCTGCGTCAATCGTTCGCCGACGCCGGCGCTGTTCTCAAGGCTTGCCTCGGCGGCGGGAATGCCCAGCGCCGCCAGCGGGCGTGCCATGCTGGTTTCCGCGTTGGACGGCGCGATGGCGAACCAGCCGTTGGGCCAATGCACGGCGAAGATGGCGACCAGCATGGTGGCCATCAAGGGGAGGCTGATCAGGCGGGTGGCCAGGCCAAGAAGCAGCATAACGCCACCGATCAACTCGGCGGCGGTGGCCAGGAATGCCAGCAGCCAGGGAAAGGGCAGGCCCAGGCCCCACTCCGGGTTACCGAACCAGGCGACGGTGGCGTCGAAGGCGTTCAGTTTGTTGAGACCGGCGCTGAAAAACACCGGTGCCAGGTATAACCTCAGCGCCAGGGGCGCCAGGAAGTCCAGAGTACGGGCGCGCTCCAGCAGCGCCTGGACGCGAAGGCCAAGAACAGAGGGGAATGACATGCCGGCATCCTGTTTTATGGAAGTCGGAATAGAGATGCCGTGGTGGTGCGAATGTTACAAACAGCGCCGCTCAGGAAGGGCGGCGCGGCAATCGCGCCAGGATGGCGTCCACCTGGTCATCACCAAGAGGGGCATCCGGGGCTTGGTGGCGTAGATGCTCGGTAAGCGCGTCCAGCTGCCGCACGTAGCGGCGGCAGTGGCGACAGATCATGAGATGGGTGCGCAGGGCCAGGCGTTCTCCAAGGCTCAACGGAGTACCATCGACCAGGGCGTCGGCGCGCTGTACCACTTCTTTGCACTTCAACATTCGCCGGTCTCCTGAAAGTGATCCACCAGTTGGAACAGCCGCGTGCGGGCGCGATGCAGCAGTACCCGGACATTGGATGGGCTGATCTCGAGAATGTTACAGATAGCATCGAAATCCAGGCCCTGAATATCGCGCAGCTCCAGTACCAGGCGCTGGTTCTCCGGCATGGCTCCAAGATGCTTGTCCATGCAGCGCTTCAATTCGTTCCGGGTCAATAACGCGTCCGGCCCGTGCAGTTCCCAGGTGAGTGGCGGCGTCCGCCAGTGACCGTTGCCGCGAAAGCGGTGGGCCAGGGCGTCGCCGGTGTCCTCGGTGGGGTCAAACTGGATCTCGCGGCCGTGGCGGCGCAGTTGCATGCGGGCCTGATTAATGACGATGCGGGTGAGCCAAGTCAGCAGGGTGCTGCGGCCCTCGAAACGGGCCAGGGCGCCGTGGGCGGCGATCCAGCCGTCCTGCACCGCCTCCTCTGCGTCCGCCGGTTGCAGCAGGCTGCGGGCGGTACTGAGAAGCCGGGGATGGTAGTGCTTTACCAACAGGGCAAAAGCAGCGCGGTCACCGCGGCGCAAGCGCTCGACAAAATCCGGACTTTCCAGTTGCGATTCGCTCATCGGCCGCGGTTTCCGCCTGGTGGGAGAGAGTTACACCTCGATACGCTTGTACTTCATGCGTTTGGGCTGCAGGGCATCATCGCCCAGCTGCTTGCGCTTGAACTCCTCGTATTCGGTGTAGGATCCCTCGAACCACTCCACGTTGGCGTCGCCTTCGAACGAGAGGATGTGGGTCGCCACCCGGTCCAGGAACCAGCGATCGTGGGAGATCACGATGGCGCAGCCGGGGAACGCCAGCAGTGCTTCTTCAAGGGCTCTCAGGGTTTCCACGTCCAGGTCGTTGGTGGGTTCGTCCAACAGCAGCACGTTGGCGCCCTGCTTGAGCAACTTGGCCAGATGCAGCCGGTTGCGTTCCCCGCCGGACAGGTCCTTGACCCGTTTCTGCTGGTCGGCGCCCTTGAAGTTGAAGCGGCCGAGATAGGCGCGGCTCGGGACTTCGTAGTTGCCTATCTTGAGGATATCCAAACCGTCGGAGACTTCCTCCCACACGCTCTTGTTGCCGTCCAGGTCCTCGCGGCTCTGATCCACATAGGCCAGGTCCACGGTGTCGCCGATCTCGATCTCGCCGCTGTCCGGTGTCTCCTGTCCGGCGAACATACGGAACAGGGTGGTTTTACCGGCGCCGTTGGGGCCGATGATGCCGACGATGGCGCCGCGGGGCACCGAGAAATTCAGATTCTCGTAGAGCATCTTGTCATCGAAGTGCTTGCTGACGCCCTTCACTTCGAACACTTTCTCGCCAAGGCGTTCGCCCGGCGGGATATACAGCTCCTGGGTTTCGTTGCGCTTCTGGAATTCCTGGCTGGCCAGTTCCTCGAAGGCGGACACCCGGGCCTTGTTCTTGGCACGACGGCCCTTCGGATTCTGCCGTACCCATTCCAGTTCTTTCTCCACCGTCTTGCGGTGCGCGGATTCGCTCTTGGCTTCCTGCTCCAGGCGCTGTTCCTTCTGCTCCAGCCAGGAGGAATAGTTGCCTTTCCAGGGGATGCCTTCGCCACGGTCCAGCTCCAGGATCCATTCGCAGGAGTTGTCCAGGAAGTAGCGGTCGTGGGTCACCGCCACCACGGTGCCGGGGAACTCGTGCAGGAAGCGTTCCAGCCAGGCCACGGACTCGGCGTCCAGGTGGTTGGTGGGCTCGTCCAGCAACAGCATGTCCGGAGCGCTCATCAGCAGGCGGCACAGGGCCACCCGGCGCTTCTCGCCCCCGGACAGGTTCTTCACCGAGGCTTCCCAGGGCGGCAAGCGCAAGGCGTCGGCGGCGATATCCAGTTTGCGCTCCAGATTGTGGGCGTCGGCGGTTTCGATGATCGCTTCCAGCCGCGCCTGCTCCTCGGCCAGCTTGTCGAAGTCGGCATTTTCGTCGGCGTAGGCGGCGTAGACCTCTTCCAGCCGGGTCTGGGCATTGCGGATTTCGGACAGCGCTTCCTCAACGATCTCGCGCACGTTCTTTTCCGGATCCAGCTCCGGTTCCTGGGGCAGATAGCCGATATTGATGCCGGCCATCGGGCGGGCTTCGCCGATGTAGTCCTTGTCCACCCCGGCCATGATTTTCAGCAGGGTGGATTTCCCCGAGCCGTTGAGACCGAGCACGCCGATCTTGGCACCGGGGAAGAATGACAGGGAGATGTCCTTCAGGATCTGCTTCTTCGGGGGGACCACCTTGCCCACCCGGTCCAGGGTGAAGATGTATTGAGACATAGAAAATGGCTTGCCTGACAGTGCGTTAAGGCCCCGCTAGGCGGGGGCCGGGGTGTGGCGCCTAAACTAACCGAAGGCGCGGGAGGATGAAAGCCCGGTGCGGGCCGGGATCCTCAAGAAGCGGCTGGTTCCGCCGATAACACGGCCACGAAACCCGATTCCACTTTCCGAAGCGGGTGTGTTGGACCTTTCAGGAGCAGGCCGTGCTGGCAAAACTCAACCGGATCAATGTGAAGTATGGGGTCGCCTTCATCGGGGTGGCATTGGCGTTGTGGATCGTGGTGGGAGTGAACGTACTGCTGGTGAACTCGGTGAAACAGCGGATGCTGGAGTTCGGCGACCGGTTCACGCCGGCCATCACCGAAGTGGTCAACGCCGACCGCGACCTGTATCAGGCCCGGCTGGCGGAAATGGCCTTTCTGCGCGGCATTCCCGGTACGCCGGAAGCGCGGGCCAATCAGGCTTTCTATGAGGAGAACGCGGTCCAGGCCCAGGAGCGCATCGCGCGCATGGCGGAGCTGATGGACGGCTACATGGATACCGGCGGCAAGGCCGATGAGTACCGGCAGCTCTATGAAACCTGGCGGCGCGAATCGGCCAAGGTGTTCCAGCTTTATAATGACGAGTTGGTGGGGGAGGCCATGGAGCAGTTGGATGGGCCGTCCCAGGCCAGCTTCGACGCCCTGCGCGCCTTCTATGATCAGGCCGGTGACAATGTCGCCGCGCGCATCCGGGCGTTGCAGGAAGAGACCTTGGAGACGGTTCGGCTCCAGCAACTGGCCATCAGTGTCTTCGCCGTGATCATCGGCGTGCTGGCGATCGCCATCGCCCTGATCGGCCCGCACCTGATGTCCCGGGCGATCCGCCAGATCACCCGGCGTATCCGTGAGATCAGCGAAGGGGATGGCGATCTGACCGCCCGCATCCACAGCCGCCGCAGCGATGAGATCGGTGAACTGGCGGATCAGTTCAACGCCTTCATCGGGCGTATCGACGGTACCTTGTCAAAAGTGCGCGACAGCGCCTTGAGCGTGAAGACCGCCGCCGAGGAGATCGCCCGCGGCAGCCAGGAACTGTCCGCCCGTACCGAGCAAACGGCGGCCAACCTGCAGGAAACCTCCGCCTCCATGGAGCAAATCACCCACACCGTGCACAACACCTCGGACGCCAGCGGCAAGGCGACCCAACTGGTTCGTGGCACCGTGGATGTGGCGCGGCGGGGGCAAGCGGCCATGCAGGAAGTGGAGCAGACCATGGCGCGCATCAACGACTCTTCCACCCGCATTGCCGATATCGTCACCCTGATCGATGGCATTGCCTTCCAGACCAACATCCTGGCGTTGAACGCGTCGGTGGAGGCGGCCCGGGCTGGTGAGCACGGCAAAGGCTTCGCGGTGGTGGCCCAGGAAGTGCGTACCCTGGCCAGCCGTTCCGGGGAAGCGGCCAAGGAGATCCGCGAGCTGATCGGTACCTCGGTGAACTGGACTCGCTCCGGCGCCACCCAGGTGGAGGACACTGGCCGCACCATGGAGGAGATCCTCGCCGCCATCGAGAAGGTCAACGCGGTGATCGCCGAGATCAGCACCGGCGCCCAGGAGCAGAGTCTCGGTATTGGCCAGGTCAACACGGCGGTGACGGAACTGGACACCATGACCCAGCACAACGCCTCCATGGTCGAGGAAACCAACGCCGCCGCTGGCGAGATGCGCGACCAGGCCGAGTCCCTGAGCGCGGTGATCGGTGCTTTTCGGCTCAGTGAGCGCGCCTCCGGCCGGGAGCAGACGCCCTCCTGAGGCCAAATGGCCCCGCGCCGGCGGGATTTGCCCGGTTCAAGTCGTCATGAGCGCCATTCAAGTGCCAAAGGGCGGGGTTTTGGTTAGAATACGCGCCCCTGAATCCCCAACCAGACCGTACCTTAGAGGGTAGCCCATGTTCCCCAAATCCATGTCCATCGCCGAGTTCGACCCGGAAATCCAGGCCGCCATCGACGCCGAGCGTCTGCGCCAGGAGCAGCACATCGAGTTGATCGCCTCCGAGAACTACGCTTCTCCGCGGGTGATGGAAGCCCAGGGCTCCGTGCTCACCAACAAGTACGCCGAGGGCTACCCGGGCAAGCGCTACTACGGTGGCTGCGAGAACGTGGACGTGGTGGAGCAACTGGCCATCGACCGTGCCTGCCAGCTGTTCGGCGCGGACTGGGCCAACGTGCAGCCGCACTCCGGCTCCCAGGCCAACGCCGCCGTCTACATGGCGGTGCTGCAACCCGGTGACACCGTGCTGGGCATGAGCCTGGACGCCGGTGGCCACCTGACCCACGGCGCCAAGCCCAACTTCTCCGGCAAGATGTACAACGCCATTCAGTATGGTCTGGACAACGAAACCGGCCTGATCGACTATGATCAGGTGGCGGAACTGGCCCGCGAGCACAAGCCGAAAATGATCGTCGCCGGCTTCTCCGCGTATTCCCAGGTGGTGGACTGGCAGCGTTTCCGCGCCATCGCCGACGAGGTGGGCGCGGTGTTGATGGTGGACATGGCCCACGTGGCCGGTCTGATCGCCGCTGGCGTCTACCCGAGCCCGGTGGGCATCGCCGACATCACCACCACCACCACCCACAAAACCCTGGGTGGCCCCCGTGGCGGCCTGATCATGGGCAAGGCCAACGAAGACCTGCAGAAGAAGATCAATTCCGCCGTCTTCCCCGGCGGCCAGGGCGGCCCTCTGGAGCATGTCATCGCCGCCAAGGCGATCTGCTTCAAGGAAGCCATGGACGAGTCCTTCAAGAGCTATCAGCAGAACGTGGTCAAGAACGCCCAGGCCATGGCCCGGGTGTTCATCGAGCGCGGTTTCGATGTGGTCTCCAACGGTACCGAAAACCACCTGTTCCTGCTCAGCCTGATCAAGCAGGACATCACCGGTAAGGACGCCGACGCCGCCCTCGGCCGCGCCCACATCACCGTCAACAAGAATGCCGTCCCCAACGATCCGCGTTCCCCGTTCGTCACCTCCGGCCTGCGCATCGGCTCCCCCGCCATCACCCGCCGCGGCTTCAACGAGCAGGACGCCGCCGACCTCGCCGGCTGGATCTGCGACATCCTCGACAACATGGGCGACGAAGCGGTGATCGACGAAGTGCGTGGGAAGGTCGGTGAGATCTGCGCGCGGTTGCCGGTCTATGAGCGGTAAAGGGTGAATTGATAGTTGACAGTGGACAGTTGACAGCGAAAACAAAACGAGGCGTCAAGGATGACGACAAGATTCGTGGCGCGGGAGAAATCCCGCGCTTTTGCATTGCGGGTGGTGAAGTGTTGCCGATTGCTCCAGGAAGAGATGCGGGAATACGTATTGAGCAAGCAATTGCTCCGTAGCGGTACCGCGATTGGGGCACTGATTCGTGAAGCGGAGCAGGCTGAGAGTCGGGCGGATTTCGTTCATAAACTGGCGATTGCACTGAAGGAAGCCAACGAAACCGAGTATTGGTTGGATTTATTGACTGAGTCTGGCTATTTAGATTTGCGGCACGGACGGTCTATGATGGCGGATACCAAAGAGTTATTAAGAATTCTGACAGCCATTATCAGAACCACCAAGGCTCGAGGATAACGCGGGTTGCTGGTTTTTTAGCTATCAACTGTCAACTATCAACTGTCAACTGGTCTTCCCATGTACTGTCCCTTCTGCGGCGCGCAAGATACCAAGGTGATCGATTCGCGGCTGGTGGCCGATGGCGGCCAGGTGCGGCGCCGGCGTGAGTGTCTGAGCTGCAACGAGCGGTTCACCACCTTTGAAACCGCCGAGCTGGTGATGCCGCGGGTGATCAAGTCCGACGGTACCCGTCAGCCGTTCGATGAGAGCAAGCTTCGTGCCGGTATGCAGCGGGCACTGGAGAAGCGTCCGGTGAGCGTGGAGGACCTGGAAGCCGCCATCAGTCGCATTTGTCATCAACTGCGGGCCACCGGTGAGCGGGAATTGCCGGCGCGGGAGCTGGGGGAATTCGTCATGGAGGCGTTGCAACAGTTGGACGACGTGGCCTACGTGCGCTTCGCCTCGGTCTACCGCAGCTTCCAGGACATTTCCGAATTCGCCGCCGAAGTGGATCGATTGCGAAGCCGGACTGGTGATAAAAAGGACGGCAAGGACGGCGCATGAGCGATCCGGCCTTTGATCAGCATTGCATGATCCGGGCCCTGCAACTGGCCCGGAGAGGACTGTATACCACCGATCCCAACCCCCGTGTGGGCTGCGTCATCGCCCGGGACGGGCGGATCATCGCCGAGGGCTTTCATGCCCGCGCCGGCGAGCCCCATGCCGAACGTCATGCGCTCGCCATCGCTGGCGCCGAGGCGCGCGGCGCCACCGCCTATGTCACCCTCGAGCCTTGTTCCCACACCGGCCGCACCGGCCCCTGCGCCGACGCCCTGGTCGAGGCCGGCGTCGCCCGCGTGGTGGCGGCCATGGAGGACCCGAACCCGCAAGTGGCCGGTAACGGTTTTGGCAAGTTGCGCGCCGCCGGTATTCAGGTGGAAGTGGGGCTGCAAGAGGCGGAAGCCCGGGCCCTGAATCCCGGGTTCAGCCGCCGCATGCGCGGTGAGCGGCCCTGGGTGCGTATCAAAGTGGCCGCCAGCGTGGACGGCCGGACCGCCATGGCCAGCGGCGAATCCCAGTGGATTACGGGCCCAGAGGCCCGCGAGGACGTGCAACGGCTGCGCGCGCGCAGCTCGGCGGTGATCACCGGCATCGGCACGGTGCTGGCGGACCGGCCTTCCTGCACCGTGCGCGCGGACCAGTGGCGGCTGGGCGAATACGGCTCCGATCAGGTCCGCCAACCTTTGCGGGTGATCCTCGACCGGCGCTTGCGCACGCCGGTGGACGTCCCCGTGGTCACCGCCGCGGGTCCCTGCCTGATCGTCGGCGGCGAAGCCCATCCCGAACGGCAGCGTGCCCTGGAAGCGACCGGCGCCGAGGTCATGCACCTGCCCAGCTCCGGCTCCGGCGTGGATCTGAAAGCGCTGCTGGCGGACCTGAGCCGGCGGGAATGTAACGAAATCCTGGTGGAATGCGGCGCCACCCTGGCCGGGGCCTTCGTCCGCGAAGCGCTGTTCGACGAATTGATTGTCTACATGGCACCGGCGCTGCTCGGCACCGATGCCCGTGGCCTGCTCACCTTGCCGCTGGTACGCATGGCGGAAAAAGTATCCCTGCGCTGGGCTGATGTGCGGCAACTGGGCAACGACCTGCGGCTGACGCTGGTACCAGGACATTGAACCGCTGTGGGAAGCTGCCTGGGCAGCGAATAGTTTGTCCCGGTGTTCGACGCTATCCTCTAAAAGGGAAGAGGGAAGAATCAGAGCCAAAGAGCGGATTGGTCTATGCATCGAGGCGGCGGACAAGGTATTAACCACATAACACTGTCGGTCTCCGACCTGGACCGCTCCCTGAGGTTCTATACCGATATCGTTGGCATGACAGCCGCTGTGCGTTGGGATGGCGGTGCTTATCTTCGGTCCGGTGGCGATTGGGTTTGCTTATCCTTGGACAATCGGACTCGGCAAGGCCCTTTGCCGGAATACTCGCACGTTGCCTTTTCCCTCACGGAATCGGCGTTCCGGGAAAAGGCTGACCTGCTGCGCCGCCATGGCGTCTCTCTCTGGAAAGACAATCGCAGCGAAGGCGACTCCCTTTATTTCCTTGATCCCGACGGCCATAAGCTGGAGTTTCACCGCGGCGATCTGGCCTCCCGTTTAAGAGCGTTGAGGGAGAAACCCTATTCCGGATTGCAGTGGCTGGAGGACGAGGCCGGGGATAAGTCATCCTGAGTCCACGGCGAGTCGGGGGGACCGTTCCGGAAGCCATGGCGGTTGTCGAATCCCGGCCTTTCCGTCCGACCATGAGACCTGGTCGTACCGGCCTCTGTTCCCGTTGGGCGCGCCGGATCGGGACTAACCAGCCCGCTAACGGGTGAGATAGTTCCGCAGCAGGTCATACAGCTCATCCTGGAGTTGTTGCTGTTCCGCCGCTGACGGGTAATCGCTCACCGCCCGGTGCGCCACGGCTTCCAGGCTGGTTTCCACCACCACGGCGGCCAGAGCCGGCTGGCGTCCGGGAGCCAGCTGATCGGCATGACGGCATAGAAAGGCTTCGATCAGGCCGGTGAGACGGTGGCTGGTGTCCCGCGCCCGGCGTAAGCGGTCCACATTGGGCAATTGCTCCATCAACACCCGGTGCAGCGCCGGGTCCAGGCGTTGCATGTCCAGGCCGGCGTGAATCAGCGTCCGCAGACCGCCTTCCAACCCGGCCGCGTCGTCGCCTTCCAGAGCCCGGTCCATCACCTCCAGCAGGCCCTGGGCATGCCGATCCACCAGCGCCGCCACCAGCGACTCCAGATTGGGAAAGTACTGATACAGCGAACCGATGCTGACGCCGGCCCGTTCGGCGATGCGGGCGGTGGTGGCGCCCTTGTAATCGTGGGCCACCAAATGTGAAATATGAGGGAAAACTCGCATGATGTTCCAGGCACAACAATGTGGCCACGCATGGCCCTGTCTTGTCCCTTAGCGCTCACCCAGGAGCCCGCTATGTCCTCCAGCGCCGTCGATCTGCGGCAGGCCGCGGATAGCCTGTCCGTCGATCCGCCTTTTGCCCTGCTCGGGCACCATCGCTGTGACGAGGAATCCTGGTTAACTGCCGGTGCTTGATGGGGCCGCTGGGATATATATCTGCCGTGAACCCTGGGGTGGCTCGACCAGCTTTAACCGGGAACGTAGCGTATTCCGGTGGCGTCAAAGTACTTGAGATTGCAACTGTGAGTGCTCCATTGATGTTGAACCCTGCTGAAATCGTCAATGACAGAAGTAGCGACGCAGAGTTGGCCCAACGAATGGTTGCCGGCGATACCAATGCTCTGGAATGTTTGATGCGTCGTTATAACCAATCCCTCTATCGCGCTGCACGCAGCATTTTGAAGGACGAACAAGATGCGGAAGAATCCGTGCAGGACGCCTACTTGAAAGCTTATCGCAATATCGGCCAATTTGATGGTTCCGCCAAGCTATCTACTTGGCTGACCCGCATCGCAATCAACGAAGCGCTGGCCCGACGGCGTAAGCACCAGCGTCGTACAACCATCATGCGAATAGATTCCGATGCTAGCGCGGAGTCACTCACCGCCGAGGATGTCTACGTGCCTCACATCAGACCATGTTTGGCCTCTTCGGACGGCCCGGAACAGGACGCCTTGCGTGCCGAAATCCGCCACTTGATCGAGTGTAGTATCGACAAACTCCCCGAGCCCTTTCGTTGTGTGTTTGTCCTGCGGGCACTGGGAGAAATGACAGTTGAAGAAACCGCTGACTGCCTTGGTCTGCCAGAAGCCACGGTGCGATCTCGCCATTTTCGTGCTCGTGGCTTGATGCGCGAAGCCATTGCGCGCGAAGTAGACCTCAGTTATGAGGATGTCTTTGGTTTTGACGGTGCACGGTGTGACCGTATTGTGGCTGATGTACTGGCTCAATTGGCGGTGAAGATGAACCGTGTTCCGCCGGCGGGCTCGTGAGGTTGAAAGTCTAGGAACGTTGGGGAACTTGCCGTATCCAGCTAATGGGATACAGCCCCCAAGCGGACCATGGAAACACAAACCGGGGGAGCTTCTCATGGCCTGCTTTATGATTTTGGTTGTACTGTTTATCTTTGCTCCGATCACTCAGGCTGCCGACCTGAATGCAGGCGAACAGAAAGCGGCTGCTTGCGCTGGTTGTCATGGGATCGACGGATTAAGCAATACTCCAACCATTCCTAATCTGGCTGGGCAGAATACAGAGTACCTGAAAATTCAATTGCGTAAATTTCGCGAAGGTTCACGCAGTAATCCAATCATGAACGGAATGGCTAAAACGCTCAGCGATAGGGATATCGAAAACCTGGCGGCGTACTTTGCCAGCCTAAACAACAAATAGCGCCATGTCTGAAATTGATCAATCTGGCCTCGGCATCCGACGACGGTCGTGATGTGTGTGAACGGGTTGATCACTCCCAAAACGTCATGGGCCACGTCGCTGTCAGGAAGAATATGGCCCGATCAGTCTTTTATATGCTCGTTAATACCTGGTGGTCAGGATCTCGGGACGAGATGTTTGCAGGCCAGAATGACCGGAACACTTGACCACCAGGAGTCTTCATACGCTTTCGTGCGCCATTTGCCGGGTTGCTTCCACACATCCGATGAGATTGTCCGTTGTGGCTGCGAACTTGAATGGCCGGCCGTAACCAGGATTGTCTCCTTTCCGGGAACGTGAGGGGCGCTGGCATCATCTTATAAGTGCCAATCTTACGACACGGTTAAATCGTACGGCTTATTCAAATTCCAAGGAGATCATTTGATGCTAGTTAAAACTCGTTTTGGCTCTCTGATAAGCACGGTTACTGTAACTCTGGCGATATCCTCACTGGGGACCATGAGTGGTTGTGCCAGTAATGACGATGCCAGCGGCCGTCAGGCGTTAGTGGGAAGTTCAGACGTTTCCGGTCCGTCCAACATGTTTGGCGGGCCTTCATATCAAGGTGAGCCCGCCTTGGTGGTCACCGCAACTCTGGTCAGGGCTGGTGGCGGTGCCGAGGAATTCAGCTTTGCCAAGGCGTTGGTGACAATGCTGGGTGAGGAAATCGTCAACGCCGAAGTTGCCAAATTAATACAGCAATATGGTCAAGAAGAAGTTGACATCTTTATTGGCGGTATGGATTTGGCCGTTAATCTCAGCCTTAAGCACGCCACGCAGGCCGGAATCACCTTGCCTGCTCCCGCCGAGTTAAACGGCATTGAACTGGCCGAAACTCTGGTGAGTGCAGGTACAGCTCCCGATGGCACATTTTGGAGCGGCTATCTCTTCGATAAGGCTGTATCCAATGGAATTCACCATCAGGTCATGGTGGACATCAACAGCAGTGTGGGTTATGAGGCGGATTTGATCACCCACAAGATACTGAATCAGGCGATGTATGACGTGGCACAAGTATTGGGCATGAAGCAGGTTAAATTAGCCGGCTTGCACTAGATTCAGACCAGAATAACAGCAGTGGCCTTCCGCTACATGTGCTGCGCCGTGATCCTGGTTTATGAGGAACTTCCTATGTTGAATTACGCGTTGGTTGTATTTGGCATTGCTGCCATTGGCGGGCTGGTGCTCGCTGTCAGTGTGCTGCGTGATAAATTCGCTCCCTGGCTTCTTTCCATACTGCATGCCTTACTCGGTGCGGTCGGCCTTGTTCTTCTGATTGGCATCCTCATGCAGGGCCCGGCGCCGCGGCAGGCGCAGATTGGTTTCGTACTGCTGTTGATTGCCGCGCTGGCCGGGTTTTTTTTGGCATCGTTTCATTTGCGCCAGAAATTTCCGCCCAAAGCGGTGGTGGCGGTACATGCGGGGATCGCTGTTGCGGGATTTTTTACTTTGCTGGCCTTGGTGATCTGAACCGTGCGGCATCCCTTGCATCCAGTACTGGTACATTTTCCTGTTGCCTGTTGGTCACTGGCCGTGGCGGCGGATTTCGCCAGTCTTCATTCGGGTGAGCTCGCCTGGCGTTGGTCGGCGGGCCTGCTGACAGTGGGCTGCTGCTCGGCTGTGCTTGCCATGCCGACTGGCCTGCTGGAACTTTCCAAGGTTCCGGAAGGCCGGCCATTGGCCGACTGCTACCGGCATATGGGCTTGATGATGTTGGCGTTTGCCCTGTTTGGCCTGCGCTTATTGGTGGGACTGGATCAGATGCAACCCGTGGCTCCGAATAAGATGGCGCTGGCGCTGGATGTCGGGGGCTTTGCCAGTCTGGTGGTTGGCGGCTGGTACGGGGGAAAACTGGTCTATGGGCACGGGATTGGCCAAGCGGAAGACCGGCACCGATGACCTGTGTTACCTGAGTCAGCTGAAGTGGTTTCTTGGCGAACGTTTCGCTCCAACGTACAAGGTGTGATCCGTTAATAGACGGCAGTGGCCTGCGCCAAAAGGTAAATGCAGGTATGCCTGAAAGTGTGCTGACGCCGGTTAACTGGTGAGATAGTTCAATAACAGATCATACAATTCGTCCTGAAGCCGTTGCTGTTCCGCCGCTGACGGGTAATCGTTCACCGCCCGGTGCGCCACGGCTTCCAGGCTGGTTTCCACCACCACGGCGGCCAGAGCCGGCTGGCGTCCGGGAGCCAGCTGATCGGCATGACGGCATAGAAAGGCTTCGATCAGGCCGGTGAGACGGTGGCTGGTGTCCCGCGCCCGGCGTAAGCGGTCCACATTGGGCAATTGCTCCATCAACACCCGGTGCAGCGCCGGGTCCAGGCGTTGCATGTCCAGGCCGGCGTGAATCAGCGTCCGCAGACCGCCTTCCAACCCGGCCGCGTCGTCGCCTTCCAGAGCCCGGTCCATCACCTCCAGCAGGCCCTGGGCATGCCGATCCACCAGCGCCGCCACCAGCGACTCCAGATTGGGAAAGTACTGATACAGCGAACCGATGCTGACGCCGGCCCGTTCGGCGATGCGGGCGGTGGTGGCGCCCTTGTAATCGTGGGCCACCAAAACCTGAGCCGTGGCTTCCAGCAGGGCTTCCACCGTGGCGTGGGAGCGGGCCTGACGCGGCTGTTTACGGGGCTCCGTGGACGTCGAGGAGGGTGGCATGGCGGGCTCCGGAATGCGAATGGGAAATGTGAGGAAACACTCGCATAATTTCTGAAGCGCAACAACGTTGCCATCCTTCGATCCCCTGTTGTCCATCACTGCTAACAAGGAGCCCGCTATGTCCTCCGTCGCCGTCAATCTGCGGCAAGCCGTGGACGCCATTCCCGACGATCAGCCTTTCTCCCTGCTCGGCCACCATCGCTGCGACGAGGAGTCCATGGTCGGGGTGATCACCATTCACAACACTCGTTCCGATGGCAGTTGGGAGCGTCACCCACGTGGCGATGAGCTGCTGGTGATCCTGGACGGTCGTCTGACCATGCGGGTGCGGCAGCCGGATGGGACCTTGCTGGCCCATGAACTGGCCTCCGGCCACGCGCTGCTGATTCCCCGTGGCCTGCCGCACACGGCCACCCTGCATACCCCTTCCATCCAGGTGCTGTTCGTCACCCCCCGTCACGGTACCGAGGAGTGGGTGGAACCACTGCCTGCCGGTTAGGGCCTGTTCACGCTATTTGCATCCAGCAGGCGCGATGCAAATAGCGTGAACAGGCCCTAAGAGCGTCGGTCTTCCCTGATTCATATCGCCGCGCCGGTCCGGATACCCGACCGGCGTTTTGCTATGCGCGGAAAAATCCCCTAAAGAGTCCGCGATTTGGATCCTCATTCTGGGTACTACCGTATCGGATTGATGATCCTTTGGGCTATCAAGATGTCTTTTAAAGGAATGGGGCTGTGTTTCTATTTTTGGATAACTTATTGATTAATAAGAATATATATAAAAAACAGTGAAATAATGATAAGGGACGTCAAAACATGACACATAAACTTGTTATTGACATAAATTTATGTGTCATATAATACTGTCCCTATGGGTGGCACCACCGCCACGACGGAGCAGGGAGAACCTCATGTACGCACAGCAGGTGGATACCGGCGCCAAGCGCCTGAAAAGCCTGGAGGAGATGAGTCCGGAAGAGAGGCACTTCCAGGAGAAGGTGGATGCGGAAGTGCGCATCGAGCCGAAGAACTGGATGCCCGAAGGCTACCGCAAGACGCTGATCCGGCAGATCTCGCAGCACGCCCATTCCGAGATCGTCGGCATGCTGCCGGAAGGCAACTGGCTGACCCGGGCGCCGACCTTGAAGCGTAAGTTGCAGCTGATGGCGAAGATCCAGGACGAAGCCGGTCACGGCCTGTACCTGTACAGCGCCATGGAGACCCTCGGCGCCGACCGCGACGAGGAAATCGAAAAGCTGCATCGCGGCGAGGTGAAATTCTCCTCCATCTTCACCTACCCGACATTGACCTGGGCCGACATGGGCGCCATCGGCTGGTTGGTGGACGGTGCCGCCATCGTCAACCAGGTGCCGCTGCAGCGTTGCTCCTACGGACCCTATGCCCGCGCCATGATCCGCGTGTGCAAGGAAGAGAGTTTCCACCAGCGCCAGGGTTACGAAATCCTGCTCACCATGATGCGTGAAGGCACCGACGAGCAGAAAGCCATGGTGCAGGATGCGATCAATCGTTTCTGGTGGCCATCACTGATGATGTTCGGCCCCTCCGACGCCAACTCACCGAACTCCGCCCAATCCATGGCCTGGAAAATCAAACGCCACGGCAATGACGAACTGCGCCAGCGTTTCCTCGATCAGACCGTGCCGCAACTGGAATTCCTTGGCTGTACCGCGCCGGACCCGGACCTGAAATGGAATGAGGAAACCGGCCACTACGACTTCGGTGAGATCAACTGGCAGGAGTTCTTCGATGTGCTCAAGGGCCACAGCCCCTGCGGCGTCGAGCGTATTCAACAGCGCAAGAGCGCCATCGACGAAGGCCAGTGGGTGCGTGACGCCGCCGTGGCGTATGCCCGCAATCAAGAGCGGAAAGCAAAAAGCGCCGCCTGAACCGAATTAACTGATCGAGACGAACATGGCTGACTGGACCCTCTACGAAGTCTTCGTGCGCAGCAAGCACGGCCTCAACCACAAACACGTGGGCAGCGTGCATGCCGCTGATGCCCAGATGGCGCTGGAAAACGCCCGTGAACTGTACACCCGCCGAAGCGAAGGCGTGAGCCTTTGGGTGGTGCCCGCCGGGCAAATCACCGCCAGCGCCGGCGATGAGAAAGAACCCTTCTTCGACCCGGCCGACGACAAGGTCTACCGCCACGCCAGCTTCTACAAGCTGCCCCCGGAAGTGGACCAGATGTGAGGATGCCGACCATGGAAACCCGTGAAGCACTCACCGAATACCTTCTTCGCCTGGCCGATACCGATATGGTCTTGGCTCAACGGCTGTGCGAATGGTGCGGGAACGCCCCGGCACTGGAAGAAGAAGTGGCGATGATGAACGTGGGCCTTGATCTGCTGGGGCAGGCGCGCAACTGGTACGACTACGCCGCCGAACTGCTCGACGACGGCCGTGACGCCGATCACCTGGCCTTCCGCCGCAACGAGCGCGAATACCGCAATCTGCTGATCGCGGAGCAGCCGCGCGGCGACTACGCCGTGACCACCGCCAAGCAGTTCCTGTTTGACGTCTGGCATCACCAGGTGCTTGCCCGGCTCACCGGATCCAGCGATGAACGCATCGCCGCGGTCGCCGCGAAGGCCCTTAAGGAAGCCTCCTACCACCGCCGCCGTTCCACCGAATGGATGCTGCGGCTGGGGCAGGGCACTGAGGAAAGCCACCGCCGTCTTGCCGACGCGGTGCAAAACCTGTGGCGCTTCACTTACGAACTGACCGACACCGACGCCATTGAAGACCAACTCGCCGACGCCAACATTGGCGCGGGTAATGTCGGGGAGGCCTGGCGTGATGAAGTGGCCCGCGTGTTCCGCGAAGCCGATCTGGAATTGCCGGAACTGGCGCGTCACTTCTACATGGATGGCAAGAACGGCAAGCACACCGAGCATCTGGGCTTTTTGCTGGCCGAGATGCAGTACCTGCAACGAGCGTACCCCGATGCAACCTGGTGAGCTGATCTATCGCGAGCGGACCGCTTTTACCGGCACCCCTCTGGGCGAAGCGGATCTCGAGCGTGCCTGGGACTGTCTGGTCGAAGTGATGGATCCGGAAGTGCCGGTGGTCAGCGTCGTGGATCTCGGCATGATCCGCGCGGTGGCGTGGGACCAGGACCGTCTGCACGTAAAAGTCTCGCCCACCTATTCCGGCTGTCCGGCCACCGAGGTGATCGAGCGCGATGTCAGAGACGCGCTGGAACGCTTCGGCTTTCGCGACCCGTGTATCGAGCGGGTGCTGGCGCCGGCCTGGACCACCGACTGGATCACCGACACGGGCCGCGAAGCGCTCAAGAGCTACGGCATCGCGCCGCCGCCCAAGGGGCGCGGTCGAGATACTTTGCGTGATCCGGGACCGGCGGACTGCCCGCACTGCGGCAGCACTCACACCGAACAACTCAGCGAATTCGGCTCCACCGCGTGCAAGGCGCTTTACCGCTGCCGTGACTGCCTGGAGCCGTTCGACTATTTCAAGTGCCTTTAAGACAAGAGCGCCTGACATGAACCAATTTCATCCATTAAAAATTCGCGAAGTGCGACCGGAAACCCGAGAGGCGGTGTCCATCGCCTTCGACATCCCGCCGGAACTGACCGACGCTTTCCGTTTCACCCAGGGCCAGCACCTGATCGTGCGCACCCGGATGGACGGCGAGGAAGTGCGCCGCTCCTACTCCATCTGCACCGGCGTCCATGACGGTGACCTGCGCGTGGCGGTGAAGAAAGTGCCCGGCGGCCGTTTCTCCGGCTTCGCCAATGGTGAACTGAAGGAAGGCGACACTCTGGAGGTCATGCCGCCCAGTGGTCACTTCTACGTCGATCTGGACGCGGAACGTGAAGTCGAGTACCTGGCCGTGGCCGCCGGCAGCGGTATCACGCCAATTCTGTCGATCATAAAAACCACGCTGGAAACCGAACCGAAAAGCCGCTTCACGCTGCTTTATGGCAACCGCTCCAGTAATTCCACCCTGTTCCGGGAAGCGCTCAGTGACCTGAAGAACGCGTATCTCGGCCGCCTGAATATCATCTATCTGTTCAGCCGCGAACAGCAGGACGTGGACCTCTACAACGGCCGCCTCGACGCCGACAAATGCGACGCCATCTTCTCCCGCTGGCTCGACACCCCGAACCTGTATGCCGCCTTCCTCTGCGGCCCGCAATCCATGACTGAAACCGTCCGCGATCGTCTCGTCGGCAACGGCCTGGATAAAAGCCGCGTGCACTTCGAACTGTTCGGCGTGGAAGGGCAGGCGCAACGTAAGCATCGCGCCCCGGAAGAAGTTGCCGAGGACGAAGCCAAAACCCAGGTCACCATCATCGCCGACGGCCGCGAAGTGCTTGTCGAACTGCCCCGGGACAGCAAGAACATCCTCGACGCCGCCAACGAACACGGCGCCGACCTGCCGTTCTCCTGCAAGGCCGGCGTCTGCTCCACCTGCCGCTGCAAGGTGGTGGAAGGCGAAGTGGAAATGGACAACAACTTCGCCCTGGAAGACTACGAAGTCGCCGCCGGTTACGTGCTCTCCTGCCAGAGCTACCCGATCACCGACAAGGTCGTCCTCGACTTCGACCAGCCCTAAGGCATCGCTGACAGAGCCCGCTCCCACAAGAGAGCCAAGGAACCCTGTTTTTGTGGGAGCAGGCCTTGCCAGCGAATGAGCGGCTGAGGCCGCGAACATCCAACCGATTAAAACAGGAGCCACGCCATGACCGTTCTCCAAAGCTACCTCGCCGGCCAATGGTTCGGCAGCCAAGCCGCCAAACCCCTGGCCAGCGCCATCAACGGCGAAATCGTCGCCCACACCCACGACGACGCTCCCGACTTCGCCGCCGCCGTGGACTACGCCCGCACCACCGGCACCCGCGAACTGCTCAAACTCGACTTCCAGGAACGGGCCGCCCGCCTCAAGGCCATGGCGCTCTACCTGCAAGAGCACAAAAAAGCACTCTACACTCTTTCGCGCCACACCGGCGCCACCAAAGGCGACAACGCCTTCGACATCGACGGCGGCTTCGGCACCCTGTTCGCCTACGCCAGCATGGGCCGCAAGGAGCTGCCCTCCGGTAACGTCCTCCACGAAGGCCCGGTGGTCCCCCTCGGCAAGGAAAACCACTTCGCCGCCACCCACATCCTGGTACCGCGCCGGGGCGTCGCCGTGCACATCAACGCCTTCAACTTCCCGGTCTGGGGCATGCTGGAGAAATTCGCCGGCAACTTCCTCGCCGGCATGCCGTGCCTGGTGAAACCGGCCACCGCCACCAGCTACCTCACCGCTGCCTGCGTGCGCCTCATGCAAGACTCCGGCGCGCTGCCGGAAGGCGCCCTTCAGCTGATCATCGGCGGCACCGGTGACCTGCTCGACCAGCTCGACGAACAGGACATGGTCACCTTCACCGGCTCGGCCAGCACCGCCCGCAAACTGCGCGCGCACCCCAACCTCATCAACCGCTCCATCCCCTTCAACGCCGAAGCGGACTCCCTCAACAGCGCCATCCTCGCCCCGGACGTCACCCCCGAAGACAGCGAATTCGACCTGCTGGCCAAGGAAGTGGTCCGCGAAATGACCGTCAAAGCCGGCCAGAAATGCACCGCCATCCGCCGCATCCTGGTGCCCCAACAGCACCTGGACGCCTTCGGCGAACGCCTGATCCAACGCCTGGAAAAAATCACCCTCGGCGACCCGAACGAAGAAGGCGTGCGCATGGGCGCGCTCGCCTCCCTGGACCAGAAAGAAGACGTGGCCGCCGCCGTCAACGACCTGCTCAACACCAGTGAATGTATCTTCGGCGGCAACGGCGACCCGCAGCCCATTGGCCAGGGCACCGACAAAGGCGCCTTCTTCGGCCCGCGCCTGCTGCGCAGCACCGATCCTCATGCGGAAGGCGGCGCCCACGACATCGAAGCCTTCGGCCCGGTCAGCACCCTCATGGGCTACGGTGACCTGGATGAAGCCATCGCCCTCGCCGACAAAGGCAAAGGCAGCCTGGTCACCACCTTCGCCACCAAGGACCCGAAAAACGCCGCCCGCGCCATCCCCGTGCTCGCCGCCCGCCACGGCCGCCTGCAAGTGCTCAACGCCGAATCCGCCCAGGAATCCACCGGCCACGGCGCGCCGCTCCCCATGCTCAAACACGGCGGCCCCGGCCGCGCCGGCGGCGGTGAAGAACTCGGCGGCATCCGCGCCGTGCGCCACTACCTCCAGCGCACCGCCATCCAAGGCTCCCCCACCATGCTCGCCGCCGTCACCGGCGAATACGCGCGCGGCGCCGACGTCCTCGAAACCGAAGTGCACCCCTTCCGCCGCCACTTCGACGACCTCGCCATCGGCGAATCCCTGCTCACCCACCGCCGCACCGTCACCGAAGCCGACATCGTCAACTTCGGCTGCCTCTCCGGCGACCACTTCTACATGCACTTCGACGACATCGCCGCCAAGGATTCCCAATTCGGCAAACGCATCGCCCACGGCTACTTCCTCCTCTCCGCCGCCGCCGGCCTCTTCGTCTCCCCGGCCCCCGGCCCCGTCCTCGCCAACTACGGCCTCGACACCCTGCGCTTCATCACCCCCGTCGGCGCCGGCGACACCATCCAGGCCCGCCTCACCTGCAAACGCAAAATCGACCAGGGCAAAGCCGCCCCCGACGGCACCCCCCAAGGCGTGGTGGTCTGGGACGTACAGGTCACCAATCAGGACGACGAACTTGTCGCCAGCTACGACATTCTGACGCTGGTGGCGAAGAAGAAAGGGGACGCATAACCGCCATGTGGTGAGTTGGTCCTTACTCTTTAATTCAAGGCTTCCTTGGTGATGGCCGCTCCTTTTGGGGCGGCCTTTTTTGTGCTTTTTCTATGTGTTGGAAGAATGGCATCATCGATGAATCGGCGAAAATAAAAGGGGCTCATTATTTATGGATGGCTTTATTTCCATCGGTGGGGCTTGGAAGTTCCTCACTTGGCTACCTAAGTTCGTTTTGAGAAGAATATTCACCAAGGAAAGAATGTCCGAGCTAATTCTCTTTGACATAAGGCCCAGAGGAAGAAATTTCACTCTTAATTTGGGTGGGGGTGCGAATTATGATGTGTGGGTCAGGTTTATTAATATCTCCCCGTTTGTGGTCGAGATGGAGAAGCTCGAAGCGGAGCTCTGGTGTAATGGGGCAATATTGAAGACGGGGATAAATAAGAGGATAAATATTGCTCCGGGGGAAGTTATGGAGCAGAGGCTTTGGGGTAATATTCCGGATAGCCACGCTGATCAGATTGCCAAGAACGGCCCGGAAGGTCCGCTGGTGCTAAAGGGTAATATGGACTTCAATTGCAAAATAGCGAATTTTTCTAAGCATGATTGGAGCTTGGGCGATATTTGTCCGTGGGTGATAAATGGCGATGTGAGGAAAAAGCAGAAGCAATCTGGGGTGGTGTGATTTTTTTGGGAGGTAACTTATGTGGGTATCTATTTGCTCTGTCATTGTGGCCGTTTTGGCTTTTGGTTTCTCGGTTTTTTCTTTTAGGGAGAGTCGGAGAATAGATTTTGATAAGGCTATGCTGAATTCGTGTGATGATTTGCTCTGTCGGTCCTATGAGCTGTTGGTGAAAGGTAGGCAGGGAAATGGTTTTCCTGTATCTGACCGCGTCCAGTGGCTCACCTCGGCCAGATACATAATGAGATATTATGACGCCAAGAAAAGAATAAAAACGAAGCCGTATCGGGTGTTGGTAGACAATACGGAGGAGGTTTGGCGGCATGAATTCTATAAGGCGTTAGACTTTCCCGAAGTGATGCGAAGTGAGTACTTTTATCATGATGAAAGCGGTGGAATCTACCCGACTTCCGCGATGATTATTGCCGAATTCTCAACATGGAAGGAAGATGTCCGTGACCCGGTCGATGACTACGATGATGAGCGCTTTCTAAATAACAAAAAGTACAAGGCGAGGTTCTCGGCAATTTTTAGTCATGCTGCCCGATACTCGCAGTATAGAGAAATGATGGCTGACGAATAAATTTGCTCTACGGATGCTTGAGATTTGGATGGCCCGTTGCTAGATTTAAAGAACCTCTTGGAAGAGGCACTGCCTCCGGGTGCGGCAACACCCGAAGGCAGCTAACCACAACAGACTGGATAGGAGTCCATCATGGCTGCTCGCAATCATAAGCCACGCGCCCGCGTAGGTAAAAGCGAAACCCCTAAACCCAACCGCGAATTTCCCTATATTCGCCACCTCAAGGTCCATCCGGGCCAGTACTACCATCAAACGCTATCCAACAGCTGCCGGGTCAGGCTTGTGCCCTGGGTCCATATCAAGGGCTATTGGCTGGAGGAAGCCGGCTTTACCGTCGGCACCCCTGTGCACGTGGAAGTCAGCGAGGGCCGCCTGGTGATCTCCGCCGTCCCGGAGCCCGCCGGCACTTGATATCGCCCGTGCCGCCGCCTTGCCGGGCGGCGGCTGCCGCTATGGAGCCGGAGCTCCACTCAACATTATCCGACGGATTTGATCGGCGGGAAAATACTCGGACAGAAGTGTTTCCCTATAGGCGGCAATGGCCATGCCTTGCAGGCGCCAGATGGTCCGCCAGAAGAAAACGATTGAAATTTGATCGGCTGGAGCCATGCTGCTTGTTTGATTGACTGTCCTTATGTACAGTTTTTGGGTGTTCGCGCCGAGGGTGCCCGGCGGGCCCATCTCTACTATCATGGCGGCCAGCATTGAGCCGCCATCCCAGAGAGAGCCCGTGTCGGATACCCTTTCGCCCAAGGCCCGCAGCGAGCGCATGTCGCGCGTGAAGGCCAAGGATACGAAGCCCGAGATGACGCTGCGGCGCCTGGTGCATGGCCTCGGGTTCCGGTACCGGCTTCACCGGCGCGATCTGCCGGGGACGCCGGACCTGGTGTTTCCCGGCCGTAGGGCCGTGATCTTCATGCACGGCTGCTTTTGGCATCGCCATCCCGGCTGCGGCCTTACCCGGATGCCGAAATCCCGGGTGGAGTTTTGGCGGACCAAGCTGGAGGCCAACCGCGAGCGGGATTTGCGGCATCAGCGGGCGCTGGCTGAGATGGGGTGGCGGGTGCTGGTGGTCTGGGAATGCGAATTGCGAGATTTGGACGCCGTGGCCAGTAAGGTCGAGGCTTTTCTAACCCAGGAAGAAGCGTGAGAGGGAACCAGTGAAATCAGTGGAGCTTTTCGCGGGCGCTGGCGGTCTCGCCCTGGGCGCCTCACTGGCGGGGTTCGAGCCACTGGCGGTGGTGGAGTGGGACCGCTGGGCCTGCGACACCATTCGTGAGAACCAAAAGCGTGGCTACCCGGTGGTCAAGGATTGGCCGGTCTGGCAAGGCGATGTGCGCGCTTTTGATTGGTCATCCATTCCGGAAGATATCGACCTTCTGGCCGGCGGGCCGCCCTGCCAACCCTTCTCCATGGGCGGCAAACACAAGGCCTTCGGTGACAAACGCGACATGTTCCCCGCTACCGCCGAGGCGGTGCGCCGCCTCAAGCCCAAGGCGTTCATCGTGGAGAACGTGCGGGGCCTTTTGCGGCCCGCCTTCAGCAATTACTTTGAGTACATCAAGCTCCAGTTGGAATTTCCCGAGGCGAGCCGAAAGTCTGGCGAGGACTGGGTTGCTCATTTCAAGCGGCTGCAGCGGGAGAAAACGTCCGGCGTGCTTCATCGCACGGGGTTGGCTTATAACATCGTCACCAATCTGGTGAATGCCGCCGACTATGGTATTCCGCAAAAACGGGAACGTGTGTTCATCGTGGGCTTTCGCTCCGATCTGGACATCCGCTGGAACATTCCGGACCTGACCCACAGCCACGATTCACTGCTGCATTCCCAGTGGGTTTCCGGCGAGTATTGGGATCGGCACGGTATTTCCTCGCGAAAGCGTCCCCAGGTCCCCGCGAATCTGGAAAATCGGGTCAAGAAACTGAGTTCATCGCTTCCTCTGGCGCCACTGAAACCGTGGCGCACGGTCCGTGACGCGCTCCAGGACATTCCCGACCCGCGCAAGCGAAAGCCGCATGATTTCTTCAATCATCGCCACCAGCCCGGCGCCAAGGTTTACCCTGGCCATACCGGCAGCCCTCTGGATTTGCCGGCCAAGACGCTTAAGGCCGGCGACCATGGCGTGCCCGGCGGTGAGAACATGATGATTCTTGACAATGGCGAGCCGAGATACTTTAGTGTTCGCGAATCCGCCCGGATTCAGACTTTCCCGGACGGCTTCGTTTTTCATGGCTCATGGACCGAGACCATGCGGCAATTGGGGAACGCCGTGCCCGTCGCGTTGGCCCGCACCATCGCGGCTTCCGTTGGAGAGCAGCTCATGGAACGACGGATACAGTTGGAGGCACGCTCCCGAAAACAAGGCGTTGCATGAGCGATAAAAAGAGTTCCATCGTACCTTTCAACCCTCTCGACAAACGGCATCTCGGCGAAAGCGTGGGCCAGGCCATGCTCCGACAGCCCGTGTTCCCGCTGGAAGAGCTTGAAGCCTTTCAAGGCGCCGGGATCTACGCCATTTACTACACGGGCGACTTCGAGGGCTACGAGGTCATCGCCGAAGCGAATCGCAATGATGCTTTTCGAGCGCCGATTTACGTGGGCAAGGCCGTGCCGTCGGGCGCGCGGAAAGGCGGGGATCTGGAAGCCAAGCCCGGCAAGGTGCTGTTCAACAGAATCAGGCAGCACCTCAAGAGCGTTCGCGAAGCCGAGAATCTGAATTCCAACGACTTTCACTGCCGCTACCTGATTGTCGATGACATCTGGATCCCTCTCGGCGAATCACTGCTCATCGCCAAGTTCAATCCGATCTGGAATAAGCTGATCGATGGCTTTGGCAATCACGATCCCGGCAAGGGGCGCCACAAGGGAATGCGGCCGAGATGGGACGTGCTCCATCCCGGTAGAGCATGGGCCGAGAAATGCGAGCCCCGCTCGGAAAGTTCTTCTCAAATAACGTCCGAGATCAAGGACTATCTGAGGAACAATCCGCCCAGCACGGATAATGTGCTGATAACGAGTTAAAGCTCGTTCTTTGCTTGTCCTGGCAAATACCTTGCCGTTGTCTACCGAAGCGCGTCGACCAGATCGTCCATGGGGGTGGGTGGATTGTCAATCGCGTCCAGCACCCGGCAAAAGTCGTCATGGCTGACGCGGATGGCGGTGATCTGGCTGAGCAGCCGCCGAGCTCGGGCCACGGCGCTGGTTCGAACAAACTCGGCTAAATGCAGGCGACTGACGTCGGCGGCTCGCTGTATCAGCGCCTTTGTATGGGTATCCATGTGTAAAGCGATTCCTTCCATTTCTCGATCGGAACTGGCGGATGGCTTTTCCATCGTTGTCGTCCCGGTTGGCGGTTGTTACGGGCAATCTTTCTTGGAATAGCCTGCTCTTGCTCTTAACTGGTTTCAAGGCACCAGGAAGCCGCCCCCGCAAACCTGTCCTTCAAAGGCTTCTCCATCACCTCCATACGAGGCCGCGGTAACGCTACCGCCTCTTGATGCCTCCACTCCCGAGTGAACACTCGACGAAAAAGACCTATGATCCCCAGACACCTTGTTCGCGGCTTGCTGTCCGGCAGCATCATCGGATAAGCCATCCGGGGCGGTATAAGCAACAAAAGCAGCACCCATCCAATAATGACAAAACCGGGAGAGCAGCATGAAAACAAGAAATGGCCTGACAAGGCTGGGTATGGCGCTATTCGGGATTTCCTCCGTCGCTCTTGTGAGCTGCGGGGGGGGACAGTAGCGATTCGCACGCGCAGCGGCCGATGTCCTGCGATCAGTTGGTCAGTCTGACGATTCCCGTCGACGCCATGGAATTATCAACCTCCGGCGGTGAGGTCACGGCGGCGGAGGTGGTCGAGGCCAGCGGCTCCGGCGCGGCGGCAGTGCCTGAGCATTGCCTGGTATCCGGGCGCATTGCGCCGGTGGATCCGCGGGCGCCGGACATTCAATTCAAGGTGGCGTTGCCCACCGAGTGGAATTCGAAAGTGCTGATGTTCGGCGGTGGTGGTTTCAATGGTTCCATTCCCGCGATCACCGGCAATGTGTCCCAGGGGGCGCCGAATCAGCCGACGCCACTCGGGCGGGGCTATGCAACCTTCGCCAGCGATTCCGGGCACCAGGCCAATGAGTATGGTTCCCAGGATGGTCGCTGGGGTCTCAGTGATGAGGCGGTGCGTAACTTTTCCGGCGAGGCGCTGAAGAAAACCCGGGACGCCGCCACCTTTGTGATTCAAAAGCGCTACGCCAGCGAGCCGGCCCAGCGCTATTTCGCAGGGGGCTCCACCGGTGGCCGTGAGGCGCTGACCAACATTCAGCGGTGGCCGGACGATTGGGATGGCGCCATCGCCTGGTATCCGGCCTGGAACAACGTGGCCGCGCTGCTTGCCGGACAATACATCAGCCGTGCCCTGGCGGAACCCGGTGCTTATCCGGATTCCGGCGAGCGCCAGAAGTTACTCGATGCTGCTCTGGAAGCCTGTGATGGGCTGGATGGGGTCGAGGACGGCCTGATCAGCGACCAGCGTCAATGCAACGAGACCTTTGATCCGGCAACCGCCATGGTGGACGGCGGCGATCTGCGTTGTCCGAATGGCGCCGACGACGGCGACCATTGCCTGTCCGATGCTCAGATCGACGCTCTGAAGGCGATGGATGCCGGCGTCGAGTTCAACTTTACCCTGGCCAGTGGCAAGACCGGCTATCCCGGCAGCAACGTCTGGGGCGCGGATCTTGGCATCACCACCATCGATACCCCGGTACAACCCACGGTGGTGTTCCTGGCACTGGGCACCGCGCAGCCGGTGCAGCCGGACATGCCCCGCAACGCGCCGTACCTGAGTGTGTTGGTGGATCAGTGGGTGAAGTATTCGGTGGCCGGTGATGCGGATTTCAATTCCTTTGAGCTGGACCCGATCAACCCCGAGCAGCAATACGCGGAACGGATCAGCGAACTGAGTGGTATGCTCAATTCCGGCACGGATATCTCCGAGTTCGCGGATCGCGGTGGCAAATTACTGCTGGCGCATGGGCTGGCGGATGTGCTGGTCAGCTCCCGGGCCACGGAAATTTACTACCAGCGGTTGTTGGAGCAGATGGGCCAGGACAAGGTGGATTCCTTTGTGCGCTATTACGAGATCCCGGGGTTTGGTCACGGTGCGAGCTCGCACTTCCACGCTACCTGGGATTCCCTGACCGCCCTGGAAAACTGGGTGGAGCGGGATGTGGCGCCGGAAGATCAGGTGACCATGGACCTGATCGGCGCACCGGGCCGCACCCGGCCGTTGTGTGACTACCCGGCGTGGCCCCGCTATGTGGAGGGCGGTGACCCGATGTCGGCATCGTCATTCGAGTGTGTCGAATAATACCGTGCCGGCTCGGAGCGAGTACCCATCATTCCGGCAGGAGAAGATCAGGAGAGGAGATGGCCGAATATACCGCCACCATTCAATGGCGCCGCCAGGAACAGGAAGTCTTCAGCGATAACCATTATAGCCGCGCTCATGAATGGGTGTTCGACGGCGGGGTGACGGTGCCGGCATCGGCGTCGCCGCACATCGTGCCGTTGCCGTATTCGGTGGCGGAGAACGTGGATCCGGAGGAGGCGTTCGTGGCGTCGTTGTCCAGTTGCCACATGCTGGTGTTCCTGGGCATCGCCGCCAAGCGGCGCTATGTGGTGGATCGCTACATGGATGAGGCGGTTGGCGTTATGGCCGAGAATAGCGCCGGCAAGCTGGCGGTAACCCGGGTGACCTTACGTCCCCGGGTGGTGTTCTCCGGCGAGCGCCGGCCTTCGCCGGAGCAGATCGAAAAACTGCATCATCTGGCCCATCAAGAGTGTTTCATTGCCAACTCGGTGCTCACCGAGGTGGTGACGGAGCCGCGCTTTTAGACTGGGAGCCGGCGGGTCGAGCACCAGCCGGCATCCGACTTCCGCCTGATTTGTGGCGTTCGCCGTTGACCCGGCCCGTCGTGCTGGTTAGGTTTAGCCCCCTTTTCGATGTTCCCGGTGTTTGCTCATGTTGGCGGTAGCCCGATCCCTGATTTTGTCCGTCTTTGGTGTGGTCTGCATGGCGTTTGCCCTGGCGCATTGGGGCGAACCGGCCACGGCGGAGGAACGCACCGGCTGGTTGTACCAGCGTTTCGGTGATCAGGGCGTGGTGTACGGTATGTTGGCCATGGGCGGCCTGATGTTGCTCTCCGGGATTGTTTCGCTGATACGCCATCGCGGCCGCCAGAAAGCCCATGAACGGGCCATGGAAATCGCCCAGGACCCGGCCCGTCACGTGCCGGAAGCACCGGTTCAGGCCAAGGCACCCCCGGATCCGAAAAAAGGGGCTTTGCTCGTCGGCCTGGTGTTTTTGGCGTTCGGGCTTGGATGGAGTGTCTATTACGTTCGCGATACGCTGCAGGCGCTTGCCGCGGGCGCGCCGTTGGTGTCCTATTCCTGGTGGAAGACCCTGATTGGTCCTTTCGTGGCGGCGATGGGGCTGTTCTACGTACTGGTCCGTCCCGGTACGCTGGAAGGCGTGAAGCACATGACGCCGGGGGAGCGAGTGGGCTTCCTGGTGTTCGTGTCGCTGGGGCTGGCTGCCGGATTGGGTCTGTTGTTCTGGCTCTCCGCTCAGGCGGAAGCCTATGGGTACCTGTCCTGAATAGCGGAGCCGGGGATTGGCACCCGGCTCCGGGGGGGACGCCTATTGCTGGGTCACGGATTTGAGGCAGTAGAGGTTCGGGTCCAGGGCTGGCAGCGTATTGTCCGGCAGCTCCTCCCGGAAGTACTCCAGCAGTGGCACCACATAGGCGACATCGGAATTCTCGAAGGCCTCTGGGCGGGCCTCGCGCACTTCACCGAACGTATCGTAGCCATCCTTGCCGAGGCCGGTGAAAGAGTTGGTGGCCACGGAGTAGGTGGCGTTGCCGCCAATGGCGCTCCAATTCCCGTTTTCATCCCGTACCTCGACGTTTTGAATACCCGTTCCCGCCGGCGCGCCGAGCACCACGTCGTAACGCAGGTTGGCGGAATAGGGGAAGGCGCCAGTGGACGCCGAGATACCCTGGGCATAATCGAGCGCTTCGTTGAGCACTTTGACGATCTCCGCGCCGGTCATATCAATGGTCACCACGGTGTTGGAGAACGGCAGGATGTTGTAGGCGTCCGCCACGGTGAAGGCCCCATCCTCGAGCGGCGCACGCACGCCGCCGGCGTTCTGGATCGCCACATCGGCTTTTGGTAGATAGGTGAGGAAGGCGTCGGCCACGACCTGGGCGGCGTAGCTGCCCGTGGGGGTTTCCCCAGCCTGGAACGGTGTGGGAATACGTTCGAACGGCATGTACTGCACCACGTCCCCCAGCGTTTCCTGCTTGAAGCTCTCCATTTCCGCTTTGTATGGCGTGAGAATATCGAGAATGGCCTCGGACTCCTTGGCGATCCGCACCGTGGCGAGGCCGTCAATCACACCGTTGATCCGCGCCGCTTGTTCGCTGCTGGCCGCCACCCAGGCGCCACTGGCGTCCTGCACCTGATAGTTATCGCCAACCAGGAGTTCAACATTGCCGTCAATGTCGGTGATGACGCCCTCGGCGTCGAAATTGACTTCCAGTTTGCCCAGCCCCTTGGCGTACTCCCAGGCCTGAACGATATAAACCGGCTGCCCGTCCGGGTTGTTCACCACTGTCGGGTAGTCACCATCCACGTCCAGCCCCAGGGTCTCGAACTCGCCGGTGGTGTCGAGAAGATCGTGGGTATCACCGCCAACGATCAGATCGATGTCGCGGACGTTGGCGGCCAGCTCCTGGTCGAAGTCGTAGCCCAGGTGGCTGAGGACGATGAACTTGTTGATGCCTTCATTCTTCAGGGTGTAGATGTGTTCACGTACCGAGGTGATCTCGTCATCAAATTCCACGGCGTCGGTGACCAGGGAAGATTCCTGAGTCTTCTCCACCTTGAGAACGCCGATGATGGCTACTTTCTCTCCGTCGATTTCCTTGACCACATAGGGGGCGATATCAGAACCAAACAGCGGGCTGTCCGTGGTCGGGTGAACGTTGCCGGCGATCACCGGGAAATTGACCGTTTTCAGCAGTTCGGCGAGATGCGCTTCACCCTCGTCGAATTCGTGGTTGCCCAGCTCATAGGCGTCCAGACCGATAGCGTTGAACACCTTGAAATCCACCTCTCCCTTGAAAAGGCTGAAGTAGAGGGTGCCGTTCAATTCGCCGCTATTGAGGACCAGAGTGTGGTCGTCGCGATATTCGTCGATGGCCGTTGCGATACGCGGGAATCCGCCAAGGTCGACACGCACGGTTTCAGCGCCGACCAGGGCCGGATCGTAGTCCAGGCTCAGGTCCTGGCTTTGTCCCTCGAAATAGGAGTGGTGGTCGTTGGTGTGGAGCACCTGCAACCGCAGCGGTTTCGCCTCCGGAGCCGGATTGTCATTGTCACTGTCGCCCCCGCAGCCGGCCAGAAATAGTGTGAAGCCAGCCAAGGCCAGGGCCGGAAGAGTTCTGTAAATAGCCACGATTCAACTCCGATTCGAATAAATGGAAGGCAAGTCGATGCGCATCCTAGAAGCTGTTGATGACAGTCTGGTGGCCGTTTTGTGGACGGAATATGGCTATGTGTGGCAGTGACTTATCCGCGAAACAGCAGGGCGCAGCTCAATGTCAGGGAGACAGGCCCGCACCCCTTGCCGGTTAGTTATGCTAAATTGCGCCATTGGGGGCTGCCTTGGGGTGGCTATATTTTTGAAATAATACGAGCAGGGATATGCCATGAAAAAGAACGCTTTTTATAAGCAAGCACTAGCGGTAGTGATCGGTACCCTTATATCTGGCGCCCTCGGAGCGGCCTCTATCTTCGATGCCGATGAGGTGGTGGATCTTTACCAGGCTGGAGCTCAGGTGCGGTTTCAGGGGTTCGATATCACGTCGCTACCGGATGACCGGTTTGCGGCGACTTGGGTGGAACATAATATTGAAACCGACTTGGATCGGGTCAGGCTGGCACGCTTCGACCAGAACGGTCACATCGTGGGAGACATTCTGACAGTATCTGAAAATAGCGCTTACCCGGATTTCGGCTTGTCAGAACCCATGGTCGATGCCAGTGGTAGTGGTGGCCTGGTGGTGGTTTGGGGTGGTGGCTCGAAAATGGACTCCTCGGATTGCCGAACAAACGTGATGTTAGGTCGAGTGGGGATTGACGATAGCGTATCAAGTCCATGGCTGGCCTCGCCTGGATACGGGTATAGCTGTAATCCGGATTTATCGGTAAATCAAGATGGGTGGTCCCTGGTAGCTATGTCCTACGATATTGGGCACGGTTATGTCTATCAATTGTCCGTTCCCGAGGGCGGGGGAGGGGGGCATTTTCTCCTTGGCTCGGACACTAATCTGGACATACCTGTAGCAGTAGCCATACAAGAGGGTAGTGGCCAGATTATCTGGCCGGTAATTAAAGATGGTGACACGGTTCTGATGGTGATGCGTCACAGCTATTTTGGTTCGGAACCGCCTAGAGAGCCCTGGGCGCTGGATGCTGGGATAGGCGAGGGCGAAAGGTTATATCAAACTTTCCCGGTCTTGGCGGCTGGCTCGGATGGTGGATATGCCAGCGCTTGGTTTCAAAGTGCCACAGTTAACACGCAAAAGGTATTTAGTCAGCGAATTCAATATATAAACGCCGATGGTAGTGCGGGTGCATCGGCCACTATTGGAGAGGATTCACTCGATGTCTTGTCAGGTAAACCGGATATGGCCGGGGACCGAAACGGAACATTTCTCATCGGCTGGACCGTTTTGGAGAATGGAGAGCCTCGTTACCGAAAAGTCACGGCTTTCGACGAGGAAGGGGTAATAGATACCCCGGCAGTCATTGTGTCCAAGGGCGCCCCGGGTTTGTTCGATGCATCCGCCAACACCAGAGTGGCGTTGAACGCCGACCTGGCGGTGGCCGCTTGGTATGAGCAGGCTGATGGTAACAGTGGCCCTGTTTTGAAGGCTCGTATTGGTTCCCCTCCGAAGCGTTCGGATGTCGGACAGGGTAGTGGTGGTGGGGGCGGTTCTACCGGACCTGTGTCGTTTTTTGGGCTGGCCCTATTGGCACTGCGACGTCAGCTCACTTATAAACAGACCATTCGCCATGACTCTGAATTGAAAGGGTATTCAACGTAAGAGGAGGCGGGATGGGGTGGGTTGCCATCATGTGTCGCCTGGGGCGTTTCTGTGGGTTTATAGGACGTAAGGGTGGAAGAAATGTTGGGGTTCTCGGTTTCTGAGGTTGATGCCGAATCATTGCCTTGGGCTTTGTTGCTGGAAGCCGATCCTTCCGAACGGAATGTGCGTAAGTATTTGACGGGTGCTCGGTGCTTCTCAGTGAAAAAGAGCAACGACATAGTCGGCGTCTGCGTACTCAACACCATCGGCGACGGCGTCCTGGAGCTATTCAATATCGCCGTATCCCCTGATGTGCAAGGCCAGGGTGCAGGCTCGGCCCTGCTGCGCCAAGTGATTGACCAGTGCCGGTCCGAGGGCGTGCGCCGTATCGAGCTGGGTACCGGTACCTTTGGCTATCAGCTGGCGTTCTATCAGCGCCAGGGGTTTCGTGTGGAGGGCGTGGTCCGGGATTTCTTCCTTGATCATTATGATGAGCCGGTGATGGAAATGGGGGTCCAGCATAAGGACATGCTAAGGTTGGGGCTGGATCTCCATTAACGCAAGCACAGGATGTGGTCATGAAATTGGATACAGGGCTGTCCCGAAATTTTGACATAGCCCGCTTGCACGCAACACGCTGGCACGCCAACACGCCCATCGAGACTCGTGAGCCGTTCCCTCCGCGGCTTCGTTGCTCCCAATTGCGGGAACGGTGGGCTGAGGGAGCGGTGGGCGATCCTCCGTTCACCTACGCGGATTTGGAACAGTGAACAGGGGCCTGTTGTATGTCACATCGGCCGTTTTTCTGGGCATGGCGTCAACCGCCTGGTCTCAAGTCACGATCGAGGGAATGTCCGCCAAGCACGCGACTTTGGGCGATTATGCCGAGTTTCATTTTCCTCTGGTGCAAGATAAGACGAAAGCCGCGCGACGGATCAACACCTGGTTGCAGGTGAGCTTGCTGGAGCGCTTCCCCGGCGGCCCCGGCGAGACGCCGTTCGATGCCGTTTGGCCAAAGGAAGGCAGCTGGACCGGGGTGACCTATCTGGATTATCAGGTAGTGACCAACAGCGAGGGATTTCTCTCCATCGTTTTCAACGGTGAATACACCGGTGCCTACCCGTCGGCTTTTTCCCAGAGTTACCGGTTTGAAACGCGGACCGGACAACCCCTGTTTCTGACTACTTTGTTTACTGATGATGGCGTGCAAAAACTGCGGTACCGGGTGGATGAGCTGCAGCTTGATGATATCGATGCCTTCCTGAAAGCGGCTCCTTCGAGTGGTCTGGATCAGGAGGAAGCGGAGACCCAGGCGGATCTGTATCGGGAGTGCGGCGAGAACATCCGCAAGGGATTGTACGATGAGCGCGAGTGGCAGCTGCGTGCCGATGCCCTGGTGATGATGCGAGGGTGCGGTTTTCCCCATGTGGCGCGGGCGCTGGATGACCTCGGCGATAAGGAAAGCCGGTTTGACTATGAGACGCTGGCGCCCTGGCTGAACGAATATGGCCGCTGCCTGTTGCTGGAGAAACGAACCGATTGTCCGTTGCCGGAGCGCGGCCCGGAGGGGGTGTTCTTTGGGGAAATCGACGATCGTTTCCCCGTGACGCTGGTTCTGGGCGCCTGGTCCGGCCCGGCCTGGTATGCCTACGATAAGTACAAGGTGCCGATACGTTTGCATCGGGAAGCGAGTAAGGAGGGAGAACGGGTGCTGACGCGCCGTGATGATGGGGATAGCACCGAAGCCTTTACCTTGAAATGGACCGACCAGGGTGGTCTGGCCGGGACATGGCGGCGTCCGGGCAAGGTGCCACTGCCTGTCCGCTTGAACTGATTGGAGCGCGCCATGTTGGGTCGGCGGACAAAACAGGCAGGGATGGGGCTGGCGGTTCTGGTGGTGTCCTTGAGCCATGGGGAGGAGACCATGCCGGCCTTTCCTGATGAGACCGCCGTCTCCTGGCGGGTGCTGGACGACGGTGTGCGTAGCCGCACACCGGATGCCTTGCGCATCCCCGTGGTGACCCTGGACCCGGGGCGCCTGATTGGTTCGGAGCGTGCCTATATTCTGGTTCAGGCGCCCTATGGTCGAGTCTGGCCGGTAGTGGCGGAGGCGCTGGCGGATCACGGGGTGGTGTTCGAGCAAGGCACGCCGCCGCTGTACAGTCTTGAGGAGCCCTGGCTCGAGGTGCTGTTATCCAGAAACGGCGAATGGCGGGCACTGCTGTCGTCGACACCGGAGGGGCGAGATCTGGATGCGGCGGTAGCCGATGGCGCGCTAACGGCCGAGGAACGGACCTGGCGTCGCCATCAGGCCCGGGCGCGGACCGAGGTGTCCCGAGAGAGGCTGTCCCGCTTGCCGGTGGCCCAGGCGGAATATGCACGGGCCGAATCTGTCCGTGAGTGGACTCAGGGGCGGCGTGGCAAACAGCAAGTGACATTGACGGTCACCGTGTTTGATGCCGGGGCGGTGTTTGGCACCACGGCGACGGTGATCGATATTTACCGTGATCAGCGGTTTCCCAATCCGGACTACCCGAGGCTATGGGCGGCGGATGGGGTGCCGACCCTTTTTTCCCAAACGTTGGTTCCCGCGGATCTGTTCGGTGAGGTCATGCGCGCACTGGATGTGGAACTGCCTGACGCGGCCCGCCGTTTAAGCGACACCCCATCCCGTTGGCATGGGCCCGTGGCGCCACCGCCGGGGCCAGTAGAGCCGAGTTTGCGGTATGCCACTCAAGCGGATCTGGCGATCACGCCGGAGATCCATACTCTCACCAGCGCGGATCCCTTTACACCGAAAACTCTGCAGGCTCTGGCCAACGGTAGCCTGGCTATTGGTGTGGAGCGGGCGGCGTTGCTCGATGGTGAACAAGGCTGGATCGCCGAGCTTTGGCATTTGATGCCCAGGGAGCAACGTCTGGAAGTGTTATGGCAGGGATGGCAGGGGGTGGACTCGCTGTTCCTGGACCCGGCCACCGGGGCCTTGTGGTTCCGTGGCGATAAACACTGGTTTCGTTTTCGATCCGATCAGCAGGGGGCGCGGCCGGTGTCACTGTCGTTGCCCGCCGCCGACCCCGATGCGCGGATGTCCTGGCAACTGGATTCCCACGGGTACCCCCGACTCTGCTCTGATCGTGTGGACCGGATTTATCGTTACCGGGAACAGAAGGGTGGAAAGGGACACTATGCCGTGGCGGAGGTGCCCCGCGCGGCGTTTTTCAGTCAACCCCCGCGGCCTGCGCTCTGGCAGGGAGACGCTGTATGGGTGCAGGATCAGTATGGCATGGCGGAGCTGGATCCGGCGTCGGGGCGGGTGGCGCGCGTGATCCGGGCGCCACAACGTTCTGGCCGTGTTTTCGACGAAGGAACGCCGGAGGGCAGCGTATCCGGGGACGTCATCCCGCCCTGGCCGGCGGTCGGGTCACCGTCGGGGTAGTGGGTTACCGGAGGTTTCCGATTGCATCGGGGGCAAGGAGAAAACGAAGCCCCGTTAGTGGGACTGCATGTCTTCGACACCGCCAGAGCCGAGTACCTGTATTCCGCGGTGCTTGATGGCCAGAGCCGGGTATCGGCGGTGGCGGCGTCGGCGGAAGGGCGGTGGCTGGCAATGGCGGCGGGTAATCACGTGCAGTTGTGGGAGGCGCGTACGGGGCGTACACCGATCACGTTGAACGTGCCCACTTCGGTCTCCGTGACGGCATTGTCCTTCGCCCCGGATGGCGGTGGCCTTTATGCTCTCACCGGGTCGTCGGTGTTGCACTGGCGCTTGCCATCCCTGTAATCGCGCGTTCTCTTTTTTTGATCAAGGAGTACACATGCCGAACCGCTGGTTTGCCGCCGTGATGGGCGTGTTGGTGCCGCCGCTGGCCTTTGTTTATCTGTCACGCTGGTGGTGGGTGCTGGTGTATTTGCTGGCAATGCTGGCGGCCGGTGGGGCGGATCTGGCCTTGGCCGGCCAGGGGGTTCCATCCGGTATCGGGCTGCTGGTGTCCATCGCCGCCGCGGTGCACGCCTTTGTGCTTGCCGGGCGCGTTCGTTTCGATGGCCGGCGACGCTGGTTCAACACCTGGTGGGGCGCGCTCAGCCTGCCACTGGCCTTCGTTGTGGTTATCTTCACCGCGAGAGCGTTCCTGTTTGACCTGTTCCGGATTCCGTCCTCCTCCATGGCGCCGACGCTGCAACCGGGCGGTTACGCGGTGATGCAGCGCTGGGGGTACGGCGTCCATGGCGCTTTTGGTCTGACTCTGCACGAAACCGAAGTGGCTGAACGCACACCGCCACGCCGGGGAGAGTTGTTCGTGTTCCGTCCGCCGGAAATGGCCGGGCAGCTGTTCGTCATGCGGGTGGTCGGTTTGCCGGGGGACCATGTTCAGTACGCGAACAAACAGTTGGTCATAAATGGTGGGCCGGTACTCACGGTATTTCGGGACGTAGGGGGATTCGCCGCCGAAACACTCGGCGGCCAGAGCTATTCGGTGCAGTATTCGATGACGGACGGGCCGGGACGTCGATTCGATCACGTTGTTCCGGATGGGCACTTCTTTGTTATGGGCGATAATCGCGACAACAGTTATGACAGCCGTTACCTCGGCATGATCCCCGCCGCGAACATGGTTGGCAAAATCGTGTTGAGCTGGTGATCAAGGGCGAGCAAAGAAAAGGTTCATCGCGGTTTGGAGGGATTTAGAATTATCCTCCATCAGGGACAGCGGAGCCGTGTTACGCTTTTGCGGGAACGTGGTGAAGCAGGTTCCCGCAAAGGCGTAACACGGCTCCGCTTCGAGGTGAGGGGCTAACGCCTGTGCTTTTCCAATCGCTGGCATGGACGGACTTCGAAGTCGCTGTGGGAGCCAGCCTGCTGGCGAATGGGCTTGCGGGCCTTAACATTTGCTTGCAGCGGCCCGCCGCCCGGACAAGCCCCCACAGTGGCGCTGTGGTGACCTCCGAGTTCAGGTCTCCAAGGCCAGCAAAGGCATAACGCACCTCCGCTATTTCGCGATGAGCCATAAAAAAATGCCGGGAGCAATTTTTAGCGTTGCTCCGCGACGGCCTGTCATGCCACGAAGCCGCTGTGGGAAGCGGCCCGGCGGCGCTCCGTTTGGCCGCGAAGGCCCTGGACTGTTGGCGATTCGCTTGCCAGCAAGCTTCCCACAGCGGCTTCGTGGCATGATCCGTGGGAGACCAGCTTGCTGGCGAATACAGCGGTTGGTAGCCAGGCCCGTGCCCGTGATTGAAGCGCAGTGGCCCGCGAAACCGCGATGAACCTAAAAAAAAGCGCCGCGCCTGCCAGCACGGCGCCTGCTCGAAAAGCCATTCACTCAAATCACTTACCCGCCTAAATAGGCGGCCTTGACGCTGTCGTTATCCAGCAGCGCGGTGCCTTCTCCGCTGGCGACGATGCGCCCGGTTTCCAGTACATAACCGCGATCGGCCACCGCCAGTGCTTCGGCGGCGTTCTGTTCGACCACGAACTGGGTAATGCCCTCTGCTTTCAATTCGCGCACGATGTCGAAGATCTGCTCGATGATCAGCGGCGCCAGTCCCATGCTCGGTTCGTCCAGCAATAGCAGCCGTGGCCGTCCCATCAGGGCGCGACCCATGGCCAACATTTGCTGTTGGCCTCCGGACAGCGTGCCGGCGGTTTGGCGCCGCTTGTCCTTGAGGATGGGGAAGCGTTGATATTGTTTTTCCAGGTCCTCGGCGATAGCGGCTTTGTCGTTCCGGGTATAGGCACCGAGCATTAAGTTGTCTTCCACCGACAGCCCGGAGAACACCTGGCGCCCCTCCGGTACTTGAACGATGCCGCGACGAACGCGATCGGCGGCGTCACCGCGCGACAAATCGCCGCCGTTGAAGCGGATCTCCCCACTGGCGGGTTGCAGGCCGGAGATCACCCGCAGCAGGGTGCTCTTGCCGGCGCCGTTGGCGCCCACCAAGGCCACGGTTTCTCCCGGGGCGATGGTCAATGCCAGCTCGTGAAGCACCTCGATGCGACCGTAGGCGCTGGTGATGTTGTTGAGTGACAACAACGGCGTCGGTTCGGGGCGAGGAGTGAAGGGGGCGGCGCTGGTCATGCCGGGACCTCCCGTGCCTGACGTTCGCGAGCGCCGCCGCCGAGATAGGCGGCGATGACTTCGGGGTGCTCGCGAATCTGCTCCGGAGTGCCTTCCGCCAGTTTGCGGCCGTAGCTGATCACCAAAAGATGATCGGATACGTTCATCACCAGTTTCATGTCGTGCTCCACCAGCACCACGGTGATGCCTTTACCGGCGATCTTCTGAATCACCGATCTCAAGGCGTCGGTTTCGGTGGCGTTGAGACCGGCGGCGGGTTCGTCCAGCAGCAGAATGTCCGGTTCCGCCGCCAGGGCCCGGGCGATCTCCAGTCGTTTGAGTGCGCCGTAGGGCATGGCGGAGGCGGCGTGATCCTGATAATCGCCGCAGCCGACGAAGTGCATCAACTCCCGGCATTGTTCGCGGCAGGCTCGATCCGCTTTTCTCAAGCCCGGCAGTTTGAGCATGGCGGCGAGCGCGCCGCTGCCGAGATGGCGGTGACGGCCCAGCATGACGTTTTCCAGCGCGCTCATGTTCATGCAGATCTGCAGATTTTGAAACGTCCGCGCCATGCCCATTTCGCAGAGCTTGTGGGGTGCCCGGCCGGTGATGTCGCGGCCCCCCAGGGTAACCGTGCCGTCGCTGGGCTGGTACAGACCGGTCACCAGATTAAACAATGTGGTTTTACCGGCGCCGTTGGGGCCGATGATCGAGTGCACATGGCCACGTTGTACCTCGAAAGACAGATCCTCGATGGCATGCACGCCGCCGAACTCCTTGCTCAGATTGGTGACGGAAAGCAGAGCGCTCATTGGGCACCTCGCTGCAGTCGCTGGAGCACGCTGGGCAGCAGGCCCCGCGGCAGAAAGATCATCACCGCCATCAGAATAGCGCCGAACACCACCATCTCCAGCTCCTGAAAATCGGTAAGGAACTGGGGAATGAGCACCAGGATCGCGGCGCCGATGATGACACCGAAAGTGGATGCCATTCCGCCAAGTACGACGATGGTAATCAGTTCGATGGAATGTTCGAAGGACGCCACGGTGGGGGTGATGAAGCCGCTGTAGTGGCCGTAAAGGCTGCCGGCGACGCTGGCGTAGACAGCGGATATGACAAACACACGCAGCTTGTATTTGGCGGTGTCCACGCCTGCCACCTGGGCGGCGATCTCGGAACCGTGCAGGGCACGCAAGGCCCGGCCCAACGGGGAGTCGATGATGTTCAGCGCCAGCAGGACCGCGATCACCAGGACCGCGGCGGCAAGCAGATACCACAGTTCCACGCCGGTGAATGTCAGGCCGGCGAACTGATACTCGCCGAATACGCTCAGCTCGTGACCGAACAGGGACAGCGGCGGCAGACCGACGCCGTCCGGGCCACCGGTAAGTTGCTCTTCGTTGTTGAGTACGATGGCGGCGATCACGCCCAGGCCCAGGGTGGCCATGGAAAGATAGTGACCTTTCAGGTGCAGAATCGGCCGCCCCACCAGCCAGGCCATTACGCCAACGCCGGCGGCGGCGCTGAGCAGGGCCACCATAGGGCTCAGATTGTATTGGCTGGTGAGAATGGCGCTGGCGTAGGCGCCGGCACCATAGAAGGCGGCGTGGCCGAGGCTGACCTGGCCGGCGTAGCCCACCAGCAGATTCAATCCCACCGCCACGGTGGCGGTGAGGCAGATCTTGGTCAGCAGGTCATAGTGAAAATCGTTACTCACCGCCAATGGCATCAGTGCCAGCATCAGCGCCAACAGCAGCAAGCCCCCATAAGGGGAGATCAGAATATTCTTCTTCATCGCGCGCGCTTCCTTCATCACACCCGCTCCGCGGCCCGGCTGCCGAACAAACCGTTGGGCAGGAAAAACAAAATGGCGAGGATGATCACGAACGGCACCGCGTCCTTGTAATCGGAGGAGATATAGCCGGCGGTGTAGGCTTCGCTCAAACCCAATAACAAACCACCGACCACGGCTCCGGTGCTGCTGCCCAGGCCGCCGATGGCGGCGGCGACGAAGCCTTTCAGGCCCAGCATGATGCCGACGTCATAGGCGGTGAAGGTGATCGGTGTAACGATCAGGCCGGCGGCGGCGCCGAGCAACGCGGAAATACCAAAGGCAACGCCGAGGATAACCTGGGTCTTGATGCCGGCGAGCCGGGCGGCGTCCTTGTTCATGGAAGTGGCGAGAATCGCCTTGCCGAGCCGGCTGCGGCCGAAGAACAGGGCCAGCGCCACCACCAGGACCACGGCGATACCCAGGATCCACAGGCTTTGCGTCAACAGGGTGGCGCCGCCGATGGAAAGCGATTCGGTGGCACTGAAGCGGGGCAGCGCATGATACTCCTTGCCCCAGAAAAACTGGGCCAGGCCCCGCAGAAAGATGGACGCGCCGATGGTGATGATGATGAGCGTCACCACGTCGGCGTCCCGCGCCGGCGCGATGGCCAGACGATGCAGTAGAATACCGGCCACGGTAGCCAGTACCAGGGCGCCGACCATGGCCGCCGGCAAAGGCAGGTCGGCTCCCACCAGCACCACCGTGCCCATGCCTCCGATCATTAGAAACTCGCCCTGGGCGAAATTGATTACATGGCTGGCGTTGTAGATCAGGGTGAAACCCAGTGCCACCAAGGCATAGATGGCGCCCAGGGTGATCCCCGAGAACGTGAATTGGAAAAACTCGCTGAACATGTTCGGTCCTGCCCGGAAAGATAGCGGTGAGCAAGTGCCCGGGCGCCGTCCGGGGCGCCCGGATGGCGGATCATTCCACCAGAGCCCAGTGGCCGTCCTTCACCTCGAGAATGCGGAAGGAATCGTAGGAAAGCCCCATGTGATCCTCGGGACTCAGGTGGTAGGTGCCGGTGACGCCTGCGTAACCCTGAATGTTTTCCAGAGCGTCACGCACTTTCGCCGGATCAGTGGAGCCTGCCTGTTTGATGGCTTGCACCGCCAACTGGAAGCCGTCGTAAGCGTAGCCGCCAAAGGTTGACACCGAACTGTTGTAGCGGTCCTCGTAAGCCTGTTTGTAGCCGGTGACAACGCCGTGTTGGGGATCGTTATCAGGGATGGTGTCGGCCACCAACAAGGCGGTGGCGGGCAGGCGCAGGCCATTGGCGGCGTCGCCGGCCAGTTTCAGGAAGCTGTCGGAAGCGACGCCATGGGATTGGTAAAACGGCAGTTCGATGCCCAGTTGCTTGTAGTTCTTGGTGACGATGGCCGGGCCCTGGCCGAAGTCGAAGTTGAGCACCGCCTGGACGCCCTCGGTATTGCGGATACGGGTGAGCTGGGCGGTGACGTCGGTGTCTTTTGGGTTATAGGTCTCGTCGGCGACCACTTCGATCCCCATGGCCTTGGCTTCTTCCAGGGTCACGTTACGGCCGGAAGCGCCGAAGCCGCCGGTACCGGAAATCAGGCCGATATGGGTGAGACCTCGTTCCTTCATGTCGGTGAGTACGCGCCGGGCGGCCTGGCGATCGGATTGCGGCATCTTGAACACCCATTTCTTCACCGGGGTGGAGATGGTTTCCGCGCCGGCCAGGGAAATGAAAGGCACACGGGCCTGTTCAATCACTGGCACCGCCGCCATGGTGGCACCGGTGGTACTGCCGCCGATGATGAGATCGACCTTGTCCTGCCGCAGCAGGCGGGTAACGAAGGTCCGGGCTTTGGACGCGTCTCCGGAATCGTCGTAGTGAACCAATTGAACCTCGCGGCCCAGCAGGCCGCCGTTTTCGTTCAGTTGGTCTACATACAGTTCCAGGGTTTTCAGTTCCGGGTCGCCGAGAAACGCGGCCGGGCCGGTAACGGAGAGGAATGAACCGATGCGAATCGGGTCTTCCGCCTTCACGACCGGGGACAGGGAGGTCAGACCCAGCGCCGCCACGGCGCCCACCGCCAGGGTTTTCAGCTTTGTTTTCATTATCACACCTATCTGCGTATGCCCCGGAGGGGCTTTGTTTTTATGCGCCTGACCGGGCTCCGGTGGCGCGGGACGTCCCATTAGCGTCCATGTTTTTTCAGGTATAAAGCGATACGAATTTTAAGTCAAGATCAAATTTAATGTGTCATAAAAGTTGCTATATTGGTCCAAGCCGCTGTTTTATGGTGCTATTCATTGGCCTTTTATGTCTCCGGACAGGAGGCTTTGGTAGCATGTCGCGCCGCCGAAAAGGCCGGTATCACGCTGATTTGAATGCCCCCGGAAAGGGCCCGGAGATAGGAAGATCACCCAGTGGATTTGCAATGCGAGCAATTGGAACGCTTGATCGAACGTTTTCAGCAGCGCCGGCCGCTGCGTACCGGTTCCCTGATCATCACCCTGTTCGGTGACGCCATCGTGCCCAGAGGCGGCGCGGTGTGGTTGGGCAGCCTGATCGATCTGCTGGAACCCATGGGCATCAATCAGCGTCTGGTGCGCACCTCGGTGTTCCGGCTGACCCGGGAAGGCTGGCTTATCGCGGAGAAAGTAGGGCGCCGCAGCTACTACGGACTCACCGCCGCTGGCCGTCGCCGTTTCGAGAAGGCTTTCAAGCGCGTCTATTCCGGCGTGCGGCCCACCTGGGACGGTGCCTGGACCCTGGTCATTCTCAATCAACTGGATCCGGAGGCCCGCCGTGATGTGCGCCAGGAACTGGAATGGATGGGGTTCGGCGGGCTGACGCCGGGTATGGTGGCTCATCCGATGGTGGACCGGGCCGAGTTGAACGCGACGCTGCAGGAGCAGAACGCGCTGGAAGACACGATCATATTCGAGACCCGGGCCCAGGACAGCTTTGCATCACGGCCGTTGCGTTTGCAGGTGAGGGACGCCTGGAATCTGGAGCAGCTCTCGGAGGGGTATCGGGAGTTTCTCGACCAGTTCCGTCCGCTCTGGCAGGAAATGAGCAAGCTGGAGACGCCGCCGCCGATGGAGTGTTTTCTGGCGCGTACGTTGTTGATTCACGAATATCGCAAACTGCTGTTGCGCGATCCGTTGTTGCCGGAGGAACTGTTGCCGTCGGACTGGGAAGGCCGCGCCGCGCGCCAGCTTTGCCGCAACCTGTATCGACTGACCTATCGTGGCGCGGAAGCCTGGATGAGCGAGCGCACGGAAACCGCGGAAGGCCCCTTGCCGGAGCCGGGGGATGGTTTCTATCTGCGCTTTGGCGGACTGGATTGACAAAGCTGCTGTGGGAGCTTCTATGGTGCCTTGCAAGCTCTGGCGCGCCATTCGCCAGCAGGCTGGCTCCCACGGATCATGCTACGAAGCCGCTGTGGGAAGCTTGCTGGCAAGCGAATAGCCAACGGCCCAGGGGCATCGCGGCCAAGCGGAGCACCGCTCGGGTCTCTTCCTGCAGCGGCTTCGTAGTTTGCCCGGTGATTCCTTATTTAATTGCCTTTTGGGAGCTTTGGTAACATAAAGGGAATGGCCTGTTTATCAGGCTTATCCTGATGAAATTAAAGGAAAAAAGTTCCTTATTCCGGATTTTCTTCTTGTTCTATTCTTCTAATTCGATACATAAATATAGAATCTCTGTGTTGACTTGTGTCATGTCTGGGCTATGCTTTCCGACCATAGTTTGGCGTCGGAACTGCGCGGCGGGCCACTGCCTGGCAGGTCTGATCATCGATACCAAGAAAAGGGCAGGACCGGATTATGGAGTTCGCCACCATTGAGTTTCGTCTGGAGGACAGCGTCGCTACCCTGGCGCTGAATCGTCCGGAACGTCTGAACAGTTTCAATGAGCAGATGCACCGGGAAGTACGGGAAGCCCTGTCCATGGTGGAGCAGGATCAAACCGTGCGGGCCCTGCTGATCACCGGGAACGGCCGTGGTTTTTGCGCCGGCCAGGATCTTTCCGACCGGAGCGTGGCGCCCGGCGCCGAAGCGCCCGATCTGGGCTCTTCCATCGAAACCTGGTACAACCCGCTGATTCGTACCCTGCAGCGTTTGCCGATGCCGGTGATCGCGGCGGTCAACGGTGTCGCCGCCGGTGCCGGCGCCAATATCGCCCTGGCCTGCGATCTGGTCATCGCCGCCCGCTCCGCCAGTTTCACTCAAGCGTTCTGCAAAATCGGTCTGGTGCCGGACTCCGGTGGCACTTGGCAACTGCCGCGCCTTGTGGGGATGGCCCGCGCCAAGGGGCTGTCCATGCTGGGTGACAAATTGACCGCCGAGCAAGCGGCCGCCTGGGGTCTGATCTGGCGATGCGTGGACGATGATGCGTTGCGCGCCACCGCCACCGACCTCGCTCGCCATCTGGCCACTCAGCCGACCCGTGGTCTTGCCCTGATCAAGCAGGCTTTGAATCAAAGCTTTGACAACGATCTCGATACACAGCTCGACGTGGAGCGGGACTTGCAGCGTGATGCGGGCCGCACCGGAGACTATCGGGAAGGCGTCGCCGCGTTCATGGAAAAGCGCGCACCCGAGTTCCAGGGTCGTTAAGGCTGCCCATCCGATTTGGAGATTTGCATGGCTGACCCGAATACCGCCACGACGGCGCTGGACGGTGTTGCTTTGGCCAGACGTTGTGCTGAATCCATGTACGCGAGGGACACCGCGACCCGCGAACTGGGCATGACGCTGGAAACCGTTGCGCCGGGATGCGCGATCCTGTGCATGCCAATACGTGACGACATGATTCAGGGGCACGGCTCCTGTCACGGCGGTTTTATTTTTGCGCTGGCGGATTCCGCTTTCGCCTTTGCTTGTAACACCTATAACGAAGCCACCGTCGCTGCCGGCTGTTCCATCGAGTATGTGTCGCCGGGATTACCCGGTGATGTGCTCACCGCGGAAGCGCGGGAACTGACCCGTAAAGGGCGAACCGGTGTTTACGATGTACGTGTCACCGGCGGTGATGGCCAGTTGGTGGCCCTGTTTCGCGGCAAATCCTATCGCGTTCGCGGGCCGGTGATTCACGATGAGGAGAGCCAGGCATGAATGAAGCGCTGATTTTTGATGCCGTGCGCACCCCGGTGGGACGCTTCGGCGGCGCTTTGGCGACGGTGCGCGCCGATGACCTTGGCGCGGTGCCCATGAAGGCGTTGATGGCGCGCCATCCGCATCTGGATTGGTCACAGCTGGATGATGTGTTCTATGGCTGCGCCAACCAGGCCGGCGAGGACAACCGTAACGTGGCGAGGATGAGCGCGCTGTTGGCCGGCTTGCCGGTGAGTGTGCCCGGTGTGACGCTGAACCGTCTTTGCGGTTCCGGCATGGACGCGGTGGGCACTGCCGCTCGTGCTCTGCGTTGTGGCGAGGGCAGTCTGATGCTGGCGGGCGGAGTGGAATCCATGTCCCGGGCGCCGTTCGTGATGGGCAAGGCCGAGCAGCCGTTCTCCCGCAAGGCGGAAATATTCGACACCACCATCGGCTGGCGCTTTGTCAATTCACTGATGAAACAGCAATACGGTATCGATTCGATGCCGGAAACCGCGGAGAACGTGGCGGAGCAATTCAAAATCGGCCGTGAGGACCAGGACGCTTTTGCATTGCGCAGTCAGCAGAGAGCAGGCCGTGCCATGACCGCTGGTGTGTTCGACGTTGAGATCGTGCCGGTGAGTGTGCCGCGCCGAAAAGCCGATCCTCTGATCGTCGGCGAAGATGAGCACCCGCGACCGGATACCACGGCGGAAGCGCTGGCGAAACTGGGCACACCCTTCCGCAAGGAGGGCGGCACGGTCACCGCCGGTAATGCCTCCGGCGTCAATGACGGCGCTTGCGCGGTGCTGCTGGGCAGCGAAGCGGCGGCGAGTCGCTGGAATCTGAAGCCCCGCGCCCGGGTGGTGGGAATGGCCACCGCCGGTGTTGAGCCGCGCATCATGGGTATCGGTCCGGCACCGGCCACTCGCAAGGTGTTGGCGCGGACCGGTCTGAATCTGGTGGATATGGACGTCATCGAACTGAACGAAGCCTTTGCATCCCAGTCCCTGGCGGTGCTGCGGGAGCTGGGTTTGCCGGATGACGCCGAACACCTGAACCCTAACGGCGGCGCCATCGCGCTGGGACACCCGCTGGGCATGAGCGGTGCCCGTCTTATCACCACCGCTTTGTGCGAGCTGGAGCGGCGTCAGGGCCGCTATGCGCTGTGCACCATGTGTATCGGCGTGGGACAAGGCATTGCCGTGGTGATCGAGCGGCTTTAAGCGAACAAAAAGCAACGCAGACAGACCTAAAGACAGAATAACGAGAGGCGGAGCATGAACATGCCATTCAACCTGGAGAATCGTTTCGATCCGGTGGAGCGGGTCAGCGTGGATGAGCTCAAGCAGTTGCAAGTGGAGCGTCTTCGTTGGAGTCTCACGCACGCCTACAACAATGTGGCGTTCTACCGCAAAGCGTTCGATGACGCCGGTGTTCATCCTTATGATCTGAAATCGCTGGACGATCTGCGCCATTTTCCCTTCACCACCAAAGCGGATCTGCGCGACAACTATCCGTTCGGCATGCTCGCCACGCCCATGCGGGAAGTGGTGCGGGTGCACGCTTCCAGTGGCACCACCGGGAAACCCACGGTGGTGGCCTACACCCGGAACGACATCAATAACTGGGCCGACGTCATGGCGCGCTCCATCCGTGCCGCCGGTGGCCATGCCGGCGACAAGGTCCACGTGGCCTACGGTTACGGTCTCTTCACCGGTGGGTTGGGCGCCCATTACGGCGCCGAGCGACTCGGTTGCACGGTGATTCCCATGTCCGGTGGCCAGACCGAGAAGCAGGTTCAGCTGATCCGCGACTTCGAGCCGGACATCATCATGGTGACACCGTCCTACATGCTCAACATCGCCGACGAAATGGAGCGGCAGGGCATGGACCCGCGCGAGTCCAGCCTGCGACTGGGTATCTTCGGCGCCGAGCCGTGGACCCAGACCATGCGCGAGGAGCTGGAAAGCCGTCTCGGTATCAGTGCACTGGATATCTACGGCCTGTCCGAAGTGATGGGGCCGGGCGTGGGTATGGAGTGCATCGAAACCAAGGACGGCCCGACCATCTGGGAAGACCACTTCTATCCGGAAATCATCAACCCGGAAACCGGTGAAGTGGTGCCCGATGGCGAGTACGGCGAGTTGGTTTTCACCTCCTTGACCAAGGAAGCGCTGCCGATCGTTCGTTACCGGACCCGCGACCTGACCCGGCTTCTGCCCGGTCAGGCTCGTCCCATGCGTCGCATCGACAAGATCACCGGCCGCAGCGACGACATGCTGATTATCCGTGGCGTGAATGTTTTCCCCACCCAGGTGGAGGAACAGATTCTCAAGATCGAGGATCTGGCTCCGCACTATGAAATCCATGTGGAGAAGGATGGCAATCTGGACTGCGTGACGGTGCGGGTCGAGCGCAAGCCAGAGTCCTCCGCCGCATCGGCGGATGTGGCCAGGGCGCTGCAGCAGCGGGTGAAAACCCACATCGGTATCAGCACCAAGGTGGAGGTGGCCGATACCGGCTCGCTGGCGCGTTCCGAAGGCAAGGCCAAGCATGTGTTTGATCGGCGCCCGAAATAGGGGGACGCTGGGGATTCAGGCGCCTCGAAAAGCCGGCAAGGGATAGAAAGGCTGGTTCACTTGGCGGTAATGAAGTACCCCGCGTCGGCCTTTGGTAGGGGAATGCGTGCTTCCATGCAAAACTGCCGTGGACTCCCAGGTACACAATAAAGTGACAGTTCTCCACTGATCTCTTCAATACGTGTGCGCATGTTGCTGAGTCCACGGCCGGGTAGGCCGTCGCTCCATTCAGAGCAAGGAAAGCGGTTCACTTCATTGCGCAGCAGTAAACAGAGCTCTCCCTGCTGGTCCAACTGAGCATTAAAGGTCAGCGTGTTTGGCACGCCATGTTTGAGCGCGTTGGTGACCGATTCGTCCAGGATACGCCGCAGGTTTATGTAGTGACGCGGGGGCAGGGAGGTTTTATCCATATCGCCTGATATTGACCAGTTGAGGTCGAAGCGCGGCCCCAGTCGCTCCCGAAGGTCTCCGTACCAGTCCTCGAGTAGCGCCTGAAGATCATAGCAGTGCCTGTGATCCAGAGCGTGAATCGCCTCTCTCAAGGCGGTTAGGGCGTTGCGCGCCAACTCTTCGTTATGTTCGTTGGGGGCGGTGTGTATCAGGGTAAGAAGACGGCCACCAACATCATCATGTAAATCCCTCATGATCCTTTGGCGCTCCTGGATGGCGCCGGCTTCGCGTGCTTGCCTTACATTGTTGATCCGCTTCGCGGTTGAAACCAGCGCTTGAGCGATCTCGGTATCCCGCTTGCCGAAGAGTCGGCGGCCTCCTTGCCCATAGAGCAGACAGAGCCCACCTGAAGGCGTACCTGGCGAGGGAAGGAGAAGCCGGGAACCATTTCTGGCAAGGCGTGCCTTTTCAATGGTTTCGTCGATCCGGTCGAGAGAAAGGGGCTGGAATACTTTCCGGAGTAGCTCCTGCCAAAGCGGGAAGGCGCGATCATCGGGATTGCTGTATAGGGCTTCGACGAAGTCCGGAAGATGACGCTCCATGTTTACTTCCGAGGAAGCGGCCAGCCGCCGCCACAGCCACTGCCGAACGGGGAAATAAACCCAGCCCACCGCGATGACGGAGAAGGCAAGTGCATGGGCATGATTCAGGCCGAAGGCGGAAATCACCAGGACATCCACCAGAACCACGGTGAGACCACCGAGAAACCAGGCCCAGGCGGTAAACCACCATCGCTCCAACTGGAATAACCGGTAACGGAGAATGCCCAGTGCGAAACCCAGGTATAAGGTGACCACCAGTCCTACCATAGTGGCGGGGTTGGCGATGGGGCTTACCTTGAAGGCCACGGGCAGGAAATACACCACCAACCCTGCCCCCATGGCGATAAGGATCGAAAGGAAAACCCAGCGCAGCGCGGCACGGTCCAGCGGATTGTTCCTGGCGCGTCGCCACTGGGATACAACGAGAGTTATGCCAAGGGGATAGTAGAGCACCAGAGGCAAATAGAAGCTGTGTAGAGGAAGATCCAGCATCTGGGTATTTTCGTTGATTTGCTGGAGCACGACCGCGGTGGTGATAAGGAAAATGAGCTTCGAAGCATGTTTCAAGGGCTTTGGGTAGATGATCAACAGCACAAGAAAGGCAACAAGAAGAAGGTGAACGCCAATATGGTTCAGTCTCATCAAGGCATCGAATTGCCATGCGGGCAAGGCGAGTTCGCGGACTTCCCACAAGCTATGTTGCCAAGTGGCCAGGAACATGCCTGAGCCGGAAATGGCGAGCAGGCGAGGGGGCCAGTTGGCGGGTAAAAAAACCCATACTGAAAGGCCGACCAGAAAAGCAATCAAGCCATAGGTATGTAGCAACCAGAACGTCCACGGAAGGGACGACAGTGGGCGATGAAGCGCGGGCTCGAACGTCAGAGGCTGGTCGTTGTTGACTATCAATGTCACGGTGGGTGCGCGGAGGGCTTGTGCTATCTGGTTTTCCACGTCGAGATAGATGTTGTAGTGCTGGAAGGTGGGCTCGGCGTGGGGTTGGAGATGGTGATCATAACCTTTTAGCGAAAACGGGCGGCCGTGAATGATCAGAGCGCGTATGTGGTCGCCGGGATGCAGCCGTCCAGCCAAGGGGCCCCGTTGATCGACCTTCGTTACCTGTAGTCCTTCAGTGTCAGCGGGTATCAGCTTCACGCCAAGCCAAGGCCCGCGTGTGGTCAGCCAGGCGGCAAGTGCTATGGTTGCGAGGAGAAGGAAACTGGCTATTAAAAGCGTCTGAAGGGGGGCAAGCCTCCATCGTGACGTGTCAGAGGTCATTGTTGATGACCCCCAGTCGTACCGCCTGCAGCGCGGCTTCGGCACGGCCGGAAACGCCCAGCTTCCGATAAATAGTCTTGGTATAGCTGGCCACGGTATTGGCGGTGATATCCAACGCTTCTGAGATTTCTCCGCGAGTAAAGCCTCTGGCGAGTAAACGCAGTACATCCGTTTCTCTCTGGGTCAGATCGGGGACCTCCTCGGGCAGGGAGGTGCGCCGGAAGTGGCGGAGAATTCGGCGGGCCACGCTGGGAGAAAGGGGCGGTTCCCCACGGGCGATACCTTGCAGTTGAGCCAGTAAGCGGGTTCGAGGCTGGTCTTTCAGGATATAGCCGAGGGCTCCGGCTTGCAGAGCGGAGAAAAGATGATTGTCGTCATCATAGATCGTTGCCATGACGATATAGGTGTCCGGTGCCGTGGCCTGCAACTCGGTTACCAGATCCACGCCGCTACCGTCGGGCAGGCTGATATCAACCACGGCCAGGTTGAAATTCTCCTTGCTGGCCTTCGCGCTGGCATTGGATAGCGTATCCGCCGTTACCACGGATATACCGGGGAATGCCTGCCGAAGCAGCTCCGTGAGCCATTCCCTGCTTTCCCGGTGATCTTCAACAATGAGCGCCGTTTTCATTGGTTTTCCCCTCTCCCCGGTTACCCGAACACATATACCACATCGCACTCCATTCATTCACATCGATCGGGAACCGTATCGGCGGCCCCGTTGCCCGCCCATCCCCCCTTTGAGGGTACCCGTTTGTGGGATTGGGCTTGCGGCGGTGTCTCTCTATGCTGCCATGACCGATGACCATGAAGGGCAGGACGTCCTTGGCACCGTCCCTTCCTCTTGTGGTGAGAGTGGCATTAAGGGAGAGGTTTGATGAAACAGAAAGGGACTGATCTGTTGATGTGTACGATTCAGGGCGCGGTCTTGGTCGTATTTCTCACGGCGAAAGCTGAGTCGGCGGGCGCTGATACTCTGGAGGGAGAACTGGGCGGAGAGTCCCGCTCCTGGCATGTATTGCGTGACGGTCAAACATCCACTGCCCGCTTTTCAAATGTTGCGCCCGGGGTGGTGGTGTACCAGGTGCAGGGCCATGCGGAGGAAAAGTTCGCGATAGCGGAATCCGTGGCGCTTTCCTTCACCGCGATGAACGGCCGCCTTATTGGCACTCCGGAAGTGTCCTACTTTCCCGAAAACAGTCTTTTTCCGGTGTATAGCAATCAAGGCGGCGGAAAGCTCACTCTTGAGCATCTGAAAAGTGGAGAGGACACGGTAGTGCTCAAAGGGCGCTACCAGGGCTCCCTGGAGCGTTTGGAAGGCATCGGCAAAGACGCCTCCGGCGGCGATTCGCTGACGCTGGATCTGTTCTTTGATGTGCGTCTACGGCCGGGGGATGAGCAGGAGTGAGAGGCGTTTCGGTAGTCCCGCCTGGGGCGGTCGCCACGAGAAAACTGGAAATCGTCCGATGGAAAAAGGCCGGGTTCATATCAACAGGGGAGTATAAGGAATAAAGCTATGAATAATGACGGAAAAGTATGGAAGGGTGCGGCCGTATTGGCGCTGGGTATTGCCATTGCCGCCTGTGGCGGCGGAGGTGGCGGTTCGGCTGGTGGCGGGAATGTTTCAGGAGGTGATGATCCCGGTGATGGCTCTGATGGTGGGGCCGGAACACTGTCCGGCCTGACCGGTGATGCCGACAATCAGGATCTATTGTACTTCAGCCACTCTTACGAGACCGGAGAGAGCCCGGGCACTGGCCAAACCATGTATCGTTCGGTGCTTTACGCCCTGGATCCGGCCAACCCCGAGATGCCGACAGCGCTGCCGCTGGATACCCGGGATTCCGCGCAGGGTGATGATATGGGGCGAAGCCACTATGTGCCGCTCCATGAAGCCAACATTGATGCGAGCGATGGTAGCGTCAGCGATTACCGTGTGGCGGACGTGCTGTTTCTGCATAACCGCATGAACGGCAGCGAAACCTCCGAGGGCTTTGCCCGGGTGGGCACGGAGGTGGGGGCACCCGATCCGGTTCGGGTGTCGTCGGAAACCTATCTCGGCGCGGCGGTGACCGGCGCCGGCACCCTGCTTCGCCAGAATTACTCGGACTCGGGCGATGCGGCGGTGGTGTATGGCTTGCCAGGTAATGAAAAGCGCGTGCGGATGACCTTTGGGCCTGGCGATGCGCCAGGGTCAAGTGGCGGAGGAACGGTCCATCATGTTGTTGATATTGATGCCTTTGGTGCAAATGATTCACTGAACAGACAGACCTATCTTGTTCTCAGTGACTATGGCGGCACTCAATGTGATGGGGGCTATCGGCTGGCCATGGATCATATGTACCCCGAAGGCGGTAACAGTATTTCCAATACAAACCTGCTGCCAGGCGGCAGGGAAGCAAAAAGAGCGGTTCCGCTGGGTGGTCCGCTGAACGATGGCTCCCAATATCTGATCATTGATACGGTTATTGATACGGGTATTGCCGGGCGCCCTTGTCTTTCCGAAGGCGGCACTTTATGGCGTTACGACGCCACTCAGCCATTTGAAAAATTGGTTCAGGTTCTGGATGAAAGCAATGAACCTCTGGTTTTCCCCGAGGGCATTGCCGGAGGGGCGGTAGTGCCTCAGGAACGGCATCTGGCCCGGGAGGGCGGCGTGCTGTATTTCGGTATCGCTGAACTTTTCGGTATGACCCCACAAGATATCTACCGGGTGGAAGGCGAGGGTTGGTCCGTGTTGTCCGAACAGGAACAACCGCTTGGCTGGGAGCTTGGTTTTATCATTGCTGATGAAGGGCGGGTGGTGGCTTCGGCTGGCAATGGCGTGGTGAGCTGGAACAGCCAGGGCGGTGATCGAAAAGTGCTGGATACCACCGAGGCGGACTGGAGCGGCAGTATCCAGAGCGAGGTGCTTGGCAGCCGCGACGGTTGGATCTTCTATACCCGTGCGCACATCACCGGTCGTGATGACGCGGTGGCCAGAAAGATTGACGGCAGTGATGCCGTGGTGATCGAGGACGCCCGCTGGATCGGTGCTTCTCTCAGCGGTAACGGCGACGCCATCAGCAATATGACAGAGCTGAGCGAGGTGTTTCTGGAAACCAATGACAGGGAAATCGCCGCCGTCAGCGCCGCCGATCCCAAGGCGGGATATGTGGTGCTGGGCCAGCATAACGGCCAGTGTGAAGCCGGCGTTTGCTATTCCGCTTCCATGTACGGTCTGGCCCCTGGCCCGCACCGCCTGATTCAGGTACAGCGGGATGACGACACCACCGAGGTGTATTACGCCAACACCCGTGAGCAGGGTTCCTTGCGCAAAGTCATTGACGACCCCACCGGCGAGCAGCGTCCGGTCACGGGCTTCTAATTCAACCACCTTGGTATAACAAGCCGGATACGCCTGCTGGTTCTTGCTCCATGCTCCCAATACCCGGGTGAGTGGGGCAAGCCGCGGGCGGTCCTGGGAGGGGAAAATAATGACATTGCGTATTTGGGCCATGTTGCCAGTGTTGATGTTATTGGTCGCTTGTGGCGGTTCATCATCCAGCGGGCCGGCTTCGTCAGGCGCTTTACCGGATCATGACGAGCCTCCGTTGGAAGATCCCGAGCAGGACAATCCCCCGGAAGAGCCGTCCCCGCCGGAGGGTGGGCCGTTGGCGGGAGTGGTGCAAAAAGGGCCTTTTCAGGCGGGATCCAAGGTAACGCTGGTGCCATTGATTCTGGGGGCCGTGGATGAAGGTGCGCGAGTTCTGGAAACCACGGTGGACGACCAAGGCCGCTATGCGTTTGCGGCGACCGGGCTGAGCGGCCCGGCATTGCTGAAAGTTCAAGGCTATTGGTTCGACGAGCGTAACGGCCAGTTCAGTTCGGAGCCGATAACGCTGAGAGCGGTGGTGAACGTGGCGGACGGCAAGGGCAACATTAATCCGCTCACGGATTTGATCAGCGCGCGCTTGCAAGCGGCTTTGGCGGAGCACGATGACGATTATCCGGCGGCGCTGCAAAGCACCCTGTTGGAATACCACGCGCTGACGGGGCTGCGCATGCCGCCGGGGGCACTGGACATGCTGAAAGGGTTTATCGTCGGCGAGACGCTGGATGTGGCCTACTATCAGGAAATCGGCCTTTTGCCGATGATTCTGTCGGCAATGGCACAGGGGGGAATGGAAGGGCTGGCGGCGGCGCGGGAAGGCTTTGCCGCCGGTGGCGCCGAGAATGAAGAGGCCCGCGCGTTCTGGCGGACCATGTGGACGGGCTATGCCGAACTAATAGCGGAGCATAATGACGAGAGCGCGCTTCTGACCCATCTCCAGGGACATCTGTCGGGGCAATACCCGCACGCCTCGGGGGAGGCGTTTCCGCCTTATTTGGGCGGTGTTCAGAGCCTGTTGGCAGGGTACGCGCCCAGTTGCTCGCCGGGGCCGGACGGAAGTCATTCGGAGCATAACCGGCGCCTGTGTCTTGGTGGCGACGGGCAGTCGTTGATGGTCGGCGGCGAGTATGGGCAAGCCGGGCTCTATCTGGATGCGCCGACGGACGCCAGTTATCGGGTTGTCGTGCAGCAGTCCGATCCCGTTCCGAATGATGCGCCTGTCTATCTGGAGAGCGTTTCCGCCGGTAATGGCAATGCCAGTCTTTATGAGCAGTGTCAAAACCACGGCAATTGCTCGGTGGCGACCTCGGCCAGAAGACAAGGCAGTCGGATGTATTTTCGCATCCGAACCGGGGGCGAAGCGCGTCAAGTACGTGTTTATGTGGAGCGCCTGGGAGACGGGCACCCGCAGCAACCGATGGTGATTGCCCCGGATCGTGTGCCTCACCATGGCAGAGCGGGAATCCGTGATGGCGGCAGTACACCGCCGTTGACACACTCGGCATATGCCACGGAAAACAGCTTCTCGCACTACTTCTTTTATGTCGGCGTGGGGGACAAAACCCTGGTGGTGGATAATTTCCTCTGTGGCGATGAGGTGTTGCCGCCGGCATGGGGCATGGAAATACTGTTGGCGAAGGTCAGTGGGCAGGGCTATGAAACGGTGGCATCGAGCCCGGGAGCCCGAAACTGCGAGGGGATTCGTCATGATATCGTCGCGGGGGAAACCGGATTGTACTATCTGAGAGTTCATCCGGATTACGAACGCGCAACGGGAACCCAGCCGTCCTCCGTCAGTCACGATTATCGTATTCGTCTGTTACCGAGGTAGTGCCGGGGGCCGCGATTCGCTCTTATCCGGTGGTCATCTGACCAGTCCCATCACCCAGTCCCGCACCGCGGCGATACCCTGCTCCCGTAGCCGTTCCTTTGGATAGACCAGGTGGAATGGCTGCGCCAGCAGTTCCGGTCCAAACGGTTGCACCAGGCGGCCGCTGCGCAATTCATCCCGAATCAACTCCCGGCTCATCAGCGCTATACCCTGACCGTCCAGGGCCGCGCTGACGATGTGGGTGTCGTCCGAGAGCGCCAGACCGGCATCAATATCCAGACCCTCGACCCGGGCCCGTTTTTGCCAGGCGGGCCAGCCCAGTAGCGCTCCGGAGTTGGTGGAGGGCTGGTAGTGCAGCAGGGTGTGATGGCGCAGGTCGTCATGGTCGCGGATGTTCAGCACCGGACTGCAGGCGGGCACGAAGACATTATCAAACAGCTTTTCCGACTCCAGTCCGGGCCATCGGCCATCGCCATAGCGGATTGCCATGTCGGCGGCGATGCCGTCCAGTGGCAGTACGTCATAAGTCACTTGAAGGCTCAGATTCAGGTCGGGTTGTTCTTCTCTCAGATAACAGACATTGGGCAGCAGCCAGCGCGCCGCCACCGACGGAATGGTGGACAGGGTGACGCTTTGTCGCTGGGGTGTCTGTCTCAGTCGTGACGCCACGTCATCGATGGCGTCGAAGGCGTCGGTGCATACCGCTCGCAGCGCCTGCCCCTGGGCGGTGAGAGTCAGTTGCCGTGGGCGGCGTATGAACAGAGGGACGCCCAGGTGTTCTTCCAACTGCCGCAACTGATGGCTGATCGCCGTGGGCGTTACCGACAGCTCCTCGGCGGCTTTTTTGGCGCTGCGCAGGCGTGCCGTCGCTTCGAAGGCGCGCAGGGCGGACAGAGGGGGTAGGTGCCGGGCGCTCATCAGTGATGCCTCAATGGATGAATTTTATTTTCCGGAAGCGACAAAAAAACGTCGTTTGTCGCTCTTTCGTGCCTCTGATTTCATGGGTTTCGAGTCAACAATGATTGAACTGGTCTCATTCATCAAGGAGCAGAGCCATGACTACGTTATTGCATATCGATGCCAGCCCTCGTCCCGGCCGTGCGGGAACCGACGAGCACGGCTCCCATACCCGCCGTCTCACCGATCATTTTGTCACTCAGTGGCGCCGCCGACGGCCTGGGGACACGGTGGTGCGCCGGGATATTGGCGCCCGCCCGCCGGCACTGACCACGGTGGAGTGGATCCAGGCCGCGTTTACCGCCCCGGAGCGTCATCAACCCTGGATGAGGGAGGTGCTGGCGGAAAGCGATGCCCTGGTTCAGGAAGTACTGGATGCGGACATTCTGGTGCTGGGGGTGCCCATGTATAACTTCAGCTATCCCGCCGCCTTCAAGGCCTGGATCGACAATATTGTGCGGGTCGGGCGTACCGTGGATTTTGACCCGTCCAATCCGGAAGACCCGTTCACGCCGCTGCTTGCCGACCTGCCCCGCCATACGGTGATTCTGTCCTCGCGGGGCGGGTTCGGCATGAATCCCGGTGGACCGCTGGCACATGTGAATCATCTGGAAGCGAGCATTCGCACCGCGCTGGAATTCATTGGCATCGAACGTTTCCACGAGATCGCCATTGAGCACCAGGAGGAGGGCGGCGAGCGCCTGGAAGCGTCCATCGCCGATGCGTTGTCCCGGGTGGAAAGCCTGGTGGATGAGCTACAGCAAAGCCGGGAACCGGTGCCGGCTTGCGCCTGATCAATGGGAACAGACCGGGGCGTGGTCCGTGGATTAGTGCGATCCCACCGTTGTGTAACAGGCCGCCGACACGCCACACGCTCATTCGTTGGCAAGCCAGCTTCCCACGGCGGCTTCGTGGCTTTTTCCGTGGGAAGCGGGCATGCTCGCGAATGCAGCGCGAATTCCTATCTCCAAACCAATAAACTGGCCACGGTTATGGGTTCAGCGTTCAAATGTCGGAGCCGTCAAAATTGGTGAGGCCGCGGTGGTGTATGGACCGTGGTCAGCTCTGGCGAGGGCGGTATGATGAGCAGCATCAGGGGCGATCACCGGGAGAGGAGCGGTAATGTACACAGGACAATGTTTATGCGGCGGTGTCCGGTTCCGGATCGAAGGCGAACTGGCGCCGGTGCAGGTCTGTCATTGCTCCCAATGCCGGCATGCCCAGGGCACGCCCTTCGCCACCAATATTCCGGTCCCCACCGATGCTTTCCACCTGGATGCCGGTGAGGACTTGCTCAAGGGCTTCGAGTCCACACCGGGCAAGGAGCGGGTGTTCTGCGGTCACTGTGGTTCGCCGCTGTTCAGCCGCCGGGCCGATCTGCCGGAGGTGGTGCGGATCCGTGCCGGTCTGATCAACGAGCCTTTGGACGTGCGCCCGGCCTGGCACGCTTTCACCGCCTCCAAGGCCGATTGGTGGTCGATCAATGATGATTTGCCCTGCTATCCCGAGGGCTACCCCGGACGGCCCTGAACGCGCCGGATTTGGCTCCAGCCCCCTGGACGTTTATCATTTGCCGCGCCTGAGAGCCTGTTTAGGGGCTCTACGCCTTCGCGGCGGTCCGTCCCTGTCCGCCCGGATCATTCAGAGGTACCACCATGTTTACAGGCATTATCGAGGCCCAGGGCCATATCGACGCCCTGATTCCCAGCAACGGTGACGTGACCCTGCGCATCCAGAGCGCCAACCTGGATTTCGCCGATGTGCGGCTGGGCGACTCCATCGCCGTCAATGGCGTGTGTCTGACCGTGACCGAACTGGCTGGCGGCGACACCTTTGCCGCCGACGTCTCCGGTGAAACCCTGGCGCTGACTTCGCTGAAACAGCTCAAGGCGGGCAGCCGGGTCAATCTGGAGAAGGCGATGACGCCGTCCACGCGCATGGGTGGCCATTTGGTCAGCGGTCATGTGGACGGCCTGGGTAAAGTGGTATCCCTGACCCCCGATGCCCGGTCCGTACGTATCGACATCGAAGCGCCGGCGGAGCTGGCCCGTTATATTGCCAAGAAAGGCTCGATCACCGTGGATGGCATCAGCCTCACCGTGAATGAGGTGGATGGCCGGGTGTTCTCTCTCAACATCATTCCCCACACCCAGGACGTGACCACCATTCAGGACTGGAAAGCGGGCACGCCAGTGAATCTGGAAGTTGATATCATTGCCCGTTACCTGGAGCGGTTGCTGCTCGGCGAACGGGCGGCGGAGCCCGGCTCCGCCGGCATCACCATGGCGATGCTGGCCGAACACGGCTTTGTGAAGTAATACTGGCATGCTCCGCACGTACTTTGCTTGTTAGCGTGTTGCGTGCCAGCTTGAAGGCGAATTTTTATGCAGCTCAATAGCGTTGAAGAACTGATCGAGGATATTCGTCAGGGCCGGATGGTGATCCTGATGGACGATGAAGACCGGGAAAACGAAGGCGACCTGGTGATGGCGGCCGAGCACGTGACCGCCGAGGCGATCAACTTCATGGCCAAATACGGGCGCGGGCTGATATGCATGCCCATGTCGAAGGAGCGCTGCGAGCAACTTGATCTGCCGCTGATGGTGCGCGCCAACGGCAGTGGTTTTGGCACCAAGTTCACCGTTTCCATCGAGGCGCGTGAGGGCGTCACCACCGGTATTTCCGCCGCTGACCGGGCGCGCACCGTGCAGGCCGCCGCCGCCCGTGATGCCAAGGCGTCCGATATTGTCCAGCCCGGGCATATTTTCCCGCTGATGGCCGAGCCCGGCGGCGTGTTGCGCCGGGCTGGTCACACCGAGGCCTCCTGTGATCTGGCGATGATGGCGGGGTGCGAACCGGCGGGTGTGATCTGCGAGGTGATGAACGAAGACGGCTCCATGGCCAGGCGCCCGGACCTGGAGACGTTTGCCCAGGAACACGGCCTCAAGATCGGCACCATCGCCGACCTGATCCAGTACCGCGCCCTCAATGAACAGACCGTGGAGCAGGTGAGTGAGCACCCGCTGGCGACCTGGTACGGTGACTTCCGCCTGGTGGCGTTCCGTGACACCGTGGACGGCCATGTGCACGTGGCGCTGGTAAAAGGTGAGATCACCGAGGACCGGGAAGTGACGGTCAGGGTGCATCAGGTGGACCCGCTGCGGGACCTGATGAGCGCCAAGATCGACGGCCGTACCGGCTGGAACATGCACCGGGTGTTGGAGGCGGTGTCCCGGGTCGAGTGTGGGGTGGTGATCATTCTCGGTCAGGACGACGAGTCGGCGGCACCGACCCTGAATCGGATCGAGGCCTTTTTTGACGGCACCGCCACGCAGCCGAAGGGGCAGTCCCGGGCCTACCGCAACATCGGCACCGGTTCGCAGATCCTCACCGCCTTGGGCGTGCGCAAAATGCGCCTGCTCAGCTCGCCAATGAAGTTCAATGCGCTGTCCGGCTTCGGCCTGGAGATCGTGGAATATGTGGACGCGGAATAATAGACGCCGGACGCCGGACGCGAGACGCTGAATCCCAAAAGCGTCCGGCGTCGGGCGTCCAGCGTCCGGCCATCAGTAGACACCACCTTAAGCACTGGCGTTGCCTGGTGCGGTGGGTTAGCAGGATAGGATCATGCAAGACATCAAAACCTTTGAAGGCACTTTGAGTAATGTGGGCGGCCGGTACGCCCTGGTGGTGGCGCGTTTCAACAGCTTCGTGGTGGAAGCGCTGCTGGCCGGCGCCGTGGACACGCTGGTGCGGCACGGCGTGGAACGCGCTGATATTGAAATCATTCGCGTGCCGGGGGCCTGGGAGTTGCCGGTGGCGGTGAAGAAAGTGCTGGAAAAGCGGGATTACGACGCGGTCATCGCTCTCGGCGCGGTGATTCGCGGTGGTACCGCGCATTTCGAGTACGTCGCCGGTGAAGCCGCCAAAGGCATCGCCGCGGTACAAAACAGCACCGGTGTGCCGGTGGCGTTCGGCGTCCTTACCGTGGACAGCATCGAACAGGCCATCGAGCGCAGTGGTACCAAGGCGGGCAACAAAGGCGCGGAAGCCGCGCTGTCCGCTCTGGAAATGGTTTCTCTGTTCAAGGCCCTTTAATGACCACTCCCGCTTCGTCTTCCACCCCCGCCGCCCGCCGCAAAGCCCGGCGTTACGCCTTGCAGGCGTTGTATCAATGGCAACTGGCGGGGACCACGCTGAGTGATATCGAGGCTCAGTTTCTGGCCCAGAACGACATGAGCAAGGTCGATCGAAGCTATTTTCATGACCTGCTCCACGGCGTGCCCGCCCGGGTCTCGGACCTGGATGAATCGCTGCGGCCCTTTCTGGATCGCCGGGTGGAAGAGTTGTCCCAGGTGGAGAAGGTGATCCTGCGGATTGGCGCCTTCGAGCTGCGAGAGCGTCTGGACGTGCCTTATCGGGTAGTGATCAACGAAGGTATCGAACTGGCCAAGGTGTTCGGTGCCGATGATTCCTTCAAGTACGTCAATGGCGTGCTGGACAAGCTGGCCCGCCGTGCACGCGCGGCGGAAACCCGGCCCGGTGGTGCCGCGCCCGACGATCAGCCGCCTTCCTGACGGACCTTTCCCGACCTTTCGTTCATGAACAGGAGCTGGCATGGACGAGTTCGCCCTCATCCGCCGTTACTTTCATCATCGCCAGGGCGAGGACGTGGTCCTCGGCCCCGGCGATGACGCCGCCCTGGTGACGCCGCCGGCCGGTGAGCAACTGGTGATGACGTTGGACACCAGTATCGCCGGCCGCCATTTTCCCGAGGATATGCCCGCCGCCGATATCGGCTACCGCTGCCTGGCGGTGAACCTGTCGGATCTTGCCGCCATGGGCGCCACCCCCCGCTGGTTTCTATTGTCCCTGACCTTGCCGGAAGCCGATCCCGACTGGTTGCGCGATTTCAGCGCCGGCCTGTTCGAACTGGCCGATCAGGCCGGCATCTCTCTGGTGGGCGGCGACGTGACCCGGGGGCCTTTGAATATCGCTATTCAAGCCACCGGCTCGGTATTGCCGGGGCGGGCATTGCGTCGGGATGGGGCGCGGCCGGGGCAAACCCTGGCGGTGACCGGCGTGCCCGGGCTGGGTGGGATGGGGCTGCGTCACTGGCGGGCCGGTGTGCGCGATTCACAAAGCGCGCGGCATTTTGCCCGTCCGTGGCCCGCGCTGGAGTGGGGCATGGCCCTGTCCGGCCGTGCCGGCGCCGCGCTCGATGTGTCCGACGGCCTGCTGCAGGATCTCGGGCATATTCTGAGCGCCAGCGGCGACCTGGGGGCGGAGCTGGTGCTGGCGGATTTGCCGGTGAACGATGAGCTGGCGGCGCTGGACGCGGAGGACCGCTGGGTGCTGCAGCTGTCCGGCGGCGATGATTATGGGCTGTTGTTTACCTGGCCGGCCGGTATTGCCGTCCCGCAAGGGGCCCGCGCCATTGGCCGGATCACCGATACCCCGGGAGTGCGATTGCATTATCCCGACGGGCGGGTGAGCGACGCGGAGTCCGTTGGCTGGCGTCACTTCGAGTAGCGGGGTCGGGTCCGTGACGCCGTCTTCCATCCTGTTTTTGCTGGCCATTGGCATGGGGACTGGGCTATCCCCCTGGGCGCCGGGAACCATGGGCTGTGTATTGTTCATGCTGTTCTGGTGGCCTTTGGCGGCCTGTTCCCGGCGGCTCTATGCCATGGTTCTGGGGGGCGTGGTGGTGGTGGGGATTCCTCTGTGTGGTTTCGCGGCCGACGTGATCGGCGTCGAGGACGCGCCCGCCATCGTTTGGGACGAACTGGGGGGGCTACTGCTGGCGCTGTCGGTGGTGCCCCGGCATCCGCTTTGGGGGCTGCTTGGTTTGGCCTGCTTCCGTTTCTTCGACGTGCTCAAGATATGGCCGGTGGGTTGGGTGGATCACGTCTTGCCCGGAGGCTGGGGCATTGTCGCCGATGATCTGATCGCCGGGGGCATGGCGCTGGCGGTGCTATGGTTGTTTCGTGTCGTATGGCGGCGGCGTTTCCCGTCGCCGTGACTGTTGTATAACAGCCCGCGTCTGGCCATTCGCTGGCAAGCCAGCTTCCCACAGCGCCTCTGTAGCCCTCTCTGTGGGAAGCTGGCTTGCCAGCGAATAATGGCGCGCTTTACGCCCGATGGGTCAGAACCGCGCCCAGCCGCTGCAAGCGGTCCCGAATCCGGCGCTCGACACCGGCGGCATCCAGGCCATGGTCGGCCAGCAACGCTTCCCGTTTGCCGTGGTGGACGAATTCGTCCGGTAACGCCAGATTCAGCACCGGCATCACTACGCCTTCGTCCATCAGCAGTTCGTTAACCGCCGAACCGGCGCCGCCCATACGCTGATGATCTTCCACCGTGACCAGCAGGGTATGGCTGGCGGCGGCTGCGAGGATCGCGTCGCGGTCCAGTGGTTTGACCCAGCGCATGTCGAGAACGGTGGCGTCCAGGGTCTCGCCGGCTTCCCGGGCCGCTTCGCCGAGGGCGCCGAAGGACAGAATCGCCACCGGGCCCTTGCCTTCCCGCAGTACGCGGCTTTTGCCCAGAGGCAGCGGCGTCATGGTGTTCTCGATGGCGGCGCCGGGGCCGGTGCCACGGGGATAACGGACCGCCGCCGGCCCCTGGTGCAGCCAGGCGGTATAGAGCAGTTGCCGGCACTCATTTTCATCGCTGGGGGCGGCGATCACCATGTTGGGCACGGTGCGCAGGTAGGCCAGATCGAAAACGCCGCCGTGGGTGGCGCCATCCTCACCGACGATGCCGGCGCGATCCAGGCCGAAGGTCACATCCAGCTCCTGCAGGGCGACATCGTGGATCAACTGGTCGTAGCCCCGTTGCAGGAAGGTGGAATAGATCGCCACCACCGGCTTCTGACCTTCACAGGCGAGACCGGCGCCCAGCGTGACCGCGTGCTGCTCACAGATCGCCACGTCGTGGTAGCGATCCGGGAAGCGGTCGCGGAACGCCACCATGCCGGAGCCTTCGCACATGGCTGGAGTGATGCCGACCACGCGTGGATCGCGCTCCGCCATGTCGCACAGCCATTGCCCGAACACGTCCTGATATTTCGGCCCCTTGGGTTTGGCCGGCTTGGCCACTTCCACCTTGGCTTTGGGCTCGATCTTGTTGAGTGCGTGGTAGCCCACCGGATCCGCTTCCGCCGGTGCGAACCCCTTGCCCTTGGTGGTGTAGACGTGCAGAAGTTGGGGCCCTTCCAGGTCGCGCATGTTTTCCAGGGTGGCGGTGAGCTCGTCCAGGTCGTGACCATCGATGGGGCCGATGTAGTTGAAACCGATGGCCTCGAACAGCATGTCCGGGCTCACCATGTTCTTCATGCTCTCTTCCGTGCGACGCACGAAATCCCAGGCCGCCGGCATCGCCGACAGCACCTTCTTGCCGCCTTCGCGCAGCGCGATATAGGTTTTGGAGGCCCAGATGCGTGCGAAATAGTTGGCCAGACCGCCCACGTTGTGGCCGATGGACATGGTGTTGTCGTTGAGGATGACCAGCAGATTGGCGCGCGTGTGGGCCGCGTGGCTGAGGGCTTCAAAGGCCTGACCGGCGGTCATGGCGCCATCGCCGATCACCGCCACGGTGCGCCGTTCCTTATCGCCCTGACGGGCGCCCAGGGCCATGCCCAGCGCCGCGCTGACCGAGGTGGACGAGTGGCCCACGCCGAAGGTGTCATAGGGGGATTCGCTTCGTTTGGGAAAGCCGGACAGCCCGTGTTGCTGGCGAATGGAGGTCAGCGCCTCGCGGCGGCCGGTGAGGATCTTGTGCGGATAGCACTGATGGCCGACATCCCAGACCAGGCGATCATGGGGCGTATCAAACAGATAGTGCAGTGCCACGGTCAGCTCCACCACGCCGAGACCGGCGCCGAAGTGGCCGCCGCTGCGGCCCACCGCGAACAGCAGGTAGGCCCGCAGTTCGTCCACCAATTGCTCGAGCCGGTGTGGCGCCAGCCGCCGTAAATCCGCCGGCGCGTTGATACTGTCCAGCAGCGGCGTGGCCGGGCGGGTGAGCGGGATGTCGGTAAAGGTCTTTGGCATACCTGCCTCTGAACGGAGCTGCGATGTTCCGCTACCGGCGGACGGTGGACGCCAGGCCGGTGCGGAAAAACATCATTATAGCGGGGTTGTTGGGGCCCCGTCAGTGACCGATGAAAACACCCCGCCATCCCGGGGTAGAGAGATTCATGGCTTAAGACCACTGAACTCCCCTTTCGGGGCGTCCAAACGGTGCTCTAAGCACCGTTGTGTGACCCGGGATCTCCCGCCGCAAGGGGAGTGGCTTCGTGGAAGGCGATGCCGGATCGAGTCCGGCATGACATTTTTCAGGGGGCGGTGGTCAGTGACCACGGCGGACAATATAGTCGGCCAGATCCAGTAACGGGCGGGCCGCTTCACCATGACCCTGCAAGTGCCCGCGGGCCTGCTGGCACAGGGTTTGGGCCCGTTCACGGCTGGCCTCCAGGCCGATCAGGGCGGGGAAGGTGCTTTTACCCTGTTTTTCATCCGAACCGCTGGGTTTGCCCAATTGCGCGGTATCCACGGTGACATCAAGGATGTCGTCCTGAATCTGAAATGCCAGACCGATGGCATCACCGAAGCCCAATAACGCTTGTTCCAGGGCCGGATCCGGACGGTTCGCCGCCAGATAACCCAGATGCAGGCTGGCGGTGATCAGGCGGCCGGTCTTCAGGTAATGCATGCGTTCCAGGGCGGCGACCTGTTGCAGTCGGCCCTCGGCCTCCATGTCCTGCATTTGCCCCGCCGCCATGCCGGCGGCTCCGGCGGCTCCGGCCAGGGCGCGGACCATCCCGACCCGGGTGGCGGCCGGATAGTCGCCGGCGTCACCAAGCAACTCGAATGCCATTGTCAGAAGGGTGTCGCCGGCCAGGATCGCGGTGGCCTCGTCGAAGGCGCGGTGGCAGGTGGGCTGGCCACGGCGCAAGTCGTCATTGTCCATCGCCGGCAGATCATCGTGTACCAGGGAATACGCGTGGATCAACTCCACCGCCGTGGCCGGGGCGTCGGCTTGTGCCGGCGTGCCACCACTTAATTGGCAGGCGGCGTACACCAGCAGCGGACGGATCCGTTTACCGCCGGCCAGGACGGCGTAACGCATGGCCTCGGCAAGGCGCGGCGCATCGCTGCGGGCGGGGTCTGGTAAATAGTGGCGTAGCGCCTGTTCCAGGCGAATACGGGCGCCGTCGGCGAAAGGCCCCAGGCCCAGATTGTCACTGGCCATCGGGAGCCTCGAAAGGGGCCGGTTCGGCGTCCGGGTCCTGTTCCAGGAGGATCTGTACTTTCTGCTCGGCCCGGGACAGTGCCTGTTGGCACTGGCGGGTGAGTTTTACCCCTTCCTCGAAAGCGCGCAGGGATTCCTCCAGCGTCATGTCGCCGGATTCCATACGCTCCACCAGGGCTTCCAGGTTATCCAGGGATTCTTCCAATTGCGGGACTTGCTTGGCCATCGTTTTCCTCCGTGGGCGGCGCAACGTTAACGGAGGCGTCAGGCCGGGTCAATCGGTGGCGCCGAGCCTGGCAAGCCCACACGCAACACGCCGGCACGCTTTGGAGAAAATCGCCTGGAGCGATTTCCAACGTTGCCCGGGCAACGGTCCTTTAGCGTGCCCGCGTGTTGCGTGTAAGCGGGTGCCCCTCCAACCGTTCCCATGCTTTGGCGACTATTGTATTCTTCTTTGTATTCAAATGGTTATGTGGGTTTCACGGGGCTTGGCCCGGGGGCGGGAATGAACAGGCGCCATTGATTCCAAATAGGTCTAACAGGGGGCTTCCGGGGTTTCGGCGGGGCGCCTATAGTGAAATGCCCGCTGGCCACCGCAAGCCGCTTCTTCCTCTGATCTCCTTTCCCTATGGCGTCTCGCTTGCGGTACCGGCGGGGGCTCTTGTCTCCATGCACCGATTCGCTGCCAAGGCAGCTTCCCACAGCGGGAACCGCGGAGCCGCTGTGGGAAGCTGCCTTGGCAGCGAATCGGTGCGGCGATTTTTTATCTGTCCCCTTATTTCCTGATATTTACTTCCCGCCGCCGTTCCCTTTCGATAGGAAAGTCGGCCCGGCCGACAATAAACAATAATAAGAGGGGGGATGAGCAATGGCGGGCGCCAATTCCACTTACGAGATCCATGTGTTCATTGGTTGTGCCCTCGCTGTTGGTGACGAGACGGAAGAGGGCGGGTTGGGGGCCTGGCAGCCGCTGATGGTGTTCTCCCGCCAATATTATTTGTGCGGATACCATGATTACCCGCGTATGGAACGGGTGGCCAGGGAACACGGGTGGGTCGAGGTGCTCATTGCCCGGGACGGCGTACTCATCGAAAGCCAACTGCCGCGGGCCCGGCCGGCGGTACGGGACGCCTTCGAGAAGGCGTTGGCGACGGGAGGGGCGGTGCTGGTGTACTCGGAGTGGCAGGGTAGTGGCTTGCCTCTGTCCCGGGAGTAATCATTCCTAACCGGCGGAGGGGTCGGCCTCTTGCAGGCGGTAACCGTAGCCGTAAACGGCATTGAGCTGCCAGCCGTGGTCCGGGGTCAGTCCCAGCTTGCGGCGGACACGGTAAATATGTACATCCAGAGTGCGTGACGAGAATTGTTCGTCTTTACCCCAGACATACTCGTATAAATACGCCCGGGCCAATGGGCGGCCAAGATTGCTGAACAGCAGGAAGGCCAGCCGGTATTCCTGATGCGTCAGCTTGACCGATTGGCCGTCGCGATGCAGGGTCTGACGATTCACGTCAAACACGATGTTGCCGTGGCTGGGGTCTTCCTCTCTCCCTTTTTCCACACTCAAGGGGCCATTGCGGCGGCGGAGCACGGCGATGGCCCGGGCCTTCAGTTCCCGCGCCCGGAAGGGCTTGTTAATGAAATCCTCAGCACCGCTGGTCAGGGCCTCGACCACATCCTGTTCACTATTGCGCACGGTGAGCATGATCACCGGAGGGGGCGATTCCAGGTAGGAAGTGAACCAGGTCAGTACTTCCACCCCGCTGCCGTCCGGCAATTCCCAATCGAGAATGGCCAGATCGAAGGTGTGGCGTTTGGTCGCCTGGATCAATTCCTTGCAAGTGGAGAAGGTGGAAATCTTCAGTGTGACTTTATGTCGTCCCCATGGGCCAGTCAGGGCCTGACTGACCTGGGCCAGTACGGCAGGCTCGTCATCCAGTATGGCGATATGCATGGTCCCCGTTCCCTCTCAAGTGACACGGTGCATTGTTCTACGAAGTCATAGTTTCCTGATGGTGCGGCTGAAATTCCGGCACGCCTGTACGAATTGTTATCCGGTTCGGGCGGTATCGGGAAATCAAAGAGCTATTTTTATTAATGTTTTGCATCCTCGCCCTTTTGTCGCGCTTTGCGGCAGGGCGGGATCAGGCGTGTTCAGGGCGCCTGATCCCGGGCGGAATGTTAGGGCGGTGAACCGGCAAAGTCATCCACGATAAGGCAAAAATTGTTAACGCATTTCGTGCTTATTTAAATAAATGAAGACAATTTGTCTAATGTGAAAGTATTAAATAAATTAAAGGTATTGGTTATTTGGTCGTACTTTTGGTGGAAAATATAAAATAACTGTCAACGGAATATGAACAATGGTTTCGGACTGTTGTTTGTTTGTTGGCTCCCCTCCATTCTCCTCCCCCGCAGTCTACCGATCACGTCACATAATCGCATTTCTTGGCGGCATCTGATACCGGGCCCAGTGGGCAAGGTGCCAGGGCGGTAGGCCGCAAGGCCGCGGAACGGCTCCCGAACAGGCGTGCCGGTCCCAAAACACGTTATCAGGATGGGATGCATCTGTTATGAAAATGAATAAAACCGCTATTGCTCTGGCCGTTTTCGGTTTGGCTGGTGCGGGTTCCGCTCTCGCCGCGGACGGCACCATTACCTTCAACGGCAAAATCACCGACCAGACCTGTGATATCACCACCCCGGGTGGCACCGATTTCACCGTGACTCTGCCGACCGTGTCCGCTCAGACGCTGGCCGCCGCCGGTGAAGTCGCGGGCCGTACGCCTTTCGCCATCAACCTGTCCAACTGCTCCGCCGGGCAAGTGGCGACCTATTTCGAACCGGGTCCCACCGTGGATTACAACACCGGTCGTCTGAACAACCAGATCGACGCCGCCAGCAATGGCGCCACCAATGTTCAAATCCAACTGTTGGGTGAGAACAACGGCTTCTTGCCGGTGCTGGCCGCGGGTGCCAACGGTGCGCAAACCAACTCCCAGTGGGTAACGGTTGCCAACGACGGTGACAGCGCTGATCTGAACTACTACGCCGAGTACTACGCTACCGCCGCCGCCGGCGCTGGCGACGTCTCCACCAGCGTTCAGTACACCATTATCTATCAGTAATCCTCATGGCTTCCGCGGGCCGGCTTGCCGGCCCCGGACTCCTTATCGTCTGTCTTTCCAGGTTTCGGGTGGTGGCTATGAAGCGCTTTTCTCTTTGTCTGTTGTCATTCGCATTGCTGGTCACGGGCGTTGCCGCGCAGGCCGCCGTGGTGATCGGCGGGACCCGGGTGGTCTACCCTGGTGGTGACCGCGAGGTCTCGGTGCAGTTGACCAACGACGGCGAAAACCCGGCTCTGGTGCAAGTATGGATCGACGCCGGTGACGCCGACGCCGCTCCCGAACAAAGCGATGTGCCTTTCATCGTGCTGCCGCCGATTTCCCGCGTGGAAGCCGGCAGTGGTCAGGTTCTTCGAATTTCCTTTACCGGTGGCAAGACGCCGCCGGAAGACCGTGAGTCCGTGTATTGGCTGAATGTGCTCGACATTCCGCCGGCGCCGAAGGCCGAAGAGGGGATTCCCCAGAATTTCCTGCAGTTGGCGGTTCGCTCGCGCATCAAGTTGTTTTACCGGCCCAAGGGGTTGAGCGGTAAAGCCAACGACGCTCCGGAAAAACTGCAGTGGTACCTGTCCCGTTCCGGGGGGCGAGCGGTACTCAAAGCGAAAAACCCCACGCCTTACCACGTCACCGTCAGCCGCCTGGAAATTCTCCGTGGAGAAAGTGCGCTGGTACCGGTGCCCGTGGACCAGGGCATGATCGCCCCCGGCGGCAGTCTGGAGTTCCCCTTGCCCGCTAACGCGCCCGCCACGATTGGCCAGGTGCGTATGACCACCATCAATGATTTTGGCGGTCGGGTGGCGCGGGATATGCCGGTGGGTCGTTAGTAAAAACGCCTTAACAAAAAACCATGGACGCGGGGTGTCTCATGAATCAAAAGCGCGTTGTCTCACGCCGGAAGACCAGTCTGAGTGCCGGTACCCAACTGCTGGGCGGATTGGCGCTGATGGCGTGGACGCCGGTTGTGTTGGCTCAATCCGAGCCCCAGGTGGCGGCGGCTTCCTTTAATAGCGATTTCCTTCGCGGTGCCGCCAAGGATATGGACGTTTCCCGTTATGCCCAGGGCAACCCGACTCTGGCGGGTGATTACTATCTGGACGTCTACGTCAACGGCTCCTGGAAAGGTCGTAATGAACTGGCGTTTCGGGCCGCTCCCGGCGAGATCAACGCGCACACCTGTTTTACCTTGAGCATGCTGTCCGGCTATGGCGTGGACGTCAGCACCATTGACGGGGTGGATGAAACACTGGGAGATGAATGTCGCTCGCTGGAAGGTTGGCTGCCCGGTGCCCTGGCTCGCTTTGACAGCAGCAACATGCGTCTGGAGATCAGTATCCCGCAAGCCAATATGCGTCGCAGTGCGCGTGGCTATGTGGATCCGGCGTTCTGGGATCCGGGCATCAATGCCGGTTTCCTGAGCTACAACTTCAACGCGCTGCGCACCGAGAGCCATTACGGCGGTAATGATCGTACCTACGACAATGCCTACCTGATGCTCAATAGCGGCATCAATATTGGCGCCTGGCAATTGCGGCACGACTCCAATGTGTCTCGCCGTGACGGGGAGGGCACTGACTGGCAGAGCACCGCCACCTATCTGCGCCGGCCGATTCCGTCGATCCGCGGCATGGTGACGGTGGGGGACGCCTACACCGAAGGCAATCTGTTCGATTCCATGGGGTTCCGCGGCGCCCGGCTGGCGTCCGATGATCGCATGTTGCCGGATTCGCTGCGCGGCTATGCGCCCACCGTCCGCGGCGTGGCGGAAAGCAACGCGTTGGTGGAAGTGCGCCAGAACGGCCAGGTGATTTACCAGGCCACGGTGCCGCCGGGGCCATTCGTCATTGATGACTTGTACCCCACCGGCTACGGCGGTGACCTGGAGGTTACCGTTACCGAAGCGGACGGCCGTATCCGCCGCTTCAGTCTGCCCTTCGCCTCCGTGCCGCAGATGTTGCGGCCGGGCATCTCCCGATACAGCGTCACCGCCGGCAAGGTACGTGAAACCAGCCTGGATGATGATCCCTGGCTGATGCAGGCCACCTACCAGAAGGGCCTGACCAACTGGCTGACCGGTTACACCGGCGCCACCTTCAGTGATGACTACCAGGCTTATCTGGCCGGTGTCGCGGTGGGGACGCCCGTTGGCGCCTTCTCCGCCGATGTCACCCACGCCCGTACCGGCTTCGATCGCTATGGCGATCGCAATGGCCAGAGCTACAAACTGGGTTACAGCAAATTCATGCCCGATACCGGCACCAATGTGACGGTGGCGGCCTATCGCTATTCCACCTCCGGCTATCTGGGATTGCGCGATGCCATCATCGCCCATGACTACGAAGACCGTCAGTTGGGTTTCGACGCGGTGCGTCGTCAGCGCAGTGAGTTCCAGCTCACCGTGAACCAGACTCTGGGCGCCGGTTTTGGGGCGATGTACTTCACCGGTTCCGTTCGTGATTACTGGAAAAGCGAAGGGGAAACCACGCAGTACCAGGTGGGTTACAACAACAACTATGGGCCTTTCCATTACGGCTTCTCGGCGCTGAAGACCGAGGATGAGTTTGGTCGTGACGATACCCAGTACAACTTCAACTTCTCGGTGCCGCTGGATAACGTGGCCGGCAACGCCAGTCTGATCGGCTCCGGGACCATGCGTGACAGTGCCTACGAAAGCAGCCGTCTGGGTGTCTCCGGCAGTGCCGGCGTGGACGGCAACATGACCTATAACGTGGCGGTCAGCCACCAGGATCAGAGTGGCGCCACCGGTGAACTCAGCGGTGAATACCGGGCGCCCTATGCCACGCTGCGGGCCTCTTACAGTCATAACGACAACTTTACTCAGATGGGGGCCGGCGTCAGCGGCAGCATGGTGGCGCATGGCGGCGGTGTAACGCTGACCCCTCAGCGCGGTGAAACCATGGTGTTGGTGGAAGCGCCGGCCGCCGCCGGGGCGCGCGTGACCAACATGTCAGGCGTGCGCATCGACAAGCGGGGTTACGCGGTGGTGCCCTATGTTTCGCCTTACCGGCTGAATTCGGTGACGCTGGATCCGAACGATATGTCCACCGAAGTGGAACTGAAGACCAGCAGTCAGCAGGTGGCGCCCTATGCGGGTGCCGTGGCCAAGCTCACCTTTGATACCGTCAGTGGTCAGGCGCTGCTGATCAAGGCCAAAAGAGTGGATGGTGAACCGGTTCCGTTCGGCGCCGAGGTGTACGACGAGGCTGGCCAGCCAGTGGGTCTGGTGGGCCAGAGCGGCCGGGTCTATCTGCGCACGGAAAAAGAGAGCGGCCGTCTGAGCGTCAAGTGGGGCGAGGAAGCGAACCAGAGCTGCGACATCGACTATCGCGTGCCGGAGTCCGACGAGGACGCAAGCGCGGCCCGCGCCTACCATCATCTGGAGGCCCGTTGTGAATAAAGTGTCCATACCTAATTGGTTCGTTGCCCCGATTGTGGTCCTGGTATTGTCGATGGTGTCCATTTCGGCCAGAGCGGCCTGTTATGTCGAAACCAGTGTCCAGAATATCAATATGCGAATGGGGCAGGTGACGATTACACCGAATGTGCCGGTCGGTACGGTTCTGGCGATGCAAGAGTTCCCCATTGGCGCCAGAGAAGATGCGGTGCGCTGTTATGGAGGGGGCGGATATATGCGTGGGCGGACCTTGATTGGTAATCCCAGCAGCTATGATCCGAATATCTATACGACCCAGGTGGATGGTATCGGGATTCGTCTTTCACGGCGCATCGCAGGCCTTAGCCAGACCGTGGTATATCCGCATGATTTGCGTCTTAACAGCTCAAGGGGCAGGTTGTCCGAAGGGTATTTTCGCGTAGAAATTATCAAGATCGCTAATCAAACCGGGTCAGGCACGCTGGCTCCCGGCCAGTACACAACTTACTACGCGGATGGGTCTGGCTCAGGGACTCCGATCCTCACCTCGTACCTGGACGCCAGCGCGATCACCATCGTCTCTTCCGCCTGCGAGGTGGATATGGGGTCCCGCAATATCGCCGTGGACTTTGGCACGGTGTCCCGTTCCGTTTTTTCCGGCGTTGGCAGTACCAATACGGAGAAGGAATTCCAGGTGGGCTTGTCCTGTGTCGGCCCCAGCAATGGCCAGGACACGGTGAAGCTGTCTTTCGGGTACAGCCCGGATCCCAGTGGCGCGGCTGGTGTCATCAAGATTGATGAGGGTTCCGAGGCCGCCAGTGGCGTGGGCATTCAATTGCTCGATAACCGCACCTCCACGCCCATCGCCAATGGCGATCGTGTCGAACTGGGTACGGTGACGCCTGGGGACCATCAATTCCAACTGCCGCTGAAGGCCCGTTATTACCAGACCGCGCCCATCGTCAACGGCGGTGAAACCCGGGCGATCGCCACATTTACCATCGAATACAACTGACTCCAACGCCAACAGCGAGGGAACGCGCCGACTCGGCCCGAGGACAGGGCCTGCTGAATAGGGTGGACCATGCAAGGCGTGACAAAAAATTGCCGGAAGCAATTTTCAGCATCGCTTCGGCGACGGCCCGGAGGGTGGCCGCCACGGATCGTGGCCATGACACAAGGCGTGATCGGCGGTCTGCTTGGCGGGCTGCTGCTCGCCGGCACCGCGATGGCCGCGCCGCCGCCGGCCAATCCACAGTCCCCATCATCGCCGGGATACCATATCGTGCGTCCCGGCGATACGCTTTGGAATATCGCCGAAGACTATCTGGGGGACGCTCGGGCCTGGCGCCGTGTTCGTGACCTCAATCACCTGTCCGACCCTTACCGTTTGCAACCCGATACCAAGTTGATACTGGAGGAGAACAGCCCTCTAAGTATCGATGTGCTTCACTTGGAAGGTGAGGTCTGGGCCGAGGGCGTGGATGGTGAGCGTCAACAGCTGTTGACGGGCATGCGACTGGATACAACCCAAGCCGTGGTGACTGGTCCTTTCGCCTTTGTATCCTTGCGCCTGGAAGACGGTTCCCAGGTGGTTTTGCCATCCAGCAGCCGGGTTCGATTCGCCAAGGAGCATGATCGGGGTATTGTCCGCGTCCGCCTGGAGAGCGGCGCGGTGGAGTCCAAAGTCACCTCGCGTCCCGGCGAAGAGCACTATCAGGTGGAAACCCCGGTGGGTATTATCGGCGTGCGTGGTACCCATTTTCGTGTACGGGAACAGACCGGTGCCGCCACCACCAGCGTGCTGCGCGGAGCGGTGGCGATCAGTCACGATGGCCACGCTCAGCAGCAGGTGCGTGAAGGTGAGGGCGGGCGCCTGGACAGCGATGGCCGGTTGATGCGTGTCGCGTTGTTGCCCGCGCCCACCTTGCTGCCCGACTGGCGTGGCGCGGGCGGGGTTCTGCACGCCCGGGTTGAATCGTTACCGGGAGCCGTCCTGTATCGGCTGCAAATGTCCAGGGACAGTGATTTCATCGAACTGGTACGTGAAGCGGTATCGGATGATGGTGAGTTTAAAGTCGAGGATGTGCCCGCGGGGGCGTACCATGTCCGCTTGTCGGCGGTCGATGCCAATGGCATTGAAGGGCGCGAAGCCCATCATGTGTTTTTCCTGCGCGGGGTGGGTGCCCACCGCTAGGCCCCCTTGCTTTTCGACTCTCCTAGCCAGCAAGCTGTCCTGATGCCCATATTGACCAGCGAAGCATTATTTCGCCGCCTGTTTTTCCAGTGGGGCGTGCTGTTACTGATCGCTCTGGCCGCCACCGGCTGGATGGCGAGCCGTGACTTCGTACAGCTCAATGCGTCGGTCTATGACCATATGATTGCCTGGTCGGATCGGCCGGTGAACGACGATATTCTCATTGTCGCCGTGGACGACCGCAGCCTTCGTGAGATCGGGCGCTGGCCCTGGAGCCGGCTGGTGCACGCGGCACTGTTGGACCGCTTGCATGAGGCCGGTGCCCAGGCCGTGATGATGGATATCCTTTTTCTGGAAGCGGAAGGTGACGGCAAGGCGGACCAGCGCCTGGGCGCCGCCATGGCCCGTGCCGGTAATGTCTATGTGCCCCTGGCGCGGGCTCCGATGTCGACGCCGGGGGCGCCCCCCGTTGTTTATCCGCCTTTGCCTGACATCGCTGACAATGCCGCCGGCATCGGACACATTAATGTGGAAGCGGATATGGATGGCAAGGTGCGGCGCCTGTATCTGTGCGAGGGCGTTATTGATCAGGTGGTACCGCATCTTACCTGGGCGCTGTTCGATTCCCTGGCGAGCAAGGGGTTGGCCACGGGAATGGCGATGCCGGGCGAGGAAACCCAGTCGACACACAACACTCCTTCCTGGCACCGGGATCATCTGGTCCGGGTGCCGTTTCGGGGGACGCCCGGGGCGTTTCCGCGAGTGTCCTACAGCAGTGTGTTGCTCGGCGAGGTTCCGGACGAGCTGCTTAAAGACAGGGTCGTGCTGGTTGGCGCCACCGCCGCCGGTCTGGGAGATCGCTATGCGGTACCGGTATCGGGCCGCATGGGCACCATGGCCGGGGTGGAGATCCAGGCTAATCTGCTCAATGGCCTGATGGACGGCTATGTTATTACCGAGCTGGATAAAGCCACGAGGATATTGCTGTCCATGGTGCCGGTGCTGGCCTTGATGATCGCCTTGCTGGTGTCGCGCTTGCGTTATGTCCACGTCCTGATGGCGTTGATGGCGACACTGACCATGGTGGCATGTGCTCTGGCTTTGCGGTTGGGAGTCTGGTGGCCTCCGGCGGCATCCTTAACCGGACTGGTATTGTTCTATCTGCTATGGCAATGGCGCAGTCAGAGTGTGATCCTGCGTTGGTTCAGCAGTGAGATCGAGTCGCTGAGCAGTGAGCCGAACATGGTGCCGGAGGCGGGCAGTGCTTCCCGCATGCATTGGGGCAGTACGCTGCATCGCCGGGTCATGGCCCTGGAAGCCGGTGTGCAACAGCTGCGTGCTTCTCGCCGGTTCGTCACCGACATGCTGGACTCTCTGCCAGTGGTGACGTTTCTGGTGGATGGCGAGGCCAAGGTGAAGGCCGCCAATCGAAAAGCCCGCTGGCTGGTGGGAAATCCCGCGGGGGTGGAGAGTTGGAAGTTGCGGGATGCGTTGCTGACGGTGGTGCCGGCGGATGCAGTGCCGGTGTTCCTCTCCGAGGGCGGGCGTTTCGCCGATGTGCGTCACTGGCACGGCCAGGCCTTTTTTGATCGCTGGGGGAATCACTATCGTATGGAAGTGGCGCCGCTGTGGACGGCGATTACCCTGGACGCGGGTTGGCTGATCAGTCTGGTGGATATGACCGGCGAACGCCGCGCGGCGGAGCAACGGGCTCACATGTTGCGGTTCCTGTCCCATGATATGAAGGCACCGCAGGCCAGCATGCTGGCCCTGCTTGATATGCAGAACGGTACCGCGGCGTTGCCAGAGCGGGAATTTCATGCACGTCTGGAGCGACAGGTACGATCCGCCCTGGACATGATCGAGGACTTCATGCAATTGGCCAAGGTGGAATTCGGTGCCTTGGATTTCCGGGAGGTGCTGCTGGCCAATATCGCCATGGATGCGCTGGATCGGGCCTGGCCCTTGGCTCAGGCCAAAGGTATCCAGTTGGAAAGCGATAACCTTGACGATGATGGCGGGCCGATTTGGGGTGATCAGGGGTTCCTGGTACGGGCGGTGTTCAATCTGCTTGAGAACGCGATCAAATACAGCCCGCCCCGAAGCGTGGTGACGTTGTCGGTTTTGCAAAGCGGCGACAGAGTGATTTGTCAGGTCAGCGACCAGGGGATCGGTATCGCCAGCCACGACATTCCCTACCTGTTTGAAAGCTATCGCCGCTTCGATGCCGATAACATGGCCACCGGTCTGGGGTTGGGACTGGCCTTCGTGAAGACGGTGATGGACAAGCACAATGGTGAGATCCAATGCCGGAGCGTGGTGCGGCAAGGCTCCACGTTTACCTTGAATTTTCCCGCCTACTCGGACGCCGGCGACTAGGGCCTGTTCACATCATTTGCACCGCGACAGGCGCGGTGCAAATGGTGTGAACAGGCCCTGGCGCCGCCGGCCCCGCCCTTCGACTAAAGTCATACTGTCGCGCCATCCGGCTTTGTTTAGTCTCTTATCTTAGAGCCTGTTCATGATCTCTACGCCACCGCGCCGGAGTTCCCTTCTCCCCTGGTGGAAAGTGTCGTCAGGGCGTGATTTCGATTGTGCGGTGTAGTCGTTCTACATAAACAAGCGTAATCGCGGTCTGGCGGCACTCTCCACCTAAAGAAAGTGGACCCGGCCCTTCGGGTTGCGCTGGAAAAGCCGCCAGAGGACGCTGTGGCCTTTGACTTTGGCCCACCAGAGCCTGCAGTCCCCAACGCCCTCTGGCGGCTTTTCCAGCAGCAACGCGGTGGCGTAGAGATCATGAACAGGCTCTTAGATGCGGACCGTCCGCGCCTGTCCGGTGAAAACCGGGCGCGTATGTCGAGACGGGGTCGCTGTCAGTGCCGTCATCGTCACTGGGAATCGTCACTGGGAAAGGGGTTAACTAATGAGAGAAAAAAACGCCCGCGACTATTGGGCCGCCAACCTGAGATTGATCTTCTCCTATCTCGTTGTCTGGTTTGTCGTTTCCTACGGCTTCGGCATCCTGCTCGTGGATCAACTGAATGCCATCCAGTTTTTCGGCTTCAAACTCGGCTTCTGGTTTGCGCAACAAGGATCGATCTATGTGTTCCTGATACTGATCGTCATGTATGCCCACTCCATGAACAAACTGGATAAGAAATTCGACGTGGACGAGCAGTAAACCAGCTCGATAACAATGAGGATAAGAGTATGGATGTCCAGCTTCTAACCTATATTTTCGTGGGCGCGTCGTTCGCGCTCTATATCGGCATTGCCATCTGGTCGCGGGCCGGCTCCACCAAGGAGTTCTACGTGGCTGGTGGCGGTGTCTCTCCGGTGGCCAATGGTGCCGCCACGGCGGCGGACTGGATGTCGGCGGCGTCTTTTATTTCCATGGCGGGGATTATCGCCTACGCCGGCTATGATGCTTCCGTATACCTGATGGGCTGGACTGGCGGCTATGTGCTCCTGGCGATGCTCCTGGCGCCCTACCTGCGCAAGTTCGGCAAGTTTACCGTGCCGGATTTCATCGGCGACCGTTACTACTCCAATGTGGCGAGAACGGTGGCGGTGATCTGTGTGATATTCGTATCGTTTACCTACGTGGCCGGGCAGATGCGCGGCGTTGGTATCGTGTTCGCCCGCTTCCTGGAAGTGGACGTGAACATCGGCGTGGTCATCGGCATGGCCATCGTCTTCTGCTATGCCGTGCTGGGTGGCATGAAAGGCATTACCTACACCCAGGTCGCGCAATACTGCGTTCTGATTTTCGCGTTCCTGGTACCAGCGGTGTTCTTGTCGATCATGATGACGGGGCACGTTTTGCCACAAACCGGTTTCGGCGCCACCGTGTTGGATGCTTCCGGTAATGATACCGGAGTCTATCTCCTGGAGCGTCTCGATCAGGTGGTTCAGGACCTTGGTTTCGGTGCCTATACCGACGGTACCAAATCCACTATTGATGTGTTCTTTATCACCGCCGCATTGATGTGCGGGACCGCCGGTCTGCCTCACGTTATCGTGCGTTTCTTCACCGTGCCACGTGTGCGTGATGCCCGCATCAGTGCCGGCTGGGCCCTGTTCTTCATCGCTCTGTTGTACACCTCGGCGCCGGCGGTGGGGGCCTTCGCTCGTACCAATCTGATCGAAACCGTAAACGGCACCGAGTACAAGGCGTTGCCCGGCTGGTTCTACAACTGGGAAAACTCCGGTTTGATCGGCTGGATGGACAAGAACAACGACGGCCGTGTGCAGATGGCCGCGGGCGCGCCGTTCGAGGGTAAGCCGGTTTTCTCTGGCTCCCGCGAGGAGGCCGCTGGTCCGCAAGGGGAGCGTGTGCTGACCAATACCCCCACGGATAACGCCTCCGAGGTTTATATTGACCGTGACATTATCGTTCTGGCCAACCCGGAAATCGGTAATTTGCCGGCCTGGGTGATTGCCCTGGTGGCGGCGGGGGGCGTAGCGGCGGCCTTGTCGACGGCGGCGGGGTTGCTGCTGGTGATCTCGTCGGCTATTTCCCATGACCTTTTGAAGAAAACCCTGGTGCCCGGGATCAGCGAGAAACAGGAACTGCTGGCGGCGCGCCTCGCGGCCATCGTCGCCATCATCATCGCCGGGTACTTTGGCATTAATCCACCGGGTTTCGTGGCCCAGGTGGTGGCCTTTGCCTTCGGGTTGGCGGCGGCGAGTTTCTTCCCGGTCATTCTGATGGGCATCTTCTACCGCCGCATGAACAAGGAAGGGGCGATTGCCGGCATGCTGGTGGGGCTGGCCTTCACCTTCGGCTATATCGTCTACTTCAAGTTCATCTCGCCGGAGCTGAACACCGCCGATAATTGGCTGTTTGGTGTCTCCCCCGAGGGGATTGGTACTGTCGGTATGATTCTTAACTTCGTGGTGGCTTTCGCGGTTTCCCGGGTTACCCAGGCGCCGCCGGAACATATCCAGCATATTGTCGAGGACATCCGGGTGCCCCGTGGCGCCGGCGCGGCGGTACAACACTGATCACTGGACCAGGAGTAGATAAATGGGGGCGAGGTGCGATGCGCCTTGCCCCTTTCTCATAGGAAAAGGGCACAGGGGCCGGCTATCAGGAAAAGATCATCGGATAAGCCCATCCCAGGGTTGGCTTATCCGATGGTTTATCCGGCAGTCTTGTTCGATGAAGGAATGGGATTCCGGGAGGACAGGGGCAAGGTGGATCTGAATTTCGAGCAGTTGCCGTTCTCCCTGTTGGGTGAACATGGCCGTGAACGTTTGGGCCAGGCGGTGGAAATGACCTTCCTGGCCGCGGGCACCGTGATTCTCGACGCCGGTGACGCCACCGATTATGTCTATGTGGTTCACAAAGGCGTGGTGGTGGAGCTGGATCCCCATGCTCCGGAAGCGTCCGCCCGGATCGCGGTCTATACCGATGATGATCTGTTTGGCGCCATTACCGTCTTCAATGGCACCAGCCGTTATCGGTTCAAGGTGGAGGAAGAAGCGCTTTGCTATTTGATTCCGGCGGAGCTGTTTCAGTCCTTGTGCAATGAGGAACCTGAGTTCGCGGACTACTTTCAGGCAAGATTGGCGGCGAAAAGCCAGTTACTCGCGGAGCGGCGGGAAGGTGGTGTCACTCTGGCCGGTTTCATGTTGGCGCGGGTCAGTGAGTGCATGCGGGAGCCGGTGCTGTTGCCCGCGGACGGCACCATCGGTGATGCGGCCACGGAGCTGACCCGGCATGGCGTGGACAGCTTGCTGCTGGAAGCCCATGGTCGGGTCGGAGTGATCACCAAAACCGACTTGCTGCGTGGCTTGGTGGAAGAGGAACTGACGCCGCGAAGTCCGGTGTTGGGGTTGGCCTCGTTTTCTCTGGTAACCGTTGATCTGGATGAGTTTCTGTTCGCCGCTCTGGTACGCATGACCCGACACCAGGTGACCCGGGTGGTGGTGATGGCACAGGGGCGCGCCCTGGGCGTGGTGGAGCTACCGGATGTGCTTAGTTTCTTTTCCAGCCGCTCCTACGTGGTGGGGCTGGAAGTGGAACGGGCGGAGGACATGGATGCCCTGGTCTTGGCCAGCGCTCGTTTGCCGGAGCTGGTACGGGCGCTGATGGCACAGGGCGTGCGCATGCGCTTCGCCATGGAACTGATGGCGGCGCTCAATGGCCGCATCATCGCCCGTGCCTTTGAATTCCTGGTGCCCCAGACGCGGGCGACGCAGTGCTGCCTGATGGTATTTGGCAGTGAGGGTCGCGGTGAACAGATACTGAAGACCGATCAGGATAACGGTCTGATTCTGGAAGAAGAGCTGAACTGGCCGGAACTGCGCGAGCTGTCCCGCGCCTTCACCGACACACTGGTGCGTCTGGGGTACCCCCGTTGTCCTGGTGGCATCATGGTGTCGAATCCGGAATGGGTCGGCACCTTGGCGGATTGGCGCCGGCGTATTCGGCGCTGGGTGGGGCAGGGCGATGACGCCGCAATGATGCGATTGGCGATTCTGGCCGATGCTCATCCGGTGGCGGGGCAGGTGCGTTTGGTGGAACGACTGCGGGACCTGTTATTCGAGCACTGCAGTCACGACGAAATTCTGCTGTCCCAATTTGCCCGTCCGATTCTGCATTTCGCCACGCCTTTGACCTTGTTCGGTACTCTCAAGACCCGCGACCGGACCCTGGATATCAAGAAGCGCGGTGTTTTCCCGCTGGTTCATGGGGTGCGGGCGTTGAGCCTGCGTTATCGCATACGGGAAACCAACACCCTGGCCCGGCTGACGCGCCTGGTCGATGCCGGTCATTTGGAAGCGGAAATGGCCGATGATCTCGGTGGCGCGTTGTCGGTGTTTTCCGAGTTGCGACTGCGCCAGCAGATGAGATCCATGTCCGAGCCCGGAGCCGCGTTGGATTCCGGCAATCAGGTCAACGTCGCCGGCTTGTCGTCCCTGGAGCGGGATATGCTGCGCGACGCCCTGCATGTGGTGAATGACTTCAAGAAGAGCCTGAGTCGGCGTTTCCATCTTGAGTACTGAACCAGGAGTACCGAACCATGCATACATTGAAGCGTATCTGGCAGCGCCACCGGCACGGCGATGGTCCTTTCTCTCATATGTTCGAGTTACCCTCGGACCCGGATGAGCTGGTGGCGATTGACTGTGAGACCACCGGACTGGATGTGCGCCGTGCCGAACTGGTATCCGTGGCGGCGGTGCCGATCAGTCATGGGCGGGTGAAAGCGGGCGCGGCGCTGGATCTGCACGTTCAGGCGCCGGCATCCCTGGATGCCACGTCGATTCGCATTCACCGGTTGCGGCCGCTGGATCTGCGTGAGGGTGGTGAGGTTCGCCGGGTCCTGGAGCAACTGCTCGCCTTTATTGATAACCGGCCGCTGGTGGGCTGGTGTCTGAGCTTCGATATGGCGATTCTGAATCGTTACACCAAAGCCCTGTTCGGTTTTGAGCTGCCCAACCGCCGTATCGAGCTGAGCAGCCTGTACCAGAAACGTCTGCGTCATCGCCAGCCAGAACAGGTGGCGGATTTGCGTTTTGAGCAGGTGGCGGCGGATCTGGGTGTGCCGGTAATGGGGCGGCACAGCGCGCGCGGTGATGCCACCACGGCCGCGCTGATGTACACCCGGCTGGTGGAAATAGCGTGAACAGGCCCTGGCAAGGAGTGGTAAACCATGGTGTATTTGGAAACGGTATTGTTGGTTCTGGGGCTGCTGGTCGTTCTGGGTACCTACGCGCACTATTGGCGTCGCACCGGAGACTGGCGCGGCGTGGCCCGTTTCTGGGCGCGCGGTATGACGCTGTCAGTGGCGGAGTTCAAGGCGCAGCGCGCGGGTGTATTGTTATTATTGCTGGCGGTGGTGATTCGCTTCGCGCGTGCCTTGATGCTGTGGTGAGATGGAGCCCTCCGCCAGGGTATCTGCGCTCATGAGCCGCGATTGGCGTGTAAGCGTGCCGGCGTGTTGCGTGTAAGCGTATCGGGCTTGCACACGGTTCGGAGGCAAGGTGGTTTCTCTGTGGCAGTTGGGCGGCCTGGCGCTGCTGTATGTGCTGATTCTGTTTATCATCGCCTGGTGGGGAGACCGGGCCGAGCGGCGTGGTCTGCGGGTGGTGAACAACCCCTGGAGTTACAGCCTGGCGCTGGGGGTATACTGCACTTCGTGGACGTTTTATGGCGCGGTTGGAGACGCCGCCCAAAGTGGCTGGACCTACCTGCCTATTTATCTGGGACCGATCATTACCGTGCTGTTCGGTGCCGCGCTGGTCTACAAACTGGTGTCGGTGGGTAAGCAGCACCACATTACCTCCATCGCCGACTTTCTCGCCGCCCGTTACGGTAAGTCCCGTCAGTTGGCGGTTCTGGTCACGTTGGTGGCGATTATCGGTGTCTTGCCCTACATCGCCTTGCAACTGAAGGCGGTGACCTTGTCGTTCGAGCATGTGCTGGGGGCGGACGTGTCGCCGCCGCTGGATACCGCTTTGGTGGTCACGGCGCTGATGGCGTTGTTCACGCTTTTGTTCGGCACCCGCCACATCGACGCCACCGAGCACCAGTCCGGATTGATGCTGGCGGTCAGTTTTGAGTCCTTCATCAAACTGGTCTCCTTTGTCATTGTCGGGCTCTTTTGCTTGTTTGGCATCTACAGCGGCCCCTTCGACTTGTGGAACCGGGTGACCGCCGACGCCGCTATCCGTGATCTGTTTGAGCCGACCCTGTTTTCCCAGGGATTCGTCACCGCGTTACTGTTGTCGATGCTGGCGATCATTTGCCTGCCCCGCCAGTTCCATGTGGGAGTGGTGGAGAACAACGATCTTCGTCATCTGCGCAGCAGTCGCTGGGTGCTACCGTTGTACCTGCTGCTGTTCGCGGTGTTCGTGTTGCCCATCGTGGCGGCGGGTTTACAGATGCTGCCACCGGGGACCCAGGAAGACATGTTCATGCTGTCGTTGCCCATGGCCACCGGCAATCACGGGCTGTTGCTGGTGGCCTTTATTGGGGGCATCGCCGCCGCTACCGGGATGGTGATCGTTTCCACCATTGCTCTGGCGATCATGTTGACCAACGAAGTCCTGCTGCCGGCCTGGGTGCAATACCGGATCCAGGGCAAGGAGGAACTGTCCGACCTGAGCGGGCAGTTGCGTTTTCTCCGGCGTCTGAGCATCGTTCTGTTGCTGATCCTGGCGTTTCTGTTCCACACCATCATCGATCGCATTCAGGGGCTGGCGCACTTGGGGTTGATCTCCTTCGCCGCCGTGGCCCAGTTCGCGCCGGCGCTGCTGGGGGGGCTGTATTGGCACAAGGGGCACCGCAATGGCGCTTTCGTTGGCATGATCGCGGGATTCGTGATCTGGCTGTACTGCCTGCTGTTGCCACTGATGCTGCCGGATTCGGCGGTGGGCTGGCTCAACCTTCATGGCCTGATCGGGCTGGGTATATTGAGGCCCCATGCCTTGTTCGGTATTGAAGGGCTGGATCCATTGACCCACGGCGTGTTCTGGAGCCTCAGCCTGAATCTGGCCGCCTATATTTATTTTTCCCGGCGTTCTTTCCGTGAGGCGCTGGATGAGACCCAGGCCACGCGCTTCGTCGATACCCCCACGGATTGGTGGCGGGAGAAGATGGGGCACCCGCTGATCTCCACCGCGGAATTGCTGCAAGTGTGTGAGAGAGGGTTGGGGCACCCCCGCGCGCGGACCTTGTTCTTCGATTATCTGGAGCGGCGTCAGGTGCCAGCGGATCTGCAGCTGCCGGCGCCGTTGCATCTGGTTCGCTATGTGGAGCGGTTGCTGGCCGGTGCCATGGGGGCGTCCACCGCGCGTATCGTGATGGGTTCTCTGCTGAGCAAACAGAATGTGCGCCATGATGAGATGGTGCGGATCATGGATGAAGCGTCCCAGTTGATCCAGTTCAATCACCAACTGCTACGCACCACCATCGAGACTATCAGCCAGGGAATTTGCGTGGTGGATCGCGATCTTAACGTGGTGGCCTGGAACCAGGCCTACGTGCGGATGTTCGAGTATCCGGAGGGGCTGATCCGCCTCGGAAGGCCGATCGGAGAGGTTTATCGCTATAACGCCGGGCGCGGTTTCTATGATGGTGATGACCTGGAACAGGACGTCAACAAAAGAGTGCAGCTATTGCGTGAAGGCCATGCTCACCGCTTTGAACGGGAGCTGCCCAATGGCGTGGTGGTGGAGGTGCGCGGTAACCCCATGGAGGGGGGCGGCTTTGTCAGTACCTATATGGACGTGACCGAACGCAAGCGGGACGAAATAGCGCTGCGGCAGATCAACGAGAACCTGGAACAGATGGTGTCCGAACGCACCCGCCGGTTATCGGAACTGAACGCCAGGCTGGAGCAAGCCAATGAAGGCAAGACCCGGTTCCTGGCGGCCGCCGGCCACGATCTGATGCAGCCGCTTAACGCGGCGCAATTGTTCGTGTCGTCCCTGGGGCAACGGCTCGGCCGGAAGGAGCAGGATTTCGCCTACGAAACCGAAATGCTCGGTCATATCGACAGCTCGTTGCAGGCCGCGGAGCAGATTATTTCCGCCTTGCTGGAAATCAGTCGGTTGGACACCGGCACCATGCCCTCCCACCCGGCGCCGGTGAGTCTGCGGCCGTTGATGCAGCAGCTTGGACAGGAATTCGGCGTGCTGGCCAGGGATCAGGCGCTCAGCCTGCATCTGGTGGCGGCGGAGGTGGAGGTGCGGACCGATCCCACTCTGTTGCGGCGGGTGTTGCAGAATCTGTTGTCCAATGCGGTGCGCTACACCGATCGCGGCAAGGTGTTATTCGGCTGCCGCCGCGATGGCGACTGGGTTCGTATCGAAATCTGGGATACCGGACCGGGTATCCCCGAGGATCAATTGACCCAGGTGTTCCGGGAATTTCTGCGCTTGCCGCAGCAGGGCCGCCGGCAGGTGAAGGGGCTGGGGCTTGGACTGGCGATAGCCGACCGTATTTGCCGCCTGTTGGAGCATCCGCTGACGGTGCGTTCCTGGCCGGACAAGGGCACCGTATTCACGGTTTCGGTGCCCCGCATCCGGTCGCAAACACCGACGGCCGCGCCGGTGGATATCATCGAGGAACCGCAGAGGGACATTCAGGGCATGCGGGTGTTCTGTGTCGATAATGACGCCGCTTTACTGGCCAGCCTGGAAGCCTTGTTTCGTGCGTTGGGATGCGAGCCGGTGGTGGCCGGTTCGGTGGGTGAGGCGATGGAGAAGGCAAGGAGCCAGCCAGCGCCGGATCTGCTGGTGGTGGATTATCAGCTGGATCATGGCGAGACCGGGTTTCAGGTGATCGAGGCGCTGGACTGCTATTGGGACGATGTGGTGCCGGCGGTTCTGATCACCGCCGACCGGCGGCCGGAGATCCGTACCATGGCGGAGGAAATGGGAGTGCAGTTCCTGCAGAAGCCGGTTAATCAGGATGCCTTGCTGGCGGTGCTGCGGGCGTTATAGCGGTGGTGCATGCCGATTCGCTGCCAAGGCAGCTTCCCACAGAGAGGACACAACGCCGCTGTGGGAAGCCGCCTTGGCAGCGAATGCCTGGGTGGTGTTGTGACGGGCCCGGGTCAGAGATCGCCGGGGGCATCGATGGCCAGATCCTTGAGGGCCAGCACCGCTTGAGTCCGGTTGCGAACGCCGAGTTTGCGGAAGATGGCGGTCATGTGCGCCTTGACGGTGGCTTCCGACACATCCAGTTCGTAAGCGATCACTTTGTTCTGCATGCCTTCCAGCAGCATGCCCATGACCCGGAATTGTTGCGGTGTCAGGCTGGTGATGCGCTCGCGCATGGCGGTGTAGTCGGCGAGATCCGGAGGGCGAGGCCCGCGGGCTTTTTCCGGGACCCAGCGCTCGCCGTTCATGATCCGTTCCAGCGCTTCGGTCATGGCGTCCACCGAGGCGGATTTGGGAATGAATCCGTCGGCGCCAAAGTGCAGGGCCCGTTGAATCACGGCGACCTCTTCGTTGGCGGAGATCACCGCCAGGGGCACCCGTTGATGGATATCACGCAGATAGACGAGACCGGAAAAGCCGTGCGTGCCCGGCATGTGCAGATCCAGCAGGATCAGATCGAACACGGTTTCGTCCTGGCCCAGGCGCTCCAGCGCCGCCAGGGAATCGGCTTCGATAATACGGGCATCGGCAAAACTGCTTTCCACCGCCTGGCGCAACGCGGCGCGAAACAGGGGGTGGTCGTCGGCGATCAGTATTTTCATTATGGGAGCCTGCGATACTGTCGCGCCGCAGTATAACTCCCATAAGTATCGCGCGTATACGCCGGCACGCCCCACGCTCCTCCTCCTGCTCGGGGATCATGGCGTAGGGGGCAATGACGATCCGCAAGGTGATTTTCGCGGAAAAGCGCTATAGGGTTTTGCGTGCGCCCGCGAAGCGGGCGGCGTGTTGCGTGCAAGCGTGTCGGCAGTCAGTCCAGGTCGGCGGGGTAAACGCCGTTTTCATCGTGGACTTCCTTGCCGCTCAGCGGCGGAGTGAAAGCGCAGGCCACCACCATATCCTCATTTTCACCGCCGTACAGATAGTGCTCGTCATGTTGGTCGAGCAGGTAAATAGTGCCGGGGGTCAATTCATAGACATCACCGCTCTCGACCAGCTCGATTTTGCCCTTGCCGGACATCACGTACACCGATTCCCAATGGTTGGCGTATTTGATGTGGGTCTTGGTGCCCTTGAAGATGGTGGTGATATTGAAGGAGTGGCCCATGCCGTCTTCCTTCAGGGACAGCCGAACGGACTGCCAGTTACCATTTTCCGCGACCACGCGGCGTTCGGTTTTCTCGGCTTCCGCCAGAGTACGTACGATCATTAAAGTGGCTCCAGAGTATGACAGGGGAGAAAGGCGCTCCCCCGGGCGGGGGAGCACGAGGGGGATCAGCCTACGGAATGTGCTTCACCACGCTTGACCCGGTCGGTCATGACCTCGGTCACGCTGTCCTTGAGAATCTCCATGGCGCGGTTCAGGTCTTCCTCGCTGATGATCAGCGGGCACAGGGTTTTGATCACCTGGCCGTCGGCACCGGAGGTTTCAATTACCAATTTGCGCTTGAAACAGGCCTTGGTAATTTCCTCGGCCAGCTCGCCGTCGCGGCAGACCAGGCCTTGCATCATGCCGCGCCCGTTCAGGTAGAACCAATGATCATCGTAGCCGCGGGCGATGTCGCGGAAGCGTTCGGTGATGATATCGGCTTTTTTCCGTACTTCCTGGGCGAACTTGTCGTCGCGCCAGTAGTGATTGAGGGCCGCGGCGGCGGTCACGAACGCCAGGTTGTGGCCCCGGAAGGTACCGTTGTGCTCGCCGGGTTTCCACTGGTCCAGTTCCGGTTTCAGCAACACCATGGCGAACGGCAGGCCATAACCGCTGAGGGACTTGGACAAAGTGATGATGTCCGGGTTGATACCCACTTCATCAAAGCTGAAGAAGCTGCCGGTACGGCCGCAGCCGGCCTGGATGTCGTCCAGGATCAGCAGCATGTCATGTTTGCGGCACACCTTCTCCAGGTTACGCAGCCATTCAAAGCTGGCTGCGTTGATGCCGCCTTCGCCCTGCACCGTTTCCACGATCACGGCGGCGGGGAAGTCCACGCCACTGGAGGAGTCGCCCAACACCTTGTCCAGGTACTCGGTGGTATCGAAAGCATCTCCCAGATAGCCGTCGTAGGGCATGCGATTGACGCCGCCCAGAGTGACGCCGGCCACGCCACGGTGGTGGCTGTTCCCGGTGGCGGCCAGGGCACCCAGGGTGACACCGTGGAAGCCATTGGTGAACGCGATGATATTATGACGGCCCTTGATGTTGCGGGCGATTTTCAGCGCCGCTTCCACCGCGTTGGTGCCGGTGGGGCCAGTGAACTGCATCACGTGGTCCATTTCGCGGGGCTTGAGAATCACCTCATAAAAGGTGTCCATGAACTCCCGCTTGGCGGCGGTGTGCATGTCCAGGCCATGGACGATGCCGTCGCGCTGGATGTACTCGAGCAGCTTCTCTTTCAGGACCGGGTTGTTGTGGCCGTAATTGAGCGTGCCGGCTCCGGCCAGGAAGTCGATGTATTCCGCGCCGGTTTCATCGTACAGGTAGCTGCCCTTGGCCTGGTCGAAGACCACCGGGAAGCTACGGGCATAGCTCATTACTTCCGATTCGTGGCTTTCAAAAATGTCGGTATCCATGGTTCCGTCGTCCTCTCTGAATTCGTTTTCAGGCGTCGTCCCGGTTGAACGGGCCGATGCGCAGCAGATGCTCATCCTGATGCTGGCCGGCGAAGTGCAGGCGCGAATCGAACAGGATGAATTCCTCGGTGGGCATGCGGCGCTCATAGGCGAAGCTGCGGAACATCCCCCAGGACGCTTCGTTGTCCGGGGTGATGGTGGTTTCGATGTGGCGCACATCCGCGGCTTCGTCGCGCTCCAGCAGGGCGGCCAGCATGCGTTTGGCAAGACCCCGGCCCCGTGCTTTCTCATGCACGGCCACCTGCCACACGAACAGGGTGTCCTGCTGCTTGGGTGGAAGGTAGCCGGAGATGAAGCCGACCAGGTCGCCATCCAGTTCCGCCGCCACCGAGGTGTCGGCGAAATGGGTGCATTGCAGCAGGTTGCAGTAGACGGAGTTCTCATCCAGAGGTTTGCACTCCGCGATCAACTGATGCACCCGGGGGCCGTCCTGGCTTTCCGGCTTGCGCAGGGTCAGGTCGTCGTCCTGGTGTTTTTTGTCGGTCGTGTCGTCTGCAGGCATGGTGTCACTTCTGGTCGGTTTGGGAAGGGGGGCGGTGGCGGCTCCGGCGTTCTTCGGTGACCGGCTGAGCGCGATCGATGGCGCCCAGATCCAGCACTGGTGACGCGTCGATGTCGCCCGCGTTCATCATTGCGGCGACCCGTTGCAGTGAACTGAGAATCAACGTCTGCTCCCAGTCCTGAAGCTGCTCGAAACGGGCCATGAACTCCTCCTGAAGAGGGGTGGGGGCGCGTTCAAGAATGGCGGCGCCCTCGCCGGTGAGCGAGGCGTAAACGCGGCGTTTGTCCTGTTCTCCACGTTTGCGTTCGATCAGGCCCCGTTTCTCCAGGCGGTCAAGAATGGTGGTGACCGTGGCCTGGCTCACTGATACCTCATTGGCGATGTCGCCCATGGTCAATTCCCCATGGGGCTTGATCGCTTGCAATACCAGCAGCTGAGGCGCGGTGAGACCGGCAACCTTGCTCAACTTCCGGGAGTACAAATCGGTGGCGCGAATAATCTGTCGTAACGCGATCAACACTTCGTCGTGTCTGGCCATGTCCGTGTATTGCCTTGATAGCGAATCAATATGACTGAAAAAAGAAAAACGCAATTTCGAGTTGAAAGGGATTTTTTCGATCGGTTTCGGCTAACCAGGCGGCGAGGCCGGGACCTCCGTGGCTCAAAGTGGTAGGCTAGTTTAGAGATATAATATTTAGATGTCAAAGTAATTGGCTGTTCGGGGAGGCGCCTGATGGTTCTGGCGAGCTTCATTGGCTTCATGTTGTTGTTCCTTCTGATCGGCTTTGCTTCGGTGCTGGTGCGCTCCCGAAGCCAGGCCGATTACCTGCTCGCCGGCTCGGGCGTGGCACCATCCCTGACCGGACTTTCCGCCGTTGCCACCAACAATTCCGGCTTCATGTTCATCGGCGTGATCGGTTACACCTACGCTACCGGGTTGCCGGCGTTCACCATGATGGTGGGCTGGATTCTGGGCGACTGGATGGCGTCAACCCTGGTGGCCCGTCGTATCCGTGAAACCGCGGAAAAGCGGGATAGCCTGACCTTTCCGGAGTTGCTGTCCAATTGGGGCGGTGTCGAGTTCAAGGTATTGAAGACGGTGGCGGCGGTCATCGCGGTGGTGTTGCTGGGTGTCTACGCGGCGGCTCAGTTCAAGGCTGGTGGCAAGGCGTTGCACGCCCTGTTTGACTGGGACACCCGTACCGGCGCGATCATCGGCGCTGTGATGGTGCTGTTTTACGGCTTTTCCGGCGGGCTGCGTGCCTCGATCTGGACCGATGCGGCGCAGTCGGTGGTGATGATCGTGGCCATGACGGTAATGTTGTGCACCGCCGTGTACATGGTCGGTGGTTGGGAAGCCGCCTGGACCGGGCTGCATGGTGTCTCCGATCATTTCTTCCGTTTCTTTTCCGAGGCGAGCCTGACGCTGGGGTGGCAAGGGCCGGTGCTGTTTCTGGTGGGCTGGACGTTCGCCGGTGCCGCGGTGATCGGCCAGCCCCATGTCATGGTGCGGTTCATGGCGGTGGACAATCCCCGTTCGGTGCGCCGGGCCCGTTGTTACTACTACGCCTGGTTCATTGCCTTTTACACGCTGGCGGTGGGCGTCGGAATGATGGCCCGGCTGTTGATGGATCAAGGCGTTGTTGACCCGTCGCTGGTAATGAACGCCGGCAATCTGGACGCGGAGCTGGCGTTGCCGGTAATGGCTCAGGAGCTGTTGCCGGATGTGGCCACCGGGCTGGTGCTGGCGGGGCTGTTCGCGGCCACCATCTCCACCGTGGATTCACTGATTCTCAGCTGCAGTGCCTGTCTGTCCCGAGACCTGATGCCGAGCCGTTGGCACGGTTATGGCACCGCCCGTGTCATCACTCTGGTGGTGGTGGTGGCATCCCTGGGGATCGCTCTGTTCGCCAATGAGAATGTGTTTGATCTGGTGTTGTTCGCCTGGGGGATTCTCGGTGCTTCGTTCGGCAGTCTGCTGGTGGTTTATGCATTGGGTGGCCGTCCCGGTGAACCGGTGGCGGTGAGTATGGTCGTCGCCGCCACCGTGGTGGCGGTTGGCTGGCGCCTGGCGGGGCTTAATGCGACCATGTCGGAGGTTTTTCCGGCGATGGTCGCCGCCTGGCTGGTGTTCGCCATGGGGCACCTCACAGGTTTGGGTGAACGTCGCCCGTTGGAAGGTTCCCAGGGGCAGTAATCAGCAAGAGGAAGAGGTGAATCGTGTTCCGCAAAGCGCTGCTACAGCGGCTTGGCCGTGTTGGCGGAAAAGTCGGTGTGTTGATCGGTTGTCTGATGGTGTCGCTGGCGGTCCAGGCCCAAACCCCGCAGGCTCCGGAAGACGCACGGGAGGCGCCCCGGCCGGAGGCGCAAAGCGAGATTGAACGGGGGGCGGTAATTTCCCAGTTCCGTGAAAACTGGATTCTTGGTGAACTGCGTTCTCTCCGTCAGGACATGATGGAATACCGCAACGAGATGACCAAAGTGGTCACCGACCGGGAACTGGAGGTGGCGGATAAAGCCATGGGCTACGCCACCAATACGGTGACTTACTTCTTTTACCTGATCGCCGGTGCTGCCTCGATTCTGGCGCTGGTGGGCTGGTCCACGATCCGGGATCTCAAGGACAACATCCGTGTTTATGCTGAGAAGGAGATGTCGCGGCTGACCGTGGAATACGAGTCGCGGCTGGCGGATCTGGAGAAGGAGCTGCGCAAGAAATCCCGCACCATTGCCGAGAACCAGGAAGAGATCGAGCGCACCAACGAAATTCACAGCCTGTGGCTGAAGGCCTCCAAGGAGCCCAGCTACAAGGAGAAAATCGAGCTGTACGACCGCATCCTGGAATTGCGCCCGGATGATCCGGAAGCGCTGGCATGGAAGGCGGACGCCGCGCTGGAGCTGGGTGAGCAGCGTTGGGCGCTGAGTCTGTGTGACCGGGTGCTGGAGGTGGATGAAGAAAACTCCCATGCGCTCTACCAGCGCGCCTGTGCCTGGGCCGGACTGGGCGAAATCGAGAACGCCCTGCGTGATCTGGAGCAGGCGGTGAATCAATCGGACGCGCTGCGCCAGCATGCCCGGGCCGAGGAGATGTTCCAGCCGTTGCGGGATCTGCCCCGGTTTCAGGCAGTGGTCGGTGAAGAGCCGCTTGACCCATAGGTCGATGCTGTCGGTGTCATGAGCGAAAACTGTTGGCCGGGGTGGGCCGGCGCTTCGGCCAACATAATGCCTGTATTTTTCCCTTTATATTTCAAGGGGATAACCGTTCAGGTGCCAATCGGTGTCGTAATTCACCGTGCGCCGGTACGGCCATGGGCCCGTAATCAGGGCTTTTCACGGCTATTTCCACAACAGCAATAGGTCTATTTGGCTGAAGGTTTCTGCTACACTCTGCGCCCCTGAATGATTGGACGATGACAGTCGGATTGCCATCAGTGCTGATTCGTTGGGCGCCATTCTGTGTCCCGGCATCCGGTTAGCGCCATCCCGTGTTCCGTCCTTATCGGAGATTTCCATGAAGCGCGAAAGTGGTGCGGATAACACCAAGGCGATGCCTGATGTGGCATCCAACTCCATGGTCGACCATAGCGGCGGCACCCTCGACTGGGTCGGCATGAGTGAAATTCACCTGCCCGCACGGGTCAGTGATACCCGGGTCGGCGAACGCCCGGTGAGTACCTCCATTCAGGCCTACGTCAATCTGGCCAATCCGGATGCCAAGGGCATTCACATGTCGCGCCTGTATTTAATGCTGGAAGAAACCTTCGGGGATCACTCGGTGAGCCCGGCTTCCATCGAACAGCTGCTCGGCAATTTCCTGGAAACCCATGAGGGGCTCAGCACCCGTGGTTTCGTGCAGTTCGACTTCGAGTACTCCATGCGCCGCCCGGCGCTCAAGAGCAGCTACGCCGGCTGGAAGAGCTACACCGTGAGCATCAAGGCGTCACTGGGTGAAGAAGGGCTTTGCACCGAGATGTACGTGGAAGTGCCGTACTCTTCCACCTGCCCCTGTTCCGCGGCATTGGCTCGTCAGTTGATTCAGGAAAAATTCCGCGAGGACTTTCAGTCCGGCAAGGTGGATGTGGACGAAGTGTTCGAGTGGCTCGGCACCGAGGAAGGCATTCGCGCCACTCCCCACAGTCAGCGCAGTATCGCGCAGGTGCGGGTGCTGCTCGATAAGGCCGCTGAATCCTTCCCGATCACGGCGCTGATCGACTCCATCGAAGAGGCGCTGAAAACGCCGGTGCAGACGGCGGTCAAGCGTATTGATGAGCAGGAATTCGCGCTGCTGAATGGTCAGAATCTGATGTTCTGTGAGGATGCGGCACGCCGTCTCAAGCATGCGTTGGATCCACAACCCTGCTACCGCGACTTCTGGTTGCGGGTGAATCACCTGGAAAGTCTGCACGCCCACAATGCGGTGGCGATTGTCACCAAGGAAGTGGACGGCGGCTACCTGCCGATTCCGTGACGCTGACGTTCTGACAAAAAACGCGGCCCGTGAGCCGCGGATGAACAGCACGCCGTCACCCCGGGCATGACCCGGGGCTCCCTCTGGAGGGCACACCGCTTGATGGAAGGAGATGCCGGATCAAGTCCGGCATGACGTGCTTGGTCACCTGGTATGTCGTTCAGAACCGGCCGTTGACGCCGAACGCCAGGTTGTTCACCTCGTCACCGCTACTGTCCACGGCGCGCAGATACTCCACACTCAGAAAAACCTTGGGGCTGACGGTGAAGTCCACCCCCAGACCGAGAGACAGATCGCTGTAGTTCTTGCTGCTGGAGCCGCCGGCGCGATAGTCGTGGGTGGTTTCCACCCGGGTGACGCCGATCAGGCCATAGGGGCGGACCGGCATGGAGTTGGGGAACTGGCCGCGAAAATAGGCGCCGTAGTGGCGGTCTATTTCCACCTTGGTGCCATTGCCCAGACTGTCATCGTCCAGCCCCAGGCCGATGCGTACTTCACCGCCCAGGGTTTCGGTGCGGTTGATCCAGGTTCCCAGCTTGAACTGCAACGCTGAGGGTTTGGCGCTGCCGCCGCGATCCGGCTCCACCTTGCTGCTCACGAAGTCCAGGCCGGCGAAGCCGCTGGCGTTGGCGATCATTGGCAGAGCGAGGCAGACGGCCAGAAGCCATGTTTTCTTCATTACTACAATCCTTTCATCACAACCACGATAGGGTACTGTCATTGTAATGAAGTTTGCTGCGTAAGAAAGCCAGGTGCAGCCCGGCGGGCTCCCACAGCGGCTCCGTGGCCTCTCTGTGGGAAGCGAGCTTGCTCGCGAACAGGCGCCGGACGTCAAACGTCCGGCGCCGCTTACCGCTTAATGCTCGTGCTCGTGCTCGTCTTCTTCCTCGCCATGATCATGATCATCGTGCTCTTCGGCGATGCCGGTCCAGACCAGGCCCAGCGGGGCGAAGCCCAGGTCGGTGACGACCTCGCTGACTTCCAGGCTTTCCAGCTCCACCCGCAGAATGGCGCCGGCGACCGGATCGGAAACGAACAGTTCATGGCCGTCACTGCTGAATGCCAGTGCCGGAGCGGAGGTGCCGGTGGCCGGAACCTGGTCCAGCAAAGAAGTGTGGCCGTGGTGACTCCAGTCCGCGGTGTCGATCACATGGAGTTCACCGCTGTCGTCAACAATCACCAGATGTTCACCATGAGGATCCAGGCCATAAGCCAGTGGTTTGGCATCGGTGGCGGCGCCTTCGCGCCAGGTCAGCAGCTCGGCGTCGGTGGCCTCGGGCTCAATCCGGTAGAGATTGTAGTCGGGGTAGGAAAACGCGACGAAGTCGGTCAGGTCGCTGTTGCTCAGAATGGTCACCAGACGTTCTGGCGCGTTGACTTTGTGATCGTGGAAGTGATCGCCATGCAGCTCCGCCACCAGGGCGCCATCTTCGCAGCCAAACACCGAGTGGCTGGTGTTGGATGCGCCACCGTGCAAGCCGGGGCAAGTGGTACCAAGCAGGCCTTGGTCGTGGAAATGGTCACCATGCAGTTGGAAAAGCCGGATGCCGTCGGCACTGCCATCGCCGTCGCTGTCATCGCTGCTCAGTACCCATTCGCCGAGCGGCTCGGCGATGCCGTGGTGGGCGTTTGCCAGCTCCTGACTGGCCAGCACACTGGTATTTTCCAGAGTGGTGTCGTTGAACAACTGGAACCCGCTGTTCTGGCTGGTGGCGCTGTCACCGTCGAAGAACAGGGCGGCAAGGCCGTCATTAACGCGGTAATGGGTGGGGCTGGAACCGAACAGCTCCTGGCCGGTCAGTGACGGGGTGTCGGCATGAGCGTGATCGCCGTGCAGGTAGATACCACTATCGAGGACCTGTACCTGGTCATCATCGCGCTGGATAATCAGCGCGTAACGGTTGCCCGGGCTGGCGTACAGCGCGGTGGGCGGATAGGTCAGGGCGAAGTCGGCAAGCGCACTGCCTTCTTCCAGATCATAGACGTGGACGCGGGAGTTGGTGCCGGCGGCTTGTGTGAATACCAGGCGGCCAGCGCTTTCCTCGTGGTCATGGTCGTGATCGTCGCCGCCTGGGAGAGTGGTGCTGCCGGTGTCGTTATTGCAGGCGGCCAGCAGCAGGGCCAGGGTCAAGGCGCCGAGGCGGGGCAGGGCGGAGTGATGTGAGCTGTTCATGTATCGTTCCTGAATTCGTTACGGTTTTATGACGTTATAGCGTTTCAGCAATGAGGCGCGCCGGACCCTCAAGGGGCCCGGCCAGTCTCAGAATTCCATGCGCATGCCGACGGTCAGATTGCGGCCCGGCTCCGGCACTGTGCGGGCCAGGAAGGAGGTGTGATTCCACACTTCCTCGCCCAACAGGTTGCTGCCACGCAGATAAACGCTGTAGCGCTGGGCCCCTTCCAGGGTGTAGCTGAGGGTGGCGTTGAGCATGTCGTAGCCCGGAGTACGGCTTTCGTAGCCGGCGATGTCGTTTTGCGGGAACACCCGGTAGAACTCCAACTCGCCGTCGAACGCCCGCCAATAGGTGTTGACGCGGCCGCCCAGGCGCTTGGCCGGAATCCGCGGCAGTTCGTTGCCGCCGTGACTGAACTGGGCTTTGACGATGTCGCCGAACACCGTGGTGGACCAGCGCGGCGTCCACTGATAGCGCATTTCCGCTTCGGCGCCGGTGAACTCCACATCGTCCTGGGTATATTTGATCAGGCGGAACTCCTCGATCTGATCCAGAGTGCGGGCGTAGATATAGTTGTCCACCTGGTTGTGGAACAGGCCGATATCAAAGGTGAGGTCGCCACGGATCTTGCGCAGGTTAAGGCCAATGTTGCGCGAGGTTTCCTTATGGATGGCGGAATCGTCACCGGGTGCGCCACAGGTGTAGCTGCTGGAAACCAGACCGCACTCATAGGTGTTGGTGGCCAGGTGAACACCACGGGCGTACATCTCCTGGGCATGGGGCATGCGCTGGGCGCGGGTGGCGGACAGCGACACGTTGTAGTCCGGCCGGAAGGCCCAGGTCAGCGCCGCCGAAAGTGAATTGGCGGAATCGCTGTAAGAGGGGCGATCGAGCGGATCTTCCACTGGATCCAGGCGCTGGTGCTCGTGGCGGGCGCCCACTTCCAGATGCCATTGTTCGGAGAAGCGGTAGTGCTCCACCGCGAATACCCCAAGGGTTTCGGTGTCGGTCTTTGGCATCAGGGCTTCGGTGCCCTGGGTGTTGAACTGGTGATCGGCGTACTGGAAGCCGACCACGCCGTGCCAGCCGCCAATCGGCGCGTGCTCCGCCTCCACCCGGGTTTCATAGCCCTTGTGACGGAAAGTGGTGCCCACTTCCCCTTCCTCGATTTCATGGTGACGATAGTCGGTGTGGCTGGAACGCACCTTGACCTTCTCAATGCCGGGCAGCGGCTGCCGGTATTCCCCGCGCAGATCAATACGGCGGGCGTCCAGATCGACGAAGGGCGCTTCGTGGGCACCATGCTCGTGATCATGGTCATGGCCGTCCCCGTCACACTCCAACTGATCGCCGTTGGCGCCGCAGCCCTCGAATTCGTGGCTGTGGCCGGGCAGTCCGTAGATATCGCTGCGATAGGAATACGCCATGCCAAGGTAGCCGCGCTCGCCGATCCAGGAAGCGCCGACACTGACGTTGTCACTGTCGGCGTAGGTGCCATCGATGTCGGGTGCGGTGAAGCCATTGACTTCATAGTCGTCGGCGCGGCGGCGGGAACCTTCCACATGCACGGCGAAGTGGTCGCCGGCGCGGGCGGTAATGCCGGCGGCGCCGGCCTTCTCATTGGCCACCGTATTGCCACGGGCGGCGATGAAGCCTTCCACCGGGCGGTCCGGCATGCGCGTGGGGATCTTGTCGTCCAGGACGTTGACCACGCCGCCGATGGCGCCGCCGCCATAGAGCAGGGTGGAGGGGCCGCGCAGGACTTCCACCTTGCGGGCGAGCATGGGTTCCACCGTGGTGGCGTGGTCCGGGGAAATATCGGAGGCGTCGAACAGACGGGCGCCATCGGACAGCACGCTTACCCGCGGCGCGCCCTGGCCCCGGATCACCGGGCGGCTGGAACCACCGCCGAAGGTGTCGGAATGAACCCCAGGCAACCCTTCCAGCGTATTGCCGAGGGTGGCGTTGCTGCGCTGGAACAGCAGGCTGTCCTCAAGCAAGCCGAAAGAGGAAGCGCCGCTGGCGGCATCCTCGTCAAAAGGCAGGGCGGACACCTGGACCGCATCCAACTGATGGGAGGGTTGCCGGGGCGCTTGGTCGTCGGTGTTGTCGTTCTGTTGCGCCGTCGCCGGCAGTGTGGCCAGGGTGGCACCGGCCATCAGCCCCAGGGCCAGCGGCAGGGGTAAAGCTTTGCGTCTCATGGACTCTTTTCCTCTATCGAACAGGCACGCGGAGCATGCCTTGGCAAGCTGCGAATGTTATATCATAACAAAAGCGCTATCGAAACCCGAACCGCTTGAGGCGGCGGCGAAATCGGAGATCAGGCGGACAGAGGTGGGGCGCGGGAAAGGTAGGCGCGCAGGCCGGCCTGGGTATGGCCTCGGTTTTGCGCCAGCGGACGCCAGAATGGCTCCGCCGGAGAGTCATGCTGAACCAGCGTGGCGGGCGGCACGGCAATCTGTACCGGCGCGCAGTGCTGGCAATGTGGGGCGACGGCGGTGCCGTCATTGTCGGGAGTGCCGCCGGCCAGGGACGTGGCGGTCGGCAAATGCTCGGTGCTGTGCCACGCCATCTGCCACTGGCCGGCGATGATCAGCAGCGCAAGCAGCAGGAAGCGAAGCGGAACAGCGCTTAGCGACTCAGAGGGACGCATGGTCCTTTCCATGGTTGGGGGCATGGTTGGGGGCGTCACCGAGGCCGTTGTCGATGCTGTTGTGCTCGGGGTCTTCGTCCCTGGAGGCGCCATGTAGCGGGTGTGGCGTGCCCGGTACCGGGTCGAAACCGCCGGGATGCCAGGGATGGCATTTGCACAGACGGCGCGCCGCCAGGGCGCTGCCGCGCAAGGCGCCATGGTGTTCCACTGCCTGCCGCGCGTACTCGGAGCAAGTGGGATAGAAACGGCACTGGTTGCCCAGCCAGGGGCTCAGATAGCCCTGGTAGAAGCGCAGGCTGGCCAGTAAAACCCGTTTCACGATGGCGACTCCCAATCAGAATCCGGCCAGCATACCCGAGGAAGATGACATTTGTCTGTCATTTGGCGGCAACATGCAGAACGCAACACGCAACACGCAACACGCAACACGCTTGCACGCTTGCACGCTAAACCCGTGGCGGAGGGGAATGGTGTGTTTCCTGACAGAGGACAGGAAACACACCACGGTTTCAGAGCCAGGGGTTAGCGTGCAAGCGTGTTGCGTGTCAGCGTGTCAACCCCTAGTCCCGGCTCCAGCGAGTGCCCTCGCGGGTGTCCTCCAGTTGGATGCCGGCGTCCTTGAGCTGGTCGCGAATCTGGTCGGCGCGGGCGAAATCGCGGGCTTTTTTGGCGGCGGTGCGTTCCGCCACCAGGGCGTCGATCTCGTCGTTGGCGAGGCCGTCATCGGCGCTGCCGTGGTTCTGGAACCAGGCCACCGGATCGGTGCGCAGCAACCCCAGCAACTCGGCGCCGGCCAGTAATTCGGCTTTCAGCACGGGCTTGTCGGCCAGCGCCGCTTTGTTCAGCCGTGCCGCCACCGCGTGCAGTGCGCTGATCGCCTCGGCGGTGTTGAGATCGTCGCGCAGTGCCAGCAGCACCGGGTGATCCTCGGGCAACACATAGTCGTCGACGGCATCGACCTGTTCGCCGCGGCCAAGCAGCGCGTAGTAGAGACCGTCCAGGCTCTGGCGTGCCTGATCCAGCACCTCGGCGGAGAAGTTCAGCGGTGAGCGGTAGTGGCTGGAGAGCAGGGCGAAACGCAGCACTTCGCCGGGGTACTCCTTCAGCAATTCGCGCACCAGCCGGAAGTTGCCCAGGGATTTGGACATCTTCTCGCCATCGATATTGATGTAGCCGTTGTGCATCCAGTAGCGCACGTACTCGGTACCGTGGGCGCAGCAACCCTGGGCGATCTCGTTCTCATGGTGCGGGAAAATCAGATCCTGGCCGCCGCCGTGGATGTCAATGACGTCGCCCAGATGCTTGTGGATCATCGCCGAGCACTCAATGTGCCAACCCGGCCGGCCGCGTCCCCAGGGCGAATCCCAACCGGGCTGGTCATCGCCGGAGGGTTTCCACAGCACGAAATCGCCGGGGTGGCGCTTATAGTCCGCCACCTCCACACGCGCCCCGGCGAGCATGTCTTCCAGGTTGCGTCCGGAGAGCTTGCCGTAGTCGGGCATCGATTCCACCGCGAACAGCACATGACCATCGGCCTCGTAGGCATGCCCCTTGGCGATCAGCGTTTCGACCATGGTGATCATGTCGGCGATGTGATCGGTGGCCTTGGGCACCACGGTGGGGGTGAGCGCGTTGAGTCGCGCCATGTCCTCCTCGAAGGCGGCGGTGAAGCGGGCGGTCAGTTCACCGATGTCCTCGCCGTTGTCCGCCGCCGCCTTGATGATCTTGTCGTCGATATCGGTGATGTTGCGCGCGTAGACCACCTGGGGATAGAGCCGCCGCAGCAGCCGGTAGAGCACATCGAACACCACCACCGGACGGGCATTGCCAATATGGACGTAGTTGTACACCGTGGGGCCGCATACGTAGAGGGTGATGCGGTTCGGGTCCAGCGGAATGAAGTCGTCCTTGCGGCCGGTCAGGGTGTTGTGCAGTTTCAGCATGGCTCAGTTCTTATACAATTCGCTGGGATCAATGATCGGGCTCCGGTCGATCACCACCCGATCGCCGTCCACCTTCCAGTAAAAACAGTCGCGGCGGCCGGTGTGGCAGGCGGGGCCGGTCTGCTCCACTTTGGCCAGCAACACGTCACCATCGCAGTCCAGCCGCAGTTCCTTGAGATACTGCACTTGCCCGGAACTTTCGCCCTTGCGCCATAGCTTGCCGCGGGAACGGGAGTAGTAGCAGACCCGGCCGGTGCGGACGGTTTCTTCTATCGCCTCCCGGTTCATCCAGGCGAACATCAGCACTTCGCCACTGTCGTGCTGCTGGGCGATCACCGGCACCAGGCCCTGGTCGTTGAAGGCCAGGTTATCCAGCGCTTCGGAGAGGGCGACGCTGAAACCTTCCGGCTGTTGTTCGTTGGCTTTGAACATAAGCAGCTCCGCTGCTGGGCATTCACGCTAACACGCAACACGCCGACACGCGGGAGGCCGAGCGTGTTGCATGGTGCGTGCAAGCGTGGTTGCACTTACTTAAATAGGCTGACGTGTCGCCTCGGCCAGCGCCGCCAGTGCTTCGTCCAGGGCCAGGGTATCCGTGGCCTGGGAGCCCAGGCGCCGCACCGCCACCTGATTCTGCTCCGCTTCCTTCTCGCCGACTACCCAGATCACCGGCACCTTGGCACGGGAATGCTCGCGCACCTTGAAGCCGATCTTCTCGTTGCGGGTATCCAGCTCCGCGGGAATGCCGCGCGCCTTGAGTTGCTCGACCACCCCGGCGGCGTAGTCATCCACCGCGTTGGTGATGGTGGCCACCACCACCGGTACCGGCGCCATCCATAAGGGCAGATGGCCGGCGGTGGACTCGATCAGAATGCCCAGGAAGCGCTCCAGCGATCCCAGCACGGCCCGGTGCAACATCACCGGACGCTGGCGGCTGCCGTCCTCGGCCACATATTCGGCATCCAGACGCTCGGGCAGCACGAAATCCACCTGCAGGGTGCCGCATTGCCAGTCACGGCCAATGGCATCGCGCAGCACGAACTCCAATTTCGGGCCGTAGAAAGCGCCTTCGCCAGGGTTCAGCTCGCACTCCAGGCCGAGGGACTCCACCGCCTCGCGCAGGGCGCCCTCGGCGCGGTCCCAGGTTTCATCGGAGCCGGCGCGGTTGTCCGGCCGGTCGGAGAACTTGATACGGAAGCTGTCGAAACCGAAATCCTGGTAAACCTCGCGCAACATGGTGATGAAGGCGGCGGTTTCCTGGTTGATCTGGCCCTCGGTACAGAAGATGTGGGCGTCGTCCTGGCTGAAGGAGCGCGCCCGCATCAGACCGTGCAAGGCGCCGTGGGCCTCGTTACGGAACAGCGCGGTGAACTCGCCCATGCGGATCGGCAGGTCGCGGTAGCTCTTGATGCCCTGATTGAAAATCTGCACGTGGCCGGGGCAGTTCATCGGCTTGATTGCCATTTCCCGGTGGTCATGGGTGCAGACGGTGAACATGTCGTCGCTGTATTTATCCCAGTGGCCGGACTGTTCCCAGAGCACGCGGTCCATCATCTGTGGAGTGGACACCTCGGAGTAGTCGTACTTCTCCATCTTGGCGCGGATGTAGTTTTCCAGGTTCTTGCGCAAGCGCCAGCCGCGCGGGTGCCAGAACATGCTGCCCACGGCTTCCTGCTGGATATGGAACAGGTCCATTTCCCGGGCCAGTTTGCGGTGGTCGCGCTTTTCCGCCTCCTCCAACTGCTTGAGGTAGACGTTGAGCTCCTTCTTGTCACGCCAGGCGGTGCCGTAAATCCGCTGCAACTGGGCGTTGTCGGCGTTGCCGCGCCAGTAGGCGCCGGCGACTTTCATCAGCTTGAAGCCGTCGCCGAGCTTGCTGGTGGAAGGCAGGTGCGGCCCCCGGCACAGGTCGATGAACTCGCCCTGGCGATACAGAGAGACCTCCTCGCCCTCGGGCAGGTCGCGGATGATTTCCGCTTTGAATTCCTCGCCCTGATCCAGGAAGAAACGGATCGCCTCGTCCCGGTCCCAGACCTCGCGGCGAATGTCTTCATTGCGTCGCACGATCTCCTGCATGCGCTTTTCGATGGCGGCCAGATCCTCCGGGGTGAAGGCAGTCTCCCGGTGGAAGTCGTAGTAAAAGCCGTTCTCGATGGTCGGCCCGATGGTGACCTGGGTTTCCGGAAACAGCTCCTGCACGGCTTCGGCCATGACGTGGGCGGCATCGTGACGGATCAGCTCCAGAGCGTCCTCGTGGTCGCGGGTGATGATTTCCACTTCCGTGCCGTCGGTGAGGGGCAGGTAGACGTCGGTGAGATGGCCGTTGGCCTTCACCGCCAGCGCCTGTTTGGCGAGTTTCTTGCTGATCCGCCCGGCGATCTCCAGGGCGGAGGCCGGTTGATCAAACTCCAGGGTTGCCCCGTCGGGCAGTCGATAGCTCACACTCATGGGTGACACGGAATCCAAAGCAAATGAAGCAGGCAGATGTGGAAGGCAGGCCCGGTGCGGGGGGCACCGGTTTGCGTCCCGGAACCGACGGATGGTAGGCAATCGCCGCGATGGCTTCAAGCGTCAAGCCATGACAGCGGCCTTATGACGTGGTTTGAGAGCCTGTTCTTGCTCTTTACGCCACCGCGTTGCTGCTGGAAAAGCCGCCTGAGGGCGTTGGGGACTGAAGGCTTTGGTGGGGCCAAAGGCAAAGGCTACAGCGTCCTCTGGCGGCTTTTCAAGCGCAACCCGAAGGGCCGGGCTCCCCTGTGCCCTCCGGGTATTTTGCCGCCAGCTCCCGATTACGCTTGTTTATGTAGAATGACTACACGGCACAATCGAAATCACGACCTGACGACACTTTCTACCAGGTGAATAGGGAACTCCGGCGCGGCGGCGTAAAGAGCAAGAACAGGCTCTGGGCAAATAACGACGAGGAAACGGCATGCCCCAACTGCACAGGATCGGAGATCAGTTGATGCCGCTGCTGCGGGTGGCGCGGCGCATCAACGAGCAAAGTGACCTGGCCACACTGGTGCAAACCATTGTCGCCGAGGCGCGCGCCTTGTGCCGCGCGGAAGCCGGTGCCCTCTGGCTGTACCGGGGCAACGATGGTGATGAGCGCCTAGTCTGCATGATCCGTCAAGGCGAAGGTGGGATCGAGGTGGCGGACCCGGTCGAAGTGGCCCTGGCACGGTCCGAACGCCCGGTGGTGGAGGTCGCGAAAACAGGCGCAACCCTGCTGTTGGAGTGGGAGCAGGGAATGTCGGAACAGGACCGGACGTTGTGGGTGCCGGGCCTGGTGACGGCGGTGTCTGGACAGCTGCTGGTACCGCTGCCGAACCATGATGGTGAGGTGGTCGGCGTGGTGCAGCTGATCAATGCCCGTGACGACCAGGGGCACCGGCTGGCGTTCTCCCGGCGCCAGCGCGTGGTGGCGGAGGCCTTGGCCGGCTACGCCGGCATCGCCTTGAATAATCTGCTGGTGGTGGCGGAGATGAAGGAGCTGCTGGACGCCTTCGTCAAGGTCATCGCCCAGGCCATTGACGCCAAGAGCCCGCACACCAGCGCTCATTGCCAGCGGGTCCCGTTGCTGACCGAATTGTTGGCCCGGGCCGCCTGCCGGGATCACGACACCTTCGCCGACTTCGATCTGGACGAGGACGGCTGGTACGAGCTGAGAGTAGCGGCCTGGCTGCACGACTGCGGCAAGCTGGCGACACCGGACTCGGTGCTGGAGAAATCCACCAAGCTGCATGCCCTGCACGACCGCATCGACATGATCGCCGCCCGTTTCGCGGTGCTGCGGGCGGAATTGGTGGCGGACTTCGTCGAGCGCGAACGGGCGGAGCCGGAACGGGCCACGGTGCTGGCGGTGGAAAGAGAGCGGGCGCTGGCGGAGCTGGAAGCGGATCTGGCGCTGTTGCAGCGAGTCAACCTGGGCGGTGAAACCATGGCTCGGGAGGATCAGGAACGGGTCCGGGGGATGGCCGGGCGCACCTGGACCGATGCGCAGGGGCGGTTACAGCCGCTGTTGAGTGAAGACGAGGTAAGCAATCTGTGTATCCCCAAAGGCACGCTGACCGAGGACGAGCGGGCGGTCATTAACGGGCATATGGACGTGACCCTGGCGATGCTGGAGTCGCTGCCGTTTCCGCGCAAGCTGCGGCGGGTGCCGGAATACGCCGGCGGTCACCACGAACGCATGGACGGCACCGGGTTCCCCCGTGGCCTGACCCGCGAACAAATGTCGATCCCGGCGCGGATCATGGCCATCGCCGATATCTTCGAGGCGCTGACCTCCCGGGAGCGGCCCTACAAACCGCCACTGAAGTTATCGGAAGCGTTGGAAATCATGCGCCAGATGCGCGACGACCACCACCTGGACCCGGACCTCTACCGCCTGTTCCTCGACGCCGGCGTCTGGCGCCAATACGCCCTCGAAGCCCTGGACCCGGAACAGCGGGATGTGGAGGACGTGGGAAGGTACTACTGAATCAGTTGACAGTTGATAGTGGACAGTTAACAGCGAAAAGAAAAAGATCGCGGAACAGTCTGATCCTTAGTCGCTTGCAAGCAAGCTTCCCACAGCAGTTCAGCCCCTTGTTTTCACTGTCAGCTGTCCACTATCAACTGTCAACTTTCTTCACAGCGCCTGCACCCGCTGCAGCTCATCCATGTACGCCACGCAGTTGCGGCCGGCGCCCTTGGCCTGGTAGAGCGCTTCGTCGGCGCGTTTGATCAGGGCGATCACGTCTTTCTCGCCGGGCAGGGAACTGGCCACGCCGACACTGATGGTCACCACCTGGCTGACCCGCGAGCCAGCGTGGGGCAGGCCCAACTGCTCGATCCGGGTGCGCATGCGTTCGGCGAACACCAGGGCGTCCTTGAGGCTGGTATTGGCCAGCGCCACCAGGAATTCCTCACCGCCGTAGCGGGCGACGAAATCGGCTTCGCCCTGGGCCATGCCACGGGGGATGCCGGCCACGGACTTGAGACACTCGTCGCCGGCCAGGTGGCCGTAGGTGTCGTTGTATTGTTTGAAGAAGTCGATGTCGAACAGCAGCACGGTGACATTGTCGATGGTGTGCCGGCTGCGGCCATGCAGAGCATCATTGAGTCGGGACTCCATGCCGCGCCGGTTCAGGCAGCCGGTGAGACCGTCCCCGGTGGCCTGGCTTTCCAATACCCGGTTGGCTGAATGCAGCTCTGCCCGGTGTTGATACAGCACGTGCTCGGAGAGAAAGTGGCTGCGCAGCAGGCGTTCGTAAATATACTGGCCGAACAGACTCATGGTGCCGGTGGCCAGCGAAAACAGCAGCAAGGTCAACGCCTGGGACAGCGGCAGGGTATTGGGGGCCAGTGTGCACAAGGCCTGGAGGGCCAGTATCAGCGAAGTGCTCAGGGCGGAAGCCAGGAACGGCACGCGCAGCAGCACGCCGAGTACCAGGATTGCCAGAGGGGTTTGCAGGAACAGCAAGAAGGCTTGCGGGTGATCGATGGACAGGCCCATCCACATCCCGGTGATGGCTACCGCGAACGCCAGCAGGATGATCATTGGATGCAGCCAGCGGCGCAAATCGGGGCGATGGGCGACCACCGCGGTGGCGCTGGCCAGCATGATACAGAACAAGCGCGGGCGCCAGGTAAGGGCGACCAGATCCGGTTCCACGCTCAGCTCCAGAATCACCGCCAGAGCCAGAATGGAGACCAGGGTAATGGTGGCCCAGGGCGTGATGCGGGCCACGTTGCCGCGGAAATAATCAACGAATTCGCGTTCCAGCGGCGCCGGAAGACGCAAATGCCAGGGCAGCCGTATATCGCTGCCGGACGGAAGCGTACTCGTCCGTTGCGGGTCTTGGGTCACCTTGGATCCTTAGAGTCTGTTCGGGGAGAAGAGCATCCCCAAAGATTCATTCAGGTTCCCAGCATAGCGCCTGACGCACCAGATATCCCGCAACTATATCAATATCAACAGAGCCCGTTTTACCAGCAAGGCTCGCTACACCAGCAAAGCCAACAGGGCCTGGCGTTTTTCAGCGGGCAGGCGGCGAAAGCAGTCCAGCAACAGCCCTTCCTCCAGCCCCTGGGGAACACAGCCTTCAGTTCGTGGCAGGTCCCCGGGCCATTCAACCATGCTGCGTTGCAGCCGCGCCACGATCTCCGCGTTCATGCTTCGGTGGCTGTGAGTGGCGGCCTGGGCGATGCGATCACGCATGCCGGGAGGGAAACGAACCACGAACTTCTCGGCCCGCGTGGTCTCGTCCTGCTTCATAGTGTCTGTCATATGCCCCGAGAAAACGGTTACCTTACGCACTTTTTCAACTTCACGCGATGATGGCACGGTGCTATTAATCGGCCTTGACCCGGGTCAAGGCCGAGTGCGAAAGAGCATGCGGGGTGGCGTCGCGGCGTCTGTTATGATCGCTTTGTCAGGAGAGAGAGCACACTGCCATGAATGTCGCCGGCGCCGATCTTAATTTATTGAAGTACCTGGATGTGCTGCTGCGGGAAAAAAACGTGACCCGGGCCGCGGAACAACTGGGCATTACCCAGCCGGCCATGAGCAACAGTCTCAAACGGCTGCGGCAGATGTTCAATGATCCGCTGCTGATCCGCACCAGCGAGGGCATGACCGCCACCGACCGGGCCCTGGAACTGCAGCCGCTGGTGCGCCAGTTGATGGCTCAGGCGGAATCCCTGTTCAATCCGGAAGAAGTGTTCCGTCCCGAGGAAAGCCGCCGGGTTTTTCGTATCATGACCAGCGATTACGCCGAGGGCACTCTGGTGCCGCACATCGTGCGACGTCTGCGTGAAGAGGCGCCCCATGTGGTTCTGGACTTTCTCACGCCGTCGGATGTCAGCTACCCCGATATGGAACAGGGCCGGGTGGATATGGCGGTAAACCGATTCAATGAAATTCCCGGCTCTTTCTACCAGGTCACTTTGTGGAAGGACGCTTTCTCCTGTTTGCTCAACCGGGATAACCCGATCGCCAAACATTTCGATCTGGACAGCTACCTGTCCGCCCAGCATATCTGGGTGTCCAAGACCGGTTTTGGCGTGGGTTTCGGCATGAACCCGGAAAAACTGGGTGGACTGGGCTGGATCGACCATGCGTTGCAGCAAATGGGGCGGACTCGCAAGATCAGCATCTTCACCCGCCATTATCAGATGCCCGCGCTGCTGGCCATGAACAACGATCTGGTGGCCACGTTGCCCTCCCGGGTGGCGCGCATGCAGGCGCAAAATCCCCGCCTGGTGATCAAATCCCCGCCGTTCGACATTCCGGAATTCGAGCTGAAAATGGCCTGGTCCCCTCTGCTGCACCACAACGCCGCCCACCGCTGGCTGCGCAAACTGATCCAGGAGGAGGCGGAGCGGATACTGGCGGAGGACCCGTGAAAAGGGCAGTTAACAGTTAATAGTGAATAGTTAACAGTGAAAGACAGGCGACCCGGAATCGCTGTGGGAAGCTTGCTTGCAAGCGAATGGGGATCCTTCAGGCGTTTAACGATATTCGCTTGCAAGCAAGCTTCCCACAGAGGCTAAAGATCACCTGTTTTTGTCTTTCGCTGTCAACTATTCACTGTCAACTGTCAACTGCTTTTCAGGTTGTTCTCCCCGGCTTCGGCGATGGCCCCCTTGCCGACGCCCTCGAAGGCGCGGACGCGGAAGTGTTTGCCGGGGGCTTCCTCGGCCAGTTGTCGGGCGATGTGGTCGGCCAGATATTCCACCGTGGTGTCGGTATCGATCAGGTAACAGTGATCTTCCGGGATCACCAGCTCAAAGTGGCCCTGAGGCGCGTCGTAGCGGAACCGGTGGTGGGGGACGTCCTCGACGAAGTAGGTGCCTTCCAGGTCCTCCCGGGTACCAATGTAAATGTCTTCCCAACGGTCCGCCCACAGTTTCTCCCAGTACCGGCTGCGCCGGCCGTTCTCGAAGATCTGAATGGTGGAACGGTGGCCGTGGGCGATGCGCTGGCAGTTGCCGTCGTGTTTCTTCAGCCCGTGGGAATAATGGTAAAACGGCGCGGTACCGACATCCTCCTCGCGAAGCAGGATGCGCGCTTCGGTGACGTTGTCCGGCAGGGACGGCTCCAGCAATTCCATCAGAAACAGGGTGACGGAGGCCTTGGACACACTGGTGCCGGGTATTTCCAGAAGGCTCTCGGCGGGCGCCAGCAGCCGTATTTCTCCGGCGCCATACCGCCAGGTGAGGCTCAGTTGCTGATCTTCGCGCTGATTCAGAGTCAGCGCCTCATGGGCGCCGGGGAAGAGCAGGCGATGGTCCACCTGGGCGTCGATCAGGTGCTTGAGCCGCCGTTTGATCTGGCCGAAATCAAACACCATGCCCTGGCCGTCCAGATCACCGGACAGCTCCAGGTCCACGATCCAGGATTCGCCGACCATGCCCCGCTTGGGGTGCAGGTAGGAGAAGTCCAGTACGGTCAGGTTGTCTACGAACAGAGTGGCCATATCGTTCCGATCAGCAAAAACAAGAATCCACGGATATCATCGCCGACGGCGATGCCAGGGCGATAGTATACGCGGCCGGGGCGGCCTGGCTCACCCCACCAAGGGGGATCGGCGGCGATGAATTGGGCGGGATGTGAACGGCACCACGTCCCGGCTGTGTGGCGCGCATCCTGCCCGGTGGTGCGAGTAAACGCAAGCGGCGACCCGCTGTCTGGCATGGGCCGCTCCGTTGTTCTATGGTTGGTTCTGCCCGACGGTAAAATACCCGTGCGCGGATGCCTGCCGCCGGCGGTATCAACGGCTCCATGAGCCACCCGCGTCCGCGAGTCGAACCACCTGGTAGCAAACCCAGTAAAGCCATTGGATACCTTTGACAGATGAGCGAGACCCTGTTTTCCAAGATCATCGACCGGGAGATCCCGGCGGACATCATCCATGAGGATGAGCAATGCCTGGCGTTTCGGGATATCAATCCCCAGGCACCGGTGCATTTCCTGGTGATTCCGAAGAAACCTATCCCCAAACTCTCCGACGCCACCGAGGAAGATCAGGCGTTGCTCGGGCACCTTTTGCTGGTCGGCAACCAGGTCGCCGCCCGGGAGGGGCTGGAGGACTTCCGCGTCAACGTGAATAATGGCGCCAGCGCCAGTCAGGCGGTGTTCCATCTGCACGTCCATGTGATGGGGGGACGTCCGTTCAACTGGCCACCGGGCTGAGCCCGTAATTCCAGGGGCAGCCCTGGTACCGGCCTCGCCGGACCTTAATAAAAGGTGACGGTCCCGAACGTCACCTAAAAACAAAAGGAGATAATAAGATGAAGAGTAAAGCCTGGATCATCGGCCTGCTGGCCGTGGTCGTCAGTGTGCCGTCCTTCGCGCAATTGCCCGACGACGCCGAGCAGAAAGTCATCGACAGTCTGATGATACGCATCGCCAAGATGGAACAGACCGGTCGTGAGCTGCACGGGAAATACACCGACGGCAAAACCGCCGAAATCCAGAAAGCCTGCAAAGCGGACTATCCGGACCTGCCGGAACAGGCCCGCAACCTGCGCGGCGAGGCCGCCGCGTTGCAGACACTGGCTTTCAAAGTGCATCTGAGCATGGCCGCCAACGATCTGGTGCAATGCGTGGACTGTCTGGGCTCGGTCACCGCCTGTGATGGCGCCGCGGCTTCCCTGGAACGCGCCAGGGATCAGATGAAACGCATGCAGGACTACGCCAAGAAGCTTCAGGCCGGGCAGGACGACCCATCCTGAGGCCGGAAGCAGAGGGAACGGACGTGAGCCGATGGATAGAGCCGGTCATCCTGGAAGGCCGGCAGGTGGTACTGGAACCGTTGCGGGCCGAACACGTGGACGATCTGACCGAGGCGACCCGGGACGGTGAGTTATGGCGGCTCTGGTATACCTTCGTGCCGGCGCCGGACGCGGTGGCGGAGTATGTCAACGCCGCGCTGGCGCGCCGGGATCAGCATGGCGAGATGCCGTTCGCGGTGCGCCATCGTGATAGCGGCAAGGTGATCGGCTCCACCCGTTTTTGCCATGTGGACGAGGGCAACCATCGTCTGGAGGTGGGCTATACCTGGTATGCCCGCCGCTTCCAGCGCAGTGGCTTGAACACCGAATGCAAGCGGCTGCTGCTGGGCCATGCTTTCGAAGCACTGGACGCCATCGCGGTGGAATTCCGCACCCATTGGCACAACCGCGCCTCCCGGACCGCCATTGCCCGGCTCGGTGCCAAGCAGGATGGCGTGCTGCGCAATCATCAGGTGGGTGCGGATGGCTTGTACCGCGATACCGTGGTGTTCTCCATCATCAATCTGGAGTGGCCGGCGGTGCGGCGGAATCTGGATTTTCTGCTGGATGTATCCAATCGGGGTGCCTAGTGGTCGATCGCGGTTCGCGGACCATGACTGGCCCACGGTTGTGCTGGGCGCGCTGACACGGAATTCGCTGCCAAGGCAGCTTCCCACGGCTGCTTCGTAATCCTCTCTGTGGGAAGCTGCCTTGGCAGCGAATCGGCATGTAAGCGTACTGGCCCATGAATCGGGGCTAAGCGAAATCCCGCTGCTCGGCCAGCAGTCCGATACTGAGTGCGCCGGGGCCGATATTGACGCTGCCGGTGAGCCCCATGCTGCTTACCAGCACCCTGACCTGATGGCGGTCGGCGCAACTTTTCAACGCCTCGAAGCCTGGCATCTGATACACCGCCTGGGGATCCCCGGCGTAGCTCACGCACAGTACCGGCGACAACAGACCTCTTTCGATACAGCGCGTGCCATGTTCGAACAGTCGCGCCACGCCCTGGCTGAAACCGCGAATCTTGGCCACCGGGAAAGTTTCGCCACCGCGCGCGCAAAGAATCGGTTTGATATCCAGGGCCGAGCCCAGCAACGCGCCCACCAGTCCCACGCTGTTGTCACCTTTCTTGCGAGCTCTCTGCCGCAGGTAGTAGAGATCAGGCACCACCGCGTAGCCGGTGGCCTTCGCGGCGAGCGCGCTGACCCGGGCGCGTAACTCGGCACCGCGCATGCCGGTGGCCATCAGCCGAACGGTTTCCGCCGCCAGCGCGCCCTGACCGGCGAACAGGGTCTGACTGTCGATCACCCGCACCGCGAACGGTCCCTGCAGGCCGGCCCGGTCACGCACCGCCCGGTACTCGGACAGGATGCCGTGGGCCGCTTCCGTGGCGTTGTGGAAGATCGGGCTGCGGCTTTGCAGTACGGTTTCCACCAGCGCGTAGTCGCAGTGGGTCACGACCTGTTCGAGAAAAAGCTGTTTGATTTGCGCCACGGTGGCGGGCAGGGACTGCGCGTCATGGACTTTGTCCAGTAACTGGCGGTCGTAAAAGGAGCGGGTGCGTTGGGGAGAACGGTCATCGGCGATGACCTCGTCGCCGATGCGAATCGACGCCGGCAGCACCAGGATGCCGTTTTCTTTGATAAAGTCAGAGGGCAAGTCGCAACCGGAATCCACCACCAGGCCAGTTTTCATGGGTATCCTCACCAATAATGCCCAAGCGGCGCCGAATCCGGCGTCAGGCGGGCATGAAGTCGCAAAAGCGACGGTTTTTACGGTTCGCGGGGGTTCGCGTTCTAATCTTTTATGGTTATATATTGCTCATCTTATTGTATTAATCAACGGTTTTTACAATAAGACAAAAGTGGATGGCGTTTCGGCGCCGCGATAAAACAATGAATTATTTTGCTCATTTGGTACTGGCACAGCCCACGGTGACCTCCAAGGTCGGCAATCTGCTGGGGGATTTTATGCGGGGTACGCGTGAGGAGGCGCTGCCGGATCCGGTTCGGGCGGGCTTGCGTAATCACCGTCTGGTGGACCGCTTTACCGACCATCATCCGAGAGTGCGCGCTTCGCGCCGCCTTTTCTCGCCTCAGCGGCGGCGCTTTGCGGGTGTGGCGCTGGATGTGCTGTTCGACCATTTCCTGATTCGCCACTGGTCCCGTTTCCATGATGAAGACCTGGGGCAAGTGATCCGCGCCGATTATCGTCATCTGCAATACGGTCAACCGTTGATGCCCGGACACATGCGCGAAACCACCCGGCGCCTGGTGAGTAACGACTGGTTCGGGCATTACGCCGATCTGGAGACGGTGGGCGTGGCGTTGGACCGTATCGCCGGGCGGCTACGCTTCGCCAATACGTTCGCCGGCAGCATCGAGGATATCCGTGCCCACTATGAGGCGCTGGAAGCCACTTTCCTGAGCTTCTACCCTGAACTGCGTGCCCATGTGATGGACGCCGCCCTGGAACGCCCGGTTCAGCCGGGCACCCGGGTGGGCTGAGGCGCGGCCAGCGGTGTCAGTTCCAAGAGCGCCATGGTTTCGTCGTAGAGCCGTGCCGCCAATTCAGTGTCGCGGGCGCGGGGGGAACGGCGGGCGCGGCCCCGGGCATCGAAGTAGCCGCCGGTGACGCCGATGAAATCCTCGTCCAGCGCCATGGACACCGGCAGCAGGGCGGCCTTTTCCGGCGTGATCAGAGTGGGCCGGATCAATCTCCGCAAAGGATCGGGAACATGGCGGAAGATGCCGGTATCGACGCCGCCGGGATGCAGGGCATTGCTGGTGATGCCCTCACGCGCCAACCGTTGGGCCAGCACATTGCTGAACAGGATATTGCCGAGCTTCGATTGGCCGTAAGCGTCCATGACCAGATAGGGAAAGCGGCCCCGCCAGGTACGGGAATTGATGCGCCCGAGCCAGTGCGCCACGGAGGCCACATGCAGGATGCGGGCGGACGGGGCTTGCCGTAGCAACGGTAGTAGCAGGTGGGTGAACAGCACGGGGGCGAGGTAATTGACGCCGAATTGCATTTCGTAGCCGTCGGCGGTGAATTGCTGCCGGGTAGGGACTGTCCCGGCGTTGTTGATCAGTACGTCCAATTCGCCGATGTCATCCCGCAGCCGGCGGGCGGCGCCGCGCACTTGCGCGAGATCACTCAGATCCAGGGCGAACAGGCGCACCCGTGCCTGTGGGTGAAGGTTCTTGATGTGCGCCACGGCGGCCTGACCGCGGGTCCGGTCCCGACAACCGATCAGCACCTCGGCGCCCCGGGCGGCCATCTGTTCGGCGCTGTGCAATCCCAGCCCGGAATTACCCCCGGTGATCAATACGGTTTTCTTCATTGCTCCTCCCTGTGCCCGAAAACTCCCTGCCCGAAAATGCTCTTCCCGGAAGTACTCATCCCGAGAACGCCGAGTCTGGTGATTGCGGGCCGGTTTCGAGACTTACAAATTGGGACCGCCGGCGACATTCGCGGTTCGTTGGAGTTTGGTAACCGTCTCCATGATAAGGATCGCGCCACGGCCGGATTATGGCTGCCGCGCCGCTGGCCAGGGCGTTGCGGATAGAGCGCAGTTCGTTGCATTACCCGATTTCCCTCTGTGTTGGGGTATAATCGGCCGCCAAATCATCCGACTTGAGTCCGAGGGCGCCGATGAGAGACGCCATAAAGGCGCTGGCGTTGTTGCTGGCCGCCGCGAGCATACCGGTACACGGCGAGACCACTTTCTCCGAGCGCCGCACCGTTACCGCCACAGCCTACAATTCGTTGCAGGGGCAGGGCGCGGGAGAAGATCACAGCCTGGCCGCCTGGGGCGATCAACTGGAGCCCGGCATGAAGGTCATCGCCGTTTCCCGGGATCTGCTGGATGCCGGGCTGGACTATGGCACGGCGGTTACCATCGAAGGGCTGGACGGCATTTGGTACGTGCGCGACAAGATGCATTCCCGCTGGCGCAACAAGATCGATATCTATATGGGCGAGGATCGCAGGGCGGCGCTGCGCTGGGGGAAACGCAAGGTCAGGATCCGTTTCGAACCCCTTTCCCAGGAGCTGCGAACGGCGAACCGCTAGTTCCGCGCCCTTCTTGCTGTCCTTCTACTCGCGACTCAGAAAGGTCATGGTCAGACGGGTCGAAGCGCTGGGCAGCAGCTTGTCGAACAGCTTGATCATCTTGAACACACCTCCCACCGGGTTGTGCACCGGCACCTCCCGCGCCGCCGCTTCCCAGACCTTGGCGGCGATGTCCTCCGCTTTCAGTTTCACGCCCAGACGGCTCACCACCGGCGCCTGATAGTCGGCATCCTCCACCATGGGTGTCTTCACGAAGGGCGGCAGCAGAGCCTGTTTGGGCACTTTACGCCGCCGCGCCGGAGTTCCCTGTTCACCTGGTAGAAAGTGTCGTCAGGTCGTGATTCCGATTGTGCGGTGTAGTCCATCTACATAAACAAGCGTAATCGCGGGCTGGCGGCACTCTCCACCTAAAGAAAGTGGGCCCGGCCCTTCGGGTTGCGCTGGAAAATACCCGGAGGGCACAGGGCCGCCAGAGGGCGCCCCGGCCTTTGCCTTTGGCCCCACCAGAGCCCGCAGTCCGCGACGCCCTCTGGCGGCTTTTCCAGCAGCAACGCGGTGGCGTAAAGTGCCCAAACAGGCTCTTATCCACCACCCGGATCCCCAGACGTTTCCATTCGATATTGAGCGCTTCGGTGAGGCCGCGCACGGCGAACTTGCTGGCCGAATAACTGGCCAGGTGCGGCACGCCATAAAGCGCCGATGCGGAACTCATGTTGATGACCACCGGGGCGTCCGCCCGCCGCAGGGCTGGCAAAGCCGCCAGACTCATATTGACCAGGCCGGTGACATTGATATCGATGATGCGTTTGTGCTGCTCCGCGCTGATCGCCTCGAAGCGTCCCATGCGCAGGATGCCGGCGCAATTGAACAGCGCGTCCAGCGCACCCGCGCCGGTGAAAGCGGAAACCGCCTGCGTGCGGGCCTCGGCATCGGTGACGTCGAGTGGATGAAACCAGGCGCCGTCCAGGTCCCGCGCCAGATCAGCCAGGGCGGTCTCATTGATGTCCAGTAACCCCACCCGCCAGCCGTGTTGATGGAAGTGGCGCGCGGTGGCCAGGCCGATGCCGCTGGCGGTGCCAGTGATCAGGATACTCTTCGGGGTGGCGGGGATCATGGCGGCGTTTGCTCCGGTGCCGGGATGTCGGGGGACCGAAAGTGATGCCGCAGAAAATCGGCGGCACCATGCAGGGCCAGATCGGCGTCGGCCAGCAACCCGGCGTGCAATTGAAAGTCATGCCAGCGTTGCGGGTGCACCTGAAGGTGGATCTGTCCGCTGGCATCACGGACCGCCCGCGCCAGCCGGTGGCTGTCGTTGAGCAGGATTTCGTCACCGCCGGCCTGAATCAGAACCGGAGGCAGCCCGGCCAGATCGCCATTGATCGGTGAGCATTGCGGCCGCTCGGGATGATCGCCGCCATAGGCGCGGGCGGCGTCCGCCAGCCAGGCCTGACTCAACATTACGTCCCGGTCGGTGTCGAACAGCCGGGTCAGGGTCAGATCGACCCAGGGAGAAATCAGGAACATCGCCGCGGGCAGCGGCAGGTTGGCCTGCTTCAAGGCTTGTAGTGTCGCCACCGCCAGGCCGCCGCCGGCGGAATCCCCGGCCAGCGCCAGTTGTGCCGGATCGGTACCCTGATCGAGCAGGGCCCGGTAGACCGCCACCGCATCCTCGATGGCGGCCGGACACGGATGCTCCGGCGCCAGCCGATAATCCGGCACCACCACCCGGGCCTGGCTGTGTCTGGCCAGATGAGAGGTCAGACCGTGATGAGTGGATGGCGACCCGGTGATATAGGCGCCACCATGCAGATACAGCACGGTGGCATCGGCGCTCTCCGGCTGATAGACACGGCAGCGGACTCCGCCCGCTTCCATGTCGTGATGGGGAGCACCACGGGCTCCCGGATTGGTGCGCGCGAGGGCTTCCTGCCAACGCCGCTGTGTGGCAATGCCGATACGGGGATGGGCCATGGGTTTGAACAGCAACTGCAAGGCACGGCGCAGGGTGGCGGCCAACAGGCGCTGATCGGGGCGGCGTTGTCGCCGCAACGAATCAGTAATGGTATTCATAGTCGCGGAGGTCCAGTACCCGGGTACGGCGCCGATAATCGAAGGTGAAGCCCGGCCAGTTGTTGGTGTTCTTGCCGCTTTCGGTTTTGTACCAGCTATCGCAGCCCTTATCCCAAACCGTATCGCGAATGCGTTTCTGCAAGCGCCGGTTGAAATCGTTCTGCGTGCGCGAGCGTACTTCCAGGGCCCCGGTGGCACGCAGTTGCGCCAGCGCCTGCTGGATGTAGTGAATCTGGCTTTCCAACATGTAGATGATGGAGTTGTGGCCGAGATTGGTGTTGGGGCCGTAGAGCATGAACAGGTTCGGGAAACCGTGCACGGTGATGCCCAGATACGCTTCGGCCCCGTCCCGCCAGACCTGATTGAGCGTCAGGCCATGGCGCCCGATGAGGGTCATGGGGGTGAGGAAATCGGTGGCTCTGAAGCCGGTGCCGTAAATGATCGCGTCGGCCTGATGGTGGGTGCCGGTGCTGTCGGTGAGGCCGTCCTGATCCACCGACTGAATGCCGTGGTTGATCACTTCCACGTTGTCCCGGGCCAGTGCCGGATAGTAGTGGTTCGACATCAGGATACGTTTGCAGCCCATCGGGTAATCCGGGATCAGCTTTGCCCGCAACGACGGGTCGGCGATGTGTTTTTCCAGGTGCCGCCGGAACAGCCTCTGGTACACCGTCATGGCTTTTTGTAACGAAGTAAAACCCAGTACCCGGGATTCATTGGCGGCGTAGATACGCAGACGATCCAGCGTCTGGGTTATCGGCAGTGTTTTCAGCAGGCGGTGCTCCCAGGGGCGGTAACGGCGATCCGGCTTGCCCAGCACATAGGCCGCCGAGCGTTGGAACAGCAGCAATCTGCCCGCCTTGCGGGCCACTTCCGGCACGAACTGGATGGCGCTGGCACCGGTGCCGACCACCGCCACGGTTTTGCCGGTCAGATCCACGTCGTGGTCCCAGCGGGCGCTGTGAAAATGAGGCCGTTGGAAGTCCTCGATGCCGGACAGCGGTGGGTAGGCCGGCTGGTTGAGTTGTCCGGTGGCGGTGATCAGGGCCCGGGTGGTAACGGTCTCTCCGTCGTTCAGCGTTAGCTGCCAGAGGCCGTGGGCGTCCAGGTAACGGGCCTCGGTGACTTCGGTGCCGAAGCGAATATGCTCCCGGATACCGTATTTGTCCGTGCAATGGCGCAGGTAGTCCAGGATCTCCGCCTGGGGCGCGAAACGGCGGCTCCAGGGGTAATGGCGCTCGAAGGAGAACGAATACAAATGCGAGGGCACGTCGCAGGCGGCGCCGGGATAGGTATTGTCACGCCAGCAGCCACCCACGTCATCGCCTTTCTCGATCAGCAACAGGTCGTGCTGGCCCTGGGTCTTGAGTTGAATCGCCATGCCCAGGCCGCCGAAACCGGCGCCGATAATGATGACCTGGTGGGTCGCATCCATGGTGGTATCCACTTTGTTTATTGATATCGATCCACTGTAGCGGGGCGGGGACAGGCTGTTTATGGCATGCTAGGACAAAAAGTTGTGGAAATCGGACAGTTATGAGCGCATCCAGCCGTGGTTTGACCAGCGTCCATATGCAGGTGGAGTTCGCCGCCGAACACGGTGTGCCGCCGGTACGTCTGCTGCCCGGGTCGGGTATCGAACTGGAATGGCTGGCACGTAATGACGTGCAGATCGAGGCGGAGCAGGAACTGGCGGTGATCGCCAATCTGTGCGCGGAATTGGGAGATCGCGCCGAGCTGGGGTTGGCCATGGGGCAGCGTTACCATTTGAGCAGCTACGGCGTGTGGGGATTCGCTTTGCTCAGTAGCGGCACATTTCGGGACGCGGTGGCGCTGGGACAGCGTTACCTGGATCTGACCTTCGCCTTTAATCGGGTGACCCTGGAAGAACACGGCGAGCAGGCTGCGCTGATCATTGATGACCAGGCACTGCCAGAAGGCGTGCGGGATTATCTGCTGGCCCGCGATGCCAGCGCCATCATGATGATCCAGCAGGAACTCTTCGCCAGCCGGATGCCGCTGTCGTGCCTTCAATTGCGTCTGCCGGCCAGTGCCACGGCCCCTTTCGAGGCGGTGTTCGGACTGGCGCCGGAATTCGACCAGCCAGTGAATCGGATTGGATTCGCCGCGGGCTTGCTGGACCGGCCGTTGCCCCAGGCCAATCCGGTCACCGCCCGGTTGTGCGAACAGCAGTGCCAGCAACTGCTGGCGCAGCGGCGCCGGCGGGTGGGCATGGCGGCTCGGGTTCGTGAGCGGTTGCTGGCCAGACCCGGCCAGTTCCCGACCATGGAACAACTGGCCGACGAGATCGGCATCACCAGCCGCACTTTGCGGCGGCGGCTGTTGGCGGAGGACGCCAGCTATCGGGAATTGCTGGACGAGGTGCGCCAGTTGCTGGCGGAACAATGGCTGTTGGGTGGTGGACTGAGACAGGAGGAAATCAGCGCGCGCCTCGGCTTCTCCGAAGTCTCCAACTTCATTCACGCCTTCAAACGCTGGACCGGACAGACGCCGGCGCGTTATCGACGGGAAAAGAGAGGCAGTTGACAGTTGATAGTGGACAGTTGACAGCGAAAGGAAAAAGTCAATTTATGAATTCTCTGTGGGAGCGCCGCCCGGCAAGCTCCCATAGTGGCTAAAGATCGGGCTGTTTTGTCTGTTCACGCTGTCAACTGTCCACTATCAACTGTCAATTGATATTCCCCCATTTTTGATGCAGGAAATCCCCGATCTCCGCCACGGCCAGGTCGGCGTCGGCGAGGAGGCCGGCGTGGGTCTGGAACACGTGCCAGCGGCGTGGAAACAACTGGTAGCGGCTCGGGGTGTCGGTGGCGCGCAGCCGATCCGCCAGCCGTTCGCTGTCCACTCGCAGTAGTTCATCGCCGCCGCTCTGAATCAGCAAGGGCGGCAGACCGTTGAGGTCGCCATACAGCGGTGACGCCTGCGGCCGGGCGGTATCGTCGCCGGCGTAGAGCCGGGCCGCCTGGGCCAGCCAGGGTATGTTCAGCAGGGTTTCGCCAATATCCGAGCGCTGCTCCTGATTTACCGTCAGATCCAGCCACGGTGACAGCAGCACGCCGGCCGCCGGTGCCGGCAGCGCCAAGTCCCGGATCCGTTGCAGCAGCGCCAGCGCCAGGCCGCCACCGGCGGCGTCTCCGCCCACCGCGATGTGGCCGGCGTCATGGCCTTTGTCCAGCAAGCGCTGATACACCATCAGGGCGTCGTCCAGTGCCGCCGGGCAGGGGTGCTCCGGAGCCAGCCGATACGCTGGCACCACCACGGAGGCGTTGATACGGCGCGCCAGATGAGAGGTCAGCGACCGGCGCGTGGCCGGCGAGCCGGAGACATAGCCGCCGCCATGCAGATACAGCAAGACCTGGTCCCGGGGGCGGCCCAAAACCTCCGCCGGCACTGAACCGAAGCGGGCCCGGTGGCGCGGTACACCGCCGGCCACCAGACTGGCGCGGCTGGCGGTGTTCAACCAGAAGCGCTGGACACCGAGGCGCAGGCCGGGACGAAAGGCCGGCCGCACCCCGATGCGCAGCATGCCTCGTAGGGCCAGTGCCAGCGCCGCCTGAAACGCCGTCGCCTGGCCGCCCAGCAGTTCACGTCGTAATCCCATCCCGGCCTCCTGGCGGACTGTGGTGAAACAACGTGCCGGCCATGATCAGCGTGCCCGTGGCAAGGTATCAGGCAGGGTGAACTGGCCTTTGCGGTCGAAATGCAACGGGAAGCCGACACCGGCCACCCGGGCTTTGCCCTTGATTTCATAGTCCAGCGGTTCGTCCAACCGTTGTAACCCTTGTAGCTGCTGCAAAGTCCCCAACAGCGTCGTGGTGATACGGGTGCTGACCAGGGCGTCGCCCATGGCCGGCAGAGTGACCCGTTCTCCGGTCAGGCCGCGGGCGAAGCGCTCGCCGTTGAAAAACACTTCATAGTCAAGGCTGTTGAGGGTCAGCTCCCGGTCATTGGGATTGCGTACCCGCAACACCAGATGCCATTGCTGCTCGAACACACTGACTTGTTCCAGCTGCACCGAGGACAGCGATACTTCCGGCTTTTCCAGACCGCTCAGGGTCTGGCAGGCGGACAGTAGCAGGGCGAAAAAAACAACGGCAAAACGCATTTACAGGCTCCCTGATGAGCAGCAGCATGAGGGCATCCAACACCGATCGGGAGGACGTCATGACTTCCTTGGAAATTACCGTGGGAGACATTACCCGACAAGCGGACATGGACGCCATCGTCAACGCCGCCAATCGGGATCTGAAACCCGGTGGTGGTGTGGCCGGCGCCATTCATCGCGCCGCCGGGCCGGAACTGGCCCGGGCCTGCGCGCCGCTGGCGCCGATCCGCCCCGGAGAGGCGGTGATTACCGAAGGGTTTGACCTCCCCAATCGGTATGTGATCCATTGCCTGGGACCGGTTTACCAACTGGACCAGCCGTCCGCCCGGTTACTGGCCGACTGCTACCGTAATGCCCTGGAACTGGCGGCGTCCCGTGAGCTGGCCTCGGTGGCGTTCCCGGCCATCTCCACCGGGGTCTTCGGCTATCCGATGGGAGAGGCCGCCCGGGTGGCGCTGCGAACGGTACGGGCGGTGACCGGGCAGCGATCATCGCTGCAACAGGTGCGTTTCGTATTGTTTGATCCGTCCGCGGGCGAAGTGCACCGGCGGGTGCTGGATGAGCTGGAGGCCGGCTGATCCTGGTGTCCGTGTTAGCCGGAAAAGGAGGTAAGTCATGACAGGCACATCGATGCGCGCCGGAGACGCGCTGCTGGTGGTGGATGTGCAGAACGACTTCTGCCCCGGAGGTGCCCTGCCGGTGGACGACGGTCACGCGGTGGTGCCGGTACTCAATCGCTGGATCGGCATGGCGGCCGATGCCAATCTGCCGGTGATTCTGTCGCGGGACTGGCATCCGCTGGACCATGTTTCGTTTCATACCCGTGGTGGGCCCTGGCCGGTACACTGCGTGCAGGACAGCTGGGGCGCCGCCTTTCACCCGGAATTACGGATTCCGGACAGGGCGGTGCGGGTTAGCAAAGGGAGCCACTTCGAGCGGGACGCCTATTCCGCCTTTGACGGCACCGGTCTGGCGGACTGGTTGCGCCGCCGACGGGTGCGGCGCTTATGGCTGGGCGGTCTGGCGGAAGACGTGTGTGTTTACCATACCGCTCTGGACGCTCGCCGCCACGGCTTTACCACCCACCTGCTGCTGGATGCCACCCGGCCAGTGTTCGTCGATCGGCAGCAGGAGTGCCACCGGGCGCTACGGGAAGCCGGGGTGCTGCTCGGAAGCTCCCGGATCGCCGGCCAGTGAAACCAATCCGCCTGGCCACAGTACCGCCTACTGCATTGAGGAAGCCCGATGACCGCCATTTGGCCGGACCAAGACGCGTTATGTCTGCTCACCGATCTCTACGAACTGACCATGGCGCAGGCATATTGGCATCAGCAGCACAATGACGAAGCCATTTTCAGCCTTTTTTTCCGGGTTCTGCCGGAGCAGCGTCAGTACGCGGTGGCCTGTGGTCAGGAGTACGCCGCCCACCTGGTCAGCGCGTTGCGGTTTCCTCGGGAGCAGGTGGCCCGCCTGGCGTCGTTGAAGCAATTCCAGCCGGAATTTCTGGACTGGCTGGCCGGCTTTCGTTTTACCGGGGAGATCCGGGCGGTGCCGGAAGGCTCTCTCATCTTTCCCCACGAGCCGGTGTTGGAAGTGCGCGCGCCTGTGGTTCAGGGGCAACTGCTGGAAAGTCTGCTGATGAATTACATCAACCTGGAGACGCTGTTGGCCTCCAAGGCCTCGCGGGTGGTGGACGCCGCCGGCGGGCGGCCGGTGATGGATTTCGGAATGCGCCGCATGCATGGCCTGGAAGCGGCCTGGCGCGGCGTGCGCGCCTACCGGGTGGCGGGCATCAGCGGTACCAGCAATGTGCTGGCGTCGCGGGACTTTGATCTGCCGGCCCAGGGCACCATGGCGCACTCCTACATTCAGGCGGTGGGGGATGAACGGCGGGCCTTTCTCGACTACGCGCGGCTGTATCCGGGAACCACTCTGCTGGTGGACACTTACGACACTTTGGCGGCGGTGGACAAAGTGATCGGCCTGGTACGGGACGAAGACGTCGACGTGGGCGCCATACGAATCGATTCCGGGGACCTGGGCGCCTTGGCGAAAGCGGCGCGCCAGCGGCTGGATGATGCCGGGCTGAGCGATATACGCATCGTCGTCAGTGGTGGCCTGGACGAATGGAAAATCGCCGGGCTGGTCGCGGACGGCGCGCCCGTGGACGGCTTCGGGGTGGGCACGGAGATGGGCTCGGTGGCCGATGCGCCGTCCCTGGATTTCGCCTACAAGCTTACTGAATACGGTGGCTCGCCCCGGCTCAAGAACGCGCCAGGCAAACCGGTCTATCCCGGTGCCAAGCAGGTATGGCGGCATTACGATGCCAACGGCATGTTGGCCGGTGACGAGATCACCGGCACTGATGAGAAGCGCGACGGCGAGCCACTGTTGCGCACGGTCATCGCCAACGGCGAGCCGGTGATCGCGGAACCGGACGCGGATGCCGCCCGCCAGCGGTTGGGCCGTGAACGGGCGGCGTTGCCGGAGCCGTGGCGTGGCGTTGATCCGGCGCCCCAACCCTATCCGGTGAGCCTCAGTGAGCGCCTGGAAACCCTACGCCAGCGCACGCTGGACGCGCTTTCCCGATGAGAACGCTATTGCGCCACGAACTCGTGCCGTATTCGCTGCCAAGGCAGCTTCCCGTCAGGGCGTTGCAACGCGGCTGTGGGAAGCTGCCTTGGCAGCGAATTGCCCTATAACCCCAAAGCTCCGGAACTGGGAATCTGGCGCTTTTCAGCCTGCGGGCACCTACTGCTGCGACATAATCGCCCGCTGGTTGGCCTTGTCGGCATCCTGGTCGAGCGTGCTGTTGCCGCCGGACGGCAGATCGAAAATCACCCTTTTGATGCGCCCCGGATAGGGGAAGGGCGCGTTGTAACCTTCGGTGACCGGCGACAGACAGCGGCCGAAATCCATGCCGATGCTGGACAACATCACCAGCAATCGAGGAATCGAGCCACTGGCCTGGATCTCACCGTCCAGCGCCAGGGTCACGTCGCCGCCGCCATCCTCGCGGCGAGTAATGGTCACGGCGAGGGTGTGCTCGCCGGGTGTCAGAACCTGCTCACTGACAAGGTGGGTATGGTCATGGAAACCGTTGTGATCGAAGTGCGCCTTGCCACCCTGGATATAAAGCACGAAACCGCTATTGATGGTGCCGCGCGATACCAGTACGCCATCACCACGCTCGGGATGATCCGGCAGTTCCACGGTGAGGGTGAAGCCCTTGTAGACCGGCGGGCAGGCGTCGGAAACGATGTGCGATACCGGTGGATAGTAGACGAAGCGCTTGCGGCCGGTGGGCACGCCCTTGCGACGGGAGCCACGGAACAGATCGCCGGCCTTGCGGTCATCCAACGGCAGCACGCCGTTTTTTTCCGCTTCATGCCACCACAGTGCTTTCAGTCGCTCGAGCTTTTCCGGCTCGCTGTGCGCCAGATCGTTGGACTCGGAGAAGTCCTCGTCGAGGTTGTACAGCTCCCAGTCCTCGGTATCGTAATCACTGCCGCGCCGATGATGAGTGACCGCTTTCCAGCCGTCGGCCCAGATCGCCCGGTGACCGAGCATCTCGAAATACTGGGCTGCGCGCGGCACCCTGACGTCCGCTTCCAGCGTTGCTTTGAGGCTGACCCCGTGCAACGGCATTTGCGGGACTCCGGCCACGGTCTCCGGCATTGGCAGACCGATCAGATCGAGCAGGGTGGGAGCGATGTCCACGGCGTGGCAGAAAGTGTGGCGGATCTCCCCGGGTTTACCGAGCTTGCCGGGCCAATGCAGGATCAGTGGATCGCGCACGCCGCCGCCATGGGTGTTCTGTTTGTACCATTTGAGCGGCGTATTGCCGGCCTGGGCCCACCCCCAGGGGATGTTGCTGTGGCTGCGTGGCGTGCCGATGTCGTCAAGGCGTTTGACGGCGGTGGCCACATCTTCCTTCATGCCGTTGAAGTAGCGCATTTCATCCAGGGTGCCGGTGGCACCCCCTTCCTGGCTGGCGCCGTTGTCGGAGATCAGTACGAACAGGGTGTTCTGGTCCTGGCCGAGCTCGGCCAGCCCCGCCATCAGCCGGCCGATCTGCGCGTCGGTGTGTTCAAGCATGGCGGCGAACGCTTCCTGCAGGCGTGAGGCGAACCTTTGGTGGTCCTCGGGCAGGGTGTCCCAGTCCGGCACACCGGGGTTTTGCGGGGCCAGGGTGGTATCCGGCGGGATGATGCCCAGTGCCTTCTGGCGCTCGAACCAGCGCTCACGTTCCTTCTCCCAGCCGTGATCGAACTTGCCCCGGTATTTGTCCAGATACTCCCGTGGCGCCTGGTGTGGGGCATGCATGGCGCCCATCGCCAGATACAGCAGCCAGGGTTTTTCCGGCACCAGGGAGACGCTGTCGCGGATGAAATCCAGGGAGCGGTCGACGATATCCTCGGACACATGGTAGCCCTGTTCCGGTGAACGGGGTGGCTCCACGAAGTGGTTGTCGTAAGTCAGCTCGGGGTAGAACTGATCCGTCTCGCCCTGCATGAAACCGTAGAAACGATCGAACCCTTTTTGCAGCGGCCAGTTGGTGAAGGGGCCGGCGGCGGAGCATTCGCGCATGGGGGCCAGATGCCACTTGCCGGTGGCGAAAGTGGCGTAGCCGGCGTCGCGCAGAATCGCCGGCAGCAGCGCGGCGTTGGCGGGAATGGCGCCGCGCGTGTTGGGATAACCGGTATCGAAGTTGGAGATCGCGCGGATGCCCGCGGCGTGGTGGTTGCGGCCGCTGAGCAGACAGGTGCGGGTGGCCGAGCACAGCGCCGTGGTATGGAAGCCGGTGTAGCGCAGGCCTTCGCCGGCGAGCCGGTCAATATGGGGCGTGGCGATGCTGGAACCGTAGCAGCCGAGATGGGAAAAGCCGGCATCGTCGAGCACCACCAGTACGATGTTGGGGGCGCCTTGCGGCATGCGCGGTTCAGGCCAGGACGGTTCGGAGTCGGCGACGGTGCGGCCGATCTTGCCGGGGAAATCCGGTTCGGCGGGGTGGCGGAAACTCATGACGGCGTCTCCCTCTTGATTTGTGCGGTGCTGGATTGTTGTTGGAATAATGGAAAGTCATTAATATGAGGGCAATAGAAAGGGTGGGCAAGATGTTTTCGTGGTAAATTTGATGGAGGGGAATCAATTTGGCGCCCGGACGGGCGCCGTTGGCGTGCTTAGAGGGTATCGGTCAGCAGGATGCCGAGACTAAAACGGTTCTCGTAGTCGTCGTAGTTGATCAGCGAATCGCCATAGCCGGAAAACACCTGCACCAGCCCTTTGAAGCGCTTGTTGATCGGGAAGGAATAGGAGATTTCGCCGGCGCCTTTATTGTCGGAGCGCAGGTTGTTGCGCACCATCAATTCCAGCACGTGATTACCGAACGGCCGCGCCACTTCCAGCTGGAAATGGCCCATGTATTTTTCGATGTCCGGATTGTCGTCGCCACTGGTTTGCAGCGGGTCTTTTTTCTTGTCCTCGGGAATCCGGTACCAGGGCATCACCGAGACATAGTAGGAACCGATCTGGGAAATGTGGCGCAGATAAATGCGATTCCAGCTGCGTGACGCGGGAACATCCCGGCCGTTGGATTCGTGGATAAAACCCAGCGCCATCAGTTCAGTACGCACCGGCCCCAGCTTCCAGTCCATGGGTTTGGCGAGAAAAATCTCCGGCGCGTAATTGATCTCCCGGAACGGACTGGATTGATTGCTGTTGTAGGCCTGCCAGTAAAAGGTGCCGGTGAAGGCCATGTACAGCGTGCTGCCGTCCCAGAAATCGTCGTACAGCGGTGCTTTCAGGGACAGTTGGAATTTGATTTCCTCGGAGTCCAGGGAATCGTCTTCCCGGTCCGGGTCGTTCCACTGGGGGTTCGACCAGTAGGAGTAGGGCATCAGGTAATTGCGGCGATGCGGCGTGATGGCGAAGGGGTTGTTCAGGGAAGAGCGCTCCAGGGCCAGCCGGCCGCGCAGTGCATCCTCATGGGCACTGCGCTGCTGTTGCTGCGGATCGCACCAGCGGCGCAGTTCCTCCAGAGTGACGGTGCGGTCGCCTTGTTGAACCCCACGCAGTAAACACTCATCGTGTTTCGCTTTCGCCGCCCGGGCGGCGGCTTCGGTGGCGTCGCTGCTTTCCTCGGCCTGGGCCAGCAGCGGGCCGCACAACAGACAAGCGAGCAGAATGCGCTTCATACCCCGTCCTCGTTGGTGGTGGCGGAACTCACAGACCTTTCAGTTCCTCATCGCTCATGGCGCGGGCTTCTTCTTCCAGCATCACCGGGATACCGTCCCGTATCGGGTAGGCCAGGCCGCTGGCCTTGCATTTCAACTCGCTGGCCTTCTCGTCCAGGATCAGCGGGGCCTTGCTGACCGGGCAGACCAGAATATCGAGCAGATTGGGGTCGATCATCGCCTTCTCACCTCATGGTCATGATGGTTCGGGGCCGACTATACCAGCCCTCGGGGTCCCGTGCGCGAATTCAAACAGTCGTTTGACTTATGGGTCACAAATAGAGGTGGGCACTGATGACACCGTCACCTAAGATTGTGGCCCTTCAATGATGGCGGCGCCCTTGGGCGTGCCCGCCCGGAACCCCAGACAGACCGTTTTCAGGGAGACCTGACATGCCTGAGTATAAAGTCCCTTTGCGCGACATGCGCTTCGTTCTCAACGAGGTGCTGGACCTGGATGCCCACTACGCCAAGCTGGGCCTGGAAGAAGTGAACAGCGAATTGCTTAACGCCTTCCTGGAGGAAGGTGCCAAATTCGCGGAAAACGAACTGGCGCCGCTGAACCGCTCCGGTGACGAGGAAGGCTGTCACTTCGAGGACGGCGTGGTCACTACCCCGCAAGGCTTCAAGGAAGCCTATGCCAAGTATGTGGAAGGCGGTTGGCCGGCCATGGGTGGGGATCCGGAGTTCGGTGGACAGGGCCTGCCCGGTTCCGCCAGCATTGCCATTTCCGAAATGACCGGCACCGCCAACTGGTCCTGGAGCATGTACCCGGGTCTGTCCCATGGCGCCGTGGCCACCATTGAGGCTCACGGCACCGACGAGCAGAAGCAGGCTTATCTGCCGAAGCTGACCAGCGGTGAATGGACCGGCACCATGTGTCTGACCGAACCGCATTGCGGTTCCGACCTGGGCATCCTGAAAAGCAAGGCCGAGCCCCAGGCCGATGGCTCCTACAAAATCACCGGCACCAAGATTTTCATCTCCGCCGGTGAACACGACATGGCCGAGAACATCGTCCACATCGTGCTGGCCCGCCTGCCGGAAGCGCCGAAAGGCACCAAGGGCATTTCCCTGTTCATCGTGCCGAAGTTCCTCACCGACGGTAATGGCGGCGTGGGCGAGCGTAACGCGGTGGCCTGCGGCTCCATTGAGCACAAGATGGGCATCAAGGCGTCCGCCACCTGCGTGATGAACTTCGACGGTGCCACGGGCTACCTGATCGGTCCGGAGAACAAAGGGCTGAACTGCATGTTCACCTTTATGAACTTCGCCCGTCTGGGTACCGCCATTCAGGGCGTGGCCCATGCCGAACTGGGCTTCCAGGGTGGTCTGACCTACGCCAAGGACCGCCTCGCCATGCGCAGCCTGAGCGGTCCGAAAAACCCGGACGGTCCGGCGGACCCGATCATTGTGCATCCGGACGTGCGCCGTATGCTGCTGACCAGCAAGGCGTTCGCCGAAGGCGGCCGTGCTCTGGTGTACCTGTGCGCGCAGTTGGGCGACAGCGTGAAACTGGGTAAAACCGAGGAAGAGCGTGAATACGCCCACGATCTGATGGCGCTGCTGACACCGATCGCCAAGGCGTTCGTCACCGAAGCCGGTCTGGAAGCCGCCAACCATGGCGTGCAGATCTATGGTGGTCACGGTTTTATCCGCGAATGGGGTATGGAGCAGAACGTGCGTGACGCACGCATCTCCACCCTGTACGAAGGCACCACCGGTATCCAGGCGCTCGACTTGCTGGGCCGTAAAGTGCTGATGACTCAGGGTAAGGCGCTGCGCAACTTCACCAAGATCGTGCACAAATTCTGTGAAGCCAACGCCGATAACGCCGACCTGAAAGAGTTCATCGAGCCGCTGGCGGGTTACAACCGCGAGTGGGGCGAGTTGACCCAGGCGATTGGTCTGCAGGCCATGCAGAATCCGGAATACGCCGGCGGCGCCGCGGTCGACTACCTGATGTACTCCGGCTATGTGACCCTGGCCTATCTGTGGGCGCTGATGGCCGCCAAGGCCCAGGAACAGCTGGCCGCCGGTGCCGGCGACGAGGACTTCTACAACACCAAGGTGAAAACCGCGCGTTTCTACTTCAAGCGCATCCTGCCGCGCACTGCTGGTCACAAAGGGGCCATCGAAGGCGGTGTGGACAGCATGATGGATCTGGACGCCGAGCACTTCGCGTTCTGATTGTCGGCATGTTCTGTTGAAAAGCCCGCTTCGGCGGGCTTTTTTGTGGTTCATCGCGGTTTAGCGGGACACGGCGCTTCGATCATGGGCACGGGTCTGTAACGGAAGGGGCTACCAAGCCGCTCTATTCGCCAGCAAGCTGGTCTCCCACGGATCCGCCACGAAGCCGCCGTGGGAAGCTTGCCGGCGAGCGAATATCCCAACACCAGAGGGCCGGAATTCGCCAGCAAGCTGGTCTCCCACGGATCCGCCACGAAGCCACTGTGGGAAGCTTGCCGGCAAGCGAATATCCCAACACCAGAGGGCCGGAATTCGCCAGCAAGCTGGTCTCCCACGGATCCGCCACGAAGTCGCTGTGGGAAGCTTGCTGGCAAGCGAATATCCCAACACCAGAGGGCCGGAATTCGCCAGCAAGCGGGTCTCCCACGGATCCGCCACGAAGCCGCCGTGGGAAGCTTGCTGGCAAGCGAATATCCCAACACCAGAGGGCCGGAATTCGCCAGCAAGCTGGTCTCCCACGGATCCGCCACGAAGCCGCCGTGGGAAGCTTGCTGGCAAGCGAATATCCCAACACCAGAGGGCCGGAATTCGCCAGCAAGCGGGCCTCCCACGGATCCGCCACGAAGCCGCTGTGGGAAGCTTGCCGGCAAGCGAATATCCCAACACCAGAGGGCCGGAATTCGCCAGCAAGCGGGTCTCCCACGGATCCGCCACGAAGCCGCTGTGGGAAGCTTGCTGGCAAGCGAATCGCCAACGGCCCAGGACACGCTATGAATACGTCCCTGTACGCTAGGGTTTGGCCACCCGTGGGCAAACACGATCCTGGAACGCCCTGACCGGCAGCACTCCACGAATACTGAGACGCTCGGCTACGAAGCCCTCCGCTAGAAAGCCCCCCATCCATCAATCCTTTCCCCGTACGAAGACAGTGGGCGGTGGCCATGCTGTAATAGCCGCCATGATCAAGATTCTGTTGTGGCGAACACTGGCCTTGCTGACTCTGGCACTGGGCATGGTCGGCGTGGTGGTGCCCGGTCTGCCCACGGTGCCGTTTCTGCTGCTGGCGGCCTGGGCTGGCACGCACGGTTGGCCGCGCCTGGAGCACTGGTTGCTGAACCACCCCCGCTACGGCTTCTCGATCCGGCAGTGGCGTGAACATGGCGCGGTATCCCGTCGCGCCAAGGTCGCGGCGACATTGATGATGGCGCTGAGCGTGGTGCTGATCACGCTGTCGGCGGCGCCTCCACTGGTGAAGTTCAGCGTGCCCGCCTTTCTGTGCGTGACCTTGATCTGGCTGTGGAAACGGCCGGAACCGGGCGGTCACGGATGAATGGGGAGTCACAAATAATCGTTTACCGCACCGGCGTCGTGGCTAAACTGACCGCCTTTCACACGGTCAGCAATTGGGAGACAGACCATGGCGATCTACAAGGCTCCTTTGGAAGACATGCGTTTCGTGCTTAACGACGTGTTTCAGGCGGAACATCTCTGGTCTTCCTTGCCCCCTATCTCCGAAGTGACCCGCGATCTTTCCGACGCCGTGCTCGAAGAAGCCGGCAAGATGGTGGAGAACCTGCTGTTTCCGCTGAACCGTGACGGTGACGAGGAAGGCTGTCACTTCGAGGACGGTGTCGTCACCACGCCAAAAGGCTTCAAGGACGCGTTCAAAACCTACGCTGAAAACGGCTGGACCGCGTTCTCCGGCAATCCGGAATTCGGCGGGCAGGGTATGCCGAAATCCCTGGCGGTGCTGTTCGAGGAAATGATGCACAGCGCCAACTCCTCCTTCGCGCTGTACCCGGCGCTGACCAACGGCGCCACCCTGTGTCTGGACGCCCATGCCAGCGACGAGTTGAAACAGGCATACCTGCCCAAGCTGTACAGCGGCGAATGGGCCGGCACCATGTGTCTGACCGAACCGCACTGCGGCACTGACCTGGGCATTCTGCGCACCAAGGCGGTGCCTCAGGACGACGGTTCCTACCAAATCAGCGGGACCAAGATTTTCATTACCGGCGGCGAGCACGACATGGTGGATAACATCATCCATCTGGTGCTGGCGAAGCTGCCGGACGCCCCGGCCGGTTCCAAGGGCATTTCCCTGTTCCTGGTGCCGAAGTTCCTGCCGGATGCCGAGGGGAATCCTGGTGAGCGCAATGGTGTCGCCGCCGGCTCCATCGAGCACAAGATGGGCATCAAGGGGTCCGCCACCTGCGTAATGAATTTTGACAGCGCCAAGGGCTGGCTGGTTGGTGAAATCAACCAGGGGCTGGCGTGCATGTTCACCATGATGAACTACGAGCGTCTGTCCATCGGTATCCAGGGACTGGGCTTGGGCGAAGCCAGTTACCAGAGCGCGGTGGATTATGCCCGTGAGCGTATTCAGGGCCGCGCCGCCACCGGCGCCGCCAACCCGGACGGCGCCGCCGATCCGATCATCGTGCACGGCGATGTGCGCCGTATGCTGATGACCATGCGCGCGCTCAATGAAGGCGGCCGCGCCTTGTCCGCGTACGTTGGCATCCAACTGGATCTGGTGAAGTTTTCCGAGGACGAGGAAGCACGCCGCAAGGCGGCGGATCGCGTGGCTCTGTTGACGCCGGTGGCGAAAGCATTTTTTACCGATCGAGGTTTTGAAACCACGGTGTTGGGCCAGCAGGTGTTTGGCGGTCACGGCTACATCCGCGAATGGGGCATGGAACAGTTCGTGCGCGATTGCCGAATCTCGCAAATCTATGAGGGTACCAACGGCATTCAGGCGCTGGATCTGGCCGGTCGTAAAGTCACCCGCAACGGTGGCCGTTACGTGGAGTCGTTCCTGGCGGAAGTGCGTCATTGGATCGAAGAAAATGGCCAGGAAGCCGGCCTGGACGGTGTGCGTGAGCCGCTGGTCGCCGCGGTGGATCGTTTGCAGGTGGCCACCGAGGAATTGCTGCGCCAGGCGGGGGATAATCCGGATGCGGTCAACGCCAGCGCGGTGGAATATCTGGATCTGTTCGGTTACGTCACCTACGCCTGGCTGTGGGCGATGATGATGGTCAATGCCGCCGGGCGTGATGACGACTTCGGCCGCGCCAAGATGATCACCGGACGGTTTTACTTCGAGCGTCTGCTGCCGCGCGGCGAAGCCCTGGCGCGGCAATTGAAGGCCGGTGCCGAAACCATGATGAGCCTCGACGCCGATTTGTTTTAAGCCGTGGGCAGTCTGTTGATCCTGGAGAGATGAATTCGCGCCGTATTCGCTGCTAAATCAGCTTCCCACATAGGCATTACGAAGCCGCTGTGGGAAGCTGCCTTGGCAGCGAATACCCGTACGTCATCCCGGGTTTGTCCCGGGATCTCGTGACGCCGGCAGTGCCTCCATCAAGGCCACGATAAACTGAGCGGGATCCCGGATCGGTGTCCGGGATGACGGTACGGGTCAAACCCGCGCCACCAGAATCCAGCTGAGCACCCCGCCGTGCTGTTCCCGCCACTGATAGTCCAATGCCACACCAGTGCGCCACTCATCCGATAAGGTACTGCGCAACACGATACGGTGCTCGTCCAGCAGTGCCGCGTCCTGGAAATAAAAGCGTTGGCCGGTGAGCGGATAAAGCGCTTTGAACAACGCCTCTTTCACCGAGAACGTGAGTGAAACGCGGCGTGCCTGTTGTTCCTGATCCAGGTCCGACAGCGCCTCGATCTCCGCTTCCGTCAGCAACTGATCGCGCAGCTTCAGTGCCCGTTGCGGGGCGATCCACGCTTCCGCGTCCAGACCGACCCCGCGCCAGAGCGTGCGATCAGCCACCAGAGCCGCTGCCCGGCCCTGAGCGTGGGTGATGGCACCGCATACCGCCTGTGGCCAGATCGGTGCCCGATCCTCCCCGTAGCCGGGCAGGGCGGGTTCGCGGGTGATGGCTTCGATGGCCGCTCTGGCGCAGCATCGTCCCGCCAGATATTCGGCCAGACGCTTCTCCACCGCGCCTTGCAGGGATGCCGGCAGCGGCACGGCCTGATGCTCGAAATCTTCCAGCCGGATCCGTTCCGGATAATAGCCGCCGCTGGCCAGACAGAGGCCGTCTTCCCAGTGCTCTAGTTGAACAGGATCCAGGCTGGACACGGATTCGGGCATAACACGGCGCTCGCTGACGGGGCCTTTATACTGGCGTCTGCCAGCGATGTCGGCAAGTCGGGATCAACGCGGCGGGCGTTGCGGCTTGACGCCACTTCCCAGCGCGTTGCCCATACGATTGCGCAATGCCGACTGACTGAACTGTCCGCTCTGATTGGGCGGCAGGCGAGTGACGTCGGCGGAGTCCAGCGCCGGGCTATCCCGCCTGGCCGCCTTGGGAAGGGCCGTCGGCATCATCTTCCGCTGCAGGCAGTCGTAGGGCAGGGCGCGATGGCCGTTGACTTCCACTTCCACGCAGGAGGGCTCATCGGCCCCGGGCGCGGGAGCTTCCGCCGCTTGCAGAGCCGGTGTCATCATTAACAGCCATCCCATGCGTATCCAGTGCTTCATGTCGTTTCCGTTTTTTATCGGTGCATGTGCCTGCGGCCAGGGAAGCTCTGAACAATACCGCGTCATCCCGGGCCTGACCCGGGAGCTCTCTCTGGAGGGCCACCACTTCGTAGTGGGAGATGACGGATCAAGTCCGGCATGACGTTTTCCTGGGCTCCCCCAGGAGAATGAAAACGAAGTGGTTTTTCAGTGAATTTTTCATGACCGGCGTCCTGCTCTCCACTGTTTCTCCCCATTGCCGCGCCATCACTGCTCCGGCGCCGCTTGAGCGTCTTTCCCACCTCACCGGTCCGCGCTTTTTTTGCTGTAGCAACGCGGTCTTTCCGTGAATTTTTGGTGACAACAGTTCGGTTCCGACGGACTCCCGACATCTAGAGAGTGTTAACTGGATCACCGTATTTGCCGCGGTGTCTTTCGGGGTTGTGGTTCGTGGTTACCAGAGTTTTCCACGGTGATGCTGGCCACCGGTCCATGTATGTGTTTGCAGAGTCGAGTCAATGCGTGACGCCAATAGAATGAGCGGAATGTCCTGTTTTTGGGGGGGAGTGTTTGTGGCAGCCATGACGATGACATCGGCACTTCACGCTCAACAAGGTGCCGCCGCCGAGGAGGCGCGGATGGCGCCCGGGGTGGAGCCAGCCGAGGCCGCGCCGGAGGAAGTGCCGGGAACGGTGACCATCAACGAGTACGTCGTGCGTGGCAACACGGTTCTGGAAGCGCGCGACATCGAGAAGGCGGTGTACCCCTTTCTCGGCCCGGAACGAAGCCTGGAAGACATTCAGAGCGCGCAAAAAGCTCTGCAAAAGGTTTATCAGGACAAAGGGTATCAATCCGTTTACGTGGAACTGCCGGAGCAGCGGGTCAGCGGCGGCGTGGTCTATCTGCAGGTGATCGAAGTCACCGTGGGCCGGGTGCGCGTGGTCGGCGCCGAATACCATTCGCCGCTGAAAATCCGCGAGGAAGTGACGGCACTGCGGGAAGGCGTGGTGCCCAATTTCGAACTGGTGCAGGAAGACCTGACCAAGGTGAACCGCACCGGCAAGCGGCAGGTGATGCCAGTGGTCAAGGAAGGCGCCATTCCCGGCACCATGGATGTGGATCTGGCCGTCGAGGACCAGACGCCCTGGAACGGCAGCCTGACATTGAACAACGATTACAGCGCCGATACCGAAAAACTGCGCACCATCGCCACCCTCGGACATTCCAACTTGTGGCAACGGGGACACAGTATGTCCCTGACGCTGTTCACCGCGCCGGAGAATACCGATAACGCCGAGGTCTGGTCGTTGAGTTACGGCATGCCGCTGTCCGAGCGCTGGTCCCTGCGTTTCTCCGGTTATACCTCCGACAGCGACGTCAACACCGTGGGCGGCACCAGCGTGCTGGGGCAAGGGAGTTCTTACGGCGTTTCCGCCACCTACAACATTCCGTTCGACGGCACCTGGGGACATTCCTTCTCACTCGGTGTTGATTTCAAGGACTTCGACGAGTCACTGGAATTCGGCGATGCCGAGGACACCATCCCGCTGAAATACGCGCCTTTTACCTTTGGCTATAACGGCTACTACTACACCGAAAAGAATCAGGGCTCGATCAATCTGACTCTGGTAACCGCCACCAATGAGTTTCCCGGCAACAGCAGCGGCTGGGAGGAGTTCGATTACAAACGTTACCGGGCCAAACCGGACTTCGCCGTGATCAAGGCCGAGGCCAGCAACGAGAGGCTGTTGGGCGAGTGGGGGCTGGCGACAAAAGTAAGCGCGCAAATGGCGTCCGGTTCCCTGGTTTCCAACGAGCAATTCGCGGTGGGGGGCGCCGGCACGGTTCGGGGTTATCTGTCCGCGGAGCAATCCGCCGATGACGGTGTGCTGGCCAGTATTGAGCTGCGTACACCTTCCATTGCTGAGTGGCTGGGGTCGCCCTGGAGTCTGGTGCGCGCCCATGTGTTCGGCGAGGGCGCCCATCTGACACTGCAAAACCCGTTGCCGGAACAGGACGACGAATTCGATCTGGCCAGTGTCGGTGTCGGTCTGCGAGCGGAAATCGGTGCCTGGTTGAGCGGGCGGCTGGATCTGGGGTACCCGCTCACCGATGGGGAAAACACGGAAAAACACGACCCCAGAGTGCATTTCAGTATTACCGCCAGTTTCTGAACAGAACCAGGGGTGTCCCCAAGGGCGTCCAAACAGCTTGTTTTTCGGAGTGTCTGATCATGCAACAACGCCTGCTGATTTTTCTCATATCCTGCCTGGGTGCGCTGTTGCCCACCCTGGCCCATGCCTGGTGGCAAGACGATTGGAGTTACCGCAAGCAAATCACCATCGATACCTCGCCCCAGGGCGCGGCCATCGATCAGCGGGTCGGCCGGGTACCGCTGCTGGTACGTCTGCATACCGGTAACTTCGGTTTTCAGGACGTCCAGGAAAACGGCTCGGATCTGCGCTTTGTGGCGGCGGACGATCAAACCGTTCTCAATCACCAGATTGAAAGCTTCGACGCGCTGCTGGGCGTGGCCTACGTCTGGGTGGACGTGCCGGCGCTGGAAGCCGGGTCCAGCCAGGATATCTGGATGTACTACGGCAATCCCGACGCGCCGGCCACCAGCAATGGCCAAGCGGTGTTCGATGCCGATTACACCCTGGTCTATCACTTTGACCAGGCGCCCGGCGCACCGGCCCGTGACGCCACCGCCTACGGCAACAATTCCAGTAACACCGTGGCGCAAAGCGTCACCGGAGTGATCGGCCAGGCCGCCGCCTTTGCCGGTGGCGAACCGCTGATGGTGGAAGCCGCGCCGGTCCTGGCGACGCCAGCCGCCGGTCAGTTTTCCTTCAGCGCCTGGGTGCGTGCCGATCAGAGTGCCAATGAACAGTTGATCTATGCCCGCCGTGACGCCGGTAATTCGCTGTTGATCGGCATCAACGCCGGCCAGCCCTTTGTTGAGGTCAATGGTCAGAGAACGGCGCCAGCGCAACCGCTGGCATCCGGTCAGTGGCAGCATCTGGCGGTGACCGCCGATGGGCGGCAAGTGGCGTTGTACGTGAATGGCCGCCAGATCAGCAGCTTGCCGGTGGCACTGCCGCCGCTGGCCACCGCCATCGCCTTGGGGGGCGATATTCCCGGTTACGCGCCCGCCGAGCCCGTTGCGGAAGAAACCGCGAGTGAAGGGGAGGATGTCGCTACCACTACACCGGCGGCGGTGCCGTCCCGCTACTTCAATGGCGCTCTGGATGAAGTGCGGATTTCCAAGCAGGCCCGGCCGGCGTCTCTGTTGATGGCGGATTATCAGGCCCAGGGCTCCGAGTCGCGGTTGGTGGTATTCGGCGTCGACGAAGAGCAGTCCGGATTCGGCTTCGGTGCTCTCGGATTCTTGCTCAGCGCGGTGCCCATCGACGCCTGGGTCATCATCGGGATTCTGGTGATCATGATGATCCAGACCTGGTTCGTCATGTACCGGAAGTTTCGCCATAGCCGCCGGGTGGACGAGGCCAATGGCCGTTTCCGCGACGAGTTCGCCCAGGTCGGCACGCAACTGGAAAAACTCGCGGACAGCCCCGAATTGGAGCGGGAGCTGGAGCACTCATCGCTGTGGCGGTTGTACCAAGTGGCGGTGCATGAGTTGCGTCTGCGGCGTGCCCAGGGCGCCGATACTTCCAGCATTTCCTCGGAAACCCTGGAAGCGATCCGCGCTTCCATGGACGCCGTTCGTACCCAGCAGAATCGCGAGCTGAGTTCCCGTCTCGGTGTGCTCTCCAACGCCATCGCCGGCGGCCCCTACATCGGCCTGCTGGGTACGGTGATGGGCATCATGGTGGTGTTTCTCGGTACCGCCATGGCCGGGGACGTGAACATCAACGCGGTGGCGCCGGGTATGGCCGCCGCTCTGTTGGCCACCGCCATGGGGTTGTTCGTGGCGATCCCGGCGCTGTTTGCCTACAACCGCATCAACGGCCGTAACCGCGATATCAGTTCCGATATGCGCGTGTTCCTGGACGAATTCGTCACCCGCCTGGCCGAGATTCATGGCGCCGGGCAGCGGCCGCCGCAGCCGGCGCAGGCCGGTCATGCCGTGCGCCATGGCATCTCTCAAAGTCCGGTGGTGTAAGGAGAACAACGATGGCTTCGGTAAGAACCTCGATGGACGACGATGAAATGGACGGACCGGTGGACGGCATCAATATCACGCCGCTGGTGGATGTGCTCATGGTGGTACTGGTGATGTTCATCCTCACCGCCACGGCGCAGATCGCGGGCATCAAGGTGGATCTGCCCAAGGCCAGCTCCTCGGTGTCGCTGTCCGAATCCAAGACCAAGGCCATTTCGGTGAACAACGACGGACAGGTGTTTCTCGATGCCTACCCGGTGACGCTCGCTGAACTGGAGGATCGGTTGCGTACCGAGAAAGCCATGAACCCCGGCTTTCCGGTGATCGTGCGCGGGGACGCCGCGGTGCAATACCAAAAAGTGGTGCAAGTGCTGGATGTGCTGCGGCGTCTGGATCTCAACCAGGTCGGTCTGGTGACCGGCAAGCCGCCACAGTGATCGATGATAACCGGATAACAGGAAAGACCATGTCGTTGCAGTCACCTCAATCGCGGGATTCCGGAGCCTCCTCTCGTAAACGGCAATCCGCGTTGGCGAGCAAGGCATCCCGTGACAAGCGCGGGCCGATCACCTATGTGCGCCTGGCCGTCAGCGCGGTGGTGTTGATCGTGCTGGGTTGGCTGATCTGGCAGTGGGCCAACGATATGAGCGGTGTGCGCCGGCAGGTGCCGCAGGAGCCGATGCTGGTGCCGCTGCCACCACCGCCACCGGAGCCGGAACCGGAGGAAATGAAGGAGCCGGAACCAGAGCCCGAGCCGGAGGAGATCGTCGAGCCGGAACCGGATCCCACGCCGGTGGAAGAACCGACGCCGGAGGAACCGCCTTCGCCGTCGGACGATTTGTCCGAGGCCATGCAGATCGATGGTGAAGCCCAGGCCGGCACCGATGCCTTCAATATCGGCGCCGGCAGCGGCGGCGGCATGGCCGGTTCCGGCACTGGCCGGGTCGGCAACGCCACCTACGGCCAGTACCTCTCCTACGCCTTTCAGCGGGCGCTGCGCGAGGAGCCGTCGATCCGTCATCTGAGTTACCGGATACAGATCAATCTCTGGCTTAACGAAGCCGGCCAGATCACCCGGGTGCAATTACTCAAGTCCAGTGGTGACCCGGATACGGACGACAAAGTGATCGCCGCCGTGCGTGCCATCCCGGCGCTGGATCAAAAGCCGCCGAAGTCGATGACACTGCCGGTGAAAGTGGCTTTGCAAGGGCGGCGTCCGGGCTGACCGGGACCGAAACCAACCAGACCCAAGAATCGAGACGAACCGTTTCAGGAGCAATAAAGCAATGAACATGAAGCGCAATCAGTGGCTGCTGATGCTGGCCGTGGCGGCGACCTTGAGCGGCCCGGCCGTGGCGCAGGCACCCGCCGAATCCACCGCGCCGGAGGGCAACAGCACCACCGTGCACCTGATCCGGTTGTTGGTGGAACAGGGGGTGATCACCGATGCCCAGGCCAACGCCTTGCTACAGCAGGCGCAACAGGAGGCCCAGACCGCCAGTCAGCGCCGCCCCGAACCTGAAGTGCGGGAAGGGGACGTGCGTGTGCCCTACATCCCGGAAGTGGTTCGTGACGAGATTCGCGAGGAAGTCAAACAGGAAGTGATGGCCCAGGCCAAGGCGGAAAACTGGGCGGCACCGAATACCTTTCCGGACTGGGTATCGCGGGTGAAGCTGTTTGGTGACGTGCGGGTACGTAATGAGAGCCGGTTCTTTTCCGGGGATAACATTGATCAACTCGTGGATGGCCAAAAATATAATGAAGATGGCCCGTTTGAAACCAATCTGGGGCCTATCGCTAGTGACTTCCCCCCCCTGATGAACACTCGTGAAGACCGCACCAACCTGTTGCGGCTCCGTGCCCGTTTCGGTTTGGAAGCGGATCTGGGGGGCAACTGGAGCACCGGTGTCAGATTGGCCACGGGCAGCAGCAATGGCCCGGTTTCCACTACCCAGACGCTCGGTGGCGGGCTCAGCAAAAAAGACATCTGGCTGGATCAGGGGTGGGTGAAATGGGCTCCGGGGATTTGGCGCTTCACCGCTGGGCGCGCGGAGAACCCCTTCGTCTCCACCGACATTTTGTTCTCCGGTGATCTGAGTTTCGATGGTGTGTCCGCCGGTTTCAAGGACCTTCGGGTCGGTGATCGCGTCGCGATGTTCGGCACCATTGGCGCCTTTCCCCTGGAATACAGCTCCGACTCATGGCCTTCCAGCAGCCCGGACAAAAGTGATAGTGAGGACAAATGGCTGTTCGGCGCGCAGGTCGGCGCCAACTGGGTGTTCAATCAGGAAGAGCGCCTGACCGCGACCATCGGCTACTACCACTTTGATAACATTCAAGGGCAGCGGTCTTCCAAATGTGAATTGTACAGTGACCCATACCAGTTCTGCGATACGGATTGGTCGCGGCCGACCTTCATGCAGAAGGGGAATACCCTGTTCTGGCTGCGCGATATCGTACCCAACCCGGATACCAGCGTTCCCACCTCTATGCCCCAGTATTTGGGGCTGGCCTCGGAATTTCAGCTGTTCGATCTGAACCTGATCTGGGATACACGGGTTTTCAGTGATTACAAACTCAGGTTGGCGGGCAACATCATTTATAACGACGCCTATTCCGAACAGGCCATGTGGCGCAATGCCGCCGGCATGATTACCAACAACTTCGATGAAGACGGCGAATTTGAAAGTGGGCGAACCGCCTGGATGGTGCACGCCGCTTTCGGCTCCTCCTTGGATCTGAAGCGGCGTGGCGACTGGATGACGTTCCTGGGCTACAAACATATTGAGCCCGACGCCCTGCCGGATGCCTACAACGACTCTTCCTTCCACCTCGGTGGTACCAACGCCAAGGGCTACTACCTGGGCGCGGCTTACGCCTTGAACGAGCGGCTGTACTTTCAGGGCCGCTGGATGAGTTCGGAAGAGGTGTATGGACCGCCGTTGTCCATCGACATCCTGCAACTCGAACTGAATGCCCGGTTCTGATCGGCCTGGCGATGAAGGGAGGTAATACCATGAAGAAGGCGGATAACGTCAAAACAAAGTGGTTTCCCGCGACGCTGACATTGCTGGTTCTGGCCTTGCCGGCCTGGGCACAGGCCCAGCAGTCCAGCCTGGAAGAACGTCTGCGCACCGAGTTACGCAACACCACCCAGCAATTACGAGACCTGCAATCCCGGCAAGCGGGCCTGGAGGCGGCCCGCTCCAACGCGGAAGTGCAACGTGACGCCGCCAGGGCCCAGGTGGCCAAATTGCAGGCCCGGCTCGATGCGGTGGAAGGCAATCTGGCCTCCCAGCAACGCAGCAGTCAGGCACGCATCGCCGCCAGCCAGGAACGCGCCCAGCAGATGCGCGACGCCTACGATGAGTTGTTGACCCTGGCCAAAGGCAAGGAAACGGAGCGGCTGACGTTGCAGAAAGCATTGCAACAACATACCGCCGAATTACAGACCTGCGTCAGCCGCAACGAGGAGATGTATATGGCGGGCAAGGAGATTCTGTCCGCCTATGAAAGCCTCGGTGCCGGCAGCCTGTTCAAGATGCGTCAGCCGCTGGCGACCTCGTCGCGGGTGGAGTTCGAGAACAGGGCCCAGGAAATGGGAGACCGGCTGTATAACGCCCAGGTCGGCGTGGTGCGGTCGGACCAGGACGGTAACGCCGGGGCGGCGGAAAACGACGGCTGACCATCATTGAAACGTCACAACGGCTTGTTAAGGACATCACCATGAGCGAAGAAAACCACATCATCGACACTCTGCCTCTTGAGGAACTCAGTGCTCTGTTGCAGGAAGCCGGTTATCGCACCAATGAAACCGAGCATAACGGCAGCAAGCAACTGCTCAGCGCCAGTCAGGGCATCGGCTTTGCCGTGCGCCCCGGTAATATGCTGGGGGAAGGGCTGCTGGACTTCACCATCAGCTGCGCTTTGCGCATCCAGGGCGAGTTGCCGGAAGGACTGATCCCGGCCTGGAATCGCGGCAAGCGTTTTTCGCGACTGAGTCGGCACGGTGATTTTCTGGTACTGGAAATGGATGTGATCGTGGCTGGCGGTGTGCGCCGCGCCCATGTGCGCGCCAACCTGGAAATCTGGGACCGCTTGTTGCAGGAGTTTTTGCTCTATCTGCGCAATTACCGTGACGAGAACCGTAATGAGAGCCACGATAAAGACGATGCCTCGGAACATGAGCAAGCGATAAGCACGGAAGTGGCGGAGTGACGGGTAGAGAAGTGAATTGCCGGCGTGCCGGCGATGGTTTCAACCAGGGAGTGAACCATGAAAAGCGCACAGGTTTTACTCAGCGCGGTGTTGGCCGGTTTGGCGGGCGTCATTGGCACCGTTTGGGTGATGCAACCGTCCGAGGCGGTGGCCGTTTCGGAACCGGCATCGATTCCGTCACCGGCGGCCTCATCGCCCACCTCCACAGGGCAAGGGGATGCGGTCGCGGCCCTGGGGGCGGTCAGTCTGCGCGATCAGGAAGTGGCGGACTGGCTGGCGGCGTTGTCGCCACAGGCCCGCTCGGCGATACAGCGGGATCGTGCGCTGTTTGATGATTGGGCGCGTCAGCGTCTGGCGGAAAAGGCACTGATCCGGGAGGCCCGGCAACAGGGCTGGGAGAAGCGGGAGGAAGTGACACAGGCCATCGGTCAAGCGCGCGATCAGATCCTGCTGCGCAGCTATCTGGGCGCGGTGAGCCAGGTGCCGGAGGACTTTCCCGATGACGCCACGCTGCGGCAGCTTTATGACAACAGAAAGCAGGAACTGGCGGTACCGGAACGTTATTACCTCAGGCAGATTTTTCTTGCCGTGGACGGCGCCAATGCCGACCAGGTGAAAGCCCGCGCCGGGCAATTGGTGAAGGAAGCCCGCGCTAACAAAGGGGACTTCGCCGAACTGGCCCGTCGTCATTCCGATGACGCGGCTTCCGCCGCCCGGGGTGGTGATATCGGCGTGCAGTCACTAGCCCAGCTTACTCCGGAGGCGCGCCCGGTGGTGACGGCGTTGAAGGAAGGGGAAGTCTCCGCGCCGTTTCGCACGGCGTCGGGTTGGCATGTGCTCAAGCTGGAGAAGACCGAGGCGGCGAGAACCGCCACCTTCGATGAGGTGCGCGATCAACTGCGCGCCACGGTCAGGGAGCAGCGCCGGCGGCAAAACGCCGAGGCCTACCTGAACCGTCTGGTGGGTGAAGCTTCTCTCAGTATCAACGGCGCCGCGGTGACGGCGTTGCTGGAAAACCAAAACCAGCCTTAATCAAAAAGGAACCTGTATGCCGATCCGGATGGTAATGGTAACGGCGCTGGCCGCCACTGTGCTGGCCGCCTGTACCCAGACCACGCCCCGCTCCGATTCAGCGGTTGATCGCTATCAGCGTTCGGTGATCGTGCAATGTTCGCTGACCCAGGATGTGGAAGCCAATCCCTGTATCGCCAAGGCGCGCCAGGCTTGTGGCACGGACCGGGTGCGTTTGAAAAACGTGGATTCCCGACAAGCAGTGAGTGCCCCGGTGGCGCGGGGAGCTCCGGTAACGCTGGTGTATAACTACTCAGTGGTCTATTACTGCCAGGATTAGCGGCGGGATGCCGGGACATGCCCGCTGAAGGTATGAATCCGCATGGTATTCGCTGCCACGGCAGCTTCCCAGAGAGAGCTACGAAGCCGCTGTGGGAGGCTGCCTTGGCAGCGAATCAGCGTGTAGGATGTGTAGGAGTACGGTCTCTCAGCTGATAATCAGAATCCCACCCGGCAATGATCGCACCTCCGCGCCACGCACTTCCTTGACCAGAGCGGCGAAGTCTTCCAGTTTGTCCAATGACAGATAAGCCTGTACCGGAACCCGGCCGATCTGATCGTTCACCAACACGATCTGCCCCGGGCGGTAGCGGTTCACCTCGTCCACCACCCGGGCCAGTGGCGTGCCGTTGAACACCAGCATGCGTTGCCGCCAGGCCGTCACATGATCCGGGTCCACGTGTTGCACGGAGGACAAGCGGGCGCTGTTGTACACCACTTGCTGGGCAGGCTGGAGCTGGACACTCTGGTGTTGATGGCGCACCGCCACCTGGCCATCCAGGCAGGTCACCCGCACGCGGTCATCGGTGAAGCGCACATTGAAGCGTGCGTGGCGTGCTTCAATGAGGCCGTTCTGGGCGGTCACCGTGAAGGGAAGGCGGTTGCCGTCGGCGGTGGTGATCTCGGTTTCACCGCTGTTCAACACCAGCCCGGTAATGTGTTCCGCCTGCCGGTTCACATCGATACTGGTACGGGTGTTGAGCTGCACGGTGGCGGTATTGGGCAACACCACTTCGCGCTGCTCCCCGGTGCCGGTCCAGAGATCGGCGGACTGCATGCCCATGCGCGTCCACAGATCCAGAGGCGAGCGTAACGCCAGCCAGCCCGCCGCCGAAGCCGCCACGGCGCCGCCGAGAAAGGCCCGCCGAGTGAGGCGGGAAGAACGGCGCCGGGGCAACGGATGAACTTCCGCTTCGACGGTTTCGCTGGTAACGGCCTGTTCCACGCCTTGCCAGACCTGGCGGCAATGGACGAATGCCCGGGCGTGCTCCGGGCTCCGCGCGCACCAGCGGCGGAAAGCTTCACCGTCGGCGGCGCTGGCGCGTCCCGAGGAGAGGTGCACCACCCATTCTCTTGCCTCCCGGGTGATCCGGTCGGAAGAGGGGGCGGGGGCATTTCGATAATCGGTCATGATTGCGTCGGCCTTTTTTGTCTGGGCCCGTAACGTGGGGAGTAATCCCGTTCCAACCGTTCGCAACAATGCTGTAATCCGGCGCGCAGCTCTTTTTCCACGGTGCGCAGGGATACACCGAAACGCTCGGCGATTTCCGCGTGCGGCGTGTCCTCGATACGCGCGGCGGTGACGATGGCGCGGCGGCGCCGTGGCAGTTCCGCCAGGGCTCTGCGGAATATCCGGATCTCCTGTTCACCGAGTGCTTCACGGGCGGGGTCGGCCAGTTCATCCGCCATCTGATAGAGATCTTCCACTTCGTCCAATGTCATCACCCGGGCGTGTTTGCGGCGTTGCTCTTCCGCCACGTTCATGGCGATGCGAAAAAGGTAGGCGGCGGGGTGATGAACACGGGTGCCCTCCTGCATACGTTCGATGCGCAACCAGGTTTCCTGCAAGGCGTCCTCCGCCAGTTGATGGGAACCCAGGCGGCTGGAGAGGCGCTGACGGAACTCGTCGTAACGTTGCACCAGCAGATCGTGCAGCGACTGGTGCGGGATGTCGGCGGTGCTCATTCCCTGGATTCTCCTTGGCAGGATGGTGTGCCCGGGTGGAGTAGCAGTGTGATCGGCTGCGGCATGCCCGGCGGCGGTGGCGGCAGGGTCAGATCCTTGAAACTGGCGTGGACGTTTTTCCCCCACCGTGCCTCGGCATCGCTGTCCGGAAAGTGCATCCGGGTGATCCGGCCTTGAGGGTCGGCCCACAATTGCACCACCAGGCGAAAACGTCCCAGTTGTTCCGGTCGATGGCGACACAGACTGGTGATCACTGATTGTTGCAGTGAGCGGGCATAGGCGGGCGGCACCGAGGAGCGGACCTTGGGCGGGACGTTTTCGGTGGTGTCGTGCTGGTCCGGTATCAGCGTCAGGGCGGAATCGGTCAGCCGGCGGCTGGTCAGCCCGGTACCGTTCAGCAACAGCGTCAGCGCCTGATCCGGAGCGAAATGACCTCGTACGGCGCTGGCGGTTTTGTCCTGGATGCGATCACTGGTAACCAAGATCGATATCCCCGTTTGCTCACTGAAAGTCTCCAGCGACAGCGGTAAAGGCTGCGCGGGAAGATCAAAAAAGGGGGCGCCTTCATTGGCGTGGCCGGTCAGGGTCGATGCCAGCATCAGTCCTGTCCCCACCCGTCGCAACAAACGGAGAACGGAGCTCCAGTTGGCGAAAGAGGCGGTGATCGTCACGGGAAAGACGGCACTGGCATGGTCACCTGTAGACACTGCATCCGGGTCTTGAACCGGCGGATTCAATCCGTGCTCCACCATGCAGGCTCTGTGTGTCAAATCCGTGTCGTTGGTTGTAGAACCCGACACTGCCTGGATTGTGCCCCTTGATGAACTTTCCGTGAAAAAACGGCGGTCGTGGGGCGGGCCGATCATCTTTCTCACAAAGACCGTTCACGCTGGAGCCGATGCCGCGCCGGGGGCCGTTGGGGTTGTGCCGTGGCCGCCGTCGGTAGCGTGTAGGGATGCGGGGCGCGCCCGTCGCGCGCACCGCCATCGCCTTGGTGGTCGTCCACAGCCGTTGTTGAGAGCGCCTATTTCATGCTGACCAAAAACACCAGACCGGCCCGCCGCACTCCGGTACGTTCCGTGATTTCCCGCAAGCCTCTGGCCCTGGCCGTGGCCTCGATTCTGGCGGTGGGTGCCGGGCAGGCCGAGGCCAGCAGCCCGCGCCCGTTCAGCCCGGAGTGGTTCGCCGCCGCCCGTGGCGCCGCGGCGCAGAACCGCGCCAATACCGCTCCGACTGCCCGGCCTCTGGCCCAGCAACGGCAGGCCCGCGAACGCTTGCAGCACTCGATCAACAATGTCGGCCGCACCGCCGCTGCCGTGGCCGCCCAGAGAGCGGCGCAGGAAGCGGCCCGCAAGGCTGCCCAACAGGCCGCGTCGAACATTCCCAACGGCCTCGGAGAAGGCGGCCTCAAGGTCGATGTGAACCCGGACACCGCCGGCTGGCTCAACGCCAAGGATCCGACCCAGACCACCAAGGACGGCCACACCACCGTCCGCATCGAACAAACCGCCGACAAGGCCATCCTCAACTGGGAGACCTTCAACGTCGGCCGTGACACCACCGTGGACTTCGATCAGCAGGCCAATTGGGCGGCGCTGAACCGGGTCAACGACCCCAACGCCCGCCCCAGTCAGATCCAGGGGCGGATCCAGGGCGACGGCACGGTGATGATCGTCAACCGCAATGGCGTGGTGTTCAGCGGCTCAAGCCAGGTCAATGTGCGCAACCTGGTGGCCGCCGCCGCCGACATCAGCGACCAGCAGTTCACCGAACGCGGTTTGTACGTGGACACCAACGGCTCCCAGCCCACCTTCACCGACGCCGCCGGCAATGTGACGGTGGACGCCGGGGCCCGCATCACCACCCACGAACCGGAATCGGTGACCCAGGGCGGCGGCTATGTGCTGCTGATGGGCCGGGAGGTGAACAACGCCGGGGAAATCACCACCCGCCGGGGCCAGACCACCCTGGCCGCCGGTGAGGACTTCTACATCCGCAAGGGCGCGGGCACCGAAGCCAACCAGGCCTCCACCACCCGTGGCAACGAAGTGGCCAGCACCTGGGAAGCCGGCAGCGACGCCGGCACCGTCACCAATGAAGGCCTGATCGTGGCGCGGGAAGGGGACATCACCCTCACCGGTCACGACGTGCGCCAACAGGGCGTGGCCATGGCCACCACCACGGTGAACACCCGGGGTACCGTTCATCTGCTCAACTCGGCCAGCGACACCGAAGGCAAAGTGACCCTGGGCGAGGGGACGGTGACCACGGTGGTGATCGAGGACGATGGCGAGACCGCCCTGGACAATCAGCGTGACGCCTTGATCGAGTCGTCGGCGGAACTGGATGGCCTGCGCGATGACATGATCACCGGCGCCTTCGACAACATCGGCCTGATGGCCGACCGCCGCGACCAGTCCCGGGTGGAAATCGTCTCCGGCGGCGATGTGGTGTTCGAGAAGGATTCCCTGACCCTGGCCACCGGCGGCCAGATCGCCGTGGACGCTGGCCGCCGCACCCAGCTGAACGCGGGCTCGGAACTGGACGTGTCCGGCTCCGTGGGTGTGAAGGTGGCGATGGAATCCAACAATGTCCTGATCAACGTGCAGGGTAATGAGCAGCGGGATTCGCCGGATAACCGCGACAACGGTGGGCTCAACAACGGTGACGTCTGGGTTGATCGGCGCAACCTGATCTTCGTGCCCGCCGGCACTGGCGGCTACGAAACGGATCGGTGGTATACCGCCGGTGGTCTGCTGGAAGTGAGTGGCTATCTGGATACCCAGGGCCACGGCATCGGGGAATGGTCGGCGGCGGGCGGCACCGTGCTGCTCGGCGGCAGTGAAGTGGTGACCCAGACCGGCTCGTCGGTGAACCTGTCCGGCGGTACCCTTGATGTGCAGACCGGCTATATCGCCAAAACCTGGCTCAAAGGCGCCAACGGCAGATTGTATGACGCCGCCACCGCCCCGGCGAGCATGCTTTACACGGGCATCTATCAGGGCTATGAACGGGTCAGCGAACGCTGGGGGCAAACCGACGCCTGGCGCAATCCGCTGATCGCGCCGGAGCGTCAACTGGAAAACGGCTACACCGTGGGCCGCGACGCCGGCACCCTGATCATCAACGCCCCCACCGCCGTGCTGGAGGGCGACATCGTCGCCGAAGTGTTCCAGGGCGAGCGCCAGAACCAGGCCCAGGACGCCGGGCGGGACAGCTACCAGCAAGCGCAGAACCGGGTGGCCCGCCGCGGCCGCCTGGCGGTGGGGGAGTACGGCCAGTACGGCCTGGAAAACGCCTACGGCAGCGACATCCGCATCGGTGATTTCGACGACATCAGCGAACAGCTCACCCTGGAATCCGACCTCAGCGAACGGCTCAACACCGTCTGGCTGGACGCTGGTCGTTTGAATGAACAGCGCCTCGGTGGCCTGGATCTGGTGTCTGGTGGCAGCATTTCGGTGGAGAGTGATCTGACTCTGGCAGAGGGTGGGCAGTTGCGTCTGGTGTCCGGGCAGGTGGAGGTGGATGCCTCCGTCACCGCCCGGGGCGGGGATACTGCGCTGACCAATATATTGATGCCTGCCGGCACCAGTCTCACTCCGATAGCGTTCACCGATGAGGACGGAAACAGCGAATTGCGTCTGACCGAAAACGGCCAGTTGGACGCCCGTGGCCTGTGGAGCAATGGCCTGTTGGAAAGCGGTGAGAACTGGAAGCAGGCCTATGTGGATGGCGGCGATGTCACCATCGAAGGCACTCAAGATGTCACCCTCGCTGAAGGCAGCCTGATTGATGTGTCTTCCGGGGCTGCCTTGAAGGCGGATGGAGAACTGCTGGGAGGGCGTGGCGGTGATATCACGCTTGGGGCGAACGTTCCCCTCACCACAAGTTCCGGTTCAGCCAGTCCCGGTGGCGGTACGCTGGTCCTGGATGGAGAACTGCGCAGCTACGGGGTTGCTGGCGGTGGCGAGCTGATATTGGAGACCGGCCAGGCCGTGGTGATTGGCGACGGGGGCCTGGAGACCAATGGTGTTCTACAGGCCGGCGAAACCGCGCCTGTGGACCTGACGCTGATAGAGGACCTGGTGGTCCGGGAAGGGCAGCCGCTGCCTCTGGATTACAGTTACGAGAGGACATCGGCGGCGCCGGGAGAGCCCGTCGGAGATGGTGAGCTTGAGGTCTCCATGTCGGATCCTCTCGTCACCGGGGCGGATTGGGTCGTTCCCGACGCGGAACACGGTACTTTCTATGTTACCTACCAGTCTCCTGCGGGAGGGTATCAGGTGGCATACTCTGGGGCTATCGTGCCGGCGGGCTCTTCGATTATCGCCAAAACCCCATCGAATCTTGGGGCGTGGGCTGCGGATTACGTGGTACCGGCGGACGTATTCCCCAATGGTGTACCGCTGGTGCCCAGTGCATCGGTGGTTGAGGCCGGATCGCCCGCGCCGTTTGATATCACTATTGAGGCTGGTTCCGTCCTGGCGAGTGGTACGAGCTTGCCCTCAGATGTCCGGGTAAAGGAAGTGCTGGTGCTGAACGAAGCCGATTTCCAGCGTGGCTTCTCCAGCTACGATATCAACGGGCATCAAGGGGTGTTGGTTAGCAAAGAGACCGAGATTGACGTCACCATGCCGGTGTTGCGTCTGGCCGAGGGCGCTTTCCAGGCCTCCGCCTATGACGAGGCGTTGGAAACCTGGCAGCCGGAACTGTTCCTGGAACGCCCTCTGGACGGAGAGCTGGAACAACGCGGCGGCGCCAGCCTGGCCCTGCGCTCCGATCTCAATGGCCTGGGCGGGGCCATCACGGTGGCGGAGGGCGCTCGCCTGGAGGTGGATCCGGGCCAGTCGCTGCTGCTTTCCGGCCGTAATCAACTTACCGTGGACGGAACACTGCGGGCACAAAGCGGTATCATTCAGGTGGTCTCTTCCTTCCTGACCATTGGACCCGCGAGCGGTTCGGAAGACCGGATCGAGATCGGTGAAAACGCGGTGCTGGATGCCTCCGGCTTGGCCTATACCGCCACGGACGCCCGGGGCCGTCGCTACGGCACCGTGCTTGGGGGCGGCGAGGTCGTGCTGGGAGCCGGTGCTCCGGACGATTTCGGTGACTCCAACCTTTATGACACCAGCAATCTCTTTGTGGTGGTGCGTGAAGGCGCGTTGATCGATGTGTCCGGCGCCAGTGCCGGCCTGGACCTGGGTCAAGCCAATCCCTCCGCGGTGGCCAGCGACGGCGGCTCCCTGGCCATGCGTTCCAGTTCCGGGATTTATTTCGATGGCGAACTGCGTGCCGGCGCCGGTGGCACGAATGCATCGGGAGGCGGCCTGGAAGTGCTGCTGGAAGGTACTCTGACAACTACCCCGCAGGCTACCGAAGAGGGTTCGGTGCTGCGTAATATCACGCTCACCCAGGCGGATACCGGCTCCGGTTACGACGATGAAAATCTGGCCTATGGCCAGGCCCGCTTTTCCGTTGACGCTTTGCAGGATTCGGGCATCGACCACCTGAGCCTGTGGGCCCGGGACGCTATTCTGTTCGATGGCGACGTGGACCTGGCACTGGGGGGCAGCCTGTCGCTTACCGCCGTCACCTTGGCCACCTCCGATCATGCCGCCAGAGAGGTGCGGTTGGCCGCTCCCCATGTGCATCTGGCTGGACGAGTAAATCTCCCTAACCCTCTGGGAGGTGGTGACAGCGGTGTCAGCCCCTACCTTCAATTCGACAACAATGCGCCGCTCGCGGAGGGCGACAGCCAACTGAGCGTGGAGGCGGCGCTGATCGATCTCGGTGAAGGGGTGCTGACCTTCGGCGCCCGGGGCAGCCATGACACTCCCAATGGCGCCACCCTGGTGGAATTGCCGGGCTTCGCCGATATCACCCTGACCAGCACCGGGGATATCCGCCTCACTGGCGCTGATCTGGTGGCGACGGAGGCGCTGACCTTCATCAGCCAGCGTCTGTACCCCACCACCCACAGCGGTAACCGCATCCGGGTGGGGCTTGGCGATGCCGGCATCAACGGTGGTCCGCTGGAGGACGCGGTACTGCGTTTCCGCTACTACGACGAGGAACGGGCGAGGGAGCAGGCGCCGCCGCTTTCCGTCTATGGTTACCTGTCCATGGAGGCCCCCGTCATCGATCAGGGGGGGGCGCTGTACGCTCCGCTGGGAGGCATCGCGTTTTCGCGCTCTCACGGGAATCAGGGCGGCCCCGACAGCAATTACCCCACGGACCTTTATGGCGGCATAGCTCCCCTATCCATTCAGAATCTGGAGATGGACGTGCTGTTGCGCCGGGGCAGCCTGACCTCGGTGAGCGCGGCCGGTCTGGTGCTGCCCTACGGCCATCTGGAAGGGGAGAGCTATTACTACAATGGCACCGAGGTTCGCTATGACGTAGCGGGGAACAGAGGAACCGAACAGAAGCAGCGCACCGCCACGGGCATCCATTTCGCTGCTGCCACGTTCGAGGCCGAGGACGGCGCGGTGATCGACGTCAGCGCCGGCGGCGAGCTGCGCGGCGTGGGGTTCACCACGGGGCGCGGCGGCTCCGTGGATATTCTCAATACCGCCCTGGCCAATGCCGCCCCCTGGCACGCCGGTGAGGCGGATGCCCAGGTCTACGCCATTGTGCCCGGTTTGAGCGATAGCCAGGCGCCTCTCGACCCGGCACTGGGAAGTCATTCCAAAGTGGGGCAACGGATCACCATCGGCGATGGCGTGCCTGGCCTGCCGGCGGGCACCTATACCCTGTTGCCGGCGGAATACGCCCTGATGCCCGGCGGCTACCGGGTGGAGTTGGGCCGCGACATGGCCCGTTATGATACGGGCATCGTGGCCAGCCCGGCAGCGGGTCTGTATCGCGCTCCGGTGAATACGGTCAACGGCCTGAGCGGGGTCTCGGGTTCGGCGCCTCTGTGGGCCACGGTTATGTCCGGTGATGCCGTGCGCCGCTATGGTGACTACAACGAAACCACCTTGAGCGAATGGGTGACGAATACGCTGGCGCAATTCGGTGATACCCGTTTAATGGGCCCCTTGTTGCCGGAAGATGTGCGGCCGCTCAGCTTTGATTTTCGCTATGCCGCCAGCGGCGATGACCGGGTGTTCTCCTTCAACGGGGAACTGCGCAACACCCAGGTGGAAGATGGTCGTGGCGGTATGGTGGCGCTGTATGGCAAGGATCTGGAAGTGGTGGCCGCCACCGGCGAGCGTGACGAGGCGGACAGCGGTTACATCACCTTTCTGGACGAGGATCTGAACCATCTCGGCGCCACTGTGCTGGGGGTTGGTGTTAATAGGGATGCAAGCAGGCCAAGCGCCTCCGGCAAGACGGTGATTCGTTCCGGCGCCACCTTACGGGCCGGTTCCTTGCTGGTTGGCGGGTCGGGACAGGGTGCCGTGGTGGTGGAATCCGGCGCGGTGCTCGACAGCCGTGGTCAGGGCCAGGCCGGCTGGAGCGCCGACAACGGTTTTCTTATTTCCCCGCTCGCCGATGTGGCTCTGTTGACGGTGAGCAACGACAGGATGCAGTTCGGCGCCGCCAGCGGCAACGGCACCATCCGTATTGAGGACGGTGCCGGCTTGTACGGCGAGGGCACCTTGGCCCTGTCCGCTCCGGGTGGCCTGGAGATCGGCGATATCAGCCTGGCCGCCAGCGATCTGCTGCTGTCCATGGAGGACATCAATATCGGTGAGGACGCCGCCTTGGCGGCGGCTGAGGCCCAGGGGGTACTCTCCGGTGGATGGCAATTGAACCAGAGCACGTTGGATGGCCTTTTGGCGCTGGGTGAGCTAGACAGTCTCAGCTTGCAGGCTTCCGATTCCATCAATTTCATTGGTTCGGTCTCCCTGGACACCTACGATGACAGTGGTGAGTCCCAGGCCAATCTGCGTTTTATCGGACCGGCCATTTATGGCCTCGGTGGGGACGGCGACACCGCCACCATCCGCACCGATCAGTTTATCTGGAGTGGCTTGGGGTATACCTCCGGTCGCGAAGGGTCGGCGGAATTCGAAGCCGGCTCGGTGGCGCCCGGCGAGGTAATCGCCGGCGGCGCGGGTACGGGCACAGGCGCTTTCCGGGTGGAAGCCAACGAAGTCATGTTCGGCTTCAACGGCCTGGTGGGCGACCAGAGCGCCAACGCCACCCTGGAACGTCTGATGCTCGGTTTCAACGACGTTACCTTCGGAGCCCAGGACCGTATTACCAGCGATCTGTACGGCGGCCTGTCCGTTTACCAGCAAAAGAACAGTGACGATACCTTCAGCGGCGGCAACCTGACCCTGAGCGCCCCGGTGCTTACCGGCCAGGCCGGTTCCGAAATGGCCTACCGTACCGGCGGTAATCTGCTGGTGAGCCGTCCCGACAATGCCGCCGCTGCGGCCCCGGCGGACCTGGACCTGGGTGCGCAACTGAGTCTGGAGGGCAATAGCGTTCGTGTGGAGGGCAGCATCATTGCCCCCAGCGGCAAGGTGGCCATCGAGTCCACCGAGGATCTGCTGCTGGCCGACGGCAGCCTGATCAACGTGGCTGGCCGGGCGGTGGAGTTCTTCGATGTCACCAAATACAGCTTCGGTGGCGCGATCAGCCTGGAAAGCGCTGAAGGCAGTATCCAGCAGTCGGCGGGAAGCCGCATTGATGTGTCCGCACCATACAGCGATGCCGGCAAGCTGGAAGCCTCCGCCGCCAACGGCACCGTGGATCTGGCCGGAGAACTGGTCGCCCGTAACCCCGAGGAGGATCCGGAAGGGGAGGGCGAAGGCGGCACCATCCGCATCAAGGCCAATACCCTGCCCGGTTTCGTGGCGCTCAACCAACGCCTCACCGACGGCGGCTTTGATTACCTGCGCGGCTTCGAGACCAATGAAGGCGACCTGACTCTGGGTGAAGAAGTCCGCGCCCGCCATATCGAGGCCACCGCCAACGGCGGTGACCTGATCGTCAACGGCAATCTACGCGCCGGTGGTGACTACGCCGGCAGTATTTACCTGGCCGCCGCCAATGATCTGCGGGTTACCAATGGATCGACCCTGGATGCCAGCGGCGAGCAACTCAAACTGGATAGCTATGGCGACCCCATCGAGGGCAGCAACCGCGCCATTATCAACCTGACCAGCCGGGATGGCCGTCTGGTGCTGGGTGATAACGTGACGTTGGATGTGAGCGCGGGCGGTGAAGCCCGTGGCACCATCGATCTGAATGCGCGCCGTCTGGACGATCCCTCTGAAACATCGGCAACCGGCAACGACGTGGCGGTGGATGCCGGCACTGGCCTGACGGTGAACGGCGCCAAGCGGGTGTCGGTGAACGGATTCTGGACCTACGATGATGCTCCGGACGATCCGGATGCCGATCCGGAGGGGCCGGCTGCGCAGCGTGTTGATCAGGAATATCTGGATCGGATCCACGAAGACAGCAAGGGCTTTGTCAACGCGGCTCTGGCCAACGACGCGCTGCAACAGCGTCTGGCTGGCCTGAAAGAGGCCGCTGGCGAGGCGTTCTCCCTGCGTCCCGGTGTGGAGATCGTCTCCGCCACCGAGGACGGCAATCTGCGTATTGATGGTGACCTGGATTTCTCCGGATACCGCTATGGGCCGGATGTGGATGCCGCCGTGCATGGCAGTGGTACCGCTGGCGTATTCGTGATGCGCGCCGGAGGCGATCTGGAAGTCAACGGCAGTGTCACGGACGGCTTTTATCTGCCACCGAATACACCGGACAGCAGTTACTACATTGATCTGAGTAATACGTTGTTAAGGGATGAGGCGGTGACCTTGCCGGTGGAGGCGGAGTTGGCAGCGGGCTGGAATATGCAAAATGTTTACAGGGAGGGTGGCTCTTTGCCTTTCAACTTGACGGTCAGTGGCCAATATTTCCAGGTTAGCTCGGGAACGGTATTGCCACTGGATGTGACGGTTACCCGTAGTGAACCAACTCTTTGGAACATGGAATTGGTCAGTGCCATTGTTCTGGGGGAAGGGGTTACGGTAACGGATACCGGAACGGGAATCAGCTATAGTGGAGAGATTCCAGCGGGCACCTTCATCGAGAATCTGAAATTGCCCATAGGGTCGACCATCAAGGCTGGTAATACTTTGACACTGACGTCGAACTTATACGCGAAACCCACGACCATATTGGCGGGGACCGAGTTGCTGGGACTGCGTATCAATTCCGCTGAGGAATTCAATCAAGATATCGTCCTGCCGGAGGGCACAGTCTTGCCGCAAGGCATGCGCATAGCACGCCTGAAAAGCGATGAGAAGGATCCGATCAAGCAAGCAATATGGTCGGTGGCGTCACTGTTGCCCCAGGGTACGCGGAGCTGGGACGTCAGTCTGGTGGCCGGTTCCGACCTGGCGTCCGCCAATCGGCGCTCGGTAAAAGCGGCCACGGAGGGCGACCTGATACTGGATAACCCTCATCTGGTCGGTCCCAAAGCATCGGAAATCATCGGCGGACAGCCGGGCACCAGCGTCATCCGCACCGGCAGCGGCGACCTGGAGTTGATCGCCGCCCGCGACTTTCTGCAGGAAACCCCCTTCGGCATCTACACCGCCGGCACCGCCGCCGAGGCAAGTGGCGCCCCCGAACGCCAGAGAGATCCGGATACCCTGCCCAGTGATACGCCCAGTGATACCTACGTTCCCGAGGATCCCGAGGAAGAAGATAAGCCCACCTATCTGAGTGTTGCCGAAGCCACACCCGGCTCTTTCGCCACGGGCGGCGGTAATATGCTGGTGCGGGTGGGCCGTGATATGAGGGGTAATGATTCCGATAATAGTGATCCGACGGCCAAGATGGAGGTCTTCGACTGGCTGTGGACCTGGAACGATCCGGCGAGTGACGCCGAGGCCTGGTGGATCAATACCGGGAGCTACGGGGTACCAGCCAACTACGATAATAGGTTTGAGGAACTGCTGCTGGCCTTTGACGGCATCGGCACCCTGGGCGGCGGTAACCTGGACGTTGCCGTGGGTAGGGATTTCGGCGTCTATGATCAGCTAAGCGATGGAACTCGCTTGGGCGGATTGTCCCTGGCGGTGGCCTCTTCCGGCTGGGTCAACGCCGGCGGCGAGCGCCAGCAGTACGGTGGTGGCGATCTGCGCCTGGAGGTGGGGGGCATCGTTAATCATACCCGCAGCAGCACCATGGGTGTGGGGAACGGCAGTGTGACCAATCTACGCGGTGATGTGCTGGTGCAGGCCGGCGTCATTGGCCAGATCTGGAATACCTATTTGGTTAGTAGCACGGACACCGACCCTCGACCGAACGATGAGCGGCTGCAAGTCGATCAGAGGCAATATGGGGGCTTGCGTCTGGTGCTGGGCGATACCCAGGCCCGCGTCAATACCTATGGTGATCTGCTCATCAATGTCGAGAACCCTGGTGCCAATGGTGTGGACCTGTGGACCGACCGCACTGAGGCGGCTTTGCTCAGCACCGGCGGTAACATTGGCATGGGGTCCAGTTCCGGCACGTCGCCGGCCCGATTCAGCGTGATCGCCGCCGAGGGTACTATCTATGGACAAGGCAACAATACAAACGCCCGGAACTGGGTAGCCGAAACCACCGCCGACGGCTGGCTGGAATTCCTGGCTGGGGGTTCCATTTATACCCTGGGGGTGTCGTCAGCCTACGAGCCGGACCTGCTCGGTTCCACTGTCTCTCCCGCCCGATTTTATGCCCGGGAGGGGGATATCTATCAGTTGTACTACGGCTATTACACCAGCCCGATAGGATCCCAGTCGCTGATCAACCAAGCCGGTCGCCCGGCCCATGTGCGTGCCGGTCGGGATATCGTGCGGTATGGCAATAACGGCCTTACCGCCATGGGCCACTACAGCGATACGGATGTGTCTATTATCCAGGCCGGCCGGGATCTGATTTATATCGATACCCAGGTGGTGGGCGCGGGCACTTTGGAACTGAGCGCCGGGCGCAATTTCTACCAGGCGGACAGCGGCCAGCTGATCAGCCGTGGCCCCCATACGAAATTGGCCACCAGTGATCCCAGCGGCGGCGCGGACATCGTCATTAATGTGGGTATGGGAGAGGCGGGGCCGGATTACCAGGCGCTCATCGACACTTATCTGGACCCCGCCAATCTGGCCGATCCGGATCAGCCGCTTGGTGATCAGCCAGATAAGGTTGCCAAGACCTATGAGGAAGAATTGGCGGCTTGGCTGACGGCGCGCTACGGCGAGGATGTCATGGACGGCACCGATGCTCTGAGCTACTTCCTGGCCCTGGCGCCGGAGCAGCAGCGTATCTTCCTGAGAGAGGTGTACTACGCCGAGCTGCGCGAAGGCGGTCGGGAATTCAATGAGATGGATGGCCCCCGCTACGGCAGCTATCTGCGTGGCCGCCGCATGATCGAGACGCTGCTGCCGGAGATGGACAGTGAGGCTGGCACCTCGGCCTATAACGGCGACTTCACCATGTTCACCACTCAGCAAACAAACTCTGCCGGAAACGTTTCTGAGCAATCCAGTCTGATCCGCACCGAAGGCGGCGGCGATATTCAGATGCTGGTGCCCGGCGGTGATTTGATCATCGGCCTGGAATCGGTGCGCCCGGAGAACGGTGACAATGGCATCCTCACTCAGGGCAGCGGCGATATTCAGCTGTTCAGCCAGGGCGACATCGCTCTGGGCCTGTCCCGCATCATGACCACCTACGGCGGCGACATCTTCGCCTGGTCCAACGCCGGTGACATCAACGCCGGCCGCGGTGCCAAGACCACCTTGGTGTACACCCCGCCGCGCCGCACTTACGACGATCTGGGTAATGTGACGCTGTCGCCGTCCGTGCCAAGCACTGGCGCGGGCATCGCCACCCTGGCTCCGATTCCGGAAGTGCCGCCGGGGGATATCGATCTGATCGCGCCGCTGGGCGTGATCGATGCTGGTGAGGCGGGTATTCGCGTGTCTGGCAGCATCAACGTGGCGGCGTTGCAGGTAGTGAACGCGGAAAACATCCAGGTGCAAGGGGAGTCCACCGGCTTGCCGGCGGTGGCGGCGGTGAACGTGGGGGCTCTGACCAGCGCCAGCAATGCCGCTTCCAGTGCGGTGCAGGCGGCGGAGCAGGTGGGCCGGCGCTATCAGCAGAACCAGCCTTCCATTATCAGCGTGGAAATTCTCGGTTACGGCCAGGAACGGCTGGAAGCGGGAGGCGACCGGACCAGCGCCGCCCCGGCCTCCCGGCCTGGAGAGGGCATGGTACAGGTGTTGGGGGCGGGGCCGTTGTCGGCGAACCAGACGGGCATGTTGACGCCCGCTGAGCGCCGGGGACTCAAGTCGCGCTGATCATCTCCGTTGAACCCCGGAGCAAGCCCGCTCCGGGGACATTGCCAGGAGGCACAAGGATGTTCTACGACCGTGACGCGGCCAGTCAGATATTGGCGATGACCCGGGTGACCACGCTGGCGCGCCTGCATGCCGCCACCACGTATCTGATTCAGATGCACGGGTTTCGCTTTTACTATTTTTCGCTGCGCGGGCAGCATGCGCTGACAGGCCGCGACCCGGTCACCTTGCACAATTTGCCGGTCAATGGCCGCCGGCCTGAAATGGATAGAGAGCCGGATCAGGATCCCCTCGCTCATTACGCCGCTACTCGTACCCTGCCCATGGATTGGAAGCAGATCATGGCGCTGCCCGGTTACCAGCACCGGGGTTATCTGCGCGTCATGGCGGCGCGGGCCCAACACGGACTATTAAGTGGTTGCACCGTGCCCTTGAGTCAGGCCAGTGGCGTTTTGGCGCGGCTGGATTTGATCTGTGATCATGATGACGAGGAAGCGGATCTCTGTATTCGCCGCTACCTGCCATACGCTTCTTTGCTGGGACAGGTCCTGTTGGATAAAACCCGGGGTCTGACCCGGCAAGAAGACGACGACCTGATGGAGCCCGATGGCGGCACACCGCTCACTCAACGGGAACGGGAGTGTTTGCTTTGGGCCAGTGAAGGCAAGACCAACGCGGAAATCGGTGCGCTGCTCGGCATCAGCGAACGTACCGTGGTGTATCACGTTCACCATGCCTGTGAAAAACTCCATGCCCGCAATCGCCAACACGCGGTCACCAAGGCCATCCTGTCTCGAAAGCTGTTTGGTCCCACCAGTGACAGTTCCCGGCTGGTTGGTAACATGGTGTAGCGCTTGTCGCTGATCGAAGGCGATCACATATCCTTTCATTCCCAACTCCAACCACGAATCCGCTGTGGGAGCGGCCTTGGCAGCGAATAGACGAATAACCCGGCGCTGGCAATTCGCTTGCAAGCAAGCTTCCCACCGCGGCTTCGAATTCACCCCAAGAGCGGCCTTCATGCTTTGCCGATCACAGCAATCATATCCGTCAATTTATAACCTTTTGTCACATCTCTTCCCTGTTCGACAGCGGCCGAACCCGGGATGCAAGCGGGGTTCATAAAAGACAACGAAAAACCGGTTACAAACTGCTGGAAACAACAAAGCCGTGACAAGAAAACGTCGCCTGATCGACCGGTAATATTCCCCGAAATGAAAAGGTTCGGAAACGCGCCCTCTTTAGTGTGGTTCATGCGGTTCGCCGCGCTTCGTTGCAATCGAACTAACCACTTTTAAAGAGGGTAATTGATCATGAACACCATATTGAAAAAGGCGGCTCTGGTTGCTGCCATCATGTCCGCCCCATTTGCCGCTTCCGCTGCCAACCTGGTGGGTGGCGGGGCATCGCTGCCCGCCGTTGCTTACGTCGGTGATGGCTTTACTGTACCAGATCCCCAGGCACGGCTTTCCAGCAGTGTCCTTTTTGCAGGCATCAACCCCGGCACAGGTATGCCTTATAATCAAGTGACTGCGGATGGCACCTCTATTTTTGGTATCTACAACCAAGGGGCCAATAATGCATCTTATTGTCAGACCGGTAGCAGCACGGGTAAGCGGGTTCTGTTGAGCGCCGCTGACGAAATCGCCTCAGGAAATTGTAAGGATTACAGCGATTCCGCCGATGGCTTCAGTGGGCCGAACGCACTGCCTGATTTCGCCGGCTCCGACGCGCCGCTGACGGCAGGAGACATCAGCAAGTTCATCGACTCAACCGATGGTTATCAATCCCAACGTACCAACCTGGTTCAGGTGCCGGCCCTTGGGGCTTTCTTGGGGCTGCCGATGAATATCCAGGACGGCTCCGGTAACCCCATCACCAACGTCGATCTGAGCACCGCCGAAGTCTGTTCCATCTTTGACGGCAGCGCCACGGTTTGGAGTGATGTGGGCGTACCTTCCAGCCAGCAAATCAAGGTCGTTTATCGCTCCGACGGCAGCGGCACGACGTTCGCCTTTACCCAGTATCTGGCGTCCGCCTGCAACATCTCTGCTACCACGTTCCAAACCGAGGAGCTGTACAGCGATGCCATTTCTCTGACCGTATATGGCAGCCGGTCAGTAGGTGGTAGCGGTAATGGTGGTGTGATCGATGCCGTAACCAGCACCCCGGGCGCCATCGGCTACGCCAACTTTTCCAACGTAGCCGCTGAGCCGGGTTTGGCTTACGCCTTGGTAGAAGGCCACGATCCGGCTAGTGGTGGTAGCATTGTTGTCGCGGACCCTGACATCTTGATTGACACCGTCCTGGGTAATCCGGGCTCGAATGGTCTGCCGACTACCCAGTCCCTGAGCTCTGCTGGTGGTACTCAAGTGGGGTGTCTGGCTGTGGTGAATCCCGCTATCCAACTGACTCAAAGCTATCCCATCGTGGCTTTCACCAACCTGCTTACCTACACCAATAATAACCCCAATGCTACTGCGGTAGAGAGCCTGTTCATGGCTGTGAGCAATGCGTCAGGTCTGCCTGTTGGTTATGCCCCCGTCAGCTCTGGCAAAATCGACAATGTTATTAACAACTGCATTAACTAAGCAGCATATCCGGTCCTGACCGGAGCGGGGCGCCCAAGAGGGCGCCCCTTTTTTTAAAGGCTGTACCCGGTCATCCCGGGGTAGATAGTTCAATGGCTTAACGCCACTGAACGCCCCCTTCGGGGCGCCCTGCGGGGCGTCCAAACGGTGCTCTAAGCACCGTTGTGTGGCCCGGGATCTCCGTCTGAGGGGCACGGCTTTGTAGAGGGAGATGCCGGATCAAGCCCGGCATGACATGAGGGCTGTGGGAAGCTTGCTTGCAAGCGAATATTTCGACGGGCCCAGAATAAAAATGCCGAGGTTTTTACCCGCTTCAGTCGCCCCCGCCACCCTGCAAATCAAACTGCACTGGCAGCCCTTCCAGCGGCAGCTGCCGGGAAAGAATCGCCCGGGTCACGGCATGCTGCCGATTACGGGCACGCAGTTTCCGGCAGGCGTTGCTGATGTGGTAGACCACGGTGCGCTCGGTAATGCCCAGGCGCTGGCCGATTTCATTGTTGGTGTGGCCGGCGCTGGCCCACACCAGGCATTCCCGTTCGCGGCTGTTGAGTGCTTCGGCGCAATGGGCTTCGCGCTGTTGTGCTGTAGTGGTGCCATCCTGACCGCGCAGTGTGCGAGTGCGTTCCAGGATGACGTTGCCGAGCAACAGGGCATAGGGCAGGAATTGATGGGCATGGTCCCAGGCGCGCTCGCCGTCCTCCTCGCTGATCAGGTTGAAACGGGCATGCAGGCCGTCAATGGCCAGGGGCACGGTACAGCCGGAGGCCATGCCGTGGTGGGCACGCAGGATCATGACGCGGCGTTGCTCGCTGGTGTCGTAGTCCGGCAGGGTCATGAGGGAGCGCCAGTCCAATGGCAGGTGATGGTTCAGGGCGTAGTGCACCAGCGGGTCGGTGTTGATCAGGTGCTCGTCCCGATAGAGCCGGACCCAGTCGTCGGCCAGATTATGCAAACGCAGCGGTTCCGGCGGGTTCAGGGATACCGTGCTGTTGATGACAAAAAAATAGCACTGGAATCCATGTTCACGGATGAAGTACTCCACCGCCGTGTGCAAACGTGTGAGGCGTGTAAGGCGGGTGATGGCCAGGATTTGGGCCACCACGCTTTTATCGTAGAACATCCCCCTGAGCCTTCCCTGTGGTTTATGGGTGTTCGCTTTATGATTTTGATTCTCGGATTTTCATAACAGATTAGGCAGTAAGTATTGCGGTTTCGTGATGATCACCCTGTCATTTCTTACAGCTTGTAAGGTGAAAAGGTGTCACTGTGGTGACAGAAAAAGGGAAGCACGATTGTCATAAATTATGTCACCTTCCGGTAATCGATTTGCCACCGTCCTCTTCTATCCTGCCCGATCTTTAGCGGGGCGTTTGCCCTGACACAGGTTTATCTATTCGGGAGAACATCATGGGAGCTTGCGTTCGCCACGCGGGCCGATGGCGTGCGGCTGTGTTGCCGGCGTTGATCGCGTCCTTGCTGGCCGGTTGCGGTGGAGATACCGATACCAAATTCGTCGATAAAGAGGTCGAGGTTCCCGTCACCGAGGACGTCCCCTATGTGGAGGATTTATCCGGTGCGGAAACCTTTACCGCGAATGTAATCGCCGCGCCGGATGGCGCCGACGATCAGTTTCAGCCGCAACCCGCGCCAGTGGTGAATGGCGTCACTGCACGGGAAACCGAGGCGACTCTGATCAGCGGTTACCAGCGCTTCCAGGTCAATACCGATCTGAGCCTGACCAGCGGTCGTCTGAATCACGTTCGCGATGAAGGCATCTTCAGTGCTGAGTTCACCACTGGCGGCAGTCTCTCTTTGGTGCCGTTGACCCGTTCCAACGGTCAGTTCTCCTTTGAGCGCACCACCGCGTCCGCCAACCATGCCATCGACAACGGCCAGAACGTGATTCTGGCGGTGAATGCGGATCCCTATGATATGACCCAGGGCTGGAATATGGGTCTGATAAAAAAAGACGGGGTCACCTACACCGGGTTTTCCGATCGCAACGAGCAGGCGATCGTGGTCTATCAGGACGGTTCGCCGGGTATTTTGGAACAGGTGCCCCAGTTCACCTTGAATGTGTATCTCAATGGCCAGTTGCTGGAGCCGCTGGGCAAGGTGCATTACTTCAATAACGCCAGTCAGGCCAACACCAGCTTCAGCCGAGGCGACTCCGAGCTGGAACTGTATCCGGCGGAAAGCTATCGCGGCACTGTTGATCTGACCGGCCGTAGCGCCGCGCTGATCGCCGCCGAGGCCAATGGCGTCAGCGTGGTGGAGCGGGGCGACGGCGAGGTCAGCGTGCAGTTGCCGCCATTATCCGGAACCGTGGTGGGACGCGTGGAAGACCGCGCCAACTATGTGGTTCCCGCCGGGCACGCGTTGCTGGTGGACGGCGGCGTGTTGTCCATCGGTAGCAAGGTGGATATCCGTTACGAAACCGACGATCCGTCCTGGGAGCAGGTGGAGAGTGCTCTGGGGGCCGGCTTCGGTCGTGGTCTGTTGGTGAAGGACGGTCAGCTTGGCAACAATCAGGACGAAGTGGCGGTAAGCAGCCGCACTGCTTTCGGCATTCGCGCCGACGGCAGCGCTTTCTTCCTGGTGGTGGACAAGCCGGTGGGCTCTCTCTACGACGGCATCACCCAGACCAAACTGGGCCAGATCATGATCGGCTATGGCGCGGTGCAAGCGATCAACCTGGACGGCGGTGGCTCGTCCACATTGGCCGCGCGTCTGCCCGGCGAACGCTACACCTATCTGGTGAACACACCCTCCGACGGTGGCGAGCGGGTCACCGCCACCAAGTGGGGGCTGGTGTTGAACGCGGAGCAGGCACGTTACGACGCCAATGCGGTGGCGGTGTATCCCCGGGAACTGACAATGATGGCGGGGTCCGTTTATCGCCGTTTCCGGGGCGTGGGTTACGACAGCGCGTCCTGGGAAGGCGGCGGTGACATCCCGGAGTATGGCATCAGCGATGCCTCCCTGGGGTTGATCGACAGTCGCACCGGTGCTTTCAAAGCAGCCGATGCGAATGCGCAAGGGTATGTGGTGGTTCAGGTCGGTGAACAAAAAGGTGTGGCTCGAGTGCGTGTCACCGATACCATCGATGAGATCCGTTTTCCCAGCGAGCAGTACGCGGTGGACAGTGGCGGCAGCCTGCAATTGACGCCGCTGCTGATCAGTGATGGCGACAGCGTGCACTATTCCAACGACGTCATCAGCTATGAGCTGGACAACAACGACGATTGCACTCTGAATCCGGAAACAGGCGTGCTGTCCGTGGCGCCGGTACAAGGCCGAAGCTGTACCGTCACCGCCACCGCCGCCGGAATGAGTGCCACCACCGTGGTGAATATCGGCGTGGCGCCAGAGTTGGTGAGCGGCTTCGAGGGTGATACCAGCGCCTTCGCGCCAGGCGGTGCTCGTCATAAAACGGTGAATATCGAGAAAGTCTCCGACCAGGTATTCGCCGGCAATTACTCCATGAAGCTGAGTTGGGAAGCGGACCCCGCCCAGCCCGGTACTTTTGGCGCTTATCTCACCGATCCGGGGCAGGTGACCGAATTGCCGGGGTATCCCAAGTACCTGGGTGTGAATGTTTATATCCCTGATGAACTGGCCGGCAAAGTATGGTGGGTGCGTGGCAGTCTCAAGGATGACGATGGCAAGACCGTCACCTTGAACTACAACAACGATGGCGATGCCTTGCCGGAACGGGGCTGGCATTTCATGAAGGCGGAAATCGGCTCCGGCTACAAGGAGCCACTGCGCTTCTTCCAGCCGTTCCGCTTCCTGGTATTGAAGACCGCCGAGCGCATCGACTCCCACGTGATTCTGGACGACTTCACCGCCATCTACAGCGATGACACCGATCTCGCCGGTCCCGGTGTGACGGTGTCGCCGCAAGCCGACGCCACGGTGGAGCAGCCTGATCCTTTGTTGTCCTTGCAGGTGCATGACGATTCCGGCGTGGATTTCGGCAGCGCTTATGTAGCCCTGGATGGCCAGGACGTTTCCGCCTCGCTCACCAACAATGGCCAGGACCGTATCGAGTTCCAGAGCGCTGATCTGGCGGACGGTTGGCACCGGGTGGACTACCGCGTGGCGGATACCAACGGCAACGTCACCGCGGGCGATTATCTGTTCCAGGTGCTGACCGGTGGCCCGCGCGTTTACATCGACAGTGCCAGTATCCAGTTCTACCCCGGCGGCACCTTCCAGGTACCGATCCGTGTGGAGGGTGGCGGCCACTTCGGTGACTTCAATCTGAGTCTCGACTACGACGCCACCAAAGCCGCCATGACGGTGATCGACGGTGACCTGAGCGCCACCGATGTCAGCACCACGGAAGGCAACTGGAGCGGGCGCTTTACCGGGTTCAATGACAATACCGGCGTGGTGGCGTATCTGGAACTGAAGGTGCGCGACTACATCCAGAACACCTTCGTGTCCGTGGTGGTGAACGGCCAACTGGATGGCGATACCTACTACCATCCGGTGGTGCGCAAAGAGGTGGGCAGCCGTTATCGCTTGCTGACCCACTGGGGCATCAGCGGCCAGCAATTGGACATGCTGGTGGTGGATCAGCAGGGTAACGCCGCGTCCGGGGTGACGGTGGAAACCTTCACCTACAACAGTGGCACGGACCAGATCAGTGACGTGGTTGTGCTGGGTGCCACCGACGCGGAAGGCCGCCTGGCCGTGACCCTGCCCGCGGGCAGCGACTCCCGGGAAATGTTGTTCCGGGCCTATGACGATCTGGGGTCATCGCTGATGACCGATGTGCAGGCGTTGGTGGAGCGGCTGACGCCGGCGCCGCGTCACCTGTATCTGACCCCGGGCGCGGATGGTTCACAAGTGAACGTGACCTGGTATACCTCCACGGATGTGAGCGCCAGCGAAGTGATGTACGGCACCGGTTCCCTGAATCAGACCGCCACTGGTGACTCCGGGATTCTGCCGTTCTTCTATGGAACGGAAGCGGGGGTTGTACGCGTGCACCATGTAGCGCTGACCAATCTGGCGCCGGGAACCACCTATCGCTATAAGGTCGGTGATGGCGGTGCCAACCAAAGCACCGAGTTCAGCTTCACCACCGATGATGGCGACGATCAGGTGAACATCCACCTGTTCGGCGATACCCAGACGCTGTCCAACGAAAATATCTTCAACGGCAGCGGTCTGGTGACGGAACTGTATCGCAAGATGCAGGCGCAGTTGCCTGGTGGTGATCTGATTATGCACGTCGGTGACTTCACCGAGGATCTCAGTGATTACCGCCTGCTGCGGTTGTTCCTCGAATCCCTGGAAGGCGACGGCATGCTGGCTTCCCATTTGCTGGTCCCCACCGAAGGCAACCACGAGGTGTACAACGAAGGCGCGGAAAAATTCGCCGCCATGTTCCGCTTCGCCCCCACCGACAGCGGTGTGGCCGATCCCTTCGAAGGTGCTATCTACAGCTTCGATTACGGCAACGCGCACATCGCCGTGCTCACCAGTGAACTCACCGAGGAAAGCGACTGGCCGAAGATGATGGACTGGTTGCGCGCGGATATGAGCGCGTCCGACCGGACCTGGAAGATTGTCATGATTCACCGGCCGCCGTACAACGGCAACCCGGCCTCCGGCAATGGCCGTGTTATGCAGTACCTGCCACCGGTGGTGGACGAACTCGGTATCGATCTGGTGCTCTCGGGCCACGATCACATGTACTCGCGCAGTGTGCCGATGGCGGGCGGGCAACCGCACCCGGCCGGTGCCACCTACCTGATCGCGGGCTCCGACTCGGCCAAGTACTACGACAACAATGGTGGTGGCATCGCCAAATTCGCCGATGTGCTGTTCGACGACAACGTTAATACCTATACCACGCTGCAAATCGACGGCGCGAGCCTGCACGTGCTGACGCGCACTCTCGATGGCACCGTGGTGGACGACACCATCCTCACCCCACGGGCAGGCCGCTAAGGAGTAAACCATGAAATTCGCCAAGACTTCATTGAGCCTGGCCGCCATGGCCATCGCGTTGACCGCCTGTGGCGGCGATGACACCCGCTACGTGGATCGTGTCATTGAAGTACCCGGTGGCACTGTTGAGAACCCGGTGGAATACATGCCTGTTGATGGCCACGTGCTGGGGTTCTGGGTGATGGACGCGGACGTCGATTGCGAGGCTTTCTGCGTCAACGATTATTCCGCCTACGGTAATCCGCTGTACGCACTGGACGGTGGCTACCAGGAACTGGAAACCGGACCACAGACAGGGGAGGGCGGTGCGGTTGGCGGTGTGCTGGCTTTCGATGGCACCTATCAGCTGTCCACCCGGGGGAATTCGGTGCTGGCCAACACCGTGATCGGCGAGGCGTTCGCTTTGCATGTACGGGCTCGCAGTGCCGCCGACCCGCAGGGCTCGGTGTTCTCGCTGGGAAGCCAGGGAGCGCTGGCCTTTGATTTGCAAATGAACGGTGCCGCCGCGGTGCTGAACTTCCCGAACCAGGAGCGTCGTCTGGTGGTGGCGTTGGGGGAAGCCGGCACCTGGCAGGAGTTGTGGGTGGGCAGTGACGGCAATCACGTCACGGTGCAGCTGGACTGTGAGACCGTGGCGGAGTTTGATCGCTCCGCCGGCATGCCTATTCTTTCCAGCCAGGCCACCGGTGCCATGGTCGGCGCCGCCTGGGGGAGCACGACGCGGACGCCATTCCAGGGAGATGTGGACCTGGTACGGCTGAGCGGTAGCGGCGAAGCCAATCTGTTCTGCCCGGAATCCGACTAAAAGATATTGCCAAAAAAGAGGGACGGTCCGGGGCGGCATTGGCCGCCCCGGTCACCGTGTCCGGAATATCCCGCCAATGGATTGCTGCTTTTCGGTCATTGCCTGACCAGCCGGTCTCTCCTAATAAGGACGCTAGCCTGTTAAGGAGAGCCGATCATGACCGTCTATGCGTTAGCCCAAATCACCATCACCGACCGTGACGCCTACCAGCGTTACCTGTCCCGTTTCATGGAAGTCTTTCAGCAGTTCAGGGGACGGCTGCTCGCCGCCGACGAAGCGCCGGAGCAAGTGGAAGGGGAGTGGGGTTACCAAAAAGCCATTCTGATGTCCTTCCCCGACGCCCAGGCCTTTCGGGAATGGTCACAGTCCGAGCAGTACATCACCATCGCCAGGGATCGCAAAGCGGGCTCTCATGGAGTGGTTTTGCTTCTTCAAGGTTTGCAGTAGCGGCGGTGGGGAGTAGATTGTAGACATCACTTTTGCAATCGGAGGGCAACGCATGCTGCGTCTTGATGTGGTGATCGCCAGTACCCGCCCCGGACGGGTGGGAAAAGCGGTGGCCGATTGGTTCTATCCCGTCGCCAGGGAGCACGGGGCGTTCGACGCCCGTCTGGTGGATCTGGCCGAGATGAATCTGCCTTTGTTGGACGAGCCCAATCACCCGAGAATGCAGAAGTACCAGCATGATCATACCCGCCGCTGGGCGGAGACGGTGAACGCCGCCGATGCCTTCGTCTTTGTCGTGCCGGAGTACAACTTCGGGCCGACGCCGGCATTGACCAACGCGCTCAATTACCTGTACCTGGAGTGGAATTACAAGACCGCGGGCTTCGTCAGCTACGGCGGCGCTTCCGGGGGACTGCGTTCGGTGCAGGCCACCAAGCCGTTGTTGACCACCTTGAAAATAATGCCGTTGGTGGAGCAGGTGATGGTGCCGATGGTGAACCAACACCTTAAGGACGGTGTCTTTGAAAGTAACGATCATCATCGGGACAGCGCTCAGGCGATGCTCGATGAACTGGAGCGATGGGCCGGCGCCTTGAAGCCGCTGCGCGCTTCATAATACCGAGGGAGGGAGAGCATCATGTCTGATCAATCCGATTTCATGGACGCCTTGCGTTTCGCGTTGAGCTCCCGCGCGGAGGTGGACGCTCTGGAGACCGCCGAGGATTGGGCGCCGGAATGGCGGGCCCAGGCCGCGGAAGGGTTGTCGCCGGTGGCGCTGGCGGTCAGTGGTGGCTTTCTCTCCGACCGTCTGGCCTGGGCCTTTGCCGGCGGCTATCAGTCGGCACTGCGCCGGTTGCTGAGTCCGTTTCGTCCTCAGTTGCTGGAGAACGAACGGGTAATGGCACTGTGCGCTACTGAAAGCAGCGGCAATCGCCCCCGGGATATCCGTACCCAGGTAACCGATAACGGCGACGGCACGGTCACCGTCAGCGGTGAAAAGAGCTGGACCACGTTGGGGCCGGTGGCGGATGTGTTGCTGGTGGTGGCGCGCGTCAATGGCCATGAGCCAGAGGCCAGGCCGGAATTGAAAGTGGTGGCGGTGCCGGCGTCTTCCGAAGGCATTTATTTCTCGGAGAAAACGCCGCTGGAATTCGTGCCGGAAGTGCCCCATCAGGCGGCGGCCTTCGATAATGTCCGGGTGCCGCGAGCGGCGGTGTTGTCCGGCGATGGTTACAGCGATTACGTGAAGCCGTTCCGCACCGTGGAAGACACCTTCATCGCCATCGCCACTCACGCCTATTTGCTGCGCGAAGCCCGCTATCGCGGCTGGCCGGATCCGCTCATCGAAGCTCTGGCCGCCAATTTGTTTTCGCTGGGCAGTCTGGCTAGCGTGGATGCCGGCAGCCCGGCGACCCACGTGGCGCTCGCCGGCCTGCTCGGTCAGGGGCAGGCCCTGTATGGCAGGGTGACCGATCAGTGGCGCGGCAGTGACAACGGGGACCCGGCATTGCGGCGCTGGCTGCGAGACCAGCCGTTATTCCAAATTGCCTCCAAACCACGGGAACTGCGGGTTCAACGGGCCTGGGAGCAACTCGCCACCCTGCCTGAGCCCAGGTTGTCCTGAATCGGGGCCCGTGCCGGCCAGACTACCGGGACGGGCCTGTCTCACCGCCGAGATAACCGACGATCATATTGGTGAGTCCCTCGGCTACCTCTTCCTGCCGTAACAGCCCCTCGTCCTGGCTGACCTGGCGCACCATGGTGAACAAGGTGCTGTTGGCGACGATGAACATGCGCACCTGCAGGTCCGCGATCGGGTACCTCTGGTGGTGCTTGATGAAATACAGCCGCGCCAGCTCCAGGAAGTGATCCTGCAGCACGTCCGCCACACGGGCCGTGGGCAGGCGGTGCCAGTTGCGGATCAACTCCAGAAACAGGCCCTCCCGGGCGTTGAGCATCTCGAAGCCGAAGCGGATGGCGCCACCGACCAGATCATGCAGGTTCGCTGATTCCGGCAGCGGCAGCCGTTTGAGTGCCCGCGCCACATCGTGAGCCAGTTTCTCGCCGAGCGCCTCGAACAGAGCGTCCTTGTCGCTGAAATACTGATACAGGGAACCGACGCTGACGCCGGCGCATTCGGCGATACGCGGAGTGGTGGTGCCATCCACGCCGTGTTCGACAATGCACTGGGCGGTGGCGTCGATGAGGGCGTCCACCATCCGCCGCGAGCGCCGTTGTCTGGGTTGTTTGCGCATGACGTTCCTCCACGGCCGGGGTGGGCCCAAACGCGAATTGAATGCGAATACATATTCGCATTATGGTTTGAAGCAATACAAGAGCCCTTTGTCCAAAGGAGATTCGCCATGGACGCTGCCGTTACCCCTCGCCCGGCTCCGACCCGGGCCCGCCCGTTTGAAAAGACCCAGGGGCGCACGCCGCTGTGGCTGCGGTTATGGTTGGGGCGCGACCTGGCGCCGAGTCGGGAAGAGTTTCAGGCCGCCTTGGATGGACTGTGGGTGGGCGACCCGGCCATGGATGAGTTGGTGGCCTGGATGGAAGAGTATGGCCGGGGACGTGGCCACAAGTTGTTCCAGCAGGCTCTGAGCCAGGGTGTGGACAGCCTGACGGAGGCCCCGGAGCCCCTGGTGCGTTTCTTTCGAGGGGTGGAAACCCGCCCGGATTGGGTGGATGCGGCGCTGTTGGCGCAGGGGGCCCGCTTCATTCATGGCACCGGGGAGGGCGCCACTTTCGTGCTCCGTGACCTGGCGCTGATGGGGGGTTACCTGCTGTCCGGGTTCAATCAATCCCTGGTGCTTACCGGTGCCCTGACGGAAGGCACCGGCCGCCGGGTGGCGCGTACCGGTCATTGGTGGATCGACTGCACCGAGGTGGGTGGTCTGGAGCCGCTGGCCGCCGGGTACCGCGCCACCTTGCAGGTGCGCCTGGTGCATGCCTTGGTGCGCCGGGATCTGGACCGGCGCGAGGACTGGGATCATGAGCGTTGGGGGCTGCCGCTAAGTCAGGTGGATATGGTGGCGACCTATCTGGGCTTCTCCGTGGTCATGCTTAACGGTCTGCGGTTGCTGGGGATCCCGGTGACGCCGGGGGAGTCCCGGGCGGTCATGCATCTGTGGCGCTACGCCTGCTGGCTGATGGGCGTGCAGGAACCGTGGCTGGTGGATACCGAAAAAGAAGGCGCGTTGCGTTTGCATCACACCCTGATGACCCAGAGCCAGCCGGACTGGACCACGCCGGAACTGGCGCGGGCGCTGGCCAGGGAGCCCCTGGCGCACCGTTTTCCCCGTCTTCAGGGCGTGCGCCGCCGGCTGCGCTATCACATGCATCTGAGTACCAGCCGTTATTTCCTCGGCAAGGAAAAGATGCGCCAGCTCGGTTTGCCGGAGCATATTCTGCCCTGGTTCCCGTTGTTGACCATTGCTCCTCGTTTCACTTATTACAGCAGTCATCGTTTTCTGCCCGGGCTGCGTGAACGTTTGCAGCAGCGCGGCCGTGCTTTCCAGAAAGCGGCGGTGGGCACCTTGCGGGAAAGCTGATCAAGGGCGTTGTCCTGATCCGATCCGGCACGGCACACTGTGGCTCTTATTCGGATAACAATCGGGAGAGCCACATGACAACAAGAACCTTTCTGATCACTGGTGCCAGCAAGGGCATCGGCCGTGCCCTGGCCCAGCGGCTGGCCGCCGCCGGCCACGGCGTGGTGGGCCTGGCCCGCGGCGCCGGCCAGGGGGATTTCCCTGGCACTTTGATTTCCGCGGACCTGAGTGACCGCGCCAACACCGGGCAGGTGCTGGCGGATCTGGCTAACCGTTTTGACTTCGACGGCGTGGTCAACAATGTGGGCGCGGTGCGTCCGCAGCCGTTGGGCGAGATCGATCTGGATACCTTCGACAGCGTGCTGGCGCTGAACCTGCACCCGAGCATCCAGGCCACCCAGGCGGTGTTGCCGGGGATGCGCCAGCGCGGCTGGGGGCGTGTGGTTAATATCTCCAGCCTGACCGTGCTGGGTATGCCGGGGCGCACCGCTTACGCCTCCGCCAAATCCGCTCTGGTCAATTTCACCCGCACCTGGGCGCTGGAACTGGCGAAAACCGGTATTACCGTCAATTCGGTGGCACCGGGCCCGACGGAAACCGAACTGTTTCGCGAAAACAACCCGCCCGGAAGTGAAGGTGAAGCGCGCTATCTGTCCGGTGTCCCCATGGACCGGCTCGGCCAGCCGGACGAAATCGCCGCCGCCATCGAATTTCTGCTCGGCGAGCATAGCGGCTACATCACCGGCCAGACCCTGTTCGTGGACGGCGGCGCCTCGGTGGGACGGGCGGCGTTTTCCTGACATGGCGTCAGTCCGGACAGGGCGTGCGGGAGCCCCCCCTAGCCGAAGTTGCAGCAGCGAAAAAACTGGCCGCCCGCCATGGAGGACATGGAATCCGGTAGCGGAAGGTTGGTGACCCGGCAGAGGCCGGCGGCATCGGAGATAACCCACTTGCGGCCCCGGCCGCTGATCATATCGCTTTCCCGGAAGCGGGCCAGCAATCTGGAAAGCGTTTCCGGGGACATGTTCAATTGCCTGGCCAGAACCTTGACGCTGACCGGCAGGGTCAGCCAATGGCTTTTTTGTTCCTGGATCAAGTCAAGGAGGTACATCACCAATCGTTGGCTGGCATTGGTCACGGTCAAATGATCGAAGCGATTGACCGCCTGATACAACCGGCCCGACATCTGCTCCAGCAGATAGAGAGCAAAGCGGGAATCGTTGGTGGCCAGTTCGACGAGACCTTCTTTTTGTAACCGGTAAAGATCGCAGTCGCTCTCCGCCTGGGCGGAGAGCGGGTAGACGCAGGGGTTGGAAAACATGGCGGTTTCGGCGATCAAATCCCCCTCCCCCAAGACCTGGTAGACCTTGTCCTCACCGTCCAGGCCGGCACGGTAAAGGCGAACGATTCCCGTCTTTACCAGGAAGAATGCGTGTGCCTCATCACCTGACGCAAACAAATGTCCACCGCACGGCACGGATATGGAATGCGCGCCCCGCGTGATGACCCGCAAGGCCGGTAATGCCACCCCGGAAAACAGGGCGGTCTTGCTCAGTGCTTCGATTACGGACACGGCCCACCCACCGAACTGATAAAAGTCATTTTTGTTTGAGAATGATTATCAGATGATAGGCGCTCCTGTCTTCAGGAGCAAGGAACGACCTTTCATCTTCGGAGAAATGCCATGAAACCGCTTCTTAGCATTGCCACGATTCTGGGGATCTTCACGCTGCAACTGGGCGCTGGCGCGATGGCCGGAACCTCCGGACTGACCGGCGCCTACTATGGTGATTATCTGATTCAGGTCAGGACCACCGACGACAACACCATTCGCGCCACCGGCCTGGCTTATTACGACTGGGACTGGGATTTTGATAACGCGGAAATGACCATCACCAACGGCCAGGTGAACGCCAGCTTTCTGGGCATATCCGGCATTTTCAATTACGCCTTGACCGATATCAGCTCCGGGAGCACGACGATTCCGTTTACCGATAACGGCGATGGTACCTATTCGTTCAATTACAACTTCAAGGTGTTCAATCCGCTGTTTGGCAACCCCAACAAGGATACCGGGATCACGCTGGAGATCACCGACAGCGGTGGTGTTCTGATCATCGATACCATCGATTCCGATGGCGACGGGGTCATCGGGCACAACCTTCCGGCCTCGCCATTCCCGGCTAATTTGTCCATTGAACTGACCGGCTCCGCTTACTGACAGGCAACCGGCGAAGGCGGGCATGCCAGGCGTGCCCGCCACCGTAAACATCAGGATTGCTCCCATGAAAGCTGATACCAGATTGAGAATGGCCGCGCGCGTTGCCGCCGTCATCCTTGCATTGCAAAGCGCTCTCGGCCTGGCCGGGACCACGGGGCTGAACGGTACCTATATCGGTCGTTATTCCCTGCATATGAACAGTCCCATTACCTTACCGGCGGAGATTCCGCGGGCGCCGATCAACCAGTTGTTGACCAGCCCGTACGATAACAGCACTTACTACAACCGGCTTGGGGGCAGTCGTTCCACGCAGTATTGGCAGTGGGACTTTGACAACAAAACGATCACTCTCGGAGGAGGGTGGATATATGCCTTGCAGACGGCCTCGCCGCCGTTCCAGTTGTTCAGCCCGGGTCGGGAGCGAATCGATGGGCAGCTCTTTCCGGAAAAGACGCCTGATCCATCCGAGGTGACCGGCACTTTCATGGACAATGGCGACGGTACATACACCGCGCAATTCGCCTTACAGATCTTCCTTGATTTCGCCGGCTACCCTCTCGGCGTGATCACCACGGATTTCGAGATACAGGAAGCCGATGATGGCAGGCTTTCGATCACCACTCTTGATGGGCCTGATGGTGACAGGATTCCGGGGCGCTGGTTGCCGGCCATGTTCGAGGGGCAACCCAACGCGGTGTTTCCCTTCCGGGTCTCTCCCCAGTTCGAAAGCGCGGTGATGTACCCGGACGATGGTGCGGACAGTAACGGCGATGGCGTGACCGATGCCCAGGCACAGGCCTATGGCGTAGCCGTCGATACCGTTCTGGACGTTGCCAGGCGCGGTGACATCGTCACCATGCCGATCGATGCCGACAACGACGGTATCGCCGATTTGATCGAAGGCGCCAACGGCGCGGCGGATGATTCCGTGGCTGCCGGCATACAGCTGCTTGACGGGCGCTTGGTGACGTTGACCAACAGCAGGGGAAACCGCTTTCAATTGGGCAATACCGTCACCGGCATCGACCCCCGTTATTTTGAACCCGGCTCGGTGGGCGAGTCCTTGCCCCTTATTGCCGGAGACGGCGCGGAGCTGAGCTACCATCTGGGCCAGATTCAGTTTGCCACCACCGCCAGGGATACCGATTGGGACCGGTGGAACAAGGAATTCATCGAGCCGTATGCGGGGGAATATCTCACCGCCAAGAAAGACTGGTTGTTCCGCAAGGCTGACTACGAGGCGTATAGGGACAGTCTCGGGGATCAACCGACCGAGCAGCAACAGACGTTGCTGGCGCGCAAGAAGACGCTGATGGACAACCATGCCGCCAGTATGGAACTGGCCCGGCCCGCGTTCGAAGCCGGAATCAGCGCGTGGCGTGCGCAGGGAACCGGACTTTTCGGCGAAGCCTTCGAAAATGACTTTGAAGGGTTCCTGGATGAAGCGGGTATTGTCGACTACGTCAAGCTGGGCGAAGAGCTGTCCGACGGCACGGTGGTGTATCGCCTGCTTCCCGATGCGCCACCCATGCAGCTGGAATTCGCCGGGGGGATCCCGGAAGGGCTCCGGTTGTTCACCGTCCGGCGCGTGCTCAACAGTACCTCCGAGGTGATCAACGGAGAGGAAATTCTGGCACCGACCATCTGGGCCAGCCTGGCGGTGGAGGTGCCGTATACCCGGCTTGACGAACAGAGCGTGCGGTTCACGGTTTCCACCCATATGTTTTCACCCATTGATGAAGACCAGGACATCGTCGCGCTACCGGACGATTACCCCTACGAGGACGGCGGGCGACTGGTCAACCTGGTGCTCGCCACCACCGAGCCAGAAGATTCCGGCGGGGACGGGGACGGGGACGGAGATGGCGGCGGCGATGGTGATGGTAATGACGGCGCCGGTGGTGGCTCCGGTTCCGGGGGTGGCGGCACTTTCCCCCTGGGATTGCTGGGGTTGATTTCAGTCTTGCTCATCCGCCGCAAGAGATAGGTGCCGTGGGACGCCTGGCGTCCCTTATCACCATGACAAATGTCATTGAGGTTCCGGGAGTTGGTGAGCAATGATTCGGCTTTGCAACCGTTTAATGAGAGAGAATCGAATTGGAATACGGAGTACTGATCACGCTGCACCTGTTCTGCGCGATCTTCTTTATCGGCATCGTGGCGTTCGAGGTGATCTTTCTGGAGAACATCCGTCGGTATCTGCCCGCCGGTATGATGACGCTGGTGGAGGAGGGCATTCACCGAAGAGCGCGAAAGATCATGCCCTATGTGGTGGGGCTGCTCTTCCTCACCGGGATCGGATTGCTGGTGAGGGTGTATTGGGCTGGCTGGTATCCTCCATTTTCCAGCGTTTTTTCCACACTCCTGACGGTGAAGATTGTGCTCGCGCTGAGTGTCCTGGTGCATTTCATTACCGCCATCCGGGCCTCCGTCTGTGGGAGTATGAGCTCCCTGCGCTTCAAGATTACCCACTACAGTGTTTTCATCCACATGGTGCTGATTGTGGTGTTGGCCAAGGCCATGTTCTACCTGACCTGATCGATCCGCCTTGCCCTCCGTGGGAGGCGAGCCGATGATCCGGCGTTGTTTGTCGTGTTGCCTGCTCGTTGCCACAACCGTTCTGGCGGCGGAGCCTAACCGTCTGGATCCGGTGACGGTCGAAGCCGGTAACGAAGCGGTGCATGAAAAGCGGGAACTGCAACGCCGGCTCGATGACGTGCCCGGTGCGACCAACCTGATCGATCCCGGAGAGAAGGAGGGTAGCCAGGCTACTCTGGCCAGGGTGCTGGATTTTGAGCCGGGGATCATCATCCAGGAGTTCTTCGGCGGCAATGATCAGCCAAGACTGAATATCCGTGGATCAGGCATTCAGGATAATCCGGTCAGTCGTGGCATCCAGATTCTTTACGACGGTCTGCCGATCAATCAGGCGGACGGTTCCTTTATTATCGGCCTGATTGATCCCGAGCAAACCAGCCTGATCTCCGTGTACCGTGGCGCCAACGCGCTCCGATATGGTGGTACCACTCTCGGCGGCGCCATTGATTTCAATATGCGCACGGCACGAAACAGTCCGTCCTCGGTCTCTCTGGAAGGGGGATCCTGGAACACCTGGCGGGGCAGTGTCGCCCTGGCTGAAAAAAAAGAGCAATGGGATGGCTACATACGCGCCGGGTATCAGGCATCCGACGGTTGGCGAAGCCACAGTGGCGCGCAAAGGAACACCTTCGTTGCCAACTTCGGATACCGGGGCGGGAACTGGATCAACCGAACCTATCTGAATCTGGCGGATAACCGTTTCGACATCCCCTTTCTGCTTACCAAGGACAGGGCCTTGTCCGATCCAGACTCGGTGATGGGGGACTACGCTGATCCGGACAATAAAAGCACAGAGGATTTTCTCAACGTCCGGGTGCGCCAGCCGGAACGGGACACCCGGCAGATCAGACTGGCCAACAAAACCATCTGGTACACGGAACAGGCTTCCCACAGTCTGGGGTTGTACGCTGAGTCAATACGGGACCGGTTCAAGAATCCGGCCTGGCAAGCCAATACCGAGGCGGGCAATTTCGGTCTGGATTACGGGACGGAGGTGTTTGTTCCCAATACGGATGGAACGGAGGCTCGCTATCAGGTATTCCTGTCCGCCAACTCTGGCGCCATGCCCAGGGAATACTATCTGGTGCATCCCGACGACGGCAGTCTGGAGAGGCGCTTCGCCGATCTCGATTTGCGGGCCAGCAACGTGGTCGGAGGAGCACAGGTCAATTATCCCCTGTCCCGACGGTGGCAGGCAGTGGCCGCGTTTCAGTATGCGTGGCACCAACGGAATGTCGATGATGAGAGAGCCCCTGGTCTGCTCGACAGCGAGCTGACCTATCGCGCTCTCAATCCAAAGCTCGGACTGATTTATTCGCCTTTCGCCGGCACGCATTACTACGCCAATGTGAGCCGGAGTTCGGAAGCTCCCACCTTTTGGCAATTGGTGGACCTGGGGCCGGGGTCGGTGCCGGCGTCGCCGGCGAGCCTGTATCTGATGACCAAGCCCCTCGAAATGCAGATGGCGAACACCTTTGAAGTGGGGGCCCGGCGGATTGCCGGCTCCTTCGCCTGGGAAGGGGCGTACTTTTATTCGCGGGTCAAGGATGAGCTGATCGCGGAAGTTCAGAACTTCGCCATTGACGGCACCACGGTGAACTACGATCACGATACGGTGCATCAGGGTGTTGAACTGGCGGTGAGCGCCCGAAGCGGGCGTGGGCTGTTCCGCTCCGGAGACTGGCTCTCCGTGCGTGGGGTCTACAACTACAGCGATTTCCGTTTCCATGGCGGGCGGTATGACGGTAAGCGGATCGCCGGCATTCCGGTTCACCTGGTGACCGCTGAATTGGGATATCACTGGTCGCGGCGGCTTGGCCTGACACTGTCCGCCCGTTGGCAGCCGCAAGACACCCATGTCGATCACTACAACGCGGGACTGAAGCAGGACAGCTATCTGCTGCTCGGGGCCGCTTTGTCATATCGTCCGACGCCATCTTGGGAGTGGTTCCTGGATCTGCGCAATCTCACCAACGAGACCTGGCAGACGGCCTACGTAGTCCGCGGGCTGTCGGCGGAAGATCCCGAGTCCAGCCTGACCGCTCCGACCTTCGTGCCCGGCGCGGAATTTCACGGTTACGCCGGAGTAACTTACCGATGGTGAAGGGGCGCCACGGCAGCCCCCGATATGGAACGAGGAAGGGGGTGATATGAAATTGAAGACTGCTTTGATGAGTGCTCCGCTGTTGATCATCTGCGGCGCGGCTATGGCCGGGACTCCCGGCCTGACCGGTGTCTATCATGGTCAGCACCTGCTCACCATGCGAGGTTGTCCCGGAGCTTGCCAGGCCGGCAGTGAGCTGGTGCTGGGCAAAGGCATCCAAAATGCGGACTGGAGCTGGAACTTCGATGAGGGGTGGGTGCTGATTCGCGGCACCACCCTGACCGTGGGATTCGATTACGAGGTCCAATCCATCGGTAATCAGGGGCAAGGGGATGATCGCTTTACCGCCGGGTTCACCGATAATCTGGATGGTACGTACACGGTTTATCACGGCTTTCAGATCTACAACCCGAATGTCGGTAATCCCCGTGCCGATACCAGCACCCGGTTCGAGATCACCGAGGACCCGGATAACCCCAATCGTATCTTGATCATCACCGTGGATGATGAGCCGGCGGGCGTACTCGACGGTATTCCGGGGACTCAGATCACGGGTGTTTTTCCGATGACCGTGCAGCCCGACTTCGAAGGTTACGCGCGCCTGGAAGGCAGCAGCAGCGGAGGTGATGGCATCAGTGACCAGTTGAAGGAACAGCTGGGGCTCAACCCGGATGCCGATAACGCGGATACCGACGGTGATGGCTTGCCCGATGCGGAGGAACTGGGGGAGGACCCGGAGAACCCGGTGGACACGGATGCGGATGGTCTCATCGACGCCCTGGAGCCTGGCGCGGCGGCTCTGGATCCCCGGTTGGCAGCCGGTGTGGCGCTGCTCGACGGTATCCCTGGGCGGCAGGTGACTGGAGACGCCTTGTCCGGCACCACCGCCGAGGCCGCCGTGGGCGAGCCTTGGCGCTTTGCCGGCGTCACCACCGGCTATATGTCCCTGGCCACGGACCCGGACGGAGATTCCTCCATTCCCGATACCACGCGCGGTGACGCCGGGCTGGAATACCAATACGGATTCATTCGGTTCGATTTGCAGGCAAGCGCCATGACAAGCGAGCCGGTGACGGTGCGTGTTACCTTCCAGGCACCGCTGCCGGAGTCTTCGCGTCTTCTTCTGTACGCCTCTCAAGTCATCGACGGCAACGAACGCTATCGATTAATGGCGTCCGATGCATATCGACGACTGAGCGATCATGCGCTGGAGATCCGATTGCATGACAATGGCCCCTGGGATCTGAACCCGGAGGCCGGTGTCCTGGCCTTCGGCGTGGCGCCGGTGGAGAACACCCTGGGAAGTCACCAGGAGAGCTCGGGCAATGGGGGCGGTATAGGTGCGGCTACTCTGGCATTGCTGGCTCTCCTGGCGGCATTCAGGCGCGGGCGCGTGGTCACCTGATAAAGCCGATCCGCGCCGTTGCCTGCCCGGCGCTGCCCGGTGACACGGATGGGAAACAGGGGAATTTGCCGAATCCCCATGGTCACGTGTACTTTCTTGTCTTTGCCGCGGCGCCATCGGGCGGCCCGCCCCAAGGAGAGAAGTATGGCCGGAACCAGTTTGCTGGCACTGATCGACGACATCGCCACGTTGCTCGATGACGTATCCCTGATGACCAAGGTGGCGGCGAAGAAAACCGCCGGGGTGCTGGGGGATGACCTGGCGCTGAACGCCGAGCAGGTATCCGGCGTGCGCGCCAATCGGGAACTGCCGGTAGTCTGGGCGGTAGCCAAAGGATCCCTGCTCAACAAAGTGATTCTGGTGCCGGCGGCGCTGCTGATCAGCGCCTTCGCACCCTGGGCGATCACCGTGCTGTTGATGATCGGTGGGGCTTACCTGTGCTATGAAGGCGCCGAGAAAGTCTTGCACAAGTTCCTGCATAGTGAGGACGAGCACAACCGGGAAGAACGGCTCCAGGCGTTACAGGATGCCAAGGTGGATCTGGTCGCCTTCGAGAAGAAAAAAATCAAAGGTGCCATTCGTACCGACTTCATTCTTTCCGCCGAGATTATCGTGATCTCCCTCGGTGCCATGCAAAGCGCCAGTTTCGGGGTGCAGGTGATTTCTCTCAGTACCCTCGCCTTGCTGCTGACCATCGGGGTGTACGCGTTGGTGGCCGGCATCGTCAAATTGGACGACGCGGGCCTGTTGCTGATGAAAACTCCCGAGGACCGTTTCGCCGCTCCGGCCCGCATTGCTCTCGGCCGGGGATTGCTGACCTTGGCCCCGTGGCTGATGAAAACCTTGTCGGTGCTGGGTACCATCGCCATGTTCCTGGTCGGTGGCGGCATTCTGGTGCACGGCGTTCCCGGCTCCCACGATTGGGTGCACCATCTGAGCGAACTGGCCGGGGCGGTATCCTGGGCGGTACCGGTGCTGGTGAATCTGATTGGCGGGCTGATCGCCGGCATGGTGGTACTGGCGCTGGTGAGTCTGGTGAGGCGGTTGCGTGGCGGAAGTAAGGCAAGGGCCGGCTGATTCCCCTGACGGAAGCCGGATCTGGCGGGCCCTGCTTATTGGCTATGCCGCCCGCCTGAACCGGTCGCGCTTCCCGTGCGGATGTTTCACTTAGCGTTTGCCCTGGTTTTCGCCGAGCGTTTCCCGGGCTTGTTGCTGAAGCTGCTTGAAGTCGATTTTCCCTTCCGGCGTCATCGGCCATTCGCCGTCCCAGGGTAAAAAGTCCTTGGGGATCTCATAGGCGGCCATATGCCCTTTGCAGGCCTCGCGCAATGCTTCCGAGGGCGGCAGTGGTTGCTCATCGCGGGTGCGTACGAAACTGACCACCCGGGTGCCCCAGTAGGCGTCGTCGATGCCCACGGTTTTGACGTCGTCGAACAGATTCTCGAAGCGTTCCAGAAGGTCCGTGGTGACCCGGGTGGTGGACACGTTCTCGCCGCCGGATTTGACCACGCCGCCGAGACGGCCCAGATAGGTCAGATAGCCGTTGTCGAAATGGCCATAATCGCCGCTGTGGAAATAGCCTTCTTCGTCGAAGGCTTTATCCACTTCTTCCGGTTGCCGGTGGTAGCCCTGGAACAGGAACGGACTCTTGTAGCAGATTTCCCCGGCTTCGCCCTGGGCCACCCGGGCGCCGCTATCAAGGTGTTTGATCACCACCTGCACGCCAGGAAGAGGGCGGCCGTGGGTGTATTTGTTCACCGCTTCGTCCACGCATTCATGGTCCGCCAGAGACACCAGCGGGCCATTCTCGGTTTGCGCGTAGAGATTGTTGATGGTGGCACCGGCCGGGCACATGTCGCGCACCATATCATAGGTGCGTGGCTCACCCGCCAGGATCGCCTTGCTGATGGTGAACTGGCGCTTTTCGAAATCCGGCTGGCGGCGCAGCCCCTGCCAGTGGGCGTCGAAGCCGAACGTGCAGGTGCATTGGTGCCGTTCGATCAGATCCAATGCTTTGGCGGGATCGAAGCCATCCATCAACACCAGAGTGGTGCCGGCATAGGCCAGGTTCATGTTGAGCGCGAACAAACCGCTGTTGTGATAGAACGGCGCCAGGCAGATGAAGCGGTCCTGTTCGGTGATGCGCAAATTGCGCGCGCCGAAGTGGGCGGTGGCCAGAGGCGGGCGATGATCCCACAACGCGCTCTTGGATAAAGAGGTGGTACCGGAAGTCTGGCACATGAACTGAACGTCGGAGGCCCGGCCCTGGTCCTGACGTTGTTGCAGCGTGGCGTGATCGGCCGGCCGGGGCAGATCCTTGAAGTCGAGATAACCCGGCGGCGCGGGGCCGTGCCGGCCCACGCAAACAACCCGCTTGAGAGAAGGCAGGGAAGGGCAACACGTCTCCGGTTTGAATGTCAGATCCGGCAGTGCACCCTCCAGTAGCGCGAGGATATCCCGTGGCCCCTGGCGATCCACGGTGACGATTAACTTGGGCTGATTGCGCTGCAACACGCCCTGCAATTCCATTGTGCCCCAGAGCAGATTGAGCGGGTTGACCACCGCACCGATCTGCAGGGTCGCGAAGTACAGCACCGCGAATTCCGGTGTGGCGCTGGGCAGGGTGGAGACCACGTCGCCTTTGTCGATGCCCAATTCCAGAAGACCCTGGGCCATGTCCTGAACCTGATCGAACAGCTCGCCGAAGGGAAGGGTCTGGCCCTCGAACAGAATCGCGGGCTTGTCCACGTGAGCGCTGCAGGTTTCGGCGAACAATTGGGAGACGGTGCGGTGATACCACTGATGGCTATGCAAACGGTGCGGCAGCAGCATGATGGGCTCCTCGGGGTCGGATATTAGCGGGCCTGTTTGAATCGGGGTGGCCGTTTTTCCATGAAGGCACGGACACCTTCGCCGGCTTCGCCGCCGGCGCCGCTGACCACCATGGCGTGATGTTCGCGGCTCAACTGGTCGAGCAGAGAGTGATGAGCGGCCTGATCCACCAGCGCCTTGATCCGGCCCAGGGCACCGGTGGCGCCCGCCGCCAGAGAACGCGCCAGCTTCTCCGCCGCCGGCATCAACTGGTCGTCCTCATGGATTTCCAATACCAGACCGGCGGCGAGACACTGCCGCGCGGTCAGTGGCGTATTGGTGAACAGGATATGTTTGGCGCGCATCGGTCCGGCCAGCCGGGTAAGGACCCAGGACACCCCCACATCCGGGCTCAGGCCGATGGCGGAATAGCCACCGCGCAGCTTCATCGATGACGACGCCAGCACCAGATCGGCGCACAACGCCACGCCGATGCCGCCACCGCCAAGCGACCCGTTCACCGCGCTGACCACCGGTACCGGCAAGGTGCTCAGGGTGTGAATGGCCCGGTGCAATGGTGGAATCCCCTGGTCCATCAGCCCGGCCAGATCGTCACTGGCGACAAAACCACTGATATCACCCCCGGCGCAAAAATGCGGCCCCTTGGCGGACAGCAGCACCGCGCGCACCTGGCCCTGGGCGCAAGCCCGCGCCAGGGCTTCCACCGTTTCCATGAACGCCGCCGACATCTCGTCATTGAGCACATTGGCCTGCTCCGGCCGGTTCAGGGTGACGTGGGCGACGGCGTCGCGGATCTCAAGCAGGATCGGAGGGGACATGGGGATTCCTGATCGGTTGAAAGTGCCGATCAGTGTAGGCAGCGGTACAGGCTGGCTTCTTGTGTTAAATGGCTATGGGGTGACGGGTTGCCGGCGCGATTGGTCGGCCATGATCAGTACGATATTGGTGGGCCCACCAGGACTTGAACCTGGAACCAACGGATTATGAGTCCGCTGCTCTAACCAATTGAGCTATAGGCCCTTTGGAACTCGGAGGATGTTCAGCAGAGCGGGAGACGGTGTCCTGCCCCGGCCGGCGGTCTCGGTGGTGAGTTGCCGGTGGTCCTTTGTGTCTTCGTTTATCCCCGAAAAAACAAGGCCCGGATGGCGGTCGCCGTCCGGGCCGATAGTTATATAACGAGTTACATATCCGCGTCCAGGAAACTGCGCAGGTGCTCGCTGCGGGAGGGGTGGCGCAGCTTGCGCAGAGCCTTGGCTTCGATCTGCCGGATCCGCTCCCGGGTGACGTCGAACTGCTTGCCGACTTCTTCCAGGGTGTGGTCGGTGTTCATGTCGATGCCGAAGCGCATGCGCAGCACTTTCGCTTCCCGGGCGGTGAGGTTGGCCAGCACTTCCCGGGTGGCTTCCTCCAGTCCCAGGGAGGTGGCGGAATCCACCGGGGAGTCCACGTTGCCGTCCTCGATGAAATCGCCGAGGCTGGAATCCTCGTCGTCGCCGATCGGGGTTTCCATGGAGATCGGTTCCTTGGCGATTTTCAGCACCTTGCGAACCTTGTCTTCCGGCATTTCCAGGCGCTGGCCCAGTTCTTCCGGCGTCGGCTCGCGGCCCATTTCCTGCAGCATCTGGCGCTGCACGCGGTTGATCTTGTTGATCGTCTCTATCATGTGCACCGGAATCCGGATGGTGCGGGCCTGGTCCGCGATGGAGCGGGTGATGGCCTGCCGGATCCACCAGGTGGCGTAGGTGGAGAACTTGTAGCCACGGCGGTATTCGAACTTGTCCACGGCCTTCATCAGGCCGATGTTGCCTTCCTGGATCAGATCCAGGAACTGCAGGCCACGGTTGGTGTACTTCTTGGCGATGGAGATCACCAACCGCAGGTTGGCTTCGACCATCTCCTTCTTGGCGCGGCGGGCCTTGGCTTCGCCGATGGAAATGCGGCGATTGATTTCCTTGATGTCCGCCACCGGCAGGCCGATGACCTCTTCCACGGTGATGATCTTGCGCTGGTTGCGCTGAATGTCGTCCGCCACCGTCATCAGGCGCTCGGAGTAGTCCTTGGCCTTCTTGGTCCTGGCGTGGGCGGCGACCCACTCCAGGTTGGTCTCGTTACCCGGGAACTGCTGTACAAAGTCCTTGCGTGGCACGCCGGCACGGCGGATCGCCAGCGCCATGATCTGGCGCTCGAACTTGCGCACGATATCCAGGTGAGTGCGGGCGCCTTGCAGCAACTGATCGTAGATGCGCGGCACCAGCTTGAACAGGGTGAAGTGCTCGGCCAGCGCCTCCAGAGCCTTGGCGCTGCTGGCGTGGTCGCGGCCGTTGCGCTTGAGCGCCCGTTCGGCCTTTTCATGGCGCTTCTTCAGCTCGGCGAAGCGTTCCGCCGCCAGTGCCGGATCCAGACCGCCTTCATCCTCTTCGCTGTCGTCGTCGCTGTCGCTGCTGTCGTCGTCTTCGTCGTCGTCCTTATCCTTTTCCTCGGCCTCCGCCTGCTTCTTCTGATTGAAGCGCGGTTCCTTGTTGGCGTTGGTGGCGGCGGCGCCGTCATCGTCCGGATCCAGATAACCGGCGATCACGTCGGTCAGTTTGCGTTCCTCGGACAGGATACGGTCATATTCATCCAGCACCATTTCCACTGCGCCGGGCCAGAAGGCCAGGGCGTGCATGACTTCTCGGGTGCCTTCCTCGATGCGTTTGGCGATCTCGATTTCGCCTTCCCGGGTGAGCAGCTCCACGGTGCCCATTTCACGCATGTACATCCGCACCGGATCGGTGGTGCGGCCCGGCTCGCTCTCCACGGAGGCGAGTACGGCGGCGGCTTCCTCGGCAGCAACCTCGTCGGTGCTGTCGGCGCCTTCACCCATCATGATCTCATCGGCATCGGTGGCTTTTTCCACCACGGTGATGCCCATGTCGTTGATCATCTGGATGATGTCTTCGACCTGATCCGTGTCGGTGATGGACTCGGGCAGGTGGTCGTTCACTTCGGCGTAGGTCAGGTAGCCCTGCTCCTTGCCCAGTGCGATCAACTGCTTCAGCTGTGACTGCTGTTGCTGTTTTTGAGTCGTCATGCGAAATGCCCGTAGTTGGAAGAGCCGTGGTCCTGGGAAAACGGCGTATTATACGCGGATATGGGGGGTGGAGCCAGTAATCACAAGCCCCCGCTATGGTTCCGCCTGGTGCCCGGCGCGTGCTTTGGCGAGGGCCCGGTGCAGTTCCGAAAGCCGCGCCAGGTCTGGATCAGGGCGGGCTTCCTCGGTTTTCAATGTCTGTTCCAGTGCAAGAGTGTGCAGGCGGTGCAGGGCGTCGTCCCAGTACCGCCGCGCGGTATCGTCGTCCATGGTGGGTTTCAGTGCCTCGCGCAGCAGGCGGGACAGGGATTCGCCCTGTTCCAGTGCCATGATGGCGCCCAGTGCCGCCGCCGGGGTGGCGTGCTCGCGCACCGCGCCGGCCACTTGAAGCAGCAGATCGACCCGTGCCAGGTCCAATTCCTCCACGCCCTCGGGGAGTGGGCGGTCACGCACCACCTGAGGATGGGAAAGCAGCAGCAGGACCAGCCGTTCCACCAGGCTCAGGCCGGGGCGGCGGGCGCCCGACGCCTGATGCGGTCGAGCGGGGATATCATCCGGCTCGTTCGCCATGGCCGGAGGGAAGTCCGGCGGCGGTGTCTCGTCCCAATCCGGCTCCTGCTCATGGCTGGTGGCCCGGGGAGGCGGAGCCGCGGGTTTGGGGGGCGCCGCCGGCCGGGGCGCGGGTTCGGCCGGTGTTTCCTGGCGCAGCCGCTCCAGGGAGGCGCGTTCCAGTCGTGTCAGCCGCGCCAGTTCCTCCTCCAGCAGCACCCGGTAGAATGGCCCCGAGGGCTTGCTCAGGTAAGGGAGCGCCAGCCGCGCCAGCCGTGCCCGGCCGTCCACGGTGTTCAGGTCCAGCCCTTCGGAAAGATGCCGGAACAGATAACTGGACAGGGTGTCCGCCTTCTCGGTGAGCGCCAGCAGGGTTTCCGGCCCCTGGGCACGCACCAGGGTGTCCGGGTCCTCGCCGTCGGGCAGGAACAGGAAGCGCGCCTGCTTGCCGTCGTCCAGGGACGGCAGGGCGGATTCCAGAGCCCGCCAGGCGGCGCGTCTGCCGGCGTTGTCGCCGTCGAAACAGAACACCACCTCGTTCACTTGCCGGAACAGGGTCTGGCAGTGCTCCGGGCTGGTGGCGGTGCCGAGGGTCGCCACCACGTTGGGCACCCCGTGCTGAGCCAGGGCGATCACATCCATGTAACCCTCCACCACGTAAAGGCGGTCGCTGCGGTCGCGGCTGCGGCGCCATTCCCACAGCCCGTACAGTTCCCGGCCTTTGTGGAACACCGGGGTCTCCGGGCTGTTCAGGTATTTGGGTTTGCCGTCGCCGAGTACCCGGCCGCCGAAGCCGATGGTGCGACCGCGGGCATCCCGGATCGGGAACTGGATCCGGTCACGGAACTTGTCGTAAACCCGGCCGGTGTCCTCGCGCCGCACCAGCAGACCAGCAGTGAGGGCTTGCTCCAGCCCGGCCTGATCCAGCGACAGCCCGGTCGTCAGATTATCGAAACCGGGCGGGGCGAAGCCCAGGCCGTATTGGGCGGCGATCTCGCCGCTGAGTCCCCGGCCTTTCAGGTAAGCCACCGCTTTTTGCCGGTCCGGGGCGCTTTTTAACTGCTGACGATAGTAGCGCTCCGCCCGTCCGAGCAAATCGTACAGGGTTTGCAGGCGGCTCCGGCGTGCCTTCTCCTCGCGGCTGTCGTGATGCTCTTCACGCGGGATGTCCACACCGGCGCGGCCGGCCAGTTGCTCCACCGCCTCGGGGAAGGAGAGGTGGTCGTACTCCATGACGAAGCGCAGGGCATCGCCGGAGGCGCCACAGCCAAAGCAGTAGTAGAACTGTTTGTCCGGGGACACCGTGAACGACGGCGTCTTCTCCTGGTGGAACGGACAGCACGCGGAATAGTTCCGCCCGGTCTTCTTCAGCGGCACGCGGGCGTCGATCAGCGGCACGATATCGATTCGCGCGAGAAGATCCTGAATAAAATGTTCGGGAATCAAACCGGCCATGGGAAGAATATTCCAACTCACCCGGGCTGATGGCAAGTCCGGCTAATGAGAGAAAGTGGTGGAAGCCGGCACACAACGGCTTATGAGGACTGATGAGGGTGCCGCCGGGGATGGGCGGGAACCGCGTGCCGGGCCCGGAATCAGCCAGTGAGCCTGGCTTTGACCTTGCCGCTGACCGCGCCTATGTCGGCCCGGCCCTGCAGTTTGGGCTTGAGCAAGCCCATGACCTTGCCCATGTCACCCATGCCGGCGGCGCCGGTGCTGGTGATGGCCTCGTCGATCAATGCCTCGATTTCGGCATCGCTCAGAGGCTGGGGCAGGAATTCCTGGAGGATCAGAATTTCCGCTTCTTCCACCTCGGCCAGTTCCGGACGGTTGGCGTCACGGTACTGACCGGCGGAATCCTTGCGCTGCTTGACCAGTTTATCGAGCACGGCGAGAGAGCGGGCGTCATCCACTTCGATGCGCTCGTCCACCTCGATTTGCTTCAGCGCCGCCATGGCCATACGCAGAACACCCAGGCGCACCTTGTCTTTGGCGCGCATGGCGTCTTTGGTGGCATCGGCGAGCTGTGCTTTGATCGCACTCATGGTCAAGGACCGGAAACGGTCTTAGTACAGACGCTTACGGGCGAGCTGCTCGCGTTGCAGCTTCTTCAGGTGACGCTTGACCGCGGCAGCGCGCTTACGCTTGCGTTCCTGAGTCGGCTTCTCGTAGTTCTCGCGACGGCGGACTTCGGACAGAACACCGGCTTTTTCACAGGAGCGCTTGAAGCGGCGCAGGGCCACGTCGAAGGGTTCGCCTTCTTTTACTTTCACCTGAGGCATGAAGTATCACCTACCTAAAAAGTGTTGAGTTGTGTGGGTTCCGCCTCGGGCTCAGGTGGTCCCTCGGGGGCAAACGTCATGGGGACGGCCACCCAGGCGGCAGGGCGCGAATTCTACCCGTGACCGGTAGGTAAATGCAAATGGCGGCGTGCCGGGCTATCATGCCGACCCTTGCCGGCGGGTGCGCCGCTGGCCGGATTCTGTTTTTTGAGGTAGGCGAAATGCGCGTTTTGGGCATCGAAACCAGCTGCGACGAGACCGGCGTGGCCGTATACGACACTGAACAGGGCCTGTTGAGTCAGGCCCTGTTCAGTCAGATCGATATGCACGCGGTCTACGGTGGCGTGGTGCCGGAATTGGCCAGCCGTGACCATGTGCGGCGGTTGCTGCCCCTGCTGCGCCAGGTCCTGTCCGACGCCGGCATCGGCGCCCGGGAACTGGACGGCGTCGCCTACACCGCCGGCCCGGGGTTGGCGGGAGCCCTGCTGGTGGGAGCCGGTGTCGCTCGTGCTCTGGCCTATGGCTGGGGCGTGCCGGCGTTGCCGGTACACCATATGGAAGGGCACCTGCTGGCGCCGTTGCTGGAGGATGATGCCCCGGACTTTCCCTTTGTCGCGCTGCTGGTCAGTGGTGGGCACTCACTGCTGCTGGAAGCCCGTGCCCTGGGTGAATACGTCCCTTTGGGCGAATCCGTGGACGACGCCGCCGGTGAAGCCTTCGACAAGGCGGCGAAGATGATGGGATTGGGCTATCCCGGCGGGCCGGCGATCAGCCGTCTGGCGGAGCAGGGGCAGGCCGGGCGCTTTCGCTTTCCCCGGCCGATGACCGACCGGCCCGGCCTGGATATGAGCTTCTCGGGCCTCAAGACCTTCACCCTCAACACCATTCACGATCTCGGCGGTGCCGATGCTCTGGATGACCAGGACCGCGCCGATGTGGCTCTCGCGTTCCAGGAAGCGGTGGTGGACACTCTGGTGATCAAATGCCGCCGGGCCATGCAGGCCACGGGCGCCAAACGTTTGGTGGTGGCCGGTGGCGTCAGCGCCAACGCCATGTTGCGCGAGCGGCTGGCTCAGGCCATGGGCAAGCTGGGAGTGAAGGTGTATTACCCCGGACTGGCGTACTGCACCGACAATGGCGCCATGATCGCCTACGCGGGGGCACTGCGGCTGGCCGCCGGCGAGCGTCAGAAGGGGCTGGGCGTCAGTGTTCGGGCGCGCTGGCCGCTGGCGGAGCTGGCGCGGGTGGCTTCTCATTGAGATCGATCGAGGTCCTTTGCCGCATGAAAAGGGCCCTCGCCGTACCCCATTCGCTGCCAAGGCAGCTTCCCACGGAGAGAGGCTACGGAGCTGCTGTGGGAAGCTGCCTTGGCAGCGAACTGGCGTTAAGTGGTACCCCTAACCTTTCTTCCTGAACCCCAGTTCCTCACCGCGCAGCAGTTTGGCCAGGTTGGCGCGGTGGCGCACGATCATGATCAGGGTCAGGGCGGCCATCGGCGGCGCGGCGCCGGGCAGCCAGAACCACAGGCAGATAGGTGCGGCGATGAAGGCGCTCAGCGACGCCACCGAGGAGATCCGTAGTATCCCGAACACCACCAACCACACCGCGCCCGCCACCAGGCCGCTGGGCCAGTGCAGCGGGAACAGCACGCCAAAGGCGGTGGCCACGCCCTTGCCACCCTGGAATTGGAAGAACACCGGGAACAAGTGGCCGAGGAAGGCGCAGAAACCGACCAGTGCCACGGCAAATGGGGAGAGCCCCAGAGCCGTCGCCACCAGGACGGGCAGCACCCCTTTCAGCACGTCGCCGACCAGAGTCAGCGCCGCCGCCGGTTTGCCGGCGATGCGCAGCACATTGGTGGCGCCGGGATTGCTGGAGCCCTGGGTGCGCGGGTCCGGATGGCCGAACAAGCGGCAGACCAGGATGGCGCTGGAAATCGAGCCCAGCAGATACGCCACCGCGCATAAAGACAGCAACCAACCCCAGCTTTCCTGTAATGCCATGGCAACCACCGGCTATAATCCCCGAATCAACAGGCTGGACATTGTACACACAAGCCGCTTGTCGCGCGTCACCCCGGGGGCAGGCTCCCGGGAGCGGCGGCGCCAAACCTAACCGCGTATCAGGCCCGCGCGCGGCCGGACCGAGGAACAGCATGGACATCGTTTATATCAATGATTTGAAAGTCGATACGGTGATCGGCATTTTCGACTGGGAGCGGCGTATCCGTCAGACCGTCAGCCTGGATCTGGAGATGGCCGCGGATATCCGCAAGGGCGCCGCCACCGATCACATCGATGACGCCCTGGACTACAAAAGCATCAGCAAGCGGCTGATCGCCTTTATCGAGGAAAGCGAATTCCAACTGGTGGAAACCCTGGCGGAGCAGGTGGCGGCGCTGGTGCTGGAGGAATTCAATGTGCCCTGGCTGCGATTGCGGTTGAGCAAACCAGGCGCCCTGCGCGGTGCCCGCGATGTTGGCGTGATTATCGAGCGCGGGGAGCGTTCCTGATGGCGGAGGTGTTTCTCAGTCTCGGCTCCAACATCGACCGGCAACACAATATCCATTCCGGTCTCAATGCGCTGGCGGAGCGGTTCGGTGAGCTGAGGCTGAGCCCGGTGTATGAAAGTGAGGCGGTGGGCTTCAAGGGCAGCCCGTTCTTCAATTTGGTGGTGGCTCTGCATACGGCGCTGCCGGTGGGGGAGCTGGCCAGGGCGTTGCATGATATCGAGCGCGGTCACGGCCGGGTACGCGGCGAGAAGAAGTTCGCCAGCCGCACCCTGGATATCGACATCCTCACCTACGACGATGCGGTTGGCGAGGTGGATGGCGTCAAGCTGCCGCGCGGGGAAATTCTAAAGCACGCGTTCGTGCTGCGTCCGCTGGCGGATCTGGCGCCGGAGACGCGGCACCCGGAGAATGGGCGCCGCTACCGGGAGTTGCTGGCGGAAACCGACTTCAAGGGCCAGCGGCTTTGGCAAGTGCCGTTCCGCTGGCCCGATGGCGATATCACTGAATGAAGGAGTTCTCCGCTTCGATCATATAAGCTTCGAACTGCTCGCAAGTGTAATTGGTGGCGACACCATTGATGGTCACGACGATACCGTCCCGGTGCTCCACCAAAACCTCGGCGTGCGTGTTGTTGGCGCCGCGCAGTCGGATCTCGCCGGATTCGGGGCAGAATTCCTGGTCCAGGTTTCTTGTTAGCGGCTCTGCGGTGGTGATGCTGACTTTCTCGCTTCTACCGTTCACCAGGAGCGTCCCTTCTACCGTATAGGTGACATTTTCAGACGAGTAGTCCCAGGTGGTTTTAAGATCCTCCACGTGCCAGTTAGCGTTGTATTCGCCTTCGCCACTCTGGCTGGGGCCCTGAGCATCTATCTGAAGATCCGTATCAGCGAAATGATCGACGGCGTCCATAACGTAGTCGAATTCTCCACTGATCAGGATGTTGGCCTCTACAGGATTCCCCGCTACCAAGTTGAAACCGCTGGTGTCGACTTCCAAAGTGGAGTCACCTTCAAAGTCGTAGCGGACGGTGCCCGCCAGGGTCACAGGGTCGGTGTTTTCGCCACTAAGGGTGCAATTATTGGCGGTGGCGCTGGTGGGAATGTCGTTGGTACCGTAAACCACGGTGATAGAGCCTTGGGTGCACTCCCCCTCTAAATCGGGGAGCATAATGGCATGCATCTGCACCGGCACCATTCCCAGGCTGCCCTCCAGGGCGAGATAGAGCAGCGGGCCTGTATTCTCGTTATTCAGGCTGACGAAGGGCTCTTGACCACCTCCCGAGCCGGAGGAACCACCGCCGCCACAGGCGGCAAGGGCAGAGGCGAGTAAGACAGGCGTCAGCGCCCGCGCACGGGTGGAGCCGATAGTGAAAAGTGACATGCGAGTATCCCTCTAAACCGAAATAAGGCGTTGTCGGCCCGGTTGGGGGATGGAACGGTAAGACAAGGCTGGCCTACGCTGGACTCCATCCCTGAGTCGACAGGATCAACCGCATTGTTGATATTTTGACGGGCGGCCCCCACGGCCGTCCTCCGTCGCTGCGGTCTTGGTTACTAACCATAGCGGCAAAGGACGCCAGTGCCAATCCCCGGCGGCCGGCTTCAGGCGCCGGGGAAGGACAGAGAGCGGCCGCCGTCCACGGCGATGATCTGCCCGGTGATGTAAGGAGCGTGATCGGCGAGCCAGAGCACCGTGTTGGCGATGTCATCCGGGTCGCCGGCATGGCCCAACGGTAGGGCATCAAGAATCGCCTGTTGGGATTCCTGTCCCTGCTCCGGCCACAGAATCGGCCCGGGCGCCACGCCGTTGACGCGTACTTCAGGGCCCAGTTCCCGGGCCAGGCCGCGGGTCATCATCGCCAGCCCGGCCTTGGCCATGCAGTACAGCGGATGTTCTCGCAGGGGTTTTTCAGCGTAAACGTCCACCAGATTAACGATGGCGCCGTGATGTTGTTTCAGGGCCGGAGCCAGTGACTGGCTGAGCAGAAAAGGCGCCCGCAGGTTGCTGTGCATCAGTTGGTCCCAGTCCTCATCACTGGCCTGATGCAAAGGCGTGCGATAGAACCGGGAGGCGTTATTCACCAGTAGCCGCAGTCCGGGCTTCAGAGCCAGGGCCTGGGCGGCCAGTTGCCGCACCTGGCCGGGCACCACCAAGTCCGCGTACAGGCAAGCCGCGCTGTCGGCACGCTGCCGGTTAAGGTCGTCCACCAGGGTTCGCGCTTGTTCTTCGCTGTGGTGGTAGTGAATGATCACATCGTGGCCCGATTGGTGCAGGCGACGGGCAATGCGGGCGCCGATGCGGCGAGCGGCACCGGTGACCAGGGCTACGGGAGCGGCCATTTTTCCACGAACTCCTGTCGGTAAAGACGGATGGCGCGAATGCGTTTGCTTTCCAGGGCGCGGCCGAGCGCGGGGCCGGACAGGCCGGCCTGGCGCAGCCCCGCCACATCCACGGTGCGGACCACTTCAGCGACGCCGAGCAGGAATTCGCCTTGCGGAAAGGGGGCTTTGGGATCGGCCTGGCAGGTGCGGTAATCGGCTTCGCAGGCGTCAACGAAGAAGCGCAACCGGCGCGGCCGGCGGATCACATCCAGAGCGTGCAGGACTTCCCATACACGTGGCGGGCGCAGCTTGAGGACGCGACGCCCACGGTTCTGCCAGCGCGCCATGACGGCGGCGGCGTCCGCCATTTCCCTGGGGACCCTTAAGCGCTTGGACATTTCCAGTGCCAGGGTTTCGCTCTGCCTTTCGTAATTCTGATGACGCGGCCAGCGGTCCGGCGGCGTGCTGGCCTTGCCGAGATCATGGCAGAGCAGGGCGTAGCGAGCGGTCAGGGACAGATTCTGCCGAGCTGCCTGGGCCAGGCAGCGCCATTGATGGGTAAGCACATCCACGGTGGGATGATGGTCCGGAGACTGGGGGATGCCATCCAGGTTGGCCAGTTCCGGGAATAATTCCGCCAGCGCCCCGCATTCATGCAGGATGCGGAAGAACGTTTGCGGTGAGCGTTCCATCAGTGCCCGGCTGGTTTCCTTCCAGACCCGTTCCGGACTGAGGTGCCGCAGTTCGCCCGCCAGTACGATATCGGTCATCAGATCCATGGTTTCGCGGGCCACGCGAAAGCCCAGCCAGTGATAGCGGGCGGCGAAACGGGCCACCCGCAGAACCCGCAGCGGGTCCTCGGCGAAGGCGGGGGAGACATGGCGCAGCAATCGTTCCTTGAGATCGTTTTGACCGTTGTAGGGGTCAATCAAGCGGCCATCACTGGCGCGGGCCATGGCATTGATGGTCAGGTCCCGTCGCTTCAGGTCGTCTTCCAGCGTCACGTCCTCGGCGGTGTGAAAAAGAAAGCCGCCGTGGCCGTGGCCATGTTTGCGTTCCGTGCGGGCAAGGGCGTACTCCTCGCCGGTCCGCGGATGCAGGAACACCGGAAAGTCATTGCCCACGGGTTTGTAGCCTTGCGCCAAAAGAGTATCGGGGGTGCCGCCCACCACCACCCAATCTTTCTCCTTGACCGGCAGTCCGAGCAATTCGTCGCGGACCGCACCACCGACAAGATAGATATCCATCGTGTTCGCTATCGCTTCCAGGTAAACATTAGAATGTCATGTCTGGTCTGGCCGGAAAACCGCTTGGGCAGGGAATACGCTCGAATTCACCTCGAATGGTTATTTTCTGGTCTGCTGGCCCGCTTTGGTTTTCATTTTTGCTCTTTATTTTTCTTCTTCCGTCGCGATGTCCGGTATCGCGACGTCATGGTGCTCGCGCGGTTCCGGGAAGCGCGAAGTTTGGCGGGAGCCGGTCATGAATACCCTGTCGGCATACTTGATCGTGGTGGCGGTTTGGGCCACCACGCCTTTGGGGATCAAATGGAGTGGCGAGGCCATGCCGCCCTGGGCGGCGGCGGGCAGTCGCATGGCGCTGGCGGCGCTGCTCGGTCTGCTGTGGCTGGCCTGGCGCCGCCAGTCGCTGCCACTGCGACGTCGGGCGCTGGCCAGTTACGCCGCCGCCTTGCCTGGTATTTTCGGTGCCATGGGATGCAGCTATGTAGCCGCGAGGACTTTGCCGTCCGGTCTGATTTCGGTGATGTTCGGGCTGGCGCCGTTGTTGTCCGGATTGATGATGCAGCTGATTCCCGGTGGGAGTCGTCTCAACGGCTGGCATTGGTGTGCCTGCGTGCTCGGTCTGCTGGGTCTGGCGCTGGTATTCAATGACAGCTTGCTGGCACTGTTCGGCGAGGGCGGCGATCAGCGCACGGCGGCGTTGGGTTGGATGCTGGTGGCGGTGACGCTGTTCGCCGGGTCGGCCATCGCGGTGCAGCGGGTGGCGGCGGGGCTGGCGCCGATGCAACAGACCGTGGGCGGTTTGCTCGCTTCGCTGCCGTGCTATGGCCTGGCGATCTGGTGGTCCGGTGAAGGCGCCGGGTTCAATGGCGACTGGCGTGGCCTGGGGGCTATCGTTTACCTGGCGGTGTTCGGGTCACTGCTGGGATTCTATTGCTATTTCCAGATCCTGGCGCGGCTGCCGGCGGCCACGGTGGCGCTGATTACCCTGATGACGCCGGTACTGGCATTGACGCTGGGCGCGCTGCTCAATGAGGAACGGCTGGCGCTGGCGGTGCTTGTCGGCGCGGTGGTGATCGTGATGGCCCTGGCGCTGTATTTGCTGGGCGACCGGCGGGTGCGGCGGGGTCTCAAAAGCGGGGCTCCGGTTGGCGAAAGATGACAGGCGATGACGGGAAATGACAGTCTACATGGCGTTTATCACCATTGAACCGGGCCTGGGGCCATGGTTTAGTGCTTCGTCATCGTTTGATTCGGATCATGGCCTGATTCGGGCATGTGGATACCAGCGCGCCAGCCGTCACCACGACGTCACCGGCCGATGCTTTGTCCGACCGCCCCTGGCTTAACGGGAGAGATAGTTTCATGAAAACACGTATTACCGAGATGCTGGGCATCGAGTACCCCATCGTGCAAGGTGGCATGCAGAATGTTGGCTATGCGGAACTGGCTTCCGCCGTTTCCAACGCGGGTGCTCTGGGGATCATCACCGGCCTGACCCAGCCGACCCCGGAAGACCTGGACAAGGAAATCCGCCGCTGCAAGGAAATGACCGACAAGCCGTTCGGGGTCAACCTGACCCTGCTGCCGACCATCAAGCCGGTGCCCTATGAGGAATACGTGCGGGTGATCATCGAAGCGGGCATCAAGGTGGTGGAAACCGCCGGCCGCAGTCCGGAGCCCTTCATGGCCCAGTTCAATGAGAACGGCGTCAGCGTGATCCACAAGTGCACTTCCGTGCGGCATGCCCTGAAAGCGCAGAAACTGGGCTGTTCCGCGGTCTCCGTGGACGGCTTCGAGTGCGCCGGTCACCCCGGCGAGGACGATGTACCCAACCTGGTGCTGCTGCCGGCGGCGGCCAAGGTGCTGGATATCCCGATGATTGCTTCCGGCGGTATTGGTACCGGCACGCAGATGGCGGCTTGCCTGGCGCTGGGCGCGGAAGGCATCAACATGGGGACCCGCTTCATGGCCACCAAGGAAGCGCCGATCCACGAGAACATCAAGAAAGCCATCGTCGAAGCCAGCGAGCTGGACACCGCGCTGGTGTACCGTCCGCTGCGCAACACTGCCCGTGTTTACAAGAACAAGGTGGCGGAGAAGGTCAACGAGATCGAGCGTGAAGCCGGCAAGGACATGAAGTTCGAGCTGATCCGCGACATGGTCGCCGGTACCCGCGGCAAGGTATCGCTCACCGAAGGTGATGTGGACTACGGTATCTGGACCAGCGGTATCGTGCAGGGGTTGATCGACAACATTCCTTCCTGTGACGAGCTGGTGCGGGAAATCATGAGCGAGTGCACCGAAACCATTCGCAATCGCCTGAACACTCTGTTGGCGGGTTGATTGATCGAAGTGCGGCCCGTGAGCGGCCCGTCCGCTCACGGGCCGTGAATACGGTCTCCGCGGCTGATACGGGTTACGGAGGAGGAAATGGCATCCATTCCTGAAAGAGACTGGAAAGCACTCAGATCCTTGAAGGGAGAGATGCTCAATGAGGCTTGCGAGCGGATTCTGAGGCAAGCGGAGAGTATTCTGGCCGACCGGGAAGGCAGGGAGCATGAACGCTATCTGGAGCTGTGGAAATTACTGAGGGAAGAGGACGAGGACATCGCCTTGATGTTCGATAATCTGACCCGTAATCATGCCTATCTAAAGTTGCTTGCCATGCGTTCCCGGGGCGTGTTGTCCGATGAGCGTCTGTCCCGCTTCAGTGAAGAAACTCGGAAAAGACTGCAAAGAAGCCTGGAAGATTGAATTCGGGTGATAACGCGTTATATTCGCTGCCAAGGCAGCTTCCCACAGCGGCTTCGTTGCTCTCTCTGTGGGAAGTTGCCTTGGCAGCGAATCGCCAGCCGATTGGGAGGACCTCGCGCTTGCCGATTAGCTCGAAGCGGGGCCGTGTTGTCCCCGATGGAGGCACTATTCCCGTTATTCCGCGACGAACCTTTATTTATTGCACACCTTGAATCGACTGGCGCTCCACCACGGTGCCGTTGTCCACGCTGTCCAGGTGCACGTCGAATCCCCACAAGCGATGCAGGTGCTTGATTACCTCCCGGCTGCTGCTTTCATCCAGAGGACGATGATGCTGGCGGACATGCTGTAACACCAGCGAGCGATCGCCCCGCACATTGGCCTCGTAAACCTGGATATTCGGCTCCTGGATGCTCAGGTTGTGTTGTTCGGCCAGTTTGTTGCGCACCTTTTGATAACCGCGCTCATCGTGGATCGCGTTGATCTCGATGTATTCCTTCTCGGTATCATCCAACAGGCTGAACAGCTTGAACTCCCGGATCAGGCGCGGGGACAGGAACTGCTGGATAAAGCTTTCGTCCTTGAAGCTTTCCATGGCGAATTTGAGGGTCGCCAGCCAGTCGCTACCGGCGATATCCGGGAACCAGTAACGGTCTTCGTCGTCCGGATCCTCACAAATGCGCCGCAGATCCCGGAACATGGCGAAGCCCAGGGCATAGGGGTTGATGCCGGAGTAATACTGGGAGTCGAAAGGCGGCTGATAGACCACCTGGCTGTGGTTGTGCAGAAACTCCAGCATGAAGCCATCGGTGACCTGTTTTTGATCATAGAGATCGTTGAGCAGGGTGTAATGCCAGAAGGTGGCCCAACCCTCGTTCATGACCTTGGTTTGACGCTGTGGGTAAAAGTACTGGGCCAGTTTGCGCACGATGCGGATGACCTCCCGCTGCCAGGGTTCCAGTAGCGGGGCGTTCTTCTCGATGAAGTAAAGAATGTTCTCCTGGGGCTCGGACGGAAAGCGCTCGATCTTTTCGCGCCGCTGTGTTGCTGGCTGCAGGTCCGGAAAGGTGCGCCATAGCTCGGAGACCTGTTTTTGCAGGGCGGCCTCCCGCTCCCGCTGCCGCCGCCGTTCTTCCTGGGCGGAAATCGGCGTCGGCCGCTTATACCGGTCCACCCCATAGTTCATCAGGGCATGGCAGGAGTCGAGGATGTCCTCCACCGCGTTGACGCCGTGGCGTTGCTCGCATTCGGCGATGTATTTGCGGGCGAACACCAGGTAATCGATGATCGCCGAGGCATCGGTCCAGGATTTGAACAGATAGTTGCCTTTGAAAAAGGAATTGTGGCCATAGCAGGCGTGGGCGATGACCAGCGCCTGCATGGTGATGGTGTTTTCCTCCATCAGATAGGCGATGCAGGGGTTGGAGTTGATCACGATCTCGTAGGCCAGCCCCATTTGTCCGCGCCGGTAACGGTTTTCCACCTCCACGAACTGCTTGCCGAAGGACCAGTGGTGGTAGCCCACCGGCATGCCCACGGAGGAATAGGCGTCCATCATCTGTTCCGAGGAAATGACCTCGATCTGATTGGGGTAGGTGTCCAGAGCGTACTTGCCGTGCGCCAGCTCGGAGATCGCCTCGTCATAGCGGGCAAGCAGGTTGAAGTCCCAGTCGGAGCCGGTGGACAAGAGCATCAGGCGGCCTCCATGCGTTTATGGAACAGCTGGCGGAATACCGGATATATATCCGCCGGGTCGTCGATCTGTGCCATGGAGAAGACGTCCGGGTGGCGCCCCATGATACCCTCATATTGGTCCCAGAGTGCCTGGTGGGCGCGGGGCATGACCTCCACATAGGAGAAGTGCTGCATGCGCGGCAGCAATTCCTTCTCCAGCAACCCGGCGCAGCCGGGAGAGTCATCGTTCCAGTTGTCGCCGTCCGAGGCCTGGGCGCCGTAGATGTTCCATTCCTCCACCGGGTAGCGTTCCTTGATGATGTCCCGGGTCAGTTTCAGGGCGCTGGAAACGATGGTGCCGCCGGTTTCCCGGGAGTAGAAAAACTCCTCTTCATCCACCTCCTTGGCGCTGGTGTGATGACGTATGAATACCACCTCGGTGTGCTGGTAGTTGCGTTGCAGAAATAAATAAAGCAGCAGGAAGAAGCGCTTCGCCAGGTCCTTCATGTCCTGGTTCATGGAGCCGGAAACATCCATGATGCAGAACATCACCGCCCGGCTCACCGGCACCGGGACCTTGATATGGTGGTTGTAACGCAGATCCACGGTATCGATGAAGGGAATGCGATCGATACGCCGGCGCAGGCGCTCGATATGTTCGTCCAGTTCCGCCAGGCGAGCCTGACGCTGAGGGGATTGATCCTGCTGCAGCAGGGCCTCCCGCTCCTCTTCCAGTTCACGTAGCCGGCGGCGGCTGGCGGCGGTCAACGCCCGCCGGCGCATGGAGGCCTGGCGCATGGAGCGGACGATATTGATCTTGGCCGGCATGCCATGACTGACAATGCCGCCGTGGCGGATCTGGAAGGTCCGGGTGCCTTCCAGGTGCCGTTTCACCAGATTCGGCAGCGCCAGATCCTCGAACAGAAAATTGAGGAATTCCTGCGGGTCGATTTCGAAGGCGAAATCGTCCTCGCCTTCTCCCTGATTGCTGGCGTCGCCGGAGCCACTACCTTGTCCGCCGCCACCACTGGGGCGCTTGATCCGGTCGCCTTGCTGAAACTCCCGATTGCCTGGGTGGACGATGTTGCGCTGGCCGCCGGGGCCGTGATGGAAAATGGGCTCGGAAATGTCCTTGCGAGGAATGACGATGCGCTCGCCTTGCTCCATTTCCTTGATGGAGCGCTTGCCCACGGCGTCATTGACCGCTTCACGAATATGTCGCCGGTAGCGCTGCAGAAACCGTTGCCGATTCACCGCACTCTTGTGCTTCCCATTGAGACGCCGGTCGATGATATAACTCATTGGGCTCTCCACACTCGGCCACTGTGGCAATGGTTTTACAATGGCGTTTATGCGCGGGCACGGCTTCTGAATGGACTTGGTGTCGTGCCGCGCGCTGTCAACTGTCCACTATCAACTGTCCACTGCCTTTTACTGCGCCTTGCGCACCCGCAGGTACCACTCGGAAAGCAGCCGAACCTGTTTCTCGGTGTAGCCGCGATCCATCATCCGTTTGACGAAGTTGTCGTGTTTGCGGCGATCCTCTTCGCTGCCTTTCGGGTTGAAGGAAATGACCGGCAACAACTCTTCGGTATTGGAGAACATTTTCTTCTCGATCACGTCACGGAGCTTCTGGTAGCTGAGCCAGCTCGGGTTGCGGCCACTGTTGTTGGCGCGCGCCCGCAATACGAAATTGACCACCTCGTTGCGGAAATCCTTGGGATTGGAAATGCCCGCCGGCTTTTCGATTTTCTCCAGTTCCTCGTTGAGTGACTGGCGATCGAAGATTTCACCGGTATCCGGATCGCGGAATTCCTGATCCTGAATCCAGAAGTCGGCGTAAGTGACGTAGCGGTCGAAAATGTTCTGCCCGTATTCGGAGTAGGATTCCAGGTACGCGGTCTGGATTTCCTTGCCGATGAATTCCACGTAACGCGGAACCAGGTATTCCTTGATGAAACGATGGAACTGTTCCTGGCGCTCCTGAGGGAATTGCTCCTGCTCGATGCGCTGCTCGAGAACGTGAATCAAATGAACGGGGTTGGCGGCCACCTCGGAGTGATCGAAGTTGAAGACCTTGGAGAGAATCTTGAAGGCGAAGCGGGTGGACAGGCCGTCCATGCCTTCATCGACGCCGGCCATGTCCCGGTATTCCTGAATGGATTTGGCGCGTGGGTCCACGTCCTTCAGGTTTTCTCCATCATAGACACGTACCTTGGAATAAATGCTGGAGTTCTCCGGTTCGTTGATGCGGGTCAGCACCGAGAACTGGGCCAGCATATGCAACGTGTCCGGCGCGCATTGGGCATCGCGCAAACTGGAGTTGCGCAGCAACTTTTCGTAGATCATCTGCTCTTCGGTAACGCGCAGGCAGTATGGCACCTTGACGATATAGACACGGTCGATGAACGCTTCATTGTTCTTGTTGTTTTTGAACGTGTGCCACTCGGCTTCGTTGGAGTGGGCCAGCACGATACCATCGAAGGGGATGGCGCCCATGTGCTCGGTACCGTTGTAATTGCCTTCCTGGGTGGCGGTGAGCAAAGGGTGCAGCACCTTGATGGGTGCCTTGAACATCTCGACGAATTCCATCAGGCCCTGATTGGCGCGGCACAGGCCGCCGGAGAAAGCGTAGGAGTCCGGATCGTCCTGGGAGAAATCCTCCAGTTTGCGGATGTCCACCTTGCCCACCAGGGCCGAGATGTCCTGGTTATTCTCATCGCCGGGTTCGGTTTTCGATATGGCGATCTGATCCAGTATTGACGGGTAGCATTTCACCACCCGGAACTGGCTGATGTCGCCGCCGTATTCGTGCAAACGCTTGACCGCCCAGGGCGACATGATGGTGCGTACGTAACGGCGCGGGATCCCGTACTCCTCTTCCAGAATGGGGCCATCCTCGTCGGCGTCGAACACGGACAACGGCGACTCGTTCACCGGAGAGCCCTTGATGGCGTAGAACGGGACCTTCTGCATCAGGGCCTTGAGTTTCTCCGCCAGGGAGGATTTGCCACCACCAACCGGGCCGAGCAGGTAGAGAATCTGTTTCTTTTCTTCCAGACCTTGAGCGGCATGTCGGAAGTAGCTGACGATATTCTCGATAACCTCTTCGAGGCCGTAGAACTCGTCGAAGGCGGGATAGCGACGGATGATTTTGTTGGAGAAGATCCGGGACAGTCGTGGATCCTTGGAAGTGTCCACCAGTTCAGGTTCACCGATGGCCATGAGCATGCGCTCGGGAGCGCTGGCGTAAGCGCTGGGGTCGCTCTTGCAGAGCGCCAGATACTCCTCCAGGGACAACTCTTCCTGCTGAGTGGCGTCAAACCGGGCCTGATAATGGCTGATGATGCTCATTCCTCACTCCCTCCTGGCGGCGCTTGAATGTCAAGCCGTCACTTTCTACATGAAAATAAACCCTTAACGAAATGAATGCGGCGCGAAGATCATGGAATCCCGTCACGGGATGTCGGTGACCGGCCTTGTCTTTAGCATGGCGCCAAAACGAACGCCAAGTCAAAGCCAGGCCGGCAAAAAAAAATCAATTTTTTTAAGGAACCTTTGAAAAATACCTCGTCATCCCGGGCCTGATCCGGGGTCTCCCTCTGGAGGGCGCGCCACTTCGCGGCGGGAGATGCCGGGTCGAGTCCGGCATGAGGTTTTTTAAGAGGTTCCCGAGCACCTTGATAAACCAGAGGCGGTGAACTTGGTCACCGCCGGGAGGGTGTGGGAATGGGGTTGCGGGCGATCAGGCGCACTCGCAGGTGATGCGCTGCCCGTCTTCCAGGCGCAGGGCGGTGAGCCGCCCGCCCCATACGCAGCCTGTATCCAGGGGGACCACGTCGTTGGCGCTGGCACGGCCTCCCAGCGCGGCCCAGTGGCCAAACAGGACGCGGCGCCCAACGTGGCGCCGGCGAGGATGTTCAAACCAGGGCATATAGCCCTCGGGAGGCTGCTCGGCCTCGCCTTTGCTGCCCAGATCCAGGTCTCCGGCATCGTTGACGAAGCGCATGCGGGTGAAATGGTTGGTGATTACTCGCCACCGCTCCGGCCCTTGCAGGTCGTCACGCCAGCCCGCCGGTTCGTTGCCGTACATGTGGGCGAAAAAGGTGCGCGCCCGCTCGCCATCGGCGAGTACGGCGGTGATTTCCCCGGCTCGTTCATGGGCTTGTTCCAGGCTCCATAGCGGGGGCATGCCGGCGTGGGACATCACTGCGTTGAATTCGGGCAGGTCGATCAGCAGCGGTTGGCGCTGCAGCCAGTCCAGCAGGGTATGCCGGTCCTCGGCCTCGAGGATTGGCGTCAGGGTGTCCTTGCCCCTCGCACGGGCCTGGCCGTGGGCCACCGCGAGCAGGTGCAGGTCGTGATTGCCCAACACGGTGAGAACATTGTCTCGCAAATCGTGGAGGAGCCGCAGAGTGCCGAGTGAATCCGGGCCGCGATTGACCAGGTCCCCGGCCAACACAAGTTGATCACGGTCCGCGTTGAAGTGGAGCCGCTCCAGCAGGGCCTCGAAGGGGCCCAGGCAGCCCTGGATGTCGCCGATGGCGTAGGTGCTCATAGGAAGGCCTCCTGGAAGCCATGCCGGGCGCCAGACGCTGGTTGCCGGACGCTAAAACCCGTGCCCGTGAGGATTGCGGTATGGATAACCGTTTTCAGTACTTGAGGGGAGTGGTGAGTTCGGTTTTTCATCATTGGCGTCCAGCGTCCAGCGTCCAGCGTCCAGCGTCCAGCGTCCAGCGTCCAGCGCCGTCAATGCAAGGCCCGGTCGGCGGCCAGGGTGAAGGCCGGGATCGGCGCATTGAAGCAGGTGCCGTCCTCGGACAGCATCTGGTAGCTGCCACGCATGCTGCCCACGGCGGTTTCCAGGATGGCGCCGCTGGAATAGCGGAACTCCTGGCCCGGCGCCAGTTCCGGCTGCTGGCCGATAACGCCCTCGCCGTGAACTTCCTGTATGCGCTGGTCACCGTCGGTGATGATCCAGTGCCGGGTCAGCAGGCGCGCGCCGCGACTGCCACGGTTGATGATGCGGATATGATAGGCGAACGCCCAGCGTTTCTGGTCGGCGTCGCTTTGTTCCGGCAGATACTCGCTTTCCGCGAACACCTCGATGCCGTGGGCATCGTTGTTACTGTCACTCATGATTCCCTCTCGCGGGGTCGGAGCCCCGGCGGGCGGTATTCCCCGCCGTCAGCCGGTGGCGTTGGCCAGCGCGACGTAATCCGCCACCGAAAGATGATCGGGGCGCAGGCCAGGGTCGATGCCCAAGGCATCGAAAGTGTCCGGTTCCACCAGAGTCTTCAGCGCATTGCGCACCGCCTTGCGGCGTTGGGTGAAGGCCTGGTTGACCAGTTTGCCAAGATGGACCGGGTCCCGGGCCGGCCAGGGCGCGGTGGTGTGCGGAGTCAATCTGACCACGGCGGAGTCCACCTTGGGCGGTGGCTGGAACGCGCCCGGGGGCACGAAGAACAGATAATCCGCCTGACAGTGGTATTGCACCATCACCGACAGCCGGCCGTAATCACTGGTGCCGGGGGCCGCGGTGAGCCGGTCCACCACCTCTTTTTGCAACATGAATGTCATGTCGCTGATGATTTCCGCCTGCTCCAGCAAGTGGAAGATCAAGGGAGTTGAAATATTGTACGGCAAATTGCCCACCACCCGCAGCTTGAGGGCGCCGGCCAGGGGGCGAAAGTCGAAACGCAGGGCATCCGCCTGATGGATGGTCAGGCGTTCCTCGGGTACCGCCTCGCGCAGCAGGTGGATCAGATCCCGGTCCAACTCCACCACGTCCAGGTGCGCCACCTGCTCCAGTAGTGGATAGGTGAGCGCGCCGCGTCCGGGGCCGATTTCCACCAGCTTCTGGCCGGCGATCGGGGCCACTGTGCGGACCAGGCGATCAATAATGCCCGGGTCATGCAGAAAGTGCTGCCCGAAGCGTTTGCGGGCGCGATGTTCGGTCATGAGGAACGTTTCTCCACCAGTTCCAGAGCCAGGTCGATGGCGGCGTGCAAGCTGCCGGCCCGGATACGTCCGCTGCCGGCCAGATCGAAGGCGGTGCCGTGGTCCACCGACGTGCGGATGAACGGCAACCCCAGGGTGATGTTCACGGCTTCGCCGAAGCCGGCGTATTTGAGCACCGGCAGGCCCTGGTCATGGTACATGGCCAGCACCGCGTCGTGTTGCGCCAGCAATGCCGGCTGGAAGGCGGTGTCGGCCGGCACCGGGCCGGTGAGGCTCAGGCCCTGCTGGCGCAGGCGCGTCAGCGCCGGCTCGATGATCTCGATTTCTTCCCGTCCCAGGTGGCCGCCTTCACCGGCGTGAGGGTTCAGCCCCAGGACCAGGATGCGCGGCGAATCGATGGCGAATTTGTCGCGCAGGTCCTGGCACAGGATGTGCAGAGTGGTTTCCAGTGATGGACCGGTGATCGCCTCCGCCACCCGGGACAGGGGCAAATGGGTGGTGGCCAGGGCAACGCGCAGGGTTTTCGCGGTCAGCATCATCACGACCTGTTTCACGCCAGCCTGCTCGGCGAAGAACTCGGTGTGTCCGGTAAACGCCGGATCGGCGCCTTCACGGATGATGCTTTTGGCCACTGGTGCCGTGACCAGGGCGGAGAACTGGCCTTCCAGGCAACCCCGGGCGGCCCGCCCGAGCATTGTCAGGGTGCCGGAGGCGGTGGCCGGGTCCGGTTGGCCGGCGGTCACGGGGGCGCCGGCGGGGCAGTGCCAAAGCGCCGGGCTGGCGGGTGGGGCGTCGCCAGGTTGCCATTGTGGCCAGGTGGCCTGCAAACCCAGCGACCGGGCGCGATCGTGCAACACCCGCCGATCCGCCAGCACTACCAGGGCGGTGTCGGGATAGCGGCGCGGCAGATCCAGCATCAGATCCGGGCCGATACCCGCCGGGTCGCCGCTGGTGATGACGATCGGCGCGGTCATTGATCCAGTCGGATATCGACGTAGGCTTCCGCCCGCTTTTCCTGCAGCCAGGTTTGCAGTTCCTCGTCGAACCGTTGTTTTTGCAGAGCCTGGCGGGCGCGCATCTTGCGGAATTCGTCGCTCATGTCCGCCTCTCGTTGTTCCTCCACCAGCAGGAAATGGTAGCCGAACTGGGTTTGGAACACCGGGGACACCCGGCCCACCGGGGTGGATTCCATCATTTGCTCGAATTCCGGCACCATCTGGCCAGGCGTGACCCATCCCAGCTCACCGCCCTGATTGCGGCTGCCGGGGTCATCGGAATGCTCGCGGGCCACATCGGCCAGGCTGACACTGCCGCTGACCACCTGTTGATGGAGGCGCCGGGCTTCGGCCCGAGCCTGATTGTCGGTGGTCAGAGCGTCGGATTGAACCAGCACATGCCGTACCCGGTACTGGGTAACCACGTGCTCGCCCCCGCCGCCACGACGTTCGATCATTTTGAGGATGTGAAAACCGGCTCCGGAGCGCAGCGGCTCGGAAATATCGCCGGATTGCATATCAATGGCGGTCTCGGCGAAGAGGGTTGGCCACTGGGCCGCCGGCCGCCATCCCAGATCGCCGCCTTCCAGTGCTTGCGGGCCGTCCGACTGTTCCACCGCGGTTTCGGCGAAGTCCGCGCCGCCGCGCAGACGCTGAACGATGCCGTCGGCTTTGTTCCGGGCCTGTTCGATCTGATCCGGAGACGCGCCGCTGGGCACTTGCACCAGAATATGGCCAAGATGGAAGTCGGCGGCGAACATGCGCCGGCCCAGGTCGGAGCTGAGGAAGCGGTCCACTTCCCGGTCAGTGACACGCACCCGGGAGGAAACGGAGCGCTGCTGCAGGCGGGAAATGACCATGTCGTTGCGCACTTGCTCGCGGAACTCGGCCCAGGAGTAGCCGTCGGCGCGGACCGCGCTGGCGAACTGCTCCAGATCCATGTTGTTCTGCCCGGCGATGCCGGTCAGCGCCTGGTTGAGACTGCCGTCATCCACGCGGATACCACCGCGCTCCGCCAGTTGCAGTTGAATGCGCTCGATGATCATGCGATCGAGTACTTGCTCGCGAAGCACCTGGGCTGGAGGCAGAGGGCGGTTGTCCGCCTCGAACTGACCAACAATGCCGGCAACCCGGGACTGCAACTCACTTTCCATGATGGCGCCGTCGTTGACCACCGCGACGATGCGGTCAAGGATCCGCACCTGAGCCTGGGCATGGACCGCCAGGCCCAGACACAGACAGAAGGTCAGTAACGTCGACAAAACCCTATTCATATTCTCTCCTGTATCCGGAAATGCTGCGCTCCAACAGCGAGTCCACTCGCCCGCCAAAGCCGCCCAGTCCGGTCATTTCAATCTGCAACATCACGGTGGAGTCCGGTTCGAGGGTGCCGTCCCCATCATCGTCATAGAGTTCCCGCTGGCTCACCAGTCGTACCCGCCAGCAGCAGTTTCGGTATTCCGCGCCCGCCAGGGTTTCCTGGGTGCGATGGTTTTCAACGTCGTACATCCAGCGGCCGATCAGCCGCCAGTTGCGATGGACAGGCCAGATCGCCGCCACCTCTGACTGCCGCAGATTATCCTCCGGGCGGTCGTGGAAGCCCAGATTGAAAATCCGCCGCTCGCGGTCGTTGTAGCCGAGCCGCAGGGTGGAGCGCTGCCGCTGGCCGCCGGAGGTATCCCACTGGCCTTCGGAATAGAGGTACCAATCGCGGCCAAAGTTCCATCGCATGTCGGCCACCGCCGGCGTCTGGTCGGTGGTGTCTTCCCCGGCACCGTCCAGTTGCACTCTGCGGTCGTCCAGGTAATAGCCCTGGCCGACGCGCAGACGCAGTTGCTCGCGGCCATCGTCGTCGCGCAGGAAACGGCTGGTCAAGCCCACCGCGATCTTCTCTTCATCACCGATGCGGTCATAACCGATGTAGCGGTTTTCCCGGAACAGGGTGTTGTAGGAGAAGGTCAGTTCGCCGGCATCGAAATCCGGCAGATCGTCCTGGTTCTCGTAGGCGACCTTGTTGATGAACACCCGGGGTTCCAGGGTCTGGGTATAGCCACGGCCGAACAGGTTGGTGGAACGCTCGAAGAACATGCCGGCGTCGAGGCTGGCGCCCCAGGTGTTGAGGGAAGGTTCGCTGCCGCTGGGACCGCCATCATCCAGTTGATAGCGGGTGTGGTACAGGCGTGCTCTGGGCTCGACGTAACCCCAGCTGTTCTCCATCCGGGCGGACAGCGCCGGTTGCGCGTGCATGCGCACTCCGGTGGGGTTGTTGCTGGTGTCCTTGTCGCTGCGGTCGAAAGCGGTGACGTCACTGAGCCATAACATCCGCAGCGGGCCGACCAGATGCGGGCTGCCGGTCAGCTGCAGCTGTGGCAGCCGGCGATAGGGGTGAAGATCATCCGCCAGCGTCGGGTCGATGGTTTGCCAGGCCTGGAGCCGGCCCAGCGCTTGCCAGGTGCGGCCGTAGTAGCGCAGCTCCCCAACCCGTGGCAGGTGGGTCTGGGAACTCACCTGCAAGCCGGTATCCAGATCCTTGAAGTAGAAGTCGTCGGACACGTAATTCATGTCCACGTGCAGGCCCCAACGGCCGATGGAGCCGTCGTGGCGCCAGGCCGCCAACTCACGGTCCTGGTCGTCGAACTCCCGGTCCTGGAACAGCACACCGTAGCTGACCTGCCCCTGGCCATAGCGGCTCAGGTAGCGAAACTCGATTTCCAGGCCGGCGCCACGGCCGTCCACATAACGCGGGGCGACGGTGGCGTCCATCTGCGGGTGCAGGTTCAGGTAGATCGGCTGGGAGAAGTCCAGGCCGCCGTTGTCGCTGGTGCTGATGGTGGGAAACAGCAACCCCGACTTGCGCCGGTCATCGATGGGGAAGGTGATCCAGGGCAGATAGAACAGCGGTACGTCTCTTACTCGCAACACCACGTTGCGCGCCTCGCCCCAGCCCTTGTCCCGGTCCAGCAGGATCTGCTCGCCGGAGAGACGCCAGCTGTTGGAGCCGGGCGGGCAGGTGGTATAGGTGCCGTTGAACACCGAGGTCAGGTTGCTGACCTGATCAATATACTCGGCGGAGCCGTGAGCGCCGGGGCCGAACAGGGAATAGCGGGCATTGCCCAGGCTGACCTGACGGCTGCTGGTCTGGCCGCTCATGGAATCGGCGAGAAAGGTGAATTGGTTGGACTCCAGACGCAACGGGGTGTCCACTTCGAATTTGCCGCTGCTGCGGTCGAACAAAGCGGAATTGGTGACCACCCGGGAACCGGGCTGCTCGATCAGGACGTCGCCGCTCATTTCGATCAGGCCGTCCTCGGACGCGCTGGTTTGATCGGCGGTGATGATGGTGTCGCTGGTCTCCGCCCGTGGGCCGACCCGGGGATTGTAATAAATACCGCCGCACCACACCGGAATGGGGCGCTGCAGCACCTCGGGAAGCTCGTTCATTGCCTCACGGTCAACCCAGTTCAGATCGTCCTTGGCTGCCGCGGTGCTGGCGAACCCCAGTACCAGGCAGGAAAACATCAGTCGTGAGTGCAGTGGCATCGGCTGCTCAGAACAGGTAAAAAGGCCGTCTTAAACCGCTGGACGCCCCCGTTGGCCGGGATTTGTCCCGGTGTTTCCCGATGCCGGCGCTCGGGGCGGGGCCACCTCGGGGCAGGAAACAGGGCGACACGGTAGTCTTCGTCAATCGCCGCAGTGTAAACGAATGGGATGGGCAATGCAGCCAGAGAAGGATGATCGGGATCCGCGCAAGTCCGCGTTGGATCAGTGGGTCGGTGAACAGACCGGCGAGGCGGTGATAGGTGTGCCGGCGTCCGTGGACGCCAGTTTTCGCCGCTATTTTCGTTATTCGCTGGAGCAGGGCTCGCTGGTGGCAATGGACGCTCCGCCGCCACAGGAAGACTGCCGGCCCTTTGTCGACGTGGCCCGGCGGCTGGCCGCCGCTGGCGTTAACGTGCCCCGGATTCGCGCCAGCGATCTGGAACGCGGCTATCTGCTGCTGGATGATCTCGGCACCGATACCTGGTTGCGGACCCTGAATGACGGCAATGCCGATGCCTGGTTCGGGCAGGCCATTGATACCGTGGTGCGGATGCAGGTCCATGCCGATGCCGACGGCTTGCCGGTCTATGACGAGGCGCTGTTGCGCCGGGAACTGACGCTGTTTCCGGAATGGTATCTGGCGCATGAGCGGTCCTTGGCTCTCGCCGACGAGCAGCAGGAGCGTCTGAACCGGGTGTTTGACCAGCTCGTGGCGTCGGCTCTGGAGCAGCCCCGGGTGTTCGTGCACCGGGACTATATGCCGCGCAACCTGATGGTGACCGAACCCAATCCGGGGGTCATCGACTTCCAGGACGCGGTGCTCGGCCCGATCAGCTACGACCCGATCTGCCTGTTCAAGGATGCCTTTATCAACTGGCCCGAACCACGGGTGCTGGACTGGCTGCGGTTATACCATCAGCGCGGCCTGGCCGCCGGGTTGCCTCTGCCAGAGTTCGATCTTTTCTTGCGTTGGTGCGATCTGATGGGGGCTCAGCGTCATTTGAAGGTGATCGGTATCTTTTCCCGAATCCGGCACCGGGATGGCAAGCCGGGTTATGTGAAGGACGTTCCCCGTTTCTTCACCTACTTGCGCACGGTGATCGGCCGCCGCCCGGAACTGGCGGACCTGGGACGGTTGCTGGACGAGTGGGGGTGTCCCTGATGCGGGCGATGATCCTGGCGGCGGGCTATGGTAATCGCATGCGGCCGCTCACCGATCATACGCCCAAACCATTGCTGGAGGCGGGCGGCAAGCCGTTGATCGAGCATCTGATCGAAGGGCTGAGCCGTGCCGGCTTCGATGAACTGGTGATCAATACCGGCTGGCTGGGCGAGCAGCTGCCGGCGCGGTTGGGGGATGGGGAGCGCTTCGGTGCGCGGATCCGCTGGTCCCATGAAGGCACTCCACTGGAAACCGCCGGCGGTATTCTGCGTGCCCTGCCGATGCTGGGCGATGAGCCGTTCGCGCTGGTCAATGGCGATATCTGGACCGATTACGATTTCAGTCGCCTGAACCGCGACCTGGCCGCCGACCGTGCCCATTTGGTGCTGGTGGACAATCCGGCGCACCATGCGGACGGGGATTTCCATTTAACAGAGCAGGGCCGGGTACGGGATAATGGCGCGGCGCGGCTGACCTACGCGGGCATCGCCTGCCTGCATCCGGCATTGTTTCACGGCTTGGCATCCGGCGAGCAAAAGCTGGCGCCGCTGCTGCGCGCGGCCATGGCCGATGAACGGGTCAGCGGTGAACATCACCAGGGGCAGTGGTGGGATATTGGAACCCCGCGGCGCCTGGAACAACTGGACCAATTCTTACGCGTCCGAGCCGTGGGTTCGGGCGGTGCTGGAGAACTCGATGGGTAAGCAAACCCCCTGGATCGCGCCTTCCATTCTGGCCGCGGACTTTGCCCGGTTGGGAGAGGAATGCGAGGCGGTATTGGCCGCCGGCGCCGACGTGATTCATTTCGACGTCATGGACAATCATTATGTGCCGAATCTGACCATTGGTCCGATGGTATGTCAGGCACTGCGCAAACATGGCATCGAAGCCCCCATCGACGTGCACCTGATGGTGTCGCCGGTGGATGATCTGATCGCTATGTTCGCCGACGCCGGTGCCTCCATGATCACCTTTCACCCGGAAGCCTCCCGCCATGTGGACCGCTCCCTGCAACTGATCCGGGATGCCGGTTGCCAGGCCGGGCTGGTGTTGAATCCGGCGACCACGCCGGAGTGCCTGGAATATGTCATGGACAAGCTCGACATGATCCTGCTGATGAGCGTGAACCCGGGCTTCGGTGGGCAGAAGTTCATCCCTGGCACTTTGAACAAGATCAAGCAGGTGCGCGCCCTTATCGACCAGCAGGACCGGCCGATCCGTCTGGAAGTCGATGGTGGCGTGTCGGAGAAGAACATCCGCGAGGTGGCCGGCGCCGGCGCCGACACTTTTGTCGCCGGGTCCGCGATTTTCGGCAAGACCGACTACCGGGCGGTGATTGAACGGATGCGTGCCGAACTGGCCCTGGCCTGAATGAGCGGCATCCGCACCCGTGCCGCCGGGCACGGCGAAATGCTGGTGTGGTCGTTGCTGATCGGGACTTCCTTTCCCACCGCGGAATATCTGGTTCGGGACGCGCACCCGCTGCCTCTGACCGGAGTACGCTTTCTGATCGCCGCGCTGCTGCTGGCTCCGGTAGCCGCCCGGGTGGCGATCAACCCGCGCCGTTTGCTGATCTGGGCGATCCTGGGCGTGCTGCTGGCGGTGTTTTTCTGGGCCCAGTTCCAGGCTCTGCGAACCGTTGGCAGTATCGAGTTGTCTCTGTTGTACCTGCTGTCGCCGCCGGGTACCGCGATTCTGGCCTGGTACGCCAACCGGGAGTATCTGCACCCGGTGCCGCTGACGGTGTTTGCTCTGGCGCTGTATCTGGTGATCCAGTACTGGATTATGCCGGCGCCCACTGATCTGCTGGCGCTGCTGGCGCGGCCGGGCAGCCAGATTTATTTGCTCGGGTGCGCGGCGGTGATCGGCTACGCGGTATTGTCCCGTGGGGCTATTTTGCGCAACTGGCTGCCCGCGGCGGCGGCCACCACCACGTTCTGGAGCCTGCTGTTCGCCGGCCTGTTGCTCTGCCTGGTGGGTGTGACGCGATTACCGGAAGTGACGCAGTGGCATTGGGAGCAGTGGTGGCGGCTGGTTTATCTGGCGGTCTTTACCAGCATCCTTTCCTATTGGTTGATGCAGAGGGCGTTGCAGAAGCTGCATCCGGCCATCGTCGTTGCCTACGGCGCGGTGGTGCCGTTATGGGTGGCGCTGCTACCCTTTTGACGAGGAAGAAACGGATTATCGAATGCGCCTGGTAAGCGGAGTGATACTGTTGTGCGTGCTGCTGGCCGGTTGTGCCAGCCGGCCGGTGGTGGTGGAAGATCGAAACGAGCCGGAGCCGGGCGGCCACGCGGACCCGGAACAGACCGTGTCTATGGAGGATTACTCCGTGGATATGGCCAATCCGGGGATGGTGCACGCTTTGCTCAGCGCGCAGCTGCGGGAATGGGAAGGCACGCCTTACCGGCTGGGCGGGATGACCCGCAAAGGTGTTGATTGCTCCGGCTTTGTGTTCCTGACCTTTCATGATCGCCTGGGCGTGCGCCTGCCGCGCACCACGGACCAGCAGGCGAGGGTGGGGGAGAAAGTGGCCAAGGATCAGTTGCAGACCGGTGACCTGGTGTTCTTCCGCACGGGCCGCGGTGTTCGTCATGTGGGGATCTATATGAACCACGGCCGTTTCATGCACGCCTCCACCAGCAGAGGGGTGATGATCTCGTCGCTGGACAATGTCTACTGGCGCTCCCATTACTGGACCGCCCGCCGTATCGAGACGCGCTTTTAAGACGCCGGACGTCTGACGCCAAGATCAACGCTCCCGCGCTCGGATGACATGGCGGTTGCGCAACCACTAGTGCCCCATAATTCGCTGGCACGCGTACACGCGGCACGCCAAACCCAAAGCCTGGAGAGATACAAGGCCGCTGTGGGAAGCTTGCTTGAAAGCGAATGTGTCAATGCCAGAGGTCCGTAATTCGCCAGCAAGCTGGTCTCCCACGGCGGCTTCGTAGTTCGATCCGTGGGAGATTCTGCTTTGGCAGCGAATGGTGTGTTAGCGTCCGACCTTGGTTTCCTCAAAACGCACATCGCGGACGGTCAGGGGCTGGCCGTCATCGCCCTCCACGTGGAGCTGGCGAATGGGATGGCCGCTGACCCTGTCCACCAGCCGCAGATCGTCCCGATTGCCGTTCCAGCGCTCGCTCCATTGCCGCAGCGCGGTGATCACCGTGAACAGGTCGCGGCCCTTGTCGGTGAGCCGGTACTCGTAGCGGGTGCCGTGCTCGCCGGCATCCACCTTGCTCATCACGCCACTGTCCACCAGCCGGTTGAGACGGTTGCAGAGGATATTCTTGGCGATCCCCAGCCGTTGCTGAAAGTCGACGAAACGACGGGTGCCCAGCATGGCTTCCTTGACCACCAGCAACGACCACCAGTCCCCCACTTGATCCAGGGCGCAGGCCACGGAGCAATCCAGGTCGTCAAAGCGTTTTCGGGTCACGGGCGGGGCCCTCCAAAGGGATTTGGCATATGGAAGAACGTCTTCAGTCTATCCAAAATGGTTGCATGATGAAACCGTCCTGGTTTACGGTTGCGATCTGCAACCAAATTGGACGGCGGCCGGGGCCGCCACGACTCGGGAGAACCGGTTATGAGTACCTCGCTGGATGCGTTGTTGCGTCCGTTTGAACACAAATCCCTGAAATTGCGTAACCGCGTGGCCATGGCGCCGATGACGCGCAATTTTTCCCCGGATTACATTCCCAATGAGGATGTGGCCGCTTACTACCGCCGCCGCGCCGAAGGCGAGGTGGGGCTGATCATTACCGAGGGCACCACCGTGGGCCATGTGGCGGCCAACGGTTACGAGCGGGTGCCGGCTTTTCATGGCGAGTTGGCCTTGGCCGGCTGGAAGCGGGTGGTGGATCAGGTCCATCAGGCCGGCGGTGCCATTATTCCCCAGCTCTGGCACGTGGGGGCGGTGCGCCGGCCCGGTGTTGGCCCGGACAAGGACGTGCCCGGTTATTCCCCTTCCGGTCTGTTCAAGCCGGGTAAGGAGAGCGGCCATGCCATGACCCTGGAAGACATCGACGACGTTATCCGGGCTTTCGCCGAATCCGCCCGCCACGCCCGGGATCTGGGGTTCGATGGTGTGGAAATCCACGGGGCCCATGGCTATCTGCTTGATCAGTTCTTCTGGGAAGGCACCAATCAGCGGGATGACCAGTACGGCGGCGACATGGATAACCGCGGACGTTTCGTCGCGGACATCGTGCGCGCGGTACGCGAGGCGGTGGGTGAGGACTTCGCCATTGTGCTGCGCTATTCCCAATGGAAGCAGCAGGATTATGAGGCCCGGCTGGCCAACAGCCCGCAGGAACTGGAACGCTTCCTGACCCCGCTGGTGGATGCCGGCGTCGACCTGTTCCACGCTTCCACTCGCCGTTTCTGGGTGCCGGAGTTCGAGGGCTCTGATCTCAATCTGGCCGGCTGGACCCGCAAGTTGACCGGTAAGCCGACCCTGTCCGTGGGCAGTGTGGGTCTGGACGACGACTTCATCGGCCACAACAACCAGGGTATGGGCGGTACCGCCAACCCGGTGGGTATCGAGGAGCTGGAACGACGCATGGAGAATGACGAGTTCGATCTGATTGCCGTCGGCCGGGCGTTGCTGCAGGACCCGAACTGGCTGGTGAAGATGCGGGAAGGCCGCGAGCAGGAGATCGAGATTTTCACCAAGAAAGCGCTGGGTTCGCTGAGTTGAGTGAGGCGGAGTTCTGCTGTCCCATGGCTCGCTAACACGCAACACGCAACACGCAACACGCAACACGCAACACGCAACACGCAACACGCCGTCACGCTAACACGCCTTGAAAACACCCGGTCATCCCGGGCTTGAGAGTTCAATGGAGAGCTCAATGAGCTTTCTGGAGACAGAGGGTCGAGGGGGAGACCGGTAGGGATATAGAAGGAGATGCCGGATCAAGTCCGGCATGGCGGGGTTCCTTTGGATTATGTCCCCAAGGCCCGCAAGCGGGCCTCGGGTTTGGCGTGCCGGCGTGTTGCGTGTAAGCGTGCCAGCGAGTTGTGAGACACCTCTGGCCCACGGGCCGCGATTCTTGTTGGGTGTTAACCCGCTTCCAATGACTTGTTGATGCGCAGCGCCAGCAGCGTGCAAATCACCCCGGACAACAGATAAACGCTGACATAAGCCAGGCCGAATTTGGCCGATAGCCCCAACGCCACCAGCGGCGCGAAGGCGGCGCCGAACAGCCAGGCGAAGTCGGAGGTCAGGGCTGCTCCGGTATAGCGGAAGCGGCGCTGGAAGTTGGCGGTGACGGTGCCGGACGCCTGTCCGTAGGACAGACCCAACAAAAAGAAGCCGACCAGAATGAAAATGTCCTGCTGTACCGCGTTACCGTTCATCAGCAACGGCGTGAACAGACTGAAAATCCCGATCAGCACCGCCAGCGAGCCGACGGTGGTGCGTTTGCCGATCCGCTCAGCGATCCAGCCGGAGGCGATGGTGCCGACAATCGCCAGGATCGCCCCGATGGCCTGGACGATCAGCACGTCCGGCACATTCTGAGAGCCGTTCAGCACGATCCAGGACAACGGGAAGATGGTCACCAGATGGAACAGGGCATAGCTGGCCAGGGCGGCAAAGGCGCCGATGAAGATATTGTAGCCTTGCTCTTGCAACATTTTGCGTGTGCTCAGCGGCTCCAGCTCGCTCTCTTCCAGCGCCGCCGTGTACTCATGGGTCAGTACCAGCCGCAGGCGGGCGAACAGGGCCACCACGTTGATGGCGAACGCCACGAAGAACGGATAGCGCCAGCCCCAGCCAAGGAAATCCTCGGTGGACAAACTCATGTAGAGAAACAGGAACAGGACGCTGGCCACCAGGAAACCGATGGGGGCGCCCAGCTGGCCGATCATGGCGAAGCGCGAGCGGCGGTTTTTCGGCGTGTTCAGCGCCAGCAACGAGGGCAAGCCGTCCCAGGACCCGCCCAGGGCCAGGCCCTGCAAGATGCGCAGCAGCGACAACACCAGGATGGCATAGCCGCCCAGCACCGCGTGGCCGGGCAGGAAGGCGATGCCGGCGGTGGCGGTGCCGAGCAGGAACAGGGCGGCGGTCAGTTTGACGCTGCGGCCCCAGTGGCGCTGGATGGTCATGAACAGCGCGGTGCCGAAGGGGCGGGCGATGAAAGCGAAGGAAAATATGGTGAAGGCGTACAGCAAGCCCTCGAGGCGGCCGGCGAAGGGAAAAAACACCGACGGAAACACCAGAACCGAGGCTATTCCATAAACAAAGAAGTCGAAGTACTCTGAGGTGCGGCCGATCACCACCCCCACCGCGATCTCGTTCGGCGCCACCGGTTGATGGACTTCCGGAGCGGAAGAGTAAGAGGACACGGCGGCGGAATCGTTAGTTGTTATCATTGCTGTACCTCACCAAATCAAGTCCAACCGATCATAATCACTTTCTCGATATCGTGACACCATTGGACAAAATGTCCAATTCAACATTCCGGGCTGGAGGCGTACAGTGCGCGGCACCCTGGACTACTTACAATACTCGGCAATGCCAATTCTCAAGCTAGTACGCGGGCTGTCACTGGCCGCCGCCGTCGCTTTGCTGGCGGGGTGTGATGCAGTGGTCATGTCACCATCCGGTGATGTGGCCGCCCAACAACGTGACCTGATCGTCTGGGCCACGGTGTTGATGCTTCTGGTGATCGTGCCCGTCATCATCCTTACTCTGTTGTTCGCCTGGCGCTACCGTTCTTCCAACAAGGAAGCGACCTACAAGCCGGATTGGGACCATTCCACGGTGTTGGAACTGGTGATCTGGGGTGTGCCGCTGTTGATCATCATCGCCCTGGGGGCGATGACCTACGTCAGCACCCACAAATTGGACCCTTACCGTCCATTGGACCGCATCGGACCGGGTCAACCGGTACCGGAGGGCGTGGAGCCGCTGGTGGTGGAAGTGGTCTCCCTGGACTGGAAATGGCTGTTCTTTTACCCGGAGCAGGGCATCGCCACGGTCAATGAACTGGCAGCGCCGGTGGATCGCCCGATCCGCTTCAAGATCACCTCCTCGTCCACCATGAATTCCTTCTTCATCCCGGCCTTGGCCGGACAGATCTACGCCATGGCGGGTATGGAAACCAAGCTGCATGGGGTGATCAACGAAGAGGGGATTTACGACGGTTTCTCCGCCAACTACAGCGGTGCCGGTTTCTCGCACATGCGCTTCAAGTTCCACGGCATGAGCGACGCCGACTTCGGTGAGTGGGTGGCGAAAGTGGCCGCCGAGGGCGATACCCTGGACCGCGACGTTTATCGGGAGCTGGAGAAGCCGAGCGAGCGCGAGCCCGTACACTACTATGCCGATGTGGATCCCACACTCTACGACGCGATTCTGAATCTCTGCGTGGAGCCCGGCACCATGTGTATGAAAGACATGATGATGTTTGGTCATGGCGGTCATGGCGGCGGCAATGTCGGCAAGGACGACGGCCATGAAGGCCATGGTGATCCCGCCGCTGGCCACGGGCACGAACAGCATCAGTGATGGAATGACGCGGTCTTCCATCGTTCCGATACACCTTTCATGAAGCGCCTTGGGCGTCGGTATGCAAAATGTTTGATCAAATCGACCTGACCAAGCTCATTTTCGGTCGCCTCACCTGGGAGGCGATTCCCTATCATGAGCCGATCCTGATCGCCACGTTCGCCGCGGTGATCCTTGGTGGTATCGCGTTGCTGGTGGCTCTGACCTATTTCCGCCTGTGGGGTTACCTGTGGCGGGAATGGTTCACCAGCATTGACCATAAAAAGATCGGCATCATGTACATCATTCTGGCTCTGGTGATGCTGCTGCGCGGCTTCGCCGATGCCATCATGATGCGTATCCAGCAGGCCTGGGCCTTCGGTGACTCCGCCGGCTACCTGCCACCGGATCACTATGATCAGATCTTCACCGCCCACGGCGTGATCATGATCTTCTTCGTCGCCATGCCTCTGGTCACCGGCATCATGAACTACGTGGTGCCGTTGCAGATCGGGGCCCGCGACGTGGCCTTCCCGTTCCTGAATAACTTCTCTTTCTGGATGACCACCTCCGGTGCCGTGCTGGTCATGGTGTCCCTGTTCATCGGTGAATTCGCCAAGACCGGCTGGCTCGCCTATCCCCCACTAGCGGGTATAGACAAGAGTCCCGGAGTCGGGGTGGACTACTACATATGGGCCTTGCAGATCGCGGGTGTCGGTACCCTCCTATCGGGCGTGAACCTGTTGGTGACCATCGTCAAGATGCGGGCGCCGGGTATGACCATGATGAAGATGCCGGTGTTCACCTGGACTGCTCTCTGCACCAACGTGCTCATCGTGGCCGCTTTCCCGGTGCTGACCGCCGTGTTGGCGATGCTGACCCTGGACCGCTATCTCGGTACCAACTTTTTTACCGAAGATCTGGGTGGCAACGCCATGATGTACATCAATCTTATCTGGATTTGGGGTCACCCCGAGGTGTACATCCTGATTCTGCCGGCATTCGGTGTGTTCTCCGAGATCGTGTCCACTTACTCCGGCAAGCGTTTGTTCGGCTATGCCTCCATGGTCTACGCCACCGTGGTGATCACCGTGCTGTCCTACCTGGTATGGCTGCACCACTTCTTCACCATGGGGTCGGGGGCCAGTGTGAACTCGTTCTTCGGCATCACCACGATGATCATCTCGATCCCCACCGGGGCCAAGGTGTTCAACTGGCTGTTCACCATGTATCGCGGCCGTATCCGCTTCGACGTGCCGATGCTGTGGACCGTGGGCTTCATGGTCACCTTCGTCATCGGTGGTATGACCGGGGTGTTGCTGGCGGTGCCGCCGGCGGACTTCGTGCTGCATAACAGCCTGTTCCTGATCGCGCACTTCCATAACGTGATCATCGGTGGGGTACTGTTCGGCATGCTGGCGGCGATTACCTACTGGTTCCCGAAGGCCTTCGGCTTCAAGCTGGATCCGTTCTGGGGCAAGGTCTCGTTCTGGTTCTGGCTGACTGGCTTCTATTTCGCCTTCATGCCGTTGTATGTGCTGGGCCTGATGGGCGTGACCCGTCGCATGAGCCAGTTCGATGATCCGTCCCTGCAGATCTGGTTCCAGGTGGCCGCGTTTGGCGCCGTGCTGATCGCCATCGGCATCGCCGCCTTCCTGATTCAACTGGTGGTGAGCTTCATGCGCCGGGAATCCTTGCGTGATGAGACCGGTGATCCCTGGGATGGCCGTACCCTGGAGTGGTCCACTTCCTCTCCGCCGCCGGCCTACAACTTCGCCTTCACCCCGCGCGTGCACGATCTGGACGCCTGGTGGCAGATGAAACAGCACGGCTACAAACGTCCGGAAAGCGGTTTCCTGCCGATCCACATGCCCAAGAACACCGGGGCCGGGATCATTCTGGCGGGCATCAGCACGGTGCTGGGTTTCGCGTTGATCTGGCATATGTGGCTGCTGGCCGGCGTATCCTTCCTGGGGCTGCTGGTGGTGGCCATCGGTCACACCTTCAACTACAACCGCGACTACCATATTCCGGTGGAAGAGGTAGAGCGCGTGGAAGCGGAACGGACACGGGTACTCGCGAACCATGGTTGACACGACTCAAACTCAACAAGCGCAAGGGCAGCAGCTGCAGTTCCACGAGACCGAGGAGCATCACCCGCAGACGGGCACGATGCTGGGTTTCTGGCTGTATCTGATGAGCGACTGTCTGATCTTCGCTTCTCTGTTCGCCACTTACGGGGTTCTGGGCCGCAGCTACGCCGGCGGCCCCACCGGCGCCGAGCTGTTCGACCTGCCGCTGGTGGCGATGAACACCGCGCTGCTGCTGCTGTCCTCCATCACCTATGGCTTCGCCATGTTGGAGATGCAGAAGAATCGGGTGCGCGGCACCATTGGCTGGCTGCTGATCACCGGCTTGTTCGGGGTCGGCTTCCTGAGCCTGGAGCTGTATGAGTTCGCGCATTTGATTCATGTCGGCGCGGGCCCGCAAACCAGTGCTTTCCTGACCTCGTTCTTCGCTCTGGTGGGGACCCACGGTCTGCACGTGTTCTTCGGCATCGTCTGGCTGGTGACCCTGTGCTTCCAGTTGCGCAAGTACGGTCTGATTCCGGAGAACAAGCGTCGCGTGGCGTGTCTGTCCATGTTCTGGCACTTCCTGGACGTGGTCTGGATCGGCGTGTTCACCTTCGTTTATCTGATGGGAGTGCTGGTATGAGCGAGCATCACGACAACGTTCACGAGCATCATCACGAACATCATGGCGACGAGCTGCCGCACGCCGACTTCAAGAGCTACATGATCGGCTTCATCCTGTCGGTGATCCTCACCGCGATCCCGTTCTGGGTCGTGATGGGCGGCGTGTTCGAGACCTCCAGCACCACCGCCCTGGTGATTCTGGGGTTCGCCGCGGTGCAGATCGTGGTGCATATGATTTACTTCCTGCACATGAACTTCCAATCCGAAGGCGGTTGGAACATGTTGGCGCTGATCTTCACCGCGGTGATGGTGTTCATCACCCTGGCGGGATCGTTGTGGGTGATGTACCACCTTAACGTCAACATGATGCCCGGCCTGATGGAAGCGGTGCACGGACCGTGAACCAAACCCCGCGCCCACGGCCCGCCGTGAGCCGCCTGCACCGGGTGGCGCGGTTGGCGTGGGTGCTGGTGGCGGTGGCCGCGTTCATCGGGCTGGTGTTCCTGGGCAACTGGCAGGTGGAGCGCCGGGCCTGGAAGCTGGATCTGATCGAACGTGTCTCCCACCGCGTGGACGCTCCGGCGGAGCCTGCTCCGGGCCCCGCCGACTGGCCGCGAATCAGCCGCGAAGGGTATGAATATCAGCATGTTCAGCTCAGCGGTACTTTCCTTTCCGATCGTATCTCCCTGGCCCAGGCCAGCACCGAGTTGGGTAGCGGCTACTGGGTGATGGCTCCGCTGAAACGGGACGACGGCACCGTGGTGCTGATCAACCGTGGCTATGTTCCCCAGGAGCAGCGCGACCAGGCCGCCGCCGGCGCCTGGACTCCCGAAGGGGAGGTGCGGGTCAGCGGCCTGCTGCGCCTGAGTGAGCCCGATGGCGGCTTTCTACGGGACAACGTCCCGGCGGAGAACCGCTGGTACTCCCGGGATGTGGCCGCTATCGCCCGAACCCATGATCTGACCCGGGTGGCGCCGTATTTCGTTGATGCCGACGCCGATCCGGAGCGGTCCGAAGGGCCGGTGGGCGGGCTGACCGTAGTCTCTTTTCACAATAATCACCTGGTCTATGCGATCACCTGGTATACCCTTGCCTTGATGGTGGCCGCCGGCGCTGTGTTCGTGCTGCGTGAGGAATTGCGGTCACGGCGCTAGGAGCCTCTGGGAAACGTCCTGTCATCCGGGGCTGCCCTGGGTCTCACTCTTGGGACGCACCAGCTCGTGGAGGAAGATGCCGGATCAAGTCCGGCATGACGTTGCTTGGTAGTCCGGTATGACGTTTTTCAAAGGCCTCCTAAGTCTGAACGGGTTCAGGAGAGGGTGACGATGACAGCCACGAAGGGGGCCGCGCAGGGGGTACAACGCCCCCAGCCGATTCCGGCGCAACGCGAGAGCGACGACGCCACCGGGCGCAAGAACATGCAGCAGTTGATCCAACTGCGCTGGATCGCCGTGCTGGGGCAGATCGGCACCATACTGCTGGTGCGGTTCGGCTTCGGCATTTCGCTGCCGATGGTGTTCATGCTGGCGGTGCTGGCGGGGTTGATCGGCTTCAACCTGCTGAGCATGCTGCGGCTGCGCTGGCTGCGCCGTGATGTCAGTAACGGTGAACTGTTTCTGGCGCTGCTGGTGGATGTGGCAACGCTGACGATGCAGCTTTACGCCAGTGGTGGCGCCACCAACCCCTTTATTTTCCTGTATCTGCTGCAGGTGGTGCTGGCGGCGGTGTTGCTGGAGGCGTGGTCCACCTGGATCATCCTGCTGGTGACCGCGGGTTGTTTTGTCTGGCTGGAGTTCGCCGGGCTGCCCCTGGTGATGCCGCCGGATTACGAGCGCGGGCCGCTGAGCCTGTATATCCAGGGGATGCTGATCTGTTTTGTCCTGAATGCCGTGCTGCTGGTGATCTTCATCAGCCGTATCACCCGCAACCGGCGCGAGCGGGATGCGCGGCTGGCGGATCTGCGTCAGCGCGCCGCCGAGGGCGAACACATCGTCCGCATGGGGTTACTGGCGTCCGGTGCCGCCCATGAGCTGGGCACGCCGCTGGCGACGCTGTCGGTGATCCTGGGGGACTGGCGCCATATGCCGGTGTTCAAATCCGACCCGGATCTGCTCGACGAGATCACCGAGATGCAGACCCAGGTACTGCGTTGCAAGTCCATCGTCAGTGGTATTTTGCTTTCCGCTGGCGAGGCGCGGGGGGAATCCTCTGAAGAAACCACCGTGCACGCTTTCCTGGATGAACTGGTGGAAGAGTGGCGGGCCACCCGTCCGGTGACTGGATTCGACTATCACAACGCCTTTGGCGAGGATAGGGATATCGTTTCCGATTCGGCCCTCAAGCAGAGCCTGTGCAATGTATTGGATAACGCCCTGGAGGCCTCCCGTGACTGGGTTGGCCTGCAGGTCAGCCGGGACGGTGAATCCCTGATACTGACCGTACTGGACCGCGGGCCGGGTTTCAGCGAGGAGATGCTGGGCCGGATCGGCCGTCCCTATCAATCCACCAAAGGGCGACCCGGCAGTGGGCTGGGACTGTTCCTGGTGGTCAATGTGGCGCGTACGCTGGGGGGTAACCTCACCGCCCGAAATCGGCCGCACAAAGGCGCTGAAGTAACGCTGACGTTGCCATTATCAGCGATTGCCCTGGAGGAAGAGCATGGTGAACGAGCCTGAACCGCATGAAGACAGCGCGGACACCCTGTTGATTGTCGAGGACGATGCTCCGTTCGCCCGCACCCTGGCCCGCTCGTTCGAGCGCCGCGGGTACGCGGTGATCAGTGCCGATGGCATGGAATCGATGATGACGTTGCTGGAGAGCCACTCACCCCGGTACGCGGTGGTGGATCTCAAGCTGAAAGGGGAAGCCTCCGGGCTATCCTGCGTCCAGGCCTTGCATGCCCACGATGAGGACATGCTGATCGTGGTGCTGACCGGTTATGCCAGTATCGCCACCGCGGTGGAGGCGGTGAAGCTCGGCGCCTGCCATTACCTCGCCAAGCCCTCCAACACCGACGACATCGAAGCCGCGTTTCACCGTGCCGACGGCAGCACCGAGGTGGAAGTAGTGGGCCGCCCGACCTCGATCAAGACCCTGGAGTGGGAGCGCATCCACGAAACCCTGGCGGAAACCGGGTTCAACATTTCCGAAACCGCGCGTCGCCTCGGCATGCATCGCCGCACCCTGGCCCGCAAGCTGGGCAAACAGCAGGTGAAGTGAAGGGCGGGCGCGGGAAGATGAATTCAGAGGTGGCGACAGGGCGGCTGTGGGAGACCCGCTTGCTGGCGAATGCGACCCCCGGCGTTGGCCCATTCGCTTGCAAGCAAGCTTCCCACGGCGGCTTCGTAGTCCCCCATGGGAAGCGGCTTTAGCCCCGAATAGCGTGTTAGCGTGCCGGCGTGTTGCGTGTAAGCGGGCTGCGTGTTGCGCCCCGGCGCGGCACGCCCTAGAATCCGGTCTCAACACAAAAAGTCGAAGGAAAGCCGGTGAACCGCACCGACCTCCACATCAAGTTCCTGCCCCGCTCCGTCGCCGCCTGGCGATGGTGACGCTCTTCGCTTGCCGCTTCCTTTGCCGATAGCGGCACCCCTCGCGTTTTATTTCCGTCTACAATCTGTCGTCTGTATCAAGATCGGGGACCACCATGTCACCACGAAATCTGGATGAGTATGCCCGCCAGGGTTACACCCGCGTACCGGTAGTGCGTGAAGTGCTGGCGGATCTGGACACGCCGCTGTCCGCCTATCGCAAACTGGCCGCCGGGCCTTACAGCTATCTGTTCGAGTCCGTGCAGGGTGGGGAGCGCTGGGGGCGTTACTCCATGATCGGCCTGCCGGCGGCGGAGGTGATCCGTATCCACGGCCGGCGCATTCTGATTACCGACGCCGACGGCGAACGCCAGTTGGACGTGCCGGATCCGATCGCCTGGATCGAGGCCTACCGGCAGGAATACAACACCCCGGAAATTCCCGGTCTGCCCCGTTTCAACGGGGGGCTGGTGGGCTACTTCGGCTACGACAGCGTGCGTTACTTCGAGCCGCGTCTGGGGCCGGCGCCGGGGGAAGACGTGCTAGGCGTGCCGGATATCCTGCTGATGCGCTCCGAGGAAGTGGTGGTGTTCGATAACCTGCGCGGCAGCCTGTTCCTGATCGTGCAGGTGGACCCGGCGGACAGCCACGCCGAGGGTCGGGCGTTGCGCCGATTGGATGAGTTGGAGGCGAAGCTGCGGGCGCCGTTGTCCGAGCCCGGCCACCATCGCTATGGCGAACCGGTGGGGGAAGAGGATTTCGTCTCCGAGTTTCCCCGCGACCGGCATGGCCAGGCGGTGGAAACGATTCGTGAATACATCCTGGCGGGAGATGTGATGCAGGTGGTGCCGGCGCAGCGCATGAGCTGTGAATTCCCGGCACCGGCCATGGATCTTTATCGCGCTTTGCGCTATCTCAACCCTTCCCCCTACATGTTCTATCTGGACCTGGAAGATTTCCATATCGCCGGCTCCTCGCCGGAGATTCTCACCCGGGTCGAGGGCGACACGGTTACCGTGCGGCCCATTGCCGGCACCCGCAAGCGCGGCGCAACACCGGAGCGGGACCGGGAGCTGGAAGAAGAGCTGCTGGCGGACCCGAAGGAACTGGCCGAACACTTGATGCTGATCGATCTGGGCCGCAATGATGTTGGCCGGGTGGCCAGACCGGGGGAAGTGAAGCTGACCGAGAAAATGGCGGTGGAGCGCTATTCCCACGTGATGCATATCGTCTCCAATGTGGAAGGCAAACTGCGTCCGGAACTGGGGCCGCTGGACGTGCTGCGGGCCACTTTCCCCGCCGGCACCCTGAGCGGCGCGCCGAAGATCCGCGCCATGGAAATCATCGACGAGCTGGAGCCCACCAAACGGGGTGTCTACGGCGGCGCGGTGGGCTATATCGGCTTCGATGGCGACATGGACATGGCGATCGCGATCCGCACCGCGGTGGTCAAGGACGGCCGGCTCTATGTGCAGGCCGGCGGCGGCGTGGTGGCCGACTCCCAGCCCGATCTGGAATGGAAAGAGACCATGAACAAGGCCCGCGCCGTATTCCGCGCGGTGAACATGGCCCTGGGCGGGCTGAATCTGGACGAGGGGGAACGCTGATGCGGGTCTTGATGATCGATAACTACGACAGCTTCACCTATAACCTGGTCCAGTATCTGCAGGAACTGGGGGCCGAGGTGCTGGTGCACCGCAACGACCAGATTGATCTGGCCGGCATGGAAGCGCTGGCGGCGGATCGGCTGATGATTTCGCCGGGGCCCTGTTCGCCCAACGAAGCCGGTATTTCCGTGGAGGCGATCCGCCATTTCGCCGGCAAGCTGCCGATTCTCGGCGTCTGTCTGGGACATCAGTCCCTGGGGCAGGCGTTCGGTGGAAAGGTGGTGCGTGCCGGGCAAGTGATGCACGGCAAGACCTCGTCGGTGCACCATACCGGCCAGGGGGTGTTCGCCGGCCTGCCGAGCCCGTTCATCGCCACTCGCTATCATTCCCTGGTGGTGGCCCGGGAGACGCTGCCCGAGTGTTTTGAGATCACCGCCTGGACCGGGAATGAGCAGGGCGAAATGGAAGAGATCATGGGCATGCGGCATAAAGAACTGCCCCTGGAAGGGGTGCAGTTCCATCCAGAGTCGATTCTGACCGAGCATGGCCACGCCATGTTGAAGAACTTTCTCGAGCAGGGGGGGCAATGAGCATGAATATTCAGGACGCGCTGGCGCGGGTGGTGGACCATATTGATCTGTCCACCGAGGAAATGCGCGAAGTGATGCGCCAGATCATGACCGGCGGCGCCACCGACGCTCAGATCGGCGGTTTCCTGGTGGGGCTGCGGATGAAGAGCGAATCCCTGGACGAGATCACCGGTGCCGCCATGGTGATGCGCGAGCTGGTGAAACCGGTGACCATCGAGAACCGCCGCCATCTGGTGGATATCGTCGGTACCGGCGGTGATGGCGCCAATCTGTTCAATGTGTCCTCCGCCAGCGCCTTCGTCGCCGCCGCCGCCGGTTGCCGGGTGGCCAAGCACGGCGGTCGCTCGGTCAGTTCCAAGAGCGGCTCAGCGGATCTGCTGGAGGCCGCCGGCGTCGATCTGGACCTGACGCCGGAGCAGGTGGCCCAGTGCGTTGACGCGGTCGGCGTGGGGTTCATGTTCGCCCCCGGTCATCACAGCGCCATGAAGTACGCCATCGGCCCGCGCAAGGAATTGGGCATGCGCACGCTGTTCAATATTCTCGGCCCGATGACCAATCCCGCCGCCGTCCAACGGCTGGTGGTGGGCGTCTTCTCCGACCGGCTTTGCCGGCCCATGGCCGAAGTGATGGGGCGTCTGGGCGCGGAGCATGTGATGGTGGTGCATGGCCATGATGGCCTGGACGAGATCACTCTGGCGGGCCGCACGCATGTGGCGGAATTCAAGGATGGTGAAGTACGGGAGTTCCAGATCACGCCGGAAGACGTGGGCATTGAGTCCGATTCTCTGGTGGGGCTGAACGTTACCGATCCCAAGGCGTCGCTGGCGCTGATCCGGGATGCGTTCGGCAAACGTACCGGACCGGTGTCGGCCAAGGCCGCGGACATGGTGGCGCTGAACGCCGGCGCGGCGATCTATGTGTCCGGGGTGACCCGCACGCTGGCGGAAGGCGTGCGGATGGCGGATGATTTGATTCATAACGGTGAAGCCGCCGAGCGCATGCGGGAACTGGCCCAGTTTTGCCGCGCCTTGAAAGCGGCGGATTGAACGCCGCGGATTGAACAGGATTTAACGTAAGGCCTTTGAACATCCCCCGCCGGGAGCGTTCTAATGGGAGTGGCTTGACCACCCTCGATAAAGAAAGCGGGCCGGCGCGGCCCGCGCAGACAGCCAGGAGCGGCCATGAGCAACGGCACCATTCTTGATCGCATCATCGAACGTAAAGAGCAGGAGATCGCCGACGGTAAGCGCCGTTACAGCATGGGGGACCTGCGGGCGCTGGCGGAGAACCAGCGGCGGGCGAGAGGGTTCCATCGAAAGCTGTACGATCGCGTGGCCGAGGGCAAGCCGGCGGTAATCGCGGAAATCAAGAAAGCCTCTCCCAGCAAGGGGGTTATTCGTGAGAACTTCGACCCGGTGGATATCGCCCGCCGCTATGAGGAAAACGGCGCCGCCTGTCTGTCCGTGCTCACCGATCAGGAGTTCTTCCAGGGCCATGAGGACTATCTGCGCGCGGCCCGTAACGCGGTGTCGCTGCCGGTGCTGCGCAAGGATTTCATCGTTGACCCCTGGCAGGTGTTCGAAACCCGGGCCATGGGCGCGGACGCTATTCTGCTGATCGTGGCGGCATTATCCGACGCGCAGATGGACGAGCTCTATCACGCCGCTCAGCAAGCCGGCTGCGACGTGCTGGTGGAAGTGCACTCCGGAGAGGAACTGGAGCGGGCCATGAAACTGAACGTGGAAGTGGTGGGTATCAACAACCGTGACCTGCGCACCTTCGAAACCCGCCTGGACACCACCCTGGAACTGGCCCCGCAAGTGCCCGCCGATCACCTGGTGGTCACCGAGAGCGGCATCCACACCCGCGCCGATGTGCGCCTGATGCGCGATAACGGCATCCACGGCTTTCTGGTTGGCGAGGCCTTCATGCGCGAGGAAGACCCCGGCGCGGCGCTGAAAAAGCTGTTTTTCTAGTTAATAGTGAACAGTGAATAGTTAGCAGCGAAAATCAAAAGCCAGTCCATGCGTTTTCTGTGGGAGCGTGCTTGCACGCGCATGGGGTTGGCTCAAGCGCTTGGCGAGATTCGCTTGCAAGCACGCTCCCACAGCGGCTAAAGATCACCTGTTTTGTTTTTCTGTTTGCTTTTGGCTGTCAACTGCTCACTATCAACTGTCAACTTGGCACGCGCTTAGCGCGTGCCATACACCACCATGGTCTTGCCCTTCACGGACACCAGGCCCTGTTCTTCCAGGTTCTTGAGAACCCGGCCGACCATCTCGCGGGAGCAGCCGACGATGCGGCCGATTTCCTGGCGGGTGACCTTGATCTGCATGCCGTCCGGGTGGGTCATGGCGTCGGGTTGCTTGCACAGATCCAGCAGGGTGCCGGCGACCCGGCCGGTGACGTCCAGAAAGGCCAGATCGCCCACCTTGCGGGTGGTGGCGCGCAGACGGCCAGCCAGTTGCGCCGATACGGCGAACAGAATGTCGGCGTCTTCCCGGGTCAACTGGCGGAATTTGGCGTAGCTCACCTCGGCCACTTCGCACTCGGTCTTCGCTTTTACCCAGGCGGAGCGGGAAGGGTCGCTCTCGAACAGGCCCATTTCACCGAAGAAGTCACCTTCGTTGAGGTACGCCATGATCATCTCGCGACCGTCGTCGTCCTCGATCATCACCGTGACCGAGCCACGGAGAATGTAATAAAGGGCGTCGGATTCATCGCCAGCGTAGATAATGGTGCTCTTCGCCGGATACCGCCGACGGTGGCAGTTGGCCAGAAAGTGGTCCAGATTGGGAATAATCTTGTTGCCGTCGCTCATGGGGTCTCTGCTTAAGCCAGAAGAATGTCTTAGCCGATTAAGCTCAAGGATATTGCCTGTTTTTCACATCGCTGCCAAGGGTGGGAGCCCGCGAGTGCGCAAAGGGGTGACACCGGTCCGCTGTCGGGGGCGTTCGGAGGTGGTCAACGCGGTGGCGAGGAGACCATGAGCTGGCTCCAAGGGTATGGTCGCGGGGCCGCTCTGTGGTAATCTGCGCGCCCATTTGGGGGCGGGCCTGGTGAGCCGCTCCGGTGCCGAGCAGGAGTAAGTGATGAAAGCCGTGGTTGAATGGCAGGGCGAAGCTTGTTTTCAGGCGGAATCCGGTTCCGGTCACACCATCCTTATGGACGGTCCGCCCGATCATGGCGGCCAGAATCGCGGTCCGCGCCCGATGGAAACCCTGCTGATGAGCGTCGGCGGCTGTTCCGCGTTTGATGTGGTGCATATTCTGCGTAAATCCCGCCAGAATGTGACGGGCTGCCGCTGTGAGCTGAGCGCGGAGCGGGCGGAGGACGAAGTCCCCGCCGTATTCACAAAAATTCATTTGCACTTCGTGGTATCCGGCGAGGATCTCAAGGAGGCGCAGGTGAAGCGGGCGGTGTCATTGTCGGCGGAGAAATACTGCTCCGCGTCGATCATGCTCACCCGTGGTGGTGTGGAAGTCACCCACAGCTATACCATCGAAGCCTGAGCGGATACCCTTCGCCAAGGCGACGAGGCGCCGGACGGGCCTGGGCCGGCGCCAAATAACCTGCGGATCCCGGTGCGCTCAGGCGTATCCGGGAGTGAGTGAGTAAAACCATGGGCGGTGACGACCGCCAACGGGGAAACGCGGTGGTAAAAGATCCCAATCCCAAGATTTCGGTGCACGGTTTCAACAACCTGACCAAGTCGCTCAGCTTCAATATTTTCGACATCGCCTACGCGAAGACCGAGCAGCATCGCAAGGAGTACATCGAATACATCGATGAGCTCTACAATGCGGAGCGGCTGACTGAAATCCTCACCAACGTGACGCGCATCATCGGCGCCAACGTCCTCAACGTGGCCCGCCAGGACTACGACCCGCAGGGCGCCAGCGTGACCATGCTGATCGCGGAACACGAGACCCCGCCGAGCGGTACTGACTGGGACGAAGAGGCGCCGGGGCCGTTGCCGGACACGGTGGTGGCGCACCTGGACAAGAGCCATGTGACCGTCCACACCTATCCGGAATCCCATCCGGATAACGGCATTTCCACGTTCCGGGTGGATGTGGATGTGTCCACCTGTGGTGTGATCTCGCCGCTGCGGGCGCTGAACTACCTGATTCACAGCTTCGACTCCGATATCGTCACCATCGACTATCGGGTTCGCGGCATGACACGGGATCTGGACGGCACCAAGCACTACATCGATCACGACATCACTTCGATACAGAACTTCCTGGTCGAGGACACCCAGAACGCCTACCAGATGATCGACGTCAACGTGTACCAGGAGAACATCTTCCACACCAAGATGCTGCTCAAGGACTTCGACATCGAAAACTACCTGTTCGGTGCCGGTAGCGACGAATTCGACGATGTCGAACTGGCCGAAATCAAGGAACGCCTGCAAACCGAGATGCTGGAGATTTTCTACAGCCGGAACATGTAGAAAAGGGCAGTTGACAGTTGATAGTGGACAGTTGACGGCGAACACCAAACAGAAAAACAAAAAAGGTGATCTTTAGCCGCTGTGGGAGCTTGCTTGCAAGCGAATGGGGTTGGCTCAAGCGTTTGGCAAGATTCGCTTGCAAGCACGCTCCCACAGAAAGCGCATGGTCCGCGTACTTTTGCTTTTCGCTGTCAACTGTCCACTATCAACTGTCAACTGTGTTCACTAAATTCTGTAGGTGGTGAACGTCATGACCTTGCTCATCAGGGTCATGACGCGGCGGATCGGGGTGGGGAGGGGGGTGCCGCCGGCGTCTTCGGCGGTGACGGCGTGTTTCAACTCGTCTTCGCGCATCTGTTCAAGGATGGCACGGGTGCGGTGATCGGCGGCGGGCAGTTCGGACAGGTGGCGCTCCAGATGGCGCACGACCTGATGTTCGGTTTCCGAGACAAAGCCCAGGCTCCAGCGGTCTCCGGCCAGACCGGCGCCGGCGCCGAGAGTGTAGCTCATGGCGTAGAACAGCGGATTCAGACGGCTGGGCACGCTGCCCAGTTCGCGAATACGGTCCTCGCACCAGGCCAGATGATCTTCCTCCTCCCGGGCGGCTTCCTCCATGGCATGACGCACGTGGGGCAAGGTGGCGGTGCTGGCCTGGCCCTGGTACAGCGCCTGGGCACAGACCTCGCCGGTGTGGTTGATGCGCATCAGACCGGCGATATGGCGCTGCTGCCGGGTGTCCAGGGGGGCGCTCCGGTCCTTGATGGCGGCTTCGTCATCGCTGGATTGGGCGGCGGGCTGCCGGGAGGCCCGGGTGGATCCGGGAGTAAGGGTGCGCAGCGCGTTGTCCACGCGGCTAAGCAATTGGTCCACTGGCGTCAGGTGACGACCCGTCATCACGACTTCTCCACGATGCTCATGGGGCGGATGGTAAGCCGGCCATGCGGATGTCCGTGGCGGACGCCGGTATGGCCGGGGCGATAGTGTAGCAGGCAACGCTCGCCATCGTCGCGGCGGCGCGCCTCGCGCGGGTCAGGATTCTTCCCTGGATTCCTCCACCCCGCGCCGGGTAAAGCGAATCAGTACGTCACGAAGCACATTCAGTTCCACCGGCTTGGGGATGTGGGCGTTCATTCCCGATGCCAGGCTGCGCTCCCGGTGCTCGCGCAGGATATGGGCGGTGAGGGCGACAATGGGGACCGCCACCAGACCATTTTCCCGCTCGTGGGCACGAATCCGGCGGGTGGCCTCGAATCCGTCCATCTCTGGCATTTCGCAGTCCATCAGGATCAGGTCGTAACGCTTCTGGGTGGCGCGGTTGAGGGCCTCGAGGCCGTTGGCGGCCAGTTCCGGAGAAATTCCCAGCTTATTGAGCATGCCGCGGATTACCTTCTGGCTCAGCTTGTGGTCCTCGACCACCAGCACCTGTAGTCCGGGGTCAGGGCTTTCGCTGCGCTGGCGTGGCGCTGAAGGGCGCTGCAGGCCCAGTTCCTCGCTCAGTACCTGTTTGAGGCGCGGCGCCGACACCGGTTTGGTCAGAACCCGGTGGATACTGACGTTGCGTGCGTCCATATCGGTGGGGGAACTGCTGATGCCGGTGAGCATGATCAATACCGGCGAGTGCGTGATGACCGGGTCTTCGTGGATCCGTGCCGCCAGTTGCACCCCGGTCATCCCCGGCATCTGGTGGTCCAGCAGCACCACGTCGTAGGGCTCGTTGATATTGGCCTGGGTGCGCAATGAGGCCAGCGCCTCGCGTGGATCGTTGCTGGCGGTGACACGCATGCCCCAGCTCAGGGCCAGGTGGCGGATCACCCGGGTGACGGTGGTGGAATCATCCACCACCAGCATGCTGCGTCCGAGCAGGGGGACCCGGTCCGCCGGATTATCGGGCGCCGGATCATCCAGCGCCGATAGCGGCACGATGAACCAGTAGGCCGGTTCCTGATTGTGCCCGTCGCGATGTCCGCAGCGGCCGCCCATGGCTTCCAGCAATTGCTCGGCGATAGCCAGGTTCAGGGTGCTGCTGTCCTGGCGGGCGCCGTTTTCGCGCAGATCGTGCAGGGTGCCGGCGCGCAGAGCGGTGCCAGCGAATTCAAAGCGCACCTGGCCGGCCTGGCCGGTGGGTTCCAGCGACACATCAATGATCAGTTCGCCATGCTGTGCCTGGCGGATGAAGGCGCCAATCAGATTGGTCAGCACCTGGCGCAGGCGTCCGGGATCCCCCTCCATGCGAGCTGGCACATTGGTGTGCACATGGGTGATCAGCTCCACCTGCTTTTCTTCGGCCCGTTCCCGGAACAGGTCCACGGCATCCACCAGTAGCTCGTGCACATCCAGAGCCTCGCGGCTGATCTCGGTACCCGATGTGGACAGCTGGGAATATTCGAGTACGTCGTTGATGATCTTCAACAGGCTTTCGCCGGCGTTGTGGATGGCGCTGACACACTCCTTCTGATTCGGGGTCAGTGGGGTATCGTCGAGCAATTCGGCCATGCCGAGGATGCCGCTGAGCGGGGTGCGAGCGTCGTGCCCCATGCGTGCCAGGGTCTCGCGGCGGGTGGTCTCGACGGTCTCGGTGACGGCCTGATTGCGTAACTGTTCCGCCCTGAGCCGTTGGCGGCGTTGATGCTGCAGACGCAGACCGGCGGTTTGCAGGCTGCCCGCCACGGTGAACACCAGAAGCAATGTCAGTGGCACATCCAGGCCGGTATGCAGCAGGCCCAGGGTTACCAGGCACAAAATGGCTACCGGCACGCCCACCAGAATACTGGTGAAGAAGAACAGGGCGCCGGCGGGCACTTCCCGGTGCCAGGCCTGATAACCCAGTGCGACCAGACAGGGAACGGACAGCAGAACGAGGATGCTGCACAGCCCCATCGCCGCTGGTGACGGCAGAATCAACAGCAACGGGATCTGCACCAGGGCCAGAGCCCCCAGCACCAGCAGGATGTAGTGCAGGGCGGGACTGTGCTGGTGACTGTCGACGAAGGTGCGCCCGGCGCCGCAGGCGGCGAACAGCGCCACGGAGAGCAGGGTGAGGCGCAATGGATGATCCCAACTGCTGAGATCATCCTGATGGCCCAGGAAGCCGCCGCCGACGACGATAAGGCCGACCACGCAGAAGCCGAACAGGGCGTGGTAGCCGTGGCTGGTGGCGGAACGCATGAAGGCCAGAGCCAGATGGTACAGGGACATGGTCAGCAACATGCCGATCAGTAGCCAGTAGACGCCGTACAGAGGATTGTCCCCGAGCGCTTTTTGCATGGTGGTGAGCGTCAATGAATAGACCAGTTCACCGTGAGGATTCACCCGCCAGTAGAAGACCCGCGGCTGGCCCAAGGGCAGATCGAGCACCTGGATCGGGTAGCGGTGGACAAAGGATTCATCTGGCAGCGGGGTGCGATAGCGCGTGGTGCCGGGGGGGCCGTCGGGAACATAGAACTGACTGTCCTGGTAGGCACGGGGAGCCATCACCAGAGCGAAGCGCTGCTGATCGGACAGCTCATTGTGGATGGAAACGCGAATCCACCAGTCGTGGTTGCTCAGCCCGAGCCGTTCGACGAAGCGGGAGGCTGGTTGGAACCGGTGATCCAGGCCGCCGCTGACCACATCCTCCAGGGAATAATGATTGTCCGGGTCGGGCAGGTATTCGGAATAGATGGTAATGCGGGCATCGTCCGGCTCGCTGTTGATCACGAACGGCGGCGGGGGAGCCGCCCAGGCGCGGCCGGCGACCAGCCAGAGCAGGCCGAATATCAGCGGCAGCCACCGCCCAGGGGTGTTATTCCGTGGCCAAAACGTCCTTGGTGGCATCATCCTTCTTCGTTTCCCGATCCAGCACATACGCATTGAGGCCGGCTTCGGAAAGGATATAGGCTCCCAACTCGCTGCGTCGACCCGCGGAACACAGTATATAAGTGAAATCCCGCTCCAGGGCGGGGGCTTTTTGTCTCAGTTCGCCCAGCGGAATATTGCGGGCGCCGGGAGTCCGGTCATGCCGGAATTCCATCGGTAACCGCACATCGAGCAGAATACAAGCGTGGTCGCCGTCGAGGACCATGTCGTTGAGGGTATCCTCATTCAGATGGCGGATCACGGAGGCTTGCAGAATGTCCTGGAAATCATCCTGCCCCAGGCACATCAGCACACCATCGCTGGTCATCGTCACGGTGGCGTTACGTGGCTGGTCGCTGATCAGGGCGTCTTCGCCGAAAAAACGGCCCGGTCCCAGAGTGGCGAGGGTACCGGTGCCGCGCCCCTGGCCACGGGTGACCATGGCCTGCCCCTGTTTGAGCACGTAGAACGTGTCGCCGGCATCCCCTTCGCGGACCACGGTGGTGCCCATCTCCACTTCCCGGGGCCTGAACTGCATGAACAGCGTATGCAGCTTGGCCGGCGCGATGCGGGCGAACAAGCCGGACGCCAGCAGGGCGTCGGTCCAGTCCCATTGCTCCTCCTGTCCCGGCGGCGGCAACAGATCGACCGCGCCGGTCCAGGCCATCAACAGATCCAGCTTATCCCGATCCAGAGTGTAAAGGATGGCGCCGGTGCGGGTAATGGCGTTGACGGTATGCGGCGCGCAGTTGTCCAGGGCCAGATAATTTTCGTCATCGCCGGCGGAAAACGGCCGCACGCTGAAGCCGGCATCAATCAGATCCAGTTCACCGTCCACCAGAAAGTAGGCCTTGTCGCTGTGCTGGCCCCGTTTGAACACCATCCGACCGGGGGGCAGATTCAGCACTTCCAACTGGCCCTGGATGGCCTGCAGGTGAGTCTGGCTGAGGCCGTCGAACGGAATAAACTCGGCGAGCCGGGACGGATCCGGTGTGGTGATGGACATACTTCCCCCCTGAACAAACGCACGGCGCCAGAAGCGGCAGCGGACGATACACCGGCGACGATCATTATGGTTGTGATGAGACAAGCGGTCTTGAGGTGTCGCGTTAGGGCCGATGATAGCGGCTACTTTAAGCCTTTTCCCGGATAGGTCGCGGTTTTGTGATAAGGGTCCTGGAGCAGGCAGTGAGTCAGGCGGTCAGCGCCATCAGCAGGGTGCCGCCGCCGGACAGCATTAGCAGGACGAAGATGCCGCGCCGCAGCGTACGCTCACTGACCGGCGGCGGGAAACGGTTGCCGACCCAGGCCATCGCCGCCACCACCGGCAGCGACAACAGCCCGATCTTGACCACATCCAGGGTCAGATCACCATGCAATCCGACCACTACCAAACGCCCCAGTGACGCCAGTGAGAACAGCGTCAGCAGGGTGATGCGGATGGTCTGGACCGGGATCGGTTGGCGATAGAGCTGATAGACGACCGGGGGGCCGCTGACGCTGAACAGGCCGCCGAAGAACCCGCCGAGGAAACCGGTGCCGACGAAAGCGGCCGGTGAGGAACGCCGTGGCAGCGGATCCGGGCGGCAGACCAGCACCAGGCCGGCGGCGACAATGACGGCGCCAAGCAGCGCCTTGAGCAGATTCTGGGCATTGCTGTTGAGATAGCTGAGAAGCAGCACACCGATGATCATGGCCGGAACCAGGCCAATCAGGCTCTGCGCGATGATACGGCCGTCCGCCTTTCTTAGTTGGGGCACCGCCACCACCGCGCCCATGGCCAGATTCATGATGTTCAGCGCGGTGGCGGTGGTCGGGATCGAGCCAAGTTGGAGCAGGGTCACGGCGGCCAGCAGGAAGATGCCGAGAGCGAAACCGGTGACGGCCTGAATATAGGAGCCGATGGCGACGGCCAGCAGAAACAACGGCAGCGATTCAGGCATGGTGCTCCCTGCGCGGGGTGGCGGCGATCAATGAATGACCGCCAGATTGGGGGTGAAAGCCGGGTCAGCCGCGCTCCCGGGCCACGGCGCGATAGCCGATATCAGTACGGTGGTAGGCGTCTTTCCAGGAAATCCTGGCCACCCCCCGGTAAGCATTGCGTTGCGCATCGGCGACGCTGTCACCCAGGGCGGTGACGCACAGTACCCGCCCGCCATTGGTGACCACCTGGCCGTCTTGCTCGCGGGTGCCGGCGTGGAAGACCTTCACCAGATCGGAATCGGCCTGGTCCAGCCCTTCGATGGCGTCCCCTTTGCCGTAGTCGTCCGGGTAGCCGCCGGCGGCCAGCACCACACCCAAAGCCGGGCGTGGGTCCCATTGCGCTTCCACCTGGTCCAGGCGGCGATCCAGGGCGGCCTGGCAGAGCCCGGCTAGGTCGGATTGCAGACGCATCATGATCGGCTGGGTTTCCGGATCACCGAAGCGGCAGTTGTACTCGATCACCTTGGGCTGACCGGCGGCGTCGATCATCAGGCCGGCATAGAGGAAGCCGGTGTAGGGCATGCCTTCCGCGGCCATGCCGGCCACGGTGGGCCGGATCACCTGATCCATGATGCGCTGGTGCACGTCATCGCTGACCACCGGCGCTGGCGAATAAGCGCCCATGCCGCCGGTGTTGGGGCCGGTGTCGCCGTCGCCCACCCGTTTGTGGTCCTGGCTGGTGGCCATCGGCAGGATATGCTCGCCGTCGGCCATGACGATGAAACTCGCTTCCTCACCGTCCAGGAACTCTTCCACCACCACGCGGTGGCCGGCGTCACCGAAACGGTTACCGGCGAGCATATCGCGCACCGCCTCTTCCGCTTCCGGCAGCGTCATGGCGACGATCACGCCTTTGCCGGCGGCCAGGCCGTCGGCCTTGATTACGATGGGGGCACCCTGTTCACGAACATAGGCCAGCGCCTCGTCCACATCGGTGAAGTTGCCATAGGCGGCGGTAGGAATGTGGTGACGGGCCAGAAAATCCTTGGTGAAGGCCTTGGAGCCTTCCAACTGGGCCGCTGCCTTGCTGGGGCCGAAGCAGCGCAGGCCGAGCTCCTGGAAGTAATCCACCACGCCTTCCACCAGCGGCGCTTCCGGGCCAACAATGGTCAGGGCCACCTGCTCGCGCTCGGCCAGATCGGCCAGGGCGGGCAGATCCAGCACATCCACCGCCACGTTTTCCAACTTGGCTTCGCGGGCGGTGCCGGCATTGCCGGGTGCCACCAGCACTTTTTCCACATGCTCCGCCTGGGCCACTTTCCAGGCCAGGGCGTGTTCACGGCCGCCGGAACCGATAATCAGGACCTTCATGAGTCTCTCACTTCGTTCGAGTCGCTTTCACGCACCACGCTCGACGCTGGCACGCAAAAGAGCGTGGTGCGTGTAGCGTGCATGCGTGCCAGCGTCAGTGTCTGAAATGCCGCATGCCGGTGAAGACCATGGCCATGTCGGCCTCGTCGGCGGCGGCGATGACTTCCTCGTCGCGGATCGAGCCGCCCGGCTGAATCACACAGCGGATGCCGTTCTCGGCGGCGTTATCGATGCCGTCGCGGAACGGAAAGAAGGCATCGGACGCCATCACCGAGCCTTTCACTTCCAGGCCGGCGTGTTCCGCCTTGATGGCGGCGATGCGGGCGGAGTTCACCCGGCTCATCTGGCCGGCGCCAACACCCACCGTCCGCCGGTTTTTGGCGTAGACGATGGCGTTGGATTTGACGAACTTGGCCACTTTCCAGGCGAAGATCAGGTCGTGCATCTCGGCTTCCGTCGGCGCCCGCTTGGTGACCACTTTCAGATCCCCCTCGGTGATCATGCCGACGTCCCGATCCTGCACCAACAGGCCGCCGTTGACGCGTTTGTAGTCGAGGCCACTGCTTGCCGGCCCGCTGATTTCGCCGCACACCAGCACGCGCACGTTCTTCTTGGCGGCGGTGACGGCAAGGGCTTCCTCGCTCACCGCGGGCGCGATGATCACTTCCACGAACTGACGGTCGACGATCGCCTTGGCGGTGGCCGCGTCCAGTTCACGATTGAACGCGATGATGCCGCCGAAGGCGGATTCCGGGTCGGTCTGAAAAGCCAGCTCATAAGCTTTGCCGATGCCGTCCAGGCTCACCGACACGCCGCAAGGATTCGCGTGCTTGACGATCACGCAGGCCGGCTTGGTGAAGGACTTGACGCATTCCAGCGCGGCATCGGTATCGGCGATGTTGTTGTAGCTCAGTTCCTTGCCCTGCAATTGCCGGGCAGTGGCCACGGAGGCCTCGCCGGGCCGCCGCTCGGTGTAGAACGCCGCCTTCTGGTGGGGGTTCTCGCCGTAGCGCATTTCCTGGGCCTTGACGAAATTCAGATTGATGGTGCGCGGGAAGTCGGCGCTGCCGTTGCCGACCCGGCGGCCAAAATAGTTGGCGATGGCGCTGTCGTAGGCGGCGGTGTGCTCGAACGCCTTGATCGCCAGATCGAAGCGCAACCCATCGGACAAAGCGCCATTGTTGGTGTTCATGTCCTCCAGCACGCGGGCGTAGTCGCCGGCGTCGGTGACGATGCCCACGTGGGCATTGTTCTTGGCCGCCGAGCGCACCATGGTGGGGCCGCCGATGTCGATGTTTTCGATGGCGTCTTCCAGGCTGCAGTCCGGGTTGGCGACGGTCTGCTCGAACGGGTAGAGGTTCACCACTACCAGATCGATGGGCTGGATGTCGTTGTCCGCCATGACCTGATCATCCTGGCCGCGCCGGCCAAGGATGCCGCCATGCACCTTGGGGTGCAGGGTCTTCACCCGTCCGTCCATCATTTCCGGGAAGCCGGTGTAATCGGATACTTCGCGAACGGCGATGCTGGCCTCCTGGATGGCACGGAAAGTGCCGCCCGTGGAGAGCAGTTCCACGCCCCGGTTGGCCAGGGCCCGGGCGAAGTCGACAATACCGGTTTTATCGGAAACGCTGATCAGCGCGCGTTCTACCACCTTGCTCATGGGAGGGGCACCTTTGGTGACGCTTGCACGCCGACACGCTGCACGCTTGCACGCCTGGTGTGGAGCAGCGGAGCGGGGTTTGTCAGTTGCGTGCCAGCGTGTTGCGTGTTAGCGATACTCAATAAAAAAGGGCAGTCTGAACTGCCCTCGGCATTCTGGGTTATCCTTACAGCAAACCGTACTGCTTGAGTTTCTTGCGCAGCGTCCCGCGGTTCAGGCCCAGTAATTCAGCAGCCTTGGTCTGGTTGCCACGGGTGTATTCCAGAACTTTTTCCAGTAGCGGAATTTCCATCTCCGCCAGCACCATCTGGTACAGGTCGCTGACCGCTTCCCCATCCAGCTGATTGAAGTAGTCGGTGATGGACCGTCGCACGCAGTTACGCAGTGTATCGTGGGTTTCGCTGCGGGCGAGGGTCAGATGCGGTTTACGCGATTCAGCGGTGTTCATTTCTGTCAGTGTCCGTGCAGTGACTGTCTTCATGGAAGAAAGGGTCATGCGGCCAATGCTCCGTCTTTGTTCCGGGCAGACACCCCGCCATAGCAACCGATACGCAACCGGTCACTGCTGGCGCTGATCTGTTGGAAAAACTGCTCGATGGCCCGCCGTTGGTCGGTGGCCTTTTCCAGGTTGTTGAATCCGCGCCGGAAATGCTCCCCGCCCGGCAAATTCTGGGTGTACCAGCCCAGATGTTTGCGAGCGATGCGCACACCGGAATACGTGCCGTAGAAGTCATGCAAGTCACTCAAATGAGTGAGCACGCGAGCGCGTACTTCTTCCACCGATGGCGCCGGGGCTAAACGACCGTGCTCCAGGTAATGCACCGTATCCTGGAATATCCAGGGGTTACCCCGAGCAGCGCGGCCGATCATGATACCACCGGCACCGGTGCTTTGCAGTATCCGTTGCGCTTTTTGTGGGGAATCGATGTCGCCGTTGGCGATAACCGGGATCTCCACGGAGCGGACCACCTCGCCGATGGTGTCGAATTCCGCTTCGCCATTGAAACGGTCGGCACGGGTGCGGCCGTGAATGGCCAGCGCCTGGATGCCGGACTGTTCGGCGATGCGGGCGATCAGAACCGCGTTGCGGTTGTCGCGGGTGGGGCCGGTGCGGATTTTCAGGGTGACCGGTACCGGCACGGCGGCCACCACCGATTCGAGAATCCGCGCCACCAGCTCCGGCTCCGACAATAAGGCGGAACCGGCGGCCCGTTTGCAGACTTTTTTCGCCGGGCAGCCCATATTGATATCGATGATCTCGGCGCCCAGGTCCACGTTGGCGCGGGCGGCCTCCGCCATCATCAGCGGATCGGCGCCGGCGATCTGCACCGAGATCGGGCCAGGCTCGCCGCTGTGATCAAGACGGCGCGATGACTTGGCCGACTGCCAGAGGCGGGTGTCCGAGGTCACCATTTCCGACACCACCAGGCCAGCGCCCAGTTCCCGGCACAGACGCCGGAACGGGCGATCCGTGACACCGGCCATGGGGGCCAGGATCACCGGATTGGGCAGGGCGTGGGGGCCGATGCGCATGATGGTCCTCGATTGGACGGAACGGGTTCACCGGGTGGAGACTCCGGCATGGGGGGGGCAATCATAGAGGCACGGGCGCCGGGAGAAAAGGGCGGCAGCGGGGATATGCGGCTCAGTGGACGTTGGAAAGCCGCGCCGCCGGCCTTTGGGCCGCCGGCAGCAGTCTCAGATGGTAGCTGACCGCCTTGTGTCCCGGGTCGACGATTTCCAGGGAAACGTGTATCGGTGTGCGGATCGGCATGGCCCCGGCCCCGGCCAACTCTCCGCGCAGGTACTCGCCGGCCTGGAAGCGCCGCCGGGCCACCGGCATGCCTTGCAGATCAATGAAGGTCAATTCCAGTTCCGGGAACGGCTGTGGCCAGGACGCCTCATTGAACAGCAGGGCATCCACCACCAGCGCATTGTCGAATCGTGGATGGCTGCGTACCACCAGATTGGTACCCCGCAGTTGAGTGGTATCCACCCGTGGCGGCAGGGTGCAGCCGGCCACCGCGCAGGCTTCGGCGAAAGCGGGGCGCCAGCGCGGATCCCTGCTCAGCGTGTCGAAATGGAAAAACAGGTACTGGCCGGCCAGCACCGTCAGAGCCAGCAGTACCGCCAGAGTCCAGCCCAACAACGCCAGCGGATTGCGGCGGGGAGGGCTGTCCAGTTCGCGCCGCGCCGCCGAACGGGCGGTGGCCGGTCCGTTAAGAAATTCAAAGGCGTCGTCCGCGGCCGCTTCCGGTTCGGCCGGGGCGGGTTGCGGTGTCGCGGGGGCGCCGGCGTCTCTAGTGTCGGCGGTGACCGGTTCGGGATCCGATTCGAGTTCCTGCAGCAGAGCCTCGGCCCAGGATTCATCGGTCTGCCCGTGGGGATGGTTGCCCAGTTCCAGATCCAGATCGGGGACCGGGTCCTCCTTTTCCAGGGACAGGAAGCTGTCGCTCAGTTGCAACTGGCGGTCGTCTTCGGCGCGGATGCGGTCAGGGCTTGAGGGGGCCGGAGCCGGTGTCTTCTCGGGGAGTGCTTCCTCGGGGAGTGCCGCCGACCAGTCCGCCGCCGGTGCCGGCGTTTCTTCCCGCACCAGCGGCGGGCCTTCCAGTAAGTGTTCGGTGGCCTGAAAAACGCGCAAGCAGGAACCACAGCGCACCGCACCCTTGGCCTGGGCCAGATGCTCCTCGCTGATCTTGAATTGCGCCTCGCAGTGAGGGCAACGGGTCTTGTAGGGGCCGGTCATGCGCTGGCGGTCCGTGAGTCGGATTTTTCGTGTAGTGGCTGTGTAGGGAGTTTTACCGAATCATGCCATCCCGCCGCAACTGTTATGCGGACAGCTTGCGAACCCCGTCTATTCTTACCCAGTCCCCGCGCTGCTCGATGGGCGACAGATCGAACCAGGGTTGGTAGGCCTCCGCCACGGATCGGGCCTGTTCGGCGAGGATGCCCGACAACGCCAGCAGCGCGCCGGGCTTGCAGTATCCGGCCAGGGTCGGCGCCAGTTGGATCAGCGGGGCCGCCAGAATATTGGCGACCAGAACGTCACACTGGAAACCCCTCGGCATGGCGTCCGCCGGACACAGATCGAGCCGGTCGGCGACTTGATTGGCCTCGGCGTTGGCGCGACTGGCCAGCAACGCTTGCTCATCAATGTCGTTACCCAGGGCCCGCCCGGCACCAAGTAGCAAGGCGGCGATGGACAACACGCCGGAACCGCAGCCCACGTCCAATACTTGCTTGCCGGACACTGGCGCCGCCTCCAACCACTCCAGACACAGCGCGGTGGTTTCATGGGTGCCGGTGCCGAAGGCCAGGCCCGGATCCAGACGCAGGTTGACCGCCGCCGGATCCGGCGGGTCGCTCCAACTGGGTACGATCCACAGCCGTTCACCGAAGCGCATCGGGGCAAAGTCGTCCATCCAGGCCCGCTCCCAGACCTGGTCCTCAAGCCGCTCGATACGATGATCCTGGGGCGTCAGGCCCAGCGCATCCAGACGTTCGAGAACGTTTTGCAGGTCGTCCTGGTCCGAGAACAAGGCGGTGACCACGGTGGCCCGCCACAGCGGCCGGGCGCCGGGCGGCGGTTCGAAAACCGGCTGATCGGCGCCGTCGGTCAGGGTTACCGCCACCGCGCCCAGGGTTTCCAGTGCGTCTTGTAGAGCGTCCGCCTGTTGCGAGTCGGACGCCAGATGTAGCTGTTGCCAGGTCATGACACCTCCATGGAGAAGCGGCAGTATAACGGCGACCGGAAAAATTTGCGCCGTGGCGGAGTGTGCCGTCACCGCCATTCGCACTTGCACAGCGGCTATTTTTTCACCGGCCGTTAAGGAGTACTATCCGGATTCGTCTATCGGACTGACCAGCCTATGACTGAAGATGCCGCCGAGTTGATATTGGTGCTGATGGTGATCGCCAGCGCCTTGCTGTACCGGTTCGCGATGCCGCGTTTGCGGCGTCCGCGCGCGCTGGCGCGCCCCTCGCCGGATCTGGAGCAAATCATCCTGGTCGGCATGGTGTTCTGCACCATGGTGGTGATTCCCTTCCTGGACATGATGGTGCCCTGGTTTGAGTTCGCCGATATTGTGTTCATGGATGAGGTGGCCTGGCTGGGGTTGCTGCTCGGCAGCGCCGCGGTGTGGTTGTTCTGGCGGGCCAAGGAGGATCTGACCCGTTGTCCCCGACGGCCAGTGGATAGCGGGGTGTACCGTTATCTGCGTCACCCGTCCTGCGCCGCCATGCTGCTTTGGTCCCTGGCGCAATTGCTGCTGTTACAGAACTGGCTGGCTGGCCCCGCCGCGGCTTTGACCTTTACAATGGTTTACTTGCTACAGTTGCCCAGGGAAGAGCAACGTATGCTGGAGCGGTATGGTCATCGCTATCTGGACTATATGGCGCGCACTCCGGCGATTCTGCCGCGTTTCTCTCGTTATCGTTGACGGTCATCGTTGATTTCCCCTTTTCGCGCCCCCATAGCGGTGGTCGCCTTTAAAACGGTTCAGGAGCCGTTTTTCCATGATTAGGATTCATCCCCTCCGTCGTCAGCAGTTGGAGGACGTGATCAGCCACTCGGAAGTGGTCGAACGTGACGGACACGGCATCAAGGTGCTGCGTCTGCGTGATGGCCGCTATCTGAAGTACTTCCGGCGCAAACGCTACTTCAATCGCGAATTACTGTCCCCGGCGGCGGTACGCTTCGCCCGCCACGCCCGGCAACTGGCGCAATTACGCATTCCCACTCTGGAAGTGGAAAGCCTGCACCGTATCATCGGCGAGCCGCATACGGTGGCGGTGTATCAGCCGATGCCGGGCCTGACGTTGCGCCAGATGTTGGCTCGCGGGCAGGTGGACACCCAACTGATGTACCGGGTGGGCGTGTTCATCGCCCGCCTGCACCGTTTGGGCGTCTTTTTCCGTTCCGTGCATCCGGGCAACATCGTCATCGACGGTCTGCGCATCGGTTTGATCGACGTGCTGGATATGAAGGTGCGCCCCTGGTCCATGTCCCGTTGGGCCCGGCGCCGTAACTGGCTGCACTTCCTGCGTTGCGAGGAAGATCGCCCGCATCTGCGGGATGAGCTGGTGGAGGCATTGTTGGTGGGCTATCGGGATGCCGCCGACCTGCCGTCCCATGAGATCGGCGAGGTGGCGGAGCGGGTCCGGCATTTGCTGGGCTGAAGGACACGCACCCAAGGTGGCTCCCACGGTTTGTGCTCCGAAGCCGCTGTGGGAAGCTTGCTTGCAAGCGAATGTGTCAATGCCAGAGGCCGGTAATTCGCCAGCGAACTGGTCTCCCACAGCGGCTTTGTAGCGGTTCTCTCCATACAGGACTCCATACAGGACTCCATACAAGAAAGGACCGCGATGCCTTAATGATTACCCAGTTTCTTCTCCAGGTAATGGATATCCACGCCGCCTTCCTGGAAAGCGGCGTCGCGGAATATCTTGTCCCGGTGCAGGGCCACGTTGGTCTTGATCCCTTCCACCACGATCTCGTCCAGAGCGTTGCGCATGCGGGCAAACGCCACGTCGCGGTTTTCACCCCAGGTGATGATCTTGCCGATCAGCGAGTCGTAGTAGGGCGGTACCGTGTAGCCGCCATAGACGTGGGAATCCACCCGTACCCCATTGCCGCCGGGAGCATGGAAGTAGCTGATCTTGCCGGGGCTGGGCACGAAGGTGTTGGGATCCTCGGCATTGACCCGCACCTCGATGGCGTGGCCAAGAAAGGTGATGTCTTCCTGTTTCAAGGCCAGGCCTTCGCCGCCGGCGATGCGCAGCTGTTCCTTGACGATGTCGACGCCGGTGATCATCTCGCTGACCGGGTGCTCCACCTGCACGCGAGTGTTCATTTCGATGAAATAGAAACCCTCGTTCTCGTACAGGAACTCAAAGGTCCCGGCGCCGCGGTAGTTGATCTCCTTACAGGCATTGACGCAACGTTGGGCCACTTCTTCCTTCAGGTGAGCCGGAATGTTGGGGGCGGGCGCCTCTTCCACCACCTTCTGGTGACGGCGCTGCAGGGAGCAGTCCCGATCACCGAGATGTATCGCGTGACCGGCGCCGTCGGAGAGCACCTGAATCTCCACGTGGCGTGGTTTCTGCAGGAATTTCTCCATATACACGGTGGCATCACCGAAGGCGTTCTTGGCTTCGGAACGGGTCAGCGTCACCGCGTTGAGCAACTGGTCCGCATGTTCCACCACGCGCATGCCGCGCCCGCCACCACCGGCGGCGGCCTTGATGATGACCGGGTAACCAATCTGCTCGGCCATCGCCTGGGTGGCTTCCGGGTCATCGCCCACCGGACCATTGGAGCCGGGGACGGTGGGCACGCCGGCCTTTTTCATCGCCTCGATGGCGGACACCTTGTTGCCCATCAGGCGGATGGTGTCGGCGCGCGGCCCGATGAAGGTGAAGCCGGAGCGTTCCACGCTTTCGGCGAAGTCGGCGTTCTCCGCCAGGAAGCCGTAACCGGGGTGAATGGCATCGGCGTCGGTCACTTCCGCCGCACTGATGATGGCGGGGATGTTCAGATAGGATTCGGTGGACGGCGCCGGACCGATACACACCGCTTCATCGGCGAGACGCACGTGCATCAGGTCGCGGTCGGCCTTGGAGTACACCGCCACGGTGCGGATGCCCATTTCCTTGCAGGCGCGCAGCACGCGCAGGGCGATCTCGCCGCGGTTGGCAATGACGACTTTTTCCAGCATTTCGACCTCCGTTAAACGATGGAGAACAACGGCTGGTCGAACTCCACCGGTTCGCCGTCCTCGACCAGGATGGCATCAATAGTGCCGGATTTGTCCGCTTCGATCTGATTCATCATTTTCATCGCTTCGACGATGCACAGCACATCGCCGGCGTTGACCTTCTGGCCCACCTGAGCGAACGGCGTGGCGCCGGGAGCAGAGGCCCGGTAGAAGGTGCCCACCATCGGTGAGCGGACCAGATGACCGGCCGGGGACGCCGGTTCCGGTTCGGCCGCCGGAGCCGGGGCCGTTTGCGGGGCCACCGGAGCAGCCGCTACCGGAGCGATCGGTGCCGGCGCGGCGTTGCGCCAGCCGCCCCGGGTGATGCGCACGGATTCTTCGTTTTCGTGGATTTCCAGTTCTTCGATTCCGGATTCTTCCAGCAGCTCGATCAATTTCTTGATTTTTCGAATATCCATGTCCAGTCCTGTTGAGAGCTGTTGATGTTAATAGTCAGATGGCGTCATCGGTGCCCAGACGGCGGATGGCCGCGTCCAGTGCCAATTGGTAGCCGTCGGCGCCGAGCCCGCAGATCACTCCCTCGGCGATGTCCGAGAAATAAGAGTGATGGCGAAAGATTTCGCGCCGGTGAATGTTGGAAAGGTGCACCTCGATAAACGGGATACTCACCGCCAGCAGAGCGTCACGCAATGCCACGCTGGTATGGGTGAACGCGGCCGGATTGATCAGAATGAAGTCGACGCCTTCCGCGCGGGCGGCGTGGATGCGCTCGATCAATTCGTATTCGGCATTGCTTTGCATATGCTGCAGATGATGGCCGGCCTTCCGGGCCCGGATCTGCAGGGCCTGGTCGATCTCAGCCAGACTGGTGGCGCCGTATTTGTCCGGCTCGCGCTGGCCGAGCAGATTCAGGTTGGGGCCGTGCAGAACCAGAATGGTGGCCAAGATGGATACCCCTGAATGTGTCGTTATCTGCGGTGAACAGGAGGGAAAACGGCATCAGGCCGGGGCTTTTCCCGAAGTTTGCAGTCTAGGGGGAATCGCCCGGCGAAAAAAGAACTTTACACTATTCGTTACATGTACCAGCAAGCTGTGGCCCACGGTTGTGGAACAGCCCACTGACACGCAATACACCATTCGCTGCTCAAGCAGCTTCCCACAGCGACTCCGTGGCTCCTTGTGGGAAGCGAGCTCGCTCGCGAATCGAGCCCGGCGCCCAGTCCGCCAAAGCGGATCAGCCCGACGTGACCGGCAACACGGTCTGCTCCAGATGGCGAATAAAGCGCTCCGGTCCCATCTCGCCGAGCACCCGGGATTCCGGAACTTCCTCGCCGGCGGGGGTGAAGAACACCAGGCTGGGCAGGCCGAAAATGTTGTATTCGGTCATGATCGCCTGGTTTTCGCTGTTGATGTCGGTGATATCCACCCGATAAAGATCGAAGCCCTTCATGGTGGCCAGCACGTCCGGATGGCTCAGGGTGGTTTCCTCCAGTACCTTGCAGGCCACGCACCACTCGGCGAAGAAGTCCACCAGCACCGGCCGTCCGGTCCCGGACGATTCCGCCAGGGCCTGGCGCAGTGCGGTCTGACCGGTAAGTGTGCGCCAGGGGCCGTGATCGTCCTTGGCCACGGCGGGTTGCTCGGGACCGGCAGTGGTGGTGACCGGCGCTGCCGGTTGCTGCCAGTGCGCTAACGGCTGCCACGGGTCGCGGGCGCCGGAAGCGGCGCCAACCAGCAAAATCACACCGTACAGAGTCAGTACCAGGGCAACCCCCCGCTTCAGGCGGGACCGGCCTTCTTTCACCGGTTCCAGGGCGCCCAACTGCACGCCGTAAATCGCCAGCAACAGACCGTACAGCGCCAGGGTCACCGGTGCCGGCACGATGCGATCGAGCAGCCAGATAGCCACCCCGAGCATGACCACGCCGAAGAACCGTTTGATCTCTTCCATCCACAGGCCCGCCCGTGGCAGCAAATGGCCGCCGCCGGTGCCAAACAGAATCAGCGGCACGCCCATGCCGATGGACAGAGCGAACAGGCTGGCGGCACCGGTCAGAGCATCACCGCTGCCGGCAACGTAGATCAGGGCGCCGGCGAGGATTGGGGTGACGCAGGGGGACACCACCAGGGCGGAGATGATGCCGAGCAGGACGGCACCGACCAGCCCTTTGCGTTTCGGGCCGGTCTGGTTGAGCCGGTCACGCAGCGCCGCCGGCAACTGCAACTCATAAAGGCCGAACATGGCCAGTGCCAGCAGTACGAAAATGACCACACTGGTGATGATGGCGGCGGGTTGCTGCAACAGGAATTGAAGGTTCAGCCCGGCCCCGAACAGGGCTACCAGCAGCCCCGCCAGGGTGTAGGGCACCGCCACCCCGAGCACATAGGCGCTGCTGAGCAGGAAACCGCGGCGGGCGCTGGGGTGCTGTTCCCCGGCGATGATACCGGAGAGAATCGGAATCATCGGGAACACACAGGGGGTGAACGCCAGGAGCAGACCACCGGCGAAGAACAGCCCGATCACCAGGCCCAGGCTCTGGCCGGAGATCCAGCGATTGAAGGCGTTGGCGTCCTCCGAAAACAACGTCTCCAGGAAGCCCCCGTCACTTGTCGAATCGGTCGGCGCGGCGGCCGGAGCGGTGGAGCTCAGCGCCATGGCGGACTTGCCGGGACGAGGCTCCTCGAAGGAAAAGGTCTTGCTGGCCGGCGGGTAGCACAGCAAATCCTCGATGCAGCCCTGGTAGCGCACTTCCAGTTCGGTATCGGCCAACGGCACGCTGCGCAACGGCAGGGTCACCTCCAGCCGCTGATAGAACACCTCGACGTCACCGAATATCGGGTCCACCTTGGGTTTGCCCGCCGGCATCTGGAAACCGGAGAAATCATCCAGGACATTGCCGTTGGTGTCGCGGAGAATGAACTCGAAGCGCTGGCGGTACAGATAGACATCGTCGAGAAGCTCGAAACCCACCAATACTGTTTGCTCATCCCAGTCGGCATTCGCCACCACCTGGATCGCCTCGTCCACCGTGGGCGGCTGGTCGTTGCCCAGACCGCCGCTGCTTCCCCCGCCCAGGGACAGCGCAAACGCGGGGCTGGCGAGCAGCCCCAACAGCACAAGAGATAATAGTGAACGCAGGCGTTGTATCATTGATGTCTCCAGATAACCGGTTTTGTCCCTGGTCCGGTCTCCCCCAAATATAAAGAGCGGGGCCGCGACCTGCTGACGGCTCCGGTATTACCCATTTTCTGCATACCCCGGGTAAATATAGAGGCCGTCGGCGCGAATCGGTTCCCACTCTGCACGTCGCGGATTAAAGGGGCTTTAACACGCTCCATGCGGTGATGGCAGGTGGCGGCGAAGAGCGCATTGTGCCCCCATGCCGAAATGGACGCAAAGACCGCTTCAGCGGCGGCGGGGCCCTGTCGTTGGCGACAAAGACTGCTATATTGGCGCACAATGCCGTGGAGTCCCGAGCGCGGACTCCGAGATGATACAAAAGGCCGTTCCCGGCCTGACAGGATGCAAGTGGGGATCACCGATGAGTAATGAGAAGTTCTCCCAGAAGATGGGCGACCGGTTGCTGGACCCGGCCAATAACCGGATATGGAAAGGCGCCCTGTGGTTGATCGTGATCCTGCTTCTGGTGGACGTACTGCTCGGCTGGTACTGGAGCTGGGAGCCGGATCTCCAGGAGGTGCGGGCTCCGGCCAGCGCGCAACCCGGCGAGGTGGTGACCCTGGAGGTGATCCACGTGGCCAGCACCCTGCTGGACAAGCCCGGAGGCTATCTCAGCAACGACATTCTGCCGCATCGCTTGTGGCTGGATAACATGCCGGCCTGGGAGTTCGGGGTGTTGGTGCAGTTACGGGATATGGTGAGGGTGATGCGCCGGGACATGAGCCGATCCCAGTCCCAGAGCCAGGAAGACCGTAATCTTGCCATCGCCGAGCCGCAGTTCAACTTTGACTCCCGCAGCTGGGCCATGCCCGCCACGGAAAGCGAGTATCGCCGTGGCATCCGGGCGCTGGAGCGTTACCTGGAAAGCCTGCGTTCCGGTGAAGGCCGGTTCTACGCCCGTGCCGATAACCTGAATTCGTGGCTCAATGAGGTACAGAACCGGCTCGGGGCCCTCAGCCAGGATCTCAGCCGCAGCGTCGGACGCACCACGCTGGACACTGAGGAAGACACCCCGGTGACCCAGTTGGACAGCAAGGAACGGGTGGTGAAAACCCCCTGGCTGAAAATCGATGACGTTTTCTACGAAGCGAGAGGCGCGTCCTGGGCGCTGGTGCAACTGATGCGCGCCTTGGAAGTGGAATTCGCCGATGTGCTGCGCAAGAAGAACGCCACGGTCAGCTTCCGGCAAATGGTCCGTGAACTGGAAGCCACCCAGGAAACCCTGTGGAGCCCGATGGTCCTGAACGGCTCGGGGTTCGGTGTCTTCGCCAATCATTCCCTGGTCATGGCCAACTACCTGTCCCGCGCCAACGCTTCCCTGATTGATCTCCGGAAGTTGCTGCAGGAGGGGTAGAAAAGCAGTTGACAGTTGATAGTGGACAGTTGACAGCGAAAAGAAAAATGCGGTGATGCAAAGCCTGTTTGCGTATCAGCAAAGAGCGGAGAATTAATGTTTAGGAGTAGAGAGGCCGCGCTCAAGTTTTGGGCGCGGCCTCTTTGCTTTCAGATCAATCGGCCATGTCTCGCGCCGCTATCAACTGTCCACTATCAACTGTCAACTGCCTTTGTTCCGAGAAAACCCGCGAAATTATACCACTTGAAAAACACATCCACGTTGTCCAGGCCGGCGCGGGAGAGGATCTTGAGGTTCTCGTCCAGACGGTAGGGGATCAGGACGTTTTCCAGGGCTTCGCGTTTTTGCGCGATTTCGGTTTCCGAGTAGCCGTTACGCTTCTTCATCTCGTAGTACAGCTTGATCCAAAGACGGTTGAGGCAGGCGTCGTTGCCCAGCACTTTTTCCACCAGGATCAAGGCGCCTCCGGGTCGTAACCCTTCCACGATCGAACGCAGCAGCCCTTCGCGATTAAGTGGGCGCACGAACTGCAGGGTGAGATTGAGGACCACCACCGAGGCGTTTTCCACCTGCACGCCTTCATTGAGATCGGCGTATTCCAGGCGCAGGCGGCCGGACAGGCATTGCTCGGCCAGATTGTGCCGGGCCCGCTCCAGCATCGCCGGGGAGTAATCGCAGCCCACCAGCTCCACGTCCGCCGCCACGGTTTGATCCAGCGTTCCAAGGGTGGTGCCGGTGGAACACCCCAGATCGTAGACGCGGGATCCCGGAATGGCGAATTCCCGGGCCAGCTCCCCGATCATGCGCTGTTGCTCCCAATATTGAGGGATGCTGCGATCAAGCATGTCATCGAAAACGGCGGCGGTATTCTCGCCGAAATCAAAATCGCTGATGGCCTGTTCCTCGGCGGCGAAGAGGCGGTCCTTTTTTTGGGATGTCATAAAGCTGTCCCCGAAATCAACCAGGATCGGTCACTACCGTGGCGTTCATGTGTCGGCGGCGCGCGCCGTTTCCCTGGAGTGTCCCGCAGGATCATGACAGTTGTGTTGATGGTCGGCGGCGCCTGCATCCATGGCGCGGACGGAACAGGGCGCGCCGGGTGCTGCCCATCCGGTCAATACGAGGGGCAAGCAGGAGGTCCTTTTGTCCAAAACCTCGATGCATAAGTATAAATGGGAAAAATACCTCCCGGTCCGGCGCACCAAACTGCGCAGCTATCTGGTGGCGGGGGGCGTGCTTATCGGCCTGGCGGGGCTCAACAGCATGGCGCCGTTGCCGTTTTCAGCGGGCGCGGTGTGCATGGCCGTGGCGGCCTGGCTGCACGTCTGGGCCAAAGGTCATCTGGAGAAGAACGCCACGCTGACCCGGTCCGGTCCCTACCGCTGGGTTCGCGACCCCTTCCACCTTTCCAATTTCTTCATGGATCTGGGGCTGTGCCTGATCATCAATAACGGCGTGTTCACCCTGGTGATGATGACGTTCTGGGTCATTGCCTATCGGCATCGGCTGTGGGAGGAAGATCAACAACTGGTGGACATCTTCGGTGACGAATACCTGGAGTACCGCGCCAGGATCCCACGTATGATTCCCTACAAGCCACCGATGGACAAGAAGTACGACAAGCCCTTTTCCGTCAGGCACGCGCCGATCTACCGGGGCAGTGTCTGCACGCGTCTGTTCCGGCTCGCCTCCTACCCGTATTTATTTTTCGTTGCCGCCGAGATCGGCCAGAAGGGCACCAACATACTGGCGGTGCAACAGCATCCCGCTTTTTACTGGGCCCTGGCGGGGTTCCTGTTCTTTCACTTTCTGTCCCGGGCGGCGGGTGAGATCACTAAAAGGCGGGCCTCCATTCTGCCGCTGTGGACGCTGCGTCATCCGGTCCGGGGCGTGATCGTATCGGCGATGGTGGTGGCGCTGCTGGCGGTGGAGATGGCCTGGTCCGGTCCGGGGATTCCGGAATGGCATCTGGATCGAGGGCCGGGGGTGATATCACTGGCGGTGGCGCTGCTGACGATGGTGGCGCTGCGCGGATTCTGGAACAGCGTGCGCTTCCGGCGTCTGGTCGAGGGCGGTGCTCTGGTTCTGGCCTGGCTGTTCACCCCGGTGCCGTGGCTGGCGCTGGTGCCGGCCTGCTATTTCTCCGCCGCCTTTCTGTACGGCGATCCGGACCAGCCCGAGGCCGATGTGGACCATGTCTTTCTGGCCACGAAAACCGACGGCGCGGCGTTGGCGGCACTGGGGCTGTGGATGCCACTGATACTGATCAGCCTGCCCGCCACCTGGTTCTGAAGTGAGTATCTTGGGAAAGCAAAAAATGTGATCCACGCGGTTTCTGTGGGAGCTTGCTTGCAAGCGAATATTGCTAAACGGCTAAACGCCTGAGCGAATCCCATTCGCTTGCAAGCAAGCTCCCCACAGAGGTCTGGCCTTTTGTTTTCGCTGTCAACTGTCCACTATCAATTGTCCACTGTCTCTCACGCCACCGAACTGACCGCCGGCTCCGGCAGGGTGTCCCGCCATTGCGCCACCAGGTCGGTGTTGTCGTCGTCCCAGGGGTGGAAGCGCGGGCTCAGGTAGCGGAACCAGGCCGGGACGGTGGAACTGATCACGCCACGGTAACCGAACAGCCGCCACAAGCCCTTGGCCAGCGTCAGTGGTTGCCGGTGGACACCGTCCTGCTTGAGGAACTGCCAGGTGAAGTAGCTGGTGAAGGTGATCAGATAAGCCGTGCTGATCAGGAAGGCCCGCTGGCGCTGCCAATAATCGCCGTCCACGTCCTGGTACAGATCAAAGGCCACCGCTTTGTGTTCGGTCTCCTCGATGGCGTGCCAGACCCATAAGGGGCGCACGGAGGGATCCATGCTCTCGATCACGTCCTTGTGGCCGAGAATGGTGTCGGCGAGGATCGCGGTGATGTGTTCCAGGCCGGCGGTGGCGGCCAGTTGCCGCTCCGGCGGCAAGTGCTTGCGGGCGCCGGCCAGCAGCTTCCGCGTGACGTTCAAGGCACGTTCGACCAGGGCGTCGTAACCCTGTCCCGCCACCAATTCGTTGAAAGCCTTGTGCTCCAGGGAGTGCATGGCCTCCTGGCCGATGAAGCCGGAGATGTCCTTCTGCCGTTGCGGGTCGTCGACGCGGTCGCGGAAAGCGCGCACCGCGTCGACGAAAAAGCGCTCGCCGTCGGGGAAGGTGATGGAGAGTACATTCAAAAGATGGGTGGCCACCGGATCATTGCCATACCAATAACCGGCGTTCTCCAGACCTTTGAAGTCGAAGTTCATGCGCCGAACCTTAATCGGTTGGCGTGATGCGCTACGTCGACGGGAAAACAATCGCATCGGGCTCTCCTGGCGATTCTGCCAATGTGGGTTGTCCGTCAATATGCTCCAGTAGCGGCGACGGGTCTTGTCGTGGAGGGCCAACCTGTGGTGACTTCGGGCCGCGCCTGGTTCGATGCCGGTATCCCCGGCATCTATGTGGTGCTGTTGTGTGACGTGATGAAGGGGCTGGGCAAGGACCCCGCTGTTTTGTTGGGCGGTGTCGGTGCCAGCCGTGAGCAACTGCTGGCGCCGCAGTGCCGGGTGCCGCTGGAACAGGCCCAGCGTTGCGCGGAACAGGCGCTGGACATGGCCGGCGCCGCCGGGCTGGGATTCCGCTATGCCCGTGCCATGCGCATTACCTTGCATGGGCCGGTGGGTCTGCTGGCGCTCTCCAGTGCCACGATTGGTGATGGCCTCGATGCCGCCCGGCGCTATCTGGGTCTGCGGGCGCCGTTCTGGCACATGGACCGGCGCCGGGAGGAGAGCCGGGTGATTTTCCCGCTGGTGGCCACGGCCGACCCCGGACGGATCCATGCCTTCGTGGTGGAGGCCATGCTGGTGGGGTTCATCCATATGCTGGAACAGTTGCTGGAAGCGGTACCGGAGGGCGCGGAACTGCACTTCCGGCAACCGCCGCCACCCCATGCCATGGCGCTGAGGGGGGAAGTGCCGGTGCCGGTTCGCTTCAATCAGGATGAGGATGCCCTGGTTTTGCCGCAAGCGCTGCTGTCGGTGGCGCCGTTGTTGGCGGATCCGCAGACCGCCGCGCTGGCGCGGGAACAATGCGAGGCGGAGGTCAGCCGCTGGCGGTCGGAACAGGAGGGGCCGCTGGCCGAGCGGGTCAGGGCGGTGCTGCGCGATACGGCGGCGCCGTTACCGGATCTGGCGGCCATGGCGGAACGCATGGCGGTGTCGCCACGGACACTGAAACGGCACCTCCAGCAGGCCGGGTCAAGCTACCGGCAAGTCCAGGACGAAGTGCTTTATGAACGGGCCCGGACGCTGCTCAAGGACCGCCATCAGCGGGTCAGCGATGTGGCCTACGCCTTGGGCTATAACGATGTGGCGAATTTTTCCCGGGCTTTCAAACGCTGGAGCGGGGAGACGCCGAAGCAGTTCCGGGAAAGGGGGTATTGAGGGGCGGACAGCGGAGGGGGCCGCGACCGGAGGGGACCGGTCGCGGACTTGGGACTCTTATTTGCTGTTGAAGGCATCCACGGACTTGAGGATTTCCTTCTTGGCGGCTTCGGCGCCGTCCCAGCCGTCCACTTTCACCCATTTGCCGGCTTCGAGATCCTTGTAGTTCTCGAAGAAGTGCTTGATCTGGGCCAGCAGCAGCTCGGGCAGGTCGTTGATGTCCTTGACGTTGTCGTACAGTTTGGTCAGCTTGGTGTGCGGTACCGCCACCAGCTTGGCGTCCTTGCCGGCTTCGTCGGTCATGTTCAGGATGCCCACCGGGCGGCAGCGGATCACGGAGCCGGGTACCACCGGGTACGGGGTCACCACCAGCACGTCCAGGGGATCGCCGTCCTCGGACAGGGTGTTGGGGATATAGCCGTAGTTGGCCGGGTAGAACATCGGGGTGGCCATGAAGCGGTCAACGAAGACGGCGTTGCTGTCCTTGTCGATCTCATACTTGATCGGGTCGGCATTGGCCGGGATTTCGATCGCCACGTAGATGTCTTCGGGAATCTCTTTCCCGGCGGGTACCTTGGTAAAATCCATGAATCGGTCCTTTCAGCGAGGTTTCAAGGTCAAATCGACAATGGGCGCGGATTATAGCAACCGTGGAGCGGCGCTGGCTAATAGCCAAAAGTACCGACGTCATGCCCGGTCAAAATGACCGGCCGAAAAGCGCAAATGCCCGGCATGCCTGGCTTTGGGGTTTGTTCAGCGGCGGATAACCCGACACAATAGCCGCCTGTATCCCCTATCCAAAGCGCTGAAAACGGAGCCTCCATTCGATGAGTGTGAAAGAAGTTGCCCATCCGCTGGTGAAGCATAAACTGGGACTGTTGCGGCAGCACAAATTGAGCACCCGTGGTTTCCGCCAGATCACCAGTGAATTGGCGGTCCTGCTGACCTATGAAGCCACCGCCGATATGGAGTTGGAGCCGGCCACCGTGGAGGGTTGGTCCGGACCAGTGGAAGTGCAGCGAATCAAGGGTAAAAAGGTCACCGTGGTACCGATCCTGCGTGCCGGAATCGGCATGCTCGATGGCGTGCTGGAGCTGATCCCCAGCGCCAAGGTCAGCGTGGTAGGCCTTTATCGCAATGAAGAAACCCTGCAGCCGGTGGCCTATTTCGAGAAGCTGGCCCATGACATTCATGAGCGCACCGCCCTGATCATCGATCCGATGCTGGCCACCGGCGGCTCCCTGATGGCCACCATCGACATGCTCAAGGCGGCGGGCTGTGAACGGCTCCGCGCCTTGGTGCTGGTGGCGGCCCCGGAGGGAATTCAAAAAGTGGCGAAGGCCCATCCGGACGTGGACATCTATACCGCCTCGGTGGATGAGGGGCTGAACCAGGACGGCTATATCGTGCCGGGCCTGGGTGATGCCGGCGACCGTATTTTCGGTACCCGTTAACCGATCACGTCACGGAGACACCATGTCCGCGACTCCCGGATTCTTCGCGCCGCGCACCGTCCTGGTGGGCGCGCAGATGTTGTTCGTTGCCTTCGGTGCGCTGGTCCTGATGCCATTGCTCACCGGGCTGGACCCGAGCGTGGCGCTGTTCACCGCCGGGGTCGGCACCTTGTTGTTCCAATGTATCACCGGTTTCTCGATCCCGGTGTTCCTGGCCTCCTCGTTCGTCTTCATCGCGCCGATCTCTCATGGCGTGCAGGCCTGGGGATTGCCCGCCACCATGGGCGCGCTGATGGTCACCGCCGTGGTCTATGTGGTGCTGGCGGCGCTGGTGCGCTGGCGCGGGCCGGGATTCCTGCATGTATTGATGCCGCCGGTGGTGACCGGGCCGATCATCATGGTGATCGGTCTGAGTCTGGCGCCGACCGCGGTGAACATGGCCATGGGAATGAACGGCACTGGCGAGGAGAGGCTGTTTGCTTACGGACCGGCGCTAACGGTGTCGATGGTATCGCTGGCCACTACCTTGCTGGTGGCCACCCTGGCGAAAGGGTTCTTCCGGTTGTTGCCGATCATGGTCGGGGTACTGTGCGGCTACCTCTCCGCCGTGATGCTGGGCATGGTGGACTTTTCCGTGGTTACCGAACGTGCCTGGCTGGCGCCGCCGGAATTCGTGCTGCCGACATTCGAGTGGCAGGCGATCATCTTCATGGTGCCGGTGGCGCTGGCGCCGGCCATCGAACACGTAGGTGACGTGCTGGCGATCAGCAATGTCACCGGCCGGGATTATGTGCGCAAGCCGGGTTTGCATCGCACCCTGCTCGGGGACGGCGTCGCCAGCGTGGGCGCGGCCCTGGTCGGCGGGCCGCCGAACACCACTTATTCGGAGGTGACAGGCGCGGTGATGCTGACCCGGGTATTCGATCCCCGGGTAATGGTGTGGGCCGCCGTATTCGCCATCGCGTTGTCCTTCCTGTCCCGCTTCGGAGGGCTGTTGCAAAGCATCCCGGCGCCGGTGATGGGCGGCATCCTGATTCTTATGTTCGGTTCCATCGCCAGTGTCGGCATGAACACCCTGATCAAGGCGGGGGTGGATCTGGCGCGGCAGAGGAATCTGGTGATCGTCGCCACCACGCTGGTGTTCGGTATCGGCGGCATGGTGGTCAGCGGCGGCGGCTTTACCCTGCAGGGGATCAGTCTCTGTGGACTGCTGGCGGTGCTGTTGAATCTGCTGCTGCCTGGCCGGGATCCGGTGGTGACCGATCTGCGCCAGGAGCAGGCGGTGGTGGAGGATCTCATCGAGCATAGCCGTTCCAAGGCCCGCTCCAAGGATTGAGACCATGCAAAGAGCGGAGCGGTTGATCGTATTGATCGACACTTTGCGCCGACATCGCTGGCCGGTGACCGCCGGCGCTCTCAGCGAGCAACTCGGGGTATCCACCCGCACCATCTATCGCGACATTCAGAGTCTGATCGCCCTGGGCGCGCCGATCGATGGGGAAGCCGGGGTGGGCTATCTGCTGCGCAAAGGGTTTTTCATGCCGCCGTTGATGTTCAGTCCGGTGGAACTGGAGGCGTTGTTGCTTGGGGCACGCTGGGTCGGACAGCAAGGCGATGAGGAACTGGCTGATGCCGCCAACAGCGCGCTGGACAAGATCGCCACGGCGGTGCCGCCGACGTTGCGTGAAGTGCTGGAGGACACCGGGCTGTGGGCCGGCCCCTCCAGCGCCCCCCGGCGCGGCGAGCCGCTGTTCGTATTGCGCCGCGCCTTGCGTGAGGAACTGAAGCTGCGGATCGTCTACCGGGATGTGGAGGGGCGGGAAACCGAGCGTACCGTCTGGCCTTTGACGTTGGCATTTTTCGAAGGCGCCCGGATCCTGGCGGCCTGGTGCGAGTTGCGCGAGGATTTTCGTCACTTCCGTACTGATCGCATTGCCGAGCTGCGGGTCATGGAGGAAAGCTATCCGGGATCCCGCCGGCTATTGGCGCAGCGTTGGTTGCAGGCGGAGCGCCAGCGACGGTCCCGGAAAGAGTCGTAGCGGTCTGGAGGGAAACAGGATTGCTCTCCATCAGGAGCCACGGTTGTCAAACCGTCCGCATACGCGCAACACTCTGGCCTGTTTGAACCACTCACTCGCCGCTCAAGCAGCTTCCCATCGGGGGATTACGACGCCGCTGTGGGAAGCTGGCTCGCCAGCGAATACGGTGTCCGCGCTGGAATCAATTCATCGATAATTGCTTCCGGTAACAGGCTTCCAACTCAGTGTGCAATGCCCAGAATGACGGCGGTGTGGTCTCGTTCAGTTCCGCCACAAGAATAGCCAGATGAGTATGCCAACCCGTCGCCACGCTGGTTTTTTCGCTGTCGCTCAGGCGCTGATGAGTCACTCGCAGACGCACCTGATCGTCCTCGGGGGTCAGCTCAAAGGTCACTTCCGAGCCGCCTTCTCCCCAGGTGAATGCCAGAAGGCGCGGGGCCTCACAGCGGGTAACGGTGCCTTTCAGCACCGCGCCCTCGGCGTCGGCGTGGCGTTCAGGGGCGATGTCGCCGGGTTCCGACAGGTCATTATGGTGAAACTCCAGGGTGACCGAGCCGCCGGTGAACAGCCCCATGGGGCCGGCGGCCAGCCAGCGGGCGCGTTTCCCGGATTCGGTCAGATAGGCCCAGATCCGTTCCACAGGACCGGGCAGCAGCCGTTCCAGTGTCAGGGTATCGGGCCGGGTCAGCTTGGCGTGATCGTCCATGGTGTTCTCCTTAAAGGCCGTTCTTGGTCGGGTTGAAGATCAATCACTCTGGCGCAGGGCTTGCTCCAGAGCGTCCAGCCGTTCATTCCAGAACGCCTGATAATGGCGCAGCCAGTCCATGGCCCCGGCCATGGGGTCGGCGTTCAGCCGGCAGACGTGGACGCGCCCCTGCTTTTCCCGGGTCAGCAATCCCGCCTGTTCCAGCGCCTTGATGTGCTTCGAGGCGCCGGCCAGGCTCATCGAGAAGGGCGCCGCCAGCTCTCCCACCTTGCGCTCGCCATCCGCGAGCAGTGCCAGCATGGCGCGGCGGGTGGGGTCGGCCAGGGCCTGGAAAACGGCATCAAGGGTATCGGATTTATTGTTAACCATGTGGTTGAATTTAGGGGTGATCTTTTTTATTGTCAACCAAAAGGTTAATTATTTTCCCGGGAATGTTGGCCGCTAAGGGGCGTATCGCAGATTGCCGGCAGTGCCTTGAGCTGGCGCATCAGGCCGTCGGCGGTGAGGGCCCCGCGTATTGGCGCTCCGGCTTGCCGCAGCCGTTGCGAGCTCCAGCGATTGCAGGTGCGGCCGAGCCAGAAGGTGCCCTCGGCATGGAAGAACAGGCTGGCGCCATACAAACCGGGGCCCACCGTCCGCACTGTTCCGTCCGCGTTCCGTCGAAAGTCCGCCGCCAGTGCCCGGGTCAGTTGGTGCCAGTGATCCGATGATGGGCACAGCGCCGCCAGGTCCTTGTGCGGCAATTGTGACGGATGTCGCTCCAGGGCCACCACGTGCAGCACGCTGTCGGTGGGCCAGAACAGCGCTTTTAACAGACGCGGGGCACTGTTGTCGTGTTGATAGAAATCGGTGTCGCCCCAGCCGAACTCGTAATAACGGCTGTCTGGCAGATGGTCGCGCAGAAACCGCAGGTCAGGGACGAGTTTGTCGGCGGGTATCACCAGTCCGGTATGCCAACGGTGCCGTACCACCAGCAAAGGTTCTTCGTGGTCGGCGTGGGCCGGCACAGCGAGGATCAACACTGCAATCGCCAACAACCATTTCATCAGTTCATCCCCGTCCGGGGCCGTGGACGTGGTGGCGGGTTCCGTTACGGAACGTTCCCATATCAATACTGGAATGCGTCAATCCATGGTAGCATCGCCCCGCTTTGTTTCCGTGCGCGTATCTCTGATTCAGAAAGGCTTGTCATGTTGAGACCTCTGGACATCTCCCAATATCGATTTCTTCCCGGCGGAGCAGGCCGGATCCTGTTCGCCATCCTGGCTCTGCTGTTTGCTCCCGGTGCCCTGGCCGCTACTGGCGGCCTTGATCTGACCGGCTCGGTGGCCGGGTTCGTTGCCCTCACCATCTTCGTCCTCGCCTATGCCCTGGTGATGGCGGAGGAAAAGCTGCACATGCGCAAGTCCAAGCCGGTATTGGTGGCCGCCGGTATTATCTGGGCGTTGATCGGCTGGGTTTACGTCCAGTCCGGCATGCCCGATGAGGCCGAGCATGCGTTCCGCCACACCCTGCTCGAGTTCACCGAACTGATGCTGTTCCTGCTGGTGGCGATGACCTATATCAACGCCATGGACGAGCGCCGGGTGTTTGATGCGTTGCGTGCCTGGATGGTGCGCAAGGGCTTCAGCTACCGGCAGCTGTTCTGGATCACCGGCATCCTGGCCTTTCTGATCTCGCCGGTGGCCGACAACCTGACCACCGCGCTGTTGATGTGCGCGGTGGTGACCAAGGTGGCGGAAGGGGACAAACCTTTCATCAATGTGGCCTGTATCAATATTGTGGTGGCCGCCAACGCCGGTGGCGCCTTCAGTCCGTTCGGCGATATCACCACCCTGATGGTGTGGCAGGCGGGCCTGATTCACTTCACCGAATTCTTCGAGCTGTTGATCCCGTCGCTGATCAACTATCTGATCCCGGCGGTGGTGATGAGCCTGTTCATCAAAAGCCACAAGCCTGGCGGCGTGAAGGAAGAGGTCGAGCTCAAGCGCGGCGCCCGCCGTATCATCGCCCTGTTCCTGCTCACCGTGGCCACCGCGGTGGCTTGTCACTCCGTGCTGCATCTGCCGCCGGTGCTGGGGATGATGACCGGTCTGGGGTATCTGCAGTTCTTCGGTTATTTCTTGCGCCGGACCCTGCCGCGTTCCCTGGAGAAAAAACGCCGCCATTACTTGCGCCGGGGTGACGAGAAGCGCCTGTCGCAGCTGGGCAGCATCGTGCCATTCGATGTGTTCAACCGGGTGGCGCGGGCCGAGTGGGACACCCTGCTGTTCTTCTACGGCGTGGTGATGTGCGTGGGCGGCCTGGGTTTCATGGGCTACCTGGGCATGTTGTCCGAAGCACTTTACACCGGCTGGAACGCGACCTGGGCCAATATTGCCCTGGGTATCATTTCCGCGGTGGTGGATAACATTCCGGTGATGTTCGCGGTGCTGACCATGGAACCGGAAATGTCCCATGGCCACTGGCTGCTGATCACTCTCACCGCCGGCGTCGGTGGCAGCCTGCTGTCCATCGGTTCCGCCGCCGGGGTGGCGCTGATGGGGCAGGCGCGTGGCCTTTATACTTTCATGGGGCACCTGAAGTGGAGCCCGGTGATTGCTCTGGGCTACGCCGCCAGCGTGGTTGCCCACCTGTGGATCAATGCGGAAAGCTTCACCGTTTTCAATTAATTGAAGTCCTTCTCGCCGGAATCGCGGCCCTTGTTCCAGACCAAGGGCCGCTCTTCGGGGGATTCCCACAGCGGCTGCCCGGCATGGTCAGCGCCGCTTCACCATCGCCCATCCGATCATCACCACCGGCACCGCCAATCCCACCCACGACACCACGTCCAGGACACCGTCTCCCAGCAGCGCCGCGATCAGGCCGATCAGGCTGGTGAGGGCGATCATTGCTGGCACCGCGAAGATGCGCGCCGGCGTATTATGGCGCCGCTTGGGTGACAGCCGGCTCATGAGGCGCCTCCCGTAGGGGGCGCTTGTGTCTGGCGGTGCGCGGCGCCAGCGACGGGGGAGCGGCGGGCGAGCCATAAGTAAAGGCCGCTGATTAGCACGACGATGGTGATCACGTCGAGCAGCGCCCAGAGGATTTTCAGCGGCAAACCGCCATAGTCACCGAAATGCAGTGGTCCGGACAGAGCCAGGGTCTTGTTGTACCAGGGCATTTCGCGCATGGCCGCGAACGCTCCGGTGCGGGCGTCCACCAGCGCTGGCGTGACGATGTGAGAAGTCAGCGCTGTGTTGCCGTGCAGAAACACCGCGTAATGGTAATCCGTGGACCAGTCGCCGCCGGGGAAGGCCACGAACTGCAAGGTCATATCCGCAGCCGCCTGCCGAGCCTGGGCCACCGCGTCGTCCAGCGATGCCATTTGTTCCGGCGTGGGTACGGCGGCGCCCTGGTAGCCGGCGGTGAGGTCGGCCAGGGACTGATTCTTCCAGGTTTCCAGGATCGGATTGGCGAGTGTGTTGACCACACCGGTGAGGCCCACCACGGTGAGCCAGGCCACGGTGACGATACCGAGCAGATTGTGATAGTCCAGCCATTTGAGCCGTTTTGAGCGCTTGGTCCGCAGCGTGCCGAAGTCCAGCTTGCGCATGAACGGAGCGTAGAGCACCACGCCAGAAACGATGGCGAGCACCAGCAGCAAGCCCATGGCGCCGAGGAACAGCATGCCGGGCAGGCCGAGGAACATATCGGTGTGCAACTGCAGAATGAAGTCCATGACGCCGCCTTCGTGCCCCGGTACCAACTCGCCGCTGGTGCGATCGAAGGAAGCGAAGTGCATGTCGCCGGCGGCGGCGTCCGGGGTCGGGCCGGTGGTGACATTGACCACCGGCCGGTCGATGTCGAAGCTCATGAACAGGGGCACTTCGTCTGGCCGCTGGGCCAGCGCCGCGTCCAGCATCCGGTCCAGGGACAGCATCGGTCCCTCGGGATGGGCCGGTTGCCAGTCATCACTGTCCGTCAGGGCGTCGATTTCATCATGAAAAATCAACGGCAGGCCGGTGAGGCACAGCATCAGCATGAAGGCGGTGCAAATCAGGCTGGTCCACTTGTGGATGGCGGACCAGAGCGTCAGGGTTTTCTTTTTCATAACGGGGAACTGCCTGGGCGCCCCGCAGCGGGGCACCTGGGTGTCGGGTCAGGGGAGCTTAATAGTTCAAGGTTGCTGACACCAGGACGGTGCGAGGCGCTCCGATGGTCAGATAGCCGGCACCTGGAAAACCGCCAGCGGAAGCCCAATAGTCCTCGCCGGTGACGTTCTCCACCCGTCCGCGCAGGGTCAGGAACATGGAATCATTGAGAGCGATCAGGTAACGGGCGCCCAGATCCAGCCGGGTCCAGGCATCCACTTTCTGGGTGTTGGCTTCGTCCGCGTACTGCGAGCTGGTGTAGATCACCCGGCCATCCAACGCCAGATCCGGTAGCTGAGGCACCCGATATTCCAGGTTCAGGTTGGCCTGGGTTTCCGGTGAGCCAATGGCGTCGTTCCCGTCCACATCCGCGTCCAGGAAGCTGACGCCACCGAGCACGGTGAGGTCACGGGTGAGGTTGCCGTAGGCCATCAATTCAACGCCGGTGTTTTCCTGGTGGCCGACGATTTTGTAAACATCATCGGAATTCAAGCCTGCTATGGGGGTACGGCTACGGAAAACCGTGAGGCTGCCTCCCAGCTGTCCTCGGTCAAACTTAACGCCCACTTCACTCTGTTTAGTCTCGAACGGTTCCAGAGCTTCGCCTGCGTTGATTACGGGATCTCCATTGGAAGTCTGGGCGGGTGCTCTCTTACCTTTGGTCAGTCCTTCTATGTAGCTTGCATACAGCGACACGGATGGTGTGAGCTTATGTAGTAGCCCCCATTTAAACCGGACACCTTGGTAGAAGCAAAGGCCTAGGCATAGACCTAGTGCAAAGGAGTGTCCAAGGTGGAGAGAATCGAAGTCATAACCGGAGTACAGCGCCGTCGACGGTA
>NZ_SNUA01000008.1 GCF_004360225.1 Alcanivorax sp. 24
CGTGGATCAGCACCTTCATGCGGTTGCCCCGGCGGTTGGCGAACAAGTAAGCCTGGTGCGGCTTCGCCGCACCGAACACCTGGATCACCCGGGCCAGGGCCTTGTCCGGCCCGGCGCGCATGTCCAGTGGCGCGGTGGCCAGCCAGATCTCGTCGATGCGGATCATCGCAGCAGCTCGCGTAACAGGGCCAGGCACTGATGGGCCTGCTCGGCGGGCCATTCCACGATGACCGGTCCGCCGGAGCGGGGCACTTCAATGCGGATGCGGTTACCCGACTCCTTGGCGCAAGACCGGTCAGGAGGGCTCGACGCCACCGGTACCGCCAAGGGCATAAACGCGGGTGACGTTATTGTCTGGCCGGCTTGCTCGGCTTCACGGATCCAGCGGCGGACCAGGTTGGCGTTGAGTTGGTTGTCCAGGGCGATCCGGGAGACGGACACGCCCGGTTCCTGACAGGCGGCCACGATGTGCGCCTTGAACTCACGGGAGAAGTGACGGCGACGTCGCGGTTGAGGTTGGGGCTGAGATACGCTTAACGGGTCCATCGATAGTGTCCACTAAGAAATAAGTGGACACTATCGTGAAGGCCGCAACCGTCGACTCAAGATGGGGTCGCCGGACGCTTACGATGCTGCGGACACCACTGGCAGAGACAAAGACCCCACGTTTGCGCAGTTCGTTGGAGACCCTGACCTGCCCATGAGCGGGCTCTTCCAGGGCATACTGGGTGACCGCCTCTTCCACGTGAGGTTCTACCCGGTTCTTGGGATTGGGAGTGCGTCGCGTCTTCTCCAGAAGGGCATCAACGCCACCTTCCTCGACCGCTTCCTTGTAGCGGTAAAAGGTGTCTCTCGACACGCCCATCATCTTGCAGGCCTTGGAGACGTTACCAAGCTCGTCGGCCAGGTTCAGCAGGCCAACCTTGTGTCGGATGATACGATCATTACTATGGAGCATGAGGGTTACCTTTTGGTTCTGGTTTCAGGTTTAGGCACCTTCATCAGAACCGGTAACCCTCTCTTTTTCAAAGGGATCTGTCAGATTTGGTCTGAACTACTCCAACTCATGCAGATCCAACCATTCGTGCCGTGCCGTGCCGTGCCGTGCCGTGCCGTGCCGTGCCGTGCCGTGCCGTTCGGTTGAACCGCTCAATGTACGCGTTCTGGGTCGGTTTGCCTGGCTGGATGTAGATCAGTGTAATCCGCTTCCTGTTGGCCCACTCCACCAGCGCCTGCGAGATATATTCCGGGCCGTTATCACAGCGCAGGGCGGCGGGCTTCCCTCGCCATTCGATGATCTGGTCAAGCGCACGTATCACTCGTTGTGCAGGCAGTGACAGGTCAACTTCAATACCGAGCCCTTCGCGATTGTAGTCGTCGAGCACATTGAATGTTCTCAACGACTTGCCGCTGACCAGCTGGTCGCCCATGAAATCCATCGACCAGACCTGATTCGGCGCCGTCGGCACCGCCAATTCGCCGGGATAACCCCGCTTGATTCGCCGCCGGGGCTTGATCCGTAGGTTAAGCTCCAGCTCCCGGTAGATCCGATACACCCGCTTGTGGTTCCAGGCATAGCCTTTCACGTTACGTAAATACAGGAAACATAACCCGAATCCCCAGCGCTTGTGGGCCTGCGTGAGCTTAAGCAGCCCGTCCGCAATCAGGGCGTTTTCGCCGCTGAGCTTTGCCTGGTAGCGGTAGCAGGTTTCACTAATGCCGTACACCACACAGGCGAGCCGGACACTGATACCGTGCTTGGCGACGCCCTTCATGGCCATCTCCCGGCGTTGAGACGGCCTTACAGCTTTCCCTCCAGGGCTTCTTGGCGCAGCTCCGCTTTGAGGCGCTCCTCAGCATATATCTTCTTCAGACGGGCGTTCTCGGCCTCCAGGTCCTTCAGTCGCTTCAAGGGCTGGTAAGGGCTGGAAAGGCAGTCCCTCCGGGTGATTCCTCGGGAGAAGAAAGTTCGAGCAGTTCAGTTAAAAACGCTTTCCAGACCTTGTAGATCATAAAACGCCCCTGGTCCGGGAAGCTGCGAAAACTGACGTTGGGCAGGCTCGCGGCCAGGCCACGGGCACTGCCGATGGAGATGATGCGGTCGTCTTCTCCGTGCCAGTAGGTGACAGGCACGCTGATCTGGCTGAGATCCACATACCAGGGGTGCTGCATACGCAGATACTCATCAATGATGATGCGGGCGCCCTGGAAGTGACTGAGCTTCATGCGCTCGATCAGCCGGGCCAGCAGGTCCGGGTTTCCGAGTACGGCCTGGTCTTCGGGGCACAGGGATTTGGCCAGACGTGAGAAATACTTTTCCGGCGAGCGCTGCATTCCGCGCAGGGCGAGCCGTCCGACCAATACGAACAGACGTGGATCCTTACGGAAGATACGCAGGAACATGGCGTGGATAGGGTCAAGCTTATCCAGTTCGAAGTGTTCGATCGGAACAGTACTGGACAGCAGTCCCAGTCGATCAAACAGATCCGGATCCATAGCGGCTGAGCACAGTGCATAGGGCCCGCCGCCGCAGTAGGCCGCCATCGGTGGTCGTTCGATATCGAGATGGCGGCATAGCGCGCGGATATCCGGACTGAAATCCCGGAACTCCATCTCCGGCCGTGCGGTTGAAAGGCCGTAACCGGGCCTTACGATCAGTATCATGCGCAGACCCTGTTCGCGATACCAGGTTTCGAACAGGCGGTGGTCGGGGAGTGCGCCACCGAGGTTATCCAATGTCAGCACCGGCCGCCCGGTTGGATCACCGTACTCGAACCAGCTCAACACGCGGCCGTCGGTCAGGGTCATGGTGCGCTCCGGTATTGGTGACGTAGCCCCGGGCGGTGCGGTCTGCACCAGAGCATGCCCCATCGCCTGGCTTACCAATTGTACCTGGCTGTTGACGTCCAGCTTTGCCATGGCGGACTTGATCTGGGCGCGAGCGGTGTGAACGCTGATCGACAGCAATGCCGCGCTTTGATTGAGATTGCCGATCTTACACAGCAGGTGAAGAAGGCGGGATTCCGCGTGAGTTATGGGGAAAATGGCTTTCAAGGATTCAGGAGAGGGAGTCACTACATTCTGACCCGCCAATACCCAGACAATAGTCCGCACCCGGCTAATGGTGCCCCCGGCGTCGGACTTCTTCACTGGCAGACAGAGCAGGGTCACCGCGGCGTGTCGTGAAGTGAGCAGTTGAGTATGCCGGCCGCCCGCGCGGTCATTGACCCGCTTCAATGACTGCTTCAGTTCCCGGTCGGCGACGCGTAGTTGGCCATCGGGGAGCAAGGTTATCGGCTCCCGGGTGAGCGTCTGACGCGCCGCCAGGTTGCATTCCATTACATGCATTTCCTGGTCGAGCATCAGCATTGGCCAGGGCATTCGGTCATACATGGTATTGAGGAGCTGTGTGCGGTCCTCAAGAGCATGCATATAGGAGCTGCCGCGTACCGCCCGTTCAAGGTGCCCGATCAACCGTTCCACATGAACGGGCGCATCGGGGGTATCCTTTGGCGGCGTGATGTAGGTCCAGCCGGTAATGGTGTCCAGCAGTTCCACCCAATCGTCGGGGGACAAGGCTGTTTCATAGATCTTGCCAATCAGATCGTCATTATCATCCTGCAAGACAGAGGCCCCGGGCTCGGCGAAATATGACCTTGATCATAGAAAGCGTTTGCCTGGGGCGCAACGAAAACGACCCCGGCGGAGCGGGGTCGGAAATAGCCTGCTGGCTTGTTACTGTATGCCGGGAGCGTCTTCCGTGACATCGACCAGGACCACCAGGCCGAGTTCATTGGGATCGCCATCATCGGGTACCCAACGGGTGGTGAATACGCCCAGGCTGGCATCCTGGTTGAAGAACCCTTCCATGAGGTTATGACCGTCTTCGTCGTTGAGGGTCAGTGTTGTGGCGCCCTGGGCGTCGACGCTCACGGCCACGGGTTGATTGATGCTGTCCTGCTCCACGGAAAGATCACCGCCGAGGCCGCTTTTTTCCACCACGGTAAAGTGGCCGTCCAGGGTGCCGGCGGTGGCACTGTTCAGGTTGATGTAGCTGTTGAACCGGCTGTTGATCATCTCAATATCACTGGTTCCGTTACCGGCTCCCTCCAGTGACACGGACAACAACATCAAACGGTATCGCTTACCGGCGATATCCGGGGTGCTTTCCGGTAGTTTCACCATCAGAGTTTTGTTGAATTCCGCCCAGAGCGTGTCGTTGTTTTCGGTTTCCGCGAAGGCGATGAAGTCGAAGCTGTCGTTGATGAATCCATCGGTGGCCGTCGGCTGCCCTTGTTCGCTGCCCGCTGAAACAATATCCCCTTGGGCGGAGATGACAATCGGCTCTCCCGTGGAGCCGGTTTCGGATAGGGCCATGTAGGTGCCGCCGCTGCTTTCCAGCCCGACCCGGTGTCCCGTGCCGTCGCCTTGGTCGAAGGTGCCGTCGCCGTTGAAAGTGACGCGGCTGACTTCAGTCTGCAGCTCGATAACACCGGACTGCACGTAGGTCTCCATGAAAACCCGCCCGAAGGTGCCGTTAAGATCGGAACTCTCCATGGACGAGGGGGAGCGTGCGAAGACCTCCAGGGCCCGAAACGCCTCGTCTCCTTTCCGGTCATTGGGGTTCAACGCATCCGGTTGCTGATCACCATTGGTGTCGGTAGTGCCATAGCGCACCGCGGCTTCCTGGGAAAGCAGGAAAAACAGGCCCTTCTCCTTCACTTTCTGCAGGTTGTAGACCATTGCGGGGTAGCGAAAGGCGTAATCACCGTTCACGCTTTCTTCGAAGGGGCCCTCTATGGTGAGAAGGCCGGAATGACTCAAGGTGCCAGAGAGAGCTTCACTATCCTCGATGCCGGTTTCATAGAACAGTGAAGCGGTTGCCACACTGGAGCCGGAGAAGTTGGAATAGGCATTCTCTTCGGTCTCTAGCGTGATTGACACGATATTGCCGCCGCCGTCGGCGAAACTGAATTCGCTTAACCAGAGATCATTGGCGAAGGTGCCGAAGTTGTCATTGTCGCTGTCATGCAACCCCAGGCCGAAGGCGGAGCTGCGATAATTGCCGGTAACGCCGCTGGCATCGCCTGGTTGGCTGTTGATGGCCGCGACCTGCTGTTCCACGAACTCACCCACTTCCAGGTCCAGTTTGGAAAGCATGTCACTGAGATCGTTGCCAGCGGTGAGGTCGAACGTATCCACCTTGCCTTTTAATGTCACCACTTCGGAGACGGTCAGTTGGTCAAGATCCACGCCTTGTTCAATAAATTTTCTCAGCACGAATTCGGATACCGGATTGATGTCCACCATTCGGTCGACCACCTGGGCGCGCATCTGAGCACCGGATCCCGTGATACGCACGAGCAGATTGCCTGCCAGGTTCACGTCTTGTGGCAGGGGCAAAGTGTAATCCCCGCTGATCGAGGTAACCGTTTCCGCAAGCACGTCGCCCACCGGATTGCCCTCGTCGTCGATTCGCAGAAGCTGGACGGTGGCGCCTGCCACCGGGTCAAGACCGGTGATCGCCGCGTTGGCGGGGGAAATCAGCAGGTTCAGGGCGATCTCCAGAAAGCCCGGTTGAGGGTGAATGGCCACCGCGCCAGTTGGAGCGGTGGCGGTACCGTTGATGCTCAGGCCGCTATCGCCATCCCCGGCGCCGCCGCCGGAAGAGGAGGAGCCACCGCACCCGGAAACAAGTGTGGCCGATGCCACCGAAGCAATCAGGAGTAAGGTCGTTTTTTTCATCGTCGTTCCACCAGTCCCAAATCAGAGTCTCTTGAGTGTAGGGAGTCGGTAGAGCGCGCACATACCCCATATGGGTTATCGGTGGATTCCACCGGGGCCAGAGCCTGTGTCCCGGATGCCGACGGCTTTGATCACCGAGACCATATCCGTTTCCCCCAGGCCCATGGCTTCGGTATTGGCGTAGAGAGCAAGACAGATATCCATCAGCGGGGAGGCGATGCCGGCGGCCCGTGCTGATTCCACCACCAAACGATTGTTCTTCAGCACATCGGTGATGCCTGCCTGCCGTTCAAAGTTGTGTTGCAGCAGTTTGGTCATTTTGCTGCGGGAGACGTCACTGGCCATGGGGCCCGCATCAAGAATCGCCGCGAAACACGCCATGTCCAACCGGTGCCGTTGTGCGAAATGGGTGGCTTCGGCAAGCCCGGTGACCAGCGTGATGAGGAAGGTGTTGATCGCCAGCTTCATACGCAAGGCGCCAGGCACCGGGCCGCAGTCGAAACTTTCATGACACATCGCCGCGAGGAGTGGACGGGCCGCCTCGACGTCCTCTTCTCTACCCGCGAGCATAGCCACCAGCCGGCCGGCTTGTGCCGGTTGGCGCGAACCGGAGACGGGCGCTTCAACATAGCGACCGCCCGAGGCCTGGATATCGGTGGCGAGCGAGGGGGAGTATTCCGGGGGAACGGTGGACATATTGACGATCGTGCGGGCCGCGACGCGCTTGGGGAACTCCGGCTCGTTGCGGGCCAGCACCGCGTCGATGGCGCCGCCGTCGGTCAGCATCAGAATGATCGTGCCGCATTGATGATACAGATCCCGTATGTCCTTCATCGCCGTGGCGCCGGCGGCGACCAAGCGTGGGTACTTCGTCGTCGATCGGCTCCAGACCCGCAGCGGGATGCCTGCCGTTGCCAGATTCAAGGCCATGGGTTCGCCCATGGTGCCCAGGCCGATAAAGCCGATGGGAGGGGAGACCGCCATATTTGATTACCCCGATAGCGTTGGATCGGCCGTTGGCGGTCACCATGACCGCCGGCACTGGGCGGTACTGTAGGAAGCTGATCTTCTTTTGTATATCGAATAATATTAAAGTGAAACTTCAGTAAAACGGGTATGTGAGTGGCGGCCAGATTCGATATTGATGCTTTGCGTACTTTGGTGGCGGGTACCGATGCCGGCACCTTTGCGCGGGCGGCCGTGCAACTCGGCCGCTCTCAGTCCGCGGTCAGTATGCAGTTGAAGCGCCTCGAAGAGCAGGCCGGCTTGGTGTTGTTCGAGCGCAAGGGGCGTGGGCTGGTGCTGACCGAGGCTGGCGATGCGCTGCTGCACTACGCCCGCCGCATCGTCGAACTGCATGATGACGCGGCCAGAGCGCTCGGGGCGGCCACCAGGGCGGCGACGATCCGGGTCGGATTGCCGCAGGATTTTGCCGAGGATGTTCTGCCCGAGGCGATGACGCTCTTTGCCCACCAGAATCCGGATGTGCATGTGGAGGTGAGGGCGGGTCGGAACCATGCTCTGGAAGAAGAGGTGCGCGCGGGCAGGCTGGATCTCGCCATCGCGTTTGCCCGGCCCGGTACCGCGGCGGCGGGGGATTCCCTGGTCGCCATGCCGATGTACTGGTTCAAAGGCACGGAGCCGGTAAGTCGTGCGGATCCTTCGGCGCCGATTCCCCTGGTGCTCTTTAACCATCCTTGTTTGTTCCGGCAGGCCGCATTACAGGCTCTGGATAAAAAGGGCGTGCCATGGAGACTGGCGTTGACAACGCCCAGCCTTCCCGGCGTTTGGGCGGCCTTGCGGTTTGGTCACGGCGTTACGGCTCGAACGGCCCATGCCATTCCGGAAGGCATATACAGGATCGATGATGGCGGCACTCTTTCGTCTCTCCCGCCTCTCCCACCTCTCCCGCCACTAGAACTGCGGATATTCGTCCGCTCTGATTTATCGCGAACCGCCGCGCGGTTCAGGGACGTGCTTGCCTCGGTGGTTCAGCGCTTGGCGGGCCATGCATGACAGGCCGGATCAGGCGGACGACCGCGAATGCGTGAGAAGAACAGGGGGCGGGTATTGAGGTGTGTATTCGCTTTTTTAGCGCGTCTCAGTATCTCTGCGCCGCGATCACTTCCCTGGCGGCGCGAATGCCTGACTGCAAGGCGCCCTCCAGATACCCCGTCCATTCGGTGGCGGTTTCCGTCCCGGCCCAATGAATCCGGCCGCAGGGTTCCCGCAAAGTGTCGCCGAAGGAGGTGATGACGCCCGGAGCGGTGTGAGCCACGTAGCAGCCCCGGCTCCAGGGTTCGGCGGTCCAGTCCTGTTCCACGTAGTCGATGGGGTTGGCGGCGTCCTGACCGAAGTAATGGACCAGATCGGTAATCACCTGTTGGCGTCGGGCCGTTTCGTCGTGGGCGCTCATGGCGATGGCATGGTCGCCGTCGATAAAGCCCACCAGGACGCCCATGCCGTTGTCATCCAGTGACTGGTCGAAGACCACATTGAAAATCCGGTCGTTGCTGACGACGGCGCCATTGAGACCACGCTGACGCCAGAAGGCGCTTTGGTAAGCCACATGAATCTTGATCACCGAGCCCATGGGCATGCGCTCCAGCAAGGCGCTGCGTTTGGAGGGCAGGGGCCGGTTGTAACCAATCTTGCCTGCCAGCACCGGCGGGACCGCCATGATCAAGTATGGCGCGGTGTATTTCCGCCCTTCGGTGGTGACGGTGACGTACTGACCGTTCTGTTCCACCGCCAGTACCGGGGCATTGAGCACGATGCCGCCGCCGAGCTGTTCGGCCATGCGCTCGGGAATGCGCCAGGCACCGCCGATGAATTTATCCTGCTGGGCGCCCCCTTGGGTGCCGATCAGGGTTTCCAGTCCCTGCCCCTGGCGCAGGTATTCCAGGAAGCACAAATAAGAGACCTGGCGGGGTTCCGCGCACAGCACGGCGCGGGCAATGGTGCGGGCGAATTCCCGGGCGCCACGGGTGTGAACGTGTTTGAGGATCCAACTTTCCAGAGTTTCTGAATCCCATTGTTTGGCTTTCACTGCCAGCCAGGGTTCGGCGGTGGTGGGCAGACTTCGCATCTCCTTGGCCCATCTGCGTTCAAGTCGCCCCAGTTCCAGCAGGGACAGGAACGGCAGCCTGGGGATGTCGGAGCGGTAGCTGCTGAGCTTGCCATCCAGGGAAAGCAGGCTGGCTCCGGTTGTATATTGGGGTGTGGTTTTTACCCCCAGCGTGTTGGCTTGATCCAGCAACAGGGTCTGTTGTGGTCCCACCCACTGGCCGCCCAGATCGATGGTCTGGCCGGCGATTTCACCGGGCATGGAGCGCCCGCCCACCCGGTCCCGGGCCTCCAGTACGGTCACTCGCTTGCCTGCCTGCTTGAGTTCCAGGGCAGCCTTGAGCCCCGCGAGGCCCGCGCCAACGATGATGACATCCTGCCGCGGATCGGTATGGTTCATGGTGTTCTCGCACTCTTCCGGTGTCGGGAACTGGAATTTAGTAAACGCGTTCACTAAAATCAACCCCATGACCTCGACACAATCGAAAACCGCTCGCCGTGGCCGCCCGCCCCGTAGCCGGAAACAGGCGCGGGACAGCCGTCAGATGATCATTCGCGCCGCCCGCTTGCTGTTCGCGGAGGAAGGCTATCACGGTGTCTCCATGCGCAAGATCGCCACCATGGCCAACTGTTCCCCGGCCGCGCTGTACAAACTGTTCCCCGGCAAGCGTCAGCTATTGCTGCATATTTGGGAGGAGATCTTTGCCGGATTGATCGAGGCGTTGAACGCCTGCTATCAGAACACGCCCGCCGCCGGGCGATTGGAAACCCTGTGTTTGACGTTCATCGATTTCTGGTTGTCCCGCCCTGACGACTATCGCGCCATTTTCCTGATCGAAGATCAGCCGAAGGCCGAGGGCGAAGGTTATTTCGTGGAAAGTTCCGGGATACAGGATGGGCTGAGGATTTTCCGTCAGGCCATCGTGGATGCCCAGACGCAGGGCAATCTTGGCGCGGGGGACCCGGACGAAATGCAGAGCGTGTTGCTGTGCGGAATGCAAGGTGTGGCGATGAACCTGATCACCATCCCTGAGTACCCTTGGGGTGACCCCGAGGTGGTCAAACGTGTCACGGTGCGGGCTCTGATCGCCGGATTACAGTAGCCGGGTGGGGCCGGGCCGATGTGACGGGAAGATGGTGAAATCGCCATCTTCCCTGGAGGTTGTCTTTACATCAGCTCAAGGCCCAGGTCGGCCAGTACCTTGTCGGCTTGTTCCCGCTGTTCCTCGGTTGGTGTGCGCTTCCAGTGCAAACTCACTTGTCGGGCACCGTTGTCCTGGCAGGTCACTGTCTCCAGGGCATCAACCGAGGATAACGCGGCGCGAACCTGATGCTCGGTGGCCAGCTGTTTGAGTTTATAACGGGCGATTTTCCCCACCGGGGTGAGCGGCATTTCCTCAAGGATGAAGGCGTGCTTTGGCCGGGCAGGTGGTTCGGCGATGCGCTCACCCGTATGCGCGATGAGTTCCTCGGGGCTGACCTGCGCTCCCGGTGTCAGCGCGACATACAAAACCGGGAGTTCACCCGCATAGGCATCGGGCATGGCGACCGCCGCGGCCTGCGCCACGGCCGGGTGTTCCATGGCCACCTCTTCGATCAGTAGCGGGTCGATATTGTGTCCGCTACGAATGATGATTTCCTTGCTGCGGCCGACCAGTCTCAGGTCGCCATCCTCGGTGACTTCGCCGAGATCCCCGGTACTGATCCAGCCATCGGTCGGACCGCCCTGGATGCCGTCGTTGGTGCGATAGCCCAGAAAAACATTCGGACCGGACACGAACACTTCACCGGTATCGCCGGGTTTGAAGTCGCGGTCCGGGCCACCCATCGCGACCTTCATCATTGGGATAGGCTTGCCGCCACAGATCGGGTGGTAGCCGCCATCGGCCTGTTGCGCGGTGGTGATGCCGGCGGTTTCGGTCTGGCCATAGAGCTGACACACCGGTTTGCCGCTGATCTCCTCCACCTTCCGTTTCAATTCGGCGGGCAGCGGAGAGCCGCCGGTCACGAATCCCCGTAGCGTACTCAGTGTGGCGTCGGCCCGGGGGCTGGTGGTCATTGCCGAGAGCATGGTGGGCACCCCGCCGACCAGTGTTGCCCGGGTCTCATCCACCAATGACCAGAAGCGGCTGATCACCTCTGGATTGCGCAGGCCCAGGGCGGTGGGAAACATCAGCGTGACGCCGGCCGCGATGCCGGACAGCAGCATGTCCACCGAGCCGCCAACATGGAAGAGAGGGAGACCGGTGAGAATACGGTCGCTGTCCCGCCAGCCGAGCGCCGAGCCGGCCATGATAGCGGCGGCCGCCAGATTGCGTTGTGTCAGCTCTGCGAGTTTGGGGGCGCCGGTGGTGCCGCCGGTATGCACCAGGGCCGCGGGCGCATCGGGAACAGGTTCCACATCCAGACCGGTATTTCCGGCTTCCAGTAATTCCGCCCAGGAAAAAGCACCTGGCGTGGAGGCTCCGAGAGCCACCTCGGTCAGATTGACCTCGCTATCCAGTAGCTGGATGGCGGCGTCGACACGCTCGCGGACGTCCAGGGCGGGGTGGGGGCCCATGACAATGACCTCTCTGGCCCGGGCCAGTTTGAACTGGGAGGCCATCGCTTCCGGAGACAACAATAAATTCACCGGGAAGGCGACCCCCACGGTCAGCGCGGCGATCAGACTGGACACTGCCTGCGGAACCAGCGGCAGCAGTATGGGAACGCCATCGTCCTGGCCGACGCCCCGTGCTCTGAGTGCCCGGCAAAGGGCTTCCACTTCCTCGAGCAACTGAGCGTAAGTGAGCGTCACCGGTTGCGGGTCGCTGGCATCGCGCAGATAGATCAGCGCCGGATGATCCGGACGCCGGGCCGCGGTTCGGCGCAGCAAGGCCAGCGGACTGCGAGCCTGGTCAAACAGTTTGGCGGCCTCGATATCGTCACGAGGGATAGCCTGGCTCATCGATTGGTCTCCTGTTTCTTTGTTTTCAAATGGGGAAGGATTGCCAACCAGCCCGAAAAAGGAGACGAAAAAGAGCCTTGGAGGACGCTGTCGGAGCTTACGCTTCCAGTGACTTTTTGATCACCTCAACCCACAACGAAATCATTCGCCATCGATATTCGGGCCGTTTTCTCAGGATGTCGGAGAAGGCCACGCCTCTGAGGAATTCCACGCTGAGATCCGCCAGAAGCTGATAATTTTCGTGCTTCTTCCAGCATTCAAGGAGCTTCCCGACCACCCGGTCCAGGTCAAAGCGGGCTGCTTTTTCCGCCTGATACAGAGCGTCGCGTAATTCCTGATCGTTGCGTGAAATCGCCCACAGCTCCATTTCGGCCAGATACGAGGGGCGGGCCATGTTGTCGCTCAAGGCGATCAGTGCTTTCTCCACGTCCTCGGCCGGGTCCGAGCAACTCAGAAAGGATTCATTGATCTGTTGCTCGTTCATTCGCACCAGTCTTTCGATGGTGGAGGCGAGCAGATCCGCCCTGCTCGGGAAGTGATAGAGCAGGGCGCCGCGACTCACGTTCGCTCTTTTCTGAACCGCCACCGTGGTGGTTTTTGCCACGCCTTCATCAATCAGCAATGCCACCGCCGCGTCGGTAATCCGGTCCTTCAAGGAAGGGACGGGCCGTGCTTCGGACGTTGAGGTCTTCATTGAGTTTGCACTCCGAAATCCAGGGTGATACTTTGCAGTCAGTCATGACTGACTGTCAAGAAGTCGATAACCCCCTTATTGGAGAGAATCATGCTGGAATTGACAACCGTCCGGATTTCCCAGGATGAGAAAAACCCAAGAATCGCCAGGCTGCTCCTCAATCGTCCGGAAAGACTCAATGCCATCATCGACGAAACCGGTGACGATATCCGGCGCGCGGTAAGGTGGGCGGAGGACAATGACCAGGTCCACGTGATTGTCGTTGAAGGCGCCGGCAAGGGATTCTGTGGTGGTTACGATCTGACCTACTACGCGGAATCGCAAAGAGAGAATCCTTGTCAGCAGGAAGCCATGCCCTGGGATCCCATGGTCGACTACGCCCATATGAAGCGGAACACCGAGGATTTCATGAGTCTGTGGCGGTCCCGTAAACCCACCATCGCCAAGATTCATGGCGCCGCCGCCGCCGGCGGAAGCGATATCGCCCTGTGCTGCGACTTGATGATCATGGCCGATAACGCTCGCATCGGTTATATGCCGACCCGGGTTTGGGGATGCCCGACCACCGCCATGTGGACCTACCGGCTCGGGCCGGTGCGGGCCAAGCAGATGATGTTCACCGGGGATCTGATTTCCGGCAAACAGGCCGGCGAATGGGGCCTGGCCAACTATGTGGTGCCGGAGGAGGAGCTGGACGCCAAGACCATGGAAGTGGCGGGGCGCATCGCCGGCGTGCCAAGCAGCCACTTGAGCATGCACAAGCTGGTGGTGAATCAAGTGATGTTGACCATGGGCCTGGAGCAGACGCAAATGCTGGCCACCGTGTTCGATGGGATCACCCGTCACAATCCGGAAGGTCTCTGGTTCCGCCGCTATGCTCAGACGGAAGGCTTCAAAGCCGCTATTGAATGGCGTGACAGCGGCCGCGACATCCCGGAAGGCGATGACGCGCGTCGCAAGATCGCCGAGTTGGAACAAAAGTTGAAGGAACTCAAGGGAGAGTAAGCTCCGCCGTCCACTTGCTTCCCGGGCCGGGCCAGGGGTGTGGCCAGGCCTGCATGGCATGGAGCCGGCTTACCGTTCTTTGGAAGGGCATGATCAGATGTCCGTCCGTGTAGAGGGCATCCAGCGATACGTCGGCGTGCATATAGAGAGGACAGCCACGGTCGTAGCACTCGTCCACCAGGGCAATCAGCCGGCGGACGGCGTCGTCGTATCTGGACAGAGCCGGCAGCGCCCGGTCACCGGCGGCCACCTGGCTGGCGGCGTCTTAGGTGCCACGGGCGATGCCGGATGCCTTCGGTGTGCCACCCAGGGCAGGCACATCGCTGAGAAAAAGCGCCTGAAAATGGTCGCAAAGCGCCATGTAGTCGGAACTGGAGCGGGCCGTCTCACACAGTTGGGCGAAGGTGGACCAGAGCGCCAGTTTGCCGCGCTGGACCACCGGTAACAGGCGGCCTTCCAAGGCCCAGGGGGCGTCGGTGGGCGATTCTTCCTCCTCCAGATAATCCAGGAAAGCGTCTTCCAGCGGCCCACGATCCGCGATCCAATATCGGGAGAAAGCGCCGCCGCCATGGAGTCGGTGGTCCTGCCCGCCGTCCATCCGGATCACTTTCAAGTGCCGCCGCAAGGCGCCGACGGCCGGGGAGAAACGGTCATAGTTAAAGCCGTCCTGATACAGCTGTTCCGGAGCGCAGTTGGACGTGATGATCAGCGTCAGCCTGGCGTCCATGAGTGCTTCGAGCAAGGGCCCCAACAGCATGGCATCGCCGATGTCGTTGACGAACAGCTCGTCGAAGCACAGCACGCGCAATGTCCCGGCCAACTCCCTCGCCAGGTACTGGAGCGGATTGCCGTGACCGGTCAATTGGAACAGCCGTCGATGCACCCATTGCATGAAATGGTGGAAATGCTGGCGGCGGACCGGGACCGAAAGACTGCCGTGAAACTGGTCCATAAGCCAGGTCTTGCCACGTCCCACCGGTCCCCAAAGATAGAGCCCGGCGGGGCATTCGCCCTGTTCCAGAGCCTCGAAACACCTTTGCAGCGCGGCCACGGCCTGTTCCTGGCCGGAGTCCTTGGTGAAGCCATCTTTCAAAGCCTGACGATAGCGCATCAGGGGGCCGTAATCGGGCATGGGAGTCACTGCTGAAATTAAAAAAGACCGGCTTGGTGTGAGCCGGGAATACGGTGTCGGCGCAGCCATGGAAAGTCAAGCGCCCGGCGAGCGCCGGTCACGATCTTGATTTATGTTAAAGATGCACATAATATGCATCTTTATAAGGTGTATTTTAAATGTAACTTAGGAGGCATCATGTTGTCAGCGGCGCGGATGGAGGTCATCAAACAAACCGTTCCTGTGTTGGAGGAGAATGGAGAGGCGCTGACCCGCCATTTTTACCAGCGCATGTTCCGGGAAAATCCGGAAGTGCGCGGGTTCTTCAACCCGGCCCATCAGCATGCGGGAACCCAGCAGCGGGCGTTGGCGGCGGCCATTTGCGCCTACGCACGCAATATCGAAAACCCGGCGGTGCTGGCCGGAGCGGTGGAGCTGATCGCCCAGAAGCACGTCTCCCTGGGGATCAAGGCGGAGCACTATCCGATCGTGGGTGAAAACCTGTTGGCGTCGATCCGGGAAGTGTTGGGTGAAGCGGCCACGGACCAGATCATCGATGCCTGGGCGGAGGCTTACGGCATGCTGGCGGATCTCTTCATTCAACGCGAACGTGAGATTTACCACTCCCAGACCAAGACCCATGGCTGGCAAGGCTTCAAACGGTTCGTGGTCCAGCAGCGGGAAGCCGCCAGCGACAATATCGTATCCTTGTATCTGGCTCCGGAAGATGGCCAGCCCTTGCAGCCCCACAGTCCCGGGCAGTACGTGACGCTGCGCCTTACGCCTGAAAACGGCGTGCCGGTGATGCGCAATTACAGTCTGTCCAATCGGCCGGGCTCGGCGCGGTTCCGGATCAGCGTGAAACGGGAGCTGGCCGGTGAGGCCGGGGCCCCGGACGGCGTTTGCTCCAACTATTTGCATGACCGGGTCAAGCAGGGGGATGTGGTGGAACTGGCGCCGCCTTGCGGGGAGTTCGTGTTGAAACCCGTGGTGGAGGCCGGCAAGCCGCTGGTCCTGATTGCCGGTGGTGTCGGTATCACCCCGATTCTGTCCATGCTCCACGCGGCCCTGGAGCAGCAGGTTGGCCGGGAAGTCATCTTCATTCAGTGTGCTCTTAACGGCGCGGTGCGCCCGTTCGAGAAAGAACTGGCGGCGTTGCGGGGGGATTATCCCAACCTCAGCGTCCACGTTCGCCTCAGCGAGGCCACCGCGGAGGACCGCGCCCGGGCGCTTCACGACAGCGAGGGCTTGCTGGATTCCGTACTGCTGGATCAATTGATCGGCAACCGGGCGGCGGAATTTTACCTGTGCGGCCCGGCGCCAATGCTGAAGCACGGCTGGCGCCTGCTCAAGCAACGCGCCGTGGAGGACGCCGATATCCATTTCGAGTTCTTCGGCCCCGCCGGCGACCTCGCCGCTTAGCGAACCTGGAGACCGCCGGTTGAGATCGGGGGCGGAAAGCGTGGAAAATGGACCTGTCCGTTGCAAGCGCCCGGCCGGATACTTAGGCTTGGCGGTCTGATTCTCCGGGAGATCCGAAAATGGCATTCAAGGTTTATGTGGACGGTCAGGAAGGCACCACCGGGCTGCGCCTGTTCGAGTACCTGGAAGGGCGCCCGGACATCGAGTTGCTGCGCATCGACAGTGCCTTGCGCAAGGACGCTGATGAGCGTGCCCGGCTGCTGAACGCCGCCGATGTGGCCTTTCTGTGCCTGCCCGACGCCGCGTCCAGGGAAGCGGCGGCCATGGTGAATAACCCCGACACCTGCCTGATCGACGCCAGCACCGCGTTCCGGGTGGCCGACGACTGGGTTTACGGCCTGCCGGAACTGGAAGCCGGCCAGCGTGACCGCATCCGTGCCAGCAAGCGCATCGCCAATGTGGGTTGCCACGCCAGCGCCTTTATTCTGGCGGTACGGCCACTGGTGGACGCCGGCTTGCTGCCCGCTGACTACCCGCTCAGCGCAACCTCTCTGACCGGTTACAGCGGTGGCGGCAAGGGCATGATCGCTGACTATGAAGCCGACACCGAAGGCCGTCTGCGGGCGCCGCGTGCCTACGCCCTCGGCCTGGAGCACAAGCACTTGCCGGAGATGCAGCGCTACACCGGCCTGGCGTTTCCACCGGTGTTCGTGCCGACGGTGGGACCGTTCCTGAAAGGGCTGGCGGTGACGGTGCCGCTGCAGATGTCCCACCTGAAGCCGGGCACGGATGTTGGCGAGCTGTACGAGACCTTCCGCAAGCGCTATGCCAACGAGCCCTTTATCCGCGTGCATATGCCCGATGACCCGGCCAGCCTCAACGGTGGTTTCTTCGATGTGCAGGGCAGCAATGACACCAACCGGGTGGACCTGTTTCTGTTCGGCAATGGCGAACGCCAATGCGTGATCGCACGGCTGGATAACCTGGGCAAGGGGGCGGCCGGCGCCGCGGTGCAGAATATGAACGTGCACCTGGGGATCGACGAAGCCACCGGGCTGTAAAAAAAGCTCCGCCGCGCTATCGACGCCGCGACGGAGCCAAAACGGGACTTATAAACCGCCGTGGGTCAATTTGGCGGGGTCCAGCAATCGTTGCAGCTCTTCGCGGCTGAGGTCGGTGTGTTCGGCCGCCACCTCGACGATGGGGCGGCCTTCCTTGTAGGCCAGCTTGGCGATTTCCGCCGCTTTCAGGTAGCCGATGATCGGGTTCAACGCGGTCACCAGAATCGGATTGCGTGACAGGGCCTCGTCCAGTTTGTCTTCCCGCACGGTGAAGGTGGCGATGGCCTTGTCCGCCAGCAGACGGCTGATGTTGCTCAGCAGCTCGATACTCTCCAGCAGGTTCTTCGCCACCACCGGCAGCATCACGTTCAATTCGAAGTTACCGGACTGACCGGCCACGGTGATCACGGTGTCGTTGCCGATCACCTGGGCGGCCACCATGGTGGCCGCTTCCGGGATCACCGGATTGACCTTGCCAGGCATGATCGAGGAGCCCGGCTGCAGCGCTTGCAGTTCGATTTCCCCAAGTCCGGCCAGCGGGCCGGAATTCATCCAACGCAGATCGTTGGCGATTTTCATGATCGACACGGCGGTGGTCTTCAACTGTCCGGACAGCGCCACGGCAATATCCTGGGAGCCGATATGAGTGAAGAAATTCTTCGCCGGGGTGAAGGGAATGTCGGTGGCCGCGCTCAGCGCCTTGCTGAACGCCCCGGCGAAATCCGGGTGGGCGTTGATGCCGGTACCCACCGCAGTGCCGCCCTGGGCCAGGCTTTGCACACTCGGCTGCAACTGTCGCAGGTGCGTGATGTTCTGCTCGATCTGATCCGCCCAGGCCTGCAGACTCTGGCTCATGCGCACCGGCATGGCGTCCATCAGGTGGGTGCGGCCGGTTTTGACGTACCGGTCCACGCTCTCCGCCTTGGTACGGATGGCACTGACCAGGCCGGTCAGCGCCGGTAACAAGTTGTTTTGCAACTCGATGGCGGCGCTGATGTGGATGGTGGACGGAATGATGTCGTTGCTGCTCTGGCCGCAGTTGATGTGGTCGTTGGCACCCACCGGCTCGCCGTACAGCCGGCTGGCCAGTGTCGCCAGTACCTCGTTGGCGTTCATGTTGGAGCTGGTGCCGGAGCCGGTCTGGAATACATCCACCGGGAAATGCGGCATGAAGTCCTCCGCCAGCAGTGAATCCACCGCCTGGCAAATCGCCTCGCTCATTTTTACCGGAATCTGTTCCAGCTCGCCGTTGGCGCTGGCCGCCGCCCGTTTCGCCAGCAGCAGGGAGCGGATGAATGCCCGCGGCATGCGCTGCCCGCTGACCGGGAAGTTGTTTACCGCGCGTTGGGTCTGGGCCGCGTACAACGCCTCCGCCGGCACTTCCAATTCGCCCATGCTGTCTTTCTCAATGCGTGTCTGGCTCATGCAAAGAATCCTTATCCAATAAGACTGTGTTGTACGTAACGGCTGGATACCGACAGCTCCCAGAGCAGCTGGCGCACGTGCCGCCGGGAAGCGTCGTCATCGGCGAGCCGGTGAAGGGACCCCAAGGGAGTGTGAATATGATCCAGACACTGGCAGCGCCAATGTCGGGGCACCAGTTCGTCCATCACGGTGTCGAGCAGCAAACGGAATTGCCCCTCGAACAGACCGCGCCGGGCCTCCGTATCCGCGGTGCCGATCAACACCGCTTCTTCCTGCATTCGCCAAAGCGGGAACAACGTCGGGTTATCCGGTTCAGTGCCGAACCGGATCTTCCGCCGCAGTAACCGCAATGCCGGATCGGGGACGGGCCGGGGGGAGGGCATGGCCGATCTGCCTCGTAATTGATAACAGGGTCCAAATAGTAATGGTTTTCATTATTATTTTAAAGTCGAGGCGGAATACCAGGCAGGGCAACCCATAATGGGGATCAACCCCGGGAGGGCAACGCCGGCAGGAAGGCTTCCTGATCAAGAAACCGCTTGCTATCGCGCAGCGCTGGCAACAGCTGCCGATCCGCATAGGGACAGCCGGTGTGCCCTGGATCGTTCTGGCGATCCTTGCCGGCCTGTTCGGCGCTGTGTCCCTCTCCACGGGTCAGCGCCAGGAGCATCGGCTGGTAACCCGGCTGCCAGGCGACCAGGTCCGGCAGACTTTGCCGTAGCGTGGCAAGGATGCCGAGACCGGCAAAATCCAGATCGCCCCAGAAGAAAGCCGCCAGGGTGTGGTCAAGCCAGCGCTGGCGGAAGACGGCGGGGTCGCTGCCGGGGAGGAAGGCGAAACGGGTATGGGGGCTGGTGAGGCGCTGGGCGCTGGCGCGGAAGCCGCCGCTATAAAGCAGCGCATAGCCTGCCGGCGCCTGCGCCACCAGGCGCAGAAAGGTGTCCTGATTTTCCACGATCAGCAACCGCCCGCAGCCGGCCGGTGCCCAGGCGGTAAGCAACAGAGGCCGTGGCCGGATGAGTTGGGCGCGCTCGCCAAACAGGCGGGTGAGCAGTTCCTGACGGCCATCGAGAAACTTGGAATTGCCGCGAAAGCAGCGGGCGGAGAGCTCGCGCAATGTCAGGCCGCTGTCCAGCAAGCTGGCGGCACGGATGAAATGACCGACCATGTCTTCCGGTGAGTCGCCGGCCAGTGCTGGCTTGGCATCAAGGAGCGCCGCGCCGCCATCCTGAAAGTGCGCTTCATGGCCGCTCAGTGCATTGCGCCAGGTCTGTCTCAGCGGATCCACGCGGGGACGGTCGAGCCAGCCGCGCAGCAGCGCCTCACAAGCCGGATTGAGACGGAGCTGGGCGTTCTCATAGCGCTCCTGAAAAGCACTCAAACGGGAGTCGTAATGGATGCTGAAGACCCGGTATTCCTGTGCCAGCCGTTCCATCAGTTGCCAGCGGTAGCGGGTATCCTCGCTGAACTGGAACAATTCCGGCACGGTGGATTTTTTGACCCGGCGGGTAATGGTCTGGGTACGGGGCTGCTCCAGCCGGTCCAGAAACCAGCCCAGTAGCCGCCCCAGCCAGGGCTCCTCTTGCAGCCAGAGCGGCGCGCTCACCAGGTTGTCCCCATGGTCAGTCTAGCCATCACGAAATCCCTTCCATGAAGTCCAGCGCGCCTTGCTGGCGGATCACCCGCCGGTGTTGATCCCACAGTTCGGCGATGCGGTCCTGATTGAGTTGCTGGCGGTCCAGCAGCACGCGGGTATTGAGCTCGCCCACCGGCACCGGGCTTGGCACCTTGCTGAACACGAACTGGTTGCTGACCAGATCGAGGAAGGGGCCGGCTTTGCTGGTGGGCATGATGAAGATCAATTGCAGGCCCAGGGTTTCGGTGAGGTAACGGATCACCTGGCGCGAGCGGGTTTCGTCCATGTGCATGAACGCCTCGTCGACGATCACCATGCGCAGGTGGCTGTCGCCTTCGTTGAAGCGGAAAGCGCTGGTGATGGCGGCGGCGCGGATAATGTAGGCGGGCGTTTCCAACTGGCCGCCGGAGCCGGTGCCATACTGGCTGAGACGGATCGGCGCCTTGCCTTCCGGGTGTTTGAGGATGTCGTAGCGGCGATAGCGCCGGTAGTCGCTGATCCGCTCCAGTTCGCGCAGCGCCTGCTGTTCGTCGCCGTCCAACAGCAATGCGAGCAGCCGGTCGCGCACCTCCGTGGCCTTGTCGGAGAGAGTACTCTCGAACAGGCTGGCGCCATCGCCCAGGTTGGGAATCTCGGTGACTTCGCGAAAGAAATCCCAGTATTCCTTGTATTCCCGCACCCATTCCCAGTCGAAGGAAAACCGCTCCCGGTCGGCGCCGAAGTAATGGTGCTCCAGTTCCTTGTTCAGATTCTTGAGAGTACGTTCGCCGTCCTTGATGGCTTGCTGGATCTGGTTGCACAGATCACTGACGAAGGTGGTGTTGAAGGTGTCGCGCAGACCGCCCAGTTGCTCCAGTTTGCTCAGCAGGACATTGTTGCGCAGCCGGTTGTGCAGGTTGTCCAGCTGTTGATGCAGGTGATGCACATGGCCGAAGAACGGGGCGCTGTGCAGCTCCTCGGCGGTTTCGATAAGGATCTGATCCGCCGGCTGGGCCTGCTGATTGTAGTCGCCGACAAGCCGTTCCAGAGTGACGGCGTTGCTGCTCAGGGTGTTGAGCAGGGCCCGCTCCTCGCTGTCGAAATCGATGTCGTCCTGGGCGGCTTGCAAACGCTGGTCCATGGCATCGATACGGGACAGTACATCCAGATCCGGCCAGTACCGGGTGCAGGCGTGCAGGTGTTCCTCGGCGTCTTCCTGATCCTGCTGCAGTTGCTCACTCTGATCGGCGAGGGCGCTGATGGCACGCTCGCAGGCGTGTTGTTGTTCGCCGAGCTTGCCGTTCTCTTCCTTCAATTCGCCCTGCCGCTGGGTCAACTGCTTGTGCCGTTGGCGGGCATCCTGCTGTTGCCGTTCCAGCTCTTCATGGTCACTGAGGTCGAGATTGGCCAGAGCCTGTTCGGTGTCGGACAACTGGCGCTGGCATTGCAGCAGGTGAGTGACGGTGGCCACCCAGTCCAGCGGCTTGAATTCAAGCACTTGCTGTTGCAGTTGCCGCACCGCCTGATAATCGTCGCTGGCGTGGCGGTAGCTTTCCTGCACGTCCATCAGGGCATGGCGTTGCGCGTACAGGTTGCGCTCGCGGGCAGTCTCGCCGAACACCAACTGGCTGTCGTCCAGATCGCAGCGGAACAGCGCATAGTTGCCCGAGCCCAGGCCGTCGCTGGTGATACCGCGCCGGGTGCGGCGCAGGGTTTCGGCGTCGTCCACCCGCACCACATTGCCGTAGGACGCCTTCAGATAATGCTCCGCGGTGCGATGGGAAAAACGCAGCACGTGGAAGATGGACTCCGCCGGCAGGGCGGCTTTCTCCGCGTCCCGCCGTGCCTGCTCGCCCTGGATCACCCGAGCCTTGTTACGCTGGCGGCCGGCCAGACGGCGCACCACGCGGATCGCTTCCGCTTCGTAATCCGGCTCCACCAGAATGCCAAAGCGGGCGCCGCCGAGATAACCCTCGATGGCCATTTGCCATTCCGGATCCTGCACTTCCACATGATCGCAGAGCACCCGGGGATCGGCCTGGGGGCACTGCTCGCGGATCGCCTGCAGCGCTTCTTCCACATCACGGGGATAGTTCACCCGTTTCGATTCCAGCGTGCTGATGCGATGCTGAATCTGCCTTTGCTGTTCGTCCAGTTTTTCCAGCGCCTGCGCTCTTTGCGTCACCAGACGATCCAGCCGCTGCGCCAGCGACAAAGCGTCCTGATTGGTGCCGCTTTCCGCCGGCCCGTGCAACTGCTCCGCCAGATAGTTGTGCAGCTGCTGCTCGGCGCGAGCCTGTTCCAGGCCACTTTCCAGCGGCGACAAATCGATCCAGTCCCGTGCCAGCATCTGGTTCAGGTCCGGTATCGGGCGCTGTTCCAGAGTCAGCAGTTCCTTGCTGGTGGCGCGCCAGCCCCTGCTGGCGAACAGCGGCAATTCCAGTTCGATACTGTGGCGGTTGAGCAAATCGCGCAGATTGCGCAACGCGGTGAAGTTGCGGGTACGCTGCTGGTCCTGTTCCAGTAACGGCCGGGCGCCTTGCTGCAATTGTTGAGTCAGGCTATCCAGCTGTGCCTGCAGTTGCTGTTTGTCGCGCAGCGCGGGGATGCCCTGTATGCGCGCTTCCAGTCCCACCAGTTCGTCGTGGGCTTGCTCCAGTCGCTGTTCCACCTGTTCCGCTTCTTCGCGCAACGCCTGTTGTTGCTGGCGGAGCTGGGATTGTTCCTCTTTTTTCTCCAGATACTGGCGCTGGTTGCGGCGGTAACGTTGCGCGGCGGCGCCGTAGGCGAGGGCGGTGCGCTCCAGCCAGGTCTCCTGATACTGCCCCGCCAAGCCACGGGCCTGCTCCAGATAGTCCACGCTGGCGCGCAGTTGCCGGGCCTCCTGCTCCATGCCATGGATAGTGCGCAGCATGTCGCGGATACGACGTAGCGTGTCGCCCATGTCCTGGGCTTCCAGCACTTCGCCGGCGACGAACTGATCAATGGAGTCCACCGGTTTGTACGCCATGAAACGGGCGAAGGTGCGGGCGGCGTTCTTCGCTTCCTGCTGGGATACCGCGTCGCGGCGGCCGCGCAGGGCGCCGTACAGCCGGGCCAGATAAGCGCCTTTCTTCTCGTAGGTCTCCACGTTCTTTTTGCCGAACGTCCGGCGCAGCGCATTGGGCAGCTCGGTGATTTCCACCACCTGACGTTCGGCGCCCTCTCCGTGCACGAAGTGCGACAGGCTCAGCATCTCGCCGGGCACGATCATCAACAGCAATTCACTTTGCCGCGCCTGGGCGGTCATACCGGCACGGTCCAGATGCGCGCGCACGCCAATCACCGCCGTGAACGGTTCGGCGGTCTCGCCCTTGGTGGGATGAAACACGCCGGCCAGGTAACCGTCGCTGTCATAGGGACGGGCGAAGGCGCCGTCGTCGCAGCCGAGAATATAGGACGCCAATGTGCGCACCTGCTTGCCGCCCCGGCCGCGCTGGGTGGTCTCGTCCTGGCCCGGGTTGTAGTTGAACAGATTGTCGTGGGCGGCGGTCATCAGCGTCTGCAGGGCGTCGGCGGCGGTGGTCTTGCCGGAGCCGTTACCGCCGGAGAACAGATTGATGGGGCCGTATTCCAGCTCTTCGGCGGGCAGGTTGCCCCAATTGACGGTGATGGAACGTTTCAAAAACATGGGCGGCTCGGATCAACAAAGGCGAACGTGAAATAACCGATCATGATGGCAGATCTTCCGATGAAGGGGCTTCGGCATCCGGCCCGTCGCCGGTGAGCTGGCTGAGTACCGCGTCGGTGACCAGGCTGGTGATGTCCGGACGGATGGTCAGCCAGGTCTCGGCGTCTTCCAGACCGTCGTCGCTGGCGGTGCGGATCAGCCGTAACTGACGCAGCCGGCGGAACAGGGCGCGCCGTTCGGTGAGCGCCTCCGGCAGCGGCCGGCCAAGCAGATTCTTGCTGGCCAGGTTGAACGCTTCCAGCGGCAGCATCACTTGGCCGTGTTCGTCGATCTGGCCTTCGCGCAACGCTTTGTCGTACTCCGCGCGCAACACCAGAATGGCGGCCACTTCCTGTTGGCTCAAACGCTCACGCAAGCCCTGGTTGAAGCCGTCCTCGCTGTCGGCCAGGCCGGGCACCTCGGCGCCGGGCGGAAACAGCCGCAGCGAATGGAAGCGCCGTTCGTGCAGCAGGCGGATGCGCAGCACGCTCAAATAATCCTCCACCAGATCGGCCACCTGCAGGTAGCGATCGTAGAGCTCCGTTTCCTTTTTGCTTTCGTCGCGGCACAGCACGCCCCGGTCCAGCAGCCGGATCATCAGTTCGGAGAACTGATCCGGGCCGACGCCGCGGGCCTCCAGAGCCTCGGCCAAAGCGTCACGTATCGTCATCGTGTTCCAGTTCCAGCAAGAAACCATCGCGGCGACCGAAATAGCGTTCGCCGACGATGGGGTCGGTGGGTTCGATGCGCAGCCGGAAACCACTGGCCCGATGGTCGGCGCTGCCCAGCTCGATCACATGGCTGAGCGCCAGCAGATCGGTGGCGTTATTCACCGGCAGGTCGCGGTTGTCGATGCGGCGGCTGGCGCCCAGAGCCTGGCGCAAATAGTCACGCAGACCTTCGCCGTGGATGCTGAACGCCTTCTCCAGCAACTGTTGAATCGCCAGGTCGCGCAGCGTGGCCGGGTCCGGCGCGTCCAACTGAGCCATGCGGCTTTGCACCTGCCGTTTTTCCCGCTGCTCGCGCAGCCGGTTCTGGGCCGGATCCACCAGCCCCAGACGTAAATGGGCCATGGCGCGCCCGGCGGCCTCCAGGCGTTTGGCGGTGGTGGCATCATCCAGCTCGGACAGCTCCCGGCACAGGCCGACAATGTCACTGTGTTGCTGGCTGTGCAGATAGCTGAGCTGGCGGATGATAATGTCCGCCCGCCGGGTAAAGCCCTGCAGGGTCCGGCGCAGGGCCGGCAGCATGATCTCGGCGGCGCCGCGCATGCGGGTCTCGATGCTGTCCAGCAACTGCCACAACACCGAGCCTTCCGGGTTGATCACCAGATCCGGCGCCAGCCGCCGCAGCTCCAGCTCCGCGTTGCGCTTCCAGTCCGTGGGTTTGCGGCGGATGCGCTCAATCGTGTTCTGGATGCGGTCGCGATGTTTTTCCACACTGTCGGCGGACATGCGGATCGCCACGTCCGGCTGGAAGCGCTTCTCCATGAACTCGAAAAACTGGTCGCTGGCCTGCTGCACCAGTTGCTGGGCCTCCACTTCCTTGACCAGCTCCCGCTTGCGCTCTTCCAGCTCGGCGATGATGTCGGTGAAATCAGCGATGATGCGCTCGGAATGCTCATGGGCGTCGAGCAGATCATAGACCTCGCCGCGATCCAGAAACGCGGCCAGCGCATTGAGCGTATTGCGGGTATTACGATGGCGGGTGCGGATGCCGCGGCCGTCCACCTCCGCCAGAGTCTGGGTGAACAGGCGCCCGGTGCGGCTGAACGGATAGGTGGACTGAAACGACGCCTCGTCCTTGTCCCGCTTCAGCCAGCCATGCTCCACCAGCGTATTGAGAATCCAGGCGGCCTGCTCCCGATTGTTGCGGAAGCGGCCGCCGTCCTCATCGCCGCCCTCCAGCAAGGGCGCCCGCTCCAGCGCCTCGCTGAACACATCCAGCACCTGCTCGCGCTTGAGCGACTCGCCATAATCGGCCTGGGCGCTGTACAGACGCTCGTGCAACAGGCGCAGACACTCGGCCACCTGCTCGCGGTACTTGCCGGTCAGCGGCTTGAAGAATTGATGGCGGTCTTCGGTGAAAAACATGGCGTCAGCTAAAGGGTTGCAATAAAGCGTTGGAATAAGGGCCGATGATACCGGCAATCGACGGCGGCTGCCTGCTGGCCTGCCCGGATGTTCAGAGCTATGTTGGCACCCGAGGATTCCTCGGTAGTTCGCCGTGAAGGGAACGGTGGCGGGCATTGATCAAAAAATAAGCGCAAGACTCGGAATTGAGTGGGGAGGCTGGCCGCGGCCTGCTAGGCATGGTCTCCCGCTACACATAATCCTCAGCAATCCGGCAATGGCTTCAACCCGAAGCCGCTGTGGGAGCCCAGCTTGCTGGCGAATGAAATTACTCTCCACCTCCACTTCAGCCACCCCCACCATCCCCCCACAACCAAGCCGCCACCGCCTCCCGATTCCCCAACGCGATCTGCTGCGCCTCCGGCGCCCGATTATCGGCCACGTCCAAATGCAGCAGCTGCACCACGTAATTCACCAGCGCGGCACGGCAGGGAATCAGCAAACGGCCGTCTTCCATGGCGTAATCCCGGGCGATCATCGCCTGCTGGCGGGCGTCCAGACGCGGGTCCGGCACCACTTCCAGGGTCAGCGGGGTCTGCCAGGCCTCATCCTCGTCGGCTCCCTGCCACGCCTCGGTAACCGGCTCCGGATCATCCTCGATCCGGCTCAACACGAAATCCCGGTACGCAGAGTTCTTCTCGCACCAGGCGCGCACATGCCAGCGCAGCCCGCTGTGCACCACTGTATGCGGCTGAATCACCCGCTCCTCCGGCACCGGATTACGCAGGGACGCATAACGAATCTCCACCCGCAGTCCTTCCCGGCAGGCCTGCAGAATAGGGCGCAACACCGCCGGGCGCAGATCCCGCCGGGGCGGCAACAACACCTCCGTATTCAGCTCCCGCACGTCCAGCGCCTCGAAGGCGCAGCTCAAATCCTCCCGGGCGTGCATCATCTGCAAATACTCGTCCGCCACCCCGCGCGTAAACCGGGGCTCGAACTCAGGGGAGGGCTTGTAACCCTTCAAGGAACGGTCATAGACCAGATTCTCCGGCGCGTGCTCGGACAAATACTGATTGATGTCCTTGCTGGCCTGCTGCCGCCCGATCCCGAACGCCCGCTGCAGATGATTGGTGGTCAACCGCCCCTCCCAAAGAGCGATCACCTCGATCAACCGATACCGCAGCAACAAATCCCAACGCAGAGGCCACTTCCCCGCGTTCTGTCCAGTAGTGCGCGCCATCTTCCCGCCTCCCCAAAGTGCGGCAAAAAGCGATATAACCCAAAAGACGACATGTTCATGTAGTCAGTATTGGCATGACCATAATAAAGTCATAGGTTGATTGTCCAGAGAGCGACGTCGCTTTGATATCAGGGGGGGCTTGCTGTGGGAGCACGAGGAAGTAATAAGAAAGTGGGAGCCGCCGGACTGGCTCAGACCAACGTATGTGATAAAGTTCACACTCGTACAACGAAAAGCCCCGCGCCAGAAAGGCGCCGCCAGGCCGCGATTGGGGACGGCATGGTAAGAAGGGACAGCAACATGGAAAGCCGACACCACAACCTGAAAACCCGACAACGCCAGGAGCGTCACGGCTACCCGGACAATCTGTCCTTGCGTGCCCCAAAAAGAACAACCCTGCCGCACTCACCATCGTCTTCAGCCGTATCTGCACCTAGAGCAATCAGAGCATCCACGTTGGCGCCACCTGGGGTGTTTTAGGGAGGAGGTCAGTTATCCCGCTGTTTGATACGAATGACAGATGATATGAGATCTCCCAGTATCGGCGTGGCTTGGAACAGAACGTTCAGATAGATAAAAGGACGTAGGGGCTCGATTTCGTCATACCGCTGACTGGCAGGTCGGGCGTCAGTATTCAGTTTGGCACTGGGCGATGCGGTGGTCCTGGTCATTGGCGGATTGCTGATTTGGCACGAGAAGAGGCCATAGACGCTATGCTAGATGGTGACATGGAAAGTAGGGAAAAGGTCAACTCGTGTTTTCAGTCGGCAATATTTTTAGATTAACTTCCGAGCCGATGAGATGTCCGGCTTTTAATGGCGAGTTCGCTTATTGCAATAGAGTAGGGGAAGAAGGATGACAAATGAGAGCATTACGGACTATCACGCCAAGTACTTCGCCTATGAGCTGACTCGTCAGCGGCGAGGCGGTGATGTTGATCGATTGGCAACATCCTTGTTCGATGCTTCTATCGACCTCAACCCGCATCAGATTGATGCTGCCCTGTTTGCCCTACAGAACCCGCTGACCAAAGGCGTGCTGCTTGCCGATGAGGTGGGGCTCGGCAAGACCATTGAAGCGGCTTTGGTTATTTGCCAGTACTGGGCGGAGCGTCGGCGCCGCTTGATTGTCATAGCACCGGCAGCCCTGCGCAAGCAGTGGGCAACCGAGCTGGCCGAAAAATTCCATCTGCCCACCCAGGTTCTCGATGCTCGCACCTACAAGCATCGGCGTGATCAGGGGATCTACGACCCGCTGGATCAGGACGTCATCAGCGTGATGTCCTACCATTTCGCGGCCAAGCTGGAGCCACAGCTGCGCACCATCCCCTGGGATCTGGTGATAATCGATGAGGCCCACAAGCTGCGTAACGCCCACCGTGAGAGTCATCGCACCGGGCAGGCCATCAAGCGTGCCTTCGCCGGCAGCCGGAAGCTGCTGCTCACGGCTACGCCACTGCAGAACTCATTACTCGAACTCTACGGCCTCTCCACAGTGATCGATGACCAGCTATTTGGCGACGCGATCAGCTTCCGCCGCCAGTTCATGCGTGGTGGTAATGACATCGAGGGGGTGCGACGCCGGCTAAATGAATTTGCCAAACGCACCCTCCGCCGCCAGGTGCTGGAGTACGTGCAGTACACTGAGCGCAAGGCGCTGACGATACCCTTCACCCCGTCCCAGGATGAGCAGCGTCTCTACCATCTGGTATCCGGCTATCTGGCACGGGAGGACAGCTATGGCGTGCCCACGCGACAACGCCACCTTGTGACACTGGTTATGCGCAAGCTGCTGGCGTCCTCTACCACGGCCATTATCCAGACGCTAGAGACCCTCAAGGAGCGACTCGAGTCGTTGCAGAACCATCACCAGGTTGAACAAGACTGGCTGGAGCGGCTGCTGGCCGATGAGTCGCTCGATGATGAGCTGTTGGAAACTGCGGAAGCAGATGAAGTGGAGGAGGCCGGTGCCCGGTATCTGGAACAGGAGGTTCATCCCACTCGCTTACAGGGTGAGATCGCCGAAATAGAGCAGTATCTGAGCCTGGCTCGGGGGATTCACGAGGATGCCAAGTCCCATGCACTGGTTACCGCGCTGGAAACAGGCTTTTCCCGAATGGATGATATGGGGGCACCGCGCAAGGCAGTAGTGTTCACCGAATCCCGGCGTACTCTTGAGTACCTAAGCCGATTTCTGGAGCGGCACGGCTTTGCTGATCAGGTTGTGACCTTCAGCGGCACCAACAACAGCCCTGGGGTGACGGGCATTTATCAACGCTGGCTTGCGGAGCATGCTGGCAGCGACCGAGTGACGGGCAGTCCTGCGATCGACCGCCGTACTGCTATCATCGACCACTTCCGAGATAAGGCGCAGATCCTGGTCGCTACCGAGGCGGCTGCCGAAGGGGTCAACCTGCAGTTCTGCAACTTGGTGGTGAACTACGACCTGCCCTGGAATCCTCAGCGTGTGGAGCAGCGCATCGGTCGTTGTCACCGCTACGGCCAGCAGTTTGATGTGGTGGTGGTCAACTTTCTCAACCAGCGCAACGAGGCCGACAAGCGTGTGCTCGAGCTGCTGAGCGAGAAGTTCCAGCTGTTCGATGGCCTGTTCGGCGCTTCCGATGAAATTCTCGGACGGCTGGAGTCGGGCGTGGATGTGGAGAAGCGCATTGCCGCCATCTATGCCACTTGCCGCACGCCGACCGCCATCGAAACGGCCTTCGCCGAACTGCGTGAGCAGTTGGAGGCGGATATCGATGCCCGCATGAAGGAGACGGAGAGCAAGCTGCTCGAGCATTTCGATGAACAAATCCACGACCTGCTGCGCGTTCAGCGCGACAAGGCCGAGGCTCAGCTCGACCGCACCGGCAAGCTGTTCTGGAAGTTGACCCGCCACTGCCTGGCGGAGCAGGCCAAGTTCAGCGATAGCAGTCTGACCTTTCACTTGGAAGCCTCTCCGGTAGAGAGCGTGCCCGCCGGTGACTACTGGCTGATTCGCAAGGGGAAGGGTATCAAACCGCCCGAGCATGCCCACATCTATCGGCTGACACATCCGCTGGGCGAGCATGTCCTCGATAGCGGCCGCCGCCGGGAAACGCCGGTCGCCACCCTGCGCTTTCAGCTGTCCGATCACCCGCTGCGAATCTCGGTACTCGAACAGCTCACCACCCGCAGTGGATGGCTGGAGCTGAATCTGCTCGAATTGGACAGCTTCCAGCATGAGGAGCACCTGGTCTTCACTGCCCTGGCTGACGATGGCACACACCTTGACCAGGAGGCCTGTGAGCGAGTCTTCAATGTGACGGCTGAGGTAGTGCCCGATAGCGCACCCGCCCCCCCTCAGGAGCTCTTTGCTCTGGCCAAACGGCAGCTGGATGCCACCCTTAGCCGTGTGCTTGAGGAGAATCACAGCTACTTCCAGCGCGAGCGCGACAAGCTGGAGGCCTGGGCCGATGATCAGGTCGCTTCCAGTGAAGCGCAACTGGAGGACACGCGGGCCAAGATCAAGGATGCCAAGCGCCGCTCACGCACCGCCGAGACCCTTGAGGAGCAGAAGGCTGCCCAGGAAGCGCTCAAGTCGCTTGAGCGTCAGCAGCGCCGCGACCGTCAGGCGATATTCGACGTGCAGGACGAGATCGAGGAGAAGCGCGATGCGCTCATCGATGCCCTGGAGCGCCAGATGCACCGCAAGAGCCAGACGCATCGCTTGTTCCGGATACGCTGGGAGCTTGCATGAATCCGCGCAGGACATGACGTGGAGGCCTGCCGGCCGGTATCATTCTGGCAAACGAATCAACAGGGGCTGAGCCTATCGCTCGGCCCCGCTTTGCGCATATCGCATTGATTTTTAAAATCTTTGCAAGGGATGAATGGGATTCCCCAATGAATGTAGTAACAGTCGACGGTCACAAGGAACGCTTCATCAAGCTGCTCCATGAGCTGTTCCAGCTCGACAAGCCCGAGTTGGATTTCGGGCTCTATCGCATCATGCACGCCAAGAGCGATCAGCTCTCTCGGTTCATCCGCGAAGACTTGGCCAAGGCCATCGAGGAGGCGTTTACCGAGCAGGGCGAGCAGCAGCTGGCAGCGATGCGTCAGGAGATCGAGGAGAAGCGGCATCAGGCCGAAGAGCTGGGCGCCCCGGACCCAGATAGCGCCCCGGCGGTGAAGCAGGCGCGGGCCGCCTATGATGTCGCCAAGCGAGAGCAGAACGCTTCGGCGGACATCTACGACCATCTCTATCGCTTCTTCTCGCGCTACTACGACAAAGGCGACTTCATGAGTCGTCGCCACCACGTCGCCGAGAATGACAGCCGTGCCGCCCCCTATGCGGTGCCTTACGATGGGCGGGAGGTCTACCTCCACTGGGCCAACAAGGACCAGTATTACGTCAAGTCCTCCGAGACGCTGGCCAACTTCACTTTCAACCTCAACGAGGCCCTGAAAAAGCTGCAGGGTTCGGCTGCCCAGGCTGGCCTAGGTTTCGATTCGGTGGATGCGGCACTCAAGGTGCACTGCCGTGTGGTGGACGCCACCGAAGGTGAGCATAATGATGTGAAGGCGAGCACCGAGCGCTTCTTCATCATCCATCACGACGAGCCGGTGCGCCTGGAGGGCGCTGACCTGGCACTGCAGTTCGAGTACCGGCCCGACCCGGAAAAGACAGGGCAGAGTGGCACTTGGCAGAAGAAGCGGCTCGAGGAGGCCGAAAACGTCATCATGGCGGCGCTGCGTACCATCGATGGTGTAGCTGTCTATCGGGAAGGGCTGGCTACCCGGGCGCCGACGGACAAGCAGAAAGAGCGCACCTTGTTGGGCAAGTACCTGCAACAGTATACCGCCCGCAACACCATGGATTATTTTATCCACAAGGACTTGGGTGGGTTTCTCTCTCGTGAGCTGGATTTCTATATCAAGAATGAGATCCTGCGGCTGGATGATATCGACAATGCCGGTTTGCTGGTCGTAGAGCAGCAACTAAAGAAAATTCAGGTGTTGCGCAAGGTTGCCAAGAGCATCATCGTTTTTTTGGCGCAGTTAGAGGGTTTTCAGAAGAGGCTTTGGCTCAAGAGGAAGTTTGTTAAAGAGGTCGATTACTGTCTCACGCTTGACAGGCTTGAAGGAAATGAAGAGATTTTGTGTGAAGTTTTTCAGCAAATATTGCAGCGTAAGCAATGGGAGAATATTTACGCTATAAACTTGGATGAACTTGATCGTGATTTGAGCAGCAAGGGTGTTAGTGAGCTTGTAAAACATGAGAAATATCGGTTTCTCATGGTTGATACGGCCTTGCTCCCAAAGAGCCTGAAATATGAGATTGCTAGTTTGTCGTATGGAGATAGTGATTTCTTAGACGGAATTTTAGTTCAATCAGATTCATTCCATGCATCTAGGCTCATGGCTAGTAGCCTCCGACGGTCAGTTGATACAATTTACATTGACCCGCCCTATAACACAGGGAAAGATGACTTTGTTTACAAAGATGGATACCGGTCATCTAGCTGGTTATCAATGGTCCATGATCGAATTTCCAGTTTTCGTGATTTTTTAAGGAACACCGGCGGCTTCTTCTCTAGTTGTGATGAGAATGAGTTTAAAAACTTGTCTAGGGTCGTCGAGGATATATTTGATGAAAGCAATTTTGTTAGCGAGTTTGTTTGGAAAACAGATGGGAATTTTGACAATCAAGCCAAAGTAAAACTTGCGCATGAGTACATTTTGTTTTATTCAAAGAATAGAGATCAGCTTCCTTACCCAAGTGCAATAGAGGGTTGGGCTAGTGAAAATAGCAAGCTATTTAACGATAGCATTGTTAACACAATAGTAAAAAATGGTCCCAAAAATCCACCTGGCGATGTCATTCTTCCAGTAGGCTTTCCATCAAATGAGAAGGCCTTTTTTCTAAAAAGTGACGATGTAACATGGCCAAAGTACAGTACTGATGTGGAAGTCAATGATTGGAAGCTTGCTCATGAGGTCAAAGCAAGGTCCGGGTGGAGCTCAAAATCTTTACTGCTACAGTTTATTGAGTCCGGATTGAAGCCGGTGTATGACAACAAAGGTCAAGAGACAGTGTTCTACTTGACAAAAAATGGTGCAATTGAGTCAAAGAAAAAAAGAAGCAAAGATCATGGTCATATAACTTCGTTGATACAAAAGGTGGGTACAACACAGTCTACCAGCTCTTTTCTTGATCACATGGGTGTCCCATATCCAGACTACCCTAAGCCTATAGGGTTGATGCGGCATGTCGCATCTATTGTAAAAGATTCCAAATTCATCTTGGATTATTTTGCTGGGTCTGGATCAACTGCCCATGGGGTCATTGAGGAAAGCAGGGAGAGCGGTAAAAAGATTAGATACGGTTTGATCGAAATGGGTGAACATTTTGACACGGTGATGAAGCCTAGAATCCATAAGGCAGTTTACTCATCGAGCTGGAAGGACCAGACCCCTAAAAAGAATGACCATGGTAAATTTGGGGGGCTGTCTCATGCTTTTAAATACTTTCGTCTTGAAAGCTACGACGACACATTAAACAACCTCGAGCTAGAAGATAACCCTCAACGCGACGCGCTGATGGAGCAGAACCCGGAGCTGCGTCGTGACTATACTCTCAAGTACCTGCTTGACGTGGAAACCCGTGGCTCGGCCAGTCTGCTCAACACCGAATGGTTCCGTGACCCCGAAGGCTACACGCTGAAGGTCAAGCAGTCCGGCAGCGACGAGACCCGTGAAACGAACGTCGACTTGGTCGAAACGTTCAACTGGCTGATCGGCCTGCATGTCACTCACCTCGACAAGCCGCGCACCTATATTGCCCGCTTCAAGCGCGAGGAAGACCCCGAGCTGCCGGAGGACCAGAACACGCGACTCAAGGCAGAAGGCCTGCGAGAGAATGAAGATGGCGCCTACTGGATTCGCAAGGTGGAAGGACACGTGCGCCGTATCCCGGGCAGCGACGAGGACCTGGCCAAGGTGTTGGTGGTGTGGCGCAAGCTGACTGACGACCCCGAGAAGGATGCTGCGGTGCTGGAAGCACTGCTGGAAAAGTACAAGATCGGCACCACCGACAGTGAGTTCGATGCCATCTACATCAACGGCCCGCACGGCTTGAACCTGACCGGCAATGCGCGTAGCCGAGTGCACAGCCTGGAAGAGACCTTCCATGCCCGCATGTGGGAGGGGTGTGATGATGAGGATTGAAACCAGTGCGTCTACCTACTGGATCGTTGCTGGTCTCCAATGGGGCAGGCAAGACAGCGTTTATGCTTCACTACAACTTACTCGTCAAGGATATACGGCTTTGACTCAGCTGGCATCGGACACCCAGGAGATGCTCGATAGCCTCCGTATCGCAGTCGCTGACACCTTGGAACGTAAGCGTCGCCTTGGCCAGTACGCCGTGATCTGGCAAGACGGCAAGCCCGTGCAGGTGGGTGAGGATGCGCCGACAAATCTGATTGAGGAGCAGGACGATCAGGGCCGGGAGTCGCATTGATGGCAAGGAGGCCACGCCAAACCAAGATCAAGCAGCTCAGTGCCAAGAGCGATTTTCTCAAGAAGCTGATACTCAACCAATGGGTGCTGACGCGCTTCGGTATCGACCCGTTGGAGCAGTACCGGGACAGCGGCAGCCGGGTACGCCCGATTACCCTGCTCAGCAAGACGCTAAAGGAGAGTGATCCAGGGCTGACCGGTGATCGCCACCACCACTATCTCCATGCCTTGCTGGGTAGCTATCAGCCCACCTGGAAGTATGGTGAGGAGGATTTGAAGCGCTTCGACGCCAACATCGTCGAACATACCGATGCCCTCAATCAACAGCGTGAGATTGAGGTCGATTGGAAGTACTTTCAGTGGCTGACTCTGCTGTTCGTGGAGATCTACCTCCACGAGTACTTCCGCGATCGTGAGGTGCTCAAGGCCAGCCTCAACCGGCAGGTCGAACGGTTCAATAGGTTCTGGCAGGGGCAGGGCTACCAGACAGGCATAGGCCCTTATGAGGACGATGATCTCAATAAACTGTGTCTGCAAAACGCCACTGGCTCCGGCAAGACCCTGCTGATGCACACTAATGTGCGTCAGTTCCGGCATTACGCTCGTAAGCATCACCGTATCGCCGACTACGGCCAGATCATTCTGATTACACCCAACGAACGGCTCAGTGAGCAGCACCTTCTGGAGTGCCGTGATTCCAGCCTGGAAGCGGAGCGCCTGAGCCAGGACGGTGGAGACCTCTTCAGCGGCGACCGGAAATCGCTGAGCCGTGTTGCCGTGACCGAGATTACCAAGCTCGGCATTGAGCAGGGTAAGAAGACCATGGCGGTGGACAGCTTCGGAGACGCTAACCTGCTGCTCGTCGACGAAGGGCACCGCGGACTGGGATCGGCGAGCGAAGAGATGGGGTGGCTGTCTCATCGCAACAAGCTGGCCGGGCGTGGTTTCACCTTCGAATATTCGGCCACCTTCAAGGAGGCCGTGGTTGCCGCCAAGGATGTCGCGGTGGAGGAGACCTACGCCAAGAGCATCCTGTTCGATTATGGCTACCGCTATTTCTACGAAGATGGTTACGGCAAGGATTATCGAATCTTCAACCTGCCGGAGAGGGAGACACAGCAACGCTACACCTACCTCACGGCGGCACTGCTGGCTTTCTATCAGCAACAGCGCTACTACCAGGAGGAGCATGGCCACCTAACCCAGTGGAATCTGGCTGCTCCGTTATGGGTATTCGTCGGGGCCAGTGTGGTCAAGGACGATGGCAGCAAGGAGACTGCCAAGAACTACAAGGACCGTGCTTCCGATATCGCCCAGGTCTTGGGCTTTCTGGCTTGGTTCCTCGGGGAGAAGGATGAAGCCCGCCGGGCGCTCAGCGCAGTCTATGAAGGTGACGCAGCAACTACCGGGCTGATAGACAAGCAAGGCAACGAGATCTTCTCGGGAAGCTTCCCCTGGGTCAAGGCTCAAGGACCGACCGTCGAAGAGCTCTACCGGGACATCCTTACTCATACCTTCCATGCCCCGGGCGGTGGCACGTTGAACGTAGATCGTATCACTGGTGACTCTGGCGAGCTTCTGCTGAAGGTGGGAGAGGCCGAGAAACCTTTCGGCCTGATCAACGTGGGCGATGCGCCGGGGTTGGCTGAGCACCTTGATGGCCGCAAGATCCTGCACCTGCAAGTCCGGAAGTCGGAGCTGGCCAATCCCATCTTCGCCGAGGTCACTCGCGACAGCTCACCGGTTAACTTACTGATCGGCTCCAAGAAGTTCATCGAGGGCTGGAACTGTTGGCGTGTCTCCAGTATGGGCCTTATGAACACTGGCAAGAAGGAAGGCTCGCAGATCATCCAGCTGTTCGGTCGTGGCGTACGCTTGAAAGGCCGTGACATGAGCCTGATGCGCTCCAGTCGGCTCGATCCGGTACTGGCTCCCAAGCACCTCTATTTGCTCGAGACCCTCAACGTCTTTGGCGTCGGCGCCGACTTCATGGCGACCTTCCGGGATTTCCTGGAGGACGAGGGCCTGCCGGGCAACGACCAGCCCGAGATCCATACACTCAAGCTGAACGTGATGGAGGACGTTGGCAAGTCGTTGAAGATGCTGCGTCCCAAGGTCCGACAGGACACCAAGCAGTCTTATAGCTTTCACCGCGACGGCCCCTTGGTGCGCTTCGGACATCCTGTGGCTACCGGCGGTAGCGGTTTCCACCATGAGCTGGGCCTGACGCCGGATATCGTGCTCAAGGAGCGCAAGGTAGAGCTCGATCGCTACCCTCGGGTCGAAAGCTTGCAGGCCACGGGCCTGAAGGACGTAATGGCCAAGCCTGGTGAGGCCAAGCAGCACGAGCGCTACTTCGATGACGAGCGCTTGTTGTTCCTGGATATGGCTGCCCTAGGGCGAGACTTGGAGCGTTACAGGCGATCCCGCGGCTACGCCAACCTGCTGATCGATGCCAGCCGGTTCCCGGCGCTGCTGAAGAGCCAGGTGTGGTACAGGCTGCTGGTTCCCGAGGACCAGTGGAAGCTGCATGCCGACAACTTCCAGCGCTACCAGAGCATGGCGCTGGAGCTCCTGTCGCTGCTGATGGACCGGGTCTTCAACTACCACCGCCGAGCCTACCTGGAGCCGCGCATGGAGCTGATCGCGCTCGAGGATGCCCGTGGCAACTTGCCGGATACCAGGGAGTATCAGCTGATCGTCGACGGCAGCGAATCGGCGCTGATCGACGACATCAAGCAGATGAAGGAGGCCATCGAGAAGCAGCGTCAGGCGCTCTATCGTTCGTCCAAATCCAATGGCATCAGCGCCGTTCAGATCGGCGCTCATCTTTACAACCCGCTGTTGCACCTGGGCAAAGACAGCCGTATCCGCGTCGAACCCGTTGCCCTGAACGACAGCGAGTTCCGCTTTGTCGAAGATCTCAAAGGTTGGCTGGAGCGAAATCAGCAGGCGATAGCGGAACGTGGTGAGCAGCTCTACCTGCTACGTAACCTGGTGAAGCAGGGCATTGGCTTCTTCGAGGCGGGTGGATTCTACCCTGACTTCATCCTCTGGCATGTGCAGGACGACCGGCAGCGCATCGTTTTCGTTGACCCTCATGGGCTCCGCCATACCGGGCCGAAGGACGAGAAGATCGAGTTCTGCGAGCGTATCAAGGATGTGGAACGGCGCCTGAAGAGTGAGCACGTCGAGCTGGAAAGCGTCATTCTGGCCCCTTCCAGCACCACGCGTGAGTGGATCACTAGCCATTGGGGCATGACGGCAGAGGAGCTGCGTGAAAAGCACGTGCTCTTTATGTCTGACTCATATTATCTAGATCAGTTAATGGAGCTCGTTGTAGTGGGTAAGGACGCTTGAACGAGACGGCCTTGTGCATAACGGGTTCTTCGGGTGTCGGAGGGGTTGTTACGCCGCTGAGTGTTTTGTATGTACTCCACCTTTCCCCCAGCTGTATCGATTGCTCGGCATGAGTTACACCTCTCCCCCGCATGCTAGTGGCATGCGGGCGCCAATCGCAGGGCGTGGAAGTTGGATCCGCCGAACGCTTATCGCCCAAGCCTCAAGGGTGGACAATGCCATTTGGCAGAGCTATAAAACTGACCATATGGACAGTTTTATGGCTTGGGGGGTAAGGAAACATGAAACACCAATTTGGGGGTATATGGACTAGGAAGAAATTGACGATTCTGGAAGCGTACTTGCGTTTCTACGTTACCGCACTCAAGAACCAGCCCTTTAAACTGCATTATGCGGACGCCTTTGCTGGTACCGGCTCCCATTCGCCGGCTACCGTGGAGAGTCAGGATATGCTGATTCCCTATGAAGACTTCAAAGGCTCGGTGGAGGTGGCGCTTTCGGTTGATCCCGCTTTTCACCAGTATCATTTCAATGATCTGAACCCGGCTCACATCGCGGAACTTGAGGCTATCAGGGATCGGCATCCCTACAAAGAGATCGAGATATATCAACAGGATGCCAATGCCTTTGTGCCTGCTTTCTGCTCAAGTCTGAGTGGGCGGGATCGCGCGATCCTGTTCCTCGACCCATACAGTACCCAGCTTGACTGGTCCACGTTGGAGCATGTGGCGATAACAGAAAAGGTCGACCTTTGGCTGCTGTTTCCCATTTCTGTCATTCTGCGGATGATGCCTCGAGGTGGGGACCGGATCAGGCCAGAGTGGCGTGAGACGCTGAATCGGCTTCTCGGTACGGACAGGTGGGAGGAAGCGCTTTACAAGCCGGTTGATTTGCCGATGATCGGTGATCTTTTCGGCGATGGTGATCCGACGCCTGTGGCGAAAAGGACCAATGTGGATGAGTTGCAGAAATGGGTGAGGGCGAGGTTGGGCGAGCTATTCCCTTATGTGGCAAAACCGGTTTTGCTAAAAAACAAAGGGAGGCCGCTCTTCCTGTTCTTCTTCGCTGTTTCCAATCCGGAGCCGAAAGCGTGGGGACTGGCCGAGAAGGCGGTCTCCCATATTATCGAAGAGGATGTAGGTGGTGATGTGCCATGAGCAAAATCGAATGGACGGAAAGAACCTGGAATCCGGTGACTGGTTGCACCAAGGTGTCTCCTGGCTGCAAGCATTGCTATGCGGAAACCATGGCGAAACGCCTGCAGGCGATGGGTGCACCCGGTTATGAGAATGGATTCAAGCTTAGTCTGGTTCCCGAGCGCTTGAATCAGCCCCTTCAGCGTCGCAAACCCACCATGTACTTCGTCAATTCCATGAGCGACCTGTTTCAGGATGGCGTGCCAGAGGCCTTTATTGATCAGGTGATGGACGTTATTCGTGCGACCCCGCAGCACATCTATCAGATATTGACGAAGCGCAGTGGGAATATGCGTGATTATTTTCTGACCCGACCGGTTCCGGAGAATGCCTGGCTTGGTGTGTCCGTGGAAGACAAAAAGTATGGCAAGCCTCGCATTCCAGATCTTCTGGCGATCAAGGCAAAAACGCGGTTCTTATCGATCGAACCGCTTCTTGAAGGGTTGGGCCGGTTAAAGCTGAAAGGCATCCACTGGGTTATTGTCGGCGGGGAGTCGGGTCATGGGGCCCGCCCCATGAAGGAAGAATGGGCTTTATCCATACGTGACCAATGCGAACGGGCCGGTGTGGACTTTTTCTTCAAGCAGTGGGGGGCGTGGGGCGAAGACGGCAAGCTCCGTAACAAAAAGGCAAACGGGCGAACGCTGGATGGCAAGGTTTGGGACATGATTCCGACGGTGGCAATGGCTTGAGGGGCGAGAGCCTGATCAGCTGTAGGAGGATTGGATAAGGGCGTATTCGCTAGCAAGCTAGCTTCCCACAGCGGCTTGTCGTCCTTTGTGGGAAGCCGGCTTGCCGGCGAATGGAAACATTAAAGAATTCGCTTGCAAGCGGAGCGCCGCCCGGCAAGCTTCCCACACCCTCCCTAAAACGGAAAGGTCAGAACCGCCAATCCACTTTGCCCCAGAACGTCCGGCCCGGTTCGTTGATGCGTGTGTCCGCGGGGAAGCCGAAGCCGGCGTTGCCGGCGAGGTTCAGGTGTTCGGCGTAGGCTTTGTCGAACAGGTTGTCGATGCCGGCGCTGACGGTGAATTGGTGGTTGACGCGGTAGGCGGTGTTGAGGGAGAAGACGCCGAAGCCGTTGCTGTCGCCGAGGTCGCGGCCGACCACGTTACCTTTGTTGTTGGTGGTGCGGTGCTGGGCGGCGACCAGCCGCCAGAGGGCGCCGGCGCTCCAGTTGCCTTGTTCGTAGGTGGTGGTGAAGCGGGCTTCCAGCGGCGGCATTTGCGGCAGCGGTTCGCTGTCGTCGCGGTTGCGGCCCCAGGCGTAGGCGAGGGTGGCGTCGCCGCTGAGGTTGTCGGTGAAGCGGTAGCGGGCGCCGATTTCGGCACCGGCGATGTGGGCGTCGATGTTATCGGCGTCGGTGCTGTAGCCCATCATGCCGCTTTGGTAGGTGAACAGGATGTAGTCGTTGATCTGGCCGACGTAGGCGGAGGTCCAGGCTTCCAGGTTGCCGTTGCGGTATTGGCTGCCGATGTCGAGTTGGGTGGTTTTTTCCGGTTCGATGGCGTCGAAGGCGTTAAGCGATCCGGCCGGGCCGCTACCGGGGGAGAACAGTTCCCAGTAGTCGGGGAAGCGCTGCACGTGGCCGATGCCCACGTAGTAGTTGGTGTTCTGGCTGAGGTCCGCTTCATAGCGCAGGAAGCCGCTGGGCAGGGTGTCGCCGCGGGTGTCGCCGGCGGTGGCGCTGTCGGCGGCGTCGCGGAAGTCGCGTACTTCGTTGCGGTCCAGGCGGGCGCCGGCGACGATGCGGCCGTTGTCGCTGACGGCACGGGTGACTTCGGTGAAGGCGCCGTACTGATGGAAGTCCGCGTCTTTGTCCCAGGCTTCGCCTCGGTAGGCGTCCACGCCCATGGCGCTGCGTTGCCGGTGTTCGCTGGATTGGGCGTCGATGCCGGCGAGCGCTTCCCAGTTCTGGCCGCGCCACGTGACCTTGAAGCGGCCGCCGAGGGTGCGGCGGTCCACGTTGGCGGCCATGGGATTGGCCATCATGCCGGTGCCGGACGGGGTGCGCAGGCTGTAGTTGTCCATCAGGTGGTCGGCGTAGTTGTAATAGACGCGGCCGTCGATCTGGTCGAGCACGGCACCCAGGTTCCGGAATTCAAAGCGCATCCCCAGGCTTTCCCGTTTGAACTGGCTGCCGTCCATGCCACGGCCGGCGTAGCGGGCTTCGCCGTCGCCTTTGCCGGCGCTCAGTTCGATGACGCTGTCGGCGTTGGGCGTCCAGCCGAGCACCACGTCGCTGTTCCATTTCTTCCAGCGTGAGGGCACGCGGTCGCCGTTGCCGTCCTTGTAGTCGTCGGCGCGGGCGTTGTTGCCGGAGAGCCGCAGGTAGCCCAGCGGGTTGCCGAGGGTGGCGTCGATACGCTGGTCGTTGCGGCCGTGGGAGCCCAGCAGCCATTGGGCGTCCACCAGGGCGTCCGCTTCGCTGAAGTATTGCGGGTCACGCTCGAACAGCACCGTGCCGGCGGAGGCGCCGGGGCCCCACTGCACGCTTTGCGGGCCTTTGATCACGGTGAGTTTGTCGTAGTTTTCCGGCGCGATGTAGGAGCTGGGGGCGTCCATGCGGTTGGGGCAGGCGCCGATCATTTCGCCGCCGTCCACCAGCAGGTTCAGGCGTGAGCCGAACTGGCCGCGCAGTACCGGGTCGCCATTGCTGCCGCCGGAGCGGATGGCGGAGAAACCGGGGATGGTTTTCAGGTAATCGGTGGCGTCGCTGGCCGGCACGGGTTGGCGCGGCTGTTTCGGGTTGGCCTCGATCACCGGTCCTGCGCTGGGGGCCACGCCGGTGACCACCACCGGGGCCAGCAGGGGCGGGGTTTGCTCGTCGTCGGCCAGCGCCGGAGCGGAGAAAGGAAGCAGCCCTCCGAGCAGGGCCGGGCCCCAAAGGCTCCGTCGTTGAATCAGGCGCAATGCAGGAGAAGAAAAGTGAGAAGGTGTATTCATGATCCCATCCAAGAAGTCAGTACCCGGGCACTCCGTCGGCCACCAAACACGGTGACAAAGTCGGCGCAGAGCCTAGCATCGAGGGGGATGGGACTCACTGCGGTGTTTTGCCGCGCTGTTGAACTGGCGCTGTTTTTGCATCGTTTCTTGTCGCGGTCTATTCGCCAGCAAGCTGGCTTCCCAGAGCGGCTAAAGAATGAGGGTTTTCAGTTTTTCGCTGTTTACTGTCAATTATCAGGTCTACAGCGGCGTTGTGCCCCTGTGGGAAGCTAGCTTGCTAGCGAATGGCGAAGGACTCAGGTATCAGGAGGGCAGGGTATGAGGAAAAACCCCGTGGCCGGCGTGCGCCGGCAGCGCGCCTTGCCGTTCCGGCCGTTCTGGCAACGCACCGCTTTCGCTCACCAGTTGTTCTGATCCGCTCCGAAATCGCGCTTTTGTTGTTTCCTTTTCCGCGTTTTCGGAGTGACCAATGACGACCTTATTGATCGACCGTATCGACTACCTGGCAACCTTCGATGATCAGCACCACGAGTGGCGCGATGCCGCCATGCTGATCCGTGACAACCGGATTCTGTGGGCCGGGCCGCGCACGGAGAAACCAGACCTTCCGATGGACGAGACCCTGGACCTGAGCGGCCATGTGGTGATGCCAGGGATGGTGAACACGCATCATCACATGTACCAGAACTTCACCCGGGTGATGGCCCAGGACGACGCGCTGTTCCCCTGGCTCAATACGCTTTACCCGATCTGGGCACGGCTGGACGACGAGGCGATCTATCTCAGCAGCAAGGTGGCCATGGCGGAGCTGTTGCTCTCAGGCTGCACCACCGCCGCCGACCATCTTTATATGTTGCCCAATGGCGCCCGCCTGGACAGTCAGATCCAGGCGGCGGGGGAGATGGGCATCCGTTTTCACGCCGCCCGCGGCGCCATGTCCCGGGGGCAAAGTCAGGGTGGTTTGCCGCCGGACAATTGTGTGGAGAAGGAAGAGGACATTCTGCGGGACGCGGAACGCCTGATCGGCCGTTACCACGATGCCGGCCGCCACTCGATGCTGCGTCTGGTGCTGGCGCCGTGCTCGCCGTTTTCGGTGACGCCGGAGCTGATGCGGGACGCCGCCCGGCTGGCCCGGCGCCACCAGGGCGTGCGTCTGCATTGCCACCTGGCCGAGGAACTGGATGAGGAGGACTACTGCCTGGCCCAGTACGGCATGCGGTCGGTGGCGTTCGCGGAGTCGGTGGAATGGCTCGGTAAGGATGTGTGGTTCGCCCACGGGATCTTCCTCGACGACGAGGAAATCGCGCTGCTGGCCCGCACCGGCACGGGGATCACCCACTGCCCCAGCGCCAACATGCGTTGCGGGCAGGGCATTGCCAAGGTGCGCCAGCTATTGGACGCCGGGGTGCCGGTGGGGCTGGGGGTGGACGGTTCCGCCTCCAACGATTCCAGCAATCTGTTCCTGGAGGCGCGCATGGCGATGATGCTGCAGCGGGTGGCGCCGGCCCGTTACCGTTCGGAAGCGCCGGGCGGGCGCGGCGGTTTCGGCGGCGACCCTGGCGCGCTATCGGCGCGGGAGGCGCTGGCCCTGGCCACCCGTGGCGGCGCCCGCTTGCTGGGCCGGGATGACATCGGTCATCTGGCACCGGGGATGAGCGCGGACTGGGTGGCGGTGGATATGAACCACCTGTCCTTCGCCGGCGCGCAGCGGGATCCGCTGGCGGCGCTGGTGATGTGCGGGCCCTTCCTGGCCAGCCAGGTCATGGTCAATGGCCGGATGCGGGTTCGCGACGGGCAACTGCTCGACACGGAACCGGCGGCGCTGATGCGGGAACACGCCCGGGCCATGACGCGTCTGTATCAGTGACGTCCCTGTATCGGTGGAGAGGGCGGCGGGGCGAGGGCCTGTTCACACTATTTTCATCGCGCCTGCTGGATGCCCTTTTTGCCTCCAGCAAGGCGGGGGGCGCGCGGTTTGGTCATTCCAAATGAGCAACCGACAACGGCGCGGGAGGCAAAAAGGGCTCCAGCCCTTCGGGTTGCGGTTAAAACGTCACCACTGTGCGTTACTCGTCGTTCATTTGGAGTCACCAAACTTCTCTCCTCGTGCCTGCATTGGTGACGTTTTAGCCGCAACAGGCGCAATGAAAATAGTGTGAACAGGCCCTAGGGTTGTTTCGACGCCCAGATCGCCAGCTTATGCTGGATCGACTGCTGGGACACTTGATCCTCGGGCAGCGGCTGGATGACCTTGTCATGAACCAGCAGGCGATAGATGTACTCCAGCTTCAGTGCCGCCGAATCGGTGGGCTCGAACTCGACCACGCCCCGCTTCTCGCCGTACGCCATGCCGAGTGTGATGGCTTTCTTGACCCATTCCTTCTCATTCTTGAGCTTTTTCATGATGACTCCGAAGGCCAGGGGCTACTTACGGCCCAGAGTAACAAAGCCGATGGAAGGATGCCCTTTGTTTCCCTGCGGCTTCGGGGCAGGGGCGCTGGTCCGTGAACCTGTGGCCGGTTTGCTGGATCACTGGTGGGCAGCGTTGGCAAAGTCCGCCATCATGGAGGGCGGTTTTTTTGATCTTCTCTGAACATCAGGAGTCACCATGACCATACCCGAGCAGGTCACTGCATTGGCCGACACCCTGCGCGAACGGGGCCTGCGCGTGGCCACCGCTGAGTCCTGCACCGGCGGCGGCATCGCCCGCGAAATGACGGAGCTGGCCGGATCCTCGGACTGGTTCGAATGCGGCTTCGTCACTTACTCCAACGAGGCCAAGCAGAGCATGCTGGGTGTCTCGGAAGCGATTCTGGCCAGTGCCGGCGCGGTCAGTGAACAGACCGTCCTGGCCATGGCCCGGGGCGCGTTGGGGCGTTCCCGGGCGGATCTGGCGGTGGCGGTGAGCGGTGTGGCGGGGCCCGGCGGCGGCAGCGCCGATAAGCCGGTGGGCACGGTGTGGATCGCCTGGGCGCAGCAGCCGGACTGGGCCCGCGCCGAGCGCTTCCTCTTCGATGGTGATCGTGGGCAGGTCCGGCATGCTACCATCGCCGCCGCCCTGGAAGGGCTGCTGGCCCGCCTCGGATAAGGGGGGGGGTTGCAGTGGCGCGGGACAGTGTTCATAATGCTGTCCTTATAGACAGTGCTGATCAAAGGGTCAGGCCGAAGGATGCTCGTCGGCCCACGATCAGCGGGCTCTCGCCAGGGCACAGGCCGGTCAGCGGCGAGCCACGGCATCATCAGGGAATAAACGGAATCAAGGGATAAACGGATAGGGGTCATTCAATGAGCGATAAAGGTAAAGCACTTTCCGCGGCGCTGTCGCAGATCGAGCGGCAGTTCGGCAAAGGTTCCGTGATGCGCATGGGCGATCGTAAGCGCGAGCGCATGCCAGCCATCTCCACCGGGTCCCTGGGCCTGGATATCGCCCTGGGCATCGGTGGTCTGCCCAAGGGCCGGATCGTGGAAATCTACGGTCCGGAGTCTTCCGGTAAAACCACGCTGACCCTGAGCGTCATTGCCCAGGCGCAGAAAAAAGGCGCCACCTGCGCTTTCGTTGACGCCGAGCACGCGCTCGACCCGGACTACGCCGAGAAACTGGGCGTCAACGTGGACGACCTGATCGTGTCCCAGCCGGACACCGGTGAGCAGGCGCTGGAAATCACCGACATGCTGGTGCGCTCCGGCGCGGTGGACGTGGTGATCGTCGATTCCGTGGCGGCGCTGGTGCCGAAGGCGGAAATCGAAGGCGAAATGGGCGACGCCCACGTGGGCCTGCAGGCCCGCCTGATGAGCCAGGCGCTGCGCAAGATCACCGGTAACGTGAAAAACGCCAACACCCTGGTGGTGTTCATCAACCAGATCCGCATGAAGATCGGTGTGATGTTCGGCAACCCGGAGACCACTACCGGTGGTAACGCGCTCAAGTTCTACTCCTCCGTGCGTCTGGACATCCGTCGTATCGGCGCGGTGAAGCAGGGCGACGAAGTGACCGGTAACGAAACCCGGGTCAAGGTAGTGAAGAACAAGGTATCGCCGCCGTTCCGGCAAGCGGAGTTCCAGATTCTCTATGGCCAGGGCATCAACCAGCTCGGCGAGGTGTTGGATCTGGGCGTGCAGCAGGGGCTGGTGGACAAATCCGGCGCCTGGTACGCCTACCAGGGCAACAAGATCGGCCAGGGCAAGCAGAACGCCTGTGATTATCTGGCGGAGCACCCGGAAGTGGCGGGTGCCATCGAGAAGGAAATCCGGGCACGCCTGCTGGGTACACCGGCGGAAGAGAGCGCTGAAAATGCGGCCCAGCCCGAGTCCACGGAAGAGTAAAGGCGGCGACCCGGCCCCCGCCGATGCCGCCCAGGGGCGCCAGCATGCGGTCAGCTTGTTGGCGCGCCGGGATCACTCCCGCCACGAACTGCGTGCCAAACTGACACGCAAGTTCGGCGCGGCGTCCTGGCTGGACGAAGTGCTGGCGTGGTGTGAAGAACAAGGCTTCCTGGATGACCGGCGTTTCGCCGGTTTTTTTGTCCGTTCAAGAATCGAACGGGGACAGGGGCCGCTGCGCATTCGCGCCGAGCTGCAACAGAAAGGAGTGGGGGAGGCACTGGTTACCGAGGCGCTGGGTGAAGCCGAGTGCGACTGGTTCGCCCTTGCCAGCGAAGTCCTGGGCCGGCGCTTCCGGCACCCGCCGGCGGACCAGAAGGAAAAAGCCAAACAGCTGCGTTTTCTGCAGGGCCGTGGCTTCGATGCCGAGCAAAGCTTCCACGCCCTGGATCAGCAGCGCGAACAGGATTGAGCCAAAGCGCCACCTTGAAGACCTGAATTCAGCGGTCGCTACAACGCCGCTGCGGGAGCTTCGATGGTGCCCTGCAAGCGAATGTCCCTATGTCGTGGCTCCCACGGTTTCTGCTACGAAGCCGCTGTGGGAGGCCAGCTTGCTGGCGAATATCGCTAAATGCCCGAGCGAACCCCATTCGCTTGCAAGCAAGCGTCCCACAGCGGCTTCGTAGTTCCCTTCTCTCTCTGTGGGAAGCGAGCTTGCTCGCGAATAGCCTGTTGCGTGCAAGCGCCCCGCCTCGTCAACAGGCATAATACCCGCTCCTGTTTTCTGCCCTGGACGTCCGCCCCATGGAATATCTTGGCGACCCCTGGCTGGTGGCGGCCCTGCTTGGCTCGGGGGTGATCGCCGGCTTTATCAATACCCTGGCCGGCGGTGGCGGCCTGTTGATTCTGCCGCTGCTGATGCTCAGTGGCATGGGCCCGGCCCTGGCCAACGGAACCATGCGGGTGGCGGTACTGATTCAGTGCGTGGAAGGTGTGCGCCAGTTCCACCGGCACGGCTCGGTGCCGTTCAAGGTCCTGCCCGGCATCCTCATTCCCACCCTGAGCGGTGCCTTGATCGGCGCGGTGGCCGCCTCTTTCCTGCCCACGACCATTCTCAAGCCGGTGTTGCTGACCACCCTGGTGGTAATGGCGGTGATCATGGTGGTGCGTCCCTCCACGTTGATGCCGGAGGAGGGCGAAACGCCCAAGGCGTTGGCCAGTACCCCCGCCGCCTGGCTGGGCCTGTTCCTGACCGGCGCTTACGGCGGGTTTGCCCAGGCCGGCGTCGGGTTCCTGGCCATCGCCGTGCTGGCCGGCCAGTTACGCTATGACCTGCGCCGCACCAACGCGCTGAAACTGGCCATGACCGCCAGCTTTACCATCCTCGCTCTGGTGGTGTTCGTCTGGCGCGGCCAGGTGGCCTGGCTGCCGGGTCTGGTGGTGGGGCTGGGCACTTTATTGGGAGTGCGTCTGGCGGTGGGCTTCGCTCACCGGGTCTCCGGCGGCTGGCTCAAAGGGCTGCTGCTGATCATGGTGCTGGTGACTTGTTCCGCCGCTTTCCTCAAGGGTTGATCGGCCATGCCTATCGGTGTTCGTGACCCATCGCAACCGGTCGATGACGACGCTATACTTGCCGGTCACCCCCAATCCAGCAATGACGTGTTCCTTATATGAAGAGCGCTGAGATTCGCCAGGCCTTTCTTGATTACTTCGCCAGCCAGGGCCATACGGTCGTGCCGTCCTCCTCCCTGGTGCCGGAGAACGATCCCACCCTGCTGTTCACCAACGCCGGGATGAACCAGTTCAAGGACGTGTTCCTGGGCCGTGAAAAGCGGGATTACACCCGTGCCACCAGCTCGCAACGCTGCGTGCGTGCCGGCGGCAAGCACAACGACCTGGAAAACGTGGGCTACACCGCCCGTCACCACACCTTCTTCGAGATGCTGGGGAATTTCAGCTTCGGCGACTACTTCAAGCGCGAGGCGATCCGCTTTGCCTGGGAATTCCTCACCGGCACCCTGGGGCTGCCGGAAGAGCGCCTGTGGGTGACGGTGCATGTCTCCGATGACGAAGCCGCCGACATCTGGCTCAAGGAAATGGGTGTCAGCGCCGAGCGCTTCTCCCGCCTGGACGAGGACAATTTCTGGCAAATGGGCGATACCGGTCCTTGCGGTCCCTGCTCGGAAATCTTCTACGATCACGGCGAGGACGTTCCCGGTGGCCCGCCGGGCTCCGAGAACGATGACCTGGATCGCTACATCGAGATCTGGAATCTGGTGTTCATGCAATACGATCGCCAGCCGGACGGTGAGCTCCAGCCGCTGCCCAAGCCCAGCGTGGATACCGGCATGGGGCTGGAGCGTATCGCCGCGGTGATGCAGGGCGTCCACTCCAACTATGAAATCGATCTGTTCCAGGCCCTGCTGAAAGCCGCCGCCGAAGCCACCGGTTGCCAGAATCTGGAAGAGAAGTCTCTGCGGGTGATCGCCGACCACATCCGCTCCGCCAGCTTCCTGATCTGCGATGGTGTGATTCCCTCCAACGAGGGGCGTGGTTATGTGCTGCGCCGCATCATCCGCCGGGCACTGCGCCACGGCCATAAACTGGGGCAGGACAAGCCATTCTTCTCCACCCTGGTGAAAGCGCTGGTGGCACAGATGGGCCAGGCCTACCCGGAGCTGGTGCGCGAGCAGGCACGCATCGAAAAAGCACTGCTCACCGAGGAAGAACAGTTCGCCCGCACGCTCAACGCGGGCATGAAGGTGCTGGAAAATGCCATTGCCGGCCTGCAAGGCAGCGAACTGCCCGGCGATGTGGTGTTCGCGCTGTACGACACCCATGGTTTCCCGCCGGATCTGACCGCCGACGTGGCCCGCGAGCGCGGCCTGACCGTGGATATGGCCGGCTTCGAAAAGGAAATGGAGGCGCAGCGGGCCCTGGCCCGGGGCACCGGCGCCTTTGCCAATGATTACAGCGACCGTCTCACCATCGAGTCGGTGACCGATTTCTCCGGTTACGAGAAGCTGGCGGATCAGGACGAGATCGTCGGTCTCTACAAGGACGGCAACGCCGTGAACAGCCTCAATGCCGGTGATGAAGGCATGGTGGTGCTGGCGCGCACGCCGTTTTACGCCGAATCCGGTGGTCAGGTGGGCGACACCGGCCTGCTGGTCAAGGGCGACAGCCGCTTCGCCGTGGCGGATACCAAAAAGCGCCAGTCCGCCCATGTTCATCTGGGCACGCTGGAAGCCGGCACTCTGAAGGTGGGTGACAAGGTCGACGCCTATGTGGATGTGGAACGCCGCAACAACATCATGCGCAACCATTCCGCCACTCACCTGATGCACGCCGCGCTGCGTCAGGTGCTGGGCGGGCATGTGCGGCAGAAAGGCTCGCTGGTGGCGCCGGATTATCTGCGCTTCGACTTTTCCCACGGCGAGGCGCTGAGCGCGGAGCAGCGCGAGCGGATCGAAACCATCGTCAACCGTCAGATCCTGGCGAACACGGCGGTATCCACGGAGTTGATGGACATCGACGCCGCCCGTGAGGCCGGTGCCATGGCCCTGTTCGGCGAGAAGTACGACAGCCAGGTGCGAGTGCTGACCATGGGCAGCGACGGCTTCTCCAAGGAACTCTGTGGCGGTACCCATGTCGGCCGTACCGGTGACATCGGCCTGTTCAAGATCACCCTGGAAACCTCCGCCGCCGCCGGCGTGCGCCGTATCGAGGCGGTCACCGGGGAAGGGGCTCTGGCGCTGGTGCGTCAGCACGAAGCGGCGCTGGCGGAGATTGCCGGCACTCTCAAGAGCAGCCCGGAACTGGCCGCCGAGCGGGTGGGAGCCCAGGCTCGCCGTGTGCGCGAGCTGGAGAAGGAAGTGGAACGCCTGAAGCAGAAACTGGCTTCCGGTGCCGGCGGTGATCTGACCGCCGACGCCCGCGAGGTGGCCGGGGTGAAAGTGCTGGCCACCCAGGTGGACGGCGCCGACGCCAAGACCCTGCGGGTGACCATGGACAAAGTGAAGGACAAGCTCGGCTCGGCGGTGATCCTGCTGGCGGCGGTGGAAGGTGACAAGGTGGCGCTGGTGGCCGGTGTCACCAAGGATCTCACCGGCCGCTTCAAGGCCGGTGATCTGATGCGTCAGGTGGCCGGTCAGCTGGACGGTCGCGGTGGCGGCCGGCCGGACATGGCCCAGGGCGGCGGCAACGACGTGGCGGCGCTGCCCAAGGCGCTGGCCGGCGTTTACGACTGGGTGGCGGAGCAGGCCTGAGCCCGCCGCGTTTCAGCGGGGAAAGCCGGCCTCACATGCCTCTCACATGATAACCGGGCGCGGAAATGTTACCCTTACGCGCCCTTTTTTGCGGAACAACGTCATATATGGCCCTAATTGTTCAGAAATACGGCGGCACCTCCGTGGGGTCCGTCGAACGCATCCAGGCCGTCGCCGAACGGGTGGCGCGCTTTCACCAGCAGGGCGATCAGGTGGTGGTGGTGGTTTCCGCCATGAGCGGCGAAACCAATCGTTTGATCGAGCTGGCCAATGGGATCAGCGGCACTCCGTCCCCCCGGGAAATGGATGTGCTGGTGTCCACCGGCGAGCAGGTCACCATCGCGCTGTTGTCCATGGCCCTGCACGGCCGTGGCATTGATGCCCGCTCCTATACCGGCTGGCAGGTGCCGATCCGCACCGATCACAGCCATTCCAAGGCGCGTATCGAGGACATCGACGACAAGAAGATGGGCGCCGACCTGAAAGCCGGCCGCGTGGTCGTGGTGGCCGGGTTCCAGGGGATCAACGATGACGGCCACATCACCACCCTCGGCCGGGGTGGTTCCGACACCACGGCGGTGGCCCTGGCGGCTGCCCTGAAGGCCGATGAGTGTCAGATCTATACCGACGTGGACGGGGTCTACACCACGGACCCCCGGGTGGTGGACAGTGCCCGCCGCCTGGACAAGATCACCTTCGAGGAAATGCTGGAAATGGCCAGCCTCGGCTCCAAGGTGCTGCAGATCCGTTCGGTGGAGTTCGCCGGCAAATACAATGTGCCGCTGCGTGTACTGTCCAGTTTTCAGGAGGGTCCGGGCACCCTCATTACCGTCGACGACGAGGTGGATATGGAAAAGCCGGTAATTTCTGGCATTGCTTTTACCCGTGATGAAGCCAAGATCACCGTGCGCGGTGCCCCCGACACCCCGGGTATCGCCGCCAAGATCCTCGGTCCGGTAAGCGACGCCAATATCGAAGTGGACATGATCGTGCAGAACGTGGGGGCCGACGGCGCCACCGACTTCACCTTCACCGTGCACCGCAACGACTTCAACAAGGCCAAGGACGCGCTGCGGAAATCGGCGTCGGAGCTGGGCAACCCGGAAATCATCGGCGACGACAAGATCGCCAAGATCTCCCTGGTGGGCGTGGGCATGCGCTCCCACGCCGGCGTGGCCAGCAAGATGTTTGAAACCCTGGCCCAGGAAGGGGTTAATATCACCATGATCTCCACCTCGGAAATCAAGATCTCCGTGGTGGTGGCCGAAAAGTACCTGGAACTGGCGGTACGCGCACTGCACCAGGCCTTCGAGCTGGATCAGCCCGCCGCCTGACGAGACATTCTTATTGGCATGCGGCATACTACCCGCCTCGCACACGGGGCGGGTACCGGCTTCCCGATAGTGGAACGCTCAAGGACGACGGGTGGCTCGTATCCAGTGTGCAAAACCGCGCTCACTGAACAATATATGGATTCGAGGAGGGAACTCCCATGCTTATTCTGACCCGCCGCGTCGGCGAGACGCTCATGGTCGGCGACGATGTCACCGTCACCGTTCTGGGTGTAAAAGGTAACCAGGTACGTATTGGTGTTAACGCGCCCAAAGAGGTGGCGGTGCACCGTGAGGAAATTTATCAGCGTATCCAGCACGAAAAAGGCTCTGACGGCGAGTCTGCTTGATTTTTGAGCTGTATTTTCTGTGCAAACTGGTATGATGCGCGGCGATGTCACGGATCGCCGTGAGAACAAAGCGATTGTCCGTGTTCCGGAGAGGTGGGTGAGTGGCTGAAACCAGTTCCCTGCTAAGGAACCATACGGGTTACCGTATCGCGGGTTCGAATCCCGCCCTCTCCGCCATACAAACAAAAGCGCCCCGCTCCGCGGGGCGTTTTTGTTTGTATGGGTGATGGGTAGCGGAAAGAGCCCGCCGGTTCGACCAGCCGCGCCTGCGCGGCGCAGGACGTCGCGAAGCGGCGCCCCGAAGGGGTTCGCCTGCTCGCAGGCGAATCTCTCGGCATTGGACTCCCGCGCCCACGCTCTTTTCTCCATGCGTCCGCTCCGCCAATTTCCCACAAGGGCGCTACGAAGCCACTGTGGGAAGCTTGCTTGCAAGCGAATTGCCAACGGCAGGGAGAAATTCGCTGCCGAGGCAGCTCCCACAGCGGTTTCGTAGCGCCCCGTTCCGCGGGGCGTTTTTGTTTGTATCGGTGACGGGCAGCGGAAAGAACCCGCCCTCTCGGCACTCGACTCCCGCGCCCACGCTCTTTTCTATGTGTCCGCTTCGCCAATGGCAGGAAAGCAGTTCGCTGCCAAGGCAGCTTCCCACAAGGGCGCTACGAAGCCGCTGTGGGAAGCTTGCTTGCAAGCGAACCGCCAACGGCAGGGAAAAATTCTCTAGCCCCCATAGCGGTTTCGTCGTTCGGACTGTGGGAGGCTCTTCATGCTCGGTGTTCAGACCGGATAGTCGAGCAGGCATCCGGTCCCGTGGCCTTCCAGAACGGAAGGGTCGAAGCAGACGATGTGATTGCCACGGCGCCAACCACAGGGGTAAAAGCCCGCATGGTAGACCTGGAACAGCGCTTCAAGCACCGGATCCATGCTGATGGTGGCGTAGGCATCGGTGCAATAGAAAGGGGAAACCGCGTTGGCCTGTACGTCCTGCCAGATACGGTACTCCCGTGGTAACTCTTGCGAGTTTTCCAGCAGCATGGCCCGGTCCAGATCGGTGAGGACCTCGGTGCCGTTGGGCAGGGCTTCCGGGTGGGCGGCGGAAAACAACCGCTCCGAGAAGAGGAGCCGGACCGGCTCCAATACCCAGGACAAGTCATGATCAGACAAGGGGGTCTCCCAAATCACGGTAGTGGTTAATCCTGGCGCTCATCCAGCGTCCGTCCCTGGAACCGGATCAGCAACTGCGCCAGTGAGTCCGCACAGACTCTCATCTCCGAGGCCATCATCACACCCATGTCCACTTCGAACACGGCGGGCTCCCGGTTGCGCAGCAGCAGCGCCACGCCGCCGCTGTCGTCTCCGATCATCAGGTATCCCGGCAGGTACTCCGGCACCTCATAGTCGCGATTGCGTTCCGCGATGCTGTCCGCGTCCAGCAGCACCAGGTTGCCGTCGGTGTACAGGCCATCGCTGAGCCGGAGAAAGGCCGCGTACTCCGGATGCAGCGGCCGGCCCAGTCCGGCCTCGGCCCGGGCGAGGGCTTCCGGGGAGGCCGGCGGCTCCAGCCGGTAATGTTGCTCCAGGTTCGCTCTGTTCAGCATGGTTCTCACCATTCAGTTGTCACCGATCAGCCAGGGCCGACATTCGTCCCGATTCAGAAGTACGATGTGTTGGGTCTCCGGTGGACCGGGACGTGTTTGCTCCAATCCCAGCCACTGTAGCAGGTAGCCGACCAGCGCCGCCCGGGTGGGCAGGGCCAGTTCACCATTCTCCATGCCGTAATCGGTGGCGATCAGAGCCTGTTGTGCCCGATCGAGACGAGGGGCCGGTGCCAGCCGCACGGTGATGACGGTCTGCCAGGCGTGGTCCTGCCGTGCGTCCCGGTCGGCCGGGGTGAGCAGACGGGCGCTGTCGCCGATGCGGCTCAATACGAAATCGCGATACTCCCGGTTTTTCTCACACCAGCCGCGAACGTGCCAGCGATAGCCGGAGAACACCACGGTATGGGGGTGGATTACCCGGGTCTCCGGCTGGGGGTGAGCCAGCGAGGCGTATTCGATTTCCAGCCGCAGCCGCTCCCGGCAGGCCTGGATCAGTGGCCGCAGCACCGCCGGGCGGAGCCCCCGGTTCGGCACCGGCAGCATCTCGATATTCAGTTCCCTGACGGTCAATTGCTCGAAGGAGCAGGCCAGGTCCTCGCGGGTCCGGACCATTTGCAGGTACTCGTCGGCGGCTCCCAGGGTAAAGCGAGGGGTGAATCCGGGGCCCGGGCGGTAGCCTTTGAGAGAGCGGTCGTAGACCAGATTGCCCGGTGCATACTGCGTCAGATACCGGTTGATATCCTTGCTGGCCTGCTGGCGGCCGATGCCGAAGGCACGCCTCAGGTGATTGGTGGTGAGGCGGCCCTCCCAGAGTGCGATGATCTCGATCAAACGGTAACGCAGCAGCAAATCCCAACGTAACGGCCAGTCGCCGGCGCTCTTGCGGGGGGAAGGGGACATTTCCCTTGGGCTCCAAAAAACGACGTGTTCATGTAGTCAGTGTTGGTATGACCACACTGAATACATATTATGGTCTCCTTGCCCGGCAAGGCGCTGGAACAGGTCACGAATCCAGCTATCGTGATCCGGTTCACCGCGCTTTCGGGCCAGGAAGAAGAATCGAGACCCTGAGTAGGCTCTGAGATCAAATAAAGAAAGGAATGTCCGCGCCGCCTTTGGGATGCGTCGCCGGGGTAACTGTCCGTTGGGGAAGGATAGAGGGTGAGCGAGATGGGGATCTTCGCTTTGGGGGCATCGAGACCATCGATGACCGGTCATCGGGGGGAATCTTCGTGCCATCCACCGGCGGTGGAAGGCCCGTCAGTGCAGAGGTGCATTCGGGTGGGCATGACCTTTCGTGGTTGTGGTGTGGCCGTGGCCATGCCCGTCGTCGCCCAGAGGTAATGCCATGGCCCAGCGTTTGCGCCACACCCTTGTCCTGGAACCTGGTTTCGGGCCGCCGTCCCCCTATGCCTGGAGTGGACTGCCGGAATCGCCGGAGACCACGGAACGGGTTGCCCATCGTCTCGGCCTGCACGGCGAAGGCGGTTTGCTGGTGCCCGACCGGGGCTATGGCCATCGGCTCAAGGCGGTGCTGAACCGGCGTTCCCTGGTGCGGCGCGGACTGCGCCACGGTGAGCTGGAGATCCTGTCGCGGGTGGCGGCGCTGTTAGTCAACGAACACACTGGCAATATCCAGGTGCTGGACCGCGAGCAACGCCCTCTCGATCCGCAGGCGTTGATGTTGCTGCTGCGAGTGGATCCGGATGGGGTGCGTCAGTCGGTGGATGAGCAAATCCAGCAGCACCAGCATCGTCTGGAAGGGCTGGTGACCTTGCACCATCGCACCCCGGTTCCCGGTGAGCAGCCGTTGCTTGCGCCGATGGCGCCGGAGGAGCCGGAGCCGGCCACGTTGCCGTTCCGGGCCGGTCTCTGGGACCGGTTCCTGGCGGTCTGTTCGGCGCGCCGCCGGGCTGGTCTGGCGAGCCGGCGGCGGCAGTGGCAGGAACAGCAACGTCAGGTACGGCTGGCCTGGTTGCAGCGTCTGCATCGCCATGCCGGCCAGTTCGAGCGGCTCAGGCGGCTGTATCAGGCGGCCCGGCAGGGGCAGCGTCAGGCCCTGGAAGGCGTGCTTGCCCATCGGTTGTCCATGGTGCCCTGGCCGCGGGTGACGCGGGTGGCCTTCCAGCTCAGTGACGATCTGCGCTGCCTGACCCTGGAAGTGGATGTGCCGGATCCGGGACTGTTTCCCTATACCAAATTGCGTCCGCACCCGCAGGGGGCGGGGGTACTGGTGACCTGGCTTTCCGACGGCGCCCGGCGGCGTCTGCACCGTGAACATGCCCATGCCACCGGGGTGCGTTTGATCGGTGAAGCACTGGCGGTGATTCCGCAGGTGCATTGGCTGGCGCTCTCCGCCCACGGGCGGGGCCGAGCCGGTGATCCGGCGCGCGGGCACTATCTCTATAGCGTGCGGGTACCGCGTGCGGGTTGGTGCGGGTTGTTGTTCGACGAATTTTCCAGCTATCCGCCGGAGCGCGTCCTGTCCGGTTTCGAGTACCGGCAAACCCTGGATGGCCAGGGCAACTGGCGGCCGGTTCCTCCCTTTTCCGCCGAACCTCCCGGCGCGGTTTAACCCTCGTTGACAATATCACTACATTCCTGGGCCGGCTGGCGTAGTACAACCGTGCCAGATACCCACATAAACATAATGGGTATGGATCCAGAACAACAATAGTCAGGGGATCGGCTTATGCGCGGGCGAGGAATCGGTTGGCTGTCATTGTGTGTGCTGTTGGGTGTGCTGGCGGGCTGCGGTGGTTCGGGCGGCTCGGGCTCTGGTGGCGATAGCCCGGGTGGCGGTGACCCTGGTGGAGAGTATCCCGGCGGTGAAGTGCCGGATCCGGAAGGCCAGGGCCGGGTGTTCACGGTTGCGCCGGGCGAGGACGCCACCCGGAGCATGGTGGATGCCATGATCCAGTTGAAGCCGAAGGACGTGCTGCAATTCGAATGTGGTTTCTTCGAGCTGGATCAGGGACTGCTGATCCAGGCCACGGAAGACGTCACCATCCAGGGCTGCGGCAAGGATAAAACCGTGCTGTCATTCCGCGACAGCGTCAACGTCACCGGCCTGGAAGCACTCAATGTGCATGGCATCACGGTGAAGGACCTGACCATTCTCGATTCCCCCGGTGACGCCTTCAAACTCAAGGGCGTGAAATGGGGCACCCTGAGCGAGGTGCGGGCGATCTGGTCCGGCGGTGGCGAACCGATCACCGCCGCCAATTACAGTGGACGCCTGCAGGTGGCTTGTACCGCGCCGCCGCTCAACGAGGGCGATCCGGCGCCGGATTACGTGCCCAGTTCCAGCAGCGGCCGCTATGGCATCTATCCGGTGGAATCGGAATACATTCTGGTGGAGGACTCGGAATCCATTGGTGCTTCCGATGCCGGTATTTACGTGGGGCAGACCGATACCACCATTATTCGCGACAGCCGTGCCGCCTACAACGTCATGGGGTTCGAGATTGAGAACGTGCGCGGTGGTGAATACGACAACAACATCGCCGAGTGCAACACCGGTGGTTTCCTCATCTACGATCTGGAGAACATCACCCGCTACGGCGACACTTCGGTGATGGTCAGCAACCTGGCCCGCAACAACAACACCTACAACTTCGCTCACAGCGGACTGGTGTCCATGGTGCCGCGCGGGGTGGGGTTCATCACTCTCGGCTACGACAATATAGAGGTGTACGACAACGTCTTCGAGGACCACAGCACCGCCGCCATCCTCTATATCAGCTATGAACTGATCGACGGTCCAGGGCAAACCGCCGACAAGAAACTGGATCCCTATACCGAAGGGCTGCACATCCACGACAATGTTATCCGCAACTCCGGTTACAGCCTGCCGCCACCGGATCTGGAGGCGGCCGCGAACGGTGATGTCCAGACTCTGTTGCCGATGATGATCGGTCTGAAAAATCTGCCGACCATCAATGATCCTTCCGAACTGCTCGGCAGTCTGGGGAATCTGTTTAATCTTGGCCGTGGCGCGCACATCATTTGGGATGGTCTGCTCGATGACCTGGACACGGACTGTCCCTATCCGGTGGACGCCAACGGTGACCCGGTGCCCGCCGATGCAAACGGCAAACCGATCCACACCAACCAGCATCCCAATCCGTCCTGCCATTACAACGCCTACAAGTTCGACGATCAGGGGCAACGGAAACGGCCAAAATGGGGCTCGTGCATTCATGACAACCAATTCGATGAAGACAGCGTGCCGTACCTGAATTTCCACGGTACCGATGGGCTCGAAGTGGTGATGGCTCTGGCCGGGCAGGATCTGTCTCTCCTTGATCCCGCTGAGCTGCTGGAGGTCATCCAGGGCCTGTTGAATCTGCCCAGCGATCGCAAGCTGGAGGATCACGACTGCCAGGCCCGCTTCGGCAAGCTGCTGGCGCCGCTGCCAAGGGTGATGATCCCGCCGTTCGAGCCCAGCGGCGAACACGATCCGGCGGTGTCCGAGGAATACGTGAAATTCCTTTGCGAGGCGGAAACCGCACAGGATGCCATCAATCGTCCGGCTTTGGCGGTGGACTGTCCGCGTCTGGATCAGTACAACCTGTTCGCCGATCCTGAAAATCCGCGTAGCCTGCCCCATGAAGGGGGCGTGCCCTTTGTCCTTAACACCAAGCTGTTTTCCGACTACGCCACCAAGTATCGGGTGGCCTTTATTCCGCCCGGAGAGCAGGCGGTGTATCAGGACGGTCAGGGCGGAGCCAATCCCAACGGCGCCATTGAGTTCCCGTTGGGGACGGTACTGGCGAAGACCTTCGCCTTCACCGACGAGGAGCAGGGCACCGAAACACTGGTGGAGACCCGTCTGCTGATCAAGCGGGAAAACAGCAGCGGCAATGCCTACTGGGCCGGCTTGCCGTACATCTGGGATGAGGATGGCGTGGCCCGGCTGGCCATGGGCGGCGGCGCCCGGGCGGTAAGCTGGCATTACCGTGACGTGGACAGCGGCGCGGTGATCAGCGGCGACACCGAGCGCTACAACATCCCCAATGCCAACCAGTGCATCACCTGTCACGGCAATGACGATCAGGCCACCGGCAGCCCGCCCATCGGGCCCAAGCCGCGCAATCTGAATCTGGCCTACCGGCCGGAAAGTACCTTCATGGGGGAGCAGGGGCAAGGCGGCTTCCCGCGCGTGAATCAACTGCAGTACTGGGTGGCGCAAGGGCTGCTGGCCGGTGCGCCGCAATTGCAGATCGATAACCGTGGCGTGGCTACCAACGTGCCTCGGTTGCCGCATTGGAACGTGGCTGGCGACGGCGGCGAGGCGGCCCATTCTCCGGCGGATATCGAGCAGCGGCTGCGGGCCTATATGGAAGTCAATTGCCAGCACTGCCACAACGACAAGGGCGCCGCGTCGAACACCGGTTACTATTTGGATCATTTCCGCGATGTCGATGCCGGCTACGGCATTTGCAAGAAACCCACCGCCACCGGCGGCGGCTCCTGCGGCCGACAGCATGTCGTGGTGCCCGGCAACAGCGAGGCTTCCATCGTCACCTGCCGGATGGAAGCGGAACACGATCCGCAACGGATGATGCCTCCGATCGCGCGCAGCGTGGCCGATGACGAAGCGGTGGCCTTGCTGCGGCAGTGGATTGATACCGTGGTGGATGACAGTTATACCAACGCGGGGGCCTGTCAGTAGAGCATCCCTGTTCGCCAGGGAAGGAGAACCGGCGGGCAGCGTTCCAGGGCACCGGAGAAGCACGGTCCTGGAACGCTGCCCGCCGGCTCTCCACGAGTTCTGAAAGCGCCGCTTTCCAATCGAACTAGAGACATAAATTCGAAGGCAGCTACAACGCCGCTGTGGGAAGCTTGCTTGCAAGCGAATCTTGGGGTCCGGAAGCCCATTCGCTTGCAAGCAAGCTTCCCACGGTCGCTTCGTAGCCCCTTCTGTGCCAGCGGTCGACGGTATTGGAGCCCAGGCCCTGCTTGAACCGGGAGTCTTGGGACGTATTCACGGCGTTCCCGGAAGGCCTTCGTACAGACCCGTGCCCTCGATGCAGACACTCGCATCTGGAGTTTATGGGGTGTCAGCGATCCCCTCATACAGAAGTCCTCTCCATACAGAAAAGGACTGCGATCAGGTTCACCGGTTACCGTTCCGTCATATTGAATCTCTATCCTTCCTTCTTCCTGGGTTTTGAGTAAGGGGAAAGAATGAAATGGCTCGACGACATGACGGTGAAGCGCAGTTGGGACTGGGTGCTGCTTGGCTTCAGCGTGATGATTCTGGTGCTTGGCGGGGTGAGTCTGTACGCCTCCCATTTCAGCCGCCAGGCGTTCGGCACCCTGGAGCAGATTCATGTCCGTCAGACCAGTGCCCTGAACCGGACCTACATCGATTTGCTGCAGGCCCAGGTGGCCATGGATCGGGCGGCGGAGTTGATCCGCGTGCCGTCCTTCGATGAGCCGGAGCCGGTGATCGACGAGGCCGAGTCCTTGATGAAGGACGCTCGGCAGGCGTTCCAGCGCTTTTTGGAAATCCCCCCGCAACCGCAACAGCAGGAGGCCATCGATGCGTTGTCCGAGCAGTTATACGCCTTGCTCAATGTTGGCCTGAGTTTGCAATTGACGGTGCTCAAGGAGGGGGACTTCGCCAGTTACCGCTCCGGCCGTGGCCGGGTCAGCGACATGAACTACGCCTTCGCCACCGGCGCGGACGCTTTTCTGGAGGCTTCGGAGGAAAGCGCCCGGCGTCTCACTGAAGGTTTCGAGGGACTGGTGCGGCAGGGCGTGGCGGTGTTGGCGGTGACCGTGGCGGCGGCGCTGCTGCTGGTTTTGCTGGTGCGCTGGGGGGTAACGGTGAACGTGATCCGGCCGCTGCAGCGTTTGCTGACCCATTTCGAGCGCATTGCCGAAGGGGATCTGTCCGCCCGTCTGGAGCGCCGCGGCGGCAATGAAATCGGCCAGTTGTACGCTGGCCTGGGCGCGTTGCAATCGGGGCTGGCCAACATCGTCGGGCGGGTGCGCAAAAGCTGCGAGACGCTGCATCGGGGCAGCGCCGGTATTGCCAACGGCACCGGCAATCTGTCCTCCCGCTTCGAGCAACTGGCCACTTCATTGGAAGAGACCGCCTCCAGCATGGAGCAGCTTACCGCCACGGTGCGGCGCAATGAGGACCACGCCCGCCAGGGGCATGGCTTGGTCCGCGATGCTCACCGGGTGGCGTCCGAGGGTAGTGAGGTAATGGGCGCGGCGGTGGATCGCATGGAGCGCTTGCGGGCCGCCGCCGGGCAGATCGCCGAAACCACCAGCGCGATCCAGGGCATTGCCTTGCAGACCAGTATTCTGGCGCTCAACGCCTCGGTGGAGGCGGCCCGGGCCGGGGAAGAGGGCAGTGGTTTCGCGGTGGTGGCAAAGGAGGTGCGGGATCTGGCGCGGCGCAGCGCCACTCTGGCCAAGGATATCGAAACCCGTATGGAGCAAGCCCTGGTGGAAGTGGACGACGGCGTGGCTTTGGTGGGCAAAGCCGGCGGCACCATGGAGCATATTGTCGAGGCGGTGACCCGGGTCACCACCATCATGGATGACGTGGCCGTGGCCTCCACCGAGCAGGCCCGGGGGATCGAGCAGATCGGCGAAGCGGTGGCGAGGATGGATCAGGTCACCCAGCAGAACGTCTCGGTGGTGGCCCGCGCCGCCGACCACGCGGACCATTTGCGCCGCCAGGCGGATGAGCTGATGGCGGCGGTGGCGTCCTTCACCCTGACATCCGATGGCCCGGCGTCACCCCCGGGCGAGCTGGAGCAGCCGCGCCTCGGTGTCCGCCCAGCCCAGGCAGGCATCGGTGACGGAAACGCCGTAGCGTAGCGATTCGGAAAGGGGCTGGTTGCCGCCGTTGAGGTGGCTCTCCAGCATTACCCCGACCACCGTGCTGTCACCCTGGCGTCGCTGGCGCAGCACCTCTTCCAGCACCAGCGGCTGGCGGGCCGGATCCTTGCCGCTGTTGGCGTGGCTGCAATCGACCACCAGGCGCGGATTGAGGCCGGCGCTTTCAAGGGCGTCACGGGCGGCCAGCACCTGTTCTTCCTGGTAGTTGGGGCCCTGATGGCCGCCGCGCAGCACCAGGTGGGTGTCGGCGTTGCCCGGTGTTTGCACCAGGGCCGGATGGCCATGGAGGTCCAGCCCCAGGTGGGTGTGGCCGTGGGCGGCGGCGCCGATGGCGTCGCGGGCCACGGTGACGCTGCCGTCGGTGCCGTTCTTGAAGCCCACCGGCAGCGGCAGGCCGCTGACCATCTCCCGGTGGATCTGTGATTCGGTGGTGCGTGCGCCGATCGCCGCCCAGGCCAGCAGATCGCTCAGGTAAGAGGCGGCCAGCGGATTCAACAGTTCCGTCGCCAACGGCAGACCGAGCCCGGCCAGGTCACGCAGCAACTCTCGCGACAGTCGCAGCCCGGCGGCCAGATCGTGGCGGCCATCCAGGTGCGGATCGTAGAGCAGCCCTTTCCACCCCACCGTGGTGCGTGGTTTCTCCACGTAAGCGCGCATGACCAGCAGCAACGAATCGCCCACCTGCTCGGCGAGGCCGGCCAGCCGCTGGCCGTATTCAAGGGCGGATTCGGGATCGTGCAAAGAGCAGGGGCCGGTGATCACCAGCAGGCGATCGTCCTCGCCGTTGAGAATGGCGCGGATGGCCTGACGTTGCTGGCGGATGCGGGCTTGTAATGCCGCGTCCAGAGGCAGCGCTTCCCGCAGGGCGACAGGGCTGGGTAGACGTTGGTGGCGGGTTTCCTGGTCCTGGGCTTCGCCGGTTTCGGCCAGGGTGGCGACGGAGGCGTTCATAATCCTTTCCTTGAGCAATCAGGCGCCGATCATCGGCGCAAGGGTGTCGATGGTGGTGTCGAGTCGTGGCGGCGGCCGGCGGTCAGGCCGGCGCCGCTAAATCGCCAGTAGCAAAACAACGCGAAGTCACGGTAATAGCGGGTCATGATGTTTCTCCGTCCTGATCTCAATAAAAGTTCATGAAAATGTCGCGCCCAAAATGAAAAACCCCCGGTTGGGAAGCCAACCGGGGGTTCAGGGGTTCGGCAGGCGTCCCGGATCCGGGCGCCTGGGCGGGAGGGCTCAGGCGCTCGAGCGGCTAAACCAATACCCGTAAAAATAACCGGCGCACGCCATCACCACCGGGCTACCGGCGGTGTACAAAGCGTTGTCAGGACGTGCGATGGTCATGGGAATCTCCAAAACAATGGACGAAGAGTACCCCAGCCACGGTGGGGCCGCAATCCCCGGGGAGATTTCCCCGGGGGGCCGGCTTCCACTCAGGCGTGGATTCAGGCATTGGACTCCGCCGGCTCCAGAGCGGGAGCGCGGGCGCCGAACAGCACCCCGGAGACCACCTGCCAGGCCACCGCCAGGGCGCCGATGATGAACACCACATCGCCGAAGGTGCGCACCCAGCGCAGTGTTTGCAGCAGGTCTTGTTGCATGAACGCTTCGCTGCGGGCATACCACATGCCTTCGCTGACGCTGGCGTGGAACTGGATCAGCCCCACCGGCAGCAGGCTGGTGGCGATCATCAGCACCAGGCCGATATTGAGCAGCCAGAAGCCATTGCGCATCAGACGGTCACTGAATTGCAGCCGCGGCCGGATGTAGCGCAGCACCAGCAGCGTGAAGCCCAGGGCCAGGAAGCCGTAGACGCCGAACAGGGCGGCATGGGCATGCACCGGTGTGGTGTTCAGACCCTGGATGTAATACAGGGAGATCGGCGGGTTGATCATGAAGCCGAACACCCCGGCGCCGAGCATGTTCCAGAACGCCACCGCCACGAAACAGGCCACCGGCCATTTCATCTGCCCCATCCACGGAGCCCGTTCACGCAGTTTGCTGTGTTCCCAGGCCTCGTAGCCGAGCACCACCAGCGGCACCACTTCCAGAGCACTGAATGTCGCCCCCACCGCCATCACCGGTGTGGTGGTCCCGGCGAAGTACAGGTGATGGAAGGTGCCGGGCACGCCGCCGAGCAGGAACAGGGAGGCGGAGGCCAGGCTGGCGCCGGTGGCGACGGTACGGGATACCAGGCCCAGGTTGTAGAAGATGAAAGCCAGGGCAGTGGTGGCGAACACCTCGAAGAAGCCTTCCACCCACAGATGCACGATCCACCAGCGCCAGTACTCCATGATGGAAAGATGAGTGCGCTCGCCATAGAAGAAGCCGGCGCCGTAGAACAGGCCGATGGCGGTCACCGAGGCGGTGAGCAGCACCAGCAGGTGTTTGTCGCCGGGTTTGCGCAGGGCCGGGCCGATACCGCGCAACATCAGCACCAGCCAGAAGGCGACGCCGGTGAATTTGCCGATCTGCCACAGCCGGCCCAGATCGACGTATTCATAGCCCTGATGACCGAGCCAGAAGTTCAGGTTCTCCGGCATGATCTGGGCGATGGCCAGGTAGTTGCCAACGAAGGAACCGACCACCACCACCACCAGCGCCCAGAACAGAACATCGACGCCGAGCTTCTGGAACTTCGGGTCCTTGCCGCCATTAATGATCGGCGCCAGGAACAGACCGGCGGCGAGGAAGCCGGTGGCGATCCAGAACAGCGCACTCTGGATATGCCAGGTGCGAAGCAGTGAGTAGGGGAAGTATTGAGACAACTCGAAGCCGTAGAAATGCTGACCTTCCACGGTGTAGTGCGCCACCCCGCCGCCGAGGAACACCTGGAAGGTGAACAGGGCCACCACCAGGAACAGGTATTTGCCCAATGCTCTTTGTGATGGCGTCAGAGAGACCAGACTGAGCGGATCGCGGGCGGGGGCCGGTGGCTCGCCTTCATCGTGGCGGCGCAGGAAGGCCCAGCCCAGAATCAGGAAGCCGACGCCGGCGATCAGCAGGATGATGCTGATGATCGACCAGACTATGTTCTCGGCGGTGGGCAGGTTATCGATCAGTGGCTCGTGAGGCCAGTTGTTGGTGTAGGTGGCGTCGCCGTCGGGGCGTTCGGTGGCCGCCGCCCAGGCGGTCCAGAAGAAGAATTGAGTGAGCGCCCGCCGGCGGTTCTCACTGGGTAGAGTGCCTTCCTTCATGGCGTAGCTTTGCCGCGTGCCACGCAACTCTGGCGCGTCACCGAACAGCCGGGAGTAATAGTCGGCGGTCAACGCCATGGCTTCGGCACGCCGGTTGCTTACTGTCAGCGTGCCGTCGCTTTCTCCGAAGGTGTTGGTGCGGTAGGCGTCGCGCAGCGCCCGTTGCAGCATCGCCTGATGTTCGTTGTCCAGAGCGTCATAGGGCTGACCGTAGCGTTCCCGGGCCGCCAGATCGAGCCAGTGGATCAACTCCCGGTGCAGCCAGTCGGCGGTCCAGTCCGGCGCTTGATAGGCGCCGTGTCCCCAGATCGATCCCAGTTGCATGCCGCCCACGGATTGCCAGGCGGTTTGGCCGTCGAGAATGTCATCCCGGGTCATCAGTACGGTGCCGTCCTCGGTCACCACCCGATCCGGGATCGGTGGCGCCTTGCGGTAGACCTCGGTACCGAAGTAACCGAGCAACGCGAACGTGACCGCCAGAACGGCGATCAGCGTCCACCAGAGTTTGCGGTAGTGGGCCATGGTCGGGTCCTCCTGTTGATCCATGGGCATGGGGTTGGCGAACAAGTCTTAAAGGTGCATATAAAATATATCTTTAAAGATGCATTCACAATACATGTTAAGGATAATTTTCCATGCTCAGTGGTCTTGCTCTTCCGTGGAGCAGGAGCAGCAGGGTCAGATAGGCGAGACTCCAACAGAGAGAGGCCGCCGGCAGCAGCCATGACGGCGCTATCTCCGCGCCCCAGCGGGCCGCCGTGGCGGCGTTAAGCAATACCATCACCACCATGACCGGGCGGTGCGGCGGAACCCGGCCGCGATGGCGCGGCCCGGCCTGACGGGCCATGACGCCGCAGGAGAGTGAGCCAAGGGCGCCCACGGTGATACCGTGCAGTGGCGTGGTGATGGCATGACCGTTGATCAAGGCAAGCCCCATGCCACTGAGCCCCAGCGCCAACCAGCCGTAGCCCTGGCCGAGCAGCCACAAATCCGGCCGGGGCACTGACCACAAGCGCCAACGCCAGAGGCGCGCCAGCACCAGAGTGCCGAGAGCGCTCAGCAATAACCCGGTGAGTACGGGGTTGCGCCAGGCGCTGCCCCAGGCCAGTCCGAAGGTGACCAGTAACAGGCCCTCCAGACGGGGCTGCACTCGTGCGTGCAACTCCTTTCCCTGTCGTTGCCAGGCCGCCGCGGCCAACGGCGCGATGATGCGTCCGCCCATGTAGGTGAGTAGCGCGGCGAGGGTGAGCACGGCAGGTAAACGAGGCCAGGGTGACGGCAGCCACCACACCAGAAGCGGTGTCAGACACAACCAGGGAACCAGACCCAGGCCAACCCGGTTACGCCATTTTCTGGCGTGACGCAGGCGGGGTAGAAGCAGTGCGGTCAGCAGTACGCCGGTCAACGGATCCCAGCCAGACAGCATAAACGGCGCGTCGGCAAACAGTCGTTGCCAGCGGCCCAGGCCCCAGAGCAGCGTCAGCCCCCATCGCCGTGCTGGCGGCTGCGGGCCGAGCAGATAGCCGGCGATCAACATCGGCGCCAGTCCGAACAGCATCTCCATGCCATGACCGGCACCCAGCAGGCCGGGGGGAGCGCCATTGAGGTAAGCCCAGGTGGAGAGCGGCACCATCACCGCGGCCTCAACGCAGGCGAGAGAAAAGAACAGCCGGGAGCAAGGCCGCCGACGCGGTGGGAAAGAGGCGGGAGTGGACATGGGCTGGTATTTCCTTTAAAGATGCATTTGTAATACATCTAAAATATTGTCATCACCCACTGTCGTGCCGGTGGTATCGAGGAACCTTGTCATGGATCAAACATTGCGATCACCAAGACGGCCATGGGTGGTGTTGTTCGCTTTCCCGTTTCGTATTTTTTTCGTTTCCACGGGTGTTGCCGCGGTACTGTTGTTGCCGCTGTGGCTGTGGTGGCTGCTCGGCGGCGGCGGGCCGGCGATGTCGGCGTTGCTATGGCATCAACATGAGATGACGGTGGGGCTGCTTAACGCGGCCATCGCCGGCTTCCTGCTTACCGCGGTGTGCAACTGGACCGGCACCGCGCCAGTTTCGGGGCGCGCGTTGCTGGTTCTGTGGGGGCTGTGGTTGTCGGCCCGTCTCGGATTGTTATTGGGGGACGCCTGGCAGCTGCTGGCGGTGTTGCTGGATCTGGCTTTCCTGCCCGTGGTGGCGATACTCGTCGCCAGGCGCGTCTGGTCCGCGCGCCAGGCGCGTCAAGCGCCCTTGATCGGAGTGCTGCTCGCCCTGTGGGGATTGGACGTGGCGTTTCACTGGAGCGGAGATCCCCGTTTCCTACATGGGCTGGTGCTGCTGGGCGCGTTGCTGATCCTGATGGTGGGCGGCCGCATTACCCCGGCTTTCACCGCCAACTGGCTGCGTCTGCACGGCGATGATCCGGGGCGGGTCCGGCGTCGGCCGGCGCTGGATATTGCGGGGCTGGTCTGCGGATTGGCCGTGGTGGTGCTGGATTTGACCGCGTGGCGGGGGCTTGCGGTGGCCCTGGTGGGGCTGCTGGCGGCACTGATCACCGCCGCGCGGCTGGCAGGTTGGGCCGGCTGGCGGGTCCGGCGTGAGCCATTGCTGTGGATTCTGCATCTGGGACATCTCTGGGTAGGGCTAGGATACGGGCTCTGGGCGGCGGCCAAGGCTGGCCTGCCGGTGGCTCCCACGGCCTGGGTGCATGCCTTGGGCGCTGGCGCCATCGGCACCATGATCCTGGGTGTGATCACCCGTGTCGCCATGGGGCATACTGGCCGCCCCATGTGCCTGTTGCCGGGCATGCGATGGGGGTTCCTGGCGATACTGGCGGCGGGTCTGGTCCGGGTGCTGGCCGGACTGGGCGTGTTGCCCTGGCTGCCGGGGCTGTGGCTGGCGGCGGGGTTGTGGTTGCTGGCCTGGTTGTTGTTCCTGTGGCTTTATACCCCGGTGCTGGCGGCGCCGAGGGCGGATGGGCGGCCGGGCTGATGCGGATTACCCGCTATACCGACTACGCCCTGCGCGTGCTGATTCAACTGGCGCTGCAACCGCGGCGTCTGACCATAGCCGACATGGCCAGGGCTTACGGCATCTCCCGCCACCACCTGACCAAGGTGGTGCATCAACTGCAGCGTCTGGGTTATGTGGAGACCCAGCGTGGACAAACCGGCGGCGTCCGCTTGGCTTGCCCGGCGGAGGATATCCGGGTGGGCAAGGTGGTGCGGGACATGGAGCCGGACCTGGCTCTGGTGGAGTGCTTCCATGGCGAGGACCGCTGCGCGATCACGCCATACTGTCAGCTGCGGGTGGTGTTCGAGCAGGGGCTGAGATTGTTTCTGGAAACGCTGGACGGTTATACCCTGGAAGACATGGTTCGCGGGGAGCGCCGGCAATTGATCCGGATTCTGGAACCGCCATCCTTCGGTTGACCGGTCGGCTCAGGCGCTCCGCTCGGTGACGGTCGGCAAAAGCCGCTTATGCAGCGCCCGCCGTGGTTCGATGAGATCGGCCAGGGTGTAGCCATCAAGGACGTGCAGGAACGCGTTCAAGGCTTCATTGAGGGCACTGCGCAATACGCAATTGGGAGTAAGGACACAAGCATTCTGGTCCCCGAAGCACTCCACCAGACTCATGTTGGCCTCGGTGTAGCGAATCACCTCGCCCACATTGATGTCTTCGGGGCGATGAGCCAGGCGCAGCCCGCCGTTCTTGCCGCGCAGGGTTTCCACATAGCCCAGTTGGCCGAGCTGATGCACCACCTTGACGATATGGTTGCGGGAAATGCCGTAGCTTTCCGAAATAGCGCTGATGGTGCTCAGCGTCTCTCCCCGCAGGCCAAGATAGATCAGTACGCGCAAGGAGTAGTCACTGTATTGGGTCAGCTTCATGGTCCCGGTTCCAAACGATGAACAATGGATTAGCCGGCAGTATAACGGAGTCTCGCAATGATGTTGGATTACCTGTTGATCAAGCACCTGCACATGACCTTGGCGGCGTTGAGTCTGGGGCTGTTCGTGCTGCGTGCGGGTTGGTCGGTGACGGAGTCGCCGATGTTGCGACGGCGTTGGGTGCGTGTCACCCCTCATCTGGTGGACACGCTGTTGCTGATTCTCGGGGTCACGCTGATGGTTCTGTTGCGGGCCTGGCCTCACCAGACCCCTTGGTTGGCGGCCAAACTGCTGGCACTGGTGGCCTATATCGGTCTGGGCACGATGGCGATAAAGCGAGGAACCACGCCGGCGCGGAGGGCTGGATACGCGCTGGCGGCGGTGTTGATCTTTCTCTATATGGTGGGGGTGGCGGTTCGGCATCATCCCGGGTCCTGGCTGAGCTGAGACGATGATAAATAAGACAATGAAGTTGACATGGGGCGATGGTGTTAGAAAGTGTTTTTTTTGAGGAGAATAATTTTACTCAGGTTGGTCGATAAGACCGGAGATAAAGCTTTTAAAGCCAATAGGAGCTTTTTTATTTTTTGAACCATGCCTTTTTTTATAAACAAAAAATCGACTTTTACCTTTTGTTACTTGAGCTTCCCGATAGCTGATTTAATGATGCCCTCATCTGGGACCTGTCGCGTCTCCAGTTCGTCAGATTGCACGAGGAGCGAAATATGAAAAAGCACTGGATGTTGGTACTGGCTTCCACGGCGGCCCTGAGCAGCCAGGTAGCCGTGGCGGATCTGTCCGCTGGCGTGAATGCCGCGGTAAATGCAGAGGCCGCTGGTGTCAATGCGGCGGTGAAGGCCGACGCCGATGCCAAAGCCGCCGAGAAAGCTCTGCGTGACAAGCGCGACGCCGCCAAGGACAAGGCCGAAGCTACCCTCGAAAAAGCCAAGGCCGAGAAAGACGCCGCCGTGGAAGACGCGGAGTCCAGGAAGGAAGCCGCTAAGAATCGCATGGAAGACGCCAAAGCCGAGGCCAACGCCCGGGCCGAAGCCGGCAAAGCCAAGGCCGAAACCAAACGTGAGGAAGCCATGAAGAAGGTGGACGCCGCTCGGGACAATGCCTCGGTGGAGGCGGAAGCCAACGCCAATGCCAGCGTGAAAGCGGAAGAGAAAGGCAAGCCCTGGTACAAATTCTGGGATTGATAGTGCCTCCGCCGATAAATCACCCCGGTCGCCGTCTTGGGCGCCCGGGGTTTTTTGTGCCCAGCGGGAACGGCCGTCCTCACAGTCGTAAGAAAGTCCGCTTATACGCAACACGCTGATTCGCTGCCAAGGCAGCTTCCCACAGCGACTTCGTAGCCCCCCGTCGTGGGAAGCTGCCTTGGCGGCGAATCGGCGCGTTTTTATATCGCCTGGACCAATAGAGGGCCACGGCCATGGATTCCGCGGTCAAGCGTCAGAATCATCAGAACTTGTGAGGCAGCCGTTGCCTCTGGCGATTTTTTGGGCTTGCCTTATTACACCAATGGGCTATGGTCATGGCTTCCATTGGTGCTGAATCCTGATTAGCTCAACGCAAATGACTCTCTTCTTTCGTTTTACCTCTCTGACCTTTCCGGTTTAAGCCGGACGGCCTCTGGCTGTTCCGGCATCCCTCGTTTTATTTCGACAACTGTCTGTCGTTAACCGACTTTCCATGATGACGTGGAGGCGCGCTGGTGAAGCCTGTTCGTGGTTCATGGCTGGAAAAGCGATTTGTACCCATGGTTCGAAAGTATGCGGTGAGGAACCCGTGTTGCTTCCCTCCTGGTCCCGGAGAAATCAGCGCCGTACTCGGCAAGCTGGAAGCACTGAGGCAGGCTGGGGGAGAGGCCCGGGTTGGCGTCGGTACCGTCGTGCGGATGGAAGATCTGCTCAGTGGTGAGCAGGGGAGCTTTCAATTGGTATGGCCGGACGAAGCGGCCCCGGAACAACGTCGTCTTTCGATTCTATCGCCACTGGGCGCTGCTCTGCTGGGAGCCCATCGCGGTGATGAGGTGACGGTGACCTTGTTCGGATGCCGCTGTGAATTTCGAGTTCTGGCCCTGCGGGAGGCGGAGCCTCGGGAGGGTAGCGCCGTGCGGTTATGAGTGCGCCGGGCGGGATACCGCGAATCGCCGAGCCCTGTTCCGGGGCCCTGTGACCCACCTCCCGTCATTGGCGGCGCGGCGGGGGGACGTCTCGTTCACCATGGGTGAGATCATGAGTAAAGAGAAACCCAAAAAGAAGGCGCAAAAATCCCTCAAGGAAAAACGCCGCGACAAGCGGGAGAAGCGGTAGGGGATGCCTGGCGGGGCCATTATGGCCCCGTTTTCCCTGTTCACATGAAAAACCATTTGAAAGCCGAGAGGGGCGGTGTGGGGCCGGAATTTGAGCTACATCATGATTCTCGGGGGCGCTTCTTGATTCAATAAGGTCCGAGCCGGTCCATTTGCCGGTGGATCGTCAACCATAATCAAAGAAGAGAGGACGATGTCAGCGATCATTGATGTATTGGCGCGGACGGAGCTGTTCTCGACCCTGAAACCAAACGCCTTACGGGCGCTGTGTGAGGGTGGCCGGACCATCAATCTGCCAGATAACGGTCATTTGTTTGAAGTGGGGGAGATGGCGAACGCCTACTACCTGATGACCAGTGGCGTGATGCGTTTGTACCGGCCGGGTCTGGATGGCGAGGACAAAGTATTCCAAGTGGTCGCCGAGGGGGACCTGGTGGCGGAAACCGCCATGTTTTCCGAGCCTTGTATATATCCTTTGTCGGCCGAAGCGGAGAGCGCCAGCACCCTGATCCGCCTGCCTCGACCTGGCTTGCTCGGTCTGGTCCGGGTACAGCCGGATTTCGCCCTGCGCTTACTGGGAGAGATGTCTCACCGGCTTTATCAGGCGGTGAACCGGTTGGACCAGCTCACGGTGACCAATGCCGGACAAAGGGTGGCGATGTATTTGCTGGAGTTGACCGAGTGGCGGCCAGAGCATTGGGTGGTGCTGCCGGTAAGCGCCAAGGTGCTGGCGAGACAGCTGAATGTAACACCGGAAACGCTGTCGCGTCTGCTCACCCGTTTTCGCCAGAGCGGCCTGATCAGCGGGCGCGGACGTCGCTGGATGATCCTTGATCCCACGGAGTTATGCCGGGCCGCCAATCTGCCGTTACCGGACGCTCAGTGCCATTGTGCCGGCTCGCAGTTTTTTCGCTGTTGTAATTTCAGTCACCGATCCTGCTCATAGGCGTATTCGTCGCTTAGTGGTCCAGGGTATTGATCAGGGTGACGACCTGATCGATCACCTGTTCAATGTCCTCCTCACCATAACGCCGCCCGCGTCTTTTTCGCAGTCCGTTCTGATAAAGACGAACGTGGTGGTCCGGTCGTACATCCGCGCGTTTGAGACAGTGCTCGGCGCAGTGCATCTGGCAGCCGTCGATGGCGATGATCACCCGCCCGGAGCGGGCCTTGCGTACCAGACCAGGCACGCCGCCGCCGACGCCGGCGATACAGGACATTTCGGCGTGCCCGGCGTGGTCCAGACGCACCGCCACTTCGTTGGCGAGCTGAGCCACGTCGGAGCAGCCGGAACAGGAATACAACAAGGGCGGTTTGCGTGAACGCTGGCCGGTCATGAATCCTCCTCGAGGCGGAATCCGCGCACGCCGATATCGTTCTCCAGCGCCAGAAGATACTGGTGCAGGGCGCGTCGGCTGGCTTGCTCGAGCAGTTCGTGACGCACGCGTTCATTGACGTGTTCATAGGGCAGGGGGCGCGCTGGCCGCAGCTCTCTGATGTGTACCAGATGCCAACCGTAACGGCTGGCCAGTGGCCTCCCGTGCAGCCCCGCCGGCAGGCGCGCCAGCACTCGGTCCAGCTCGGCGACGGTCTGCCCTGGCCCCAGCCAGCCCAGTTCGCCACCCTGATCCCGCGAGGGGCAGTCGGAGTAACGTTGGGCCAGTTCGGTGAAACGATGTTCCGCCGTCTCCAGTTGGCGAAGCAGTTTCTGTCCCAGACGATACTGTCGGTCCCGCGTCCGGGCGTCGTCCGGCGCGGCGGCCAGCAGGATGTGTTGCAGGTGCCAGCCGGGCGGGGTTTGGAAGCGCTCGGGGTGACTGTGGTAATAACGCCGGCAATCGTCCGGCTGCGGTTCAGGGACCTTCAGTTCCTGCTCCAACAGAGCACTGATAGAGGCTTCCTCGTTGTTCAAATCCAGCCCGCATTGGGCTGCCCGTTGTAGTAGCAGCTGACGAACGACCAGAGCGCGCGCCGCCCGCCGCCGGGCCTGGTTCAGATCAGTGGCGGGATGGTGCTGGGTTTCCCGGGCGATCTCGCTCTCCTCGATGAGGACATCGCCGACCTGAATCACACCGCCGCCGGGGCGTTCCACCATATCGATGCGTTGCATGGCTCAGGCCCGTCTGCGGACGATTTGATAGCGACGGAAAAGATAGCCCAGGGGCAGGCTCCAGACGTGCACCAAACGGCTGAACGGAAACACCAGGAAAATGGTCAGGCCGATGAAAATGTGCACCTTGTAGATCCAGCCCACGCTTTCCAGGTAAGCGGCGGCGCCACCCTGGAAGAAAGCGATGGCCTGGGCCCAGTGCGCCAGCTGCAGCATCAGGCCACCGTCCAGATGCCCGAGGGCCGGGCCGATGGTGGCCAGCCCGAGGGTAACCTGTACCACCAACAGAGCAATGATGAAGGTATCCATGGCACTGGAACTGGCCCGCACGCGTGGATTGAATAGGCGTCGCCACAGCAGCATGACACCGCCAATAAAACAGAGCACGCCGGCGATGCCGCCCACCAGGATCGCCATGATCTGTTTGGCCCCCGCGCTGATAATCCAGGCGTAGGCCCAGTGCGGCGTCAGCAGTCCCACCAGATGGCCGAAGAAAATCACCAGAATGCCGATGTGGAAGCAATTGCTGGCCACACGCATGTGCCGTGACGACAGCATCTGGCTGGAGCCGGTTTTCCAGGTGTACTGGCCGTGATCGAAGCGGATCAGGCTGCCCACCAGAAAGACGCTGACGGCGATATAGGGATAGATGCCGAACAGCAATATGTGCAGATGATGCGACAAGGATTCCATCAGCTCACTCCTTGGCGCGACCGCTGACGGCCGCCGCTGTGGGTGGGACGAAACGGACCGGTTGTTCCTCGGCCCGTTGCCGTTGTCGGGTCCGGTGACGGCCTTGGGCGGATTGCAACTGACAGTCCTGATCGGATTCGGCGGAGAAGCGCACGGCTTCCTCTTCCCACACCGCGTCCAGGGCCTGGGGAGTGTGGTCCGGTGCTTCCCGGGATACCTCGGGCCGATGCGCCTGGATTTCCGATTCCGCGCCGATCAGAGCCAGTAAAGCGGTGATCGCCAGGGCCTGGGGCGCCTGCCGGCTTTCCAGCCGTGCCGCCAGCCGGGCCAGAATGGCACGGACTTCGCCGAGCCAGCGGCCGATTTCCGCTTCCCGGCGGGTCGATAGAAACTCCAGAAACAGGGGCAGGTAGTCGGGTAGCTCCCGGGCTTCCAGTCGGAAGCCGGCCTGTTGATAGTGGTCGAGCAAATCCACCATGGCCTGGCCCCGGTCCCGGGACTCACCATGGACATGCTCGAACAGCAGCAGTGACGTGGCGCGGCCACGGTCGAACAGGGCCACGTATTCGGCTTGCAGGTCCAGCAAATCGGCGGTGGCAATCCGTTCGCACCATTGGCCAAGCCGGTCCCGCATCGACAGGGTCCAACGTCGTTCGGCGTTCAGGGCGGCGGCCAGTTCCGGCACCGCCTGTTGCAAGTCGGCTTCGGGATACTCCAGCAGGCGAGCGAGGGCGCGCAGGCTTCGTTGGGTGATCTCAGTCATGACGCGCCTCCTGCTGACCCGGTTCGAAACGCTGTGGCTTTACCAGGGTGGCGGTTTGTTTGTGCCCGCCGAACAGGCTGGTGTCGTCATCGCCGCCCTGGCAACCATTGCCGAAGGTGAAGCCGCAGCCGCCGCGTTCCGGAAACGCCTCGCGGGCCAGTTCGCGATGGCTGGTGGGGATGACGAAACGGTCCTCGTAGTTGGCGATGGCCAGATAGCGGTACATTTCCATGACCTGGGTTTCGCTGAGACCCGCCTGGTCGAGCACGCTGGTATCGGTTTCGCCATCAATCTGCTTGCCACGCATATACAGGCGCATGGCGAGTAGCCGTTTCAATGCCAGCACCACCGGTTCTTCCTCGCCGGCGGTGAGCATGTTGGCCAGATACTTCACCGGGATACGCAGGGATTCGATTTTCGGCAACATGCCGTCGAATTCCAGATGGCCCGCCTCGGCGGCGGACTGGATCGGCGACAGCGGCGGCACGTACCAGACCATGGGCAAGGTGCGATACTCCGGGTGCAATGGCAGAGCCAACTGCCAGTCCACCGCCAGTTTGTACACCGGCGAGGCCTGGGCGGCGGCGATGACGTTGTCGGGAATGCCATCGGCCCGCGCCTGTTCGATAACGTCCGGGTCATGAGGATCGAGAAAGATGTCCCGCTGGCGGTGGTACAGATCCCGCTCGTCCGGGCTTTCCGCCACTTCCTTGATGCGGTCCGCGTCGTAGAGCAGCACTCCCAGATAACGGATGCGGCCGACACAGGTTTCCGAACACACGGTGGGCTCGCCGGCTTCGATGCGCGGGAAACAGAAAATGCACTTCTCGGATTTGCCGCTTTTCCAGTTGTAATAAACTTTCTTGTACGGACAGCCGGACACACACATACGCCAGCCGCGGCACTTGTCCTGGTCGATCAGGACGATACCGTCCTCCTCGCGTTTATAGATGGCACCGCTGGGACAGGAGGCCACGCAGGTCGGGTTAAGGCAGTGTTCACACAGACGCGGCAAATACATCATGAAGGTGTGCTCGAACTGCCCGTAGATGTCAGCCTGTATCTGGTCGAAGTTGCTGTCCTTGCAGCGCCTGGCGAACTCGGTGCCGAGAATTTCCTCCCAGTTGGGACCCCATTCGATTTTCTTCATGCGCTCGCCGGAAATCAGCGAACGGGGACGTGCCACCGGCTGATGTTTACCGGGTTTGGCCTGGTGCAGATGTTGATAATCGAAGTCGAAGGGTTCGTAGTAATCGTCGATTTCCGGCAGATCCGGATTGGCGAACAGATTGGCCAGCACCCGCCATTTGCCGCCGATGCGGGGCTCGATGCGGCCGTCCTTGCGGCGCAGCCAGCCGCCCTTCCATTTGTTCTGGTTCTCCCATTCCTTGGGGTAGCCAATGCCGGGTTTGGTTTCGACGTTGTTGAACCAGGCGTATTCCACGCCTTCGCGGCTGGTCCAGACGTTCTTGCAGGTCACCGAGCAGGTGTGGCAGCCGATGCATTTGTCCAGATTGAGGACCATGCCGACCTGGGATCGAATAGTCATTTCGCGGCCTCCTGAACGAAGTCCTGGCCTTCACCGTCCAGCCAGTCGACGTGTTTCATGCGCCGGACCATGACGAATTCGTCACGATTGGAACCGACGGTGCCGTAATAGTTGAACCCGTAGGCGAGCTGCGCGTAGCCGCCAATCATATGGGTGGGCTTGGGACACACCCGGGTCACCGAGTTGTGAATGCCGCCCCGGGTGCCGGTGACCTCCGAGCCGGGCACATGCACGTTGCGTTCCTGGGCGTGGTACATCATCGCCATGCCCGGTTTCACCCGCTGGCTGACCACCGCCCGGGCGGCGATGGCGCCGTTGGCGTTGTACAGCTCGATCCAATCGTTGTCGGCCACGCCGAGATCGGCGGCATCGGATTCCGACAGCCACACCACCGGTCCACCCCGGTTCAGCGTCAACATCAGCAGATTGTCGCTGTAGGTGGAATGAATACCCCACTTCTGATGCGGGGTGAGAAAGTTCAACGCTTTGCTGGGATAACCGTTGTCCGCCGGCGGCGTGACGCTGCTGGCGGCACGAGTATCGATGGGTGGACGGTAAACCAGCAGGCTTTCGCCGAAGGCGCGCATCCAGGGGTGGTCCTGATAAAGCTGCTGACGGCCGCTCACCGTGCGCCAGGGAATCAGTTCGTGCACGTTGGTGTAGCCGGCGTTGTAGGACACATGTTCGTCCTCCAGGCCGGACCAGGTGGGGCTGGAAATGATTTTGCGCGGCTGGGCGACGATATCGCGGAAGCGGATTTTCTCCTCTTCCTTGGGCCGAGCCAGATGGCCGTGGTCGCGCCCGGTGAATTTCGACAGCGCCTGCCAGGCCTTGACCGCCACCTGGCCGTTGGTCTCCGGCGCCAGGCTGAGAATCACCTCGGCGGCGTCGATGGCGGTTTCGATGCAGGGGCGATCCTTGGCCGGGCCCGCTGTCTTGCGGCGGTTAAGCTGGCCAAGAAAAGCCACTTCCTTATCCGTGTTCCAACTGATGCCCTTGCCGCCATTGCCGAGTTTCTCCAGGGCCGGGCCCAGGGCGGTGAAGCGTTCGTAGGTGGCTGGATAGTCCCGTCGCACCTCGATCAGCGAGGGCATGGTTGTTCCCGGCACCGGTTCGCATTGGCCTTTTTTCCAGTCCTTCACCCGCGGCTGTGCCAGCTCCGCCGGAGAATCGTGTTGCAGGGGCAGGGTGACCAGATCGGTTTCCTCACCCAGGTGGCCTTCACAGACATGGGAAAACGCTTTGGCGATGCCTTTGTAGATATCCCAGTCACTGCGTGATTCCCAGGCCGGATCGGTGGCGGCGGTGAGCGGATGAATGAACGGGTGCATGTCCGAGGTATTGAGATCGTCTTTCTCATACCAAGTGGCGGTGGGCAGCACCACGTCGGAGTAGAGGCAGGTGGTGGACATACGGAAATCCAGCGTCACCAACAGGTCGAGCTTGCCCTCCGGGGCGTCGTCGCGCCAGGTCACTTCCCTGGGGCGTTCATCACCACTGGCGCCAAGGTCCTTGCCCTGAATACCGTGGCGGGTGCCGAGCAGGTACTTGAGCATGTACTCGTGGCCCTTGCCGGAGCTGCCCAATAAATTAGAGCGCCACACGAACAGATTGCGTGGGAAGTTTCGCGGATCGTCCGGATCTTCAGCGGCGAATTTCAGCGCACCGGATTTCAATTGCGATACCGCGTAGTCCGCGGTGCTCTGTCCGGCCTGCCGCGCGGCTTGGGCCAAACGCAGCGGGTTGGTGTTCAATTGTGGCGCCGAAGGCAGCCAGCCCATGCGTTCGGCGCGCACATTGAAATCAATCAGGCTGCCACCGTAGTCCTCCGTCTTGGCCAGGGGAGAGAGCAGGCTCTTCACGTCCAGTTTTTCGTAACGCCATTGGGAGGAGTGGGCATAGAAAAACGAGGTACCGTTCATTTGGCGTGGCGGCCGCGACCAGTCCAGAGCAAAGGCCAGAGGCAGCCAGCCGGTTTGCGGCCGCAGCTTTTCCTGACCCACGTAATGAGCCCAGCCGCCACCGCTTTGTCCCACGCAGCCGCACATCACCAGCAGGTTGATCAGACCCCGGTAATTCATGTCCATGTGGTACCAGTGGTTCATACCGGCGCCGACGATGATCATGGACCGGCCGCGGGTCTTGTCGGCGTTGCTGGCGAATTCCCGGGCGATACGGAGGCACTGGTCCGCCGGCACGCCGGTGATTTTTTCCTGCCAGGCGGGAGTGTAGGGGCGCAGTTGTTGGTAATCGGTGGCGCCCTGGTCCTCTCCGAGCCCCCGGTCGATGCCGTAGTTGGCGCAGAGTAGATCGAATACCGTTACCGCCAGAATCTCGTCGCCATCGGTGCCGGTGAATACTTTTACCGGCAGGCTGTGGGTGAGAGTGTCATCACCGTCACTTTTCACATGGGGAAAGTGTTCGTGGGGGATGCCGCCGAAATAGGGGAAGGCGACCTTCTCCACCCGGTCGTGATCGCCGGCCAGGCTGAGTCGGGGCCGGATCTCCTGGCCATCGGCGTCAACAGGTTCCAGATTCCATTTGCCCTGTTCGCCCCAGCGGAAGCCGATGGAACCGCGCGGTACCGCCAGCCGCTCTCCGCTCTCATCCCAGACCAGGGTTTTCCAGTCCGGATTGTTGTCCTGGCCCAGGTTGTCGGCGAAGTCGCCGGCGCGCAGCTGCCGGCCGGGCACATAGCGGCCATCGTCACGGCGTTCCAGTGCTACCAAACAGGGCAGGTCGGTATAACGCCGCACGTAGTCAGTGAAGTAGGCGCTGGGGGAATCCAGGTGAAACTCCTTGAGGATCACATGGCCCATGGCCAAAGCGAGGGCGGCATCGGTGCCCTGCCTGGCGCTGACCCACTCATCGGAGAGCTTGGCCACCTCGGCGTAGTCCGGGGTGATCGCCACGGTCTTGGTGCCCTTGTAACGCACTTCGGTGAAGAAGTGGGCATCAGGGGTCCGGGTCTGCGGCACGTTGGAGCCCCAGGCGATGATATAGCCGCTGTTGTACCAGTCCGCGGATTCCGGCACATCGGTCTGCTCGCCCCAGGTTTGCGGCGAGGCCGGCGGCAGGTCGCAGTACCAGTCATAGAAGCTCAGGCAGACACCGCCGATAAGGGAAAGGTAACGGGCGCCAGCGGCGTAGGACACCATGGACATGGCCGGGATGGGCGAGAAACCGATGATGCGATCCGGTCCATACTGTTTGGCGGTGTAGACGTTGGCGGCGGCGATCAGTGTATTCAGTTCATCCCAGTCAGCACGTACGAAACCGCCCATGCCCCGGTTTTTCTTGTATTGGGCGGTCTTGTCCGGATCCTCCACCAGGCTGGCCCAGGCATCCACGGGATCGGTATGCCGGGCCAGCGCCTCGCGCCACAGCCGCCACAACGATTGCCGCACCAGCGGATACTTGAGCCGGTTGGCGCTGTACAGATACCAGGAATAACTGGCGCCACGGGGACAGCCCCGGGGTTCATGATTGGGCAGATCCGGACGGGTACGGGGGTAGTCGGTCTGCTGGGTTTCCCAGGTCACCAGGCCGTTTTTCACGTAGATCTTCCAACTGCAGGAGCCGGTACAGTTCACCCCATGGGTGGACCGCACGATCCTGTCGTGTTGCCAGCGGGCCCGATACCCGTCTTCCCAGTCTCGGTTTTCGTCGCGGGTTTCACCATGGTGGTCGGAAAATTCGGTTGGCTTCTTTCCGAGATACCTCAGGCGATCCAGAAAGTGGCTCATGGTGTTGCTCCTAACAGGGAATCACCGCTTTTCTGCGGGTGTAGTAAAACCAGGTCAGTCCCAGACACAGGACATAGAACAGCAGGAAGCCGTACAGTGCCGGCTCGGCGCCGCCGGTGAGCTCCAGGGCCGTGCCAAAAGCCTTGGGAATAAAGAAGGCACCGTAGGCGGCGATGGCGGACGTGAAGCCGACCACGGCGGCGGCTTCGCGGTCGCTTTCCAGTTGTTGTTGCCGGGCATCCCGATCCGGCATCAGCCGGGCCACTTCGTGGCGGAAGATGGCGGGCACCATTTGGAAGGTGCTGGAGTTGCCCACCCCGGAGACCAGGAACAGCCAGAGGAAACACACGAAGAAGCCGACGAAGGCGCCGGGTTGATCGCGCTGATCGAGGAACCAGAGCAGGCCGATCACGCCGGCGATCATGCCCGCGAACACCCAGAAGGTGACGCGGCCACCGCCGAGCCGGTCCGACACACCACCGGAGAAGGCGCGGCTCAGCGCACCGAGCAGCGGACCGAGGAACGCCAGCTTGAGAGCGTCCACCTCGGGAAACAAATGGGAACTGAGCAACGGGAAGGCGGCGGCGAAGCCGATGAAGCTGCCGAACGTGCCGGTGTACAGCACGCACATCAGCCAGTTGTGTTTACGCCGGAAAATCACCGCCTGATCCTGGAACGAGGATTTGGCGCTGGCGATGTCGTTCATGCCGAACCAGGCCGCCACGGTGGCGGCAACGATGAAGGGCACCCAGACGAAGCCGGCGTTCTGCAGCCATAGGCGTTCGCCGTCGGCGGTGGTCTGCGGATCACCGACCACGAAAGTGAACACACCGGTGGTGATCACCAACGGCACCACGAACTGCATCAGGCTCACGCCAAGATTACCGAGGCCGGCATTGAGTCCCATGGCGGCACCTTTTTCTTTTTTCGGAAAGAAAAAGGATATATTGGCCATACTGGAAGCGAAGTTGCCGCCGCCGAAACCGCACAGCAAAGCGAGCACCAGCATCACCAGATATGGGGTATCCGGGTTGCGTACCGCGAAGCCGATCCACAACGCCGGCAGCAACAGCGACGCGGTGGAAAAAGCAGTCCAGCGGCGGCCACCGAAAATGGGTACCATGAAACTGTAGAACACTCGCAGGGTAGCGCCGGACAGGCCCGGTAACGCCGCCAGCCAGAACAGTTGGTTGGCGCTGTAGTTGAAGCCCACTTGCGGCAGCCGTGCCACCACCACCGACCACACCATCCAGACGGAAAAGGCCAGTACCAGGTTGGGAATGGAAATCCACAGGTTACGGCGGGCGATGGCGCGGCCTTGGTGCTCCCAGAAATCGACGTCCTCCGGCCGCCAGTCCTGTAGCACCAGCTTGCTCGGTGTGGACAGCTCCGGCAGGTCGCCGGTTTCACGCTGTTGCGTCCATTCCACCCGGCTGGCCTTGATAATGGCGTAATGCATCCAGGCCAGCGCCCCGGCCACCAGCACGAACAGCAGCATGAAGCAGCTCTGCCAGATGCCCACCACGTCATTGAGCATGCCGAAAGTCAGCGGCAGGAAGAAACCGCCCAGGCCGCCAACCATGCCCACCACGCCGCCGACGGCGCCCACGTGTTCGGGGTAGTAGGTGGGAATGTGTTTGAAGACCGCCGCCTTGCCCAGAGACATAAAAAAGCCCAGCACCATGATCAGCAGCACGAAGGGCGGCAGGCCCATGTTCAGAGAGAAACGCAGTTCGCCCTCGATGCCCTGGATACGGTATTCGGTGGGGGGATAACTGAGCAGGAAGGTGCAGACCAGACAGGCGATGAAGGTCCAGTACATCACTCGCCGGGCGCCGTACCGGTCGGAGAGCCAGCCGCCGAGAATGCGGAAGAGGGAGCCGGGCAGGGTGAACAAAAGCGTGATCATGCCGGCGGTGGTGAGACTCACCCCGTAGGCTCTCATCAGGTAGTGGGGCAGCCACAGGGCCAGGGCGACGAAGGCGCCGAAGACGAAAAAATAGTAGAGCGAGAAACGCCATACCCGAAGGTCCGCCATGGGCGCGAGACGCTGACCCAGGGTCAGGGACCGGGCCGGGCGTTGCGGGTCCCGTGCGAACACCAGGAAGCCCAGTCCCATCAACGCCAGCACCAGCGCATAGACCTGGGCGGTGCCTTGCCAGCCCAGTGCCACCAGCAGCAGGGGCGCGGCGAAGTTGGTCAGCGAGGAGCCCATGTTGCCGGCGCCGAATACGCCCAGAGCCGTGCCTTGACGGTCACCGCCAAACCAGCGTGAAACGTAGGCGGTACCGACGGCGAAGGCGCCGCCGGCCAGCCCCAGCCCCAGTGCCGCCAACAGCAGCATCGGGTAGCTGCGCGCCAGAGTCAGGAGGTAGACGCAACTGGCGCTGACCAGCAGCAGGACGCCCATTACCGGACGCCCGCCGAAGCGGTCGGTGAGAATGCCGAGAACTGGCCGGCTGACGGAGCCGGTGAGCACCGGCGTGGCGATCAACAGAGCCAGCTCGGTGTCGGTGAGATTGAGTTCTTTGCTGAGCGGGATACCGATGATGGACAACAGCGTCCATACAGCGAAACACAGAGTGAATGCCAGGGTGGAAAGGAACAACGCCTGCCCCGAGCTGGGGTGTGAGACCGGTTCCGTTGATGCCACGGTGCCTCCTTGAGGTATGGGCCGTCCGTGCGTGGCAATCTGTCAGAATCAACTGTCAGGCGTGTTGATGCGGGTCAATATCCCTCCGACCAATGGCATGGAGTATGGAGATCCGGTCATGACAGCCTGGAGACTGCCCAATGTCATTCCCCTTCACGCCGCCCAGGCCACCGTCGCCGCTGGCGGTGTTTCGCCATATCGATGCTCATGCTCCGGTGCCACTGAAGCGTCCTTTTCTGGAACCGCTGATGAATCGTTTGCTGGCGGAACCGTTGGCGGCGGGGGAGTTCGAGCCCTTGCAGGGCCGCTATCTCACGCTTGATCTGGCCGATGGCGCGCCGCGTTTTACCGTGACGCTGCAAGCAAACCGGCTGCGGTTAAGTGAGCGCCCCGGCGAGGCGTGCATTCGTGGTGGTTGGCGTGAGTTCCTGCAGCTTCTTGGCAGAGAGCAGGATCCGGACACCCTGTTTTTCCAACGTCGTTTGTTGGTGGAAGGAGATACCGAATTGGGGTTGTGGGTGAAGAACCTGCTTGATGGCCTGGACCAGAGCGGCTGGCCGGGGCCGGTGCGGGAGGGGGTGCGGTTGTTGGCGTGGGGGCTTCGCTGAATCACCTTTCCGCTTGCACGCAACACGCTGATTCGCTGGCAAGCCAGCTTCCCACAGCGGCTTTGCCGCTTTTTCTGTGGGAAGCGGCCTTGGCCGCGAATCAGCGTGCTGGCGTGTCAGCGCTTTTTGAACATCAGCGCACGCTGAGCGTTTCAAATAACGGTCGCAGTCGGTCCGCCAGGTCGGGCAGGGGATTGGCTATCGGTGACGGTTGCTGGTAGGACGGTGACAGACACTGTTGTGGCCGTGCCCATTGCAGGGCGTAGTGGCGCACGCCTTTAGCGGCCAGCCAGCGTGCCAGCCGTTCCAGGGCGTCCTCATCGAAATCCCGCCAGTGCACGGTGGTGCGGCACTCCAATGCCAGATCGGCGGCCAGCAACTGATCCAGACTATCGCACTGTTGCCGCCACTGCCGGCTGCGTCCGGTGATGCGATCGATCTGGTTCGCATCCCCTTTTACATCCAGGCCCACCCAGTCCAGCTCCGGTATCAGCGTGGCCAGACGCCGGGGGTAACTGCCGGCGGTGTGCAGACCGATGCCGAAACCCCGCTCGCGGGCACGTCGTACCGCCAGCGGCAGGTGCGGATGACGGGTGGGCTCGCCGCCACTGAAGACCACCGCTTCCAACAGGCCGCGCCGTGTGTCGAGAAAGGATTCGACCTCGAGCCATTCCCGTACATGACCGCGTCGGGGCGGAATCATGTGTGGGTTATGGCAATAGCCGCAACGCAGCGGGCAACCCTGCACGAACACGACGCAGGCCAGATAACCTGGATAATCCAGGGTCGTTAGCGGTGTCAGCCCCGCCACGGGCAGGGCCGGACCGGGACCGATATCAGCCATTCAGGCACGCCTGGTCTTCGCGGAAATGACGGCGGTGCCGGTGTTCGGATTGTTTGCCGGGATTGAATTGACTCACCGGCCGGTGGTACCCCATGACCCGGGTCCAGACCTCGCAACGTTGCCGCTCTTCTGCGGGCAGAGTGTCACGGGGATTCAGGGAAAGAGTCGCGTTCATGGTCAGTCTCCTTTTATGGGCTTAATGAGAATCGAAATGCGGGAAAATCAGGCGATGCTTCTGTTGCGTTGCGCCGTCTGGCGTGCCAGCAAGGCGTCGTCGCAGTGCGGGCAGAACTCGTGTTCGCCAGCCAGATAGCCATGTACCGGGCAAATGGAAAAAGTCGGCGTCACGGTGATGTAGGGCAACCGGAACCGGGACAAGGCGGTGCGCACTAACTGACGACAGGCCCGGGCGCTGGAGAGCCGCTCGCGCATGTACAAGTGCAGAACGGTGCCGCCGGTATAACGGGTCTGCAGCGGGTCCTGGTGCATCAGCGCTTCGAACGGGTCCTCGGTGTGGCCCACGGGCAGTTGGCTGGAGTTGGTGTAATAGGGCGCTTCGGGCGTACCCGCCTGGAGGATGTCGGGATAACGACGGGCGTCTTCCTTGGCGAAACGATAAGTCGTGCCTTCCGCGGGCGTGGCTTCCAGATTGTAGAGATGGCCGGTTTCCTCCTGGAATCCCCGCATCCGATCGCGCACGTGTTCAAGCAGGCGCAGCGCCATATCGCGGCCCGCCTGCGTGGCGATGTCCTGCTGGTCGCCGGTGAAATTGCGCACCATCTCATTGAGGCCATTCACCCCCAGCGTGGAAAAATGATTGCGCAGGGTGCCCAGATAGCGGCGGGTATAGGGGTAAAGACCGGCGTCCATCCAGCGCTGAATGCAACCGCGTTTGATTTCCAGGCTGTCGCGGCCCAGTTCCAGCAGCCGGTCCAGTTCCCGATAGAGTCCTCTTTCGTCGCCGGCGAAGCGGTGACCCAGCCGCGCGCAGTTGATCGTCACCACGCCCACGGAGCCGGTTTGCTCGGCGCTGCCGAACAGGCCGTTACCGCGTTTGAGCAGCTCGCGCACGTCCAGCTGCAGGCGGCAGCACATGGAGCGCACCATGTGCGGCTGCAGATCGGAATTGAGGAAGTTCTGGAAGTAGGGCAGACCATACTTGGCGGTCAGCGCGAACAGCCGCTCCGTGTTGGGCGCGTCCCAGTCGAAATCCTCGGTGATGTTGTAAGTGGGGATCGGGAAAGTGAAAACCCGACCGCGTTGGTCACCGGCTTCCATCACTTCCAGATAGGCGCGGTTGATCAGGTCCATCTCCGCCTGCAGCTCGCCATAGGTGAACGGCTGCTCCTCGCCGGCGATCACCGGCACCTGCTCGCGCAGATCCTCCGGGCAGGTCCAGTCGAAGGTCAGGTTGGTGAAGGGCGTCTGGCTACCCCAGCGGGACGGTACGTTCAGGTTATAGATGAACTCCTGGATGGCCTGATGCACCGCCGGATAATCGAGGTTGTCGCGGCGCACATAAGGGGCCAGATAGGTGTCGAAGGAACTGAAGGCCTGAGCGCCGGCCCATTCGTTTTGCAGCGTGCCGAGGAAATTGACCATCTGGCCAAGCGCGCTGGAGAGGTGCCTGGGCGGACCGCTCTCGGCGCGGTCGGCGACGCCGTTGAACCCTTCCATCAGCAGGCTGCGCAGGGACCAGCCGGCGCAGTAGCCGCTCAGCATGTCCAGATCGTGCAGGTGAAGATCGCCTTCCCGGTGAGCCGCGCCGACGTCCGGCGGGTAGACCTGATCAAGCCAGTAGTTGGCGATCAGCTTGCCGGAGATATTGAGAATCAATCCGCCCAGGGAGTAGCCCTGATTGGCGTTGGCGTGCACGCGCCAGTCGGCGCGACTGAGGTATTCCTCGACGGTGGTGCTCACTGCCACCGTGCTGTCCGGGCGGGGTGTGGTCATGGCGCTGATTCCCATATTTGGTATATTTTTCGTGTTCTGGTACAAGATATGGTGGTCAGGGTAAAGGCGGGGTGGAAGGAAAAGGCTGATCTGAGTCAAAGAAAGAGAGAGTGGGAAAAGTTTCAAAGGAAAAGAATCCCGGCCGTGAGCTGCTGCTGTCTCACAAGTTTTGGGCCAGCCCGCTTACACGCAAAAGCGCCGATTCGCTGCCAAGGCCGCTTCCCACAGCGGCTCCGTAGCTCCCTTTGTGGGAAGCTGCCTTGGCAGCGAATGCAGCGCGAATTCATGTATCCAAGGCAACAGACTGACCACGGCCGCGATTAGCGCGCTACCGCCGGTCCATCCCCGGGGCACCGTGCCAGTAGCCGTCACAGCGCGCTTCGTCCACCAGGGCAAGCGGGTCCCGGTGGTCCGGCTGGCCTCGGCGCACTTGATCAAAAGCCGCCACTATCTCCGCCATCGGCTCGTCGGCGACTACCAGGCGCGCGGTGCTTACCCCCATTTCGGCCATCACCGGCAGCTCCCGACGCAGGTCCTGTGGCCAGGCGGAGAGGGTCTGGATGCCGTTGAGCGTGAACAGCCGGCGGCCGTCCTGGCTGAACAAGGGCAGGCCTTGCGGGTCATCCCGGCAGACAAACTGGCAGCGGTCCTTGGGGAGGCCCCGCCGTCGGGCGGTAAAACAACGGGCGGACCAGGCCAGTGCCAGATGACCGTAGGCATGCACCTCGCAAGGCAGCGCCAAACCCTGCCGCCGCAGGGCCGTCATCAGGGTGGTAAGCGCCTGCCGGGACAACTCCAACGGCGCATGCCAGCCCTGCATGCCGGAAGCGGCCAACAGGCGGATGGCTTCCACGTTATAAAGGTTGAGAGAGGCGCCGCCGATAAAGGGAATGCCCGCTTCGCTGAGCAAATGGACGGCGCTCATATCATTGGCTTCCACCGGCAATTCGCCGTTGTCGCAGAGGCGACGCAACGCGCGCAGGTCGGCGCCGGCCTCGATCAGGGTCTGCGAGGACAGCACCACGGCCTTGCCCTGGGCGCGCAGTTCCCGGGCCAGTCCGAGCCAGTGATCCAGTTTCATATCCCGCCGTCGCCCGCACACGGTTTCGCCCAGATAGACCCGTTCCAGCGGCCAGCCCGCGGCCTGGGCGTAGAAGGTCTCATAGTCTTTCTGGTGCCAGTAAAACGGCACCGGTCCCAGGGCCAGATCCAGCATGCCCGTGTCTCCTATTTCCAGCGGCGCTCGTAAGCACCCAGAGTGGTGGTGGAGCCTTCGGACAGGGCGCCCAGAGTGTCTTGCCAGGCCGGGTCGGATCGGAATGCGGACGGTGTCCGGGAGAGATGATCCAGCGCCTGGCGCCATACACGGGTGACCTCCCGTACATAAGCGGGACTGCGTTGCCGGCCTTCGATCTTCACCGCGGCGATGCCGAGGGCCTGCAACTCCGGCAGCAGCTCCAACGTGTTCAGGCTGGTGGGTTCCTCGATGGCGTGATAAAGCTCGTCATCGACCCGGAAGCGGCCTTTGCACAACGTCGGGTAACCGGCCTTTTCGCCGGGGCCGTAACGATCGATGAGCACGCCGTTGAGGCGGGAACTGAGACCGCCGTCCTGTTCTTCCCAACGTACGTGGGCGGCCGGTGAGCAGGCGCCGTGGGTATTGGGAGATTCGCCGGTGAGATAAGAGGAAAGATAACAGCGCCCCTCCACCATGATGCACAGGCTGCCGAAGCCGAACACTTCCAGAGCCACTGGAGACGCGGCAGCCAGTTGTTTGACCTGATCCAGTGACAGCACCCGGGGCAGTACCGCGCGTCGAATATCAAAATGACAATGATAGAACCGCAAGGCTTCGGCACTGGTGGCGGAACCCTGCACGGAAAGATGTCGGGGCAGGTCCGGGTGGCGGCGGCTGGCGTATTCGAGCAGACCCAGGTCCGCCAGAATCAAGGCGTCCACGCCCAGGTCGGCGGCCTGGTCCACGGCCCGGGTCCACAGTGGCCAGCCGTCGTGTTGCGGATAGGTGTTGATGGCGCAGAAGACTTTGCGGTTTCGCTGGTGAGCGTAGTCGATGCCTTCCCGGGCCCGTTCCGGGGTGAAGTTGAGACCGGCGAAACGGCGCGCGTTGGTGATGTCCTTGAAGCCCATGTAAACCGAGTCGGCGCCTTCATCCACCGCGGTTTTCAATGCCGGCAGATTGCCGGCGGGACAGACCAGTTCCGGGGACCCGCTCATCTCTCCTCCCGTGCCAGATGTGTTGGCCGGTCAGGATAAAGCCGCGGGGTCGCATCGGGCTGACCTGGGTCAAGGGGGAAACCGGACGCTGGACGCTTTAGAATGGCGCACCGTCGAACATTGCGAATATAAATGACCGCTTCCAATGCCTGCCGGGGGCAGTCTGCTTACACGCAACACGCAACACGCAACACGCAACACGCCTGTTCGCTGCCAAGGCAGCTTCCCACAAGCGGCGTCACGAAGACGCTGTGGGAAGCTGCCTTGGCAGCGAATACTGCGCGGATTCATGTCACCAAGGTCAATAGATAAACCTTCGCCATGGGGGCAACGCTCAAGCGCTGGAGCAGTCCCAATTTGTTCGGTTGCGGCAGGCCCGGTTTTTCCTTATCGGCGTCAGACCTCAAGAACCAACCGCTTTTCCATCCGTTCGGCGTGGCGTCGGTCATGGGTGACCATGATCAAGACCCGGTCGTTCAGGGTGGCATGGAGAATGTCGAACAACGCGTCGGCGGTGGCCGGCTCCAGACCGGTGAAGGGCTCGTCCAGCAGGACGACCGGACTGTCCCGCAGCAGCACCCGGGCCAGCGATAAACGCCGTCCCTGTCCGCCGGAGAGGTGCATGCCGTTGGTGCCGATCCAGTGATCGAGGCCACCACGTTGCCGTACCAGATCCGCCAGCCGGGCCTGTTCCAGCACCCGCCAGAGTTGTTCGTCGGTGACCTCCGGTCTGGCCAGGCGCAAGTTATCCCTCAGGGTGCCGGTGAACAGCTGCTGTTGCTGCAATAACAGGGCGAAACAGTGACGCCAGGCGTCGCTGTCCGCCCGCGCCTGGCTGACACCGCCGAAACGGATCTCGCCAGCGCTGATCCGTTGCAGGCCCATCAGACAATGCAGCAGGGTGGATTTACCACTGCCGCTTGGGCCGACGATGGCCAGTGGGGCGCCGGCTCGCGCTTGCAGATCAAGACCGCTGAACAAAGCCGGTTGCCCAGGCCAGGCGAAACTCAGTCCGGAGACCATCAAATCACCGTCGGCCCGGGGAATCTCGCTGCCACTGGCGGCTGGCGGCGGGATCGGCGTGCCGGTCAGGGTGTCCAGGCGTGTCACGGTGGCACGGGTGTCCGGCCAGCCCTGCCAGGCCTGGGCCAGGGGCAGGGTCACCTCGGCGGCGGCCAGAACCAGCAACATCAGCGCCAGCGCCATGGGCGCGTCGATCATTTCCTGCCGTACCGGCGCGATCAGGATCAGCAGCATCGCCACCGCCAGCCATTGCATCAGACTCTGGATCAGGGTTTGAGTGATGGCGTGCTGCAGCGCCAGCCGGTGTTCGAGCCCGGCCAGATCGGCCAGCCGGCGGCGCCACTGTTCGAGTAATGACGGCCGCAGACCATAGGCGAGCACATCGGGCAGTCCGTTGAGGGTTTGCACCAAATCCCCACGAAGCTGTTCGCGTTGCCAGGCCCGTTGTTCCAATGGTTCGGCGGAAACTTTCGACAAGTGCCGCAGTAGCAGGAACATCGTGATAAAACCGGCCAGCATGGCCAGGGCCGCCGCCGGTCCGGCGATCCAGAACCCGGCCAGCAGCAATACCAGGGCGGTGGCGGCGGCCACCAGGGCGGGTTGTCCCTGTCCCAGCCAGGCGTTTTCCAACCGTTCCACATCGCCCAGCAGACGTTCCAGTAAATGGCCGCTGCTCAGCGACGACAGAGGGCCGGGGATGCGCGGCAGAATCGCCGCGAACAATCGCGTGCGCAGCCGCTGCATCACGTGGAAGGTGGCGTCATGGCTGACCAGCCGTTCGAAATAGCGGGATACGGTACGGCCCACTGCCAGGGCGCGAATGCCGGAACTGGGTACCAGCATGTTGAACGCCACCGCCGGGCCGCCGGCGGCCATCCCGGCCAGGGCGGCGGCACTGATGAACCAGCCGGACAGCCCCAGTAGCGCCATGGCGGCGAGCGCGGTGATCAGTGCCAGCACCGCGGCGTTGCGCAGCCGCGCGCCTTCTCCTTTGAACTGATGACGAAGCCAGGTGATGTGGTCAGCCATGCGCGGCTCCTTCCATGGACTCGGCTGAAGGGCCGAGCCACAGACTTTGATCGGCCAGGGTGGCGAAAGCCGGGGAATGGGTGGCGATCACCAGGGTGCGTCGTCCCTTGCGGGCTCGCAGCGCTGTGATGATTCGTTGTTCCAGCGCATCGTCCAGTTCCGCGGTGGGTTCATCGAGCAACAATAGCGGCGCCGGGCTCAACAGGGCCCGGGCCAGTGCCAGCCGGCGTCCCTGGCCACCGGAAAGACCGCCGCCGTTCTCATCGAGGCGTGTGTCCAGTCCGGCGGGCAAGTGCTCCAGACCGCACTCGGCCAGTACCTGATGGAGGGCGGCGTCATCGGCGTCCGGGGCGCCCAGGCGCAGATTGTCGGCCACCGTGCCATGGATGAACCACGGATGTTGTCCGGCCCAGGCCAGGTTGCCGGTTGTTTGTGCCAGCAGCGGGGCGGGCCGGCCGTCATGGCGCACCTCGCCGGTGTCCGGCGCCAGCAGACCCGCGATCAGCTTCAAAAGGGTGCTTTTGCCGGTACCGCTGTCCCCTCTGAGCACCAGACAGGTTCCTGCTTGAACGGTCAGATCGCAGTTACTCAGCAGTGTGTCCTCGCTGTCGGGGTAAGCAAACGAGACCTGATCCAGAGTCAGGGCGGTGGCGGTGGTGGAGACGGCGTTGGAGCCGGATACGGATTGACGTTCCTCAAGCAGTGGCGCCAGCGCCTCGGCGGCGGCGTGGGCGGCGGCGCGATCATGATAGCCGGCCGCCAACTGACGCAACGGCTGATAAAACTCCGGTGCCAGCAGAAGGAGCCAGAGCCCGGTGGCGAAATCAAGCCCCGGGCCGGGACCAATGGCAATCAGATTGAGCAGGTGCAAGCCCACATACAACGCCACCAGGGCTACCGATAGCGCGGCGAATAGTTCCAGCACGGCGGAGGTAAGGAAGGCGATCCGCAGAACCTTCATGGTGCGTTTGCGGTATTCGACGTTGACGCGATCCACCGCCTGCTGCTCCGCGGCTTCACGGGCAAACGCGCGCAGCGTCAACACGCCGCGCAGACGATCAAGAAAATAGCCGCCAAGAAAGCGCAGGCTGTCCAGTTGCCGATCCGCCGCCCGCTGCGCGCCACTGCCCACCAGCATCATGAACACCGGGATCAGTGGCGCGGTGCACAGAAAAATCAGGCCGACGACCCAGTCCACGCTGAACGCGGCCAGCAGGAACAGCACCGTGGCCACGCTGGCCACCCGTCGTTGTATCGCGAAACCAGCATGATAGCGCCCCACCGCCCCGGCTTGTTCCAGCAGCGCGGTACTGGCCTCCCCCGCCGTCAAAGTGCCACCGGCGCCACGCAGCAGCGCCTCCGCCACGTCGCGCCGTACCGCCTGGCTGATATCAGCACCGGCGCCGGCGCTGAAGCGGGCACGGGCGGCGCCGGCCAGGGCCCGCAGCGCCAGCGTCAGCACCAGCAGGGCCGCCGGTAACCATAACGAAGGCGCGCCGTTGAGCAGAGCCGCGGCGAGCCAGGCCAACAGTCCCGCCTGAACAATAGCCAGTGGTGTATCCGCCAGCGCGCTCAGGTACAACCAACGCACCATGATCCTGGCGTGATGTCCCTGGCTATTCAGCCAGAGCCGGGGATCGGTCGGGACTTGCGTGGACGACGAGGCGGAATCTTGATGTAAATCAATGGGCATGCCGGTTTTCAACTCTTCTCTGGAGCGCTGACGTGAACGAGGGCAGGGCCGGTGCTATGCTTATAACGGTTTCACAAGCGCGAACAATAATGGGGAACAATGGTAGACCCGATTGCTCAGGCTTTCACCCGCGGCCTTTGCTCGCGGAGGTGGAAGTCGGCTGGCGGATTTTTATCTTGAATCGTTTCTTCGTTGACGCGGAAACGTTTCCCCCATCGTATTCGTGCACTGGTAAATGAGGGCCACGGAAGGTCTTCCGCAGGGAATGGCGTGCCGTCTATGCTCCCGCTGAAACGGAGTGGACCGAATGATCCGGTCTGATTGGCGGCCCGCCAGGGTGTATTCAGGGGAGAAACGCAGATGATCGACGCTACTCTGGTTGAGTTGTCGCGGGCGCAATTTGCCCTGACAGCAATGTACCATTTCCTTTTTGTACCTCTGACTCTGGGACTGTCCTTCATGATCGCCATCATGGAGAGCGTCTATGTCATGACCGGGCGCACCATCTGGCGTGACATGACCAAGTTCTGGGGGTTGCTGTTCGGCATCAACTTCGCCATGGGCGTGGCCACCGGTATCGTCATGGAATTCCAGTTCGGTACCAACTGGGCCTATTACAGTCATTACGTCGGTGACATCTTCGGTGCGCCCCTGGCCATTGAAGGTCTGATGGCGTTCTTCCTGGAAGCTACTCTGGTGGGCCTGTTCTTCTTTGGCTGGGACAAGCTCGGCAAAGTGCAGCACCTGGTGGTGACCTGGCTGGTGGCGCTGGGGTCCAACCTCTCGGCGCTCTGGATTCTGGTGGCCAACGGCTGGATGCAGAATCCGGTGGGATCTTTCTTCAATCCCGACACCATGCGCATGGAGGTCACGGACTTCGCCGCGGTGATCTTCAATCCGGTGGCGCAGGCCAAGTTCGTCCACACCGTCGCCGCCGGCTACGTCACTGGCGCGGTCTTCGTGCTGGCGATCAGCGCTTACTATCTGCTGCGCGGCCGTTACCAGGCGCTGGCCAAACGTTCCTTCACGGTCGCCGCCTCGTTCGGCCTGGCGGCGGCACTGTCGGTGGTGGTACTCGGGGACGAATCCGGTTACGCCATTACCGAAAACCAGAAAATGAAACTGGCGATGATCGAGGGCATGTGGCACACGGAAGAAGCGCCGGCGTCGTTCTCCCTGTTTGGTATCCCTGACCGCGAAGCTCAGGAAACGCACTATGAGCTGAAGATTCCCTGGGTCATGGGGCTGATCGCCACGCGCAGTTTCAGCCAGGAGATTCCCGGCATCATGGAACTGGCGGCACTCTCGGAGATGCATATCCGCGATGGCCTGCTGGCTTACGACGCGTTGGAGACGTTGAAGGTTGACGAGGCCAACGCCGAGGCCCGCGAGGCGTTTGTTCAGAATCAGGAATATCTGGGCTACGCACTGCTGTTGAAAAAGTACGTGGAGGATCCTCGCGAGGCCAGCGATCAGCAGATCGTCATGGCGGTGCAGGATTCGCTGCCGAATGTCTTTGCGTTGTTCTGGTCATTCCGTTTCATGGTGGCGATCGGGTTCTACATGATCGCCTTGTTCGGCCTGGCGTTTTATCTGATATCGCTACGGCGCCGGGTGCCGCGCTGGTTCCTGAGAGTGTCGTTCTACACTTTACCCTTGCCCTGGCTGGCGGCGGAACTGGGTTGGCTGGTGGCGGAATACGGTCGGCAGCCCTGGGTCATCGAAGGCGTATTACCGACTTTCCTCGGAGTCAGTTCCATTGGCATCAGTGACATTCTGATTTCCCTGGGTGGCTTCATGGTGTTGTACACGGTGCTGGCGGTGATCGAGATCCGCCTGATGCTCAAATACATCCGCAAGGGGCCGGAAGAGGAAAGCGGTGACGATCCCGCCAAACTGGACGCCGGCTTGTCACCGGCCTTCGCCAAGCCCCAGGAATGAGGGAGGAAACGCCATGATTTTCGATTACGAAGTGTTGCGTTTGATCTGGTGGGCCTTGCTCGGTGTCCTGCTGGTGGCCTTCGCCGTCACCGATGGCTTCGATATGGGCGTGGCCGCGCTGCTGCCGGCGGTGGCCCGAAGCGACGGCCAGCGCCGCCAGGTGATCAATACCGTGGGACCAGTATGGGAAGGCAATCAGGTCTGGTTCATTCTCGGTGGCGGCGCCATTTTCGCCGCCTGGCCGGCGCTCTACGCAGTCAGCTTTTCCGGGTTTTATCTGGCCATGTTCCTGATTCTGTCGGCGCTGATTATCCGGCCGGTGGCGTTCAAGTTCCGCTCAAAAAGGGACGAGCCGGCCTGGCGTGCGCGCTGGGACGCGGCTTTGTGCTTCAGTGGCGTGGTGCCGGCACTGATTTTCGGCGTTGCCGTTGGCAACGTGCTGCAGGGGGTTCCCTTCCACTTTGACAGCGATCTGCGGCCGTTCTATACCGGGTCCTTCTTCGGGCTGCTGAATCCATTCGCGCTGCTGTGCGGGCTGGTGTCGCTGTCGATGCTGATTCTGCACGGCGCTACCTGGTTGCAGATCAAGGCGGACGGTGAGCCGGCCGAGCGGGCCCGAAAATACGGCATGATCGCCGCCGTGGTGGTGATAGTACTGTTTGCCATCGGCGGTATCTGGATCAGCAATATGGAAGGGTACCGGATCGCAACCGCGCTGGATCCGAACGGCCCCAGTAACCCATTGCGCAAGGAAGTGCTTCAGGAGGCGGGTATCTGGCTGAGCAACTATCGGGCTCAGCCGATTCTGTGGCTGGTGCCGCTGATCGGGTTCGGCGGAGCGTTGCTGGCGTTGTTGGGGCTGTTCTCGCGCATCGGTGCACTCAGCTTCCTTGGATCCAAGTTGTCGGTTGCCGCCATCATCACCACGGTGGGGGTAGCCATGTTCCCGGTCATCCTGCCAAGCAGCTCGGAGCCCGGCCACAGCCTGACGGTCTGGGACAGTTCGTCCAGCCATTACACGCTTGGCATCATGCTGGTGGCGACCGCGATTTTTCTGCCAATCATCCTGCTGTATACCGCCTGGGTGTATAAGGTGCTGTGGGGCAAGGTCAGCGAAAGCGACGTCAACAAGGACATGTACTGAGGAGAATAGAGTATGTGGTACTTCAGTTGGATTCTCGGCGTGGGCCTGGCTTGTACGTTCGCCATCCTCAACGCCATGTGGTTCGAGTTGTCCGAAGTGGATGAGCGGGCCCGTGAGGTCGAAGACAAGGAGTGATCGACGGCAACCGCGGGGCGGCCCTTTTCTGAACAAGAGGGCCGCCACCATGCCCTTCGCTGCCAAGGCAGCTCCCACAGCTGCCTCGCAGCTTTCTCCGTGGGATGCTGCCTTGGCAGCGAAGGGCGTTTAAGTGTGTCTCCCGACAGCGGGGGAACAGCACCAACCCTGGAACCGTGATGTCTTTTCGTGTAAGGGAAATACCGGAAAGGAGAAGCGGAAAGGAAAAATGGAAAGGCGGGAAGAATAAGTGCCGCCGCCGAGCCCCCCAACGACCGGACGGAGCGCGAACCAGGGGACGGGGAGTGGCGACGGCGAGTTCAGGCTACCGGTTCACCGTTTCCGCGGTCTTGACCTGGATCAAGGGAATACCGCTTAGTGCGAGCGGTGCTTTTTCTGCTGTGCTTGCAGATGGTTTTTCAGCGCCACGGCGTTGTTGTGGCGGGTATCTCGGGCCGCGTAGAGCAATGTCAAAGTGTGGTCCGCGCTGGATTGTAGCAGGCCCTCGACGAGCTCGGGGTTGGCATCCAGTTCTTCGTGATAACGTTTCTGGAATTCCTCCCAGCGTTGCGGGTCGTGGTCGAACCATTTGCGCAACGCGGTGGAGGGGGCCAGCTTTCGAAACCAGCCATCGGCAGCCACCTGTTCTTTCTTCATGCCGCGCGGCCAGGCACGGTCCACCAGCGCGCGGTAGCCGTCGTCGTCGTCCCGATCGTCATAGACACGTTTGCATTGAATCCGGGCAGGACCTTGCATGTTGGAACCTCATGGGGCGCTGGTTAACCGGGTCAGGGTTTCGGCGGCCTCCTCGATGATGTGGTTCAGACGTTGCTTCGCGCTCAGCAGTTGCTGAATCTGTCCGCAGGATTGTCCGGCGTACAACGCCATGTCATCGACTTCACCGCGGGCATCGGCCAGTGGCGAGTCGGTGGAGAACAGATAAACCGGCTGCCCGTCCTGCTCCCCGATGATCTCGGAAATCCGCGCATGCCGCAAATCGTCGTATTCCCCCCGGGTAACGCGGCTACGCAGCACCCTTACCGGGGCCGGCTCATGCCAGTTGCGGGTAAAATGGCGGCAGTGCACGGTATCACCGGCTTCCGCGTTGAGCAGTCTTTGTTGATGGTGACGATGGGCATTGGCCTCTTGCGTGGCCAGGAAGGCGCTGCCCAGGCTCGCGCCTTGGGCGCCGAGGGCAAGGGCCGCCACCAGGGACCGGCCATTGGCGATGCCGCCGGACGCCACCACGGGCACCGGACAGAATGGAACGAGTTCGGCCAGCAGGCTCAAGGTACCGATCTGGCCGCGTACGTGACCGCCGGCCTCCCAGCCCTGGGCGATGATGATTTCAGCGCCGGCGTCGATGGCCAGCTCGGCGTCCCAGCGACTGCCGACCTGGTGAATGACACCAATGCCTTCGCTGACCAGGTGGCGTATCAGGGCGCTGTCCACGTCCCAGAACAGCACCACGAACGGCACCTGAAGGTTCAGACAAGTATGCACTTGCTGATGGAGCAGAGCGGGATCGGTAGCCGCGGGGATCAGATTGACCGCGAACGGTTTATCAGTGAGGTGTCGTAACGCCAGGACTTCATCGCGGATTCGTTCCACCGGCTCGCGCACCATGCCCAGCACGCCGAAGCCACCGGCCTGGCAGACCGCCGCGGCCAGCCGGTGCCGGGCGACGCCGCCCATGCCGGCCAGCAAGATCGGGTAAGCGCAGCCCAATTGCTGGCAAAGCGGGGTGCGTAGTGCCGATGGTGCTACCACTGCCATATTTGATCGGCCTGCTGGTACAGATCCACCAGTCCGGTCTGGCTCACCAGTTCCACGCCGGCTTGCAGGGGCAGGTTGGCGAGGCCGCGCTCCTCCAGATCCTCACGTACCACGAAGATGGGAACGCCGCTTTCGGTGAGATCGGTCAGGTCACGCAACAGTTCCGCCGGTTGGCTTTGTTTCCAGTTACCCAGCTCCAGCGGTGGTTGGCGTTGACTCAGCACCGCGTAGTGCACGCCATGGCCGCTGAGCAGCACTTGCAAATCGCCACCGGCGCCGCGCATGGACCGTGTCAGCCAGAGAATGGTGTCGTCCTGTTCTTCCACCGTGGTGCGGAAGGCTTGATCGATAACCTGCAGTACTTTCATGGCGCTTACCTCGTGCCGATGGTCAGGGTATTGAAGGCGTCACTGGCGTAGCGCCACAGGTCCGGCGGGCCGCCCCGGCCGCAGCCGTCGATCACCTCATTGACGCCGCGTTCGTCCACGCACAGACCGCAGTTTATCCACTCGAAGCTCAACGTTTTGGCGGCGGCTTTTTCTTGCAGCGCCCGGATCCATTCCCGGGTCAGCGGATGATCTTCTTCCGCCGCGTCACGGCCGTGCACCGCGTTGCCGTGAGGGGACTGTCTGGCGAAAGCCAGGGCCACGGCCCCCTCATAAGCGAAGACTCGCAGCGAAGCGCCACGCTCCAGAGCGGCATCCAGCAGGCGGAAGAAGGTCACCGTGCGTTCGCTTTCGAAGGGTGGATCCATGAAGGCGAAGGTCAGGGTTTTCGGGTTGTTCATGGGTCCTCCTAGTTCCAGATCACTTTGGCGCCGGCCAGCAGCGCGTCGATGGCATCGCCGACATCGCCCACCGCCACGTCGGCTTTCAAATCCGAGGCTTCGATTTCCCGTTGCTTTAATGAGAAGCCATCGGCGCTGACCGCGACACCGCTGGCGATCAAAGTGTCAAAAGCGCCATCGCGGGCATCCCGGCGGGCGGGCACGACGCCGTTCTGCACCAATAGAACGGCAACTTGATGGCCAGCCTCGCGGAGCTGACGGGCCAATCGGTATTGCGCCGCGCAGCGGACCTCGGTAAACGGGTCCTGGCTTTGGATGAACAGATAGTCGGACATGGACGTCTCCAGGATCAGGAAGAAAGGGAAGTCAGCGGACGTTCTTCCAGCAGCTGCTTGCGCAGCAGGAAGTCACCGAAATGTTCGCCATCACGGCGTTGGCCGGCATAGCGTTCGAACATGGGCGCGAGCAACGCGAGGAAGCGTTCTTCGTCCACGTTGCCGGCGTACAGTTGCGCCAGCCGGTCGCCATGAAAGCTGCCGCCCAGATACAGGTTGTACAGCCCTGGGGCGCGGCCGGTGAGGGCGATCTCGGCCAGATAAGGCCGGGCGCAGCCGTTGGGGCAGCCGGTCAGACGCAGGGTGATGGGTTCCTCGCGCAGTCCGTATTGGCCCTTGAGCCGCTGGAAGCGCTCCAGAAACGTGGGTAAGTAACGTTCCGCCTCGGCCATGGCCAGGCCGCAGGTCGGCAGTGCCACGCAACTGAGGGTATGGGCGGCCTGCGCTTCCGGATCGAGGCGCCAATCCAGTCCCAGGTCTTCAAGGCGCCATTGCACCTGTTCCAGCTCGTGCGTCTCGATATGGGTCAACTGCAGGTTCTGGTTGGTGGTTAGCCGCAGGCGGCCGCCATACTGTTCCAGAAAGCCGCCCAGTTGGGTGCGCAGGGCATCGTCCACGCGGCCGCTTTCCACATAGAGCGTGGCGTGCCAGAGGCCATCGTCGCCCTGCTGCCAGCCAAGTCGATCGCCGTTGTGGTCGAAGTGGACGCCGAGGGCCGGCTCCAGCGGGCGGCCACGACGGCGTTCCAGTTCTTCCAGGAACCAGGGCAGGCCGAGACGATCCAGGGTGTATTTGAAACGGGCCCGGTGGCGATCCTGACGATCACCGAAGTCGCGCTGGATGCTCATCACCAATTCGGCGAAGGCGGGGGCCTCGTCCGCCTCGATAAAACCGATTTCCTCCGCCAGACGGGGATAGCTGTCCTCGCGGTTGTCCAACTGACCCATGCCGCCGCCGACACAGACGTTGAAGCCGATCAGATCGCCTTTGTTCACCACCGCGATATAGCCCAGATCCTGGCCGTGGATGTCGACGTCGTTGACTGGCGGCAGCACGAAGCCGACCTTGAATTTGCGTGGCAGGTACAGCTTGCCATAGACCGGCTCCTCGCCGTCGCTCACCGGCGTTGGCTGTTGATGCCAGATGTCCGCATAGGCGCCGGTTTTCGGAATCAGACGGTCACTGGTGATCCGCGCCAGCTGCTGCACCCGCTCGTGAGCTTTGGACAAGTACGGATTGGCGCCGCACACCACGCCGCGGCTGTCGTCGCCGCAGGCGGCGATGGTGTCCAGCCCTAACGGCCGCAGTCCTTGAATCAGCGAGCGCAGCTGCGATTTGCGCACACCATGCAACTGAACGGTGCCCCGGGTGGTGATGCGCAGGCCCCGTTCGGCGTAGAGACGGGAAAGACGGTCCAGACCCTGCCATTGGCGCTTGTCCAGCACACCGCCGGGAATACGCAGGCGCACCATGAACTGGTAAGCCGGTTCCAGGCGGCGCTGGCGGCGATCGGCGCGGCGGTCGCGGTCGTCCTGCTGATAGATGCCATGGAACTTCATCAGCAGTGGGTCTTCCCCGGGCACCGCGCCGGTGAGCAGGTCGTCGAGCCCCTCGGCGATGGTGCCGCGCAGATGGCGGCTGCGGGCTTTCAGTTGTTCGTTCTCGTGCAGTCGTTCCACCGGCTGACTGAGATCGGGACGGGAATCGCTCATCACGGTCTCCTCAATACAGGTTGCGGTGCAGGCGCTTGTTGCGGCCCAGTTGCTTCCAGGCGCCGTCTCCCTGGCGCTGGTCCAGAGCGGTTTTCAAGCTGTTCTCCAGGTCGCTCAATCGACCCTTGTCGCCACACAGGTAGAGATGCGCGCCTTGTTCGATCCAACTGGCCAGACGATCGATCTGGTTGAGCAGCGGATCGATCAGGCTGGCGCCGGGGCGGTCCTGGTAAAACACCGTATCCACCTGTTCCAGCACGCCATCCGCGTGGGCCTGCTGAATATCCAGCTGATAAAGAAAGTCCTCTTCGAAACGCTGCTCAGCGAACACCAGCCAGCACGGCGGGCGTTGAGGCCGCTGTGACAGCGCTTGCAGGAAAGCGCGATAAGGGGCGATGCCGGTGCCTTCGGCAATCAGGATCAGCGGAGCGTCGTCATCCGGCAGACGGAAACGGGTGTTGCGATGCGGGTACAACCGCACCGGGTCGCCGGGCTGCAAATCCAGCAGATAGCGGGAGGCGATACCCTGTTCGTGCCGTTCCCGGAACGGATAGCGGAACGCCTTGATGGTAAGGTGCAACTCGTCGTCCAGCTCCGCCAGGCTGTTGGCCACGTCATAGAGCCGGGGTTGCAAGGGACGCAGGGCGTTTACCAGAGCCTGGGCCGGCGCATGTGCCGGATACTGGCTGAGCAGATCGAGCAGTTGATGCTGGCGGAGAAAGGCCCGCTGCTCCCGGCTCTCCGCTTCGCACAGCGTTTTCAGCGCCGGGGCATTGCTGTGTTCCGCCCAGAAGGTGAGAAAACCGGTGCCGACGATGGTCAGATCCCGGGATTGGCGCAGGGCCTGCACCAGGGGCTGGGCGTCGCCGTCCAGGGTCACCGGCTGCTCGCCGGACAGCTCGCAGGCGTCCAGCACCGCCGCCACCAGCTCGGGCGGGTTGTCGGCGAGAATACCGACGGCGTCGCCGGGGAGCAGGTCCGGAATTGCTTGATCCAGGGCCAACTCCAGATGGTGTATCGGCTGGCGGCGATCAGCGGCGCTCAGGTTCTGGTTGACCAGCACCTCCACCGTCAACGGATGGTGTTTGTCGTAGCGAAAAGGGCTGGAGGCCGGGGCCGGCGATGGGCCCGGCGCCGCGTCCGTGTTTCCGGTCTTGGGCAATGCTTCCAACAGGCGGGCGATCCAGTCCCGGGCCAGCTGTTCGAAGTCCACGTCACAGTCTTGCCGGGCGATCAGCCGTTCGCCGCCCAGCGCCTCCAGACGCTGATCGAACTCCTGACCGGTGACACAGAAGCGCTCGTAGCTGCTGTCTCCCAGGGCCAATACGGCGAATTTGAGGTTGTCCAGCTTTGGAGCATCGTCGCTCATCAGGCCCTGATAAAACGCCTGGATCGGTTCCGGCGGGTCGCCGTCGCCGTGGGTGGCGGTGATGATCACCAGGTGATCGCGCCGTGCCAGTTGCCGGGGCCGCAACCGGGCCAGATCAATCACTTCCGTGGCGATGCCCGCGGCTCCGCAACGTTCGCTCAACAGCCTGGCCAGTTGCCGGCAGTTATCGGTTTCCGTGCCGTAGCCGATCAGCACCGGATGCGGAGCGTCCGTCCTGGCCGCGGCGGTGTCCGGCGCTGTGCCGGTGGCGGTGAGATAGCCGCTCAGCCACCAGCGTTGCCGCTCGTCCAGGGCGCCCAGTAATTGTCGGACCTGGCGCCATTGAGGGTCGGAAAAAGGGGGCGGTGTGGCGTGCGCCGTCATCTCCGGCTCCGTACTTCAACGTGGACCGACAGTATGGGGACGTATTTTGAATAGAAATAATGAAATAGAATGCGGTTTAAATTCAAAGAAGTTGATATAAATCATGGATATCGATCTGGCCCGAACGTTTCTGGAGATTGTCCGTACCGGCAGTTTCATGGCCGCCGCCGAGCGTCTGCACATCACCCAGACCACGGTGACCGCCCGCATCCATAACCTGGAAGGGCAACTGGGTTGCCGGCTGTTCGTGCGCAATCGGGCCGGGGCCCGGCTCACGCCCCATGGTGAACGCTTCACCCCGCATGCCAGTCAGTTGGTCCGTACTTGGGAAGCCGCGAGGCGGGAGTTGCCGTTGCCGGATGGGGCCGAGGATATGCTGGTGCTGGGTGGTGAAACCAGTCTGTGGAATCCGCTGCTGCTGAACTGGGTTACCCGCTTGCGTCAGCACCACCCGAATGTCGCCACTCGTGCCGAAGTGCACGACGGCGAAGCGTTGCAGGAACGCCTGGAAAGGGGGGTACTGGACGCGGCGCTGGTGCACCGGCCCGCTTACTGGCCGGGGTTGCAGGTGGAGCAACTGCTGGAAGAAAAACTGATCCTGGTGCGGTCGGTCCGCACCGAGGAGCCCTATGTCTACGTGGACTGGGGGGCGGATTTTCGCAAGCAGCACGACGTCGCTTTGCCGGAGCGGGCGCGCTCGCCGGTGTCCGCGAATTTCGGTCCGCTGGCGATTCAGTTTCTGCTGCAGCAAGGGGGCAGCGGCTATTTTCGTACCCGCGTGGCCGAGCCTCATCTGCGCGAGGGGACGCTGGAACGGGTCGCCGATGCGCCGGAATTCACCTATCCGGTGTACCTCGCCCGCGCCCGGGGGAAACACGGCCCGCTGCTGGATCAGGCCTTTCGGGTGTTGCGGGCGGTGGCGGAGGAAAGCGCCGAGTGGTCAGCGTAACCTCCGTGGGAGCGATCCTGGCCGCGAATGGCGTCATGGCACGCGCAATCGCAACGGATCCACCAGCCCGGCGGCCACCGCCATGCCGACCAGATCCGGCAGGCGTTCGGCGCCCATTCGCTTCATCACCCGCGACCGGTACAGATCCACGGTTTTGACGCTGACGTCCAATTGCGCGGCGATCTCGCGGTTGGTGTAGCCCTTGACCAGTGGCAGCAGCACGTCCCGCTCACGGGGTGTGAGAGTGTCCAGTTTTTCATCCACCTGTTGCCGGCCGGTGGCCTGTTTATCCTCTTTGCGTTCACTATTGAGCGCCTGCTGCACGCTGTCCAGCAACAGTTGTTCGTTGTAGGGCTTTTCGATGAAATCCACGGCGCCGGCCTTGAACGCTCGCACCACGATGGGCACGTCGGCATGGCCGCTGACGAAGATGATGGGGTAGTCCAGCCCGCGATCCTTCATCGCCTGCTGTACATGCAGTCCGCCCAGGGTGGGCATGCGGACGTCCAGCAGCACACAGGCGTTGGCTCCCGATACGCAGGCTTCGAGAAAGTCGCCGCCGTTGGTGAACGGGCGGGCGTCCAGACCGACCGACTCCAACAGCCAGACGGTGGACTCCAGCATGCCGGGGTCGTCGTCCACCACGTAAACGATTTGTGTGCCGGTGGTCATGGGGTCTCCTCGTTATGGGCCAGCGGCAGCCGGCAGTACAGCTCCAGTCCGTGTTCGAGCAAACGGGCATTCAATTCACCGCCGAGCCCTTCGATGACTGAACGGCTCATGGACAATCCCAGCCCCAGGCCGTCGGGTTTGCTGGTATAGAACGGCGTGAACATATGCTTGAGTGTCTCGGGGTCGGCACCGGCGCCTTGATCAATGACGCGGATCACCAGGAAGTTGTCGGGTGCGCGCAGGGTGGCGACGGTGATTTCGGAGGGTTGCTCCGGCCAGCGTTCGCGATTGGCGTCGAGCGCGTTACGCAGCAGATTTACCAGCACCTGTTCCAGCAGAATACGGTCCGCGTACAGTGGCGGCAGGTCCACGGCAAACTGTCTGGCGATGGTAATACGATGGCTCTCCGCTTCCCAGGCGCAAAGGTGAATGGCTTGATTCGCCACCGTGTTGATATCGAGCGCTTCCAGGCGCCGCTGACCTTTGCGGAGAAACGCGCGCAGCCGCCGGATCACTTCCGAAGCATGGTGGGCGTGTTCGCTGATACGATTCAAACCCTGGGCGACTTTTTCGATTTTCGGCCCGGCAGCGGACGCCGGGTCGTATTCGGTTGGACTGTCGTGGACAGGTGATTGGAGCGAGCGAAGGTGGCGCAGACTGGCCGCGGCGTAATTATTGATCGCCGCCAGCGGCTGGTTGATTTCATGGGCGATGCCGGAGGCCAGTTCGCCCATGGCGATCAACCGGCTGCTTTGCGCCAGTTCATTCTGATGGCGGCGTTGCTGGGCTTCGCGCAGGGCCCGTTCGGTCATATCCCGGGCAACCAGGGAATAGTACTGGTCGTTGCCCGCGCCGCGATGGGCCAGCAGTACCAGGGATACTGGAAAGGATTCGCCGGAGTCGCCGGCGCGCAGTTGCGCCTCGCTGGTCCACACCCCTTGTTCCCGGGCGCTGTTCCAGCCTTGTTCGCGCAGCCGCCGGATGTCCTCGGCGGCGAATAACTCGGCCAGATCCGGCCACGGATCCGGGCCGATGGCCAGCGCCTCACGAGCGGCACGGTTGGCGTAGGTGAGGCGTTCGTCGAGCCCGACGAACAGCACCAGATCGGTGTTCGCTTCCACTACTTCGGCCAGACGGCGGCGGTTTTCTTCCGCCCGGACCCGGGCGGTAATGTCGCGGGTGACGCTGACCACCTCCACCACCGCGCCGGTATAGGTCTCGCGGATGGCATGGCTGGCGGTCTCGAACCACAGATAGTGGCCGCGCCGGTGGCGGATCTGATAGGTCATGGTGTGATAACCCAACTCCTCCAGCGCCGCCTTGGCCTGTTGTTGCAACCGCTCCCGGTCCTGTTCATGAAACAGCGTCCGCACCGCCGTGCCGCGTAATTGTTCCGGCCAGTAGCCCAACAAGCCCCAGGAGGCTGGCGAAGCGTCAAGGAAAACGCCGTCCGGCGTGTGCCGCGAGATCAAATCAGTGGTGTTCTCGGTGATCAGACGGTACAAGCGGCGGGCGCGGTTGCCGGCCTTTTCGTTCCGTAGCTGTTCGGTGGCGTCACGGCCGCGGGCCAGGATGCGTTGGCCAGGCAGGTCGGGAATAAAGCTCCACAGTAAAATGCGATCACCGAGTCGCGCTTCCACATCAACGATGGCGCGGCCCTGGGAAAGGCAGGCGGTGGCCAGGGCCTGGTGGTTGATTGGCAGGCACGTGCCGGCGTCGATGTGGTGTTCACCGAGCCATTGTTGCAGAGCGTGGTTGGTATCGACGGCCTGGCCGTGATTATCAAGCACCGCCATCAGTTGGGGGTCGTTGCTGAGCAGTGCAAAGGCCCCCTCCCGGTGGGGTAATGGGCGGGCCAGTTGATTGAGCATGGCGGCCAGCGAGAGCAGCCACTGGCTGCCGCAGTGCGGGGACAATTCCAACAGCAGCAGGCCCGGGCTGTCGTCATCCAGCGACAGTGGCAGAATCGCGCCATGGTGCAGAGCGGCGCGTCGAACCCGGCCGGCGAGCCAGCAGGGCAGGACGCGCAACTCGCTCAGTGATAGCGCTGTTTCTCCGGCCAGCCGTTGGTGCAAGGCATGATCCGAAGCCAGGAACGGATCGCCGGGGCCTGGTGGCAGACCGGCCTGGCCTTCCGCGTCGTCGTAAACCCCGGCATCCGCCTGCCAGAACAGGTAGAAAGCCCGCCGCACTTCCGGGGTAGACGCCATCATCCGGCACAAGCCGGCGGCGCGTTGGGAACGGGGCATGCGGTCCTGCTGCAATCGCAGCCAGTTCCGTAGCAACAGGGGAAAGGTATTGTCCTGGTCCATCATGGGCTCAATAGAAATGATCTAGTAAAAATACTATAAGACTCTGGTTTTATTTCCATATTTGTTCTTTATGGTCTATAAATGCGCCTCGTAGTTGCAGGCTTATGCTGGTAACTCTACCCGAAGAATACCGCGAACAACCACGGGACGGTCATTATGTCCATTTATGAGCAGGGCCTTTCGCCCACCGAAGTCAATCATGTTCCCCTGACCCCGCTGAGCTTTATTGAGCGTACCGCGGCGGTGTACCCCGATTATCCGTCGGTGATCCATGGTGATATCCGGCGCACCTGGCGGGAAACCTATCGGCGCTGCCGGCGGCTGGCTTCGGCCCTGGCCGGCCGTGGTATCGGCAAGGGCGATACCGTGGCGGCGATGTTGCCGAACATTCCGGCTATGCTGGAAGCCCACTTCGGCGTACCGATGATCGGCGCCGTTCTCAATACCCTCAATGTCCGTCTGGATGCCGACGCCATCGCCTACATGCTGCGCCATGGCGAAGCCAAGGTATTGATCGTGGATCGCGAATTCCATCAAGTGATCGGTGACGCCGTGGCCAAACTGGAGACGCCACCGCTGCTGATCGATGTGGACGATCCCGAATACGGTGAAGGAGAGCCGGTCAGTGAGCTGGATTACGAGGCCTTCCTGGCCGAGGGGGACCCGGAGTTCCCGTGGCAGTGGCCGGACAACGAGTGGAATGCCATTTCCCTCAACTACACCTCCGGCACCACCGGTGATCCCAAGGGCGTGGTTTACCACCACCGCGGCGCCTACCTGAATTCCCTGGGCAACCAGGCCACCTGGTCCATGGGGCTGCATCCGGTGTATCTGTGGACGCTGCCCATGTTCCACTGCAACGGCTGGTGCTATCCCTGGACCATCACCGCCCAGGCTGGCGTGCATGTGTGTCTGCGCCGGGTTGATCCGCAGCGTATTCTGACGCTGATTCGTCAGCATCAGGTCTCTCATCTGTGCGGTGCGCCGGTTGTGCTCAATGCCCTGATCAACATGCCGGATGAGGCCAAGGCCGCCATTGATCATCCGGTCAACGCCATGACCGCCGGTGCGGCGCCGCCGGCCAAAGTGATCGGAGCGGTGGAGGAAATGGGCATCAACGTCACCCATGTGTACGGCCTGACCGAAGTCTACGGGCCGGTCACCGTCTGTGCCTGGCACGGCCACTGGGATGAGTTGCCGTTGGAGGAGCGCGCCGCGATCAAGTCCCGCCAGGGTGTGCGTTACCCGACTCTGGAAGGGGTGATGGTGGCGGACCCAAAGAGTCTGCGGGCGGTTCCCAAGGATGGTGAAACCATCGGCGAGATCTTCATGCGCGGCAATACCGTGATGAAGGGTTATCTGAAGAACGAAGACGCCACCTGCGAAGCCTTCGAGGGCGGCTGGTTCCATACCGGTGACTTGGCGGTGTGGCATGAGGACGGTTACGTGGAGATCAAGGACCGCCTCAAGGACATCATTATTTCCGGTGGCGAGAACATTTCCACCATCGAGGTGGAGAACACGCTTTACCGCCATCCCTCCGTATTGGAAGCGGCGGTGGTGGCGCGTCCCGATGAAAAATGGGGCGAGACGCCTTGCGCCTTCGTCACCCTCAAGGCCGGGCAGGAGCACACCGCCGTCACCGGGGCGGATGTGATCGGCTTCTGCCGTGAACATCTGGCCGGATTCAAAGTACCCAAGACCGTGGTGTTTCAGGATCTGCCGAAGACTTCCACCGGCAAGATCCAGAAGTATGTACTACGGGAGTGGGCGAGGAACCTGTAGCTTTTGCCTCGCTCCGGCGCACTCAGCAAGCCGCCGGGGCGGGGTTTTTTTGAGTAAGGCCCGATAGCCGGGGCCCGCCCGGCGTTTCCGGTAGCAAGCTTTCCGACAACAACAATGACCCTGCCGGCGCTCGCCGGTCGAGGAGAACCACAATGCAAATGTATCAACGCAAAGACGGCGAGCAGCAACCGTGCTGGCCGTTGGGGCCCTTCCGAATCCGCTTACCGTTCGTTCATTACCGCTGGGAAATGGCGGAAATGATTCAGGCACTGATCATGTTCGTGGTCAGCCTGGCGATGATCCCGTTGCTGCAGAAACACCTGGGATTACCTTATGACGTGGCACTGGCCTATGTGGTGATTTGTGGCATCGGCTTCATGTTGCCGGCGCTGCTGGGCGTGCCGCTGGTGCCGGGTTGGATCACCCCGGCAATCCCGGTGGTGGTGCTGTACCTCGGTCAGTTCGAGCCAGGGCCCGAGGCGATCCAGGGCCTGTTCGCCTTGCAATTCCTGGTGTTCCTGATCTTCCTGATCCTCGGTGTCACCCGCCTGGGCAGTACGCTGGTGCGCATCATTCCCAACTCGATGAAGGCGGGGATTATCATCGGCGCCGGCATCGCCGCTATTACCGGTGAAATCAGCGAGGGCGGTCGGGTCGCCAATACTCCGATTTCGCTAGTGGTGGGCGGGTTGATCTGCCTTTACTTCATGTTCTCGGCGTCGTTTCAGGAGTACGTGAAGCAGTTCCCGCTGGCGCGCAAGATCGTCAATTACGGCATGGTGCCAGGCATGCTGGTGGCCATCGGTGTGGGTATCGCGGTGGGCGAATACAAAATGCCGGAGCTGCAATGGGGGATTACCCGCCCGGCCTTTGCTCAGCTCTGGCAGTATCTGCCGTTCGCTCATGGATTACCGGACGCCAAGGTGTTCCTGTACGCGGTGCCCACGGCGGTGATCGCTTACGTGATCGCTTTTGGCGATATCATCGTCGGGCAATCGCTGATGCAGCGGGCGGATGAATTACGCAGTGACGAAGTGATCGAAATTGATCTGGACCGGGTTCATCTGGTGACCGCCATCCGCAACGCGCTGCATGCTTTCTTCGCTCCCTATCCGGGGCTGGCCGGGCCGCTGTGGACGGCGGTGGGGGCCACCATGGCCGAGCGCTATAAATATGGCCGGGACGCCATGGATTCGATCTACAGCGGTGCCGGGACTTTCTGGATCGCCGGCTTCCTGGCGCTGTTCATGCTGCCGCTGGTCAGTTTTTTCCAGCCGGTACTACCGATCGCCTTGTCGCTGACGCTGATTCTGACCGGTTATATCTGCCTGATGGTAGGTTTCGAGCAGCTCAACAACAACCTGGAGCGGGGCATCGCCGGCACCATGGGCGTGGTGCTGGCGGTCTATGGCGCTGGTTGGGGGTTGGCGGCCGGGGTCATTCTCTACCTGGCGTTGGAGCGGCCGCGTTTGCTGGGCCGCTGGAAGCAGGCCGGCGCCGCCGAGTGAGCAGGCCGGGACGCGCCGCCCCGATCAAGCTATCATGCGAGGCCAATTTTCATCATTCCGCCGGGCCCGGCCCGGCGTGACCGGGAGAGACATTATGCAAGACGTGGTCATCGTCGCCGCCACCCGCACCGCGGTCGGTGCTTTTCAGGGTTCCCTGGCCAATCTGCCCGCCACCGCTTTGGGTGAAGCGGTGGTGCGCAAACTGCTGGCGGATACCGGGGTGGCGCCGGACCGGATCAGCGAAGTGATCCTCGGCCAGGTGCTCACTGCTGGCGCCGGCCAGAACCCGGCGCGTCAGACCGCGATCAACGCCGGCCTGCCGCGGCAGGTGCCGGCGCTTACCATCAACAAGGTGTGCGGTTCCGGTCTCAAGGCGGTGCATTTGGGCAGCCAGGCAATCCGCTGCGGGGAAGCCGATATCATCATCGCCGGCGGCCAGGAAAACATGAGCCTGGCGCCTTATGTGCTGCCCAAGGCCCGCACTGGTCTGCGCATGGGCCACGCCTCGCTGGTGGATTCGATGATCCAGGACGGCCTGTGGGATGCCTTCAACGACTACCACATGGGCATCACCGCCGAGAACCTGGCGGAGAAGTACGGTGTTACCCGGGAGGAGCAGGACGCCTTCGCCGCCGCCAGCCAGGCCAAGGCGCTGGCCGCCATCGAAAGCGGCCGCTTCAAGGATGAGATCACGCCGGTCACGATTCCCCAGCGCAAGGGGGACCCGAAGGTATTCGACACCGACGAGCAACCGCGCGCCGGCACCACCGCGGAGACCCTGGCCGGCTTGCGTCCGGCGTTCAAGAAGGACGGTACGGTGACCGCGGGTAATGCCTCCACACTGAATGACGGTGGTGCGGCGGTAATGCTGATGAGCGAAGCCCGCGCCAGGGAACTGGGGCTGCCGATCCTCGCGCGTCTGGCCGGGCAGGCCAGCGCTGGCGTGGACCCGGCGATCATGGGCATCGCCCCGGTGTCCGCCACCCGCCGTTGTCTGGAACGGGCCGGCTGGACTCTGGATCAGGTGGACTTGATCGAAGCCAATGAAGCGTTCGCCGCCCAGGCGCTGTCGGTGGGCAAGGAACTGGAGTGGGACGCGGAGAAGGTCAACGTGAATGGCGGCGCCATCGCTCTGGGACACCCGATCGGCGCGTCCGGCTGCCGTATCCTGGTCACTCTGCTGCATGAAATGCAGCGCCGCGACGTCAAACGTGGTCTCGCCACGCTGTGCATCGGTGGTGGTCAGGGCGTGGCCCTGGCGGTGGAACGCTGATCGAACGCGAGTGCGGTGGCGGCTATCGGCTACCGCACTCGACGCAAGGAATAATTGTCATTCCTTCCTTTTAACGTTAGCAAGCCTCTCGATTCCCTCCTCGCCCCGGTCAATGTTTTGTATATCCACAAAGCAGATCGGAGGCGAGGGCTCAATCATGGGGGATTGGCCTACACGTTCCCTTCTGACATAGACTCATCCTGGACTCCCAATACCTGTAATAGGAGATTCATGGATACCCCGGACCGGCAACTCCGCTGTTTCGTTCACATCGCGGAACTCAAGTCACTTTCCAAAGCCGCTGAAAAGCTAAATCGAACGCAGTCATGGATCAGTAAGGAGCTGGCGGCGTTGGAGACGGGCCTGGGAAAGTCCCTGTTCACTCGAACCGGCCGTGGTGTGGCGCTGACCGAAGCTGGCGAGAAGCTGTACGGAGTTCTCAAGCTGTCTTATCAACAAATCGATCAGGCCGTGGATGGCATTCGCCAAGAGCACGGCATCACGCGGGGCACCGTGCGCCTGGCAACGGTGCATACGTTGAGCTATTACTTCATGTCGGATGTGGTGGCGAGCTTTGTTAGCAAACACCCCAGTGTCAATTTGTCACTGCTGGGGCGGAGCTCACCCGAAGTCGTGGAGCTGGTGGAAAGCGGAAAAGCGGATTTGGGCTTCGTCTACGACTCCGTTGTGGCGTCCCGTTCCTTGAACTCCCAACCCTTATTCGATGATGACATGTGCTTGATCACTCATCAGAAGTCCGCCCTCGGTGTTGATGGCAGTATCAATCTGAATGATGTGGATCTCAGGCTTGTTGGCTTCCCGTCACATTATGCGCTTCGGCGTATGCTGCAAAGCGGGGGGCTGAAACCGGTATATGTGGCGGAAGCAGAAACTATTGACGCTATGTTGAAGCTGGTTTCGTCGGACGTCGGTGCTTGCATCCTTCCTGGGCGTATTCCGGATGCGCTGCTTGCTGATTACCAGCTTCGAAAAGTCCGGATAGTCAATCCTTTGCTGCGCCGAAAGGTCGTAGCTATCAGTCCGGTAAAACGATCATCCTTGCCTCTGGCGGAGGACCTTCTGCAATGTGCGTTACGCATATGCAGGCAATTGACATAAATCATGGAATAGCTGGTATGACTCTCACTCCATGGCTCTGAAAATATAGTCCTCCGATACTGACTCCTGATTATCAATGTACGAAGGAGTCAGCATGAATTCCTCCCTTAGAGAAAAATCCTATTTCGATCAGCGAGCGACGCAGGAAATGGAGCAGCATCTCCATGGCGTGGAGCGCGATGTTCGAGAAACCATGGCTTATGCTTGCCGCATCCTGGCGATGACCGAACAAGAAGCCGGTTTGGCGGGGCAGATAAGCGTTCGCTCGCAACGTCCAGGTGCATACTGGACACTCAGGTTCGGGCTTGGGTTCGATGAGGCCACTCCCGATGATTTCATAGAGGTCGATCGTGATCTACATACTCTGACGGGAGAGGGAATGGCGAATCCAGCCACCCGATTCCATCTTTGGGTCTACGATGCGCGGCCGGACGTCAACTCTATCGTTCATACCCATTCACCCTGGGCATCGGCCCTTGCCGCGGCGAGGCAGCCGTTGGTGATTTCACAGATGGATATGACACCTTTGCACGATGACTGCGCCTTTTTGGCGGACTGGCCTGGCGTGCCCATCGCTGATCAGGAAGGGGTAATTATTTCCGAAGCCATCCAGGACAAGAAGGCGATTATCCTGGCCCATCACGGCTATTTAACCGCCGGCGTGTCCTGCGAAGAAGCGACTTACCTGTCCGTTTATCTGGAACGGGCCGCCAGAATGCAGGTCAGGGCGCGAGTATTCGGGCCGCTGACTCCAGTGGACGACGAACTTGCCCGTGAAGCCCACGATTACCTACTCAAACCATCGATCGTCAACGCTACTTTTAACTACTGGGCCCGACAGACACACGGCATTCCTCCATTGCCGTCGAAATGAGCTCGGCACTCATTTGAAAACAACAACAACGTATAAAGGACACTAAAATGACTACGCATACGCCGGCGGCGGCTCGCACTCGCCGCCAATATATCACCGCCGGACTGGCCAGCATGATGGGAACAACCATTGAATGGTACGATTTTTTCCTCTATGGCACCGCGGCGGCTTTGATCTTCAATAAAATATTCTTTCCTGAATTTGATCCCCTCATGGGTACTTTAGCCGCGTTTGCCACCTACTCGGTGGGGTTCTTTGCCCGTCCTCTCGGTGGTTTGATATTCGGTCATTTTGGTGATCGGGTCGGGCGCAAATCCATGTTGCTCATTACACTGTTCCTGATGGGTATTCCCACTATTCTCATCGGTCTTATTCCCACCTATGAAGATATCGGCTATTGGGCCGCCGTCCTGTTGGTTCTGATGCGCTTCCTGCAAGGCATCGCCGTGGGAGGCGAGTGGGGCGGGGCCGTACTAATGGCGGTGGAATCCGCACCTCAGGGTAAGAAAGGGTTCTTCGGTAGCTTGCCCCAAGCCGGCGTTGCTCCTGGTCTGATCCTGTCATCGTTCGCCATGGGATTGGTTGCCACCCTGCCAGAAAGCGAGATGTTGAGTTGGGGATGGAGACTGCCATTCCTGGCTAGCGTCGTATTGCTTTTGATTGGGTGGTTCATCAGGGTGAAGGTAGCTGAATCGCCGGATTTCGAAAAAATGGAAGAGAAGGGCAACAAGGTGGACGTGCCGGCATTGGAAGTCCTGCGGCGCTACCCGAAGGAGGTCCTCGTTGTGGTGGGAGGACGCTTGGCGGAGGTTACCTGGTTCTACACGGTAGTTACCTTTGCGCTTACCTATGTTACCAGTACGCTGGGGTTGGAGCGCGGGATTATGTTGGATGCCACTATTTGGGGCGCCTTCGCGGCCTTGGTGTTCATTCCATTATTCGGGATGCTGGGGGATCGGGTAGGCTATAAATGGATCTTCATGGGAGGCTCTGTTGGAATAGCGCTTTTTTCGCCAGTGTTTTTCTCCCTGTTACAAACCCTGGAAGTGACTTACATCACGCTGGCCGTAGTGATCGCAATTGGTGGCGTGTATTCATCTCTGTACGGTCCCGAAGGCGGCTTGTTCTCCGCTCAATTTCCCGCGGAAGTGCGTTATAGCGGTATTTCCATTGCCGTTCAGGTGTCGGGGGCCATTGGCGGTGGGTTGGCTCCCATTATGGCGACGTCTTTACTTGGCCTTGGTGACGGTGACCCTCGTTATATTATTTGGTATCTGAGCGCACTCGGAGCCATCGCCGTAGTCTGCTCGTTCCTGATGCACGGTCCAGGGCGGTTTGTCATACCGGATCGTATAACGGAAGGAGTGGGTGCATGAAAGTCGAGGCCATCGATTACTACTTCTGGATGAACTCGGATTGGGCCTATCTTGGTGCGGATCGTCTGGAAGCTCTGGCAGAGCGGCAAAATATACGGGTGTTATACAAACCAGTTGATTTGCCCAATATTTATTATAGAACAGGAGGGCAGCTCCTGAGTGATCGTTCACCCGAGCGGCGGGCCTATCGTGTATTGGAATTAAAGCGGTGGTGTCGCAAGCTGAAAATATCGATTAACGCGCAACCTGCTTTCATGTGCCCGAATGCTGATCTGGCGTCTTGCATCGTTATTGCCGCCGACCGTCAGGGACTCCCGGTGGGACCACTGTATAAGTCGATTCTCCATGCACAGTGGTGCCAAGACCGGGATATCTCTTCGGAGCGGACATTGCTTGATATCTTGAATGAGAGGGGATTGGACGGTGGTCGTCTGATCTCTCTGGCCAGACAAAGCGATATTGCCGATGTGTATCGTTACTATACCGATGAAGCGGTGAGTGCCGGGGTATTTGGTTCTCCGTCTTACGTTTTTCAGGGAGAACTCTTTTGGGGACAAGATCGCCTGGAGATGCTGGAGGAGGCTGTGGAGGCGGCAATGGGAAGAAGTGAGTAGGAGTACAGCGCGCTAGCGGCGATGCCGCTAGCGCACCCGGTATCCTCTCCAGACAGGGAAAACAGCCGCGTTGCTTAGCGGGTCATGCCCTTGTAGGCCTGATAACGCGCCCCCTTTTCGTACTCTTTCACCCGCTCCCGCGCCAGAGCCTTGAAGCCGTCTGGCTCCCAGGTGTATTCCTTGCGGCCGTCGTCGCGGGGGATGCTCAGCGTTACCGGCTTGCCGGCGATCAGCGCCGCGCTGATGTCATGAGCGGCATCCACGCCTTTGAACGAATAGTGGGTGTGGCCTTCCAGGCAGTTTTCCGAAGAGGGAAATTCCTGACCATTCACCTTCATCAGACGGGACGGGTCGGGGGCTTTCAGGGTCATGGTCTTGCCGTCGCTCTGACCGCAGCTTTCCACGGGCGCATCGAATACGCCGAGGAACTGTTCGGTGCTGCCGATGACGGTTTCGAAGGTGAACACCATTTGCATCTCGCCGTCGGTGGACAGCGCCGCCACGGACAGGCGGTTGTCTTCCTCGGCCTGGGCCACGGTTTTCCAGGTGGTACCTTCGGCCTTGCCCAGGGGATACAGATCCCCGGCCAGGGCGGCCGGGCTGAACAGGGGGAGGGCAATCAGGGGGACGAGTACGCGTTTTTGCACGGGGCTCTCCTTTGCGCGTCAAAAACGCGCAAGTTTAGGCGGCGCGTGCGGCGTCTTCAAAGACACCCTCTGGAACGGTGACCTGCGTCTCAAATGAGCGGATGGCACCCGGTGTCAGCTTACCCGCCGTTGCCGGCCCTCCCAGAAGGGTTTGCGCAACTCGTACTTGAGGATCTTGCCGGCGCCGGACATGGGCAGGGCATCACGGAACTCGATGCTCTTGGGGCATTTGTAGCCGGCGATCAGATCACGGCAGTGAGCGTCGATGCGCTGCTCGTCCAGTTGCTGACCGGGGGCCGTCACCACCACCGCGTGCACGCGCTCCCCCCAGCGCTCATCGGGTACGCCGATCACCGCGCATTGGGCGACCTCAGGCAGTTTCAGCAGGGCGTTTTCCACCTCCGCGGAATAGACGTTCTCGCCGCCGGTGACGATCATGTCCTTGATCCGGTCGACCACGTAGATAAAGCCGTCGTCGTCCATGTAGCCGCCATCGCCGGTGTGCATCCAGCCGCTACGCAGGGCCTCGGCGGTTTGTTCCGGTTTGTTCCAGTAGCCTTCCATGACCATGGGGCCGCGCGCGATGATTTCGCCCACCTGGCCCGGCGGAACGTCGTTATCGTTTTCGTCAACGATGCGGACTTCCGCGTTGGGCAGCGGATAGCCGGCGGACTTCAGCTTGCCGGCGCGGCGTCCCTCGGCGGTGTGGTGCCAGCCGCTGAGGATCGAGATCACCGGCGACAGTTCGGTCATGCCGTAGCTCTGCGAGAATTCCGCGCCGGGCAGGACTTCCATGGCCCGCAGCAGCAGCGCCTCGTCCATGGGGGAGGCACCGTAGCGCAGGTACTTCAGCGCTGAAAGATCGCGCCGGGAGAAGTCCGGATGATCCAGCAACATGCGCAGCATGGTCGGTACCAGAAAGGTTTCTTCCACGCCTTCGCGCTCGATGGTGTCCAGCACCACCGCCGGATCGAAGCCCGGCAGAATTACATGGGTGCCCTGGCGCACCGCGATCTGCACCACCGAGGCCATGCCGGCCACATGAAACAGCGGCGAGGAGTACAGGGCCACCGGGTGATGGCTGCGCTGTACCGCCGCCATCTGCCCCAGAGTGCCGGAGTACAGATTGCGATGGCTGAGCATTACTCCCTTGGGCGCGCCGGTGGTACCGCCAGTGTAGAGAATGGCGGCCAGTTGTTGGTGGCTGGCGATCTGGTCGTCCAGCTCGGGGGCATCGGCGATCCATCTCTCGTAGCCGATGAGGTCCCCCGGTGCATCGTCATCCAGATAGATCACTTCTTCCAGGGCTTCGGACAATTCCCCCAATTGCGGCACCATGCCGAGGAAGTGGCGGTCCACCAGCAATACCCGGGTACCGCAGTCGTCCAGGGAATAGGCGATTTCTCGCGGACTCCAGCGAATGTTCACCGGATTGATCACAGCGCCGCGCCACCAGCAGCCGTAAATGGTTTCCAGGTAACGGTCCGAGCCCAGGGCGAGAATGCCGACGCGGTCGCCGGGCGCCACGCCAAGACCCTGCAGAGCCCCGGCCACCCGGGCTACCCGCGGGACCCATTCGGCGTAGCTGTGGCGCCGACCATCGCAAACGGTGGCGGTGCGCTCGGGACATTGTTGCAGGGCCTTGTGCAGGGATTGCGTCAGGTACATGAGGGCTTTTCTCCAGGAACCGTTACATGAGGTTGGGCAGGAACGTGACCAGATCCGGGAACAGGATCAGGATGGCGACGGTGATGACGTCGAGGACGATGAACCAGGTTACCCCGTGGAAGATCTGGCCGAGACTCACCGATTTGCCCACCACGCCTTTGATGATGAAGCAGTTGATCCCCACCGGTGGCGTGATCATGCCGATTTCCAGATACTTGATCATGATGATGCCGAACCAGATCAGGTCGTATTCCAGGCCTTTGATGATCGGGATCACCACCGGCAGCGTCAGCAGCATGATCTCGATGGAACCCATGAAGGTGCCGAGAAATACATAGAGCAACGTCAACGACAGCAGGATCACCACCGGTGGCAGATCCAGGTTGCCGGCCCAGGAGGTCAGCTCCGAGGCGATGCCGGTGAGGGCGGTGAAGGAGGTCACCATGTAGGCGCCGATCACCGCGGCGAACAGCATCGAGGTGGTCTTGAGGGTTTCATTCAGGGCGCTGCGGGTTTTTTCCCGGTCCAGACGGCGGGTGACGATACACATCAGGAACGCCACCGCGGCGCCCACCGCGCCTGCTTCCGAAGGGGTAAAAATACCGGTGTAGAGGCCGATCACGATCAGCGCGATCAGTGCCAGCATGTTCCAGCTTTTTTTCAGTGCCGCCATCTTCTCGGCCATGTCCACCTTGGGCACCGGTGGTGCCAGTTCCGGATTCATCTTCGAGCGGATCATGACGAAGCCGACATAAATACCGAGGGACAGAATGCCGGGAATGATGCCGGCGATGAACAGTTTGGCGATGGACTGGTCGGTGAACACCGCGTAGAGAATCATCAGAATACTGGGCGGAATCAGTGAGCCGAGGGTGCCGGAGGCGGCCACCACGCCGGTGGCGAGCCGCTTGTCGTAACCGTGCTTGAGCATTTCCGGAATCGCCATGCGGCCCATGGCGGCGGCGGTGGCCAGGCTCGAACCACTGATCGCGGCGAACAGCGCGCAGCCCACCGAGGACGCCACGGCCAGGCCGCCGGGGACCCTTGCCAGCCACAGCCGGGCGGTCTGATAGATATCACGGGTGAAACCGGCTTCGGTGGCCAGGTAGCCCATCAACAGAAACATGGGAATGGTGGTGAAGGTGTATTCCGCGGTGGAGGAATAGGGCAGATCCGAGAGGAACTGATTGGCGGTACTCAACCCGCGTGCCAGATCGAATTCGCCGGTGCGTACCGCCATGACCAGCACCAGGCCGACATAGCCGGTGCTGACCAGAACCACGGCAATGGGAATGCGCAACAATAACAGGGCCACCATTACCACGGTGACCGCAATGCCGATCGTAACCGGATCCATCGGATCTCCTGTTGTTATCGTTCTTCAAGGGGATGGACGCCTGAAATACCGAGAGGACCTGTGCTATCCCGATACTGAAAAGTCAGGCGTCCTCGGACTCGCGCAAGGTGCGTTCCACCTCGGACTCCGGCGGTTCGCGGGTCCAGGGCATCAGCAGTTGAATCAGCATGCGCACGCACCACCAGATCAGGCCCAATGGAATCAGGGCGCGCACCGGCCACTCCGGTAAACCCAGCGTGCTGGCGTAGGCGATTTCTCCCCACTCATAGGATTCCCAGGCCTTGCCGGCGCTGAGCCAGGCCATCCAGGCGAACATGACGATGCCGATGATCAGCCCCAGCGAGACCAGGGTTTCCTGCAACCAGTGGGGCAGGTGATCGGTGAGCACGGTGACTTCGATATGGGCGCGAATGGACTGAACATAGCTCAGTGGCACGAACACGATCGCCACCATCAGCATTTCCGAAAGCAGCAGATCATCAGGGACCGGGCTGCGGAAAAAACTCCGCCCCACCACCGACACAAAGGTGATGCCGACCATGGCGGCGAGCAGTGCCTGGGACAGCCATACCAGGATCTGATCCACCCGGTCCATCACACGAACGGGCCACGGCATTCGAGACATGAATCAGTTCCCGGCGACTTTTTCGGATTGCCAGGGGTAGCCGTTGTCCGCCACTTCTTTCTGCACCGCGCGCAACTCGTTCTGGAAACTTTCGAAAATTTCCAGGGCACGGGGATCACGCTTCGCCAGTTTTTCCGCGTAGGCCCGTTCGACCGGTTCCAGGGCGGCTTGCCAGGCTTTTTGCTGTTCCTGGGTGAGGATATGGAATTCGGTGGGGAATTCTTTATTGGTGCGCATCATCTCGCGCGCATCCCCGGCTTCCTGAAGGCCGGCGCGGGCCATGCGGAGACGGTACTCACCGTTCAGATCGGCAAACACCTGCTGCTGTTCCGGCGTCAGGCTGTTCCAGGTGTTCAGATTCATGTTGACCACCACCATGGACTGGCCGATGCCGGTTTCCACCGCGTATTTCGCTACTTCGTGGTGTTTGTAGGGAGGCATCAGATAGGTGTAGGTCTGGGCGCCATTGATGGTGCCGCGATCCATGGCGGAATAGATATCGGCGAACGCCACTTGCACCGGTGTCACGTTCCAATCGGCTTGTTTGGCTGCCTGCACCGCTCTGGGCGTCATGCGGACCTTGTCGCCCTTGAAATCATCGGGTGTCAGATAGGGGCGGCTGGTGCTGGCGTTGACGCGCGGGCCGCTGGAATAGGCGATCAGATGCACCATGTTGTTTTTCTTCAGTTCCTCGGCCATGGCCGGGTTTTTTTCCAGAACACGGTGCCAGGCTTCGTTGGCGATATAGTTGTCGCCGGAGCCGATTTCGGTCTGTGACAGTGTCCACAGCGGGAAACGGGATTCCACGTACTCCGGATTCATCGGCGAGATATCGGCGAGCCCGGAACTGAGCGCCTGGGCGGAATCATGATATTTCACCAGGCTTTGCAGCCAGTGGACTTCAATCTCGATTTCGCCGTTGGTGCGTTCCTTGACCTCATTGGTCCACCAGCGCAGCACCTCGTTACTGGGACGGTCGGTGGGAGGGGCCGGGGTGGCGTAATGGAGCGTGCGCGTTTCGGCGCCGGCCAGAACACTGGAGAGCGTGAGAGTAACGGCCGCGCCGGCGACCATCAGATTTTTTTTCAGCGACATTTAACAGGGCCTCCACTATTACTATTCTTATTAATGGTTTGATCCATTACATCCGAGGCAGGGGCGGCCAGCGGGCCACCCTATTCGAATTTCAGTCTGTCGCTCCCCTGGTCGGGCAACAATGACCTATCGCGACAAAAGATTTGGCGTAAAGCACCAGTGCGACGGGCGCCGGTTCAGCGATCCGCCACCTCATTCCGTTCCCAGGGATAACCGTCCTCTCTTACCTCCGAGGCCACCTCCTTGAGGCGTTCCTGGAAGCGCTCGAATACTGATACCGCCTGGGGTGAGCGCTTGCTGGTCCGTTCCGCGAAGGCGCGCTCCACTGGCAGGTACCCGGCTTCCCACTGAGCTTGCTGTTCGGCATCAAGAATGTGGTATTCGGTGGGGAACTCGCGGTTGTTCCGGATCATCTTCCGCGCCTGTTCCAGCTCTTCCAGGCCGGCTTCCGCCATCCGCACTTCCAGTTCCCGGTTCACTTCGCTGAACACCCGTTGCTGCTTCGGGGTCAGGCTGTTCCAGGTGTCGAGGTTCATGGCCTCCAGGATCATGGACTGGCCGTTACCGGTTTCGACGATGTGCGTGGCGACCTCGTGGTGTTTGAACAGCGGTACCAGATAAGCGGCGGACTGAGCGCCATTGAGGGTGCCGCGATCCATGGCGGAATAAATATCGGTAAAGGTCAGATTGATCGGCGTCACATCCCAATCCGCCCGCTGCGCGGCCTGAACGCTGCGAGGCGTCAGTCGCACACGGTCACCCTCGAAGTCCGCCGGCGTCAGATAAGGGCGGGTGTTGCTGATCAGGACCCGTGGTCCGGTGGAGTACACCGACATGAACGCCATGTTGTTACGCCGTAGTTCTTCCTGGAGAGCAGGGGTGTTCGCCATCATGCGCCGCCAGGCTTCGGCGGAAATGTAGTGGTCGCCCGGGCCGACTTCGGTTTGTGACAGCGCCCACAGCGGGAAACGGGCGGCGGTGTAATCCGGTGTCATCCCGGCGATATCCGCCAGGCCGGAACTGACAGCCTGGGCGGTATCCGGATACTTCACCAGACTCTGCATCCAGTGAATTTCGATTTCGATCTCGCCGTTGGTGCGTGCCTTGATCTGCTCCGCCCACCAGCGGCGGGCCTGGTTGTTGGGACGATCGGTGGGCGCCACGGCGGTGGCGTAATGCAGGGTCCTCGGCTCGGCCTGGACGGATGGGGAAAGACACCACAGTGACAGTATGGAAAGAACGCACAAAGCACGAGCGAACGGCGTCATGGCATGGCCTCCGGTATTGTTATTGTTCTGATCATTGCGGCTGTATGCCGGCGACGAACAGAGTATGTCGAGAGGCGGACGGCGAGGTTCCCGCTGCAGGCCGGCTTCCAGTCTGAAGGCGCGGGGCGTCGCCACAATGGCCGGCTGCGACAAAGCCATTGGCGAAAACGATCAGGCCCGGTACGGTGTGGCCTGGGCGAACAGAGGGCAACAGCCATGAGCACTGCGGGGGGAAACCGCGTTTACGCTCCTTTGAATCAGTTGAAACCGGTGGCGGATTCGGTCTGGATCGTCGACGGACCGCTGATCCGCTTCGGAGCACCGGGCGTGAAGATGCCGTTTCCGACACGCATGACGCTGGTGCGTTCGGCCGACGGCGGACTGTTCGTGCATTCGCCCACGGTCCTGACCGAGCCGTTACGGCGGCAGGTGCAGGCCCTCGGTGAGCCACGCTGGTTGATTGGTCCCAATCGCATTCACTATTGGTGGCTGCCGCAGTGGCAAGATGCTTTCCCCGCCGCCCGCACGTTCGTGGCGCGGGGAATCAAGGAGAGGGCCCGGGGGCGCATCGATTTCCCCGTGGAGGTACTGGACCGTGACGGGCCCTGGCCCTGGGATGATCTGCTGCGGACCCTGCCGGTGACCAGCCGCTACATGACCGAGGTGGTGTTCTTCCATCCGCACAGCCGCACCCTGATCCTCACCGACCTGATCGAAAACTTCGAAGCGGCGCGTCTGGCGCCGGCCCAGCGCTGGCTGGCTCGCCTGGGTGGCGTGCTGGACCCGGACGGCCAAATGCCCCGGGACATGCGACTCACCTTTCTTGGCCGCCGGGCGGGGTTGCGCGCCGCGGTGCGGACCATGCTCGACTGGGAGCCGGAACGGGTGATTCTGGCGCATGGCCGCTGGTACCAGGAGCGTGGTACGGAGGAACTGCAGCGCTCGTTCCGCTGGCTGCTGTAGCGGGGCCGGTGGTTCGCCGATGGTGGAACAGCGCCGGTGCGGGGTTGTGATTTTTTCTGTTTTTGTTATGTTATAACAAATTGGCGCAATGCCATGGGAAACCGGTTCTTCAGGGCAAGTGCCGGCGGTTTTTCGTATCATGGCACTTTTCCCGGAACCGACAGTTTTCCTATGACCGATACCCTCACACTTTGCCGCCCCGATGATTGGCACCTGCATTTTCGCGACGGTGCCATGCTGGCCGAGACCGTGCCGGTGACCGCACGGGTGTTCCGCCGCGCCATTGTCATGCCCAACCTGACTCCGCCGGTCACCACCGTGGCCCAGGCCGAGGCCTATCGGCAGCGCATCGTGCCCCACATTCCCGCCGGCGTGGCGTTCGAACCGCTGATGGTGCTTTACCTCACCGACGAGACGCCGGTGGAGGAGGTGGCAAGGGCGGCCGCCAGTGGCTTTGTGCATGCCTTCAAACTGTATCCCGCCGGTGCCACCACCAACTCCGACAGCGGCGTTACCGATCCGTCACGGATCGCCCATCTCTATGAGGCGATGGAGAAGCACGATGTACCGTTGCTGGTTCACGGCGAGGTGACCGAGGCGGAGATCGACGTGTTCGATCGGGAGAAGGTCTTCATCGACCGTTATCTCACCGATATTCGCCGCCGTTTCCCAGCTTTGCGCATTGTGTTCGAACACGTCACCACCGGTGAAGCGGTGGATTTCGTCAAGGACTCCGGCGACGCCACCGCCGCCACCGTGACACCGCAGCACCTGATGATGAACCGCAATGATCTGCTGGTGGGCGGCGTGCGCCCGCATAATTACTGCCTGCCGGTGCTCAAGCGCCGCACCCATCAGGAGCGTATTCAACAGGCGGTGCTGGAAGGGCATCCGCGCTTCTTCCTGGGCACTGACTCCGCTCCGCACGCCCGCGACAAGAAAGAAGCCGCCTGCGGTTGCGCCGGCTGTTATTCGGCGCGGGCGGCGCTGCCGTTGTACGCCACTTTCCTGGAGCGTCATGGCGCGCTGGACAAACTGGAAGGCTTCGCCAGTCATTTCGGCGCGGATTTTTATCGCCTTCCCCGCAATCCGGACACCATTACCCTGCGGCGGGAACCCTGGGCGGTACCGCAACAGGTGCAGGCCGCCGGTGAAGAGTTGGTGCCGTTCCTGGCCGGCGAAACGCTGCCCTGGTCGGTCGCGCCGTGACCCCTTTGCCGGTGGTGGTGCTGACCGGCTTTCTCGGCAGCGGCAAAACCACGGTGCTGAATCACTGGCTGTCCGGGCGCGATGATCTGGCGGTGATCATCAATGAGCTGGGGCAGGTGGGCATCGACCAGGCGCTGGTGGGTGAGGCATCGGCGCCGGTAAGTCTGCTGGCCGGCGGTTGCGTCTGCTGCACGGTGCAAGGGTCGTTGCGCACCACCTTGCGCAACCTGTTCATGGCCCGTGCCGCCGGCGACGTGCCGCGCTTTTCCACCGTATTGGTGGAAACCACCGGCGCCGCCGATCCTTTCGGCGTCACCTCGGTGCTGGAACAGGATCCATGGCTGCGGCGTCATTTTCAGCTGCGATCGGTGATCACCACGGTGGACGCCCGATCCGGCATGGCGGGGTTGAGCCGGCATCCCGAGGTGATCGAGCAGGTGCGTGCCGCCGATGTGCTGTTGCTGACCAAGGCGGATCAGGTGGAACTGGAACAACGCGGGCCTCTGGAAGCCGCCCTGGCGGAATTGAACTCCGCCGCCGAACGGCAGTGGAGCGAACAGGGGCGGGTGGAACCGGCGTTGCTGGATCACGCCTTTCCACGCCGTTGCCGGGTCACCGGGCAGCTGAGCGCGGTGGCCGGCGCCGCCAGCCCGCCACTGGTCGTGGCGCCAGAGGCGGGCCGCCACCGGCTGCACGCCGCTGACCTGCGTTGGCGCGGCGCGGTGGACTATTTCGCGCTGCAGCCATTGTGGGCGGACCTGCTGGAGCGGTGTGGCCCGCGTCTGGTGCGGCTCAAGGCGCTGGTGGCGGTGGACAAACTGGATGGGCCCTTGTTGGTCCAAGGCGTGGGTGGCCAGCCATTGGAGGTGTCGCCGCTGCCGTCGTGGCCTGGTGGCGATGAGGGTAGCCGGCTGGTGCTGATTACCGATGGCGACGACCCGGTCTTTCCCGGCCAGTGCCTGGCGGCGTTCCGCGCGGAGCTGGATTCCATACGGCACTGACATTCTGCATATAAAGAGGAGCACCACCATGCGACGGTTGGCGATAGTGATGGCGTTGAGCACGGCGGCGGGGCTGGCCCAGGCGGCGGGCCCCCATGTGCATGGACAGGGCAATCTGGACCTGGCCATGGCCGGCGGCACTCTGCTGGTGGAACTGTCGCTGCCGGCGGCGGATGTGGTGGGGTTTGAACATGCTCCCCGGAACGATGAGCAGACGGCTCTGTTGGAAGATGCCCTGGCCCGGCTTGGCAAGGGCACCAATGTGCTGGAGCCGGCGCCCGACGCCGCCTGCAAGGTCACCCGCGAGAGCGTGCACAGTGGCTTGTCCGGCCCAGAAGGAGGAACCGGAGAGCATGACCATGGCGAAAAAAGCCATGATCCTGATGCCGACCACGACCACGACCACGACCACGACCACGACCACGACCACGGCGGTCATGCGGACTTCGAGGCGCGTTATCGCTGGCACTGCGATCACCCGGGAAAACTGGCGTGGATCGATGTGCCGTTGCTGGAATTCCTTAACGGCGTCACGCTCAAGGTGCAACTGGTCACCGATCAGGGCGCCCGTGCCGATACCCTGAAGGCACCCGACACCCGGTTGTCCATGGACGTGCAATGAGGACGTTGCAATTGAGAGAGGCACAACGCGGGAGGAGTAATGAGCACTGAGGTGCTGCGCTGCCAGGACCTGATTTTCGGCTGGCGCGAGACACCGGTGCTGGTGCTGGAATCGCTTTGCGTGGCCGCCGGGGAGAGGGTGTTTCTGAGTGGTCCCAGCGGTTCCGGCAAGTCCTCGTTACTGGCCCTGATCGCCGGTCTGGTGCTGCCGCGACAGGGCAGCGTCGCGGTGGCCGGGCAGGACCTGGCGGGCCTTTCCGCCGCCGGCCGTGATCGCTGGCGGGCCCGTCACCTGGGCATCATTTTCCAGCAGTTCAACCTGGTGCCGTACCTGAGCGGCCTGGACAACGTGCTGCTGGCCGCGTCGCTCTCCGGTATTGGCCGTGCGCCCGGCAAGGAGCAGGCGCTGGCGCTGGCGCAGCGCCTGGAACTGTCGGAAACACTGCTGGCCCGGAAAGCCACGGAGCTATCGGTCGGGCAGCAGCAGCGGGTGGCCGCGGTGCGGGCGATGATCGCCGAACCGGCGCTGCTGATCGCCGACGAGCCCACCTCGGCACTGGACGATCGCCGCCGGGACCACTTCATGACGCTGTTGCTGCGTGAGAGCGAACGCCAGAACAGCGCGGTATTGTTCGTCAGCCACGATCAACGGCTGGCGGCGCATTTCGACCGCCATCTTGATTTGCCCGCCCTCAACGGAGCGACGCCATGCTCTGGCGATTGACCCTGCGCAGCCTCTGGCATCGCCGCGCCACCCTGGTGCTGGTGGTGCTGGCGATTGCTTTGAGCACCGCCTTGCTGGCGGGCGTGGAGCGGGTCCGCCAGGAAACCCGCGACCGTTTCACCAGTACGGTTTCCGGAGTGGACCTGATCGTCGGCAAACCCAGCGGTGCTCTGAATCTGCTGCTCTATAGTGTGTTCCGCCTGGGTGAGCCGGTGGCGAACCTGGACTGGGGAAGCGTCGAGGCGATCACCAAGCGGCCGGAAGTGGCGTGGGTGGTGCCGATCTCCCTCGGCGACAATCTGCGTGGTTTTCCGGTGGTGGGGACCACCACCGATTATTTCCGTTATTACCGTTATGGTCGCGATGAACCACTGCGTTTCAGTGACGGAGAACCGTTCGATGATGTGTTCGACGCGGTGCTGGGCGCCGGGGTGGCGGCGCGGCTGGGACTGAAAGTAGGCGACGAGGTGGTGCTGGGGCATGGCACCGGCACGGTGTCGGTGCGGCGCCATGACACCATGCCGTTCAAGGTCCGTGGCGTGCTCGCCGCCACCGGCACGCCGGTGGACCAGTCGGTGCATATCTCACTGGCGGCAATGACCGCGATCCACCTGGATTGGGTGGCGGGTACACCGCTGCCGGGCCGCCACACCAGTCCGGATCAAGCGCGTGCCCGTGATCTGCAGCCGGATTCGGTGACCTCGCTGCTGGTGGGACTGAATTCCCGGGTCGCGGTGTTCCAGATGCAGCGCTGGATCAACACCCGGGCGCCGGAACCCTTGCAGGCGGTGATCCCCGGCGTCGCCCTGGGCCAGATGTGGCGCATGCTGGGAATGGTGGAACAGGCGTTAAGGGTGATCTCGGTGGCGGTGCTCGGTGTCGCCCTGTTGGTGATGCTCAGCGCCTTGCTCACCGCGCTCAACGAACGGCGCCGGGAGATGGCGATTCTCCGTGCCCTGGGGGCGCGGCCCTGGCAGATCGGACTGTTGATGGTGGGGGAGAGCGCTTTGCTGTCCCTGGTGGGCGTGGTGGTGGGGGTGCTGCTGTTGCAGGGGGTGGCCGCTTTGGTGATGCCGGTACTGAGCGAGCGACTGGGCATGGCGCTGAGTCTGTGGCGGCCAGCACCACTGGAAGCGCTGTGGTTGCTGGTGGTGCTGGTCAGCGGCATGCTGGTCGGCTTGATTCCGGCCTGGCGGGCCTATCGTCACACCCTCAGTGACGGGCTCACGCCACGCTATTAGAGAGGTCGAGAGAGTATGCGATTCGCTTTGGTGATGGTGTTGGCGATGCTGACGCTGATGGCGCGGGCAACGCCGGTGACACTGGAATGGGACCATCTGATTCCGGAGGACTGGAATCCGGAAAAGGAGGTCAACGAACTGGCGGAGCGTATCAACCGCACCGAGGATGAGGACCCCGAGGCGATGTCGATCATGGATGACATCCAGGCGCTGTGGAACAGCGCGCCCTTACAGGAAAGTCTGGACGACAAGGACATCCGGCTGGTCGGGTTCGGCGTGCCGTTGGAGGGCGATGCCGACCATGTGCGCGAATTTTTGCTGGTGCCGTATTTCGGTGCCTGCATTCATGCGCCACCGCCGCCGCGCAATCAGATCATCCTGGTCCGCGCCAGCGGCAAGGGCGTGCCGCTGGATGCGATCATGGGGGCGCTGCAAGTCACCGGCACCCTGAAAGTGACCCCGGAAGAGACCGAATACGGCCAGGCCGGCTACAGCATGAAAGCCAGCGACGTGAAGATTATCTCCGAGCCGCTGTATTAGGCGCTGAGGCGCGCACGTTATTCGCTGCCAAGGCAGCTTCCCACAGCGGCTTCGTAGTCCTTTCTGTGGGAAGCTGCCTTGGCGGCGAAAACGGCGCATGAAACGCGGCTTCTCGGCAAAACAATGTCTGACGGACGTATAGGAGCAGCGCTATTCATCTAAAGAAAGGCCCGCGATATGCTGTCGTCTGATCTGGAATGATGGAGTCAGCCATGCCGCAACACATGGACAACGCCGAACAGGCGGTGGACCGGGTTCTTGAACTCACCGGCGGCGAGGTGCGCCTGGGGATGCCGCTGGGCCTCGGCAAACCCAACCGTTTCGTCAATGCGTTGTACCAAAGGGTGAAGGCCGACCCCAACCTGTCCCTGGAAATTTATACCGCCCTGTCCCTGGGGCGGCCCGGTGCCGGCAGCGACCTGGAGCGCCGCTTTCTCGAGCCGTTCGCCGACCGCGTGTTCGCTGATTATGAGGAGCTGGACTATCTGCACGCGGTGCGCAAGGACGCCTTGCCGGAGAACATCCGCGTGTTCGAGTTCTTCTTCCAGCCGGGCAGCCTGTTGAACAGTACGGACGCCCAGCGGCATTACATCAGCGTCAACTACACCCACGCCGCCCGCGACATCAATGCCCGGGGCGTCAATGTGGTGGCGCAACTGCTGGCCACGCGGGAACGTGATGGCCGGCGCCAGTACAGCTTTTCCTGCAACCCGGAAGTGACCCTGGAGCTGCTGCCCATGCTCAAGGCGCGCCGCGATGCCGGTGAAACCATCGTCGCGGTGGGGCAGGTGCATCACGATTTGCCGTTCATGGAGAACGATGCGTCCCTGGAGCGCTGGTTGCCGGAAATGGACATTCTTCTGGATGACGAACAGGCGCGGACCCGTTTGTTTTCCACCCCGAACATGCCGGTCAGCCACCAGGACCATTTCATTGGTTTGCACGCCAGCCCCCTGGTTCGTGATGGCGGTACTTTGCAGATTGGTATCGGCGCTCTCGGCGATGCCCTGGTGCATCACACCCTGCGCCGGCAACACCACAACGATGAATACCGTGCCCTGCTGGGGCAATTGCCGATGTCCGACAGCCAGCGACAACTGATCGAACGTGAGGGCGGGGTGGGGCCGTTTCAGCAGGGACTTTACGGCTGCAGCGAAATGATGACCCACGGGCTGCTGACCCTGATCGATGACGGCATTATCCGCCGTGCCGTCTACGACTGGCCGGCGCTGCAACGGCGGGCGCTGGCGGACGCGGCGCTGACGCCGACCCTGGCGTTGCTGGATGATCTGCGCGCCGGTGGTGACCTGCCGGCGCGGCTCGGCGCCGACGATCTGAGCCGGCTGCGCCGCTACGGTATTGTTCAGGAGGAACTGGCGCTGCGGGACGGCGGCGATAACCTGTCGCTGCCCAACGGCGTGGTGGTACCCAATGATCTGGAGCAACGTGCCACCCGCGAGGCGCTCAAGTCGGTGCTGGGCCGCCGGCTGCTGGGCGGCATCGTCATGCACGGCGGTTTCTTCCTGGGGCCGCGGGCGTTCTACCAGCGCCTGCGTGAACTGGACGACGAGACCCGCGCGGCCATCAACATGACGCGGGTGAATTACATCAATGATCTGTTCGGTGAGGAGGCCATTTGCCGTTTGCAGCGGCGCGATGCCCGTTTCATCAACAGCGCTTTTTCCATCACCCTGCTGGGCGCGGCGGTGGCGGATCAGTTGGACGATGGCCGCGTCCTTAGCGGTGTTGGCGGCCAATATAACTTCGTCGCCCAGGCCCATGAGCTGGCCGGCGCCCGCTCCATTCTGATGGTCCGGGCCTGGCGTGAGCGTGGTGGGGAAGCGCAATCCAATGTGGTGTTCTCCTATGCCCACAACACCATTCCCCGGCACTTGCGCGATGTCGTGGTGACCGAATACGGGGTCGCCGATTTACGCGGGCGCAGTGACGAGGAAGTGGTGATGGCGACGCTCAACATCACCGACAGCCGTTTCCAGGCGCAATTGTTGGAACAGGCCCAGGAAGCGGGCAAGTTGCGGCGGGATTATCAGATCCCGGAAGCGCACCGACACAATACCCCGGAAGCGCTGGAGCGTCTGGCGGCCCGGGCCGGTGCCGGGGCTCTGCCGCCGTTCCCGCTGGGCAGTGATTTCACCAGTACCGAGCAGCGCGTTCTGGAAGCCCTGACCTGGCTCAAGGCCAAGGTCAGCCAGAAGGAATACCTCAAGCTGGGCCGCAAGGCGCTGTTCCAGGACCATCACGCGGAACGCCACGGCGAGGCACTGGAGCGGATGGGGCTGGCTGACCCGGACGGCTTGCGCGAGCGGCTGTATCAGCGCCTGCTGCTGACGGCGTTGGAGGCGACCAGGTCTCGCTGGAATTGACGGTTGATAGTGGACCGTTGAGAGCGAAAAGAACCGCTGTGGGAAGCTTGCTTGCAAGCGAATATTGCCAAGCGCCTGAGTGAGCCCCTTCGCTTGCAAGCATGCTTCCCACGGTGGCTAAAGATCAGGCTGTTCCAGGATCTTTTCCTTTCTGCTTCAGCGGTTGTCGTCGTCGTTGCCGTCTTCGCTGTCCTTCTCCTTGCCCGGCCGGCCACGTCCGGACAGCACCCGCCAGAACGGGATGCGGCGGGTCACCGCCACCATTTCATCCACGGTATCACCGATGCCGGAGAGCCGGTCCACGGTATCGCGCAGTCCCACCAACTGGTCGACGTGCTCGGAGATCTTGAACACCACCATGTAGAACTCGAGCAGGGCGCGCAGGGCCGACGCCATGAACAGGAACCCCAGCGGCGCGCCGATGAACAAAAAGAACAGGCCGCGCCAGGTGGAGGTCATGAACGCTTCCACCGTGAGATACAGCAGCCCCAGGGCGATGGCGGCAAGCGCCACGCCGTAGACGCCGGGAATCACCTGGATGATCATGTAGCGGTCGAAGCGAAAACTCACCAGCTCTTTCCAGTACTGCACCATCCAGAACAGAGCGCGGCGCAGCTTTTCATTGAAGGGGTCATGGGCCGGCGGGGATTGAGGCTCGCCGGTTTCGGGCGTGGTGTCGTCGTTGCGCGGATCTACCATTTGGCGTATTGCTCCTCGACAAAGCCGGGCTGGCCGGAAAGGGGCAGGGTGGTGCCATCGGGCAGCGTGAGCTCGCCATGGAACACCCCGAAAAGTTGATGGAAGTTGCTGGCGAACAGCGCCAGATCAAGGCGCTCGCGGTGTTCGCCGCGCGGCTCGAAACTCAGCCGGAGACGGCCGCAGCGGCTGTGCATTTCCCACCGGGCCATGAGATTGTCCCGCTGATAATCAAAGCTGACCCCGTCGAGTTTGATCAAACGGCCATCCAACCACAGGCAGTTTTCGTTGACGCTGGTTTCGTTGACGCCACAGGACACGTTCAGCCCCACCCGGTGACCGTCGATACAGGCGGAGAAACAGGCCCAGTTCCAGAACGTTTCGCGGCGCATGTAACCGGCGGAGAAATCATGATGGCCACCGACATTGCCCAGATCCGCCAGTGACCATTCACGGCCGCGCCAGCGCAACCGGCCGCGCAGCCCGACGCCGGCCACTTTGTTGGCGTAGACCCAGCCATTGATGCCGGTGCGGGTGCACAGGGACATGGGCTGGTAGCCGTCCGGCTCTTCCAGGGTGACATCCAGGTCGAGCCCGGCACCGCGCACGGTCAGGGACTTCTCCCGGTGGCCGCCGCTGGCGCGATAGCCCAGCGTGATGTCGGTGCCGCCGCGACGGAAGCGGCTTTCGCCGTTCACCGGGGAGTCCGACATGCATAAACCGCGCCCCAGCGGTGCCCGCCAGGTGTGCTCTTCCAGGGTGCCGGTGGCGGGTTCGTAAATGTAGAGAAAGGCCACGCCCAGATAAGCGGTGTCCGCCAGGGCGCAGCCGATCAGCAAATCGTCGCTGATCACGCCGAGATACTGGAATTGCTTGTAATGGAAATGACGGGCCCGGCGCGAGGCGGGGGCGCCCATCGGCGTGCGGTAGTCGTAGGCGCGGCCGTTGACGGTGGCGACGGAATCGGGAAACAGGCCGAGCCGGACCTGTCCACACGGGGCCACCAGTGGTTCGGGTAAGGGATCGAAATGCATTAAAAGGGCCAAGTGTCCGGCACCAGAAAACCCGGTGCGTTGTTATCGGTGAGGATCATCACCACGGATTGTTTGCGCTGAACATAGTCGCGCAATTCGGTGGGGGCAACCGGTGCGGTGAAATTGTCCGACAACAACTCGGGAATGGCCCAAAAGGCCCGGGGCACCGGCCGGGCCGGGGTGGACCACTGCGCGGCCCGGCACCAGAAGCCGCGTTGATGTCCCCGAGCCGCTTGCGCTGGTGGCGGGCAGGGCGGCATCGGGTAGAACAAGCGCCCCCGAGTCAGCGCCTGCCGATGGTCGATCGGAGCCATGGGCGGTTCCGCCGCGCTCACATCCAGGCTGCGGGGCAGCTGGCGCTGAAACAGGTGTTCGGCTTTGCTTTGCAGAGTGTCGCGCGGATTGGGGCCGGGCCATCGGCCGTCGTGGCCGAGAAAGAACTTGAGCGCCAGTTCCCAGTGCAGGCGCCGGCCGCTGCCGTGGTCAAACAGCACCATATCCAACTCCCCCAGCGTGCGTCCCTGTCGGCGTAGCGGAACATTGCGTGCCAGCAGTTCAAGGCGCTGGCCATGGGCAAGCAGAGCGGCCACCAGGGCTTCGAACCAGTGGCCGAGACGACCTTGCAGGGGAGGGGCGCCCGCTGCGGCGGCGCGATGGGGCCAATCAGGATCCTCGGCCAGGCATTGGGCCAGCAGAACACCGGCATCCTGGTCGGCGCCCGCTGGTGTGGCGAACAGAGGCGGGGCTTCGATCAGCCATTGAAACAGGCGGATCGCCGGTGGCCCCTCGAACGGGATGGAGGTCTCAGTGTTGATGGCTCAGTGTGTCCTCCAGGACTTCCCGAACTTCCTCGGCCCAGGCCAGCCAGGCCTCCTGGTCGAGAATGCCCCGGCGCAGGGTAAGATGCTGAAAGCGGCTGTTGCCCTCGCTTTGTCGCTCCAGTTTTCTGGCCTCGGCTTCGAAGTTGGCGAGTCGCTCCTTGCGTTGCTGGACCAATTGATCCAGTTCGCCAAGCAGGGTTTCCGGATCGGCCAGGGCGGCTCCGGCGACCTTCACCATGAAGGCGTCCCGGACCCGGGCCGGCGCCGCTGGGCGGCGCAACCATCGCACCAGTTCCTGTCGCCCTTCATCGGTAATGCGGTACAGCTTTTTATCTGGCTTTCCGTCCTGGGGCACATGGCGATAATGCACCATGTTCTGCTCGTTCAATTTTCCCAGTTCCAGATAGATCTGCTGGTGGGTGGCGTTCCACACCAGGCCGATGCTGTTGGCGAACTCCCGCGCGAGGTCGTAGCCGCTGGCTTCTTCGTCTTGTAACAGGACAAGAATGGCATGGCGCAATGACACGGCTGGCTCCTCGTTTTTTGTTTATCGGTCTCTCTACTGCGATAGTAGAGAGCGAAATTGTGCCTGCGCAATCCGTTGTATAAGCAGTTTTGTAAAAACTTAGTGAGGTTATATCCCTGCCTGATACCTAGGTAATACTTTGTTATGAAAGCGTTTTATTGATGAGTACAACGGATACATTCAGTGACGACATGTGCACAATAAGGGGGGATAAACAAGGAAACCGAGCACGAAATCAGAATGTCCTCTGCATGCCACAGTAATAGTGTACGGAGTGGAGCAACTGCTGGCGCTCCAATTTGGGGATGACCTTGCCGATAACGCCGAAGCTGGCGCGGCGAGTGGTATCGATGCCAACGGCGGCCACTTTACGCAAAATGGGGCCAAAATGAAGCAGTGCTATCGGTTTTTCGAAGTACCAGTTCAGAGCGACCTCGGTCATTTCACGCAGATAGGCGACCAGAGCGTCGCGGGCTTCGGCTTCCCTGCCTTCGTTCGCCAGGTGACGTGCCTGGCGGCCTTTTTCCGCCAGAGCCTCGTCGATGGGGAAGGCGACGTACCAGGTGCCGCCGTCCTTCGACTGGAAACGGATGTCATCCATATAGCGGGCGGCGGCCTGATTTTGCTCCAGATCCATCTTCCTGGCGCTGCGGCCCACCACCAGCCCGGTGGCCTTGGCGATGGTGTCGCAGGCCATGCGGATCAGACGCATCTGCCCGCTACCAAGACCGGCCATCGCCGCCGGTTTGAGGAAAAAGGTCCTCAGCGCCTCCTCGACGAAGGTCTTCATGATCGCTTCCATGGTTTCAGGCTCCGCTTTCCGCGCGCCCTCGTTCATGCGGCGAATAAAGCCATCGGTGGTCCGGTGCAGGGTTTCGCTGGAGGGAAAAGCCACGTAGGTCTTTGTTGTCATCGTTTGCTTCCGGTCTTCAAGGAACAGGGACAGAATTAGGGTGAACAGGCCCTGGCATGTTAGCGCTTCCTGACCGGCGCGGGCACGACTGCGGCGTCGGCACACCAGGGCCGGATCGGTAAACGGCGGGCGGATCGGCTCTTTCTTTTGCCCGGCGAATGCCCGATGATGCGCCTCCTGACAAATCGGAGAGACGGATGATAACGGTGGTCACACCCGACGCGGAACAGGTGACGCGTTGGCTGCAGCAGGCAAATATCCAGCACTATATTTGTGATCAGTGCCATGGGTTGCACCTGAGTGAGTTGCAGTCCCGGGAAGGGGTGGTGGACGCGCGCTTGTTCGTCGAGGAAGACGGTCTGTTACTGACCACGGAGCTGGAGATCCGCCCCGGTGCCTTGTTCGCGGTGCAGGCGGAACTGTCGGCTCTGAACATGCAGTATCCGTCCCTGAAACTGTTCCTGGACGTCAATGACGATTCCATGCCGAGGCTGGTGGCCTGCGACCTGCTGCTTGGCCGTCAGGGCGTGACCTTTGATCAGTTCATCTATTTCGTGCAGGCCACCGTGGACGGCACCGTACAACTGCTGGAAGAATGCCAGCAGGCGGGTTGGTTATTCTGGCCCGACGATGAGGGCGCGCCCTCGGAGCCCGGCGCGCTGCACTGAGCGTTTCCACCCGGAGCAATATCCCGGGACGCTTGAGGATGAGCGTCACTAGACGCTTGAGGATTCACCGAGGATCCTTCGCTGGAACCCACAATCAGCCCTTTTGACGCGCAGGCCGGTGAACGGCGGGCGCGGCTCATCGACAGCCTGGTGGCCCGTCATTACGCGGTCATGCCGGGTTATTTTCCCACGCCTTTGATCCGCGCCCTGCGCCGCGAGGCGTTGTTGCGTGATGCCCGTGGCGAATTTCAGGAAGCCGGTATCGGTCGGCGCGAGGATCACCAGCATGACCAGCGCGTGCGCCGTGACCGCACCTGCTGGCTGAACGGCTCGACCCTGGCCCAATGCCGCCTGCAGGAAGAACTGGAGCAGCTGCGGCTGGCGGTGAACCGGGAGCTGTTTCTCGGGCTGTTCGATCTGGAAGCGCACTTCGCCATCTACGATCCCGGCGCTTTTTATCGGCGCCACCTGGATGCCTTTCGCGGCAACTCCGGCCGCGTGTTATCGGTGGTGCTGTACCTGAATCAGAACTGGAGCAGTGACCTGGGCGGCCGCCTGCGCCTGTGGCCGGAACCGCACAGCCGCGTGGTGGATACGGAAGTGGAACCCCTCGGTGGCACGCTGGTGTGCTTCCTGAGCGAGCACATTCCTCATGAGGTGCTGGAGGCCCAGGCCCAACGAATCAGCATCGCCGGCTGGTTTCGCTGCAATAACACCACCGCCGAACGGCTCGATCCGCCACGTTGAAAAGGGATCCGCTGGCACGCAACACGCCAGCACGCTTGCACGCTAAGCAGGGCGGCATCGAGGACCCTGCGTAGTGAGTTCACGAACCCACTTCTGTTGTGACTTCCCAAGCACTCAGGCCTCTCCGTCTGACTTCGGGCTGGCAAGCCTGGCGTGCTGGCGTGTCGCGTGCCAGCGGAAACGGTGTATCCCCCCCTTGAAATCTTTTCGGCCCCCCCCATTTATCTCCCCGTGACCACAGCCGGCTGAAGTGTCACGTCCCAAACAGGCGTTCCGATGAGCGGGATGCCCGGTAAATTGTCCACCCCTTTGCCTGCGGGGAACGGGTGGTATGAATCTGGAGACGACGTGATGAATACTTTGGCACCTCTTTTTCGACACAGTGTGGGTTTTGACCGTTTCGACGAGTGGCTGGACGGCCTGCGTTCCGACCAGTCCGGCGGTTATCCCCCGTACGACATTATCCGTGACGCCGATGGCCGTTATCAGGTGGTGATGGCGGTGGCCGGCTTCCGTGAGGCCGAGCTGACCGTGACGGTGCAGGAGAATGTTCTGCGCATCACCGGCAAACCCGGCGCCGAGGAGCAGCAGGGCCGTACCTGGCTGCATCGCGGCATTGCCCGCCGTGCCTTCGAGCGCACCTTCCGATTGGCCGACCACGTGCAGGTGGACAGCGCCGCGCTGAACGATGGCCTGCTGGTGGTGCATCTGAAACGGGTGGTTCCGGAATCCGAGAAAGCCCGTCAGGTCCCGATCAACAAGGATTGATACCAATATACTCAGGGGCCGGTAACACCGGCTCCTGACATTCCCTTCCGTTATCAGGCTCCCTCCAATATAGCCAACTTGTCTATTCAACGCCCTGACACCGTTGTCGGCGGCGGCGCAGAATCGAAGATACAAGCCCGGAATGCACGCCCCCTGACGGGAGAACGCGTGATTCCGGCTGCGGACAAGGAGGCGGACCCATGAAACGCTTGTACTACGTTACCGGCACTCTCGACAGTGTCCAGAATATCTCCCGGGATCTGGACGTGACCGGGATCGACGAAGGCCGCATGCATGTTCTGGGCAAGGAATCCGGCCCGGTGATCCGGGCCCAGCTGCACGCCACCACCATCTGGGAAGATACCGAGATCATGCATGCTGGTTTTCTCGGCGCTCTGTTCGGCGCGCTCGGCGGTTTCATCATCGGCTCGGCGCTGGTGGCGATGGAGCCCTGGGGGCAGCAACTGGCCTTGAGCGTGGTGATCTTCAGCACCCTTTTCTGCATGTGCTTCGGCGCCTGGCTGGGCGGCATCTACGGTATTTCCAGCCGCAACCATCACCTGGAGCCCTACTGGAAAGACGTGGAGAATGGCAACTACCTGGTGATGGTGGACGCCGATACCGAAGTCCAGGCGCGCCGGGTGGAACGGATGATGGAGCAACGCCACCGCGAGGCCAGGGAAGTGGGTCACGAGGACGATTTCAGTCCGTTCAATTGAACTTGCAATGGCATAAACGTTTGGCCACAATGCGCGCTCGCCTTCACGGGCGCGTTATGGCCGACCTGCCGGTCCCCTCGCAACGATAAATCGCGCAACCCGCCAGGCCCGGAAGGGAGCAACGGACGCGGTGGACTTGTGTGCCGAGGTGCGGCTGGCGGGAAGGCCTCCATCTCCCCCCTTTCTTCGCCGCGCCATCACACCATTCCGTTCCCGTGCTGTTGCAACCCGGCCAGATTCGCTAGCATACGGCATTCGCCAAGCTTATCGCTTTTGCAAAGCCCGCATCCTTTTGGCTGGAGTACCATGAGTTACCAGGTTCTTGCCCGCAAGTATCGCCCGCGCACCTTCGATGAACTGGTGGGCCAGGAACACGTTTCCCGGGCGTTGATGCACGCGCTCGATCAGGATCGCTTGCACCACGCCTACTTGTTCACCGGCACCCGGGGTGTCGGCAAGACCACCATCGCCCGCATCCTGTCCCGCTGCCTCAATTGCGAGGAAGGCGTCAGCAGCCGTCCTTGTGGCGTTTGCCCCACTTGTCAGGAAATTGGCGAGGGTCGCTTCGTTGATCTGATCGAGGTGGATGCCGCCAGCCGCACCAAGGTGGAGGATACCCGCGAGCTGCTGGAAAACGTGCAGTACGCGCCCAGCCGTGGCCGCTACAAGGTCTATCTGATCGACGAAGTGCACATGCTCTCCGCGCACTCGTTCAACGCGCTGCTGAAGACGTTGGAGGAGCCGCCGCCCCATGTGAAGTTCCTGCTCGCCACCACCGATCCGCAGAAACTGCCGGTGACCGTCCTGTCGCGCTGCCTGCAGTTCAGCCTCAAGGCGTTACCGGCGGAACAGATCGCCCGCCACCTCAAGGACCTGCTCGAACGGGAGATGATCCGCTTCGAGGAGCCGGCGCTGCTGGCGCTGGGCAAGGCCGCGCGCGGGTCCATGCGTGACGCCCTCAGCCTCACTGACCAGGCCATTGCTTTCGGTGGTGAGCAACTGACCACCGGCGCCGTCTCCGGCATGCTGGGGACCGTTGATCGCGCTCATGTGCGGACCTTGTTGCGGGCGTTGGCCGAGGATACGCCGGCGGCGGTGCTGAACGCGCTGGCGGCGGTGTCCGAACACGCTCCGGACGAGCTGGCATTGTTGGACGAACTGGTGTCGGCGCTGCACGAGTTGGCGGTGACTCAGGCGCTGGGTGAAAGCGATGACGCCGACATGCAGGCGCTGGCCGGGGAGTTCACCGCCGAGCAGGTGCAACTCTATTACGACGTGGCTCTGCGCGGCCGCCGCGATGTACAGGACGCCCCGGACAGCCGCGCCGCGCTGGAAATGACGCTGCTGCGCATGGTGCTGTTCTCACCCAAGGGCGTGCTCGCGGCGGGGGAGGGCAGCGCCCCGGCAAAAAAGCCCCAGCCAGCCCCTAGCGACGCCCCCGCGGCGTCGGGCCCCGGCGCTATGAAGGCCATGCTGGACGGCGGCACCGCTGGTGCCAACGAGCAACCCGGATCGCAAGCGCGATTGGACGCCACGGTGAGCGCACCGCCGGCTCAACAGGCGGTGGCGGCGGAACCGGCGCCCGAGCCTGCTCTGGCTCCGCAACCTGAAGACCGCTACCCGCCCCGGAATGAACCGGCGCCCCCGCCTGAGACGGCCCCGCGGCCGGAGCCCGGAGCCGCGGCGCTGTCGCGGGCTCTGGAGACCGCGCCAGCGGCACTGGAACCCGAACCGGAACCCCAGTCCGAGCCCGAACCGGAACCCGGGCCGGCGGCCGCCGAGCAGCCGGTACGTCGGCAGCCGGATCCCGAACCCTTGGGGGAGCCCCGGGATGACGGCGAAATGGCTTCCTGGTGGGCGGCGTTGTTGATGCGGTTGCCGCTGGACGGGGCGGTGCGGCACCTGGCCCGCAACGCGGTGCTGGCGGAGCGCGACGAACATCAGTGGACGCTGGAACTCAGCAATGGCCACCAGGTGCTGGTCAATAATGAGCGTCTGGAGGAATTGGGCGGCGCGCTCAGTGATTACTACCATCGCCGTATCCGGGTTCAGGTGCGTTACCATGAAACCGTGGCCGATACCCCGGAGTTGCTGGATCAGCAGCGCCGTCAGGAACGGCTGGAGGAGGCGCGGGCATCACTGCTGGCCGACGACACCGTGCAAACGCTGATGAGCCGTTTCGGCGGCCGCCTCGATGAAGACAGTATCCGCCCCCGCGACTAGGGCCCGAACAGGTAGCAAAACGATGGATTTCGACATGAACGACCTTCTCAAGCAGGCCCAGGCCATGCAGGAGAAGATGAAAAAAATGCAGGAAGACGCCGCCAACGCCGAAGTCACCGGCGAAGCCGGCGCCGGTCTGGTCAAGGTGGTGATGAATGGCCGCCATGACGTCAAGAAAGTGGAGCTTGATCCCAGTGTCATGAGCGAGGATAAGGAATTCCTTGAGGATCTGCTGGCCGCCGCCGTCAATGACGCGGTGCGCCGGGTCGAACGCAGCCAGCAGGATGCCATGAAGAACATGGCGGGTGGCGGGCTAGGTGGTTTCCCGTTCCCGGGCATGTAACGGATCGATGTGATGAAGCATCCGCCCCTGGTGGAAAACCTGATCGACGCCTTTACCTGCCTGCCCGGTGTGGGCCCCCGGTCCGCGCAACGCATGACGTACGCCTTGCTGGAGCGGGGTCGCGAGCAGGGGCGTGAACTGGCTGACGCGCTGCGCGCGGCCATGGATGGTGTCAGCCACTGCGAGCGTTGCCGCAACTATGCCGAGCGGACCAATGCGGAGCAGACCCTGTGCGCCATTTGCCTGGACCCGCGCCGGGATCCGTCGCTGATCTGTATCGTGTCCTCGCCGGCCAATGTGCCGGCGGTGGAACAGTCCGGTGAATTTCGTGGCCATTATTTCGTGCTGATGGGTGAGTTGTCGCCGCTGGACGGTATCGGGCCGCGGGAACTGGGTCTGGATGTGCTCGAGCAACGGCTGCGTGACGGTGAAATTCGCGAGCTGATTCTGGCCACCGGCACCACCGTGGAGGGGGAGGCGACCGCTCACTATGTCCTCGATCTGGCCCGGGAAGCGGGCGTTAGTGTCACCCGCATCGCTCAGGGTGTTCCCATGGGCGGTGATCTGGAGTTCGTCGACGGCGCCACCCTGGCTCAGGCCCTGCGCGCCCGCCGCCCGTTCGAGGATTGAGCGAAAAAGCCGCCGGCACGCTTACACGCAGCGCGCCAGCCCTTGTGCGCGGCCTTGCCGCGCGGTATTCGCTGGCAAGCCAGCTCCCACAGCGTCTTCGTAGCCGAACCTGTGGGAAGCTGGCTTGCCAGCGAACTTAGCGAACTTATTGCACCCCCTCGATCACCATGTAACAGTCTCCTTGGCTCGGCTACACACAGAACAAGGAGAACAGCATGGCCTCGATCATATTGCCCCGTGTGCTGGAGGTGGGCGCCGGCGCCATGGCGCGCCTGCCGGCGGTACTGCAGGGGCTCGGTTGCCGCAATCCGCTGATCGTCACCGACCGGATGATGGCGCGACTGGGGTATCTGGAACGTTTGCGGGGGTTGCTGGCGGAGGCGGGCATGGGCTCTGACGTGTTCGCCGATACGCTGCCGGAGCCCACCGCCGCCTCTCTGGAAGGCGGACTGGCGATGGTACGCGACGGTGATTATGACGCCGTGGTGGCCCTGGGCGGCGGCAGCCCCATCGACAGCGCCAAGGCCATCGCCGTGCTGGGCAGGCATGGCGGCGTAATCAATGATTACCGCTTTCCGCGTCAGGTGGATGAAGCGGGGTTGCCGGTGATCGCCATTCCCACCACCGCCGGCACTGGTTCGGAAGCCACCCGTTTCACCATCATCACCGACGAACGTACCGACGAAAAACTGCTCTGCGTCGGCGCCGCCTTCATGCCGGTGGCGGCACTGGTGGACTACGAGCTGACTGTGTCGGTGCCCCCGCGAACCACCGCGGACACCGGTATCGATGCCATGACTCACGCCATCGAGGCCTACGTCAGCCGCAAGGCCAACGGCTACAGTGACAGCCAGGCTCTGGCGGCGTTGCGGTTGATCGGTCCTCATTTGCGTCGTGCCTACCACGATGGCGAGGACCGGGCGGCGCGGGAAGCGATGATGCTTGGCGCCACGCTGGCCGGAGTGGCCTTCTGCAACAGCTCGGTGGCGCTGGTGCACGGCATGAGCCGTCCCATCGGTGCTTTCTTCCATGTGCCCCACGGCTTGTCCAACGCCATGTTGCTGCCGGCGGTGACCGAATATTCGTTGCCGGCGGCCTCGGCCCGTTACGCGGATTGCGCCCGCGCGCTGGGGTTCGCCGGGCTGGATGATGACGATGCCCGCGCCAACGCCAAGTTGTTGGAGACCCTGGTGGCGATTAATGATGAGTTACAGGTGCCGACGCCGGCGGGCTTCGGCATCGACCGCGACCGCTTTTTCGAGGTCCGTCACACCATGGCGGAACAGGCCCTGGCTTCCGGCTCGCCGGGGAACAATCCCCGGGTGCCGGAGGCCGAGGAGATCGTGCGGCTTTATGAGGCGCTTTGGTGACTGGGACGGTACATGCGCCATGGTGGGATCATTCGCTTTGAATCATGGGCTACGAAGCCGCTGTGGGAAGCTTGCTCGCAAGCGAATATTGTCAAGCGGCTGAGTGAACCCCATTCACTTGCGAGCAAGCTTCCCACAGCGAGGCCCTATCCGTGGGAGTCTTGCTGGCTCCGTGGCCTTTCACTTCGAAGCCGTTGTGGGAGACTGCCTTGGCAGCGAAAAGGCCCTGAGATCGAACTTGCATCGTATTCGCTGGCAAGCCAGCTTCCCACAGCGGAGGAGCTACGAAGCCGCTTTAGCAGCGAATGGCGCGTTGGCGTGCCGCCGTTGACGAATTCGTCCTCCAGATTGCGCGTTCCGGTCTTTGTCCGGCCAGGCGGGGTTTGCTACCTTGTAAACCAAGCAAGCGCTAGGTATGGCTGGTGCCAGGGCGACAATCACAGGAGGTTCCGTGTCCACACTCGATTATTTCAATGACACCCACCGGATGGTGCGAGAAACCGTGAAGGCTTTTGTTGAGCGGGAGATCCGCCCGCACGTGGATGAGTGGGAGGAGGCGGGGACTTTTCCCCGTGAGTTGTACGTCAAGGCTGCTCAGGCGGGACTATTGGGGATTGGCGCGCCGGAGCGCTGGGGCGGCACCGGCGAGGATGTGTTCATGAAAGTGGCGGCCTGTGAGGAGATGGTGCGATGCACCTCCGGAGGTGTTGGCGCCAGTCTCGGCTCCCTGGACATCGGTTTGCCGCCGGTGTGGAAGTGGGGCAGCGACGCGCTGCAGGAACGGGTGGTGCCGGCGGTGCTGGCGGGGGAAAAGATTTCCGCGCTGGCGATCACCGAGCCTGGCGGCGGTTCCGATGTGGCGAACCTGCGTACCCGGGCGGTCAAGGAGGGTGATCATTACCGGGTGAACGGCTCGAAAACCTTCATTACCAGCGGCGTGCGCGCGGATTATTACACCGTGGCGGTACGCACCGGGGATGCGGGATTTGGCGGTATCAGCCTGTTGCTGGTGGAGAAGGGCACCCCCGGTTTCACCGTCGGCAGGCAACTGAAGAAGATGGGCTGGTGGGCATCGGATACCGCCGAGCTGTTCTTCGAGGATTGCCAGGTACCGGTGGAGAATCTCATTGGTCCGGAGAACGGCGGCTTTTACTGCATCATGAGCAATTTCCAGATGGAACGCCTGATCCTGGCCGTCACCGCCAACATGACCGCGCAGGTGGCACTGGAGGAGGCGCTGGCCTATGCCCGTGAGCGTCAGGCGTTCGGGAGGCCGCTGGCCGGCTTCCAGGTGACCCGCCATAAACTGGCGGAAATGGCCACGATGGTGAAAGCGAGTACCGAGTTCACTTATCGGGTGGCGGCTCGTATCGCCGCCGGTGAGGATTGCGTGCTGGATGTGTCCATGGCCAAGAATCAGGCTACCCAGTGCGCGGACCGGGTCACCTGGGATGCGGTGCAGATCTTCGGTGGCAGCGGCTTCATGCGCGGCACCGTGGTGGAACGGCTGTTTCGCGACAACCGCATCCTATCCATCGGTGGTGGCACTTACGAGATCATGAACGAGATCATCGCCAAGCGGCTGGGGCTGTAGGCAAGTCGCATACAACGAGACACCGGCATGCTGACAAACCATTCGCTGCCAAAGCGGAGCGCCGCCCGGCGGCTTCCCACAGCGGCTCCGTGGCACGCCTGTGGGAAGCGAGTTTACTCGCGAATGAAGTGACGTGCCCAATCCGCGAAAATTGATCGGACGGCAGCAATTCACGAACCGTGATATCGCGGTGTTCAGGTACATTCCGCCCGGGTCGGATCCAGCTTGCAGCGAATCCGTTTTTGCAGTGCCAGCATATCGGCGTCGTAGAAGCCCCGCTGCTGTAACTGGGTCCGGCCTTCCTGCATCATGAGTTCGTACTCCTGCTTGTCGCTGTCGGGAATCTGCACCCACCATTTATCGTTGACCGTGGCGGCCTCACGTTGCAGTTGTTCGATGACGCGATCCAGATTGTTGTAAAAATATTCGCGGGATTGCTGTGCGATCCGTTCCGGGAAGCGCGCCTTGTTGGCGACCAGTTGAATGGACAATTGCAGTAGCGGGTAGTCAATGATGCCGCCGTCCGGTGACAGTCCCTTGTACAGTTCCAGAACCTCATAGACCACCAGGGGCGCGGCAATCATATCCACCACGCCATTGTTGAATTTGGTGGAGAAATTGGTGATATCCGAAGAGACCGGCGTGGCGCCCGCCTGAGCCACCATGATCGCCTGGGTTTCATCGAACTCCAGCACCGCCATCTTCTTGCCGGCGGCCTTGGCCAGGGAATCGATGGCCCGGTCATTGACGAAAATATAGGCGGCCCCCGCCGGTGCCAGGCCAATGACTTCATAATCGCCGTGGCTCATTGGCTTGGCGCTGCGTGGATCGGCCAGCACCTGCAACAGGACTTTCATGTGTTCCATGGTTGGCATGGCGCCGATGGCGTCGACGGTGCCAACGTATTTGTTGAACTTGCGGGCGCGCAGGCCGGTGATCAGGGAGGCGTCACAAACGCCGGCCTTGAGATCCTCGGCGGCGATGGCTTCATTGGTGTAAGCCACCAGCTTGGCTTTCAGCCCCCATTGCAGCGCGGCGGTCTGCCAGTCCTTCATGGCGGTCATTACCGGACCGACGTTACCGGCCAGATCGAACACGCAGATACGCCTCTCGATCGGATCGGCGGCCTGGGCCAGGGAAATGGTCAGCGTGGCGCATAAGGCCAGCACAATGCGAAGACTTCTTATCATGGTTATTGTCCTGCTTTTGAGTAAAGTTGGATCGTCCCTTGGAATCTGATAATGGCGGCCGCTGGTATCATCGCTCAATACCGGAGCGACGGCCGGCAACGGCGCCCCGGTCTTCAAAATGACGGGTGTTTCGGCAGGTGCGCAGACCGTATTATCCGTGTCCCGGCCACGCCAGCGATGTGGTGCCCGGCGTGGCCGTTTCGACTCAGAATTGGTAGTTTCGGAGCCGATTGGCGTGCTGACGGTAAAGGGTGACCGGATCGGTACTGAACAGATCACGTAGCCCCAGGACCTGGTTCACCTCATCCAGGTGGTTCATGCGATAGTCATCGCGGATCACCATGCCAAGGTGGCTGGAGCAACTGCTCACCAGTCCATCATTCTTCTCGCCGAGAAAAACGATGGAGGTGGCGCCGAGCAGAACATCGGAAGGGTCGAGGAAATTCGTCAGTGGCTTGGCGCCACTCCAGGAGAAGTAGGAAACGCCGTTGCTGCCTTCCCGGGGCCCCTCACCACAATACTCACTGGGCATGCCTTCCGGATAACGCTGGTTGAAAGCGAGGGTCTCTTCGGTGGTGAGTGCTTTCAAGGCGGCCAGGATGTCCTGTTCGTGGCCGCCACCGGAGAACAGATCGATCAGCCCGGCAAGGGCGTTGCCGAGAAAGCCGATCAGGTCACCGCTGAAAGGCACATCCTCCACCGCGCCTTGCAAGACATCCGCCAGGCGCGCGCCCCAGTTGACGCCACCAACACCAGTGGCGGAGGCCACCATGTCCGGGTAGACCGAGGCCACGTAACGGATGGTGGGGCTGCCGTGACTGTGGCCGATCAGGTTGACCTTCTCGGCGCCACTGATGGCAAGAATATCCTCCACCTGTCGTGCCAGTTGCTCGCCGCGCACCTCGGTGTCCTGGGCCGCGGCAACCTGGGCCACGTAGACTTCGGCGCCGCTTCGCCGCAGTTCCTCGGGGATGCGGTACCAATAGTCCACGCCAACGGCGGTATCGAAGCCGAACAAGCCGTGCACCAGCACGATGGGATAGCGGGTTTCGGTGTAGTCGTCGGCATGGGTGGCGCCGGCCAACCATGCGAACAACAGGATGCCGAGCAGCGCCTTCAGCGCTTTATTTGACGTTTTCATAAGCTTCCCTGTTTATCTGTTGTTTTCGGTATTTTTTGTCGAGCCCGTCGCGGCTGAACCACGGCATCAGCCGCTGCCGCGCTCTTTCTTGCCAATGACCGATTCCATCGGCCACCCTTTATCAGTGGAACCCGGCGGGTTCCGGACTGTTTGCCAACAGCCTGCTATGATCCTAAACAGAGCGGAACAGGCGTTCACTAATAAAAATGTCGTAATCCGACGAGCGGCATCTCCTGTTAGAACGGTGGTGCGAGGGTCGGGAGCGGTTTCCGTCGAGGACTGAACGTGAGCAAAGGACGCATATACACAATTCTGATCGCACTGGTGGCGCTGGCGGTCCTGGGCATCTGGGGATGGGCCGGCGATGGTGAGAGCGAGGTGACAGCGGCGCGCCAAACCCCGCCGCAAACCCCGACAATGCCACCGTTGCATGATTACGCCGAGCGCGGCCGGGCGCTGGCCGATTCACCGCCGCCGTCCTGGCGCGGCACCCGGCCGGATGGGGCGCTGGCCGAGGACGAGAAGGGCAACCTGATCATCAACGAGGCGCTGCGGCGCCGCTTCGACTATGTGTTGTCGGCGTTGGGTGAAGAGGATCTGGACACGCTCAAGGCGCGTCTGGCGGCGGATTTCGAGGCACGATTGTCGCCGTCGGCGGCGGCCCGGGCGTGGGCATTGCTGCAACAGTATCTGGGCTATCGCGAGGCGCTGGCGGAATTGACGCCGCCGGCACAGGAACCGGCCGCGTTACGCCACAGCCTGGAGCAACGCCGGGCTTTGCGGGACCGGTTTTTCGATGCCGCCACCGCCGAGGCGTTTTTTGGCTTCGAGGATCGCTACGCGGACTTCGCCCTGCAGCGGCGCCGGATTCTTGAAGATGAAGAGCTGGGCGAAGCCACCAGGGCAGAGCGCCTGGAAGCATTGGAAGCCACCTTGCCACCGGAGTTGCGCGAACAGGTGCGTGCTTCACGGGAGCCGATGCGGGTGCGTGAGGAAATACAGGCGTTAAGGAATGAAGGCGCGTCGTCCCAGCGGATCGATCAACTGCGCGAACAACGACTGGGGCGGGAGGCGGCGGATCGTCTGGCGGAGCTGGATCAGCGCCGGGCACTCTGGCAGTCCCGTTACGAGGATTACCGGGAACAACGCCGAGTCATTCTGGAAAGCGGGCTGGCGCCGAGCGACCAGCAGGCGGAAATAGAGCGGTTGCGGGAGCGCTTGTTCGAGACGGGAGAGCGGCGCCGGGTGGAAGTCCTGGATCGTATTCCGGCGCCGGATTCCTGAAGCTATCCCCCAGCGGCGGGCGCCACCGGGGGGATAACTGTCAGGCTTTCCCTTGGTTGGCCACCGCTTCCGCGGCCGCGGCGGCGGCTTCGGCGTCACCCAGATAGTAGTTCTTGATCGGCCTCAGATCGTCGTCCAGCTCATACACCATGGGGATGCCGGTGGGGATATTGAGTTTGACGATTTCCTCGTCGGAAATATTGCCCAGGTGCTTGACCAGGGCACGCAGGCTGTTGCCGTGGGCGCAGATCAGCACCTGCTTGCCGGCGCGGATATCCGGTTCGATCGCGCTCTGGAAATAGGGAACGAAGCGGGACACGGTGTCCTTGAGGCTCTCGGACAGCGGGATTTCGGATTCGCTGAGGTTACTATAAACGCGGAAACGGCCGGCGTAGCGCTCATCATCACGCTCCATTGGCGGCGGCGGCGTATCGTAGCTGCGACGCCAGATCAACACCTGCTCGTCACCGTACTTGGCGGCGGTTTCCGCCTTGTTCAGGCCCTGCAGGGCGCCGTAGTGGCGTTCGTTGAGGCGATAATCGCGCACTACCGGAATCCACATCTGATCCATGGTATCGAGGATCGTCCACAGGGTGCGGATAGCGCGCTTGAGCACGGATGTGTAGGCGATATCGAACTCGAAGCCCGCTTCTTTCAGCAGATCGCCGGCGGTTTTCGCTTCCACCCGCCCTTGGTCGGTGAGATCCACGTCCTTCCAGCCGGTGAAACGGTTTTCCTTGTTCCAGACGCTCTGTCCGTGGCGGACCAGTACCAGTTTCGTGCTCATGGTTGATTCCTGTGCGGTTTTCAAGGCGCGCCAAGGTTAGCAGAAAGCGGATAGCGGGCACACCTCCGGGCGCTACAGGCCCGCTAGCAAGGCGCGGCGCCCGCCCTTGGCAGGCGTTTAACACGGCTAACGGGGGCCGCGGTGCCCGCCCTTCGGGGCTTTCGCGGGCGACGCCCACCAGGCCGGCAGCATCGGGGAGTGATTCAGAGGCTCCCGAGCCCGTATAATGCGCCCCATTCGGACGAGCCGGGAGCGGCATGAGTTATATATGGTGTGACACAGACGAACGGATCCAGGACTGGCAACCGGCGGCGGGCCCGCTGTACCTGGATACCGAGTTCATGCGGGAGCGGACCTACTGGCCGCGACTGGCCCTGGTGCAAGCTCACGATGGCGATGCCATCCGTCTCATCGATACCACCCGGGTGACCGCCACGGCGCTGGGCCAGGTGCTGGCGGACCGGTGTCTGGTGATGCATTCCTGTTCCGAGGATCTGGAAGCGCTGCAGTATTTCACCGGCCAGTGCCCGGGGCATATCGAGGATACCCAGATCGCCGCCGCTCTGGTCGGTGAAGATATGCAAATGAGTTACCAGCGGCTGGTGGAACAGCTGCTCGGGGTGGCGCTGCCCAAGGGCGCCACGCGCACCGACTGGCTCAAACGGCCGCTCAGCGCCGAGCAGCTGAGCTACGCCGAGGATGACGTGAAATACCTGCCTGAAGTCACCGGCCGTTTGCGTGAACGTCTCCACGCCCTGGGGCGGGAAGCCTGGTGGCGGGAGGAATGTGATCGGCTGGTGGCGGACGTGCGGCGCCGTGGACAGGGTGGTGAGCCCTGGCATGGGGTCAAGGGCGCCGGCGCCTTGCAGGGCGAGGCACTGGCCGCCCTGGCGGAGCTGGCGCGCTGGCGAGAGGAGACCGCCCGGCAGCGGGACCTGCCGCGCAGTTTCGTGCTCAAGGATCCGGTGATGCTGGAATTGAGCCGTCGCAGCCGCGTTGATCGGAGCGCGCTGCAGTCCCTGGGACTGCATCCCAAGCTGGTTCAGCGGGACGGTGAGCGGATCATCGCCTGTCTGCAACAGGGGCGCCGGCAAGCGCCGCCGGAGCCGTTGCCGGAACCGTTGGACCGGCCGCAGCGGGATCGGGTAAAGCAATTGCGTGACCGGGTGACCGTTCTGGCCGGGGATCTGGGGTTGCAGCCGGAGGTATTGGTGCGGCGCCGCTGGCTGGAAGCGCTGGTGCGCGATCCGGCATCCCTGCCCGAGCCGTTGCGAGGCTGGCGCCGGGAGCCGGTCGCCGAGCCGTTGTTGGAGATGCTATGACACTGCAAGGCAAGTTGTTCTGCTCCATCTACCGGAGCAGCCGCCGCTCCGAGATGTATCTTTTCGTGGCCCGCGCCACTGGCCTGGATGCGGTGCCGAAGGTGTTGCTCGAGCAATGCGGCAAGCTGGTGCACGTTAGCGATATGATCCTGGACCCCAAGCGGCCGCTGGCACGGGCGGAGGTGGGCAAGGTCATGGACGAGGTGCGTGACAAGGGGTTCTATCTGCAAATGCCGCCACCGCCGGACGAGGATCTGTTCCTGGCCGCCGGCCATCCCGACAACCCGCGAGGGAAGCGGCCATGACGTCGAGCCGGCCGCCGCTGCGCGAGCGCTTCTGGACCCTGCCACTGGGGCAGCTCAATAGCCGGGAGTGGGAGGCGCTGTGTGATGGCTGTGGGCGCTGCTGTCTGGTCAAACTGGAGGACGAGGACAGCGGCGAGGTGGTGTTCACGGATCTCAGTTGCCGTTACCTCGATACCCGCCGCTGTCGTTGCCAGGTCTACGCCCAGCGGCGGCGCAAGGTGCCGGGTTGCCTTCAGGTGACCGAAGAGATGGCCGGTTCCGACTGGCTGCCGGCCAGCTGCGCCTATCGATTGCGAGCCGAGGATAAACCGCTGCCTGAGTGGCATCCATTGCTGTCCGGGGAACCGGGCTCGGTGCGGGCCGCCGGTATCAGTGTTGCCGGTCGCGTGGTGCCTGAGAACCGGGTGCCGGAGCGGGACTGGGAAGACCATGTCATCCATTGGGTGGAAAACTGATCCGGTCCAGCCGATAGAGAGGTTGGTCCAGGATGTATAGAATGGCTTGAGAGCGTGAAGGGCTCCAGGGAGTAATTGTGACGACGAACGCCTATATGATGGGATGGCTGGCTTACGTATTGGGAAGTCTGGGAGTGCTGGTGGTGCTGTGGTATCTGACCAGACCTCTGATGTCCTGGCTGAAAACCCTGCTGCGGGGGTTGGCGACCGCCGTGCTGCTGACACCGTGGCCGGTGGCGGCCAATCAGGAAGAATGGGCGCCGGCCTGGGTGGTCAGTCTGTTCGACGGCCTGTTCGCCGGCAACGACAGCGGGCCCTGGCGGGCGGTGGCGCCGTTGGTGGCGGTACTGCTGGTGGCGTTTATCGTTGCCTTGCTGGAGTCCTGGCGCCAGCGCCGTAAAGCGGTGGCCGGGGCCGATGAGGATTATGACGACGACTGACTGTGTTTTCTGCCGGATCCTGAACGGGGATGCCCCCGCCAGTGTGGTGTACCGGGACGAGCGGGCGGTGGTGCTGCTGGATTTGTTTCCGGTACGCGAAGCCCACTGTCTGGTGATTCCGGTGGCCCATCATGCGCTGCTGGAAGAGCTGGAGCCGGATCTGGCGGCCCATCTTTTTGAACTGGCGAGACGCACCATTCGCGCCCAGAAGCGGGCGGGGCTGGATGTCAAAGCCCATAACGTGGTGGTCAACGACGGCCGCGAGGCCAATCAGCATGTGCCCCATGTCCACCTTCATGTGATCCCCCGCCGCGGCGGCGACACCCTGGCCACGGCGCTGACCTGGGGGACCCGCATGATGAACGTGTTCGGGCTGTCCAAACGCCGCCACCGCCTGGATCGGCTTGCCGGGCTGCTGGCTGAGCATTTCCCGAAGAATTGAACGCCGGGCGCCGGGCGCCAGACGCCAGACGCCAGACGCCAGACGCCAGACGCCAGACGCCAGACGCTAAAGTCAAAACCCTGGGCTGCGGGCATTGCGGGAATAAAAAATTGCCGGGAGCAATTTTTAACGTTGCCCGGCGACGGCCCGCAGGGTGATCGCCATGGACGGCGGTCATAAAAAATTGCCGGGAGCAATTTTTAACGTTGCTGTGCGACGGCCCGCAGGGTGACCGCCATGGACGGCGGTCATAAAAAAGGTTCATCGCGGTTTAGCGAGAAGGGTCGCTCCGGCGGGGGCTCCCGTATTACCCGGTTACCTCGAAGACCTCCCTTCAGAGGGGGCTACAGCGCCGCTGTGGGAAGCTTGCTGGCAAGCGAATCGCCAACGGCTCAGGGCATTCACGGCCAAGCGGAGCGCGCCGCCCGGGCCGCTTCCCACAGCGGCTTCGTGGCAGATCCGCGGGAGACCAGCTTGCTGGCGAGTTCCGGCCCTCTGGTGTTGGGATATTCGCTTGCCAGCAAGCTTCCCACAGCGGCTTCGTGGCATGATCCGTGGGAGACCGGCTTGCCGGCGAATGGCGAATAGAGCGGCTTGGTAGCCCCTTCCGTTACAGACCCGTGCCCATGATTGAAGCGCCGTGGCCCGCTAAACCGCGATGAACCTGAAAAAGGCGTTTTAGTGCTTGCCAGGGCATTGGGTCTGGTTTTGCATTATCGGCGTCCGGCGTCCGGCGTCCGGCGTCCGGCGTCCGGCGTCCGGCGTCCGGCGTCCGGCGTCCGGCGTCCGGCGTCCGGCGTCCGGCGTCCGGCGTCCGGCGTCCGGCGTCCGGCGTCCGGCGTCCCTAATATTCCCTGGGCCGGCGGCAGGCGCGGACTCTTAGCGGCCAGCGAACCTTGCGTGTCTTTTCCCCCCACGCCTGCTCCAACTGCGGCAGGAAATCCTGCAACGGGTCCTTGCCGAAGCGGCGTGCTTTCGCCAGAGCCGACCAGGTGTCCAGATAGGCGGCCAGATCACGCCAGTGCCAATGACGTTCGATGCCGAGGTTTTCCGGTACTTTGTGCTCCGGCCAGGGCAGCGTCACATTGCGATAACCACTGACCACGCTCCAGCGTGCCGCCGGCCACCAGGGCGCCAGCACCCGGTCGTGGAAGTCGTCGATCAGATCCGGCAGCCCTTCCACCTGACACAAGCCATAGCTGATGATGGCCAGCAGCGCGTCCTCGCGCAGCACCCGTTCCGCTTCCTTGAAGAACATCGGCAATGGAAACCAGTGCAGTGCCTGGGCCACGGTGATCAGGTCGAAGCTGCCATCGGCGAAGGGCAGGGCGTCGGCACGGGCGGCCAGATAACGGCTGGCACTGGCCGGGGCGCCTTGTAGTTGGGCGAGGCTCAGGTCGGCGCCGATGACCTGTTGGAAATGGCTTTCCAGGGAGCGGCACGCTTGGCCGGTGCCACAGCCCAGGTCCAGCGCCCATTGGTGCTCGAAACATTGATCGCCGAGCCAGCGGAATAAATTTTCCGGGTAGTCCGGCCGGTACAGATGGTATTGCCCGCCCCGTTGAAACAGCGACGGACGGTCAGACATCGGGATCGTCGAACCGGGCCGCCCAGAGGGCACCGTCGGTTCGCTCCAGATCAAGGGCTATGCCCGCGGACCAGCGCTGATCTCCCTCGGCGCACCAGGCGATGGTGCCGAACAGATGCAGGGCCTCACCCTGGTTGGGTAGCTGCAGCCACAGTTCCACGTCGGTATCGGGCCGGATCGAATAGGGCAGTTCCACACCCAGACCGGCGCGGGATATATCCCGGCATGTCAGCGTGAGATCGTCGTCCTCCGTTGGTGGATCCTGGCGCAGACGCATGTTCAGGCCGCTCGGAGCGCGGTGGCGCGAATGACGACGTTGTTCCTTTACGTGCTTCATCGGCTTCACCCATAGATGAGACGGTCCACCAGGGCGGCGGCACCGGCGATGCACAGGGTTACGGCGATCAGGAAGAGCAACAAGAATAGGGCGGGACGAACGGTTTTCGGTAGCGGTTCGGTGGGCCGCTGCCGGTAGTGTTCTTCGCGGGTCTTGTCATTCATAAGCCGGACCTGCTTTTTTCATATTGGGGGCCTGATTATCCGCTATCGGCGCGATGAAGCAAGGCCGATAGCGGAAGCGAGTGGTCACATGGCGATCTGGATTTTCTGGAACAACCACTGATGCAGGCTTTCCGACAGCAGCGGCAGGTAACTCACCAGCAGCAGGGCGGTGAACATCACCGCGATGGGCAGCAGATATTTTTCGTAGCGGCGGAAGAACGAGCCGCCATGAACTCTGGCGCTCTCCACCTCATCGTCGCCCACTACTTGTCGGGTAAGCAGATGGTTCACCGCCACCGGCGGGGTCAGATACCCCAACTCGAAGGCCACCAGGGTGATCATCCAGAAATGCAGCGGATCGATACCGTTGTTGAAGGCGACCTGGGCGACGGTGGCGTTGACCAGCACCACGGCGCCGAAGGGCTCCATGATCATGCCCAGAATCACCATGGTCACCACCAGGATACTGGTGGCGATCCAGATCGAGGAGAAGGACTCCGGCAGCATCTCCACCAGCCCCGAGCGCTCGATCAGCCCGCCGGTACCCACCGACAGCGCCATCAGCATCAGCATGGCGCCGATATGGGTGGTGGTGTCGTTGGTGGCGAAACGGAGCGAGCCTTCCAGTTTTTCAGAGACGCCCTCCTCGGGGGCGTAGTGAGGGTCCATTGCCTCGCTCCTGGTCATGCGTGGCGCGATCAGATAGTGCACCAGCAGAAACCCGGCCAGGAACAGGTTGCGTGAAAACAGCCCCCACAGGTGATTCTCCAGCGTAAGCCGGGTCCAGCCGGTGGGCGGATCGCCGCTTTGAAGGGCCTGGTATCCCTGCCAGAGATCGTTGCAGGAGAGAACGATCATCGGCACCAGAAACAGAGCGAACAGGTGCAGCAGGTGATGGCTCAGTTTCTCGTACAACAATACGGCCAGCAGCATCACCGGCAGAATGATAGGGGCTGAGAACTCATCCAGTTGACGGTCCAGCACGTCGCTGAACAGCACCAGTATCGCGCCGACGACAATGGCGTAGGGCAGCAGCGGCACCAGGCGCTTGAGACTGGCCGGCACGGCTTCGGAGAACGGCGCGATGCGGGCCGGAGAGGTGCGCGCGAACTGACTGTAAACGAAGAACAGCAGCAGACTGAGCATGAACACCTTGAGGCCGGAACTGAACAACTCGGTGGTGGTGACGTTCTTATTGAGCGCGGCGATGATCACCACCAGCAGACAGGGGCGCAGCACCACGCCCATGGAACCGGACATGGCGGTGGTGGCGAGAGCCAGTTGCTTGCGCGCGCCGGCCCGGATCATCTCGTTGTACACCGTGGCCCCGGCGGCGATCACGAAGATGCCGGACGCGCCGGTGTAGGCGGTAGGCACGGCGGTCACCGCCAACACCACGAAGGCCATCAGTTCCGGTGACATACGCCAGGGCCGCAGCACGTCGAACACCAGATGGGTCAGCCGGGTCTGCCTCAGCATCATGCCGATCCAGATATACAGCGCCAGATTGAGAAACATGGTGGACATTTCCATCATGATGCCCAGATACACGGCGATGCCGTGGTAGTACCCCTGGCTGATGAACTGAAAGGACGCCGACAGACACATGAAAGTGTAAAGCGGAATGGTGAGCAGGGCCTTGCCCCAGGAACCGCCGGATTCCAGGCCCTTGGGGAATCGGACCAACTGATACAGTGACGCCGCGGTCAACACGGCGAAACCGGCGATCCAGAACTGATGCAAATAGAAGTGGCCGACCCGAACGCCGGTCTCCATCGCCGCCGCCTCTTCAATGCGATAGACCGTGGCAGAGAACAGCAACAGCGCGTTGGCGATCAGCTGAGCGGTGGTGGAGACGAGGTGATCCTTGATCGTGCGTTGCGGGCGCAGGGCAATATGGTGCCGGCCCAGCGTGGTGCGAGTGGCACAGATCATCAGCAGCAGACAAAGTAACAGACGTTTGTAGTCGCCCAGGGAGGACACCACCCAGGCCACGCCACCTTCCACATTGCGGAACATCACCACCGAAGGGGTGACCCTTTCCTGGATGGTCCGGTAGCGGTCCCATTTGCCCCGACAGTTTTCCCGTGATCGCCGCAGTGACTGGCGGATGGCATCTTCGTTGATGCTCGGCGTGCCCAGCACTCCGGCAAGCGGATCATTGGCGGCCTCGACCTGTCGTCGTTGCAGGGTTTCCCGGGTCAGTCGGCTGATGTTCGGATCGGGGTTGCAGGTTGGCTCGGTCATGACGCCGGCGCCGCGCAGCAGGAAGTAACTTTCCCAGGTGTTTTCCCCGATCTTCAGTAGCTGCGAATGGATGATCTCTCCGGATGAGAGGAATAATGCCAGTAGCAGCACGAACAGGGTTGGTAGTGACGAAAACCATTCCGCCGGCGACCGCCGAAGCCAGTGCCCGCTGCTGCCTGTCACGGTTTTCCCCATGGCTCTTTCTTCCATTGCCCCTTCTCCTTTTTTTATGGGTATGGGTTGTTGTTATTGATGTCGCGGTGTGTCCGGTTTGGCGTCGCTGTTCTCCTGTCCGTTCAGCCACTCCGGCGTTGAATACAAAAGGGGCCCGCGAGAGCCCCTTTTTCCGTGATCACGGAGTTGACTTACACCGGGTGCTTACATGGCCACCTGTATCTTATGGAACAGCCACTGGTGTAGCCCTTCGGACATCAGCGGCAGATAGCTCACCGCCAGCAGGGCCGTGAGCATCACCGCTATGGGCAGCAGGAACTTCTCATAGCGGCGGAAGAAGGAGCCGCTGTGAAGTTTGGCGCTCTCCACTTCGTCGTCACCCACCACCTGTCGCGTCAACAAGTGGTTGAGGGCCACCGGCGGTGTCAGGTAACCCAGCTCGAACGCCACCAGTGTGATCATCCAGAAATGAAGCGGATCGATGCCGTTATTGAAAGCCACCTGGGCAATAGTCGCGTTCACCAGGATCACCGCGCCATAGGGGTCCATGATCATGCCGATAACCACCATGGTCACCACCAGAATGGTCATCGCGATCCAGATCGAGGAAAACGCCTCGGGCAGCATTTCCATCAAACCAGAGCGTTCGATGATGCCGCCGGTGCTCACCGACAGCGCCATCAATATCAGTAGAGCACCGATGTGAGTGGTGGTCTCATTGGTGGAGAAGCGCAGCGAGCCTTCCAGTTTTTCCGAGACACCTTCCTCGGGAGCGTAGTGGGGATCCGTGTCGCCATTGCCTTTCATGCGGGGCGCCACGAGGTAGTGAACGACGATAAAGCCGCCAAGAATCACGTTCCGCCAGAACAGGCCCCAAAGATGATTCTGCAGGGTCACGGTGGTCCAGCCGGTGGGGATCTCCCCGCTCTGCAATGCCTGATAGCCATGCCAGGTGTCCATGAAGGACATCGCCAGCATGGGAATCAACGCCAGCGCGAACAGGTGCAAACAGTGGCGACTTAGCTTTTCGTAGAACAGCACGGCCAGCAGCATTACCGGCAGAATGATCGGAGCGGAGAACTCATCCAGGTGGCGGTTCAGAACATCGCTGAAGAACACCAGGACGGTGCCGACCACGATGCCGTAAGGCAGCAGAGGTATCAGTCGTTTCAGACTGTGCGGCAAAGCCTCGGAGAACGGCGCGATGCGAGCTGGTGAGGTACGTGCGAACTGGCTGTAGATGAAGAACAGCACCAGGCTGAGAATAAAAATCTTGATGCCGGAATTGAACAGTTCGGTGGTGGTTACGCTCTTGTTCAACGCGGCGATGATCACCACCAGAAGGCAAGGACGCAGCACCACGCCCATGGAGCCGGACATGGCGGTGGCGGCCAGCGCCAGTTGCTTGCGCGCCCCGGCACGGATCAGTTCGTTATAGATGGTGGCCCCGGCGGCAATCACGAAGATGCCGGACGCGCCGGTGTAAGCGGTGGGGATGGCCGCCACCGCCAGCACCACGAAGGCCATCAGTTCCGGCGACATCTTCCAGGGCCGCAGTACATCGAATACCAGATGAGCCAGCTTGGTCTGTTTCAGCATCATACCGATCCAGATGTACAGCGCCAGGTTCAGGAACAGCGTGGACATCTCCATCATCATGCCCAGATACACGGCGATGCCATGGTAATAACCCTGACTGAGGAACTGTGCCGAAGCGGTCAAAGCCATGAAACTGTAGAGCGGAATAGTGAGCAGAGCCTTGCTCCAGGAACCGCCGGATTCCAGATCCTTGGGACGGCTCATCAACTGGTACAGGGAGGCGGCGGTGAGAATGGCGAAGCCGGCGATCCAGAACTGATGTAAATAGAAATGGCCGACGCGCACGCCGGACTCCATGGCGGCGACTTCCTCCATACGATAAACGAAAGCGGAGGAAAGCAGCAGCGCATTGGCGATCAACTGTGCCGTGGTGGAAACAAGATAATCCTTGACCGTCCTTTGCGGCCGTAGGGCAATATGATGCCGTCCCAGTGTGGCGGTGGCCGCGCAAATCAATACCAGCAGACACAGCAGCAGGCGTTTGTAGTCGCCAAGCGTGGAGACGATTTTCGCCACGCCGCCCTCGACGGTGCGGAAGGCGATGACACCGGGTGTAACCCTTTCCTCTATGGTCTGGAAACGCTCCCAGCGAGTCCGGCAGTTTTCCCTGGAGCGCTCCAGAGACTGACGAATCGCGCCCTCGTTGATCTCCGACGTGCCGAGCACGTCCGCCAGCGGATCATTAGCGCTTTCCTGTTGGCGCTTGCGGACGATTTCCCGGGTGAGCTGATCGATGTTTGGGTCCGGGTTACAGGTTGGCTGTTGCACCATGCCGGCGCCACGCAGCAGGAAATAACTCTCCCAGGTGTTTTCACCGATCTTCAATAATTGGGAGTGAATAATTTCACCGGAAGAAAGAAAAATCGTCAGCAGGAGGATGATCAGGGTCGGCAGGGAGGATACCCATTCCTTAATGGAACGGTTCGCCACGGTAAAGGTTGGTTTATCCATTTTTCACCCGGTTTTTGTTATGCCAGCAATGAGATCGCCGCGTATGAAAACGACCTTTTCGAGCGAGCATATACTGCACCCCTTCGCGCCGGTATGGCCGAAGCGCCACAAGTGGTGGAGGGAATGGAGAACGGGGCCGGATGCCGGCCCCGCGGTTTCAGATGTTACTCTTGAGGATTGGCGCATTCCGCGCGGGAAGGGTCGTACTTGCAACGCACCTTCAGAAGAAGGTTGGTCAGGTCCTTGCTGTAAATACCGTCCTGGGTCATCTCGATACGAGCCTCACGCAGCATTTCGTCATAGCCACGTTTGTCCTCCTCGGGCAGCTCGATCCACCACTTCTTGTCCACCTCGTTTTCCGCGTTGTTAATGATGGTCATCGCGCGGTCAAACTGACCGAACATGAACTTGCGGGACTGCTTGACGAAATCCTCGGAGAAGCGGTCCTTGCGCAGCACGATCTGATTGGTGAGCTGGCCGAGGGTATAGCGGATGATGCCGCCATCGGGTTGCAGTCCCTTGTACAGCTCGAGCGCGGAATAGGCCACCACCGGAGCGAAGCAGATATCCACGGAATTGTTGTTGAAACGGCCGGCGAAGTTGGTGATGTCCGACAGTACCGGGGACATACCCACCTTGGCGGCCATCTGCGCCTGGGCCGGGTCGTATTCCATCACCGAGATGGATTTGCCGGACAGAGCGTTGACATCGTTGATGCTCTTGTCCTTGACGAACAGATAAGCCGCGCCCATGGGCATCAGGCCGCCAATGGTATAGGGGCCGGAGGTCATCTTTTCGTTGATGGACGGTGTGTCGCTGGACAGCACCTGGATCACGGTACGCAGATGCTCGTAATCGGGAATCGCGCCAATTGCTTCCATGCTGCCGGAGTAGTGGTTGAACTGGCGTACCCGCAAACCGGTCAGTACCGCGCCATCACACTGGCCGGCCTTGAGGGACTCGGCGGCGATTTTCTCGTCGGTGTAGGGCTTGAGGTCGATGTCGGCGCCCCAACCGGCGGCGGCGGTGCGGTAGTCCTTCATCACGTTGTAGACGTCGCCACTGGCACCGATGATGTCAAAGACACACAAGGTCCGTTTCTCGGCGGCATTGGCACCGGCCGCGGCCAGGCCCAGTACGGTCGCCATCACGGCGGTTAACGCTTTCTTGTAGCGCATGAGGTCGTCTCTCCTGGTTTTTTTGATTATCGGGAGGAAGGCCTTCCAACGGGGAAAGGCCCTCCGGTCCCGTTACAGCAGATCGTCGATGTCAACTTTGGAGCCGGAAGAGGGCTGGTCATCCCAGAAGGTGCCCAGGCCGTTCACCGGAGTCCGTTTGCCGGTGGCTTCGGTCCACATGCGATCGGACAGGCCCTGTATCAGGACACCGGCGATGGCGTCGATCATGGCGTAGTCCGGGTCCAGGTTTTCGTCGTTGGCGGCGAAGTCGCGGATCGCTGAGCGCAGACGATCATTGTCGCCCTTGCTGTAAGCGCTCAGCGCCAGGAAAGCGCTGCCCAGACGCACGCCTTTTTCGAAGCCCATCTCGGCGGACTGTTCCAGCTTCGGCCAGGGCTGCGCGCCTTCCGGAGCCAGCTGTGGCAGCAGGTTCCAGATCGTGGCACGCAAACCTTCCGGTGCGCCCCACCAGTTCTCGTTGCTCAGGCAGGACGCGTTGCGGGCGACCTTACCGACAATATCCCGCGGCACGCCGACCACACCGTCGGCGGCGCCGTCGGCCACTAGAGCCTGAGCGCCGGCAATGTTACCCACCAGCCAGACCAGTTGATCCAGTTTTCGATTCAGTTTGGGGCACTCGCCTTCGTCCAGCTTGCCGTATTCCACTTCCAGGCGATCGTAGGCGGTGAGCAGTCGCTCGGCGGCCAGGGCGGACCAGCGTTTTTGCTCGATGCGGGCATCCTGGGCTTCGGCGACCCGGCCTTCCTTCATGGCACGCAGGTAGCGTAGCTCGGATTCCAGCGCAAGCTGTTCGGCGCATACCGCCGAGGTCACGAAGGTCATCACACCCAAGCGTCCCGGATGGGAGCCCACGGTTTCGAAGGACATCAGGAGAGGAGTCTGGGCTTCACCCATGATGCAGCCCATGCGCACATCATCGTAGGCCAGCATATAAGGCATTAATTCCGCCTGGCCGAAGCTGACCAGAATATCCCCGGTGGTTTTATAGATCATGCCACAGCCCTGCAGTGCGAGCAGGGCGCCGCCGGCGATCAGTACACGCGCGGGTCGCAGCATTTTGGTTATTAGAGAACGCATTCCTTTTAGCTCCTTTTTATTGTTCTCGACGTGGAAAATTGACGGTACACAACGCACGCCCGTTGACACAAGCGCCAATTACAAAAATGCATGTAAGCCATTACATATGGACGCCAGCAAGGGGATCATGGATTTGCAAGGGACCAGGGGAAATGACCGTACGTCGGCGCTCTCCTGTCGGAACAGCCAATGAAGTTTGCCTAAACGCTGGGCCTTCCGTGATCTTGGTAATAAAATCAGGCGGTTATCTTTTAACAATTGGATCTTTGAGTGGACACTCGTGAACCCGGATAAAAAAAGGGGACAGAAAGACCGGCTGGTCATAATTAACCTCGAGGTAAAAACCATCGCGGTTTTTATGGTTCCCCTTTTCCGGTAGTTTAGCGGCCCAGGGTGATTCATTTTTAAACAGGGACACAGACGTGATGACACAGCCTTCTTCGGTTACCGGCGCTCGCGCCGATCTGTTGCGTGAGCGCTCCGGCCTGGCGCTGGCAAGGAACACAGCGCGAGGCGCCCTGCGCATCATTGAGACCCTTGGTGTGGTCGGTCGCCAGGGGCTGGGCTGGGCACTTGGTGATCGTGACGCTCTGCCGGAACGGTTGCGTGCTACTTTTGAATCCCTGGGCGCGACGTACATCAAGCTGGGGCAGTTCATCGCCAGCTCGCCATCGCTGTTTCCGGAAGAGTACGTGGAGGCCTTCCAGAAATGTCTGGATCGGACCCCTCCGCTGTCGTTTCACTATATTCGCGGGGTGGTGGAGGAGGAGCTCGGTGGCGGTCTGGAGCAGCACTTCGAGTGGGTGGATCCGCGCCCGCTGGCCAGCGCTTCCATCGCCCAGGTGCACGCAGCGCGGCTGCACAATGGGGCCGAAGTGGTGATCAAGGTGCAGCGCCCTGGGGTGCGCAACGTACTGCTCACCGATTTCAATTTTCTCTACTTTTCCGCCCGGGTCATCGAATCCCTGGCACCGGGCCTGAGCCGCTCGGCGCTGTCCGGGGTGATCGAGGAACTGCAGGCGGGAATGATGGAGGAATGCGATTTTCTTCAGGAAGCCCGTAATCTGGAGCAATTCAACGATTTCCTGGCGCGGACCGGTAACCGGGCCGTGGTGGCGCCGCGCCCGATCCGGTCCCATACCACCACCAGGGTGTTGACCATGGAACGGTTGCACGGCATGCCGATCACGGATCTCGGTGCTCTGCGTGAGTATACCGACGACCCCGCCGGGGTGTTGATCACTGCCTTGAACACCTGGTTTTCCAGCCTGATGTTGTGTGATTTCTTCCACGCCGATCTGCACGCCGGCAACCTGATGGTGCTGGAGGACGGCCGTGTCGGCTTCATCGACTTTGGCATGGTCGGGCGTATTCGCCGGGAGGCCTGGGAGGGCATGTCCAGTTTTCTTGAGGCGATTGGCAATGGCGACGTCCAGACCATGGCCCGGTCCATGGTGATGGTGGGCATGACCCGGGAAGAAGTGGATGTGGATGCGCTGGCGCGGGATATCACCGCTTTGCAGGAGCGCCTCACCCGGGTGGATCCGTCATCGTTGGTGCAGGCCGACCGCAATGATCGTGAGGTCAATCGTTTGCTGATGGATCTGGTGCGCATCGGCGAGGACCACGGTATCCGGTTCCCGCGGGAGTTCGCTCTGCTGCTCAAGCAGTTTCTCTATTTCGACCGCTACGTGCAGGCATTGGCGCCGGAACTGGATCTGTTCAATGATCAGCGCGTGGATATGTTTGGCGCTCTGGAGCAGATACCCACGGAAGATTCCTAGAACCGGTTTACTCCACCGGATTGGCGCACTCGGCGCGGCGTGCGTCCAGCTTGCAACGGATCCGTTGTTGCAGGTTGAGCATGTCGCCGTCGTAGTAGCCCTGCCCGCGCAACTGCAGGCGGGCATCGCGCATCATCACCTCATAGTCCTGTTTGTCCCGGTCCGGAATCGGCACCCACCAATGGTCCTGTACCTGGCGGGATTCCAGATGCACGCGATCCATCATCTTCTGGTACCCCTCGAAGAACAGCTCCCGCGAAATCTGCGCCATATCCGCCGGGAAGCGGTCCTTGTGGCCCACCAGCTGCAGGCTGATCTGCGCCAGCGGATAGTCGATGATACCGCCGTCCGGCGTCATACCCTTGTACAGCTCCATGATCTGATAGGCGGCTAACGGCGCCGCCAGCACATCCACCACGCCGTTGTTGAACTTGTTGGGCGCGCTGACCAGATCCGATGGCACGGGTGACGCGCCCACCTGGGCGACCATCTCCGCCTGCGTCGGGTCGTAATCGAGAACCGCCACTTTCTTGCCGGCGGCCTTGGCCAGGGTATTGATGCGTTTGTCGTTGACGAAAATATAGGCGGCGCCGGCGGGAGCGATGCCGAGGATCACGTAGTCACCTTCCACCATGCGCGGTGCCGATTTCGGATTGGCCAATACCTCCAGCAGGATGCGCATGTGCTCTTCACTGGGCACGCCGCCGATGGAATCGATGGTGCCGGTGTACTTGTTGAAAAGCCGCGCGCGCATGCCGGTCATCAGTGCGGCGTCGCACTGGCGCGCCTTGAGCGCCTCCACCATCACCCGTTCATTGGTGTAGGGCTCAAGATCAATGTCCAATCCGTACTCCAGGAAACGGGCCTTCTGGTCCTGGGCCACGGAGAAAATCGGTCCGTTACGGCCGACCAGATCCCAGATGCAGACGGTCAGATGGCGGCGCTCCTGGAACGCCTTGGTAACCGCGCCGGGGGCGGGTTCGGCCATGGCCGGGACGGCGGGGCCAAACAGCACCAGCAAGAACGCAGTGGCATATCTCCAGCCATGGATCATGGTCAGTGTCTCTCCATCCGTTGCCGGGGGGCTTTGGAAAACGTCATGCCGGACTCGATCCGGCATCTCTACTTACCAAATGGTGTACTCTCCAGAAGGAGATCCCGGGTCACGCCCAGGATGACGGAGCGCTTTTCAGAGATGCCCTAGGAACTGGAGCATTCGCCGCGTGACGGCGTGTATTTGCAGCGAATCCGCTTTTGCAGGTCGAGCATGCGGCCGTCATAGTAACCTTGCTTGCGCAACACATTGCGGGCGTCTTGCATCATGCTTTCATAAACGCGGCGTTCCTTATCCGGGATATGGATCCACCAGCGGTCCGGCACCCGATCCTCCTCGATCTTCACCCGCGCGCGGATGCGGTCGTAGGCCTCGAACGACGCTTCGCGCACCAGTTGGGCGATCTCGTTGGGAAATTTGTCCAGCCGGCCCACCAGCTGCATGCTGATCTGCGCCAGCGGAAAATCGACGATACCGCCGTCCGGCGTCATCCCCTTGTACAGCTCCAGAAGCTCGTAGGCGATCAGCGGGGCGGCCAGAATATCCACCACGCCGTTGTTGAATTTGTTCGGGGCGCTGACGATATCCGAGGGCACCGGCGTGGCGCCGATACCGGCGACCATCTCCGCCTGGGTCTTGTCATAGTCCAGCACCACCACTTTCTTGCCGGCGGCCTTGGCCAGGGAGCTGATCTGCTTGTCATTGACGAAGATATGGGCGGCGCCGCCGGGGTACACGCCCATGATCACGTAGTCGCCATGCACCATTTTGTCCGCCTGGCTGGGGTGGGCGAGTACTTCCAGCAGGGTGCGCATGTGGTCATTGTCTGGCACCCCGCCGATGGAATCGATGGTGCCGGTGTAGACATTGAAATCACGGGCACGAAAGCCGGTCATCAGGGCGGCGTCGCAGCGGCCGGCTTTCAATTCATCCACCATGATCGACTCATTGGTGAACGGGATCATCTCCAGATTGATGCCGTACTCCAGCGCCAGAGCCCGCTGCTCCATGGCGGCGTGAAAGATCGGTCCGTTGCGACCGGCGATATCCCAGATGCAGATCTTGCGCTTGAGCGCGGTGCCCGGCGGCATCTGGTCGATGCCCACCAACTTGCTGATCGCCTTGAGCCGTACCCGCACCGGCATGTCTCGTGAGTAAAAGACGCTGGCCAGTTCCGATACCAGCGAATCGCTGATGGTGACCCCGGGCAGCAGTTTTTCCATTTTCGCTTTTTGTTCCGGCGACAACCTCAGATCCTCGGCGCTGACGTTAACGGCGCCAGAGAGCAGGACAAGGAGTGTGACGGCCCTCATCAATAAGGCGTTCATAAAGGTCCCTTTTTGTTGTTGGTGTGGGCGCTATGACACGAGGACCGCTTTCTCGGGCCCGTGCAAAAAGTAATAGCACAGTTGTTCCGGTTGCCGGGCACCATGACGACGTTTGGCTTTGTCGCTAAGGCCAAGGGGAAATTGCATAGGGGCGCCGGACGCCGGACGCCGGACGCCGGACGCCGGACGCCAGACGCCAGACGCCAGACGCTAAAGTCAAAACCCGGGGCTGTGGGCGTTGCGGAAGTAAATAAGTATTTTAGTTCTTGCCAGGGTGTTGGGGCTGGTTTTGCATTATCAGCGTCCAGCGTCCAGCGTCCAGCGTCCAGCGTCCAGCGTCCAGCGTCCAGCGTCCAGCGTCCAGCGTCCAGCGTCCAGCGTCCAGCGTCCAGCGTCCAGCGTCCAGCGTTATTTCGGCTGTGCGTCCAGAGAAACGCCATTTACGTTGCTGCTATCCGGGCCCAGCAGATACAGATAGACCGGCAACAGCTGTTCCGGGGTTTTCAACGTCATCGGGTCTTCGCCGGGGTAGGCATTGGCGCGCATGGCGGTGCGGGTGGCGCCTGGATTCACCGTGTTGACACGGATCCTGGAGGTGTTTTCCAGTTCCTCGGCGAGTACCTGGGCCAGATTTTCGGTGGCTGCCTTGGACACCGAATAGGCTCCCCAGTAGGCGCGGCCGCGCCGGCCGACACTGGATGAAGTGAACAGGATGCGGGCGTCGTCGCTGTCGCGAAGTAACGGCAACAGCGCCTGGGTCAGGTAGAAGGCGGCGTTGACGTTCACCTGCATGACCGAGTCCCAGGTGTCGGCGCTGTAGCCGTCCATGGGAGTGATGTCGCCAAGCAGCGAGGCGTTGTGGAGCACGCCGTCCAGACGACCGAACTCTTTTTCGAACAGGCTGGCCAGCTCCAGATAATCACTGGGACGGGCGACCGTCATGTTGACCGGCGCCAGGGCCGGTTCGGGGCCGCCGGCGGCTTTGATTTCGTCGTACACCGCTTCCAGCTTCGACTGGGTACGGCCCAGCAGGATCACGGTGGCGCCGTGCCGGGCCAGTCCCAGGGACACGGCCCGGCCGATGCCGTCGCCGGCGCCGGTCACCAGGATGATGCGATCCTTGAAGGCGTTATCCGGACATTGATACGTCACCGCCTGGCTATTCAGGGACTGCAGATCGGTCATGTCAGGCTCCCGCTTGTCAGGGTTTTCAGTAAGGGTAACAGGTCTTCGCCCCGCTCCAGCAGGTGGTCCGCCTGCCAGCCGCGGGGGTCGTCATCGGCGTCGATGTAACCGAACGCGGCCACCGCGGTGGCCATACCGGCGTTTTTGCCAGCCTGAATGTCGCGCAGATGATCACCGACGTAAAGGCAGGCGGCGGGGTTAACACCATCGCGCCTGGCCGCCATCAGCAAACCCTCCGGGTCCGGTTTGCGCTGCCGCACGTGATCCGGGCAGACCACCGCGCCAACCCGTGTCGCCAGACCCAGACCCTCAAGCACCGGCACCGTGAAGCGTTCCGGTTTGTTGGTGACGATACCCCAGGGCAGGCGGTGCCGGTCGAGCCAGTCCAGGGAGTCGGCCATCCCTTCGAACAGCCGGGTGTCCACCGCCAGATGACCGGCGTAGGCGTCGAGCAACTGATTCAGGTAATTGTCGAACGCGTCGTCTTCCGGGCCCAGGCCAAAGCCCAACTCGGTCAGCGCCCGGGCGCCGTTGGATACATTGGCGCGCACCGCCGCATAGCTCACCGCCGGGCGGTCGTGCTCCGCCAACAGGTTATTGAGCACGCTATAAAAGTCCGGCGCGGTGTCGATCAGGGTGCCGTCCAGATCGAAGTAGACGGCCTGCAGAGATGTCATGGAGCCTCGCTAGTGTCAGACCGCTTTAACCGCGTGCATCAGGTAATTGACCGAGACGTCCCGGTTCAATTTGTACACCTGGGTGATCGGGTTGTAGGTCATGCCAGTGGTGTCGCGCACATCCAGGCCGGCATCCCGGGACCAGCCCGCCAGTTCAGACGGGCGGATCAGTTTGGCGTATTCATGGGTGCCGCGCGGCAGCAGGCGCAGCACGTACTCGGCGCCGACAATGGCGAACAGGAATGACTTCGGATTGCGGTTGATGGTGCTGAAGAACACTTGGCCGCCGGGCTTGACCAGCGTGGCGCAGGCGCGGATCACGGAGGACGGGTCCGGGACGTGTTCCAGCATTTCCAGGCAGGTGACCACGTCATACTGGCCGGCCCGCTCGGCGGCGATGTCTTCCGCCGGGGTTTGCAGGTATTCCACTTCCACGCCACTCTGTTCGGCATGTAGCCGTGCCACGGCCAGCGGCGCTTCGCCCATGTCGATGCCGGTGACGGTGGCGCCCCGGCGGGCCATGCCTTCGGAGAGCAGGCCACCGCCGCAGCCGATGTCGATGACGGTTTTGCCGGGCAAATCCACTCGCTCATCGATGTAGTTCAGGCGCAGCGGGTTGATGTCGTGCAACGGCCGGAATTCGGAGTTCGGGTCCCACCAGCGCTCCGCCAGCGCGTTGAATTTGGCGACTTCGCTGTTGTCCACGTTGCGGCGGGTTACTTCGTTCATTGGCTTTCTCCGGCGATTTTCCGTTGCCATTGTTGAGCATTGTGCACCAGTTGGGCCTCGTTGAGGGTGAGCAGGTTCCGCTCTTTTAACAGGGCGCGGCCGGCGACCCAGACATCGGTGACCTGGTCGCGGCCGGCGGCATAGACCAACTGTGCCACCGGGTCGTAAACCGGCTGGGTCTCCAGGCGGGCCAGATTCACCGCCACCAGATCGGCCTGTTTGCCCGCTTGCAGGGAACCGATGCGGTCATCCAGTCCCAGGGCGCGGGCGCCGCCCAGGGTGGCCATTTCCAGAATCTCGGCGGCGGGCAGGGCGTCCGCGCGCAGGCTGACCCCCTTGGCCAGGAGCGCGGCGGCGCGCATTTCTCCGATCATGTCCAGATCGTTGTTGCTGGCGGCGCCGTCGGTGCCCAGGGCGACGTTGACGCCGGCCTGGCGCAGTTTGTAGAGCGGCGAGAAGCCGCTGGCCAGTTTCAGGTTGGACTCCGGGCAATGCACCACATGAGTGCCGGTCTCGGCCAACCACTGGATTTCCTCGTCCAGTAACTGGGTCATGTGCACGGCCAACAGGCGCGGTGTCAGCAGGCCCAGCCGGCGCAGCCGCGCCAGTGGCCGGTCACCGTTGTGCTCCACCGCCTGCTGAATTTCACCGGCGGTTTCGTGCACGTGCATCATGATTTGCAGGTCCAGTTCCTCGGCCAGGGTCAGGGCCTTTTCCAGCGGACCGTCGGACACCGTGTAGGGCGCGTGCGGGCCGAATCCCAACGACAGCCGCGGCTCGTGGCGCCATTGGTCGACGGCGTCGGTGGCCAGTCGCAAATAGTCCTCCGGGCCGGACCCCATGGGCGTGGGGAAGTCCATCAGCGGGCAGAAAATGGCCGCCCGCAGACCGCTTTCCAGGGTGGCTTTGGCTACCGCGTCGGGAAAGAAATACATGTCGGCGAAGCAGGTGGTGCCGGCGCGGATCATCTCCCCCGCCGCCAGCCGGGTGCCCTCGTACACGAACGGGTCACTGACCCAGCGCCCCTCGGCCGGCCAGATGTGCTTTTCCAGCCAGGTCATCAGGGGCAGGTCGTCGGCCAGGCCGCGAAACAGGTTCATGGCGGCGTGGGTGTGAGCGTTGACCAGCCCCGGAATCAGCAGGTGCTGGTCCAGCCGACGCACCTCCGTGGCCCGCCATTGCTGGTCCGCCAGTGCGCTCGGCAGCAGGTCGACGATGGTGTCGCCGCGCACCACCACGGCGTGCTGTTCCAGTAGCGTGGCGTCCGGCGCCACTGGCGCCACCCAGCGGGCGTGCAGGACCAGGTCGGCCTGATTGTCGCTCATTCAAGGCTCCTTGCTTTACCGGGGCCGCCGGACGGTGGCGGCCAAACTGGCGGCGAGTATAGCCTGTCCGGGGAAACCGCTGCACGCTGACACGCAACACGCAACACGCAACACGCAACACGCAACACGCAACACGCAACACGCAACACGCAACACGCAACACGCTTGCTCGCTGCTGTGCCAGGGACTCGCTTCTGTTGTGACTCCCCAGATAAGCAAGCCTTTCCGGCTGACCTCGGGGCCGGCAAGCATGGCGTGCAAGCGTGTTGCGTGTCAGCGTGCAAGCGCACCAACCTCCCAGCCGGAATACTTATTCAGAGCTTCCCAAGCTGTGCTATCATCGTTGACTTTTCCAGGAGCGTCACCCACGCCACCGAGGATACAAAAGGAACGCCATGACGGACCTCGCAAAAGAAGTCACACCCGTCAATATCGAGGACGAACTGAGACAGTCGTACCTGGATTACGCCATGAGCGTGATCGTCGGACGTGCTTTGCCCGACGTGCGCGACGGCCTGAAACCGGTGCACCGGCGTGTGCTGTTCGCCATGCACGAGCTCAACAACCACTGGAACCGACCGTATCTGAAGTCCGCCCGGGTGGTGGGCGACGTCATCGGTAAGTATCACCCCCACGGTGACTCCGCCGTTTACGACACCATCGTACGGATGGCTCAGCCGTTCTCGCTGCGCTACATGCTGGTGGACGGGCAGGGCAACTTCGGTTCCATCGACGGCGACTCCGCCGCGGCCATGCGTTACACCGAGGTGCGCATGGCCAAGATCGCCCACGAGCTGCAGGCCGATCTGGACAAGGAAACGGTGGATTTCGTCGATAACTACGACGGCTCCGAGAAGATTCCGGAAGTGATGCCGACGCGGGTGCCGAACCTGCTGGTCAATGGCTCCTCCGGTATCGCCGTGGGCATGGCCACCAATATTCCGCCGCACAATCTGGGTGAAGTGATCGACGGTTGCCTGGCGCTGATCGATGACGACAGCCTGACTCCGGACGACCTGATGCAGTACATCCAGGGCCCGGATTTCCCCACCGCCGGCATCATCAATGGCCGCGCCGGCATCGTGCAGGCGTATCGCACCGGCCGCGGCCGCATCTACGTGCGCGCCCGCGCCACCGTGGAGGCGGCGGACAAGAGCGGCAAGGAAGCGATCATCGTCACCGAGTTGCCGTACCAGGTGAACAAGGCGCGGCTGATCGAGAAGATCGCCGAGCTGGTCAAAGAGAAGAAAATCGAAGGTATCACCGAGCTGCGCGACGAATCCGACAAGGACGGCATGCGCATCTACATCGAACTGCGCCGTGGCGAGAACGGTGACGTGGTGCTCAACAACCTCTATCAGCAAACGCAGATGGAGTCGGTGTTCGGCATCAACATGGTGGCGCTGGATGACGGTCAACCCAAGACCCTCAATCTGCGCCAGTTGCTGGAGGCGTTCCTGCGTCACCGCCGTGAAGTGGTCACCCGCCGCACCGTCTATGAATTGCGCAAGGCACGTGAAAAGGCCCATTTGCTGGAAGGTCTGGCGGTGGCTCTGGCCAACATCGATCCGGTGATTGAACTGATCAAGGCGTCGCCAAGCGGCGCGGAAGCCCGTGAAAAACTGCTGGCCAAGGGCTGGGAGCCCGGCGATGTGCTGACCATGCTGGAGCGCGCCGGTGGCGAGGACATTGCCCGCCCGGACGGCCTGGACGAGCAGTTCGGTCTGCGCGACGGGCTTTACTACCTGTCTCCGGAACAGGCCCAGGCGATTCTTGATCTGCGCCTGCAAAAGCTGACCGGTCTGGAACGGGAAAAGCTGGTTACCGACTATCAGGAATTGCTGGAGCAGATTCGCGAACTGAGCCTGATCCTGGCCGACCCGGATCGTCTGCTTGAGGTGATTCGCGAGGAGTTGCAGGCGATTCGCGACGAATACGCCGATGATCGCCGTTCCGAGATTCAGACTTCCCGCTCCGATCTGAGCATGGAAGATCTGATCGCCGAGGAAACCGTGGTGGTCACGCTCAGCCATGGCGGTTACGCCAAGATTCAGCCCATCGATACCTATACCGCGCAACGTCGCGGCGGCCGTGGCAAGGCGGCGACGGCGGTGAAGGACGAGGATTACGTCGAGCAGCTGCTGGTGGCGGGCACCCATGACACCCTGCTGTGTTTCACCAGCATCGGCAAGGTGTACTGGCTGCGAGTATTTGAACTGCCGCAGGGCGGCCGCAATTCCCGTGGCAAGCCGATCATCAACCTGATTCCGGCACTGCAGGCGGAGGAACGGATCACCGCCATTCTGCGTCTGGACGCGGAAGTGGTGCGGCAGCAGGGCAACAGCGACGACGAGGATGAGAGTGAGACCGACGGCGCCGACATCATCGAAGACGCCGAGGGTTCGGAAGAGGTGGACACCACCCCCGGTCCGTTCATCTTCATGGCCATTTCCAACGGTGTTGTGAAGCGGACCGAGCTGGCCAAGTTCGCCCGCCCGCGCAGCAATGGTCTGATCGCGGTGAAACTGCAGGAAGGCGAGCATCTGGTGAACGTGGCCATTACCCAGGGCGCGGAGGATGTGGTGCTGGTGGCCGGCAACGGTAAAGTCGTGCGTTTCCAGGAATCCAAGGTCCGGGTCATGGGACGTACCGCGCGGGGCGTTCGCGGCATGAAAGTCGCCGATGGCGAGGAAGTGATCGCGCTGATCGTGCCGCAGGAGGGCGGGCAACTGCTGACCGCCTCCGAACATGGTTACGGCAAGCGCACCGATCTGAGCGAGTTCCCGACCAAAGGGCGGGGCACCCAGGGTGTGATCGGCATGGTGGTCAATGAGCGTAACGGGTCTCTGGTCGGCGCCGCCCAGGTGTTCGGTGAAGAGGACATCATGCTGATTTCCAACCAGGGCACGCTGGTGCGCACCCGGGTCGACGAGGTCAGCCACCTGAGCCGCAATACCCAGGGCGTGCGTCTGATCCGTCTTGGTGAGGGCGAGGCGCTGTCCGGCCTGGCCACCATTCCCGAGCTGGAAGGCGCGGAGGAGGCCATCGACGGCCCGGAAGATGATGCGGAAGAAGAAGGAACCGGAGAAGACTGAGGTTCCGTTTCCCGCTCCCGACATGACCATCCCGGCCCGGTTTGACCGGGCCGTTTTATCGATACGGAGAGACTGAATGTCCCGCGCGTTCAATTTTTGCGCTGGTCCGGCGGCGTTGCCGGAAGCAGTGTTGCGTCAAGCCCAGGAAGAGTTGCTGGATTTTCGCGGCACCGGCATGTCGGTGATGGAAATGAGTCACCGTGATCAGGTGGTGGTGGAACTGGCCCGGCGCGCGGAGCAGGATCTGCGGGATTTGCTGGGCATCTCCGATGACTACGCCGTGTTGTTCCTGCATGGCGGCGCCAGCACCCAGTTCGCCATGGTGCCGCTGAACCTGCTGGGGGACAACGGCAAAGCGGACTACGTGAACACTGGTCAGTGGTCCAGCAAGGCGATCAAGGAAGCGCGCCGTTACGGTGACATCAACGTGGCGGCCAGCAGCGAGGATCGCAACTTCAGCTACGTGCCGCCGCAAGCGGACTGGACGCTGTCCGCCGATGCCGATTACGTGCATTACTGCCCGAACGAAACCATTGGCGGCCTGGAGTTTGACTTCATTCCCGAGGTGGACAAGCCGCTGGTGGCGGACATGAGTTCCACCATCCTGTCCCGGCCCCTGGACGTGAACCGGTTCAGCCTGATCTATGCCGGCGCGCAAAAGAATATCGGCCCGGCCGGCATCACTCTGGTGATCGTGCGCCGCGATTTGCTCGGACGCGCGGGTGCCAGTGTGCCGGCGATGCTGAACTATCAGATCCACGCCGACAACGACTCCATGTACAACACGCCGCCGACCTTTGCCTGGTATCTGGCCGGTCTGGTGTTCCAGTGGCTCAAGGACCAGGGCGGTTTGACCGCAATGGCCGCGATCAATGAGCGCAAGGCGAAGCGCCTGTACGACTTCATCGATGCCAGCGACTTCTACAGCAACCCGGTGGAGAAGGCTGATCGCAGCCGGATGAACGTGCCGTTCGTGCTGGCCGACAGCAGTCTGGACAAGGACTTCCTGGCCGAGGCGGGCGCCGCCGGTCTGCACAATCTGAAGGGACATCGCAGTGTGGGCGGCATGCGTGCCAGCATCTATAACGCAGTGCCGGAAGCCGCGGTGGAGGCGCTGGTGGCGTTCATGGCGGATTTCGAAAAGAGACACGGATAAGCGCCGGTGCGCGAAACGCTGACACGCTTGCACGCAACACGCCTGCACGCCATGTTGGATGGCGTTGGTAAAAGCGGTGAGCGTGGTGGTGCCCGGCAAGACGACAGGAAACAATAGTGGCACAGTCCCAGCCGTACGCTCCCACGCAGCGTGCCAGCGTGATGCGTGCCTGCGTGTAAGCGAGACAGACAATGACCGATTCGTTGGACAGCCTGCGGGATCAAATCGACGCTCTGGACCAGCAGCTCCAGACGTTGCTCAATCGCCGGGCCGAACTGGCTCACGCGGTGGCGGATGTGAAGCGCCGCGAAGACAGCAACCCGGTGTTTTATCGTCCCGAGCGCGAGGCCCAGGTGCTGCAGCGTATCAAGGAGCGCAACCAGGGGCCCATCGACGGAGAAGCGATGGCCCGGCTGTTCCGTGAGGTGATGAGCATTTGCCTGGCGTTGGAACAACCCATGCGGGTGGCGTTCCTGGGGCCGGAGGGCACCTTCACCCAGCAGGCGGCGATCAAGCACTTCGGCCACGCGGTGGAAAGCGTGCCATTGGGCGCCATCGACGAAGTGTTCCGGGAAGTGGAAGCCGGGGCCGCCCATTACGGCGTGGTGCCGGTGGAGAATTCCACCGAGGGCATGGTCAGCCATACCCTGGACACTTTCATGTCCTCCAGCCTGAAAATCTGCGGTGAGGTGGAGCTGCGCATCCACCATCATTTGCTGGCCGGTCCCCATACCCGCCGTGACAAGGTGACCCGCGTCTATTCGCACCAACAGACGCTGGCTCAGTGTCGTCAGTGGCTGGATGCCCACCTGCCCACGGTGGAGCGTATCCCGGTGAGTTCCAATGCCGAGGCCGCGCGGCGGTTGCGCGACGAATGGAACGCCCTGGCCATCGCCGGCGATATGGCGGCCGAGCTGTACAGCCTGGAGCGGGTGCAGAGCAATATCGAGGACCGCCCGGACAACACCACCCGGTTTCTGGTGATCGGCCGCCAGGACACGCCTCCGTCCGGTCGCGACAAAACCAGCATGCTGGTCACCGGCAAGAACCGTCCGGGGCTGCTCTCGGACATGCTGCTGCCGTTCCGGGAACAGGGCGTCAACCTCACCCGTCTGGAAAGCCGCCCGTCACGCACCGCCAACTGGAGCTATGTGTTTTTCATCGACTGTGAAGGGCACAAGGAAGATCCATTGTTGAAAGACGTGCTGGCAAAGCTGGAAGGGGATGGCAACACCATTCGTATTCTGGGCTCGTACCCCAAAGCGGTACTATGAAACCGGCCGGTACGCCGGCATGCACCGCGCCCGGATGCCACGACGGGGCGGGGTTGGCGTGCCGGCGTGCCGGCGTCAAACGTGAGAGCGTTCTGTTATGACCTGCGATTATATCAAACTGGCCAACGGCGGCGTGCAGCGGCTGCAACCCTATTCCCCCGGTAAACCGATCGAGGAACTGGAGCGGGAGCTGGGCATTCGCGACATCATCAAGCTGGCCAGTAACGAGAATCCCCTGGGGCCCAGCCATCGGGCTCTGGAGGCGGCGAAACGGGCATTGGAGCAGGTTCACCTCTATCCGGATGGCGCCGGGTTCAGCCTGAAGATGGCGCTGGCGGAGAAGCTCGGCGTCAACAGTAATCAGATCACCCTTGGCAATGGCTCCAACGATATTCTGGAACTGGTGGCCAGGGCCTATCTGCAGCCCGGCGAAGAGACCGTCTACGCTGAATATGCGTTCGCCATCTATCCGCTGGTGACCGTGGCCTGTTCCGCCAAACCGGTGATGGTGCCGGCGCACCTCTATGGCCATGACCTGGCCGCCATGGCGGACGCCATCAACCAGAACACCCGCATCGTGTTCCTGGCCAACCCGAATAACCCCACCGGCACCTGGTTCAATGACGTGGCGCTGGATCGTTTCCTCGAGCGGGTGCCTGAAGATGTGCTGGTGGTGTTGGACGAAGCCTATTTCGAGTATGTGGAAGAGGCCCATTACCCCAATGGTCTGGATCGTCTGGCGCGATATCCGAACCTGATCGTCACCCGCACCTTTTCCAAGATCCACGGGCTTGCCGGGCTGCGGGTGGGCTATGCGGTATCGCATCCGGATATCGCCGACATCCTCAACCGGGTACGCCAGCCGTTCAACGTCAATATTCCCGCCCTGGCCGCCGCCGAGGCGGCGCTGGACGATACCGACCACCTGGAGAACTCCCGTTGCGAGAACACCGCCGGGCTTGGCCAGTTGGTGGAAGGGCTGAATCTGCTCGGGCTGGAGCATATTCCCTCGGTGGCCAACTTCATCACCGTGGATTGCGCCGGTGACGCCGTGCCGGTGTACGAGGCGTTGCTGCGTGAAGGCGTCATCGTGCGCCCGCTGGGCGGCTATGGCCTGCCTAATCACCTGCGCGTCACGGTGGGCACGGCGCGGGAAAACGAATGCTTTCTGCGGGCCCTGGACAAGGTCATGAAAGCGGGGGGCGCTGATGAGCCGTGATGCCCCGCTGTTTCGACGGGTGGCGATCATCGGGCTTGGCCTGATCGGCGGCTCTTTCGCCGCCGCTTTGCGGGAGCGGGGACTGGCGGGCACGCTGGTGGCCGGCAGCCGTTCCGCCCGGACCCTGGAACAGGGGCTGGCCATGGGGCTGATCGACGAAGGCAGCCAGGACCTGGCACTGGCGGTGCGCGGCGCCGATCTGGTGTTGTTGGCGACGCCGGTGGCGGCGATGGAATCTTCCCTGGCGGCGCTGGCGCCAGGACTTTCCGAGCGTGCCATCGTCACTGACGGTGGCAGCGTCAAGGGCAGCGTCATTGCCGCCGCCCGGCGGGCCCTGGGCGATCATTTCCCCCGTTTCGTACCCGGCCACCCCATCGCGGGCAAGGAAGCCAGCGGCGTGGCCGCCGCTGATGCCGGTCTCTACCAGGATCACCGGGTGATTCTCACGCCGCTGGCGCGGACTGATCCGGCGGCCACCCGGGCGGTGCGCGAGCTGTGGACCGCGTTGGGCAGCGAAGTGCTGGAGATGACACCGGAGCACCATGACCGGGTCCTGGCGGAAACCAGCCATTTGCCCCATCTGCTGGCGTTTTCCCTGGTCGATACCCTGGCGCGCCAGGGCGACTCCACGGAGATCTTCCGTTACGCCGCCGGGGGATTTCGCGATTTCACCCGCATCGCCAGTTCCGATCCGGTGATGTGGCACGATATCTTTCAGGAGAACCGGCAGGCGGTGCTGGATGCCCTGGCGCTGTTTCGCGAGGGTATCGATGGTTTCCGCGACGCCATCGAGGCCGGCGACTCCGACGCCCTGATGGGCATCATGACCCGTGCCAATACGGCACGGGCCCATTTTCTGGCGCTCAATGCGAGGACCTCCTATACGCAGGCGCGCCATTCGGATAACGAGAGCAGCATGAGCGATCAGCACGATCCCACCTTCGCGGTGCGGCCTGGCGGCAGCCTGCGGGGCCGCGCCCGGGTGCCCGGCGACAAATCCATTTCCCACCGCTCCATCATGCTTGGAGCTCTGGCCGACGGCGTCACCGAGGTGGAGGGCTTTCTCGAAGGGGAAGACGCGCTGGCCACCTTGCAGGCGTTCCGTGACATGGGGGTGGTGATCGAAGGCCCCCATAACGGCAAGGTCACCATCCATGGGGTTGGATTGCATGGTCTGCGGGATCCGGGCAAGCCGCTTTATATGGGCAACTCCGGCACCTCCATGCGTCTGCTCACCGGCCTGCTGGCGGGCCAGGCGTTTGACGTTACCCTCACCGGTGACGCCTCGCTGTCCAAGCGGCCGATGGAGCGGGTGGCCAGGCCACTGCGCGAAATGGGCGCTGGCATCCAGACCGGCGATGGCGGCCGTCCGCCAGTACGGATCCGTGGCGGGCAGACACTCAAAGGCTTCCACTATGACCTGCCGATGGCGTCCGCTCAGGTCAAATCCGCGCTGTTGCTGGCGGGGCTTTACGCCCGGGGCGAGACGTCGGTGACCGAACCGGCGCCGACCCGCGATCACACCGAACGCATGCTCACCGGTTTCGGCTATCCGGTGCGCAGCGAAGGGCCGCTGCGCGCGGTCACTGGTGGCGGTGCTCTGCGTGCCTGTCATCTGGAAATCCCGGCGGACATATCTTCCGCTGCTTTCCTGCTGGTGGGCGCTTCGATCTCGGAGGGCAGTGACGTGTTGCTACCCCATGTTGGCATCAATCCGACCCGTACCGGCGTGATTGATATTCTGCGTCTGATGGGCGCCGACATCACCCTGGAGAATCAGCGTGACAGCGGCGGCGAGCCGGTGGCGGATCTGCGTGTCAGGAGCGCGCCGCTCAAGGGTATCGAGATTCCCGCCGAACTGGTGCCGTTGGCGATTGATGAATTTCCGGCCATTTTTGTTGCCGCGGCCTGTGCCGACGGGGACACCGTGCTGCGCGGCGCCGAGGAACTGAGGGTGAAGGAATCCGACCGTATCCAGGTGATGGCTGATGGGCTGAGTGCCCTGGGCGTGGATCTGGAGGTGTTCGAGGATGGCATCCGCATCACCGGCGGTGTGCTGGGCGGGGCCGAAGTGGAATCCCATGATGATCATCGGATCGCCATGAGCTTCGCCATTGCCGGGCTGCGCGCCACGGCACCGATCACTATTCGACATTGCGCCACTGTGGCCACCAGCTTCCCCGGGTTCGCCGACCTGATGCGGTCGCTGGGGCTGGGCCTGGAGGTTCGATGATTCCAATTATTGCCATTGACGGACCGGTTTCCTCCGGCAAGGGCACCGTGGCGAGGCGGGTGGCGTCCGCGCTCGGCTGGCATCTGCTTGACTCCGGGGCCCTGTATCGGGTCCTGGGGCTTTACGCGCAACGTCGGGGCGTCGCCCTGGACAACAAACTGGCATTGGTGGATCTGGCGGAGAATCTGCCGGTCCGGTTCGTGGAGCAGGGCGGGGACACTCGCGTGGTGCTCGAGGAAACCGACGTCAGCGAAGCAATCCGCCAGGAAAGCGTGGGCGAATTGGCCAGCCAGGTGGCGGTCCTGCAGCCGGTCCGCGATGCCTTGTTCGCGCGTCAGCGGGCGTTCGCCCAGCCCCCCGGGCTGGTGGCGGACGGTCGCGACATGGGCACGGTGGTGTTTCGCGACGCCCCTCTGAAGATCTATTTGACCGCCAGCGCCGAGGAGCGTGCCCGGCGGCGCTATAATCAGTTGAAGGAAAAGGGGTTTGATGCTACCCTCGCGGCCCTTGTGGAGGATATTCGTACTCGTGATGAACGGGATATGAATCGCTCCGTGGCACCGCTGAAACCGGCGGAGGATGCCCTGGAGCTGGACTCCACGGACCTGACTGTGGATCAGGTGGTCGCGCGTATCCTCGATGAGGCGGCGGCCCGCTCACTGATCTGAGGATCAGGCACAATCGGTTTTCAGAGCCCGAACCGGCTCTTGAAACGGCTTCGGACGCGCCCTGATTGCGGTGGTGCGGCTGGAGCCGTTGCTGCATGTTGCCGTATGAAGCCCGGCGCGCACCGCCAGAGCGATTGCGGCACCTATGCAGGTAAGACATGCAGGTAAGATGCAAGTAACGAACGCCGGCCCCTTACAGTAAACCAGCTTGGGGCGGTGATCGCTTTATCAATAACCCGCGTCTGCTGGCTGGCGCGTGTATCGTGAGACGTTTTTTCATGACTGAATCTTTTGCCGAACTTTTTGAAGAAAGCCTCAAGGACCTGGACGTTGCCCGTGGTTCCATCATCCGCGGCACCGTGGTCGCCATCGACAGCGACTGGGTGGTGGTCAACGCCGGTCTGAAATCCGAAGGCATCATCTCCCGCGACGAGTTCATCAGCGAGAGCGGTGAACTGGAAATCGCCGAAGGCGATGAGGTGGAAGTCGCCGTTGACGCCATCGACGATGGCATGGGCTTCACCCGCCTGTCCCGTGAGAAAGCCAAGCGCGCCGAAGTCTGGGGCGAACTGGAAGTGGCTTTCGACAAAGACGAGATCGTCAAAGGTCAGATCTCCGGCAAGGTGAAAGGTGGTTTCACCGTGGATATCGGTCCGATCCGCGCGTTCCTGCCGGGCTCCCTGGTGGATATCCGCCCGGTGCGCGATGTCACCCACCTGGAAGGCAAGGACCTGGACTTCAAAGTCATCAAACTGGATCCGAAGCGCAACAACGTGGTGGTTTCCCGCCGCGCGGTCATGGAAGCGGAGCACTCCGCCGAGCGCGAAGCCCTGCTGGAATCCCTGCAGGAAGGCATGGTGGTCAAGGGTATCGTGAAGAACCTGACCGACTACGGTGCGTTCGTGGACCTGGGCGGCATCGACGGCTTGCTGCACATCACCGACATGGCCTGGAAGCGCATCAAGCATCCGAGCGAAATCGTCGAAGTGGGCCAGGAAATCGAAGTCAAGGTACTCAAGTTCGACCGCGAGAAAATGCGTGTTTCCCTGGGCCTCAAGCAGCTGGGCGAGGATCCGTGGCACGACATCGTGCAGAAGTACCCGGAAGGTGCCCGTGTCAAGGCGCGCGTTACCAACCTGACCGATTACGGCTGCTTCGCCGAGATCGAGGAAGGTGTGGAAGGTCTGGTTCACGTTTCCGAAATGGACTGGACCAACAAGAACATCCATCCGTCCAAGGTTGTAGAGATCGGCGACGAAGTGGAAGTGATGATCCTGGACATCGACGAAGATCGTCGTCGTATCTCCCTGGGCATCAAGCAGTGCCTGTCCAACCCGTGGGAAGCTTTCGCCACCAACTACCAGAAAGGCGACCGCATCTCCGGCAAGATCAAGTCCATCACTGACTTCGGCATCTTCATCGGCCTGGAAGGCGGTATCGACGGTCTGGTGCACCTTTCCGACATCTCCTGGGAAGAGGCCGGCGAAGACGCGGTACGCAACTTCAACAAGGGCGACGAGCTGGAAACCGTGGTTCTGTCCATCGATGCCGAGCGCGAAAGAATTTCCCTTGGAATCAAGCAGTTGACAGACGATCCGTTTGCTCAGTATGTTGCTGCAAACGAGAAGGGCAGCATCGTTAAGGGTACGGTCAAGGACGTGGACGCCAAAGGCGCCACCGTTGAGCTGGCTGAGAACGTGGAAGGTTACCTGCGCGCCAGCGAGATCAGCCGTGATCGCGTTAACGACGCTTCCCAGGTTCTCAATGTGGGTGACGAGGTGGAAGCCCGTATCACCAACATCGACCGCAAGAACCGTTCCATCAATGTGTCCGTGCGTGCCAAGGATCAGGTTCAGGATCGCGAGGCCATGGACAACCTGCAAGGCCAGGAAGCCAATGCTCCTAAGACCATTGGTGACCTGATCAAGCAGCAAATGGAAAACAGCAACGAGTCATAATGGCTCCTCCCGGGGGCCGGTCATCGAGGCCGGCCCCGCTGGGCAGGGAGCCCAGGGGAGTAGGTTGTAATGGCATCTGCGTTAACCAAATCCAAACTCATCGCTCGGATCGCCAGAACTTACACCAGCAATGATCTCTCCACCAAGGACGTGGAACTCGCCATCAAAGCCCTGATCGACTACATGGCCGATGCCATGGTAGAAGGTGAACGCATCGAGATTCGGGGTTTCGGCAGCTTTTCCCTCCATTTCCGCGCCCCGCGCGTGGGCCGTAATCCAAAGACCGGCGCCAGCGTGGAGTTGCAAGGCAAATACGTTCCCCATTTCAAATGTGGCAAGGACCTGCGCGAACGGGTCAATCGTGCCATGCAGGACGATGACGGGGGCGACAACAACGAGCACCGGAGCGAGCGGCGCCACCATGCCAGCCACAGCGCCAAGGCCATCCGGGGCTGATACCGACGACACCGGGGCCTGACCGACATGCGAACTCTCTACCGTGCTCTGCTGATTCTGGTAATGCTGGCCATTTTCCTGGCCGCCTTTTTCTTTGTTACCGCCAATACTCAAATGGTGACTCTGGATATGTTGATCCAGGGCTGGCGCTGGCAGGTCAGCCTCGGCGTGCTTGCCGTGGGTCTGCTCGCCGTGGGCCTGTTGGCGGGACTGCTCGCCGGGCTGGGCTTTAAAGGGCTGAGCGGGCTGTTTGGAAGCCGTTCATGAGCGAGCCCCTATGGCTGATACCGCTGTTCTTTTTCGCCATCGCCATGGGCTTCTTCCTGGGCCGGCGTGAAGGCAAGCGGCGGCAACGGCGGCGCATGGCGTCGCTGTCCCAGGAGTACGTGGCCGGGCTCAACTTCCTCCTCAACGAGGAACCGGACAAGGCGGTGGAAGCTCTGCTCAGTAGTCTGGAAGTCAGCCCCCAGACCCTGGAAACCCACCTCAGCATGGCGCGCCTGTTTCGTAAAAGAGGCGAGTTCGACCGTGCCACCCTGATTCACTCCCACTTGCTGGAAAGCGGTGATTTGCCGCGGCCTACCCAGGAGCAGATCCAACTGGAACTGGCAGAGGACTATTTCGCCGGCGGGTTGTTCGACCGGGCCGAGGAAGTGCTGCTGGAAATGCTCGACCAGGATTGCGAACAGCGCGAGCAGGTAACGCGTCAGTTGATGAAGCTTTACGAGCAGGAACGCGACTGGCCCAACGCCATCGCCATGGGGGAGCGGCTGATCAAGGGCGACGCCAAGATCGCGCCGATTCTGGCCCAGTATTGCTGCGAGGAAGCCGAGGGGCAGGTGGCCCGCGGAGAGTTGGGCCCGGCCCGCCGCACCTTGCGTCGTGCCCTGGGCTTCGATAAAGAGTGCGTGCGCGCCAGCGTCGATCTGGGGCGTCTGGAAATGCGCGAACAGAGCTGGGAGGCGGCCATCGCCGCCTTTCGCCGGATCTGGGATCAGGACCGCGACTTCTTCGATGAGTACCTGGACGATCTGCGCCAGTGCTACGAGCAACTGGAGCAGGAAGAGGATTTCATTCGCGTCCTCGCCGACTATAGCGCCGAGGACCCCAGTACCGCGCGAGTATTGCTGCTTTCCGGCCAGCTCAAGGAACGCTACGGTGACCGCGAGGCGGCCAAGTTCATTGCCGAGTACATGCAAGCCAACCCTTCCGTTCGCGGCCTCGATCGCCTGATTGACATGAACCTGCAGGTGGCCGATCAAAGCGAAGCCCGCGAACAGCTGGAACTGCTCAAGCAGTTGACACAAAGGCTGATGAGCGACCGCACCATCTATCAATGCCGTCGTTGTGGCTTCACCACGCCACTGCTGCAATGGCGCTGCCCGAGCTGTCGCCGCTGGGGCACCATCAAACCGCGATCCGAAGGAGACGCCAAATCGTGACCTCCAGCAGTCCCATTATCGTTGCTCTGGATTACTCCCGCGCCGAGGATGCTCTGGCCATGGCGGCGAGGCTGGATCCTGCCCGCGTGCGGGTAAAAGTGGGCAAGGAGCTGTTTACCCGGGCCGGTCCCGATGTGGTGAGAGCGTTACAGGATCAGGGCTTTGACGTGTTTCTGGACCTCAAGTATCACGATATTCCCAATACCGTGGCCGGCGCCGTGCGTGCCGCCGCCGAACTGGGGGTGTGGATGGTCAATGTGCACGCCAGCGGCGGCAAGCGCATGATGAGTGCCGCCCGGGAGGTGCTGGAAGGCGCGGCCCGCAGGCCATTGCTTACCGCGGTGACGGTTTTGACCAGCCAGACCAGTGACGACCTGCGTGAAGTGGGCGTTGCCCGTGCGGCCGAGGAGCAGGTGATGGCGCTGGCGCAACTGACCGAGGAAAGCGGCCTGGATGGCGTGGTCTGTTCGGCTCTGGAAGCACCACTACTGCGTCGTGCCCGCGGCGAGGACTTTCTGCTGGTAACGCCGGGTATTCGTCCCGAGGGCAGCGCCAGCGACGACCAGCGCCGTATCATGACCCCACGCCAGGCTCGTGAGCAGGGCGTATCCTACATGGTGATCGGCCGCCCCATCACCCAAGCCCCGGAGCCGGCGGTGGTGGTGGATGAAATCCTACAGAGTCTGTCCTGAAACGCTGACGACAATTGTCTGAAATGGCGGACAGCCCGCCCCGCGTGTCCCGTTTAGAGTGTCTTCTCCAACAACAAACCTTTAAGGAGAAGGGAATGAAACTCTATCGTGCATTGTGTTTGGTGGCGGCGTTGCTGGGAGCGGCGGTCTGGACCCAGACTGCTCAGGCGGCGGAGGATCCGGCGATGGACAGCGCCACGGCTGCGGCGGTGGTGGAACAAACCATCAACCTGAATCAGGCCACGTCGGCGGAGCTGCAATTGCTCAAGGGCGTCGGTCCGAAGACCGCCGAGGCGATCATTGCCTGGCGGGAACAGGAAGGGCCTTTTCAGGATGTGGAGCAGTTGCTGGCGATCAAGGGCATTGGTGAGAAAACCTTGCAGGCGATCCGCGACCGGCTGACGTTGTAAGTGAAACCAGGCTCCCGGCTTGTCCGGGAGCCATGGTAATAGCAGGTCTTTCGCTGCCAAGGCAGCTTCCCACAGAGGAGGACCACGGAGCCGCTGTGGGAAGCTGCCTTGGCAGCGAATCAGCGCTGGATGTGCCTACGTATAGGGCGGGCTGGCACCAGGATACGGATGGGCTTACACCGGCCGCTGACTCCGCGGGAATTCGCACAGATCGGCGATGATGCACTCACCGCACTTAGGCTTGCGAGCCACGCAGGTGTAGCGCCCGTGCAGGATCAGCCAGTGGTGACAGTCGCGTTTGAATTCCTCCGGGACCACCCGGAGCAGACGCTGCTCCACCTCGTTGACGTTTTTCCCCGGCGCGATGCGGGTGCGATTGGACACCCGGAAAATATGCGTGTCCACGGCAATGGTGGGTTCACCGAAAGCGGTGTTGAGCACCACGTTGGCGGTTTTGCGGCCGACGCCGGGCAACGCCTCCAGGGCGGCGCGATCACGCGGTACTTCGCCGCCATGAAAGGCGAGCAACTGCTCGCACAGTTTGATGACGTTATTGGCCTTGGAATTAAACAGCCCGATGGTTTTGATGTATTCCTTCAAACCGTCCACGCCCAATGCCAGGATCGCTTCCGGCGTATTGGCCACGGGAAATAAGCGATCAGTGGCCTTGTTAACGCCAACATCGGTGGCCTGGGCGGACAGCACCACCGCCACCAGTAACTCCAAAGGGGTGTCGTAGTTCAGTTCCGTGGTGGGGTGAGGACGTTGAGCCCGCAGACGGCGGAAAATTTCCGTGCGTTTCTCGCGATTCATGCCTGCTCCTGAATCAGATCGCCGCAGTATAGCGAATCAGCGCGCTATCGCCACGTCGGAACGAACCGGGCATTCCCGCGTCAAAATCAGATTGCCCGTACCCGCCGGTTCAGAGGGCGATGGAAAAGGGAGTGAGTATGCAGTTTTCCGCCATGGAAACTCTGATGGTGGCCCTCATCGTATTGGTAGTGGGGCAGTTGCTGGTTCATCGATTCCGGATTCTGTCCGATCTCAATATGCCGGAACCGGTGGTGGGCGGGCTGCTTGCCACGCTGTTGGTGACGGCTCTGCAGTTGTCGGGCGTATCGCTGACCTTTGACGATGCGCTGAAAGGGCCGGCCATGCTGTTTTTCTTTGGAGCCGTGGGCCTGGCCGCGGATTTTCGTTTGTTGCGCCAGGGCGGCTGGCCGATGGTGGTGTTCGCGATTCTGGTGATCATTCTGGTGTTCCTGCAGGATGTGGTCGGTGTTCTGATGGCCAAACTGCTGGGGCTGTCACCGTTTTATGGCCTGCTGGGAGGCTCGATCACCATGACCGGCGGCCATGGCACCGGCATTGCCTGGGGCGAGGTCTTCAGCAATGATTTCGGGATTGGCGGGGCCAGCGAACTGGCCGCGGCATCCGCCACCTTTGGTCTGGTATTCGGTGCCTTGCTGGGTGGGCCCCTGGCGATGATGCTGATTCGGCGCTATCGACTGCAGGTGCCCGCCGGCCGTGAAGATGGCGAATACGATGGCGCGGAGCAGCCCCGTCCGATCGCCGCCGCCAGCGTGGTGCGTATCCTCATGTTGTTGTCCATTGGTGTGGTGGTGGGTACCGTGGCCGAACACCATGCCCAGGACTGGGTGCGTCTGCCGACCTTCGTCTGGGTGCTGTTCGTTTGTATCCTGTTGGGTAATCTGGCCCGGCGCTTATGGCCGGTGAACGACGCCACCATCGAGATGGTGGGCAATACCTCGCTGAGCGTGTTTCTTGCGATTACCTTGATGAGTCTGCAATTGCTGCAGTTGGTGGATCTGGCGCTGCCTATGCTTGCGATGCTGTTGGTTCAGGTGGCGCTGGCGGTCAGTTTCATTGTCTTTGTCACGTTCAGAGTGATGGGCCGCAATTACGATTCCGCGGTGCTGTGTGCCGGTCATTGCGGTTTCGCCATGGGCGCCACTCCCACGGCGGTGGCGAATATTCAGGCGGTGACGCAGCACCACGGTCCTTCGCCGTTGGCCTTCATCATCATCCCGGTGGTGGGTGGTTTCATCGTCGATATCGTCAACGCCACCATTATTCAGGGGTTCGTCTCTGTGCTTGGAGGCTGAGAAGCAGTTGACAGTTGATAGTGGACAGTTGACAGCGAAAAGACAAAACAGCCTGATCTTTAGCCGCTGTGGGAAGCTTGCTTGCAAGCGAATGGGGTTCGTTAGGTGTTTGCAATATTCCTGTTTTTATTTTTCCGCTGTCAACTGTCCACTATCAACTGTCAACTGAAAAAAGGCCGCTGGAATCCTTTCCAGCGGCCTTTTCTATAGCGAGCGCTTTTCGGTTTTGCGTCTTTACTGGGTGATGACGTGGCCGTCTTCAATACGCAGCCGGTCACCCGGCTTGTTGTCCATCTTGATGGTGTCTTCCTTGCCATCGAACAGGTAAGTGACCTCGTAGCCTTCCACCGAACTCTTGTCATCCATGACCGTGTTACAGCGTCGCTCGGTGCTGGTGACGGTGTTGTTCTGCTGCATTTTCTTCTGCGCCTGGTTGCCGGCGATACCGCCGACGATGGCACCGCCCGCGGTGGCCGCGTCCTTGCCGCTGCCGCCGCCGAACTGATGGCCGATCACGCCGCCGACCACGGCGCCAATAGCGCTACCGGTGATACGATGCTGATCCTTCACCGGAGCCTGACGTTGTACCGCCACGTCCTGACAGACCTCACGGGGTTCCTGCCATTTCTTGACGATGGGTTCCACGTTCGTCACCTCGGCATAGCCGGACTGCTTTGGGGCTATTGCCTGGTAGGCGCCATATCCGATCCCGGCCACGGCAACGGTACCCACGACGGTCAAAGCGACAAGGGCTGCACTTTTCATGGGAGGTCTCCTTTTATTAAAGTTTGCCGTTGTATGGCCCTATTATCGTGAATTTTGGCGGGGTCGTTGTTTAACAGTAGTAAAATCGCGACAGGCGGCACACCAAATTTTTGGCTATTAACGTGGGTTTTCAAGCGAAAAAAGGGTGAAACCGGCGTGACTCGCCGGTTTCGATCAACTGACTTTGCCGGTAGTGCGGACGCGACGGCTGCCGGAGGACGAGGGGGACTCGCGACGCAGTTTGGCGGCCTTCATCCGTTTGTCGATGACGTTTTTGCCGGCGATGATCAAGCCCAGTCCCAGAAAAGCACCGGGAGGCAGGACCGCGAGCAGGAAGCCGCCGTAGTCCGGGATGATCTCCATGCGGAGTTGTTCCGCCCAGGGGCCGAGCAGTAATTGCATGTTGGCGAACAGGGTGCCGGCGCCAACCACCTCACGCAGCGCGCCGAGAATCACCAGCACGATCAGAAAACCCAGGCCCATCATGAAACCGTCAGTCACCGCTGGCAGCAGCGCGTGTTTACTGGCGAAAGCGTCGGCGCGTCCGAGCACGGTGCAGTTGGTCACGATCAGTGGGATAAAGATCCCGAGAATCTGGTACAGCTCGAAGGTGAACGCCTGCATCAGCATCTCGATCACCGTCACCATGGCGGCGATGATCATGACAAAGGCGGGCAACCGTACGGCGTCGGTGACGTAGTGACGGATCAGCGACACGGCGGCGTTGGATCCCATCAGAACCACCAGGGTGGCCAGGCCCAGACCAAGGGCGTTGACCACCGAACCGGTCACCGCCAGCAGCGGGCACAGACCGAGAATCTGTACGGTGGCCGGATTGTTATTCCACAATCCATCGCGGGTGATCTTGCCGTAATCCACGTCAGCCATCACAGCTCTCCGTTGTCCGTGCCTGGGCGGGCGCCTCGAACACCTCATCTCGGTGCGCCTGATAGTAACGCAGGGCGCCATGCACGGCGCTGACCACCGCCCGGGGGGTGATGGTGGCACCAGTGAAACTGTCAAATTGGCCGCCGTCCTTTTTCACGGCCCATCCCGAAGCGGACGGCTGCTCCAGGGAAGCGCCGTTGAATCCCAGAATCCAATCGGATTTGCGGATTTCGATATTATCACCCAGCCCCGGTGTTTCATTATGCGGCGGCACCACGCGCACGCCGAGTACAGTGCCGTCGCGGTCGACGCCGACGATCAAACGGATATCACCACCGTAGCCGTCCGGCGCCACCGCTTCCAGTACCGCGCCGCTGGCCTCGCCGCCAAGACGGGCGCGGTAGAGGGGATGCTCACCATGGCCCAGCAAGGGGGCGGTGATGGTAATGCTGTCGTCCAACAACGGATTGTCGTGCCGGGCCGGTGGCATCACCTGGGCCAGCGCGTCCGCCAGTGCGGTTTGCCGGTTGCACTCCACCCGCTGCCGGGTGGCCTGGTTGGTCAGTGCCAGAGTGGCGGCGGTGCCGATGGCGAACAGACCGAGAATCACCGCGTTGCGGGTAATCGCCTGGCCAATCATGAGCCGGCCCCCCGCTTGGCGCGTTGGTGGCCATAAGTGCGTGGCCGGGTGTAGTAGTCAATGAACGGGGCCGCCAGATTCAACAGCAGCACCGAGAACGCCACCGCGTCCGGATAGCCGCCATAGGTGCGGATTACCCAGACCAGTAGGCCGATCAGCGCGCCGTAGATCAGACGCCCGCGTGAGCTGGTGGCGGCACTGACCGGATCGGTGGCGATAAAAAAGGCGCCGAGCATGGTGCCGCCGGAAAACAGATGAAACAGCGGATCGGCATAACGCAAAGGGTCGATTTGCCAGGCGATCAGCGCCGGTACGGCGAGGCCGGCGAGAAAGGCCAGCGGAATATGCCAGCCGATCACGCGACGGAACAGCAGGTATAGCCCGCCAAGCAGAAACGCCAGATTGACCCATTCCCAGCCGAGCCCGGCCCAGCGACCATGCAGAACAATCATACGATCCAGCGCATCGGCGTTGCCGGCGAAGGTGCGAAAGGTGTCCAGAGGGGTTGCCCCGGAGAGGCCGTCAAGCGCGCCCTGCCCGAGGAACTGGAATACGCTTTCCAGAACATCGGGGGTGCGATAGGGGGCGCCGCCGACCCAGTTGGTCATCGCCACCGGGAAGGAGATCAGCAGCAGCACATAGCCGACCATGGCCGGGTTGAATGGATTCATGCCCAGGCCGCCGTATAACTGCTTGGCGACGATAATGGCGAACGCCACGCCGATAAACGTCAGCCACCAGGGCGCGGTGGGGGGCAATGCCAGAGCCAGCAGCACGGCGGTGACCACGGCGCTGCCATCGCGCAAGTACAAAGCGACGGGGCGGCCGCGAGCACGCAGCATGGCGGCTTCACAGAGGACCGCCACCAGTATCGCCCAGACGACGTTCAGCAAAGTGCCGATGCCGAACAAAAGCGTCAGTATCGCCAGCCCGGGCAGGGTGGCGTAGATCACCTGGCGCATCACCGTGCCGGTGTCGGCGGGACCACGTGTGTGCGGCGAGGAGGCGTTGATCAGCGCCATGTGCGTTGCGCTCCTGGTGTTCCGATAGGGTTCATTCTTCCGCCAGTCCGTGTTCTTCCAGGGCTTGCTTCAGGGCCCGCCGCGCCAGGTGAGCGTCGTGTTCCAGGGTGCCCAGCTCCGAGGCCAGCCGTTTCAGAGTGTTTTCGTCGGCGGTATCGCGCAGGTGTTTCAACTCGTCACTCTTGTCCCGCAGAGCCGTTTCCGCGCGGGCTGCGTCCAGCTTGAGGGTTTTCAGATCCTTGCCGGTGTGGGCCAGCAGCGACGCCTTGGTTTCGTCCATCAGGGCGTCCAGGGCATCGCGGGTATGATCGGCTTTGGCCTTGAGCTTCTCCACCCGGGCTTCCATCGCGGCCAGGTCCACGGCGCCGTCACGGCGGGCCCGGTCGAGGGCGGAATGGGCTTCCTTGTATTGTTTGTGCGCCATCTTGTAGGCGGTCTTCAAGGCATTCAGGCGTTTTTGCCGTTTGGCCGCGTCTTCGTCGCTGTCAGACGCCTGGCCGGCGGTGCTGGCCGGTTCGGCGGTTGTCCGCGCGGTAGCGGTAGCCGGAGGGGGCGCCGTTTTTGGTGTGGCGGGCGCCGTGGCCTTGGCGTCGCGCAGTTGTTGCTTGAGTTGGTCCGCCCTGGCTTTCAGGCGATCGGCTTCGTCGCGCAGCCGGGCCGCGTCATCGGTGTCGTTTTGTTCCGCTTCCTTGGTCGCCTTCACCGCGGTCTTGTAGGCGGAGGAGGCCTCGGCCACGGCCTTTTTCAGTGCCTCCACGGGATCCACGGCGGCCGTTGGGGCGCTGGCGGGCTGCCCGGTACGTGCGTCTCGCAGGGCGGCCTTGAGCCGGTCCGCTTCCGCTTTCAGGGATTCCGCCCGGCTTTGCAGCGCGGCGGCGTCTTCCCGTTCTTCCGCCAGCGCGGCCTTGGCCTCGCGCAGAGCGTTCTTGTAAGCGGCGGAGGCGTCGGCGACCTGCTTCTTGAGGTCCGCCTCGGCCTTGGGGTGGGTGTCGGTGGACGGCGGCGCAGCCTTGCCGGCGTCGCGCACGGCGGCTTTTGCCTGATCCGCGGCGAGTTTCCGCTTTTCCACTTCGGTCTGATAGCGGGTCAGATCCGGATCACCCCGGTTTTCCGCTTCCTTGGCGGCCTTGACCGCTGCTTTATAGGCCTTGGAGGCGTCCAACGAGGCTTGCTTGAGGGCAGCGGCGTTGTCACCGGCGGCTGCGGGAGCGCGGTTGGCCTGTTGGCGCGCGCGGCGGCGTGCCTCTTTCTCCGCCTGTTCTTTTTCCACCCGGGCCTGGCGGGCCTCGAAACGCTCGCGGGCCCGGTCCGCCTTGGTCCGCTCCGCCGCCTGGGTGCGGATCTCACCTTTGGCGTAGCGGTAATATTGCACCAGCGGAATATGGCTGGGACAGACATAGGCACAGGCGCCGCACTCAATACAGTCCATCAGGTTCTGCTGTTGAGCCCGTTCCAGGTCATCGTTCTTGGCGTACCAGTAGAGCTGTTGGGGTAACAGGCTGGCGGGGCAGACCTCGGCGCAGGCGCCGCAACGAATACAGGCCTGTTCGGGTTCCGGTTCCGGCAGCAGGTCGCCGGAGGCGGCGATCAGGCAATTGCTGGTCTTCACCAGAGGGATGGACGGGTTGTGCAAGGTGAAACCCATCATCGGACCACCGAGCACCAGCCGCTGCAGCCGGGTCTCGTCGACACCGGCGTGCCGCAGTAATTCCGCCACCGGGGTGCCGAGCAGAATCTCATAGTTGCCGGGCCGTGCCACCGCGTCCCCGGTCACCGTGGTGACGCGGCTGATCAGTGGTTCGCCGTCGAACAGGGCGCGTTTCAGAGCGTAGGCGGTGCCCACGTTCTGGCACACCACGCCGACCTGGATCGGCAGACCGCCGCTGCCCACTTCCTTGCCGGTGAGCAGTTGGATCAGCTGTTTTTCGCCGCCGGAGGGGTATTTGGTGGACACCACACGGACGTCGATATCGGCGCCCACGGCGGCGGCGCGCAGGGCGGCGATGGCTTCTGGCTTATTGTCCTCGATGCCGAGCAGGGTCCGGTCCGGGTTCAGCAGGTATTGCAGTACCTGAATGCCCTGGACGATGTCCGCGGCTCTCTCCCGCATCAGACGATCGTCGGCGGTAATGAAGGGTTCGCACTCGACCCCGTTGATGATCAGTTCGCGCACGCGCTGATGGTCACCCAGTGACACCTTCACGGAGGTAGGAAAACCGGCGCCGCCGAGGCCGATGATGCCGGCGTCGGCGATACGCTCCAGTAACTCAGCGGGACTCAGCGCGAAGGGGTCGTCCAGTGGTGATCGGTCTCCCCAGCGATCCTCGCCGTCCGGTTCCAGTACCAGGCACGGGGCGTCCATGCCGGAAGGGTGCTGGATCGGGCGCGGGCCGATGGCAACGACGGTGCCGGAAGTGGGAGCATGAATCGGGGCGCTGACGGTGCCGTTGCCCTCGGCCAGGCACTGTCCCTTGAGCACCTTGTCGCCGACCTGGACCAGCGGGCGGGCGGGGGCGCCGATGTGCATGTTCAACGGCAATACCAGCCGCGAGGGAAGCGGACCGGGGAGGATCGGCGTGGCGTTGGACTCGCTTTTGTGCTCCGGCGGGTGAATGCCGCCGGGAAAATCATGGACTTCCGCCGGGCGCCGGACGCTGGACGCCAGATGCTTGAAAGCGGCGAAAACCCCCAGCGTCCGGCGTCCGGAGTCCGACATCTGGCGTTTCATAGGTTTACCACGTCGATCCGTTGTTCCGGGCTTTGGCCGGCACCGGCCGGTCGTCGCCAGGTCCAGGTTCCGAGGGTGGGAGCCACCGGCACCATGTCGATGCAATCCACAGGGCAGGGCTCCACGCACAGATCGCAGCCGGTGCATTCATCGACGATCACCGTATGCATCAGCTTGGCGGCGCCGACAATGGCGTCCACGGGACAGGCCTGGATGCATTTTGTGCAGCCGATGCACTCGTCCTCGCGGATGTAGGCCACTTTCTTCACCGTGGCATCCTCGCTGCCATCGTCGTCCAGTGGCAGCACCTCGCGGCCAAGCAGTTCGGCCAGTGCTTCCACCGTGACCTCGCCGCCGGGCGGGCAACGGTTGTGCTCCTCGCCGTTGGCGATGGCTTCGGCATAGGGGCGGCAGCCGGGATGGCCGCATTGGCCACACTGGGTCTGCGGCAGCAGGGCATCAATCTGGTCGACGATGGGGTCTCCCTCGACCTTGAATTTCTCCGAGGCGAAACCCAGCGCGCCGCCGAACACGGCGGCCAGCGCCAGCAGCGCAGCGATGGCAATCAGGATCGTGATCATGATCGCGCCTCCAGATGCGCTGGACGGCGGACGCCGGACGCCGGACGCTCAATCGGGAGCGGCGAACCTGGATGTGTTTCCTGAAGGCGTGGGCGCAGCCGCAGCCCCGCGAGCTTCTGTTCCCGGTTTTCAGCGTCTGGCGTCTGGCGTTTGGCGTCTGGCGTCTTCATATCTTCACCAGCCCGGAAAACCCCATGAACGCCAGCGACATCAGACCGGCGGTGATCAGGCCGATACTGGGGCCGCGAAACGCCTCCGGCACGTCGGCGGCGGCGATCCGTTCGCGCATGGCGGCGAACAGTATCAGCACGAGGGAAAAACCGAGGGCGGCGCCGAAGCCGTAAGTCAGAGAGGTCATGAAGGTGGCGTCTTCCTGGCGCACATTCAGCAGCGCCACGCCGAGCACCGCGCAGTTGGAGGTGATCAGCGGCAGGAACACGCCCAGCACCCGGTACAGCAGCGGGCTGGCCTTCTTGACGAACATTTCGGTGAACTGCACGGCCACCGCGATCACCAGAATAAAGCTGATGGTGCGCAGGTACTCCAGTGACAACGGCTGGAGGATATAGGCCCAGGTGAGGTAGGCGAGCACCGACGACAGCGTCAACACGAAGGTGGTGGCCAGGGACATGCCAATGGCGGTCTCCACCTTGTTGGAAACACCCATGAACGGGCACAGGCCCAGGAACTGGACCAGCACGAAATTATTCACCAGCACCGCGCTGACAAGAATGAGCAGGTAGTCGGTCATGGCAGAAGCCCGTTTTTTGCTGGACGCCGCGGCGTCGTGGCCTGTTTTTCTCGCCGGTTTCCGGCGGCGGCATAGTATGGGACAGGGAAATATGCCGAACAAGACGGTTTTGTTTATCTCTCCGATGGTTTCGTTATAAGAAATTGCCCCTTGGGGTTCAATTATGCCGTGATGGCCCTTTCCTGACTTGTTCTGGATCAAATCCGATTATCCGGCTTGAATTCGGCGTCACGTCCATCGGCGCCCAGGTGTCGGATTCGCGCCGGAGCGCCGTCGGTATCCAGCCAGACCCGGCCGATGCCGGCACGGTTCAGCAGACGCCGGCCGGCCTCATGGGGATCGGGCCGGTAGGGCGTGACCGCCAGCCGACGGCGTTTGGTGAAGGCGTTGAGCGGCGACCAGGGAGCGTAGAGCCATCGGTTGAGACGGTCGAACCATTCCAGCAGCCGTTCCGGAAAACGGTTGCGCAGACCACTGTCGGTGATCTGCCAGATACGCGGGCCGCCGTCACGGTGACGGACCCGAATCCGGTAAACAAACGAGTAATGCACATCTCCGGACAGAATCACATAGTTGGCAGGAGTGCGGGAGTGCCGGAAGATGTTCAGCAGAACCCGGGCAGCCCCCGGGTGCGCCATCCAATTTTCGGCGTCCACCATCAAAGGCTTGCCGATCAGAGTGAACAGCCGCTGCACGGTCTCGATCAATTTAACGCCGAACATCGGTGCCGGTGACACCACCACCACCGCTTCCTCGCCGAGCAAGGTTTGTTGCAGTTCGGAGAGCGCCTCCCAATCCAACAGCCCTGAAGGGCGGGTAGGGCGGCGCTCGCTGCGCCAGCGGCGGGTGCGGGTGTCCAGTACGATCAGTTTGGGCGTGCCCGGCCATTGATAATGCCAGCCTTCAAAACGTAGCAGGCGGGTGATCAGAGCGTCCTGGGACGCCATCACCAGAGTGCCGGTGCCGTCACCGAGCAGCGCGGAGGCGTCATCGATCAGTGGTGTCACGCGGTCCGGCGCGTTACCCCAGCCCTGACAGAGCAGGTAAGCGATCAGCGCGTTGCCGATGATGCGGCGCGAAAAGGGCTGGCCGTAGGCGGTCTGTTCCCAGTCGGCGGTCAGGTTCCAGTCGTCGGTAACATCGTGATCGTCGAAGATCATCAAAGTCGGCAGATGGGCCAGGGCCCTGGCCACCTCGGGCATCTGTTTCCGGAATGTGGCCAGGGCCCGCGCTTCGCGCTGATACTGCTCCTGGTCGGTGCCGTCCAGGAGGGGAGGTCGTGGCTCGGCCAGATTCCAGGGGATGGGTGACCAGGCCAGCAAATACATCGCGATCACCTCGGCGAACGTGACCAGATGGCGGTCGGCGCTGGCGGTGGTGAAGATCGGCTTGCGCACGCCGCCGAAAAAGCGTTTGCGCAGGGCGCGGCCGCTCTCCACCGCCGGCAGCAGGCGTTGCCGGTGGAAGCCGTCCTGATGCCGGTACAGCGCCTGGCTATCGCCAACCCGAGCACCTTCCAGGGTTTCATCGATCAGCCCGAGCCGCTTAATCAGAGTATGGATGGTGGCGAGCATCGGCATGGCCACATCGTCGGCGTAGATCTGGTCGCCAGTAAGCAACAGCAGGTTGGGGCGCTGACCCGGCTTCCCCAGACTGTCCGCCACCACCTGATCAACCCGGGCCAGTCCGTCCGGCCCGGATTGATGGGGTTTGCGGCAGGAACCATGCAACAGGTTGGTAAGGCGCGACCGCCATACCAGGCTGGGGCGGCGCTGGTTCGCATGCAGCAGGTGGGGCGCCCAGTCCGCCACGGCTCCGTGGCCGTCTATGATCAGGTCGTAGCCGATTTCCTGTCCCTCGGGCAACGTGGAGCTCAGTGGCAGGTCGATCAGATGCAATACCGCCTCGGCGCCGACTGGCAGCTTGCGGCAGTTTTCCGTGTCCAGAGGGTATTGCCGGTCTGGCCGGGTGCCCTGCGGGTCCGTTTCGAACAGCTGCAGGCGCAAAGCCAGACCATGGGAGGCCACCAGCCACAATACCAGGCGCCGTGCTTCCAGGCGTCTTAGAATCGGTCCGGCCAGGACCGCTGGCAGTTCCGGGGTACTGGACATCAACCCTCCTTCTCATGCAGGGTAGCGAGGTCGCGAGAATCACGGATAGCGCCCGTCCCGGCGACGGACCGCTGATGTTGAACAAGCGTAAAAAGTGTCGTGTTTTCCATACCACACCGCGTTTTTCCGGGGGGAATGAGATAGGGTACACGGCGTATCGGACCTGAAGATGAATTTCAATGGAGATGTTATGAAACTTTTTCGATTGCTCGGCGTGGCCCTGACCGCTTTGACTCTGAGCTTGCCGCTGGCCGCCCAGGCGCAGCAGGCTGGGCAGCCGGATGAAGTGGCGCAGCTGGCGAGCCTGGTCAATCTGACCGAAGATCAGCAAAAGGAAATCCGTGGTCTGATTCAGTCCACCGATGCGGAGGTCCGCAAACTCCAGACCGAGGCCCGCAGCCTCCAGGAAAAGCTTCAAGGTGAAGTGAAACCCGACTACAGCGAGCGCAACATTACTCGCACGGCGAAAAAGCTGGGTGAAGTGATGGGCGAGATCACCGGCAAAACGGTACTGCTGCAAGCGCAGGTGGAATCGGTGATGACCGAAGAGCAACGTGCCGAGCTGCAAAAGAAAATGCAGGAACAGCAGCGTCAGATGCAACAACGTATGCAGCAGATGCAGCAACAACAGCAGCAACAACGCTAAACGCGAGGTTGTCTGGCGAAAAAAGCGGGCCTTTTGGCCCGTTTTTTTTGGTTCATCGCGGTTTGTCGGGAACTGGAATTGCCCTCCATCATGGACAGCGGAGCCGCGTTACGTCTTTGCGGGAACGCCGTGAAGCAGGGTCCCGCAAAGGCGTAACGCGGCTCCGCTTCGAGGTGACCGGAAAGCATGGTGCTCTTCTGGCCTTGGAGACACAAATTCGGCGGCCACTACAGCGCCCCTGTGGGAGCTTGCTTGCAAGCGAATGGGCTTTCGGGCCCCCAATTCGCTTGCAAGCAAGCTTGTATGGTTTCCCGGCAAGTCTTAGAAGGAGAAGACTTGTCGGGGTGGAGGGACCAGGCTGGCTTCTGACCCTAGGGTACAGACTGTGGGAGATATGGCCCCACCCCGCACCTTCAAACGCCGA
>NZ_SNUA01000009.1 GCF_004360225.1 Alcanivorax sp. 24
CGCGCTGCAATGCTGGCAGGCTTGGTACCAACAACGGCTCGCTTGCCATACCAGTGACGATTTAACGGAACTCTTTCGTCTGATCGGCCAGCAGCGTGTGGGGAATCGACCAGGACGTATTGAACCCAGAGCAGTCAAGCGACGACCGAAGCCGCTTCCGCTGTTAACCCGTCCCCGGCATGAGGCGCAGGCTTGGATACGTCAGCATGGGCATCCACCGAAGCAACGCCCATGGAATAAAACGGCCTCGGGCGGAAAGAAGGCGAGCGTTAAGTAAGTACCATTCAGACCTGACGCCAATAACGTTCTTTAAGAGAAAAAATCAACAATCTCTTTACAAGAATCATAAATATAGGGCTCGTACTCTTCGATACAAGCCTTCTTTTCTTCACGGCTTTTGGGTCAAGTCTTGCCTTTTGCCCTCCCAAGCAAGAACCGCCTCACAAAGGCAGATGGCAAGACTTGAACCCAAGCCCGGAAGAATTGGCTCATCAAGACCTTGGCGGCAACTAAAAATGGTACCATCGTGCAAAAATCATTTTTCTGCGATGGAAAGGGACCAATACGACCGATGGAGAACTCACTGGAGAAAATAAAGGGGCAGCAACAGGGGCGACAACGAAGAGTTCACGCTTTCGAGGACGACGCCCTTGGCCATGACGATGCCGTGGCGCTCACCGAGCGTCTGAAGAAAGGCCGTGTGAGCGCGAAGGAACTGGCCAAGGCCGCCATTGACCGGGCGGAAAGGGTGGACGGCATCCTGCACGCCATCCAGTTGCGCGATTACGACTATGCACTCGCATCAGCGCACGATCCAGCACAGGGCATCTTTTCCGGTATCCCCACTTTCATAAAGGACAATACCGATGTGCGTGGCCTACCCACCAATCATGGCTCCTGCGCTTTTGTAGCCAATCCCGCTAAAAAAACGGGCGCCTTCGCACGTCAATACATGGCCCAGGGGTTCACCCTGCTTGGCAAAAGTACGTTGCCTGAATTCGGTTTCAATGCCACCACGGAATTCATGGATCCGAAGCTGGCCACACGCAACCCCTGGCACACAGAATATTCCTGCGGCGCGTCCTCAGGCGGTTCGGCAGCGCTGGTGGCGGCAGGCGTGATTCCCATCGCGCACGCCAACGACGGCGGCGGTTCCATCCGCATCCCCGCCGCCTGTTGCGGCCTGGTGGGCCTCAAGCCGACCCGTGGCCGTCTGGTGGATGGAGAAGCAGCACGCTCACTGCCTATCAACATCATCGGCGAGGGTGTGGTGACGCGCAGTGTGCGTGATACCGCGGCTTTCTTTGCCGGCGCGGAGCGCTACTGGCGTAATCCGAAATTGCCGGAGTTAGGCCTCATCGAGGGCCCGGGCAGCCGGCGCCTCAAGATCGGTTTGGTCACCAATTCAATCATGGGTACGCCCATCAGCGATGAGACACGGGCAGTAGTAACGGAAACCGCGACCCTGTTAGAAAGCATGGGACATATTGTGGTGGAAACACCGCTTCCAGTGACGGATCGTTTCGGCAGCGACTTCACGGTTTACTGGGGCCTGATGACATTCCTGGTAAGCAAATTCGGCAAGCGCCTTTTCAGTCCGGACTTTGATCCTTCCAAACTGGATGGTCTGACACAGGGACTGGCCGCCCTTTACCGCGAAAAAATTTGGGGAACGATAGGTGTGTTGCGACGTCTACGCGGCACGACGCGGACTTACCGCGATACCTTCCGCGATTATGATCTGATACTGTCACCGGTGCTGTGTCATGCGCCTCCAAAGCTCGGACATCTGAGTCCGGAGGTGCCGTTCGACACATTGCTGGATCGGCTTGAAAAATACACGGGCTTTACGCCTTACAACAACATTTCTGGTGGGCCAGCAATCTCCTTGCCCATGGGAACGAGTGCGGAGGGATTGCCGATCGGAGTGCACTTCTCGGCCGACCACGGTGACGAAAAAACCTTGCTGGAAATCGCCTTCGCATTGGAGGAGGCAAAACCCTGGGCGACGTTGTAATGTTCAGAGCCCTTTATCCATTGTTTCAACAGCGACCCCAAAAGATGATCGAGTCACCTTCAGGCAATCAGAAAGAAGGGCGCCATCCGGCGCCCTGAAAATGAGGGTAGTTACTTTTATGGTTATCTCTGGTTATACAACCACTCGTCCCGTCCCAAGGCGCGGTTGTTAATACGGATCTCGGCGATATCGCCGGCGAACAGGTTGCCGGGGTTGCCCTGCCAGCTGTTCACGCCGATGGACCAGGGCTGCCCCGGCTCCACCAGCAGCCCCTGTTGCTCATCGACGCCGGTACGCATGACCAGGGAGCCGTCCACGTACATCCGCACCCGCTCGCCGTCGTTGACCATCGCGATGTGATACCAGTACTCGTTGCTCACTTCCCAGGACCAGTTGTCCTGCCCCTTGCCGTTCTGGGAGGTGCTCACCCACTGGAACTCTTTCAGGGAGGAGACATTCAGGCCCAAGGAGGCGTCACTGCCTGAGCAGGAGACCGAGTGATAGTTACATACCCGGGTAATGCCGGGTTGATGATTGAGAATACCGGACCACTGATTGCTCCCGGGTGTCCAGTCTTCCGGCAGACGCACTACCGCTTCAATGGTGTACTGAGGCAGATAACCCGGTTGGCCGGCGCCGCTTTTTTCAAAGGTCAGGCCAGGACCGTCGGTGGTCAGGTAGTAGCCCCCGATGGCATTGTTGCCCATGAAAGCAGCGCTGCCTGTGGCGTATCCGAACGGCGGTGCGTCGGCGGTGACCTGGAAGAAATCGGAGAGCGCGCCTTGCGGATCGTTACCTTCCGCATTGTTATAGGACACCAGCGTCATGGTGTTGCCGTTGCCGGAGGCGTCCATGAACTTCACGCTGTTGTCAGTGGCGGTGAGTTGGTGGTCGGAGTCCAGAATCCAGTAGGCCTGGGTACCTTCGATGCTGCCCGGCGCCACGACTCCCTCGCCCTGGTTCATATTCGAGAAGCGTTGCTCGAAGTCCATGGGCACACTGAATTCCCAGCGCGACAGCTCGTCCTGGGGTTGCCGGCTCGCTTCGTCGATGGCCGCCACCCACGGAGAATAGGAGATGAAGTCCAGTTCATCGTCGCTGTAGTCAAACGTCACCAGTTGCATCATGCCGTTACCGCCCCAGAAACCGGATTGGTAATCCACCACCACCATGACCACATCACGGCCATAGTCGTTCTTGCCCACCATCATCGCTTCGCCGTGGTGGTGGCCGTTGAAGGTCAGGAAAATCTGATCGTTGGAACGGATCAGCTTTTCCCACAGCGGCGCCCCGTGCTCCGGAGTAAAGATCGCGGTTTCACCGTCAGCGGCGATGTTCAACAATTGGTGGGTGGTGAGAATCGCCGGCAGGTCGGGGTGCTGATCCAGCACGTCCTGAGCCCAGGCAATAGTCTGATCGGAAGAGCGCCAGTCAAGCGCCAGCACCAGGAACGCCTGGCCGTCGGTCTCGAAAATGTGATAGCTGTTGAAACCCGTGCTGTCGGTACCCTTGAAGGTACTGAAGTTGGCGGCCTGCAGGGACGCCGGGAAATGCTGCAGGAACGGCTCCGCGCTCAGGTCACGCTGATCGTCCCATTGCCCGCTGTTGAGCACATCATGATTGCCAGCGAGAACGCTGTAGGGCGTTTCCGGATTCGATTCCAGAATCTGCATGGCCTCACGCGCATTGGACCACTCATAGCTTTCTCTGGCACGATCCACCACGTCGCCAAGATGCAGCGTGAACTTGATATTTTCATCCTGATAATGGTCCGCGATCCATTGCGTCTGCACCGTGTAGCGTTCCTGGGAATAACGGGCATACTTCTGGGTATCCGGAATCACCGCCACGGTGAAGCTCTGGCGGGTGTTCCCACCGTCACCGTCACCACCATCATCCCCACCACCGTCTCCATCACCACCATTATCACCGTTTCCGGTATCCGGAGGCGTGGGGTCACCACCGGAATGGCTGCTGCTGTCGCCCCCACAGGCGCTCAGAAACAACGACAAAAGAATAACGAGCCAGGTGGCACGCCACCCGACGGGTCTCAACGCATTCATCAGCAAGCTCCGCAATCACGATAAGGACTGGGCGCGTACTCTAGAAAGCGGAAGTGACCGGACAGTGACGACGAAATGTCATTTCAATAACAAAAGTGCCAATACCGACAGGTATGCCATCGGTATTGGCGCTCAGGCAGGCTTTGATCAGGCGGTGGCTTCCTGTTTATCGAAGCTCTTTTTGTACAGGGAGCGTTTTGGTTTTTCCATTACCCGGCGCAGCATCGGCTCGAAAAACGACAGAGGCAGGGTTTCCGCTTCCGGATCAAAGGCGGCGCCGTCGTATTTCGCGCAAAACTCCACGGTACGTTCGAAGCACGGATGGTCCCGGAACTGGTCACGCAGATTGCGATCCAGCCCCAGATGATGGAAGAAATAGTAGCCCTGGAAAATGGCATGGTGTTTCACCATCCAATAATTTTCCTCGCTGACGAACGGCTCCAGCAGGGAAGCGGCGATGTCGGCATGATTGTACGGGCCAAGGGTGTCGCCGATGTCATGCAGCAGCGCGCACACCACATACTCCTCGTCCTTGCCGTCCTGATGAGCCAGGGTCGCGGTCTGCAGACAGTGGGTAAGCCGATCCACCGGGAAGCCGCCGCAATCGCCTTCCAGCAGACGCAGGTGTTCGATCACCCGGTCCGGCAGTTCCCGGGCGAAACCGCCAAAGGCATCGGAAATGATCTGCCAGTCTTCGGCCTTGCCGTCTTCCATGTGGGTGAAGCCGGCTCTGAGTTCGTCGTGCTGACCTTGCATAATGTGGTTCTCCCGAACCCCGGCGCGGGGGCCACCGATCACACGGCCCGGGGTGCGGGTCACGGTGGCGGCAGGCTGGCGCGACGGGTCATTATTGAACGTTATTTAGGGCCTGTTCACACTATTTACATCGCGCCTGCTGGATGCCCTTTTTGCCTCCAGCGAGGCGGAGGGCGCGCGGTTTGGTCATTCCAAATGAGCAACCGACAACGACGCTGGAGGTAAAAAGGGCTCCAGCCCTTCGGGTTGCGGCTAAAACGTCACCACTCCGCGTTACTCGTCGTTCATTTGGAACGACCAAACTTCTCTCCTCGTGCCTGGATTGGTGACGTTTTAGCCGCAACAGGCGCGATGGAAATAGTGTGAACAGGCCCTGCTATCGGTCCGCGCCACGGCGGGCGCCAAACAATGGAACCGTGGGTTCAGTCTAGGTCCGGGGGCAGCGACAAACCGTCAATTTCTTTACACTTGAAAGATGACGGAAGAAGAGGCGCGAAGAATGGCGAAAAGAGCGATGGGGAAACGACCATGAGTGACCGGACCCTGGCCATTTTACGCAGCTGCTCCCTGCTCTCCGGATTGCCCGAACCGGCCTTGCGGGAAGCCGCCACGGCGGCCCGTATCCGGCCGTTCCAGACCGGCCAGGTGCTGTACGAGCGCGGAGAGGTGCAATCGACTCTGTCGGTGGTGGGCACCGGTAACGTGCGGATCAGTTCCACCAACCCCGAGGGGCGCGAGGTCATTCTGACTCTGTTCCAGGCCGGCGCCTGGTTCGGCGATACAGTGTTCTCCCCCGGCATGCCGCGGGTGTTCGGCGCCACCGCCCACAGCGATGGCGAGCTGCTGGAGATCCCCGGTCAGGATTACCGGGCCCTGCTGAGCCGCCATCCGGAGGCCTACCCCCGCACCCTGGACATGCTCAGCCGCCGTCTGTGGTCGGCCATTTCCGTGATTGAGGACAACGCCCTGCGTGATATGCCGGGACGGCTTGGCCGGCGCCTGTTGTTCCTGGCGGAAACCCTGGACGGCCACGCCCTGGTCGAGCCGGTGACTTTCAAGCTGACCCGGGAACACATCGCCAGCATGCTGGGTATGAGCCGCCAGGGCGTGCATGGTGTGCTCAAGCAGTTGGAAGCGGAGGGTCTGATCCGCTTCGGTTATGGCACCGTCACCCTCCCTGACCCCCAAGCCCTGCGACGCTACCTGGATGGGCACTGAAGGCGAACGCCGACGATGCGATGACTCGGAGCCGAATGCCGCCCATCATGCCTAACGGTGACTTTCAGGTTAGACAGAATTAACACTTTAGTATTAACTGTGATAGCATTTAGCCACTAAATCATTATTGGCGGCACACGGAATAAAGCACCGCCACGGTCATTCAAGGACGGCTTGCTGTGGGGGCACCGCCGTTGTTTTCCGATTTATTACCTGAACCTGTCTTACCGATCCGGCTTCTGGACTGGGCTGATGTCACACCGCCGGATTGGCTGGCCGCGCCCATGGCGGTGGTCGTCGTGGTCGGCGCCTTGCTGTGGAGCGGACGCATCCGTCAGACCGTGGTGGTGAATTTCCTGGCGCTGGGGATGATGTTGCCGGCATTGAATCTATGCCTGTTCGGCATGGCCGTTCATCTCAGCCATGGCTATATGACCCAACAGCTGGTCGAGTTGCTGCCGCCCTGGCTGAGCTGAAAGCCCGCGCTACCCGCCGGCCGCCGGCGCGGCCGGCTCATCGCTCGGAGCCAGAATGCGCCGCAGGAAGGCCAATTGTTCCCGCAGAGCGCGCTCCCGGTGCTCGCCCTGGTAAATATCGAAGTGTCCGATGGAATAGCGGCGCACCGTCGCGTTCGCCATCCGGGCGATCGCCCGGTCCGCGTCCCGTGCCGGCGCCACCGTGTCCTCATCGCAGACCAGCACCAACGCCGGACATTGCACCCGGTCGGCCACGGTCACCGGGCGAAACAGCGGCAGACTGAAGGCAATCCGCGCCGCCACCTGGTTGGGAACCCCGTCCGCCAACAAGGCGGTGTAGCCCTGATAAGCGTCTTCACTGCTCATCGCCGCCGCTTCGCCGGGGTGGCCGGCACTGGCCACGTAGCACGGTGACAAGCCCACCGCGCCGCGCACCGCGTCCAGAGCCCCAAAAGCGGTAAGCCGCCCCCCCTGCATCAACCCACCGTAGCGGATCACTTCCAGCACCGCGTTGAAGCCGTCCATCATCGGGCACTGGCTGATAATACCGGCCACCCGCTCACGGGCGGCCACCGCGGTGACCAGGCCGCCGGAAAAGGACGTTCCCCACAGGACGATGCGATCCGAGTCCACCTGAGGATGGCCACGCACGGTATGCAACGCCGCCTGCCAGTCCGCCACCTGACGGGCCGGCGACAGCAGTTGCCGGGGTATGCCTTCGCTATCACCGAAGTGCCGGTAATCAAACCAGAACACCGCGTAACCGGCGGCCAGGAAAGCGTCCCGGAACGGCGCCAGTCCGCATTCCCGGGTCAAACCGAAACCGTGCGCCATGATCAGCGTGGCGAAGGGCCCGCCCCCTTCCGGCAGGAACAAATCACCGCAACAGGACTGGCCGGCGCTGACGAATCGGATGGCTTCGCTCTGACTCATGGTTACTCCAAGGCGGGCGCGATGAACCGCCAGCTGTCCACAGCCTGGCCGAACACCAGGAAGTGGGGATTAAGAATGTCCGGTTTATTGTAGACCAACGGCTGAAAGGCAGTGTTCACCACCACGCCGCCGGCGGCGGACACCACCGCATGGGCGGCGGCGGTGTCCCATTCGCTGGTGGGCGCCAGACGCGGATAGAGGTCCGCCTTGCCTTCCGCCACCAGGCACAGTTTCAGCGAGGAGCCCATGGAAGTGCGTTCCACATCGCCGACTTCCTCGCGAATGAAGGCCTCCAGTTTTTCCACCGCTTCGCCGCCATGGCTGCGGCTGGCCACCATCACCACCGGTGTGGTGCGCTCACGGCACTGGATGGCGCCCCGCTCGCCGTTCTCCTCCTTGAAGGCACCGACGCCGCGCCCGCCCAGGTACAGCACCCCGGTGACCGGCACGTAGACCACGCCCAGCACTGGCGTATCGCCTTCGATCAGCGCGATGTTCACGGTGAACTCGCCGTTACGCTTGATGAATTCCTTGGTCCCGTCCAGCGGGTCCACCAGCCAGAACCGCGGCCAGTCCTTGCGGGTGGCGTAGTCGATGTCCCCGGATTCCTCGGAATACACCGGAATTTCCGGGGTCAACGTCTCAAGGCCGGCGACGATAATGTCGTGGGCGGCTTTATCCGCCTCGGTGATCGGTGATTTGTCGTCCTTGGTTTCCACGCCCAAATCATCCCGCTCGTACACGGTCAGAATGGCGCTGCCCGCGTCACGGGCGATCTTGGAGAGGGAGTCCAGCAGGGCATTAAAGTCAGTCATTACGGCTTTCCGCTTTTCGTTGGTCAAGAATGGCGTTGGTCGAGAAGGCGTTGCGTCATATACAGCGCGGCGATGACCCGCGCTTCGGTCATATCGTCCCGCTCGATCAGACGATCCAGCTCGGACAGTTTCCAGGGGACCACTTCCAATGGCTCCGGTTCATCGCCGGGCAATGATTCCTCGTAGAGGTCTTCCGCCAGCACCACACCAATATGGTGGCCCATGTAGCCGGGAGACAAGGACAGTCGCTTCATGAAGGTCAGCTTGCGGGCACCGTGGCCGGCTTCTTCCTTCAACTCACGGTTGGCCGCCTCGCGCCAGTCCTCGCCGTGCTCGTAGGCGCCCTTGGGCAGGGTCAGCAGATATTCCTCGACGCCGGCGCCGTACTCCCGAATCAGCAACACCGTATCCTCGTCCAGCATCGGCACGCACATGACGCCGGCCAACGGCGGAGTGCGCAGGCGTTCGTAGGTTCTCTCCTCGCCGTTGGAGAAACGGAGGTGCATCTCTTCGATGCCGAACAGGCGGCTTTGCGCCACCAGGCGGGTATCCAGAATGCGCGGCTTTTGTTCGTCCATGGGGGCTCCTGTGTCAGGAGCCTGTTCATGATCGTTACGCCGCCGCGTTGCCACCGGAAAAGCCGCCAGAGGGCGTCGCGGACTGCGGGCTCTGGTGGGGCCAAAGGCAAAGGCCGGGGCGTCATCTGGCGGCCCTGTGCCCTCCGGGTATTTTCCAGCGCAACCCGAAGGGCCGGGCCCCACTTTCTTTAGGTGGAGAGTCCGCCAGGCCGCGATTACGCTTGTTTATGTAGATGGACTACACCGCACAATCGGAATCACGACCTGACAACACTCTCTACCGGGTAAACAGGGAACTCCGGCGCGGCGGCGTAACGATCATGAACAGGCTCTCGGCCCCAAGCCTAACGGGATTGGCTCGTGAAAGGAATCGCGGCTCGTGGGTCGTTGCTGTCCCACAGTTGTGGAGCGGCCCGCTTGGCAGCGAAGGCTGTGCGAATTCGTGTCTGCGAGGCTGCGCAAGCGAACCAAGGGTTTGGCGTGTAAGCGTGTTGCGTGTTGCGTGTTGCGTGTTGCGTGTTGCGTGTTGCGTGTTGCGTGTAAGCGAATTATGAGACACCACTGGCTCGTGAGCCGCTCCCACAGAGCCCATCAACGTCTTTTGTGGGAGCGGCTCACGAGCCGCGATGCTTTTTTACTTCCGAATCAGGGCCGGCCCTGGTCCGGTTGGCTGTAGTCACACACCCCTTGCGGGAAGATGGCGTTGAGTTCGGCGATCTGCTCCGCCGATGGCGCCCAATCGCCGTAGGTTCCGTCTTGCAGAGCCGTGCTGACGGGTTTCAGCGCGCATTTGAAGACATCACCCTGATAGGGCGCGCCAGCGACGATGCGCGATGTGGAATAAAGCGGGAAGGTCTCGGTACAGGCTCCTTCCTCTTGCTCATTGAGCACACCATCCCACACATCGTCACCACGGGCGATCAGGCTGCCATCGGTGGCGAAACAGGCATCCCGGGCGCGTTCCGGCCGGCTTTGGGCCACCGACGCTTGCGGGTCCGCCAGCAGATTGGCCATCCATTCATCCACCACTTCCAATGCCAGCGCCACCTGATCCGGCCCTTCCTCGGGACGGGCATCACTGAACCAGATCACCTGATTGTCCGCGTTGCCGGCGAAGTCGATCATGCGTTGGCGCACGGCGAAGGACTGGTGGGCGTTGTGCATATCCAGCTCTTCTTCCAAGTACGGGCGCCAGTCGATCACCGGAATGCCGATCTCGCCGTGGAACACGATACCGGCCTCATAGGCGGCGCGAATCGCTTCCAGATTGCCTTCGGTACGCGGCGCCGGGGTGGACGGATCCTCGCTGAGAGTCATGTTGCGCTTGCTCCACGGATCAAACGTGCTCGGGTCCGCCAGCACGTCGTCCAGGGTACCGATGAACGGAAAGCCTTCCTGCACCATGTCCTTCTGCGGCTTCCAACCCCCCACCCGGGCGTTCAGGTTGAGGAACTCCTCGGCGGAGATATGGCCATCCAGCAAGGATTGCAGACCGTACTGCACACCGACATTGTCAAACAGACGGCGGGGATAGCCCTCGCCGTCCATGCCATAGACGTTGCGCAGATCGTCGTAATGGCTCCAGTTCACCGCATCCATGATGCCCGCCGGCTGCATCTGCTCCTGGTTGCGGGCCTGACCATAGTGCGGGTTCATGGTCAGCGGCGTCAGTCCTCGCCAGGACTCCACGCACTCGGTGGAACCCGGCGCGGTGCCATACCCCAGTTGCGTTTTGGCGCCGGCCAATGGATCGGGTACCTCATCAGTGGCGTTCAGCCCCACCAGCCAGGTGCGGTTCTTGGTGACATGCCATTTTTCGTTAGTGCGGTCCGTGGCATCCATGAAGTACTCCAGCAACTCACAGTCGCCGATGTGGATGGTCTGGGTGACCATGTCCGGATAGCTCTGCACCGGAATCGCCGCGTCGATCAGCCCCGGGTGATTCTGCCCGTACACGTACTGCTGAATGGCACCGCCGGACGCACCGAGACCAACGGTATACAGCGGTTTGCCATACAACTCGACGAAGCGTTCCTTGACCATCAGCGCGGTCTCACCGCCCACCTGCACATTGTAGTGCTCGGACATGCGGTTACCGGTGGAATAAATGATGGCGTATCCCTTGCCCAGAACATCCGGCTGCAACGCCCGGCGGTTGACGTCCATGCGTCCCTGGGTGTGGCCGATGCCGACGCCGCCCTGAAAGCGGTACATGAGCCGTCCGTTCCAGAGGCTGGTATCCAGCGATCCAGCCTCCTCGCCGGCTTCCGCGAGCATGGCGATGGAATAAAGGAAACGGTTGATGGTGCCACGTTCCCAACGCACCACGAAGTCCACCTCGCGGCCGTCCATCAGCGTGGTGGTGGCGATGTCCGCCGGCCGGGAACCGTCTTCCGGCATCGGTTTGTAGCTGCCGTCGGTGCCGCGGTAAACGTATTCCACGAACGGCTCCAGACCGCAGTCCCGGCTCAGGCCGATCTGTTGCCCGCCTTCGTCGTATACAGGGAAGCCCTCGTCACCGCCGGTATCCACCAACGGCTGCTTGCCGAATTCAGATACCGTGGTGCACACGAACGGGTACTGATGCGGCCCGGAGAACATGGGCCCTTCCTGCGGGTGGTTGGTGAGCGTGAGCGTGCTCAGAACGCCACCTTCCGAGTCACTCACGGTCAGCTCGTTATCGCCCAGAGCCAGACCAGAGATTACCCCTTCCAGACCATTCTCTTTTTCTGACAGGCTGTCGGCTGTCACCGGCTCACCGTTCAGAGCCAGGGTCGCGCCTTCCGGCGCCCCTTCGATACGAATGCGCGCATCACCACCGCTGACCCATTGCGGGTCGCTGGACAGCACGCTCAGGAATACTTCCGGGGCGCGATCGCGGGAGCTCGAACCGCCCCCACAAGCACTCAGCGCCAGGGCCGCGCCAACCAGCAAAGCGCCGGCCACCCCCTGCTTCCATCCGTTGTTGTCTGACCCGTTACTGTCCGACTCTCTGTCGCCCGACCGTCTATAGCCCGACAACGCGCGCGCGCCCGATCCTGTCACGGACATCATGTCTCTCCTCGATGTTGTTGTTATCGGTTTAGAAGGTAGGCATGGCGGCATCGCCAAAACAGACACAGTTCCGGCAAAGTTGCTGACACAGTATCGCCATCGGAAGTGGCCGGATCAGGCTATGCAACTGTTTCAGCCAAATGGCGGCAACTGTATCTGTTATGCCGCCGCGCGAGACGGTTAGATAACCGCCGAGGTCGTTAGCTATTAGTGAGCGCTCTCGGGAGAGCTATTAACGTCCTTACCTTTTGCACTGCCTCACCACGCCGGCGTCAGCCGGCGTTTTTTATCGCGTCCCCCCCTATTTTCCCAAGCCGGTCCGCGGCTACCCGGCGGCTTCAAATCCAGGATTTTCCCCACTGTTCCAGCCGCTTCTTCCAAACTGTGCCTTTCATCAAAGGCCCCGGTGATGGCTAGATAAAAAGGCCAACAACAACAAAATGTCGTTCTGGAGAATGATTCATGTTTAGTATCCGACATCCTCGCCTGGCCATTGCCGGTGCGGCATGCTCCTTCCTTTTGCTCACCGCCTGCGGGGGCTCCGGCTCATCGTCCGGTCCCGCCACCGGGGAGCCGCCCCCCGACCTGTCCGATCTGGACCTGTCCAGCGCCGAATACTGCGATCTGACCGTCACCGCTCGTTGTCTGTACCCGTTTCCGAACAACTACTTCACCAAAGCCGATGCGGCCACACCAACCGGCCTCCGGGTCAATTTCCAGCGGCAGGCGATGCCCATCGCCCAGCCGGTCGCCATCGACGCCAACCCCTATGCCCCAACCGGAGTACATACCACCGAGGCCACGCCAGTGGATCCCGCCGAGTGGAACCGGAACGATGGTTTCTCGCCCGGCGCCATGATCCAGACCTGGACCGGAAACGTGGATCTTGAGGCCAGCGGCGCCGTCACTATCGACGATCTGTCCAAGGCGATGGACACGGACGCCCCGGTACTGCTGCTCGACGCGGAAACCGGTGAGCGGCAACTGATCTGGGTGGAGATGGACGCCAATGCCTCCAGCACGGAAGGCCGCGCCCTGCTCATCCGGCCCGCCCGGAATTTGCTGGAAGGACGGACCTACATCGTGGCCCTGCGCAACCTGGTTGATGACCAGGGGGAAGCCCTTGAAGCGTCCGCGCTCTTCAAAGCCTACCGGGATGGTCAAGATACCGGGGAGCCGGTGCTGGAAGCCCGCCGGGAAAGCATGAACACCCTGTTTGCATCCCTGGAAAGCCACGGTATCGCACGGCGGGACCTGATACAGGCATGGACCTTTACCGTCGCCAGCCAGAAAAACCTGACCGAGCGGCTCCTTCATATCCGCGATCAGGCCTTCGCCAATCTGGGAGGAGGCGCCCCCGCGTTCACCATTGATCAGGTCGGCACGGATATTGAGGGCAAACCCCGCTCCGGCCTTAGCCGTGGCATCACCGGCACCTTCGAAGTCCCCAACTTTCTGAATAAAACTGGAGGCGTTCCCGGTGCCAGCTTCAACTATTCCGGGAACAACGCACCGGACGCTCTGCCGGAACAGTGGAACGGCGATGACACCCTTACCGCCCGCTTTCGCTGCCAGGTCCCGGACTCCACGGTGCAGGATTTCTCCGATCCGGACAGCCCGGTGACTCCCGCCCGGCCCGCGCTTTACGGCCATGGTCTGTTTGGCGAAGGCCCTGGCGGTGAGTTCCGCTCCGGAAACGTGCGCGCCATGCAAACGGAGCACAACATCCTGTTTTGCGCCACCGACTGGATAGGCATGGCTCAAGAGGATTTTATCGCCGGCGTGATCCATCACATCCTCGCTGACATCTCTCTGTTACCGCGCCAACTCGACCGTAGCCAACAGGGCCTGCTCAATGCCATGTTCCTGGCCGAGCTGCTGCGCCATCCCGATGGCTTCGCCTCCGACCCGGCGTTCCACCATGGCCCGGACAACACCCTGATCCACGACCCCACCGAGGTGTTCTACGACGGCAACAGCCAGGGCGGCATCCTGGGCGGCGCCCTCATTGCCACCGCCCCGAATCTGCATCGTGGTGTCCTGGGCGTGCCCGGCAGCAACTACAGCCTTTTGCTGCGCCGGTACGGCCCTTTCAATGAACGGTTCGGCGTCATTCTCAACCAGGCTTACCCGAACGAACTGGATCGCAGCCTGGTGCTGGGATTGATGCAAATGCTCTGGGACAGAGCGGAAAACAACGGCTACCTCAGCCATCTTGCCGGCCGTTCCCTGCCCGGCACCCCCACCGGCAAGCGCGTTCTTCTTCACCCCGCCCTGGGTGATCACCTGGTCACCACCTGGAGCGCGGAAATCATGGCTCGCACCATCGGCGCGGCCATGCATGAGCCGACCGCCCGATTGGGAGAACACCCGGACACCGTGCCCTATGTCGATATTGAGCGCATCCAGCAGTACCCCTATCACGGCCATGCCCTGATGGTCTGGGACAGCGGCGCCCATGACCCGGACAGTGGCCACGGCACGCCCTATGCTCCGCTGACCAATACCGGCCCAAGCGCCGGCGAGGATCCTCACGAGTCCCCGCGCAACACAGTGAGCGCACGGCAACAGAAATCAGCGTTCCTGGAACAGTTCGGTTCGGTGATCGATGTATGCGGGGAATCGCCCTGCTACACGGACGACTACACCGGCCTCAGCCGCGATTAGCGTTCCCCGCCACGGCCGCCAGCTCGGCGGCCGCTTTTCCCAGCCAGCGTAACGCCCGCACTACCTCTCCAGTGACCGGGCCACCAGCGTTCAGGCGCAAGTAATCCGAGTGCTTGTTGTCCAGCGAGAACACACCGCCGGGGAAGACATGGATCCCTTCCCGGGCCGCTTTTTCGAACAGCGCCGCGGCATTCACCCGGCCCGGCAACCGTACCCACAGCACGCAGCCGCCAGTGGGGCGGGTCAATCGGGTACCCGATGGGAACGCCGCGCGCACCTCCCGGGCCGTGGCCTCCACCTGCCTCTGCAGGGTAGCGCGCAAATCCCGGATATGCTGAGCGTAGAAACCACTTTCCAGCAACCGCCCCATGACGATCTGCGACAGGGAGGTGGAGGTGATGGTGCTTAGCTGTTTGAGTTCCAGAAAGCGCCGCTGGAACCGGCCCGGCGCCGCCCAGCCGATGCGCAGGCCGGGCATCAGGGTTTTGGAAAAGCTGTTGCAGTAGAGCACCCAGCCGTCGTCGTCGAAGGCCTTGACCGGTACCGCGCCATCTTCATAGACGGTATCGCCCCAGACATCATTCTCGATCAGCGGGATCTGATAACGCCGGGCCAGCGCCGACAATGCCTGCTTGCGCTCCCGGCTCATGGTGAATCCCAGCGGATTCTGCGCATTGGCGGACACGATGCAGGCGGACACTCCGCGCTCGGCGAAGACCCGCTCCAATGCCGACAGGCTGATGCCATGGCGCGGATGGGTGGGAATCTCCACTACCCGCCGCTGGTGCGTCTTCAACAACAACAGGGTGCCGTAATAGGTGGGCGATTCCACCGCAACGGCGTCGCCGGGCCGGCTGACGCTGCGCAGCGCCAGGGACAAGCCCTCCATGGCGCCGCCGGTGACGATGATATCGTCCGGCACCACCGGTACGTCGTAGGACAGGCTGCGACGGGCAAGATGATGGGTGAACTGCGGAAACCCATGGGGATGCATGTAATCCCAGGTCTCCTGGGGGTAATTCCGGGCCACTTCGCGGATGGTCGAGGTGACCCGCTCCACCGGCATCACCTCGACACCGGGCAAGGCGATACCAAGCCGCACCTGGCGCGGCATCACATGCAATTCCATGTAATGCAACACCTCCTCGCTCAGCGACACCTCCACCGGCAGCAACGGGTAGCGCGACCCATCCGGCTCCGGCACGTCATGGACTTCACAATGACGCACATAGGCGCCGGACTGGGGGCGAATCTCCAGATAGCCTTCCGCCTCCAATTGGCGGTAACTCTGCATCACCGTGTTGACACTGACCTGGAACAGGCGGCTCAAATGTCGAACCGAGGGCAGCTTCTGCCCCACCGCGTAGCTGCCAGCACCGATTTGCTCCAACAACCGGCGGCTGATCCGCTCGTAGAGGAATCCTTCTTCGTTCACCGAACCTTCTCATTTTATTGTCGTATGTGCCCCAATTATGCACCGCCGCACCAGGACCGGACACCCGGCGTATTTCGGCGCCGGCGCCGATCCTGCATACTGTGCCACCGCGACAGGTACTTCCCCGACAGGCATGACAATGATCAACTGGAACGCTATCGACACGGTGCTGCTGGACATGGACGGCACCCTGCTGGATCTGCGCTTCGACAACTGGTTCTGGCAGCAGCACGTCCCCGAACAGTACGCCCTGACCCACGGGCTGCCCGCCAATCAGGCGGAACACAAACTGCACGCCTGGATCGCCCGCCACCAGGGCACCCTGAATTGGTATTGCCTGGACTTCTGGACGTCGGAGCTGGGACTGAACATCGCCGAACTGAAACGTGCGGCGGCGGACCGGATCGCCATCCGCCCCGGCGCCGAGGCGTTCCTCAACGCTCTCGCCGCCAGCTCGCAAAGGGTAATCATGGTCACCAACGCCCACCGCGACGCGCTGCGGGTGAAACTGGAACGCACCGGCATCGAGCGGTACTTCGATGCCCTGGTGTCCAGTCACGACTACGGCCACGCCAAGGAACACCAACCGTTCTGGCGGGATCTGCGCGAGGCGCACCCGTTCGATCCGGCCCGCACACTATTGGTGGACGACTCTCTTCCGGTGCTACATTCCGGCCGGCGTTTTGGCCTGGGCCATCTGGTTTCGATCCGCCGCCCCGACTCCGGCCTGCCGGAGCGCGACGACACCCGCCCGTTCGAGGCCATCGACGATTTCCTGCGGGTCCTGCCGTGAGCGAGGGCACCCGCATCGACTCCTGGCTGTGGGCGGCCCGCTTCTTCAAAACCCGCAGCCTGGCCAAGCAGGCCGTTGAAGGCGGCAAGATCCAGGTCGATGGCGCCAAGGCCAAGCCCAGCAAAACCGTGCACCCCGGCAGCGAAGTGCTGATCCGCAAAGGCGATGAGCAGTGGACGGTGCGGGTCCAGGGCCTCAGCAACAAGCGCGGTCCAGCCAGCGTCGCCCAGACGCTCTATCAGGAAACCGAGGAGAGCCGCCAGCAACGCGAGAACAAGGCGGAGCAACGGCGCATGGCGCACAGCGCCAGCCCGGATCACCGCCCCAGCAAGAAGGAACGGCGCGATCTGGCCCGTTTCAAGCGCGACAACGACATCTAAGGGCCGTTTACCATCGATTCGGCAGCGCCCCGAAAACAGCAGGAAAAGTACCGATGCAAGACCAAAAGCAACGTTTTCTCTTCCCGGACTCCGACATCCGTGGCGAACTGATCCGCCTGGAAAGCAGTCTGGCGTCGATCACCGGCAACCGGGACTACCCGCTGGTGGTGCAGAGCCTGATCAGCGAGGCGGTGGTGGCCGTGGCCCTGCTCGCCAGCACCCTCAAATTCAAGGGCCGCCTGGCTCTGCAGGCCCAGGGCAAGGGACCGCTGTCGCTGCTGATGGCGGAATGCAGCGACGACGGCAAGGTGCGCGCACTGGCCCGCCACGCGGAATCCCTGCCGACGGACCGCGCCAACCTGCCGGCGCTGCTGGGCGAGGGCACCATGGTGATCACCATAAGTCCGGAGCAGGGCCGCCAGTATCAGGGCATCGTCCCTCTGGAAGGGCCGGACCTGGCTACCTGCCTGGAAGGGTATTTCCGGCAATCCGAACAGCTGCCCACCCGCCTGTGGCTGGCGGCGGGCAACGGCCGTGCCGCCGGCCTGATGCTGCAACGCCTGCCCAATCAGGTCGCCGAGGCCGACCACAACGCCATCACCTGGGAACACCTGGAAACACTGGCCAGCACACTAAGCGGCGAGGAACTGTTGGACCTGGACACCACCACCGTGCTGCACCGGCTGTTCCACGACACCCCGCCGCAGCTGCCGCCGGCCCAGCCGCTGGCGTTCGGCTGCACCTGCTCCCGCGAGCGCACCCAGCGGGCGCTGGTTTCCCTGGGCAAGGAAGAACTGCAGGCGATCCTGGACGAGCAGGGGGAGGCCACCCTGACCTGCGACTTCTGCGGCCATCAGGAACACTTCGATGCGGTGGATTTGGCGGAGCTGATTCACAAAGAAACATAAAACCGTGGCAACGGACCCCGGCGCGGCGTCGCCACCTTTTGGCTTTTCTGGCATAATCGCGCCCCTGTCGGGCTTCCCGAAGCCATCCACCCGGTTGCTTCCTTGGGCCCGTGCAGTCGCCGTCCGGCTACCCTTGGCCTGTTTTTCCGGGTCCGGAAACGGCGAAAGGTGGGAAACACCACCGGTTCAGGTCTTGCCCCGAAAGGGCACGAGACCGGCACTGTCACCCGCAATGCGAACTAGGGGGCTTTGCTACCTTGAACGCGGTTTCGGCCGCCGAGTACAAGCCCGCAGCTCGGCCACAAGCCCAGGAAAAACCATGACCGATCCCATTATTTACAACGATTTGAGCCCGGCCCAACTGGTGGAGCTGGCGATTCAGCGCAACGAAGGCCAATTGGCCGCCAACGGGTCCCTGGTGGTGGAAACCGGTCACCGTACCGGCCGCTCCCCGATGGACCGTTTCATCGTCGACGAACCCTCCACCAGTGAGCAGATCCACTGGGGTCCGGTGAACCGCCCGTTCCCGGTGGACAAGTTCGACGCCCTCTGGGATCGGGTGGCGTCTTTCGTTACCGAAAGTGACAGCTTTGTTTCCCATCTTCACGTTGGCGCCGCCGAAGAGCACTACCTGCCGGTGAAGGTCACCGCCCAGACCGCCTGGCACAATCTGTTCGCCAACACCCTGTTCATCCGCCCGGACACCTACAATCCGGCCGGCAAGGCCCAATGGCAGATCCTGCACGCGGTGGACTTCCAGTGTGATCCGGAACGCGACGGCACCAACTCCGACGGTTGCGTGATCCTCAACTTCGCCCAACGCAAAGTGCTGATCGCCGGCATGCGCTACGCCGGTGAAATGAAGAAAGCCATGTTCTCGGTACAGAACTTCCTGCTGCCGGCCAAGGACGTGCTGCCGATGCACTGCTCCGCCAACGTTGGTGAAAGCGGCGATGTGGCCCTGTTCTTCGGCCTCTCCGGCACCGGCAAGACCACCCTGTCCGCGGACCCGGCCCGCTACCTGATCGGCGACGATGAGCACGGCTGGGGCAAAGGCGTTGTGTTCAACATCGAAGGCGGCTGCTATGCCAAGTGCATCGACCTGAGCCAGAAGAACGAGCCGGTGATCTGGGACGCGATCAAATTCGGCGCGGTGCTGGAAAACGTCATCATCAACGACGAAACCCGCCTGCCAGACTACAGCGATGTGTCCCTGACCCAGAACACCCGCGCCGCCTACCCGCTGGAAAACATCGAGAAGCGGGTACCGCAGAACCGCGCCGGCGAACCCAAGCATGTGATCTTCCTGACCTGCGACCTGACCGGCGTGCTGCCGCCGGTGTCCTGCCTGAGCAAGGAAGCCGCCGCCTACCACTTCCTGAGCGGCTACACCGCTCTGGTCGGCTCCACCGAAATGGGTTCCGAGCCCGGCATCAAGAGCACTTTCTCCACCTGCTTCGGTGCCCCGTTCTTCCCGCGCCGCGCCGGTGAATACGCCGAGCTGCTGATCAAGCGCATGGAAGAGTTCGGCTCCAAGGTGTTCCTGGTCAACACCGGCTGGACCGGCGGCCCCTACGGCCAGGGCGATCGTTTCAGCATCCCCACTACCCGTGGCGTGGTCAATGCCATCCTCAGCGGTGCCCTGGACGACACGGAAACCGAACACCTGGACATCATCAACCTGGATGTGCCGAAGACCGTGCCCGGTGTGGACGACAGCCTGCTGCAACCGAAAAACACCTGGGCCAAGCCGGAAGAGTACGACGCCAAAGCCCGTGATCTGGCACGGCAGTTCGAGAAGAACTTCGCCGAGAAATACGCGGACGTGTCCGAAGAAATCCACGCCGCCGGCCCCAAGGCCTGATCCGCTGATCAGCCTCTGGTAGTAAAAAGGTGGCCACAAAAAGCCCGCTTCGGCGGGTTTTTTTGTGGGTCTGACCCGCCCTGAACAGAGTTGGCCCAGAAGACGCCACGAGGCCGCTGTGGGAGTTTGCTCGCAAGCGAACGGGCTTCAGGGCTCCAACGTTCGCTTGCGAGCAAACTCCCCATGGCCGCGTTGTAGCCCCCTCCTCCCTCTGCCTGATTGCCCCGATTCATTAATTTGTTATATTTCCCTAAAAGTCCAACAACCCAAAGCGAAAAGGCCCTCTTGGCACGGCGCTTGCTGCGCCGGTAGCCGCATTAGCGGAAGCGTCATCACAACAAGACAGCGACCGTTCTCTCCTTTTCGCCAACGCCTACGCGGAGGGTCCCGATGGAACCCGCAACCAGCACCAGCCATCTTGTGGAAACCCGCACCCTGCGGGGGTTTCAGCCGTGGCGGCAGTTCGTCAACGACAACTTTCCCTGGCTCAGCATCGCCTCGCCCCGGGATGATGACTTCCATGCCCGGGTGCGCCTGACCAGTCTCGGCGAGCGCTCGGTGGCGGTGATCCGTGCCGACCAGTGCCAGCTCACCCGCACCGATTACGCCATCAAACAGGCGGAAACCGGCTATCTCAAGGTCATGTGGCAGCAGGCCGGGCGCATGCGGGTGGAGCAGGATGGCCACCACGCGGTGCTGTGTCCCGGCGATATCACCGTGTGCGATACCAGCCGCCCCTATCGGTTGGAGAAAGATCACCAGGCGCAATTGGCGGTGCTGACCCTGCCCTACCATGCGGTGCCCGGCTGGCACCAGATCAGTGACCGTCTCTGCGGCCGTTCGTTGAGTGATCGCACCACCGCCCGCGCGGCCCTGGCCGCCCTGCTGGCGTTACTGGACCGACCCGGCGATGGCGATAGCGCCCAGACTATCTTCCAGGCGGTGCAGTTGATGCTGTCCGCCCTGATCCATTGTTCCGTCAGGCCGGCAAATCAAACCCCGCACACCCTGCGATTGGATACCGCCCATCAACACGTGCTCGCCCATATCGACGACCCGCATTTGAGCCCGGACGAACTGGCCGACGCGCTGCATGTGTCCCGGCGCGCGCTGTATCGGCTGTTTCAGGAACATCAGGTCACCCCCGGGCGCTTTATCCGCCAGGTGCGTCTGGACGCGGTGCGTGACGCGCTCGCCCTGCCCGACAACGACCATCGCAGCATTCTGGAAGTGGCTCTGGATTACGGCTTTACCGACAGCGCGTCCTTCAGTCGCAGTTTCAAGGCCGCTTTCGCCATCAGCCCCAGCGACTGGCGTCTGCAGGCACGGGGCCGTCCCAACTGATCCGGAGAACCGGGTCAATCATCTCTTTCTGAGAGCCCGGTGGCATGGAGGGTCAGGTCATAGTAGGCGGCCCTCTCACCGCTGACCTCCACCTGGTAGCGGCCCGGTGTCACACGGGTACGAACGCTATCCGTTTCATCATGGGCACGTGCCAGAATGCGCCGGCCATCGGCGGACAGAATCCGCAACGCCGGCATCGGCCCGGTCACGCCGAGCGTCGCTTCCAACAACACCTGGCGGTCGATTCTCACCAGATAGCGATGCGTCAGTACCGGTGCCTCCAACTGTTCGGTCACCAGGATCGGCTCCCGCGACAGACACCCCAGTTCCGCGCTCCAGATCTCCGGGGGCCGGCGCGATGGCGCCGTCATGAACACGGTGTAGGTGACCGGCTTGCGTTCCGGCGACGCCACCCACAAGGCATAACGTCCTGGCGCCAGGACACCTGCGAACCAGGCTCCTTCCTTCGGCTCCGGTCCCGTGGCCAGATCATAGCTGCCCGGTCCGCCCCAGATGTCCCCCATCTCCCGACTCAACCTGGCCGCCACCCTGTCTTCCACACCACCGACATTGATCTCGGCGGCGACCCAATCCGATAGCAGGAAATACACCGGCTCGGTGAATTCCGGCGCAGTCAGCCGCCCTTGGTACCGGTCCTGGCGGTCGCCGGCGAAATCCAGATAGACGCCCGGCGGACCAATCTCGGTCGCCCAAGGCACCGCCGGCCACAACCACAGCAGCAATACCTGGAGAATGAGGCGGACAGGGGCGGCGGCATCGCTTTCCATTTTATGTTTGAATCCGTTCATGGACGCTTACCGGCGAAATATGGACATGGCAACATCCTACTACCTGAAGCGCTATCCCACCGCCATCTCGGGCAGCATTTTCACTTTCATGGGCTTACTGCCGGTCTGGATCTGCCTGGGCACGGGTGAATCGCTGAAGGACAGCGTCCTTTTCTATCTGACCTCGCTGGTCAGCTTTCCCGGCGTCATCATGGCGGGTATGTCCTTGCTGTTTCTGATCCTCGGCTTGGCATTGCTGTGGCGTACCGGCCGGGTTATCCGTTGCCGACTGGACGATCACGGGGTCCACTACGTCCCTCTGGCGCCGCTGCCCGACCGGCCGGCCCTGTTCGGGGACATCCTCGGAGCTCTGTTCGGTACGACTCTGCGCCCACGGCTGGCCCTCATTCCCTATGAGGACATCGCCGATGTTCAGGTGCGCGGCGACCGCCGCAAAGGCTTCAATCTCTACATTCAACGCAAGAGCAGCGGACTGCCTGAGCACCTGCAGACGCTCACCACGCTCAGCCAGCCCCAGCTTCTCGACATTCAGCAGCGGGTGCGCGCCCGCCTCTAAGAGCCTGCTCTTAGTCTTGGCAAGAATAGCCAACGGGTTGGCACCCATTCTCAAGCTTCCCCTTCCCTGACCGGCGCAGACTGAAGGCAGTGTTCCATGCCATCGATAACCAAAAACAGGGAATCACCATGCCTTTGTCCAAATTTGCCGCCGGCCTGCTGGCGCTGGGATCCGCGCTGATCCCACCGTCCTTGTACGCGGCGCTGCCGACCGAAACCGTCGGCCAGGCCGAACTGCCTTTCCCTCCCAGTCCTCATCGCAGTTATCTGATCGACTTCGAGTTCGACAACATGGTCGCCACCCGGGTGGTGGTGGTGGATCCGGACCGACAAAAAGTGCTGGGCATGCTCAGTACCGGCGGCGCGGCGCCGGCGGTGCTGGCCCACGATCAGAAGACGGTCTACACCGCCGATATCTTTTTCAGCCGCTATGTGCGCGGCACCCGCACCGATGTGTTGACCGCCTGGGATACCCGCACGCTGTCCCCCTCCTGGGAAGTGGAAATCCCGGCCAAACGCGCCTCCACGCTGACCGAGAAGTACGCGCTGTCGATGAGCGGCGATGACCGCTTTGTTTACGTTTACAACTTCACGCCCTCACAAACCATTACCGTGGTCGATACCCAGGCCCGAAAAGTGGCCAGCGAGGTCAACATCAACGGCTGCATTCTCGCTTACCCGATTGGTGACCGGCGTTTCGCCTCCCTGTGCGGCAGCGGCGATCTGCAAGTCACCACCCTGGATGACAACGGCAAGGTCAGTGATCGCACCACCAGCAAATTCTTCGACCCGGAACAGGAAAAGCTGGTGGAAAGGGCCATCCATCTGGGCGACACCTTCTATTTCGTTACCACCGAGGGTGTGATTCACGGTGTCGATTTCTCCGGCGCCAAACCCAGGATCCTGCCCACCTGGTCCCTGACCACCGAACAGGAAAAGAAAGACGGCTGGGCCCCCGGCGGCTGGCAGTTGATGGCCATAGCCCCGCGACTGAATCGTCTTTACGTGCTGATGCACCCCGACCATGAGCGGCACAAGTGGGAAGACCCGAGCACCATCATCTGGGCGTTCGATCTGAAAACTCACAAGAAGGTCGGCACGCTGGAAGCGCCGAATCTGATCTGGAGCCTCAACGCCACCAACGATGACGCCCCGCTGCTGCTGGGCACCAACATCGAGGGCGGCCTGGAGACCTTTGATCTGAAAACCGGCAAGCACCTTCACACCATGGAAGGCGTCAGCAAGACCCCAACGCTGATCCTCAATCACTGAGTGGAGGAATAACCATGACGCTGGATCCGATTATCAGCATCGCCGGCGCTCTGGCCCTGGCGGTGATCCTGGCCAGCGCGGCGCTGCATAAATGGCAGGCGCCGGCCTGGTTCGAACGCCAGTTGGATGCCTACCAGCTGTTGCCAACGAGCCTGACCACGGTAACCGCCCGCGCCCTGCCGGTTCTGGAAGGCGCGCTGGCCCTCGGCTTGCTGTTCCAGCCCAGCCGCGTCACCAGCGCCATTCTCGCCGCCGGCCTGCTCGCACTCTACGCCCTGGCCATGACCACCAATCTACTGCGCGGGCGCCACGATCTCGATTGCGGTTGCGCCGGCCCCAACAGTCAGCAACCCCTGCATCCGTTGCTGCTGATCCGCAATGGCTTGCTGATCGCCCTGGCGATACTGGCCGGCCTGCCCGTGGCCGAACGCACCCTGGGTTTATTCGACGGTTTCGTGGTGCTGGCCGCCGGCGCCGCGACCCTGCTGATTTACGCCGCGACCGATGCCCTCTTGGCAAATCGGCCGCGCCTGCTTGCTTTGACCGGAAGGTAATACGCTATGACTGCTCTATTGATTTCCAACATTCTGCTCTGGTGTTTGCTGATTGCCCTGGCCCTCGTGGTGTTCAGTCTGATCCGTCAGATCGGCGTCCTGCATGGCCGTATCGCGCCCGCCGGCGCGCTGATGGTGGACAAGGGCGTGGCGGTGAATCAGCCCGCGCCCCAGGTTACCGCCGAGGATCTGTTGGGGCGTCCGGTGAACTTTGGCTACGCCAACGATCACACTCAACTGCTGTTCTTCCTGTCGCCGACTTGCCCGATCTGCAAATCCCTGTTGCCGGCGCTGCGCGCCATCGACAAGGCCCGCGACGATCTGGAAGTGGTGTACATCAGCGACGGTGAGCCAGAACAGCAGAAAAAGCTGATCAAGGAATTCGGGCTGGAAAACTCGCGCTACGTGGTCAGCCCGCAGGTGGGGATGACCTATCAGATCGGCAAGCTGCCCTACGCGGTGATGATCGACCGTCAGGGCGTGCTCAAGGCCAAAGGGCTGGTGAACTCGCGGGAACACCTGGACAGCCTGTTCGAAACCGAGCACCTGGGCGCCGCCACGCTGCAGGAATACCTCAGCAAGCCATCTCCTTCCATGCATACGCCGTCCTGAGCCAGGAGTCCGACCATGAAATTTCTCGACCGGTTTTTCGAACGCTCCAGCCGGCACGTGGCCAGCACCACGTCGCGGCGAAACTTTCTCTCCAAGCTGGGTTCCCTGATGGTGGTGGGCACCGCCATGCCGGTGCTGCTGCCCATCGACCGTACCGCCAAGGCACTGGCCGCGGAGTCGCCATCCGCTGGTGATCCGGGCGATCCCAACAGCTGCGACTATTGGCGTTACTGCTCCGTGGACGGCTTTCTGTGCAGCTGCTGCGGCGGCTCGGTAACCAGTTGTCCGCCGGGAACGGAAGTCTCCCAAGTCACCTGGATCGGCACCTGCCGCAACCCGGCGGACGGCCTGGACTACATCATCTCCTACAACGATTGCTGCGGTAAGCACAGCTGCGGCCAGTGCGCCTGCACCCGTAACGACAGTGAGGAGCCGATGTACCGGCCGTTCAACAACAACGACATCAACTGGTGCCTGGGCGCCAAGGCCAACGTCTACAACTGCACCGTCGCCGTGATCCGCGGCGTGGCCACCGGTTGAGGGTCGGTCGTGAAGTCGCTGCCGCCACTATTACTGGTGTTCACTTGCCTGGCCGCGCCGGCCGGGCACGCGCGGGCGTTTCCCAACCCCGATCAGAAACCGGCCCCCGGCAATGAGCAGCCTCAGGTGCCGTTGTCACAAGCCGGATATCGCCCCGAAGTGAATTATCAGCTGCAGTGCGCGGGCTGCCATCTCCCCCAGGGGCAAGGCGCGCCCGCCAACGACGTTCCCAACATGATCGGCTTTGTCGGCAGCTTTCTACGCGTACCGGGGGGAAGGGAATTCCTGGTGCGTGTACCCGGCGTGGCTCAGGCGGCCTTGAACGACGAACAGTTGGCGGCACTGCTGAACTGGATTCTGCGCCGCGACGGCATCGCCGGTGACAGCACGCCGGCCGACGCCGAACCCTATAGCGCCGATGAGGTGGCGGCGATTCGCCACCGGATGATGGACAACATCCCCGGCACCCGGTCCGGTCTGATCCACGCCATGCGCGAACAGGGCATCGACATCAACGACGGCATGCCCGCGCCAAAACCATAACAACAGAGGATCCGCATCATGCTTTATTCCACCTCACGCCGGCGCTTGTTTCTGGCTGGCGGCTATGCCTTGCTGATCAACAGTAACGGTGCCCAGGCCCTGGAACTGACCGCGAACGACCATACCACCCTGAACTTCGATCTCTCCGGCACCGCCGCCTGGCTACACAGTCAGGAAAGCTACGACCAGGCCGGCACGCTGAATGAAGGCAGTGTCACCTGGCAGGAGGCGGCGGTGAAGTATGGCTTCAGCGCGGAGCATCGTTTGAATCGTGACCAACGCATCACCGGCGCACTGCGCTGGACCACCACTGGCACTTGGGGCGACGGCGACGCCGGCGGTTTTTCCGACGGCAGTGAGCGCACCACGAAACTGGAAGACGCTTTCCTCGCCTGGCATTCCGGAACCCTGTTTCCCGCTCTGGGCAAAGACGGTCTGGCGGTGTCCGCTGGCCGGCAGAGTGTGATCGTCGGCGACGGCTTCCTGATCACCAGCGATTCATTGAACTTCGGCAAAGGCATCGCCAACGGTGTTATGAACCGCGGCGGCGCTTACTATCTTGCCGGTCGCAGCGCCTTCGACAAGACCGCCATCATCAGTCTGGGTGGCGAACAAGGCTGGCGCGGTGACGTCATGTGGCTGCAATCGGACAACCCCGCCCAGGCCAAACCGGAACTCAACGTCGGTGTGCTGGAGCATGTAAACGACAAGGGCACCGTGGGCCTCACCTACGTCAAGGTCGCCGATCTCGACGACGAATTCGCCTTTCTCTATCCACAACGGGATGACATGGAAACCGTCAGCCTGCGCGCTCAGGGCAACGCCGGCGTTGAGAATCTGTTTCTGGCGGCGGAATACGCCTGGCAGGACCAGGATCAGGACGACGAGAACGCCTGGTACGCGGAACTGGGCTGGACCTTCGCCGGACTGCCCTGGCAACCCAGTATCAATTACCGCTTCAGCCGTTTCTCCACCGGCTACGATCCGCTGCTCTACGGTAATGGCCGCGCTCTAGGCACCTGGTTCCAGGGCGAAGTGGCGGCGAATTACGCTGGACCGTTCAACACCAATTCACGAGTCCATCATCTCGCCGCGACCGTGACGCCAAAGGAAAACCTGTCGCTCGGTTTGCTGGCCTACGACTTCACCACTCTGGACCGGGACGCCGGAGCGGACACCAGTGCCCGGGAATACGACCTCTATCTGGAATGGGCGGTGAACGACCACCTCGCCCTGATTCCGGTCATCGGCCTGTACCAACCGGACCGCGCCGCCGCCGATGGTGGCACGCAATTAGGTAATGACGATCGCAACCTGTACAGCCAATTGATCGTCGCCTTTTCGTTTTAATGCAATGAGGACTGGACCATGAGCGACATCGCTTTATTACCCGAGGTGCGGGCATTCCTGCAGCAAGGCCATGATTGTTTCATCAACGGCGACTATGGCCGGGCCACCGGTCCGGCCCATCCGGTGGTGAACCCCGGCACCGGAGAAACGTTCGCGGAGGTACGGGAAGCACAGCCCGAGCACATAGACGCCGCGGTGAACGCCGCCCACCACGCCTTTCACAGCGTCTGGCGGGATATGGCGCCACTCCAGCGTGGCGCCATCCTCAACCGGCTCGCCGATCTGATCGATCAGCATGGGGAAGAGCTGGCTCAGTTGGAAACCCTGTGCTCCGGCAAGACCATTCAATTGTCCCGAGCCTTCGAGGTCGGACAAAGCAGTCATTTTCTCCGTTATTACGCCGGCTGGGCCGGCAAGATCAACGGTGAAACACTGACACCGTCACTGCCTTCCATGCAGGGCGAACGCTACACTGCCTTCACGTTACGCGAACCGGTCGGCGTGGTGGCCGGTATCGTACCGTGGAACTTCTCATTGATGATCGCCATCTGGAAAATTGCCTCGGCGCTGATCTGCGGTTGTACCGTGGTGATCAAGCCCAGCGAGTTCACCCCCTTCACGTTGCTGCGTGTGGCCGGACTGGCAAAGGAAGCCGGCCTGCCCGACGGCGCTCTCAATGTGGTCTGCGGCACCGGTGCCTGCGGCCAGGCGCTGATCAAGCACGAAAAGATCAGCAAGGTTTCGTTCACCGGTTCCATGAACACCGGTCTCAAGGTCGGTGCTCAGGCCATGCAGGCCAACCTGACCCGCGCCACGCTGGAACTGGGCGGCAAGAACGCCGCTGGCTTTCTCGCTGATATCGACACCCCAAAAGCAGTGGCGGGCGTCATGGAAGCGGCCTATCTGCATCAAGGTCAGGTGTGCGCGGCGGCGGAACGGTTTTACGTGCACCGCTCACGGCTGGATGAAATCGTCCACGGCGTGGCGGCACAGCTGAAGCAGCTCAAAATCGGCTCGCCGCTGGATGAAAGCACCGACTTTGGACCGCTCTCCAACCGCCCGCACTTCGAAAAAGTCAGCCAGTACTTCGCCAGTGCCCCCGATCAGGGTTGCGAAATCGTCCACGGCGGCAGGACGCTGGACCGCCCCGGCTTCTTTATCGAACCGACCCTGGCGGTGGCGGATCGTCGCGATGCCACTTTGCTGCAAGAGGAAGTGTTCGGCCCGGTGGCGTGCTTCCTGCCTTTCGATGACGAAGAGGAATTGCTCTCCCTCATGAACGACAGCCCCTACGGCCTCACCGCCAGCCTCTGGACCCGGGACCTGTCCAGCGCGCTGCGGCTGGTGCCGCGCATCGAAGCGGGCACGGTGTGGGTGAACATGCACACCTTCATTGATCCAGCGGTGCCGTTCGGTGGCGTCAAGGGCTCCGGCATCGGCCGGGAGTTCGGCAGCGCCTTCATCGAGGATTACACCGAACTGAAATCGGTGACAGTGCGGTATTAAAAGTACGGCCGCGGAATAACGAAGGGACTACAGCATCGCAGTGGTAAGCGGCCCGGCCGGCGCTCCGCTTGGCCGCGAATGCCCCCGGGCCGTTGGCCATTCGCTTGCAAGCAAGCTTCCCACAGCGGCTGGTAGCACGCTGCTGGCGAATGGCATGATCAGTGAGCTTGCAAGGCCCCACGATAGAGGACAATGCCGGTTCCCACTAAATCTCAATAAACCCAATAAAAAGCCGGCCCAATGGGCCGGCGCAAGGCAGAACAAAAAATCGCCGGGAGCGATTTTTGACGTCGCCTTGGCAACAGCCCACAGGGTGGCCGCCATGGACGGCAGGTCACAAAGAAGCGTCAGGATCAGGCCGTGGCGGCCGCCTGGCGTTGCCGCGCCACTTCTTCATTGCGCAGCAGGAAGCGTTGTATCTTACCACTGGGTGTCTTCGGCAGCGACTCCACGAACTCAATTTCTCGCGGATAGGCATGAGCGGACAATCTCTGACGGACTGCTTGCTGGAGTTCCTTCGCCAAGTCGTCATCACCTCGGTAGCCGGCCCCCAACACCACGAACGCTTTTACCAATTCGGTGCGCTCTTCATCGGGTTTGCCGATCACCGCCGCTTCCACCACCGATGGGTGTTCGATCAGAGCGCTTTCCACATCGAACGGGCCAACCCGGTAACCGGAAGTGGTGATCACATCATCGGAACGCCCGACAAAGCTGATGCTGCCGTCGTCGTTCAGTTCCACCGTGTCGCCGCTCATGTAATAGTGTTTCAACATCGACTTTCGCGGATCCGCCGGATAACCCGGGAACCAGAATAACGGCGACTGACTGCGATCCACGGCGAGAATACCCGGTTCGCCCACCGGCAGTTCCTCGCCGTCCTCGTTGACCACCACAACCCGGTGCCCGGGTACGGCGAAGCCGGCCGCGCCAATCCGCACCGGGTGCTCCAGCTCATGGTGATTGCACAACACCATGCCCAGCTCGGTCTGGCCGTAATGGTCATGGATAGTAGTACCCAGCTCTTTGCCGAACCAACGGATCACCTCCGGCGTCAGCGGTTCACCGGCACTGCTGACGGCCCGCAATTTGCCGCGCAGCGCCTTGACCACGGCGTCACCACCAGCCATCAACAGCCGGTAAGCGGTGGGCGAGCCCGCCAGATTGGTGATGCCGTATTTATTGATCACCCGACAGGTGCTTTCCACGGTAAAGCCGCCGTCGTAGAAGGTGGTGGGATGACCGAGGGACAGCGGCCCGGTCACCGCATAGTAGAGCCCGTAGGCCCATCCAGGATCCGCCAGGTTCCAGAAAGCATCGTCTTCACGCAGGCCAACCGCGTATTGCATATAACCGGCGAAAGCGACGATGGCCTTGAGCGGCACCGGCACCGCCTTGGGCAGGCCGGTGGTGCCGGAGGTGAACATCATCAAAAACGGATCCTCGGCACCACGCATCACCGGCTCTACGCCATCGTTGGCGTTATCCAGTTCCGCCCAGAAGCTGAAGTCACCCCGGCGGATGCCGCGGCCTTTGTCGCCGCCGACGGTGACCACCAACGGAGCACTTTCCAAACCATCCAGTTTGCCGCGATTGTCACCATCGGTGATCACTACCCGGGTGCCGGCGGTTTGCAGACGGTGATCAATGGCCTTGGGGCCGAAGGCGGTGAACAACGGCTGGTACACCGCGCCGAGCCGCCAGGTAGCCAGTACCGTAATCAGCAACTCCACCCGACGGGGCAGCAGCCCGGCCACGCAATCGCCGGCGCCCACGCCCTGATCGGCGAGAAAGGCGGCGAAACGGGAAGCCTTGTCACGTAATTCGCTAAACGTATAGGTGGCGCTGTCGCCGTTGGCGCCTTCCCAGAACAGGGCGATACGTCCGGGCAGGGCATGGCGGTCGCAGCATTCCACACAGGCGTTCAAGCGCTCCAGGGATCCGGTCAGCGTGATGCCCACTTCGTTTTCAAGATCAAACTGCTCCATCGCCTCACTGTATTGGCGCATGGTCGCTCTCCTTTTTTGGTCGCGGCCCGGCGGCATGGGCCGGACCTTATTGTCACAGGCTCGGGAATATCAGGATTCGGTGATGGTGACGCGCACGTCCTCAATGCTGATCTCACGCATGCGGAATTTCTGGATCTTGCCGGTCACCGTCATCGGAAAATCGTCCACGAATTTGAAATGCCGGGGCGTCTTGAAGTGGGCGATGCGGTTCTTGCAGTAGTCACGCAGTTGCTCCGCATCGGTTTGCTCGTCACCTTTCAGTTTCACCCAGGCGACGATTTCCTCGCCGTACTTATCGTCGGGAATACCAATCACCTGGACGTCGGCCACGGCGGGATGGGTGTAGAGAAACTCCTCGATCTCGCGGGGATAGATGTTCTCGCCACCACGAATGATCATGTCCTTGCTGCGGCCGACGATACGCACATAGCCCGCTTCGTCCATCACCGCCAGATCACCGGTATGCATCCAGCCGTCCTTGTCGATGGCATCAGCGGTAGCGTCCGGATTGTTCCAATAACCCAGCATCACACTGTAGCCCCGGGTGCACAGCTCGCCGATTTCACCACGCGGCACGGTATTGCCCTGCTCATCGACAACCTTGTTTTCCAGGTGCGGCTGCGTGCGGCCAACGGTGGAGACACGGCGCTCCAGTTCATCATCGGCGCCGGTTTGCAGTGATACCGGGCTGGTCTCGGTCATGCCGTAGGCGATTTGCACCTCCTCCATGTGCATTTCGCTGATCACCCGCCGCATGACTTCAATGGGACAGGTGGCGCCGGCCATGATGCCGGTGCGCAGGGAGGAAAGATCAAATTCCTTGATACGCGGATGGCCCAGCTCGGCGATGAACATGGTGGGCACGCCGTACAGGGCGGTGGCCCGTTCACTGGCCACCGCTTCCAGCGTGGCTTCGGGGTCAAAGCCCGGCGCCGGATAGATCATGGTGCTGCCATGGGTCATGCAACCGAGATTCCCCATCACCATGCCGAAGCAATGATAAAGCGGTACCGGGATCACCAGCCGGTCACGTTCGGTAAAGCCCATGCTCTCGGCCACCATATAGCCGTTATTGAGGATGTTGCGGTGGCTGAGCGTGGCGCCCTTGGGGAAGCCGGTGGTGCCGGAGGTGTATTGGATATTGATCGGATCATCGGGCTTGAGCCCGGCCTGGCATTGTTTGAGGTCTTCCACCGCGACTGATTCCGACAGCGCACCCAGCTCCCGCCAACTGACGAAACCGGCGGGCGGTTGATCGGCGAGGCTGACCACGCCGCGCAACTCCGGCAGGACGTCGCTGCGCACCTCCCCGGGGCGGGACGATGCCAGCTCCGGCACCAGCTCCGTCAACATGCTCTGGTAATCCGAGGTTTTGAAGTTATCGGCGCAGACCAGCCAGCGGCAACCGGATTGCTTCAGCGCGTATTCCAACTCACTGAGGCGGTAGGCGGGATTGATGTTGACCAGAATGGCGCCCATTTTGGCGCTGGCGAATTGGGTGATGCACCACTCGGCGCAGTTCGGCGCCCAGATGCCAAGGCGGTCACCGGGTTGCAGGCCAAGGGCCATGAAGGCACGGGCATAGCGCTCCACTTCCCCGGCCAGTTGATTCCAGGAGTAACGAAGCTGCTGATGGCTGGCCACCAGCGCCTCCCGTTCACCGTACGCGGCCACCGTATTGTCGAAGGCATCACCGATGGTGGAAGTCAGCAGCGTCTTGTCCCGCGGCCCACGGGTATAGGACTCCGTCATGGCAGGCTCCTTGTCGTTCGTTGTTGTGGGTATGAGGGGCTCGTCCAGCCCCATTTCACGCCTTTACGTTAACGTAAAGGTAAACTTTAACGACGTCACTTATACTTAAGTCGTGACTGCCTGTCCACGCTTTTAGTTCATAAGGACCAGGTCAGGCTTTTCCGTTCATCCGGAGATGCCGGTAAACTGTGCTTTTCGCCGCCCTGCTCCCTGTCCGGGACCGGGGCGGCCCTGCTTTGAAGGACGGAGCCCCCTGCATGAGCAAACCCAAGATCCTGGTAGTAGGAGGTGGTGCCGGCGGCCTGCCGCTGGTCACCCAACTCGGACGGAAGCTGGGCAAGCGCGGTCGCGCCGACATCACCCTGGTGGATACCAGCAACATTCACGTGTGGAAACCGCGCTATCACGAAGTGGCCACCGGCGCCATCGACGCTGACCTGGATGCCGTGGACTACCGCGCCCATGCCCGACTCAATCACTACCGGTTCGAGCCGGGCACCCTGACCCACGTGGATGCCGCCGCGCGGACCGTCACCCTGGCGGCGATGAACGGCCCGGACGGCGAAGAGGTACTGCCCGAACGCCAGCTCGACTACGACTACCTGGTGCTTGCCATCGGCAGCCAGAGCAATGATTTCGGCACTCCCGGCGTGCGCCAGCATTGCCTGTTCATGGATACCCGCACCCAGGCGGAACGCTTTCGCGAGCGCTTCCTGAACACCTGCCTGCACGCCAACTACCACAATGATCCGGTGTCCGTGGCAATTGTCGGCGGCGGCGCCACCGGTGTGGAGCTGGCGGCGGAAATCCATCATGCGGTGGCCATGCTCAAGCTCTACGGCCACGAACACCTGGACCGCAAGCAACTGCGCGTCACCGTGGTCGAGGCACTGCCACGGATTCTGCCCGCTCTCAGTGAGCGAGTCTCCGCCGCCGCCACGGAACGGCTGCAGGCACTCGGCGTATCGGTCCGCACCGGTGTGATGGTGGCGGAGGCCACCGGACAGGCGCTGGTCACCAAGGACGGCGAGGAGATCAAGGCCGACCTGATGGTGTGGGCGGCGGGGGTAAAGGGCCCGGATGTCTTCGGACAGTTGGAGGGTTTCACCACCACTCGCGTCAACCAGGTCGAGGTGGAGCCGGATCTGCTGGCCAAGGGCCATGGCAATGTCTTCGTCATCGGCGACAGCGCCTTCCTCAAACCGGAAGGGGCGGAGCGGCCGATTCCGCCGCGCGCGCAATCCGCGCAGCAAATGGCTCATCACACCGCCCGGAATCTGGTTCGCCTGCTCAACAGTCAGGAGCCGAGACCGTTCGAGTACAAGGACCACGGTTCCCTGGTGTCGCTGTCCAACTACAGTTCCGTGGGCATGCTGATGGGCAATCTGAAAGGCGGCAATTTCTTCGTCGAAGGCTGGCTGGCCCGGATCATGTACGTGGGATTGTACCGCATGCACCAGGCCGCCCTGTATGGCTGGCCGCGAACCATCATGCTGCTCACCGCGGGCCGCTTCAGTCGCCTGGTGCGGCCGCGTCTTAAGCTGCATTGACAGCAACGGGCACCGCCCGGCAACCTTCCCACGGACCAGACTACGAAGCCGCTGTGGGAAGCTTGCTTGCAAGCGAATCGCACTTTGGAACCCTGAAAATTCGCTTGCAAGCAAGCTTCCCTCAGCGGCTTCGTAGCAATCACCAGATCCGGTCACCTCCTACGAAGAAAAGTGGACTTTCTTCTCGGCGCGCATAGCGGAACAATAGTCCCATCGACAATCTCCGCCAGGACGACACCGCATGCAAAAGATCAAGGACATCGTCCTCTATTGGTTCGGCATTCTCAAAGCCTCCATCGGCTATTGGTTAAGAGGTGATGCCCTGATCCACGCCGGCGCCCTGGCGTTCTTCACGCTGTTTTCCATCGCGCCGGTGGTGATCCTGGCGGTCCAGGTGATCGGTTTGGTGATGAGCACCGACGCCGCCATGCAGCAAATCATGAGCCTGCTGGAAAACAACGTCGGCGCCGACGCCGCCCAGGCGGTGGCGGAAGCGGTGGAGCGCACCCGCATCACCGAGGGCGGCCTGCTGCCCACCGTGATTGGTGTTGGCGCCATGCTGATTGGCGCCACCACTGTCTTCGCCCAGATGCAGCGTTCACTCAATAACATCTGGGACATCGCCCCACGGCCGTCACGCAATACGTTATTCGCGCTAATCAAGAACCGGCTGTTATCGCTTACCGTGGTGCTCTCCATCGGTTTCGTGATGATGGTGTCGCTACTGCTCAGCGTGGTCACTCAGGCGCTGATGGTGTTCGCCCAGGAATGGCTGCCAGTGCCCGGCATCGCGATGGTGGCGGTGGAAACGCTGGTATCGGTAGCGGTGACCACACTGCTGTTCGCCACCATCTTCAAGGTCCTGCCGGACGCCATTCTGAGTTGGCGTGACGTGTTGCTCGGCGCGCTGGTCACCGCCTTATTGTTCATTCTCGGCCGCTTCCTGATCGCGCTGTATCTTTCCCACACCGCCACCGCCTCCACCTATGGCGCCGCCGGTTCGCTGGTGTTGCTGTTGTTGTGGGTGTACTACTCGTCGCTGATCCTGCTGTTCGGCGCCGCCGTCACCCGCGCCCGCGCGGAAGCCCGTAACAGTATCGTCCGGCCACGCGCCACCGCGGTACGGATACGGCGCATACTGGAAGATCAATAACCGGGGCTCCGCCCCGCCCCCTGCTGTCATGGAGAGATTATGCCCCGCCCCTTTTTATTCACCATACCGGCTTTGTTGTTCGGTCTCGTTGCCGGTGCCCATGCCTTGGAACAGGAGGATTTCCAGGCGTGTCTGGGTGAACTGGAACAAAAAGCCATGGAGGACGGTATTGATCCGGAACTGGCCCACCAGCGGATCCCCGCCCTGACCCTGCAGACCCGGGTGGTCGAACTGGACCGCAAACAGCCGGAATTCACCAGCAGTTTCGCCGACTACTATGGGCGCCGGGTCACCACGCAGCGGATAAAACAGGGCCGGGAGCTACGCCGCCAGCACGCCGATCTGTTGGCCAAGGTGGAAGCGGAGTATGGCGTCCCCGCCGCTTACCTGCTGTCGTTCTGGGGCCTGGAAACCAACTACGGCGGCTTTTACGGCAACACTCCGGTTCTCGACGCGCTCGCCACGCTGGCCTGTGAAGGCCGCCGCGGCGCCTTCTTCACCGCCGAGTTGATGAACGCCCTGCGCATTGTCGAGGAAGGCGCCATTACAGTGCCGCAAATGGAAGGCTCCTGGGCCGGCGCCATGGGCCATGTCCAGTTCATGCCGTCGACGTTCCTCCGCTACGCCGTTGACGGCGACGGCGACGGCCGTCGGGATCTCTGGCACAGCCTGCCGGACGCGCTCTCCTCCGCCGCTAATTTCCTCAACGCTCTGGGCTGGCGGGCCGGCGAGCGCTGGGGCCGCGAAGTCTCGTTACCGGAAACCTTCGACTACAGCTCGGCCGGCCTGGGTGAATCCTGGCCGCTGAGCTACTGGCGTGAACGCAATGTGCGTCTTCCCAATGGCCAGCCGCTGCCGGACGCGCCGATGAACGCTTCATTGTTACTGCCTTCCGGTGCCAATGGTCCCGCCTTTCTGGTGTACGAGAACTTCCGCGTGATCATGGGCTGGAACCGTTCCGAGGCCTATGCCCTGGCCGTGGGCCGTCTGGCGGACCGAATCAATGGCGCGGGAAAACTCAGCCGGGCGCCGGTACCAGCACCTCGCCTGCACCGGGACCAGGTCAAGGCACTGCAGGCGCGTTTGAACGCCGACGGCTTCCAGGCCGGTTCCGAAGACGGCCTGCTCGGTCCGGGCACCCGCGCCGCGCTCGGCCGCTTCCAACAACGACAGGGACTGCCTGCCGATGGCTTCCCGGACGAAGCCAGCCTCAAGGCATTGGGTATTCTCCAGGAGGAAGCGGCAGCCGAATCAGGCGGATCGCCACCACAGCGGCGGATGCCGCGGGAATAGGAGCTGTACCGTGATTCGTGTGGTTATCGCCCTGCTTATGCTCGTGCTGGGTCTGGCCATGGCCGCCGGTGGCGGCTGGCTGGTGTCCCTGAACGGCAGCCCCTATTACCTGGTGGCTGGCGCGGTGCTGGTGCTTTGCGCGCTGCTGCTGATAATGAAACGGCGCAGCGCGTTGAGCCTGTACGCCCTGCTGCTGGTTGGCACCCTGAGTTGGAGCCTGTGGGAGGTTGGACTGGACTGGTGGGCCCTGGCGCCACGCGGCGCCCTGCTGGTACTGCTGGGTTTGCTGTTGGTGATTCCCGGCGTGGCGGGCCCGATCCGGGGCGGACGCATGCCTTTGCTGCTGGCGGTATTGCTGAGCACGGCGGTGGCGGTTGCCGGCTACTACCAGGATCCCCATGACCTGAGCGGGGCACTGCCCGGCCCGGTCAATCCCGGCGCCGGTCATTCCGAGCAAGTGCCCGACGGGGACTGGCATGCTTATGGACGAACCGCCTTCGGCCAGCGCTATTCACCACTGACACGAATCACACCGGATAACGTGACACGGCTACGCCGGGCCTGGGTGTTCCATACCGGCGACACCAACGCCACCACTTTCGAGGCCACGCCGCTGAAAGTGAACGATACGCTGTACCTGTGCACGCCACGCCATGAACTGATCGCACTGGACGCCACCACCGGCGTGGAGCGCTGGCGCCTCGATCCCGACATCGAGCCCGAGTTGAATCGCCGGCGTCAGATTTGCCGGGGCGTGGCCTATTTTCCCGGCCATCGCCAGCCCCCTCTGGCCACGGTGGAACGTACCAACCCGCAACCGGAGGAAATGCTCGCCGCCACCGGCAGCGAACGGGACAGCCTGATCGACCCGGAAGATCTGCATTGTGAACGGCGGCTGTTCCTGCCCACCGCCGACGCCCGGCTCATCGCGCTCGACGCGGACAGCGGAGAACGGTGCGCCCGGTTTGGCGGCAATGGCGAAGTGGATCTGTGGGCCGGGATGCCCAATCCGCAACCGCCGCTTTACTATCCGTCCTCGCCGCCGGTGGTCACCGACCAACTGGTGATCATCGGCGGTCTGATCAGTGACAACGTTTCCGTTTCCCAGCCTTCCGGCGTCATCCGCGCCTACGATGTGGACGACGGCGACCTGGTCTGGAACTGGGACCCCGGCAGCCCGGAACGGACCGAACCGCTGCCGGACGGCGAAACCTACAGCGCCAGCAGTCCCAACAGCTGGTCGGTGGCCAGCGTCGACGAAACCCTGGGCATGGTCTATCTGCCCATGGGCAACCACACGCCGGATCAATGGGGGGAACAGCGCGACCCCGACGCCGAGCGTTTCAGCTCCTCGGTGGTGGCGTTGGACCTGGCCACCGGCAAGGTGCGCTGGGTGTCCCAGACCGTGCGTCACGATCTCTGGGACATGGATGTGCCGGCGCAACCGAGTCTGCTGGACCTGGATACGCCCCAAGGCCGTGTCCCCGTGCTGGTGCAACCCACCAAGCAGGGCGACATCTATGTGCTGGACCGCCGCACCGGCGATCCGGTGCTGCCGGTACGCGAACAGCCGGCGCCGGCCAGTCTCGGTTACCAGACCGTGGCCACCAGCCAGCCCAGCTCGGCACTCAACTTCAACCCGCCGCCACTGCGTGAGCGGGACATGTGGGGCGCCACTCCGGTGGACCAATTGCTTTGCCGCATCCGCTTCCGCCAGCTTCAGTATCAGGGCCGTTATACGCCGCCTTCGGAACAAGGAAGCCTGATCTACCCGGGAAACTTCGGTGTGTTCAATTGGGGCGCCCTGGCGGTGGATCCGGTCCGCCAGGTGGCGTTCACCTCCCCCTCCTACCTCGCCTACGTCTCCACTCTGGTACCCAGAAAAGACGACCATAGCCGCCATGTCTCCTCCCGGGGGCCCGGCGCCAACGAAAACTATGGCGCCCCCTACGCGGTGAAGATGAAACCGTTCCTGTCACCACTGGGCCTGCCTTGTCAACAACCGCCCTGGGGTTACGTGGCCGGGGCTGATTTGCGGACCGGTGAAGTGGTGTGGCGCCACCGTAATGGCACCATCGGCTATCCGTCACCGATTCCGTTGCCGGTGACCATCGGTGTGCCGGATATCGGCGGGCCGATCATTACCGCCGGCGGCGTGGCGTTCATGAGCGGCGGCCTGGATAACCACGTGCGCGCCTACGACCTCACCAGTGGGCGCACGCTATGGGAAGACCGCCTGCCCATCGGCGGTCACGCCACACCGATGACCTATCTGGACGACACCGGCCGGCAGATCCTGCTGGTGGTGGCCGGCGGCCACAGCGCGGTCGGCTCCAAGGGCCGAAGCCCTGACGCGGTAATCGCCTATGTGCTGGATGACGAAGCGGAGGAGAAAGAAACCGATCCGGTACGCTGAGCCGCCGCTTTCCCCAGGGCCGTCCCACGGTTGTGGGACAGCCCGGATCGCTGGCAAGCCAGCTTCCCACGGAGGGGGCACGAAGCCGCAGTGAGAAGGGCACTCGCTTGGGCGGGCCTCAGAACCGCACGGTGATGCCGGCGTTATAACGACGGCCGTCCAGTACCCGGCCATAGGTATCGTTGTCCACTTCCTTGTCGAACAAGTTATAGACACCGCCGTACACGCTCACCAGTTCGGACAGCTGATACTGCATACCCGTGTCCACCAGCGTGTAGCTCGGGTAGCGCTCGGTCAGGCCACCACGTCCGGCCACTTGTTCGGCACGCCCCTTGAAGCGGGCTTTGGACCAGATCCGGGCTTTGTCGGTGGCCTGCCAGTCGAAGGCGACGTTGGCACGATGACGGGGCTGATCATTGAGTGGGTTGCCCTTGTTGTCACCGGAAAGCTGCTCGCTGTCGGTGAAGGTGTAGTTGGTGTGCACGCGCATATCGTGACGTATCGGAAAACCGAACGTCACTTCCACTCCCCGTACCCTGGCCTCGTCCACGTTGGTGTACTGATACAGTTTTTCGTAGTCGTAGCCCTGATAAATACAGTCGGTGTCGGTTCCGCTGACGCGATCACAGATCAACGGTTTCTCGATTTTGTCCTTGTAGTCGGTGTGAAACCCGGTGACGCTGGTTTCGATGCCGTTACGGCCCTGCCACAACCCCGCCAGCTCATAGGTGACACTTTTTTCCGGTTTCAGATCGGAATTGCCGATGTCGCCACCGTCGGTGGACGGGCCACCGCCGCCTTCCACCCAGTTGGAATCACCCTGTTTAAGATCCGGCGTGCGATAGCCGGCGCTGACGCCGCCTTTCAGAGTGAAGGCCGGCGACAGCGCATGGACCGCATAGGCCCGTGGCACCACTTCGCTGCCGTAGTTCTCGTCCTTGACCCAACGCAGGCCGCCGGTGAGAGACAGCGGGTCGCTAATGAACCACTGGTCCTCGGCGAACAACGCCGCATCCCAACGTTCCAGATTCGCTTTGTTGATGGCGCGCGCCGGGTTCTCGGTTTTCTGCAACCGATACTGAGCCCCCACCGTCATCACATGGCTGTCGAACGGCAGCACCGTGGAAGTGTTGGCGGTGGTGCGCTCGTACAACGCGCTCTGAGTACGGTTCAGCATTTCCTCATGCTGCACATAGCTCTTGGTGGTGAAGCCGTTGCCCCAGGTGAGATCGTGGGACAGCGCCTGATGGCGCCGCACCGTTTCCAATTCGCTGTCGCTGCCGGTGCGCGCCGCGGTGCCAACGATATCCTGGGTGGCATACCCTGCTTCCAGTTGCAGGGACTGGCGCTCGCTCGGGGTCCAGCCCAGCCGCGCCGTGGTGTTGTCACGGTCCAGATCGCGGTAGCCGCTGGGGATATCGTCTTCGTCACGCACATAGCGGGAACCGAACACGGTGAACGATAACCGGTCCGGAACCAGCGGCCCGCTCAGATAGTAGCGGTTCTGATGGTAATCGCCGGCATCGTGGCTTTCCTGCATGACCCGGTCCAGCGTCACCGAACCGCTCCACTGGTCCGGCGTTTTTTTGGTGATGACGTTGATGACGCCCCCCAAGGCGTCGGAACCGTACAGCGAGGACATGGGCCCGCGAATCACTTCGATCCGCTCGATGGCGGACACCGGCGGCAACCAGCCGTACTCGGCACCGGCGCCAAAACCGTTGTAATAACCCTGCCCGGATCCCTGCGGTTTGCCGTCCACCAGAATCAGGGTGTACTTGGAATCCATGCCACGGATGGAAATTTCCTCGGTGCCGCCCTTGCCGGACGGGCCGTCGTCCACGTACACACCGGGTACCGCCTGCAGCGCCTCGGTAATGTCGCGATACGCCTTGCCTTCCAACTCCTCGCGGGTAATCACGGAAATGCTGGCCGGGGCATTGGTCACATCCACCGCCTGCCCGGACGCCGAGGCGGACGTGACAGTGACTTTTTCCAGAGTATGAGGAGAGCCGGACCGCACCGGGCGCGCGCGCAGACGGTAGCTGCCGTTACCCTGGGCCACCGCCTCCAGCCCGGAACCGGCCAGCAGCACGCCCAACCCTTCCAGCGGTGAGTATTCGCCGCTCAATCCGGCGCTGCGCTTGCCCTCGGTAAGACGGCCATCAATCACCAGAGTCAGACCGGCGGCACCAGCGAATTCAGCCAGGGCACCGTCCAACGGCCCGGCAGCCACCTGGTAGAGGCGGGTGCCGGCACTCTCCTGGGCCACCGCCGGCCCGCTGACCACGGCGGCCCCGGCCATCACGCCACACAACGACAACGTCAATGGCAGATGCCGAAAACGGGAAAAACACATCATGTTCCGATCCTTAACAGGGTGTATTACCTGTTATCCCGAACGGGCGCCGGAAAAGTGCTACCCCTAATTGGATTTTTTTCGGATCCCGATTCTTGCACCCCATTGGGGGAAACCAAAACGCTAGACCGCCGCCACGCGCACCAGCCAGGGGGTGCGGTAATGAATCGCCACCGGCAGCGCCCGGGCCAGGGATTCCAACACATAGTCGGTATCCTTGAGCGGATAGGCACCGGACACGATCAGGTCCGCCACCTCGTCGTCGCAATAGAGCAGGCCGTCGCGATAACGGCTCAGCTCATCGAGAAAATCCGCCAGCCGCCAACGGTCCGCCTGCAATACGCCGCGGGTCCAGGCCAGCGCCCGCTGCCTGGACAATGGCGTTACCGACAGCCCGTCCGGGTCAAAATGAACCTGCTGGCCGGCATTCAGGGTGACGGCGGCCTGGCGGGGATAGGCGGTAACCAGTTGCGCCCCGCCGGCCAGCACACCCACCGTGCCGGCCCCATGCCCCAGGTCACGCGCGGTCAGCCAGGCGCCTTGCACATTCAACAATGCCGCCGGCAGGGCCAGCGATAATGGGCCGGCCTTCTTCAGGGTGGAGGATCGCGTATCCAGGGCGACTTCACTTTCCGGCGCCAGGGAGATTCGGCGGCGGTCTTGGCCGAAGTCCACCGACACGGCACTGGCGGTGTTCAGTATCAACGACGAGCCATCTTCCAACCGGAACCGCTGCTGTTCGCCACGGGCACAGCGATAATCCGCCATCGCTTTTTGCCAGAACCCGCCACGCGCTCCGGCAAGCATCAGCATCGATCCCACCCCCACCGCCGCCAGGGCGCCGAGCGCCCGGCGCCGGCCCACCGACGATGGCCGCTCCAGGGTGCGCCGCGCCACTTGCGGACTCAGAGTACCCAGTGTGCCCGCCATCCGCGCCACCGCGTCCCAGGCCTGGCGATGCTCCGCGTCGGCGTTGAGCCAGCGGCGCCAACGCTCCCGGTCGGCGGCTTGCTGTTCCCCGGACCAGAACAGCACCTGCCAGTCCAGAGCGGCTTGCAGGCTGGCGCTGTCCAGACCATGACGGTCGGCGTACTGGCGCAGAGGGCCGGGCAAAGCGTCACTCATACCGGTTCGAATTCGCTCAGCGCCAACAGACAGGACTGGGCGGCCCGCAGCATGTACTTGCGAACCGATCCATGGGACACACCCAAACGCTCGGCGATACGGCTATAGGTCAAACCCTCGAAACGGGAACACAGGAAGGCCTCGCGCACCTTGGAGGGCAGTTCGTCCAGCGCCTGGTCAATACGGGCCAGAGTCTCCAGGGTCAGCGCACGCTGCTCAGCGGAAGGCGCGCTGTCTTCCGGCAGTGCCGCCAGGGCTTCCCGGTAGGCAAGCTCCAACCGGCGCCGGCGGTGCATATCGACCATCAGCCCCTTGGCGATGCGGGCCAGGAATGCCCGGGACTGCTCCGGCGCCGGAAAGCGGCCGGAGACCATCAACCGGACATAAGTGTCCTGGACCAGATCGGCGGCATCAGCGCCGTCTCCGCCCAGGCGCCGGCGCAGCCAGCCCAGTAACCAATGGGCATGATCGCGGTACAGCGAACCGATGTCGGTTTGCGTGGCGTTCGTCATCATCAGCGGGCTATCGTCCGGACATGGCAGCAAATAAAAACGAATAGCGGTTAGTAATAATTATCAATAAGAAATGAAGTCTAGGGATCGATTCTCACAGGGGCAAGCCCTGCCCTGCACATTTCTTACACATTTTCGATATTGATTTGCCGATAGCAACAATTATCATTCACTGCCCATAATGGCACCACTCTCCGCCGATCCGACTAGAGAAACACCATGTCACAATTAAAGAACGCCACCCGGCTGTCGGTGGCGTCGCGTGCAATCGCCGCGGTGCTGGGGGGATACGCACTGAGCGCCACCGCCACCGCCGCCCTCAGTGTGGGGTTGCCGATGTCCCGCATGGACGCGGTGATCACCGCCTCGGTGCTGTCGTTTCTCATCTACAGCGTGGCGGTGATCTGGGCCTTCGCCTGCGCCACCACCGCCCGCGCCTGGGCCGGCATCGCCATCCCCACCCTGCTGTGCGGTGCTCTGGTCTGGCTACTGGGGCCGGCATCATGAACGGCTCCCTGCGGCAGTCCATGGCCTGGCTGCATACCTGGAGCGGGCTATTGCTGGGGTGGCTGTTGGTGGCCGTGTTCGTGACCGGCACCAGCGCCTACTACCGCGAGGAGATTTCCCTGTGGATGGAGCCGGAACTGCATCAGTCCACCGCCTCCGATGACACCATGGATCTGGCCTGGCAAACACTGGGGCGGATCGCCCCTGAGGCCCGCTCCTGGGATATATCCCTGCCGGATGCCCGCAATCCGGCGGTACAACTGCGATGGCAGCCCGCCGGAGAGGAGCAGCCGCGTCAGGGCGGAGGCCGTAACCGTGGTGAGCAGGCGTGGATGGACGCGGGCAGTGGCGAGGTGCTCACGCCACGGGAAACCCGTGGCGGCCATTTCCTCTACCGCTTCCACTTCGAGCTGTACGGCGTGCCGCGTTTGTGGGCGCGTTGGCTGATCTGCGTCGCCACCATGTTCATGCTGGTGGCGATCATCAGCGGGGTGATCACCCACAAGAAGATCTTCAAGGATTTCTTCACCTTCCGCCCCGGCAAGGGACAGCGATCCTGGCTCGACGCCCACAACGCCAGCGCCGTTCTGGCGCTGCCGTTTCACTTCATGATCACCTATTCCGGGCTGCTGCTGTTCATGGTGATGTTGATGCCGTGGGGCATCGACGCCGCCTACGATGGCGACCGCCGCGCTTTCTTCGACGAGGCGTTTCCGCGTTCCACGGAGGCGCCCGGACCAGCCGGCGAACCGGCGGACATGGTCGCCATCGGACCGCTGGCCGCGGCCACCGCCGCCCGCTTCGAACGCCCGGTGAGCCGTATCGAAGTGCAGCATCCCAACCGCGAAAACGCGCGGATTCGCATCAGCGTGGAGCAGGACGTGGCCATTAGCGGGCGCCGTCGCGGCGGCTCCCCCACCCAGGTCTTCCAGGGCTCAAGTGGCGACCTGCTGGAAACCATCGAACCACGGGAGGCGCCGACGCCGCTGATGGGCAAGGTCTACAATGTCATGACCAATCTGCACCTGGTGCGTTTCGCCGACCCGCTGGTGCGGCTGTTGTTCTTCTTCTCCGGGCTGGCCGGCTCGGCCATGGTGGCCACCGGCATGCTGCTCTGGGTGTCGAAACGCACCCAGCAACTGCGCCGGCAACAGCCGGGCGCCGCACTGAAACTGGTGAACGGCCTCAACATGGCGTCGATCACCGGCCTGCTAGCCGCCATCGGCGCTTACTTCGCCGCTAACAGAGTGCTGCCGGCGACCCTGGCTGAGCGTTCCTCCTGGGAGATCCGGGTGTTTTTCCTGGTCTGGCTGACGAGTCTGGTGCATGGCCTGCTGCGCCCGCATCGGCGCGGCTGGATCGAACAACTGGCGGTCATCACCGTGCTGTGGCTGGCCCTGCCGTTTCTGGACATGGTCACCACCGACAGCCACTTGTTCAGCGCCGCCGCCTGGCGCCTGGGTGCCCTGGCCGGCTTCGATCTGATCTGCCTGCTGCTCGGCGCCCTGTGGGGATACGCGCTTTGGCGGGTGGCAAAACCCAAACCGGACAAACGGAAACCGGCGCGCGCCCGTGAACCGGCTCTGGCGGAGGGCAATGCATGACGGTCCTGCTGGCTCTCGCTCTCGGCTACACCGGTCTCACCTGTCTTGCCCTGGGTATGAAGCGTCACCATCAGGAACTGCTTGGGCGCAAACCCACCGAGGCACGGCTGCGGCTGTTCAAGACCATTGGCTGGCTGCTGCTCCTGGCCACCACGGCGGCCTGCCTGATGCTGTGGCCGTTGGGGCTGGCCTTATCCATGGTGCCGGTTCTGGTGACTCTGGTCGGGTTGCCGCTGATCTTTCTGCTGCCCTACCAGCCGACGCTGGCACGCCATCTGGCCTGGGCGCTGCCGTTGGTCGCCGGTGGTCTGGCGGTGGCCGGCCTGGGTTGATGGCCCGATGACAGCCCATTGCCCTCTGTATAGACTGGTCTAGATCCTTCGCTGACGGACACAGACCATGGCAGCCCGCCCCAAGCACCGCGACCGCCTGATCCACAGCGCCGTAGCCCTGTTCCGCAAGCAGGGTTACGCCAGCACCGGCATCAACGACATCCTGGCCGCCACCGGTGCCCCCAAAGGCTCGTTTTACCATTACTTTCCCAACGGCAAGGAGCAGCTTGGCGAAGCCGCCGTGCGCCACGCCGGGGAGCGGGTACTGGAAACGCTGCGAGACCTGCGCCACCAGTACGGCAACAGCGCCGACGCCCTGCGCGCCTATGGCGAGCTGCTGACCGGCTGGATGGCGCGATCCGGTTTCGCCGACGGCTGTCCGCTGGCCACTACCTTGCTGGAAACCACTCCCGGTTCCCGTCTCATCACCGACGCCGGGCGCGAGGCGATACAGAACTGGCGCCGGGAATGGGAGACGCTGCTGATCGACGACGGTATCCCGGCCGACCGGGCCCGCCCGCTGGCGTCCCTGATTCTCTCCGCCCTGGAAGGCGCCCTGATCCAGGTCCGGGTGGAATGCCACGGCCAGGCCATCGCCGACGCCTGCGCCAGTCTGGCCGACCAGATCAACGCCCTGCGTCCCTGACACCGGAACCTGGATATCATCCCCCGGGATAGCTACGAAGCCACTGTGGGAAGCTTGCTTGCAAGCGAATACCGTAAACGCCTGAGCAAGCCTCATTCGCTTGCAAGCAAGCTTCCCACAGTGGCTTCGTAGCACCCAAAGAAGACATTGGCAGGCCGCCATGCGCGCCGCCCCTTTATCAGCCTTCTCTTTCATTTCGGCTTGTCGTTGCCTTGAAATTATATAGACTAGTCTAATTAAAACTAATGGGAGACCCGTCATGTCCGACCTCGCCGTCCCCGCCGGTTACCAACGGCACCGCCGCGCCAGCGGGCTCACCGCGCCCTGGGAGCCGATTTTCATCCGTCATCATGATCACGGGCTCAGCCTCGCCATCCGCGCCGGCCAGCCCCACGCCAACAGCCGCGGTTTTGTCCATGGCGGCCTGATCTCGGCGCTGGCGGACAACGCCATGGGACTGAGCTGCGCGGATCGGCTGGGCGGCATTTCCGGCCTCGTCACGGTGAGTATGACGCTGGATTTTCTGGGCAGCGCCCGCCTCGGCCAATGGGTGGAAATCCGCGCCGAGGCCACCCGGACCGGCCGTTCCCTGAACTTCGCCGCCGCCCAGGTATGGGCGGACGACGCTCTGTGCGCCCGCGCCACGGCGGTTTTCAAAGCCCTGGCTCCACGCCCGTCACCGGAGACCCCGTCATGAGCGACACCTCCGAGATACTGGAACGCATCCGCACCCTTTCCCGCCAGGCCCCTTTCAACAACTGGCTCAATCTCGAGGTACACCGGATTGAATCCGGCGAGGCGGAGCTGCATTTGAGATGGCGCGACGAATTCGCCCAATACAGCGGTTTTCTGCATGCCGCTCTGATTGGCGGCCTGATCGATACCGCCTGCGGCTTCGCCGCCGCGTCACAAGCCGGCAATGTCACCGCCTCACAATTTTCCGTGCGTTGCCTGAGACCGGCGGTGGCGGAGACTTTCGTGGTACGCGCCCGGGTGCTCAAGGCCGGCCGGCGGCAGGTGTTCGTGAATGCCGAGCTGGGCGACCTGGCCGACACCGGCGGAGCGCCCTTCGCGGTCGGCGAGGCCCTGATGGTGCCCATCCCGTCCTGACCCCCTCAGGTCGCCTGTCGCCGTCCTAGAGCCTGTTTAAGGTCTCCACGTCGCCGCGTTGCCGCTGGAAAAGCCGCCAGAGGGCGTTGGGGACTGAAGGCTCTGGTGGGTCCAAAGTCAAAGGCCACAGCGTCCTCTGGCGGCTTTTCCAGCGCAACCCGAAGGGCCGGGTCCACTTTCTTTAGGTGGAGAGTGCCGCCAGACCGCGATTACGCTTGTTTATGTAGAATGACTACACCGCACAATCGAAATCACGACCTGACGACAAAATGAACTCCGGCGCGGCGACGTGGAGACCTTAAACAGGCTCTAAGTGCCGCTTTCGACATGCCGGTTTTCCACCGGAATCCGATACAGTAGAGAGCGAACCCCAACGGAGACACGACAGATGCGGGATGAACAACTGGCCGGCAAGGTCATTCTAATCACCGGTGCCGGCGGCGGTATCGGCCGGGTCACGGCGGAAAGCCTGGGCGCGGCGGGAGTACGGTTGATGCTGTCCGATATCGACGCCCACGCGGTGGAGTCCACCGCCGCCGCCATCCGCGAAGCCGGCGGCACCGCCCGGGCCATGGCCGTGGATGTCACCCTCGCGGATCAGGTGTCCGCCCTGGTGCAGGCCACGCTGGAGGCCTATGAACGTCTGGATGGCGCTTTCAACAACGCCGGCGTGGAGGAAGAAAACGCCAAGATCGTGGCCGTGGAAGAGAGCCTGTTCGACCGCATCATCGATATCAATGTCAAAGGCGTGTGGCTGTGCATGAAATACCAGATCGCCGCCATGGCCAAACAGGGTGACGGTGGCAGCATCGTCAATACCGCTTCCATCGCCGGCCTGGTGGGCGCTCCCAAGCGCGCCGCCTACGCCGCCAGCAAACATGCGGTGGTGGGATTGACCAAGAGCGTGGCGGCGGAATACGCCCGTCAGAACATTCGCGTCAACGCGGTCTGTCCAGGCATCATCCGTACCGCCATGATGGAGCGTGCCATCTCTCAGGTGGAGCGCGACGACGGCATCGACGCCGAACAGCAACGGCGCCTGCACGCGGCCCTGCATCCCATGGGCCGTGTCGGTGAAGCAACGGAAGTGGCGCAGGCGGTACAGTGGCTGCTGTCGGACGCGTCCTCTTTCGTCACCGGTCATCAACTGTCGGTGGACGGCGGCCTGACCGCTTTATAACGGACTGTTCAGGAGAACAACAATGCTCAAACTGCATGGCTTCAGTGCCAGCAACTACGTCAACATGGTGAAGTTCGCGCTGCTGGAAAAAGGCATGGCCTTCGAGCAGGTCAACGACTACCCGTCCCAGGAAGCCTCCTTTCTGGACATCAGCCCCATGGGCAAGGTGCCAGTGCTGGAAACCGGCCAGGGGTTTCTCGCTGAAACCAACGTGATCCTGGAATACATCGATGAAACCGGCGAGGGCCCGGCGCTGTACCCCGCCGATCCGTTTCAGCGCGCCCAGGTCAAGGAACTGGCCAAACTGATCGAGCTGTATATCGAACTGCCGGCGCGCCGCTGCTACCCGGAGGTCTTCTTCGGCGGCAAGGTCAGCGATGAAACCAAGCAACAGACCCGGGACGCGCTGATAAAAGGCGCCGCCGCCCTGAAGCGGGTGGCGAAGTTCGATCCGTTCGTGGCCGGCGCCCAACTTACCGCCGCCGACGCCGTCCTGCTCTACAGTCTGGATCTGGCCGCCGGTATCGCCGGCAAGCTGTTTGATCTGGACCTGCTGACGGAGATCCCCGGCAGCAAGGCGCTGCTTGATCAACTCAACCAAAGAGACAGCGCACGCCAGGTGGACGAGGAACGCAAGGCCGGCATGGCCGAATTCATGGCCCACGTGCGCGGCGGCAAGTAAGCACTGAATTGTAACCGCCATCGCGGTCCGTCCATTGGTATTGGAGATATGCATTCACGCTGTATTCGCGGCCGAGGCCGCTTCCCACGGAAGGCACCGCGAAGCCGATGTGGGAAGCGGCCTTGGCCGCGAATGGTCTGTAACAGCATCGGCCCGCTTCATAAAAGAAAGGACCGCGACACCGGCACTGTTTTGCCGCCCTCCATCCCGCTAAGCTGACCGGGCCTTTCAGCCAGGACTCTCCGTCATGCTGCTCCGCTCTTGCCTGGCGCTTCCCCTCGTTGCTCTGTTGAGCGGCTGCGCCGACGCCACCTCCCCCATTACCCCGGAAAACGGGCCACCACTCACCGTCACCGTTCTCTCTGAAGGGCTTGAGCACCCCTGGGCCCTGGCCTTTCTGCCCGGAGGCGAGGTTCTGATTACCGAAAGGGGCGGTACCCTGCGCCGTTTCCATGATGGTGTACTGGTGGAAGAACCGGTTCCCGGTGTTCCCGCCGTGGCGGCCCGGGGCCAGGGCGGCCTGTTCGATGTGCTGCCTCACCCCCGCTTCGAGGATAACCGGCGGCTGTATCTGAGCTACGCCAAAGCCTGTGACGGCGGCGCCACCACCGCCGTGGGCCACGGTGAATATCGTGACGGCGAACTACACCGCTTCCGCGATGTGTTGGTGGCCGACGCCTGCAGTGATACCGGCCAGCATTTTGGCGGGCGGCTGTTGTTCGATGACGACGGCCATCTGTTTCTCACCATCGGTGACCGGGGACAACGGCAGCGGGCCCAGGACACCGGCGATCACGCGGGCAGTGTGTTGCGTCTGGATCAGGATGGCGCCGCCGCCAGCGGTAATCCGTTCGCCAACGGCGGCAACGGCCGCGCGGAAATCTGGAGTTGGGGGCATCGAAACCCCCAGGGCCTGGCGTTACACCCCGACACCCGCCAGCCCTGGCTCAACGAGCATGGCCCGCGCGGCGGCGATGAAATCAACGCGGTGAAACCGGGGGTGAACTACGGCTGGCCGGAAATCACCTACGGCCGCGAATATTACGGCCCCGCCATCGGCGAGACCCACCAGGAAGGCCTGGCCCAACCACTGCATTATTGGGTGCCCTCCATTGCCCCCTCCGGTTTCGCATTCGTCGGGGGCGATCGGTATCCGCAATGGCGGGGCGATGCGTTATCCGGCGCGCTTAAACTGACGCATCTGAACCGGGTGCGATTCAAGGGTGAGACACCGAAGCAGGAACTGCGTTATCTGCGGCAGCGCGAGCAACGTATCCGCGATGTGCGCCAGGGCCCGGAGGGTTACCTGTATTTGCTCACCGACAGCAATGACGGGCAACTGCTGCGGGTGGAGCCGGATTGAACGCCACCCTGGATCCCGGCCTTGCGCCAACCGATCAGTTCAAGCCCTCGGAATGGACCAGGTGGAAACGGACGCCGCCAATGCTGACCTGACTTTGATCCACCGGCAGGCCCCGCTCAAGAGCGCGCGCCTTGATCGCCTCCAGATCATTCACCAGGATATCCACGCCACTGAGCCCTTCACCGCGCCCATCCCGATCAGCGACAAAATGCAGATAGGCATTATCCAAGACCACCTGTTGGCCGCCGCCACTGCTTTCTCCGCTGTTCTCCACCGGCCGGCGCAACAGGCTCCCCCAACGACGCGCCATATCCTCCGGCTCCGCCCCCTGCAGTTCGACACCGACGATGCGTTGCACCCGCTCCGTGTTAACGAAACTCTGCCAGTCCGGTCCCGCCGGGTTATAGGGGCCGTCCAGGGATTCACCGTAGCGGGTGTGGTTGATTTCCAGCAACGTGCCGCCCAGATCCTTGGGATGCAACTGCATGCCCCGATAATCGCCATGGCCAAGAAAAGCGGCCACTCGCACGCCCTGCGCATCCACATGAGGCCCCCAGCGGTCCACATCGTCGGTATCGAGGATCACCATGTAACCGCCGTCCCCGCCCCGACGCCGTAGAAAACGGCCGGCGGTGGTGTCCTCACGAGTCGGCGCCACGACTTCGATGAAGGTGTTGCCCACTGGCAACAGTGCGTTATGCAGGCCGAACGCCTGCACCGCCGGATCCCGATGGCACACCTGAATCCCGAAAACGTCGGCCAGGTCCTCCACCACCGGTTCCAACTGGCTGGCCACCAAACACAACTGACGGAAGCGAAGATAGGTCATTGATTGTTCTCCTTGATTCACGGACTCCGACGATCAACACGCCGGCATGCTGACACGCCAAACCCAAAGACCTGAAAACCGTCATGCCGGACTTGATCCGGCATCGCCCTCCATGAAGTGACGCGCCCCCCGGAAGGGATCCCGGGGCAGCCCGGGAATGAGCGCGAGATCAACGCGGATTGTTACGACAAGGCCCGCGCCAGCGCGCGTACGCCGACGTCGATATCTTCGTCATCGATCATACCGAAGCCGATCAACAGTCCCTTCGTCCCTTCGGACGAAGCGTAAAAGTCACCGAGATCTTCCGCGTTGATGCCCGCGCCAAGCAAGCGGGCTTCCAGCTTGTCCACCGATTCCCGGAATGCCAGCGCCAGATGAATGCCGGCCACCTGGGGCAAACAGTTCCACAGATCCGGCCGCCGCGCCAGCGCCACCAGTAATCGCTCCCGGCGCCCTTGATAAAGCCTCTGCATGCGACGCAAGTGGCGGACGAAAGCGCCCTCCTGGATCAGATTGGCCAGGGCTTTTTGCATCAGATTGGGGGCACGCCCGTCGGTCAGGCTCTTGGCCTGGCGCAGCGCCGGTTGCAGCCCCTTCGGCATGATCATGTAGCCGAGTCGCAGATCCGCATGCAGCACCTTGGAGAACGAGCCGAGATACGCCACCTGCTGGTGCCGGTCCAGACTCTTGAGCGCTTCCAGGGACCGGCCGTCGAAGCGGAATTCGCCATCGTAATCGTCCTCGACGATCAGCACGTCGCGCCCGCGAACGAAATCCAGCAGTCGCAGCCGCCGCTCCAGGGTCATTGGCATACCCAGGGGAAACTGATGAGATGGCGTCACATAGATCATCGAAGCCGCCTCCGGCACCTGGTCCACGCACAGCCCCTGTTCATCCACCGGCACTCCCACCACATGGGCACCATAGGATTCAAACACCCAGCGCGCCGGCGGATAGCCCGGTTCCTCCACCGCCACCACCGTCCCCGGCGCGATCCGTACCCGGGATAGCAAATCCATTCCCTGCATGGCCCCCTGGGTGACCATGACGTCATCCGCCGAGCACGGCAAACCGCGACTGTAACCCAGATAATGGGCGATCCCTTCGCGCAAACCGATGTCCCCCTGGCATTCGCCCTGCAGGGTGCGGTCGCGGGCCTCCTCGCGCAGCGCACGCATCACTGCCCGCCGCCAATCCGCCAGCGGCAGGAGACGCCGGTCGGTCACGCCACCGGAGAAGTTATAGCGGCGCGGCGCCTCCCGGTCTCCCCATACGGGTAACGGACGCCAATGACAGCCCGGCCCCACTCCCGGTTCCGCCTGTTCTCCGGTCACCACTGGTGGCAACCGACAAACAAAGGTTCCGGCCCCCCGGCGCGCTTCAAGGAAGCCCTCGGCAACCAAACGCTCATAGGCATCCACCACCGCCTGACGGGCAATACCCAGCTCCGCCGCCAAGGCACGGCTGGGTGGCAACCGTTGGCCGGGAGCCAGACGGCCCTCCACCAGTGCCGAGCGCAGGTCGCGGTAGAGCCGCTGGGGCACCGTGCCGGAGCCATTCAGCGGTAAATGGATTTGCAAATTGGTCTCCCAAAACCGTTCAAATTGGATCTGCCAAGCCTTCCAATTCAGCCCTAATCTGAACCGGCTTTTCAACCTCTTTGCCATCCGGCCTGTTCAACAGGCCTGTTTGCTTAACAGGAGCAATCATGAAAGCCCGTATCAACTTCTTCACCGCTTCGCCGGACACCATGAAAGCCATGCTCGGCACCTCGGAAGTGATCGAGAATACCGGCCTGGATCACCGTCTGTTGGAATTGATCAAGATACGAGCGTCGCAGATCAACGGCTGCGCCTTCTGCGTCCACATGCACGCCCGTGATGCCCGCGCCGCCGGCGTGCCCAATGAAGTGCTCGATACCGTGTCCGGCTGGCGTGAAGCACCCTGGTTCAGCGAACGGGAACGGGCCGCCCTGGCCTGGACCGAACGCCTCACCCGCCTCGGCGAAGGCCATCATGACGACGAGGCGGAATACGACTATCTGGCCACCCACTTCAGCGAAAAAGAACGCACCGATCTGACCTACGCCATCGGTGTCATCAACATGTGGAACCGGTTCAATGTCGGCTTCCGTCACCAGCCGGAATAACGCTCTTGTTGAGGAGGAAAAGATGAAAGCCCGCTTCGATTTCTACAGCGCCTCACCGGACACCATGAAGGCGGTGTTCGCCACCCAGAAAGTCATCGATGCCACCGGCCTGGAACATCGCCTGGTGGAACTGGTGAAGCTGCGCGCTTCGCAGATCAATGGCTGTCTGTTTTGCATGTCCATGCACGCCGCGGACGCCCGCAACCGAGGCATTCCCAACGAAGTGCTGGACACCCTGCCAGGCTGGCACGAAGCGCCCTGGTTCAGCCAACGGGAAAGGGCCGCCCTGGCCTGGACCGATCACCTGACCCGCCTCAGCGACGCCAGCCACGATGACGAGGCGCTTTACCAGGCGCTGGCGGATCAGTTCACCGAGCAGGAATGCACCGATCTCACTTATGTGATCGGCGTGATCAATATGCTCAACCGGTTCGGTGTGGGATTCCGGCGCGCGCCGGATTGAGTTGGACGCCAGACGCCGATAATGCAAAACCAGACCCAACGCCCTGGCAAGCACTAAAACGCTTTTCTATGGTTCATCGCGGTTTAGCGGGCCACGGCGCTTCAATCATGGGCACGGGTCTGTAACCGGAAGGGGTTACCAGCCGCTGTATTCGCCAGCAAGCTGGTCTCCCACGGATCTGCCACGAAGCCGCCGTGGGAAGCTTGCTGGCAAGCGAATATCCCAACACCAAAGGGTCGGAATTCGCCAGCAAGCTGGGCTCCCACGGATCCGCCACGAAGCCGCTGTGGGAAGCTTGCCGGCAAGCGAATACCCCAACACCAGAGGGCCGGAATTCGCCAGCAAGCTGGGCTCCCACGGATCCGCCACGAAGCCGCTGTGGGAAGCTTGCTGGCAAGCGAATATCCCAACACCAGAGGGCCGGAATTCGCCAGCATGCTGGTCTCCCACAGGTCCGCCACGAAGCCGCCGTGGGAAGCTTGCTGGCAAGCGAATATCCCAACACCAAAGGGTCGGAATTCGCCAGCAAGCTGGGCTCCCACGGATCCGCCACGAAGCCGCTGTGGGAAGCTTGCCGGCAAGCGAATACCCCAACACCAGAGGGCCGGAATTCGCCAGCAAGCTGGGCTCCCACGGATCCGCCACGAAGCCGCTGTGGGAAGCTTGCTGGCAAGCGAATATCCCAACACCAGAGGGCCGGAATTCGCCAGCATGCTGGTCTCCCACAGGTCCGCCACGAAGCCGCCGTGGGAAGCTTGCTGGCAAGCGAATATCCCAACACCAAAGGGTCGGAATTCGCCAGCAAGCTGGGCTCCCACGGATCCGCCACGAAGCCGCTGTGGGAAGCTTGCCGGCAAGCGAATATCCCAACACCAGAGGGCCGGAATTCGCCAGCAAGCTGGGCTCCCACGGATCCGCCACGAAGCCGCTGTGGGAAGCTTGCTGGCAAGCGAATATCCCAACACCAGAGGGCCGGAATTCGTCAGCAAGCGGGGCTCCCACGGATCCGCCACGAAGCCGCTGTGGGAAGCGGCCCGGGCGGCGCTCCGCTTGGCCGCGAATGCCCTGAGCCGTTGGCGATTCGCTTGCCAGCAAGCTTCCCACAGCGGCGCTGTAGCCCCCTCTGAAGGGAGGTCTTCGAGGTAACCGGGCAATGCGGGAGCCCCCCGCCGGAGCGACCCTTCCCGCTAAACCGCGAGGAACCTTTTTTATGACCGCCGTCCATGGCGGTCACCCTTCGGGCCGTCGCGCAGCAACGTTAAAAATTGCTCCCGGCAATTTTTTATTTCCGCAATGCCCTCAGCCCCGGGTTTTGACTTTAGCGTCCGGCGTCCGGCTCTTCTTCCACCGCTCAGTCGCCGTCGGTCACCGCGCCCCGGGAAGCCGAACCCACGGTGCGGGCGTACTTGGCCAGCACTCCGCGGGTATAGCGCGGTGCCGGTGCCTGCCAGCGGGCATGACGTTCGATCATCGCCTGCTCGGACACTTTCAGGGTGATGGTGTTGCTCTCCGCGTCGATGACGATTTCGTCACCGTCCTCCACCAGGGCAATGGGACCGCCTTCCTGCGCCTCGGGAGTAATGTGGCCCACTACGAAACCGTGGCTGCCACCGGAAAAACGGCCATCGGTGATCAGCGCCACGTCCTGGCCCAGACCACGTCCCATGATCGCCGAAGTGGGCGTCAGCATTTCTCGCATGCCCGGGCCACCGCGCGGGCCTTCGTAGCGGATCACCACCACGTCGCCGGCCACCACGGCGCCCTCCATGATGCCAACGGTGGCCTCTTCCTCGGAGGAAAATACCCGTGCCTTGCCACTGAAGTGGGTGCCTTCATGGCCGGTGATCTTGGCCACCGCGCCGGTCGGCGCCAGGTTGCCGTGGAGAATACGCAGATGGCTGTCTTTCTTGATCGGGTTATCCAGCGCGCGAATGATGTTCTGTTCGTCGGGATAGGGCGCTACCCCGGCCAGATTTTCCGCCAGGGTACGGCCGGTGACGGTGAGGCAGTCACCGTGCAGCAGCCCTTCCTCCAGTAACGTTTTCATCAGTGGCTGAATGCCGCCGATGGCCACCAGTTCACTCATCAGGTAATGCCCGCTGGGGCGCACGTCCGCCAGCACCGGTACTCTTTCACCGATGCGGGTAAAGTCTTCCAGGCTCAGCGGCACGCCGATGGTGTGGGCCATGGCCATCAAATGGAGCACCGCATTGGTGGAACCGGCCAGGGCGATGACCACGGTGATGGCGTTCTCGAACGCTTCCCGGGTCAAAATGTCGCTGGGCTTGATGTCCCGTTCCAACAGATCCAGCACGGCGGCGCCAGCGGCCCGGCAGTCGGCCAGCTTGTCAGCGGATTCGGCGTTCTGCGCGGAACTGCCCGGCAGGCTCATGCCCAGGGCCTCAATGGCGCTGGCCATGGTGTTGGCGGTGTACATCCCGCCACAGGAGCCGGCGCCAGGCACCGCCACCTTTTCCACCTGCTCCACCTCGATCAGACGCTTGTCGCCCTTGGTGTAGGCCCCCACCGCCTCGAACACGGAAATCAGATCGGTGTGCCCGGGACCGGGCTTGATGGTACCGCCGTAAACGAACACCGACGGCCGGTTAAGTCGCGCCAGTCCCATCAGGCAGCCGGGCATATTCTTGTCGCAGCCGCCGATGGCCACCAACCCGTCGAAGCCTTCGCAACCGGCCACGGTTTCGATCGAATCGGCGATCACCTCGCGGGAAACCAGGGAGTACTTCATCCCTTCGGTGCCATTGGCGATGCCATCGGAGATGGTAATGGTATTGAAGATCACGCTTTTGCCACCGGCAGCGTCAGCGCCTTCACCGGCCTCGCGGGCGAGACCGTCGATATGCATGTTACAGGGTGTCACCCGACTCCAGGTGGAGGCGATGCCGACCTGCGGTTTCTGGAAGTCCTCGTCGGTAAACCCGGTGGCACGCAACATGGCCCGACTCGGCGCCTTGGCAATACCGTCCACCACCGGCGCGGAATAGCGGCGGCGTTTGTCTTCAGTCATCGTTGTTCTCCTGATCACGAGCTGATGCCAGCATAACGCTTTTCCCGCCACGTCATAGAGTCGTAAACAATCAGGCACAGGCTGGTTGACGGACTTCATTCACAAGGAACGGGAATATGGGCGACATTCTGATGGTAGCGGGTTTCCTGTTGGCGGCGTATTCGATTGTCGCCAACGACGCCATCCAAACCCTGGGTACCTTTATCTCCTCGAACCATCACCGCCCCTGGTGGCTACTGTGGGCCTTCGCCAGCGCCATTCTGGTAATCGTGCTGCTGTACGGATGGTTCAGTCACGGCGGGGATCCGGCCTATGGCCGTCTGGAAAAATTCCCCATGCCCGAACAGGGCATCACCTGGCTTTATGTGATTCCACCGCTGGCCATCCTGATTCTGACCCGCTACGGCATACCGGTAAGCACTACCTTTCTGGTGCTGTCGGTATTCGCCGCCGGCAACGTGCAGTCGATGCTGAGCAAGTCCGGGCTCGGGTACGCCGTGGCGTTCGTCGTCGCCTTGTTCACCTACCGGTTCGTGATCCGGCATCTGACCGAGTATTTCGACCGCACCTACGGCAACCCCGTGCCCGCCTACTGGATCGCGTTGCAATGGGCCTCCACCGGTTTCCTGTGGAGCCAGTGGCTGATCCAGGATCTGGCCAACATCTACGCCTACCTGCCGCGGGAGCTGGATGGTCAGCAGTTCTTTTTATCACTCCTGGTGCTGCTGGTTCTGCACGCCTGGATCTTCAAAACCGCCGGCGGCGCCATCCAGCGCATCGTCACCACCAAGACCGGCACCGTGGATATCCGGGCCGCCACCATCATCGATTTCATCTACGCCATCATTCTGTTCGTATTCAAGGAGATGAGCAGCATTCCCATGTCCACCACCTGGGTGTTCCTGGGGCTGCTGGCCGGACGGGAATTCGCCATCTCCATGCACATGTTCACCCCCTCGACGCGGGAAACCGCGCGCGTGGTGATGTCGGATGCGATGAAAGCGATGCTGGGTCTGGCGGTGAGTCTGCTGTTGGCGTTCGGTTTGCCGCCGCTGTTCCGGATGCTCGGTGGCTAGGGCTCGCCGACAACGGGATTCAGCGCGCCTCGCCAACCCGGGCGCTCAACGCCTTGATCAGAAGCGCCGGGTCGAATCCGGGCCCGGTCGCCGCCTTGGGCACGATGTAGTACAAGCGCGGCATCGGATAGATCAGAATATAGCGGTCGTTATGGCGCCATTTCCGTATCTTGTCCCAGCTGACCATGGCGGTGCCGCTCTCCGCCTCGAAGCGGATCCCGGCGTCCATCAGGGCCATCGTGGTGGGTTCCTGAATCGCTTTGTAGCTCCGATAATGGCGCCGTGAAAGCCAGGGCGCGACCAATAACCGCAGCAGCAGGAAAGTCACACCGCCACCGATCAGGCCGCCCATCGCCCCGGCCCGCACCACCGGCGGCCCAAACAGCGCCAGCACCACCAGAACCGCCAGTACCAATGCGTAGACCACCTTCGCCCTGGGCGTCGGCCGGGCAAACAATCCGGCGGCACGGACATAATCGTCTTCGCTTATGGTGTACCGCGCTTCCATGGCGGCGCCTCCCTCACATTGATGAACACAGAGTGTACCGGATTCACGATGCGAATCCGCACCCGGCGCGGTGAAATCGCGACGCGATCGTCACCATCAGGGCATTGGCTTTTCTCATCAATGCCATAAACAAAATCTTTTCTTTTGTTTAGGAATAATTCCGTCACAATAGCGTCCTTCCTTACCTCATTCCCGGCCGCCGGCTTCTCCGGCGGCTTTTTGTTTTTTCCGCACGGCGGCAAGGAGCGTCCATGTCCACCCAAACCGGCAAGGCCGCCATGGCCAGGCACCCCCGCATCGCCGAGCTGGCCCTGGCGCTGGGCGGCTTTGGCATCGGCACCGGGGAATTCGTCATCATGGGCCTGCTCAGCCGGATCGCCCTGGATCTGCAGGTGGACCCGCAGGACGTGGGCTATGCCATCAGCAGCTATGCCCTGGGCGTGGTGGTGGGTGCGCCGATCATTTCCACTCTGGCGGCCCGGGTGCCACGGCGGGCCCTACTGATCATTCTGATGCTGGTGTTCGCGCTGGGGAATCTCGCCAGTGCCCTGGCGCCGGGATTCTGGTCCTTCATCGCGCTCCGTTTCATCGCCGGCCTGCCCCATGGCGCCTATTTCGGCGTCGCCGCCCTGGTGGCGGCATCGGCGGTGCCGTTCCATCAACGGGCACGGGCGGTGGCCCGGGTGATGACCGGCCTGACCGTGGCAATCCTGTTGGGCGCGCCCCTGGGCACCTGGGCCGGGAATCAGTTCGGTTGGCCAGTGGCGTTCGCCGGGGTCGGCGCCATTGCCCTGCTCACCGCTCTGATGGTGAGGCTGTTCGTGCCGGCGCAACCGGTGGACCCGCACGCCAGTCCGCTACGTGAGCTGTCCGCGCTGCTCAAACATCGGGTGTTGTTCACCCTGGGCATCGCCAGCATCGGTTTCGGCGGCATGTTCGCGGTGTTCAGTTATGTGATGCCGACCCTCACCGAGCAAGCCGGCATGGACGAATCTCTGGGTCCGCTGGTGTTGGCGATCTTCGGTATCGGCACCATTCTCGGCACCCTGGCCGGCGCCCGGGCCGCCGATGGCAACCTGATGAAATCCATCCCCGGCATTCTGATCTGGTGCGCGGTGATTCAGGGGTTGTTCTTCGTGGCCGCCAATTCAATGTGGTGGGGGCTGCTGTTCGTGGGTCTGGTGGGCACCAGCATGGCGCTCGGGCCGGCATTGCAGACGCGGCTGATGGATGTGGCCGGAGACGGCCAGACCATGGCCGCGTCCCTCAACCACGCCGCCTTCAACCTGGCCAACGCCCTCGGCGCCTGGCTGGCCGGCGTCGCCACCCGTGGCGACCTGCCCTGGTCCACCACCGGACTGGTGGGCACCGCTCTGGCTCTGGGCGGCCTGCTGGTGTTCTGCGCCGGCCAGGCGGTGGAGCGGGCCACCGACCATTAACCGCCCGACCGCTTCACACAGACCGAACCACGAAGCCGCTGTGGGAAGCTTGCTTGCAAGCGAATGGTCAACGGCCCGGAGGCATTCGCGGCCAAGGCCGCTTCCCACAGCGGCTTCGTAGCCCAATCCGTGGGAAGCCCGTTGCCTTGGCAGTAGCCGTGTTGCGTGCAAGCCGGCTCTTCAACGGCGGTGGCCCATGGATGGCGCTTGACGTCACCAGCTCCGGTTCACCGCACCCCGGCGGAGAGCGTCTCCGGCTGCACCAGTTGGCCGGTGACCGGGAAGCGAATACGCACCTGCAAGCCGCCTTCCGGGTGATTGTCCAGCGCCATCTGGCCATGGTGCATGTCGACGATGCGCTTGACGATGGCCAGGCCCAGGCCGCTGCCGCTGAGCGTGCGTGCCTTCTCGCCACGAGAGAACGGCTGCAACAGCATGGGGATGTCTTCCTCGCGCACCCCTCGACCATGATCGCGGACGATCAGCAACACTGCGTTGTCATCCATTATGGTGTGGATCTCCACCGGCGCGGCACCGTATTTGAGCGCGTTGGTGATCAGATTGGTGAGCATGCGCTTGGCGGTGAGCCGCTTGAGCATCAGGCGCGGCACCTCGGCCAGAGTGATACGGAGCTGCTCCGCCGGGTATTTGCCGCACACTTCCTCGATCAACGCGTTGAGGCTTTCATAGGAAGGCTGCTCGTCGGCGCCGTCGCGAATGAAAGCGATGAACTGCTCGAGAATCGCGTCCATGTCCTCAATGTCGGCGATGATGCCCTGGGACAGCTCTTCGTCGTCGAGGAACTCGGCGGACAGACGCAGCCGGGTCAGCGGCGTGCGCAAATCATGGGACACCCCCGCCAGCAGCAAAGCCCGGTCCCGCTGCGCCTGTTGCAGATCCCGGGTCATGCGGTTGAAGGCGCGGTTCACCGCCTGGATCTCGGTGGGACCGATGGTATCGTCCAGCACCGGCACCGCTTCCCCCCGGCCGACTTTGAGGGCGACCCGGGCCAGCCGGCGCAGCGGCCGGTTCAGGCTACGGGCAATCAGCAAGCCACCGATCACCGCCAGCAGCGGCACGGTGACCCCCCAACCCAGCAACAGATAGCGGTCATAGTCGCGGAAGAACACCATCGGCACGCGCAGCCAGGCGCCTTCGAACGACGGTGCGTTGACCCACAACACTGGTTGGCGGGCGTCTTCCAGCCGAACCGTCACCGGCTCGTCCAGCAACCCCGCCAGTTCGTCACCGAACTGATTCACCACCGGCCGCGTGAGCAACAGGCTGTCCGGCTCTCGCAAACTCGGTGGCGTTCCCACGCCAATACCGGTGGTGGCTCCCAGGCGCTCTTCCAGAAAGTCGCTGTCGGCGCCCTCCTCGAAGATCAGTTCCGCTTGCAGGGCGGTAAGACGGGCGTACTCACGAATACCCGGAAGATAGGCGTTACGGGCAAAAAACCACAGGGTGATGGCCTGGCTCAGGCCGATTACCAGCCCGACGATCAGGGCCGCGCGGAAAAAGGCGGTGCGGGGGTAAAGTTTGGGCATAGGGTCTCATTCCAATCACAGCTCGCGAGCCGCTCCCACGGCCGCTTCGTAGTGCCCATTGTGGGAACGGGAACAGACCGCTAACACGCAAGACTCCATTGGCTGCTAAAGCAGCTTCCCACAGCGGCCTGGTAGCGCTCTCCGTGGGAAGCGAACCGGGCGCCCAAGCCGCGAAAATTGATCCGCCAGCCGTGATTCACGAGCCGCCCATACCGGCCTGAATTCATATCTCCAAGGGCTCGTAAACCGGATTTGAGTTTAGCGCGCCGACGTGATGCGTGTAAGCGAATGATGTCAGTCCGGCACGAACACATAACCCACGCCCCATACGGTCTGGATGTAGCGGGGCTTGGAGGGATCCTCCTCCAGCAGGCGGCGCAGCCGCGACACCTGCACATCAATGGAACGCTCCATGGCGGACCATTCCCGCCCCCGGGCCAGGCTCATCAACTTATCCCGGGTCAGCGGCTCCCGCTGATGCTGGATCAGCGCTTTGAGCACGGCGAACTCACCGGTGGTCAACGCCTGCGGCTCACCATCACGGCTCAGCGTGCGGCTGGACAGGTCCAGCGTCCAGGGCCCGAAGTCCACACTGCCTTCCGCTTTGCTTGGCGCCCCCGGTACTTCGCGTACGTGACGGCGCAGTACCGCGCGGATACGCGCGCTCAGCTCCTTCGGATTGAATGGCTTGGGCAGGTAATCGTCGGCGCCGGCATCCAGCCCTTCGATGCGCTCGGCGTCATCCCCCTTGGCCGTGAGCATGATGATCGGCAGGTCGTTCTCACTCTCGCGCAGGCGCCGGCAGATCGACAGGCCGTCCTCGCCAGGCAGCATCAGGTCCAGAACCATCAGCGAATAGATCTCCCGGGACAGGGCCCGGTCCATCTGCTCGGCGTCCGCCACCGCTTTCACCGCGTAGCCCTGCTCCTCGAGGAACCGTTGCAGCAGGCCGCGCAGGCGGGCGTCGTCGTCCACCACCAGAATCTTGTCCACTTGTTCGCTCATGAGGCTTCCCGAATCGTTTTGACTGCCGAATGACCCGTCTCATACCCGTCACTGTGACGGCGGGCAAGTTTTACGATGATTAAGATTGTATATAAAGATTACTGTCGACACCCGATGTGCCGATCCGCGGCCTGCCCGGAAACGGCACCCGGCTGACGTTTTTCATCAGCTTACCTTTGTCGGACGGACTGCTATCATTTTCACGACGTGCTGTTTTTAGGGGGGATAACACGCATGGCCAAGATACTGGTGGTGGACGATTCACCCACCCAGCTCACCAACCTGGCGAGGATCGTCGAGGGACAGGGGCATCAGGTGATCACCGCCGTGAACGGCGTGGAAGGCATAGAACGGGCGCGCAGCGAACGGCCGGACCTGATTCTGATGGATGTGGTGATGCCGGAACTGAATGGTTTCCAGGCCACCCGCAAGATCACCCGGGATGCGGATCTGGGAGGCATTCCCGTGATCCTGGTGACCACCAAGGACCAGGAGACCGACAAGGTCTGGGGGGAACGCCAGGGCGCCTCCGGCTACATCGTCAAGCCTCCCAGGGAAGCGGAGCTACTGGCGGAAATCGACCGGGTATTGCGCTGATCTTCGGCGATAACCACAGCCATCCGGGCAAGTCAATCTATGAACGACCGGAGTCATTCCCTATGATTCCGGTCGTTTCTTATATACGTGCCGGAAACGCCGGCGTGATGCGGATCAGCGTGCAATCCAGGAATACCCATGCAGAGCATCGAACAGATCATCGCCCAGGAACTCAACGCCCAGCCGCAACAGGTGACCGCCGCCGTGGCCCTGCTGGACGAAGGGGCCACCGTGCCGTTTATCGCCCGCTACCGGAAAGAAGCCACCGGCGGACTGGATGATACCCAGCTGCGGAACCTGGAAGAGCGGCTGCGCTACCTGCGCGAGCTGGAGGAGCGCCGCGAGGCAATCCTCAAGAGCATCGACGAGCAGGAGAAGCTGACTCCGGAATTGGAGAAGGCGATCCGCGAGGCGGACACCAAGACCCGGCTCGAGGATCTGTATCTGCCGTACAAGCCCAAGCGCCGCACCCGCGCTCAGATGGCCCGCGAGGCCGGCCTGGAGCCGTTGGCGGATGCTCTGCTGAACGATCCTGGCCTGGACCCGGAGGGCGAAGCCGCCGGTTATCTCAACGAAGAGCACAAGATCGCTTCCGCCAAGGATGCCCTGGATGGCGCCAAGCAGATCCTGATGGAACGCTTCGCCGAAAACGCCGAACTGCTCACCCGCATGCGCACCTTCCTTTGGGAACGGGCCCAGATCCAGTCCCGGGTGGCGGAGGGCAAGGAAGAGGAAGGCGCCAAGTTCCGTGACTACTTCGAACACCAGGAAGCCCTCAAGAGCATTCCCAGCCACCGTGCTCTGGCGCTGTTTCGCGGCCGTAACGAAGGCGTGCTGCATGTCGCCATGGTGCTGCCGGAAGAATTGGAAAGCGCCGAACCCCATCCCTGCGTGGCCATGGTTCGTGAAGTGGCCGGCTGGCGTGATCAGGGCCGTGCCGCCGATAACTGGCTCGGCGAGGTAATGCGCTGGACCTGGAAAATCAAACTCAACACCCATCTGGAAACCGAACTGCTCGGCCGCGTGCGCGAACTGGCCGAGGAAGAGGCCATCCAGGTGTTCGCCCGCAACCTCAAGAGCCTGCTGATGGCCTCGCCGGCGGGTCCGAAAGCCACCATGGGCCTGGACCCGGGATTGCGTACCGGAGTCAAGGTGGTGGTGGTGGACGCCACCGGCAAACTGCTGGAACACACCACGGTTTTCCCGCACCAGCCCAAAAACCAATGGGCGCAGTCCCTGGCGGCGTTGACCAAACTGAGCGTCAAGCATCAGGTGGATCTGGTGGCGATCGGCAATGGCACCGCCAGCCGTGAAACCGACAAGCTGGCCGGCGAGCTGGTCAAGGCACTCAAGGACAAGCAACCGATCCAGAAGATCATGGTGTCCGAGGCCGGCGCTTCGGTGTACTCCGCTTCCGAACTGGCGGCGCGGGAATTCCCGGAACTGGATGTGTCCTTCCGTGGCGCCGTGTCCATCGCCCGCCGTCTGCAGGACCCGCTGGCGGAGCTGGTCAAGATCGACCCGAAATCCATCGGCGTCGGCCAGTACCAGCATGATGTCAGCCAGGTGAAACTGTCACGCTCCCTGGACGCGGTGGTGGAAGACTGCGTGAACGCCGTCGGCGTGGACGTGAACACCGCCAGCGCGCCGTTGCTGGCGCGCATCGCCGGCCTCAACAGCACCATAGCCGGCAACATCGTCAGCTTCCGCGAGAAGAACGGTGCCTTCAACAATCGTGATGCTCTTAAGCAGGTGCCACGTCTGGGGGAAAAGACCTTCGAGCAGGCCGCCGGCTTCCTGCGGGTGATGAACGGCGAGAACCCGCTGGACGGTTCCGCCGTGCACCCGGAGGCTTATCCGGTGGTGGAGCGGATCGCCAAACAGCACGACCGCCCGATCAAGGACCTGATCGGCGACATCCCGTTCCTGAAGAGCGTCAAACCGGTCGAGTTCACCGACGAGCATTTCGGTCTGCCCACCGTCACCGACATCCTCGGCGAGTTGGAAAAGCCGGGCCGCGACCCGCGTCCGGAATTCAAGGCGGCGGAGTTCAAGGAAGGGGTGGAAACCCTGGCCGATCTGAAGCCGGGCATGATTCTGGAAGGCGCGGTGACCAACGTCACCAACTTTGGTGCCTTCGTCGACATCGGCGTGCATCAGGATGGTCTGGTGCACGTGTCGGCGCTGGCCGATAAATTCGTCGAGGATCCTCACGATGTGGTCAACCCCGGCGATATCGTCAAGGTGAAGGTGCTGGAAGTGGATCAGGCGCGCAAGCGCATCAGCCTGACCATGCGTATGGACGATCGCCATCAGGAGCGTCAGGCTGGTCAAAGTCCGGGCGCACCGGCGGGCAAAGGCCGGCGTGGCGGCGGGGGCCAACGTCAGCGTGGCGGCGGCAACAAACCGGCGGCGGCACCGCAAGGCGCGCTGGGCGCGGCTTTCGCCAAAGCACTGGAGCAACAGAAGAAGCGCGGCTAGTCTTCAGTGAGTCAGCCCGCGGGCGGTGTGCCGGCCAGACCGGCGGCACACCGCCGGTAACAAAACATCAACACGGGCGGCGGCCCGATACCGCCTGATCGCCGCCCAGATCATCGCCCCAAGAATGGGACAGCCCCATGACCGACCTGCTCAGTCAACGCATTCAGGCCCTTCTGGACTCCGACGCCGCCAGCACCCTGGCGGGCATTCGAAGGGGCATCGAGAAAGAGAGCCTGCGCATCAGCACCGATGGCAACCTGGCGCAAACCAACCATCCCGAAGCGCTCGGCTCGGCCCTGACTCACCCTTACATCACCACGGACTATTCCGAAGCGTTGCTGGAGTTCATCACGCCCGCCAGCAGCGACCTGCACAGCCCGCTGGAATTCCTCGATCAATTGCACCGCTACACTTACCGCCACATCGGCGATGAGCTGTTGTGGGTCAATTCCATGCCCTGCCGGGTGACGGAGGACAGCGAGGTGCCGGTGGCCCACTACGGCAGTTCCAACGTGGGCCGCATGAAGCATATTTACCGGATCGGCCTGGGCCATCGCTACGGCCGCAAGATGCAAACCATCGCCGGCATTCACTACAACTTCTCCTTCCCGGAATCGTTCTGGCAGTTGCACCAGGCCCAGGAAGGCAGTGACGAGCCGCTGCAGGATTTCATTTCCCGGCGTTACTTTGACCTGACCCGTAATTTCCAGCGTTACTCCTGGTTGCTGGTGTACCTGTTCGGCGCTTCGCCGGCATTGTGCGCGTCGTTCCTGGCCGGCCGCGAGCACCATCTGCTGGAGCGCTTCGACCACAGCCTCTACCGCCCCCATGCCACCAGCCTGCGGATGAGTGATCTGGGCTACCAGAACAACGCTCAGTCCTCCCTGGCGATCAGCTACAACAATCTCGATGAATACGTGGAGACGCTGACCCACGCCATCAAAACACCGGAACCGGCCTACGACGCCATCGGCGTACTGAATGCCAAAGGCGACTATCAACAACTCAACGCCAACATCCTGCAAATCGAAAACGAGTACTACTCCTCGATCCGGCCCAAACGGACCATCAACAAAGGCGAGCGCCCCACCCTGGCGCTCAAGCGGCGCGGCGTCGAGTACATCGAGATCCGCGCTCTGGATCTCAACCCGTTCGAACCGGTGGGCATCAACCAGCAGGAAATCCGCTTCCTCGACCTGTTCGCCACCTATTGCCTGTTGCGCACCTCTCCGCAATTGGAAAGCTGCGATCTCAACGCCAGCAAGGACAATCTGCGTCAGGTGGTCTACAACGGCCGGGATACCTCCGTGGCTCTGAATAACTGGGGTGAGAGCGTGACCCTGAAACAGTGGGCGCTGGAGAAGCTGGACCAGATGGTGCCGATCGCCGAGTTGTTCGACCGCTGTCACGGTGGCAACAACTATTGCGACGCCTTGCAGCGTCAGCGTTTGAAGGTGGAAGAACCGGACGCCACGCCATCCGGGCAGATCATGGACAAGCTGGAAAGCCGCGACCAGACCTTCTTCCAGTTCGCTATGAACCAGGCCCTGGCCCACAGGGACCACTTCCGCTCCCGGCCGCTGGACGCCGACCGCGAGGCGCAACTGGCCACGCTGGCCCGGCACAGCCTGACCGAACAAGCCGCCTGGGAGACCGCCGACGACATGGATTTCGAAAGCTATCTGGCCACCTATTTCAAGGACTGACGGCGGCGCGGGAACCATTGTGTCCGCCCCGCACTCCATACCATCATGTCCCTGAAGTTGAGGGGGGATCGCGATCCGTGGACAGTATTCGCTACCTAGGCAGCTTCCCACAGGGAGGGGCTACAGAGCCGCTGTGGGAGCGAGCTTGCTCGCGAATCAGCCTGCCAGCGATTCGAAAAAATAAACCAGGCCCAGCCTGAGCCAGAAAGGAATCAAATCGATGTGGTCCAAACTGCCTTCGCCCCGGGCCCTCAACGGGCTCGCCCTGCTGGCCTGTGTTATCGCCATGGCCAGCGCCCTGTATTTACAGCACGTGGATGGCCTGGAGCCCTGCCCGCTGTGTATCTTCCAGCGCGTCGCCGTGTTCGCGGCAATGGCCATTCTGCTGGTGGCGTTCCTGCACGGCCCGCGAAGTATCGGTGTGCGTATCTATGCCGTGCTCACGGCTCTCGCCGCCCTGGTGGGGGGCGGCATCGCCATCCGCCATCTGTGGCTGCAAAGCCTGCCGCCGGATCAAGTGCCCGGTTGCGGTCCCGGTCTGGACTATATGCTCGACGTGTTTCCGCTCCATGATGTTCTGGCGCAGGTGCTCTCCGGCTCCGGCGAATGCGCCGAGATCAGCTGGACCTTTCTTGGCCTGAGCATCCCCGGCTGGTCGCTGGTGGTGTTTACCGGACTGTTGCTGTTCGCCCTGGTACAATTGTTCCGTCCGTTACGCGCCTGACCGGTTCCCGCCGGCGGCCCTTTTCGCTGGCCGCCGGCTTCATGCCTCCGGGCCAGGCGCCGCGACGCTGCAGGGAGGCACTCGACGCGGGCCTTTCAGGCCTGATTCAGGTCATTCCCGCCGATCCCTCCGTTTCACACCCCAGGTTCGCAGCGCCGTGATTCCGGGCTTTGTCCAGAGGTAGGGACTTCCGGGAGATCCTGATGATTGATGGCCTGCTGATTCTGTTGTTGTTTCAATTTCTTGGCGAGGTGCTGATCCACCTCACCGGCCTGCCACTGCCGGCACCCGTGGTGGGTATGGTCTTGCTGTTGTTCGCGCTGATGCTGGGCGTGCCGGGGATGGGTAAGGTCTCCGAGGCCGCCGGTGCGTTGATCCGCCATATCACCTTGCTGATCTTCCCTCTCGGTGTCGGCATCGTGCTGCAATGGCACCGCTACCAGGACAATGCCCTGGCCCTGGCGGTGTCGGTGGTGTTCGGCACCCTGATCGCCCTGCTGCTGGTGACGTTGCTGTTGAAGGTTCTGCTGCGCCGTTCTTCTCACGGCGGTGGAGGAGACTCGCGCCATGGCTGAACTTCCTCCCTCTTCCCTGTCCGGTGAGCTATTACACACTCCTCTGCTAGGTGAGCTCCTGCACACCCCCCTGTTCGGATTGTTGCTGACACTGGCCAGCTACCGTTTCGCCCAGTGGGCCTACGCCAAATCCAACAGCATGGCGCTGTTTCACCCGTTCATCGTTGCCGCCATTCCGGTGATCATCGTGCTGCCGCTGGTCGGCGTGCCTTACGAGGAATACCGTGACCAGACCGCGCTGATTTCCTTCCTGCTCGGTCCCGCCACCGTGGCCCTGGCCTGGCCACTGTATCGCCAGCTGCACACCGTGCGCAGCGTCTGGCGGCCATTGCTGATCACGGTGGTGATTGGCGCGGCGCTGGCTTCCGGGCTGGCGGTGGGCCTGGCCTGGTGGCTGGGCGCGCCGGAAACCGTGGTCGGCTCCCTGGCCCCCAAATCCATCACCACGCCCATCGCCATCGAGGTAGCGAGAGTCACCAATGGCGATGTTTCCCTGGCCGCCGGCGCGGTGGCGATCACCGGCATCGTCGGCGCCCTGGCCGCCGGCCCGGTGTTCCGGCTGCTGCGGGTGGAGGACGACCGCGTCCGCGGCTTCGCCCTCGGGCTGGTGGCCCACGCCATCGGCACCGCCCGCGCCTTCGAGTTCAGTGAAAAGGCCGGGGCCTTCGGCGGCCTGGCGCTGGGCCTGACCGGCCTGCTAACCGCCCTGGCCCTGCCCTGGATCTGGCCGTGGGTGTCTTCATTGATGGGCTGAGTATCGCGGCCCTCTTCTGTATGAAGAGGGCCACTGCTGTCCCACCATTCGCAGGCAGACTCACACGCAACACGCCGGCACGCCAAATCCGGGCTCGGAAAAACGTTATGCCGCGACACTTATAAGAACGCGAGAAGGTTATGAAGAAATCATCTTTTACGGCAACCCACTGATACCCCGCGCTTTTTCCCCTTCACCCGGATCCTGTCCCATTCTCACCCATTGCCAGCCGCTATTCGCCGGTTCTAGTCTCGACTTCCCCAAGGAAAAAAATCTGTCAGCCATGCCCGAATAAAGGAGAGCGAACAATGGCAAGTTCCAGTTCCACAGCATTGGCCCAATGGCAGCAAATTGAGGCACTGGTACAGGCCTGGCTGGAGGAGCGGCGGCAATTGATCGTGCTCCTTTGCCAGGTACAGGGCGTCGACCACACGCCGTCACGGGAAGAACCGGATCCCCCCATCCATCAACGCATCCAGGACCTCTGTCAGGTTCTGATGGACTATCTCAGCGCGGGTTATTTCGAGGTCTATAACGCCCTGGTGCGAGCGGCGCGCCATTACGGCAGCGGGCCACCACAGTGGGCGGAACAATTGATTCAGAGGCTGGATGCCTCCACCGAGGAAGCACTGGCGTTCAATGAGGATTACGACAATCCGACCCACTGCATGACGCGGCTGACCGAGTTACCGGAACGGGTGGCGCGCTTGATGGTGGCGCTGGAGGAGCGGTTCGCCCTGGAAGATCAACTGATAGTGAGCCTTTACCAGCAGCCAGTGGCGCGAGCCGGGCAAGGGTAGCTGGCGGTTTCCGGCCGACCCATCAGGGCCGGCCGGAATGGCGGTGTTATTCGCCTTGGTCCGCCGCGGGCTCTTCCGCGGCCTGGTCATCGGCATCATCGCCCTGACCCTGGATACCCAGCAGTTCCACTTCGAAGATCAGCACTTCGTTAGGACCGATGTCACCACCGGCGCCCTGCTTGCCGTAGCCCAGTTCCGCCGGCAGATAGAGCTTCCACTTATCACCGACTTTCATCATTGGCAGCGCTTCCTGCCAACCCGGGATAATGTGGGCCAGACCGAAAGTAGCCGGCTGGTCCCGCTCGATGGAGCTGTCGAACACCTCACCATCGGTGGTGCTGCCTTCATAATGGACAGTAACGGTATCTTCCACGGTGGGAGACGGCGCGCCTTCCTCGCCGGACTTCAGCACTTCGTACTGCAGGCCGCTGTCGGTGGTGGTAACACCATCACGCTTGCCGTTTTCGGCCAGGAATTCCTCGCCTTTCTTCAGGTTATCCTCGGCTTCCTGTTCCAGTTTGGCCTGGCGTTTTTCCACCAGACGCATCTGGAAGTCCTGGATCAGCTGGTTCAGATCCTCATCCCCAAGGCGGGAATCCGTGCCAGTGTGACCGTCGCGGATACCGGCAATCATCGCTTCGGTATCCAGTCCCTCCATGGCACTCATCTGCTCGGCGCTGCGATAACCCAGTGCGTAGGACGCTTTCTGGTCGTCCGTTTTGATCTCCACCTTGGCGGCATCCTCACCGCCGTCCTGTTGACCGCAAGCCGCCACCAGGACGGTACCGGCCAGCACGATTCCCAACTTTTTCATTCTGCCTCCATTGGCCTGTGGTTATTTCCCGCTCGCCCGCCGAAGTAACGGCCGCGCCCCAGCACCCGGCGGCGGAATCTGGCCATACTGCCAGTTTCCCGCCCCCTCGCGCCAGCGCTAAACCGTGAACGCCGACAAGGGTCGGGGATCGCCATGGTCCAACGGAACCGAAAACACCCCGACCAACAGGAGAAACAAAGATGTAACGTCTGAAGCTGACCGGCATTTCCCCCAAGAGTTCCAGTCAGCCTTCATTCTGCCCGTGGCAAAACGGCTGTCAAAACCCTGGCGCGGAAAACCGTGTCAATGTCGTGCAATAACAAGCATTTGGAGGGAAATAACGAGGTTTGGCGGCGCGTAAGCACAAATCGGCCAGGGATTAGAGGCTTACACGCCGATTCGCTGCCAAGACAGCCCACAGAGGAGCGGCTTCGCGGTCCATCGCTGTGGGAAGCGGCCTTGGCCGCGAATACTCCCCAGGGCAGTTGCCCATTCGCTTGCAAGCAAGCTTCCCACAGTGGCTTCGTAGTCAGGTTGTAAGGAATAGGGTCAACCAGCGTCAGCCCGGCTGGTAATACGCCTCGTGCTCGGAGCGAATCATGTGCTTTTGCACTTTGCCGGTTCCAGTGCGTGGAAATTCTTCCGTGAACAGCACCGCCTTGGGCACCTTGAAGCCCGCCAGCCGCTCCCGGCAATGCTCCAGCACCCGCTCTTCGTCCGCCCGCGCACCAGGTTTGAGAATCACCACCGCGGTGATCGCTTCCCCCCAGTGTTCATGGGGTAGCCCCACCACCGCCGCTTCCGCCACGGTTTCATGCTCCATCAGGCAGCGCTCCACCTCGATCGATGCCACGTTTTCACCGCCGGTCTTGATCACATCCTTCTTGCGGTCGGTGAACCAGATGGCGCCGTCCTCATCCATCCAGGCAATGTCGCCGCTGTGAAACCAGCCATGCTGAAAACTCTCGCGGGTCTTGTCCGGCTGGTTCAGATAGCCGTTCATGGTCTGCGGGCCGCGATAGACGATTTCCCCCGGCTCGCCACGGGGCAACAGGCGGCCGTGATCGTCCATGATCGCCACCCGCGTCATGGCGGTGGCGGTGCCCCAGGTGGCGGCCTTGCTCCACTGATGCTCCGGACGTTGCATGCAGGTGGCCGGAGTGAACTCCGTCTGGCCGGAACCGAGCACCACATCGGCATTGGGAAACAGTTCGTGCAGAGCACGCAGCCGTTCATCCGGCATCGGCGCCATGGCATAGACCGCCCGGGTCACCGACGTCAGATCGTGGTTGCCGTGCGCCGCGACGTCCAGCAACTGGCCGTACATCATCGGCAGAAACATGATCACATTGGCCTGGTGCTTTTCGATCAGAGCCAGCATGTTTTCCGGTGTATCGAACCCCGGCGCCAGAATCACCCGAGCGCCCACGGTGAACATGGGCACGGTCATGGAATTGAGCATGGCGCAATGAAACAGCGGCAGCACCACTAGCGCCCGGGTATTGTGATCGGCCTGATGGGCAAGCGCCCCGGACAGCCCGGCCATGGTCACCGCCAGATGACTGGTGAGCACGCCCTTGGGCAAAGCAGTGGTGCCGCTGGTGTAGAGCAGTTGCACCGCGTCACGATCAAACACCGGCACTTGCAGTTCGGCATCGTCCCCTTGTTCCAGCAAGGCATCGAACGAACCGGCGTCCCTGGGCAGAGCCTCCGGCGCCCGCGCCCCGGTCCAATACACCCCCTGAAGCTCCGACAACGATGGCACCAGTTCCTTCGCCGCCGCCAACAACTGATCCTGCACGATCAGCACCTTCGCCGCGGAATCCTGGAAACAATAGGCGATTTCCGAGGGGCGCAGCCCCAGATTGGCCGGTGCGCAGATCAACCCGGCCTTGGCGCAGGCCAGATAAGTAATGAGGATTTCCAGGCAGTTGCCGGCCATCACTCCGACCACGTCCTGATGCTTCAAACCGAGGCCCAGCAAAGCGCTGCCCAGGCGATTCGCGCGCCGATCCAGTTCACCGTAAGTAAGACTTTGCTCGCCACAAACCAGCGCCACTCTGTCCGGAAACAGATCCGCGGCCCGGGTGCTCATGTCACCGACACAGACCCGGTCCACCATATGCCGGCCGAAAGCGTCCTCGTCGAGATTCACTGTCATGGTGCGGCTCTCCTGTTGTTGTGCTTATGGGAATATGGATAGGATCGCTAGCGCCCGGGCCAATCCGGCGCACGCTTCTCATTGAACGCGGCCAGGCCTTCCTTGGCGTCCTCGGTCAGCGCAAGAGTGGCAATCTGCGTTTCGGTGTAGGCGATGGCCTGATCGAAGGACATCGCTTCGATAGCCCGCAACGCATACTTGCCCCGGCGAATCGCGGTGGGGGATTTGTCCACCAGGCGGTCAATCAACCATTCGACCTTGGCGTCCAGTTCCGCCGCCGGCGCCAGATGATTGACCAGCCCCGCCTGCAACGCTTCGTCGGCGGTGAAGGGCTCACCGGTGAAGCACCACTCTCGCAGCACCCGTTGCGGCACCAGACGCTGCAGCAGACTCAACACCTGCATCGGGAAAACCCCGACCTTCACTTCCGGCAATCCGAAGCGCACCGTGTCCACCGCCACCGCCATGTCGGTCATGCACAGCAACCCCATGCCACCGGCCATGCAGACTCCGTTCACCCGGGCAATGCTCGGTACCGTGCTGTTACTGGCGAGGCGCATCAGATCGGCGTAGTCGGCATTGGGCTTGGCGTAATCGAAGACGAAACCCTCTCCGGGACGCAGATCGGCGCCCGCGCAAAAGGCTTTGTCACCGCTGCCGGTGAGCACGATCACACGCACTTGCGGATCCGCCTGGGCCTGCTCATAACCCTGACGAATACCGTCGATCACCGCCTGATTGATGGCGTTGCGTTTCTCCGGCCGGTTCACCGTGATCCACAGCGCCCGGCCACGTTGTTCCAGTAATACCGCTTGCTCCGTACTCATTCCGGTTTGCTCTCCTCACTGGCATCCACTTCGATTTCCACCAGTACCCGACCGGCGGTCACCTGATCTCCTTCCGCGGCGCTGATCACCGAGACCACACCGCCGACGCCGGCCCGGTGCACGTGCTCCATCTTCATCGCTTCCAGCGTCAGCACCGCTTCGCCGGCTTCCACCCGCTGGCCTTCGTGTACCGCCACCGACACCAGGCGACCGTTCATCGACGCCCGCACCCGGCCATCGCCACCATCAACGGCGCCCCGGGCAGCGGCGGCGTAGGTACAGTCCGTTACCGCGTAGCCTTCGCCGTCATGGAGGAAGTACAACACGTCTCCACGACGCTCCAGCGCTACCGTCTCCACCACGCCGTCGCGTTCCAGCCGCACTCCTTCAGCGGTGAAACCGAGCAGCCCGAATGCCGTGACGACGTCGTCGATGACCACCTGCAAACGATCCGACTGCAAACGGGTCAGGGTAGCGGCGCCGTCTTCATCACGCAGTTGATAGCGGACGATAAGCGGCAATCGGGAAGACAAAACAGCCCGGGTGTTGCCGGCCCCGCTATCAGTGAGATACAACAAAGCGGCGGCCAGCGCCCGCAGTTGCTGTCCGTGCTCCTCGTCCTCGCGCAACAAGTCGCCCTGGCGCTGCTCCACGAACGCGGTGGTGGCCTCACCAGCGGCGAACACCGGATCGCGCAGGCAACGCGCCAGAAAGCCCTGGTTGGTTTCCACCCCCAGCGCCACCAGTTCTTCCAGCCCCGTGGCCAGACGGCGGCGGGCCTCGTCCCGGTTCTCGCCCCAGGCAATCAACTTGGCCACCATCGAGTCATAGAACGGCGGCACCTCGGCGCCATCCTGCAACGCACTGTCCACCCGCAGGGTTCGCGGCGCGCGCCAGCGCACCAGGGTGCCGCTCTGCGGCATGAAGCCCTGGCGCGGACTTTCCGCGCAGAGACGCACTTCGATGGCATGTCCGCGGAAGCGGATGTCATCCTGTTCCGGGGCCAGAGGTTCCCCGGCGGCCACTCGCAATTGCAGAGCCACCAGATCCACACCGGTGATCGCCTCGGTGACCGGGTGTTCCACCTGCAGGCGCGTGTTCATCTCCATGAAGTAGAACCGTCCCTCGCTATCCAACAGGAACTCCAAGGTACCGGCGCCTTCATAGCCGATGGCCCGCACCGCTTTCACGGCGGTCTCACCCATCTGCTCACGCAGAGCCTGATCCACGGCCGGAGAGGGCGCTTCTTCCACCACCTTCTGGTGACGGCGCTGTACCGAACAATCCCGCTCACCGAAATGCAGCGCCTTGCCGTAACGGTCCGCCATCACCTGAATCTCCACGTGACGCGGTTCGACGATGGCTTTCTCCAGAATCACTTCCGGATCACCAAAAGCGCTTTGCGCCTCCGAACGGGCGCTGGCCAACGCCTCCAGGAAGGTGTCAGTGCTTTCCACCAGACGCATGCCGCGCCCGCCGCCACCAGCGGTAGCTTTGATCATCACCGGGTAACCGATCTCATCCGCCTCCCGGTGCAGCCGTTGCTCGCTTTGATCCTGGCCTTGATAGCCGGGCACGCAAGGCACGCCGGCCTGCTCCATCAGCAGCTTGGCACGGGCCTTGTGGCCCATGGCCTCGATGGCCTCGGCGGAGGGGCCGATGAACACCAGTCCGGCGTCGGCGCACGCTCTCGCCAGCGCCGGATTCTCCGCCAGAAAGCCATAGCCCGGGTGCACCGCGTCGGCTCCGGCACGTTTGGCCGCGTCGATGATGTTGTCGATATTCAGATAGGACTGCGCCGGCAATGCCTCGCCGATACAAACCGCCTGATCCGCCTCCAGGGCGTGGCGGGCATCGCGGTCGGCGCTGGAATAAACCGCCACCGTGCGGTAACCCAGTTCCCGGGCGCTGCGCTGAATGCGCAGGGCAATTTCGCCACGATTGGCGATCAGTATCTTGCTGAAAGGGGTCGCTTTACTCATATCGTTACCGCTCGAATCAGGGACGGGCCACGGAGAACTGCATCGGCTGGGTTTGCCGCAGCTCCGCCTCGCGGCAGATGGATAGCACATAGGCGATCACGCCGCGGGTATCGCGCGGGTCGATGACACCATCGTCCAGCAGGCGGCCGCTGGTGGCGAATACGTCCATTTGCTTTTCAAAGGTCTCGATAATGCGCCCCTCCAGATCCTCCAGGGCGGCGCGATCCACTTCCTGGCCACGGCGTTTGGCCGCCGATTCGGTGACGATACTCATGGTGCGGGCGGCCTGTTCACCGCCCATTACCGCGGTCTTGGCGTTGGGCCAGGAGAAACAGAAACGCGGATGAAAGCCCCGGCCGCACATGCCGTAATTGCCGGCGCCAAAGGACGCGCCGCAGTACAAAGTGATCTGCGGCACGGTGGCGTTGGTCACCGCCTGAATCATCTTGGAACCGTGTTTAATGATGCCGGCCTGTTCATAGTCCTTGCCGACGATGAAGCCGGTGGTGTTGTTCAGATACAGGATCGGCGTGCGCGACTGGCAACAGGCCTGAATGAAATGGGTAGCCTTGGTCGCCCCGGCGGGATCGATCGGCCCGTTATTGGTGATGATGCCCAACGCCATGCCTTCGATGCGCGCCTGCCCGCAAACGGTGGCGGAGCCATAGTTGGCGCCGAACTCGAGGAAGTCGGAGTCGTCGACGATGCGCGCGATCACTTCCTTCATGTCCACCGGTCTTTTGTGATCCATGGGCATGATGCCGAGCAGCTCCTCGCGATCGTACCGGGGCGGCGGTGCCGTTTCGGCGGCGGCCGCCGGGATATCCCGGTTCCAATCCAGCTTGCCCATGATGTCACGTACCAGACGCAGGGCATCGCGATCATCCTCGGCGAGATAATCACCCAGGCCCGACAAGGTGGTGTGCATCTCGGCGCCGCCCAGTTCCTCATCGGTGGCTTCTTCACCGGTGGCCGCTTTCAGCAGAGGCGGACCGGCCAGGAAGGCCTTGGAGCGGCCGCGCACCATGATGATGTAATCCGACAGCCCGGTCTGGTAGGCGCCGCCGGCGGTGGAGGAACCGTGCGTAACGGTGACCACCGGCAGACCGGCGGCGGACAGACGCGCCAGGTTACGGAACGAGGAGCCACCCAGAATGAACTCCTCGACCCGGTACTTGAGCAGGTTGGCGCCGGCGCTTTCCACCAGTTGCACGTAGGGCAGCTTGTTTTCCAGTGCCAACTCCTGCACCCGCAGTACCTTGTCCAGCCCCATGGGCTGGGCGGCACCGGCGTCGATGCCGGAATCGGTGGCGAGGATCATGCAGCGCACGCCGCGGACATAACCAATGCCCGCGATATTGCCGCCGCCGGGGATGGTTTTCTCCGGATCCGCGTTGTCCATGCCATAACCGGCCAGGGTAGCCAGCTCCAGAAAAGGGGCGCCGGGGTCCAGCACCAGCGCCACACGCTCACGCGGCAGCAATTGGCCGCGCTTTTCAAAGCGCCCCTTGGCGGCGGCGGACTTGTCCCGGGTCCGTTGCTCCACCGAGCGCAAACGCGTCAGCAGCGCCTCCATACCGGCCCGGTTTTCCCGGAAAGTGGCGTCCGCGGAGGACACTTGGGTTTCGAGTACTGCCATGAAAAGGGCTTCCCAGTCTGTCGGCACCGGGGCTCACCGGCGCCTTGGTGTTAAAACAGTTCTGGTAGCCTACGCAGTGGCAAAGCGGCGGGTCTTGCGAAAAATAGCTATGGGGGGAAGGAAAGTTGATCGTGGATAGTTGACAGCGAAAAGAAAAAACGAAAAGAAAAAACTGGGGAACCTTAACTGCTGTGGGAAGCTTGCTTGCAAGCGAATAGGATTCGTTCAAGGGTATGCAATATTCGCTTGCAAGCAAGCTTCCCACAGTGGCCAAAGATCAGGAGGTTTGCTCTTTGCGCAATCAACTATCCACTGTCAATTGTCAACTCTCTAATTGACTTACCACCCTCATGGCGTGAGTCAGTTGTCTCAGTTGCTCCGGCTCGATGATGAACGGGGGCATGATGTAAAGCAGTTTGCCGAACGGCCTGATCCAGACGCCCAGTTCGACCAGTTGTTTCTGCACCTGGCCCACGTCGCAAGGCTGCTTGAGTTCCACCACGCCGATGGCGCCGAGCACGCGCACATCCGCTACCTTGTCGGATTCCAGGCAGGGTGTCAGTTCAGTCCGTAGCTGCATTTCGATGGCCTGCACCCGCTGCTGCCAGGGGCTTTCCAGCAGCAGGTCGATACTGGCGTTGGCCACCGCGCAGGCGAGCGGGTTGCCCATGAAAGTGGGCCCATGCATCAGGACGCCGGCCTGGCCGTCGCAAATGCCGGCGGCCACGCGATCATTGCAGAGCGTGGCGGCGAGGGTCATGTAACCCCCGGTGATGGCCTTGCCGAGGCAGAGGATATCCGGCACCACATCGGCGTGTTCCAGGGCGAACAGTTTGCCGCTGCGGCCGAAGCCGGTGGCGATCTCGTCGAAAATCAACAGCACGCCGTGCTGGTCGCACAGACGGCGGCAGCCTTTCAGGAATTCCGGGTGGTACAGCCGCATGCCACCGGCCCCCTGCACCACCGGCTCCAGTATCAGCGCGGCGATCTCGTCCGCGTGTTGCTCCAATTGCGCGCGCACGGAGTCCAGAGCACTATCGTCCCAAACGCCGTCGAACCGCACCGAGGGCGCCTCGGCGAAGTAGTGGCGCGGCAGAATACCGCTGAACAGATCATGCATGCCGTTGACCGGATCGCACACCGCCATGGCGCCAAAGGTGTCACCGTGATAGCCGTTGCGCAGCGCCAGCAATCGGTGTTTGCCGGTCTTGCCCTGGCTCATCCAGTACTGCAGCGCCATCTTGATCGCCACTTCCACCGACACCGAACCGCTGTCCGCCAGGAATACCTTGGTCAGTTCAGCAGGGGTCAGGGCCACCAGCCGCTTGCCCAGCTCCACCGCCGGTTCATGGGTGATGCCGCCGAACATCACGTGAGCCATGCGCTCGGCCTGGTCGCGCAGGGCCTGATTCAGGCGTGGGTGGTTATAGCCATGGATGGCCGCCCACCAGGACGACATGCCATCCACCAGCCGGCGCCCGTCTTCCAGCTCCAGGTGGACGCCCTCGGCGGCGCGCACCGGGTACACCGGCAGGGGCCGGGAGGTGGAGGTGTAGGGGTGCCAGAGATGGTCGCGGTCGAAATCGAGGTCGATGGAGGCCATGGGACTACCTGTTTAAGAGGACGGCTGTTACGGGGACAGCGGTTTATGGGGAAAGCCCGAGCACCATGCCAAGACCGGCGCCAATGCTCAAGCGTCGTCGTCCACCGGCTTCCAATCCAGGGTTTCCTGATCCAGTAGCCAGGCGTGCCAGCGGCCGTCGCTGTCCTGCACCCGGTAGTGATAGTCCCCGTCCCGGGTGACCGTGCGCTCGGAGATCTGATTCTTCAGACAGCTGTCCAGCGTCAGCGTGCGCCAGTCCAGCAACCGCCATTGCGTATCCAACCGCAGTCGCACCAGACCGCTCTCATCACCGGCGCCGCACATGCCCAACGCATAGGGACGGGATGGATGCTGGTAACCCAGCAGCACCACCAGACCCTGCCCATCCTCGCGCCATTCCAGGACCTCGTTACCCGCCGCCGGCATATCGAACGCGGTCAGGTCCAGTTCTCTCTCCCGCTCACCGTCTTGCAGATGCAGGAACGAGTAGCGCCGGTAGACCGACAAATCAGGGTTGTACAGACGCAAGGCGGCAGTGCCCTCCTCATCGCGCCAGCTCCCCGTACCTTCGTGATTGATCTCGAACCGTTCGGTCCAGCCGGTCAGCGCGCGGTAGTAGGCAATACTGTCCCAGAAGCGGCTGCCTTCGTAGGCGAAGTCCAGCAGCTCCCGCCCCGGCGTCGGGTTGTCAAAGCGATAAAGCGCCCAGCCATCGGTGTCACGCAGTCCCACCAGGGGCACCCAGGCACGGGAATCGCCACGACGGTAAGCTCCGCTGAGGGAATAAATATCGCGGTGGCCGGGGGAAAACTCATGCACGCGCAGCATCAGGGTCAGCGGCATATCGCCCAACTCCCCACGGTAAAGCCGCTCCCGGGTATCCCATTCCCGCACCTGTATCCGTGGCTGCGCCACCGACACCGCCGTCAGCAACAACATCAGCAGGGCGATGACGCTTCGTCCTCGGGTATTCACTTTTCGCGCTCCGCCGGCAATCCGATCGATGAGAAAAGAAACGTATTTTAAACGGGTCGGAACGCTGGCGGGGACGCTTTGTCGGACATTAAGGTGAACTTTTGTGAATGACGGGATATCGGGATCAACCGTCCGGGATTCCCTCCGCCTCTTTCCTCAGCAATGCCTTCTGAATCTTCCCCGCCGGTGTCAACGGCAGGCTGTCACGAAAAACCAGGCGACGGGGAATTTTATAATCCGCCAACGCCCGGCAATGCGCCAGCACCGCGGCCTCGTCCAGATCGGTGCCGGGGCGCGAGACGATGTAGTAGCAACCGATTTCACCAAGCACCGCGTCAGGCACACCGATACCGGCCACCATCATCACCTGCTCCAGACGGGCAATGTGATTCTCCACCTCGGCGGGATAGACATTGAAGCCGCCCTGAATAAACATGTCCTTCTTGCGGCCACGCAAGGTAATCATGCCCTTGTCATCGCGCTCACCGAGATCGCCGGTGTGCAGCCAACCTTCCTCATCGAAGGCACCGCCGCTATCGGCGGCGCCAATGTATCCCGGCACCACGCCCACGCCACGAAACAACAGCTCACCGACCTCGCCGACGGGCAGGTCGGCGCCCGTTTCGTCCACCACCCGCAAGCCGGCATCGGCCAACGGCTGGCCGATACAGCGTTTCAAGCTATCGTCATCGCATTTCCAAGGCGTCATGACGATGGCTCCGGACGTCTCCGACAAGCCGTACAGATTCATCAGCGTGGCCCTCGGCACCACCTCCTGCAAGCGTGCCAGCAGGGTATCGTCCACATTGCTGCCCCCTGTGATGACCATCCGCACCCGCGACAGGTCCACCTGCTCCAGCGCCGGGTTCATCAACAGCAACGTCAGCATGGTGGGGACACCCTGCAGCAAGGTAGGGGGATGTTCGGCCATCATCGCCAACACCTGATCCGCTTTGAAATCCGCCACCAGCTCACAGGTCGCCCCACCAAGCAGGCTGGTCAGAATGCCGCAGGTGATCCCTCCCACATGATTGAACGGCAGCGCCAGTTGGGTGTGATCCTCCGGGGAGATGCGGGTATGCGCTGCCTGGGCAGCGGCGGAAGCGAGCATGCTGGCATGGGTCAGCGCCGTACCTTTGGGGCGGCCCGTGGTGCCGGAGGTATAGATCACCATGGCGAGGTCGTCGGCGCTCAATTCCGGATCCAGGGCCGCCGGCTCCGCTCGCAGCAGTTGCTGAAAGCGCTCTCCATCCAGATCCACCACCTGCTCCAGGGCCGGAGTCTCCGGTGCGAGCCGATCGAACAGGGCGAGAAAATCGCACTTGTCATGATCCGCCACGGTGAATACCGCTCTTATGCCGCTGTCCTTGACCATATAGCGCAGCTCCGCATCGCGGTAACGCACCGACAATCCCACCACCGCCACCCCCAAACGGGCACAGGCGAAAAACAACCACAACCAATCCACACGATTGGGGGCGATCACCCCAATACGATCACCACGACGCAGGCCCAATTCCCGCAGGCCGCCAGCCAGACTGGCGCTGATGGTTTGTGCGTCGTCGAAAGAATAGCGAACGCCGTTATCGATCCATCCGGTCCGTTGGGCGTACTCTTGAGCAACCAGGTCGAGCTGGTCGGGAATACGTCTGACGCTCATGATCAGGTCTCCATGGTGGTGTTCATGGGCCGGCGTTGACCAAGGCGTCCGGCGCGCCGACCCGGCTCTGCAGCAGGATTGCCAGTTTGCGTGACCCGACCAGGATGTCCTTGGGGGTCAGACCATAGAACTGCCGGATGGAATGGCTGAAGTGGGTGGAATCCGGATAGCCCACGTCCAGGGCGATATCGGTGAGGGTATCGCGGCGATTAACGTGATAGAGCAGGCTGCGGGCACGTTTCCAGGCGCGGAACTTGCGATAGGTAACCCCCAGATCCTCCTTGAACAGGTGGAGAAAACGGGAAAACGACAGCCCGCTGAGCAGCGCGGCTTCTTCCGCCGGACAATGACGGGAGGGGTCGTCTCTCAGATAGGCCAACACTCTCGCTACCCGCGGATCCAGCTCACGGCGCGGCAACGTCTGCCCGAGAAACAGGGGGTCCACCTCCACGCGGGGATCGGTCCCATCTTCCGCCAGGGCCTGGATACGGGCAAAGCCACGTCTGAGCGTCTGCAGCAGCTCATCGCGATCACCGCCACCCTCGCTCCGCAGCAGGGGCGGCAGTTTGCCCATGTTCACGGTTTCCGGTTCCACCATCACCGAACCGAGCAGCCGCTCACCGGTTTCCACCCAATGCGGCTGGTAAGGGGGCACCACCGCCACCGCGGTTTGCCGCCAATTGCGACCATCGAAACTGATGCGGAATGGCTGGTCCGGACCACAGTAGACGGTCAGCGAACCAAAGCTGCGCAGACGCGGGCGCCCCAGCAGGCCCAAATAGCAGACCCGCTCAGGCCCAAGCAGCATGACCCGTCCGCGGCGCCGACGGGAACTTGTCGTTGTTGTCATCATTGCCTCCTCCGGTGACAACGTCACCGCAGGGCCCGTATCCACACAGGCCTGCGAGGAATATAAGAAAAAGGGTCCACCCTTATTCCCACACGACCGATTGGCAAAAAAGATCAAAACCCGTCGGCCAAAAATATAATCCCGAGCCATGAAGGCGTGTTTGAACTTAAACCAAACAATTGACCCAATGCAACGGTCTCCCGAGCTTCGCTTCGAAAGGTGGCATTACCTCACGATCACACTCGTACACACTGCCCCCACGGGGCTTCCACCCCCCTTGCCCGGGGGCTCTCCGATACGTTGCAAACCTTCAGCTTAGTCACTGTCGAAACCCTGGACTTGTGCCAACTGGCTAATCCTATTTTTATTTCTCTTTTTTTGTTTTTCGCTTTTTTCGTGCTTGATTCCCGCCTTTTTTATAGCCATACCATCATGTCGTCCCCCTCCGGGGCAACGTCACATCGGCAGCCGTGCCGTGAATCCAAACAACAGGAGGTTTTAGAATGCTGTTCACCAACGAGCACCGGGCGCTGTCGGAATCGGTCAAGAAATTTGTCGCCACACAGATCAACCCCTACGTGGATGAATGGGAAAAGGACGGTATTTTTCCCGCCCATGAGCTGTTCAGAAAAATGGGAGAAAAGGGCTTTCTCGGCATCGCCAAACCGGAGCAGTTTGGCGGCATGGGCCTGGACTGGAGCTACAACCTGGCCTTCTGCGAAGCCATGGGTGAGGTGAACGGCGGTTCCATTCCAATGGCGGTGGGCGTGCAAACCGACATGGCCACCCCCGCTCTGGCCAAACAGGGTTCCGACGCTCTGCGTGAGGAATTTCTCGCGCCGGCCATCGCCGGCGAGTACGTGGCCTGTATCGGTGTATCCGAACCCGGCGCCGGTTCCGACGTCGCGTCCATCCGCACCCATGCCCGCAAGGATGGCGACGACTACGTCATAAACGGCGGCAAGATGTGGATTACCAACGGCACCCAGGCGGACTTTATGTGTCTGCTGGCCAACACCGGCGACGGCCCGGCACACAAAAACAAATCCCTGATCGTTCTGCCACTGAAAAGCAAAGGCGTCACCATCGCCCGTAAGCTCGACAAACTCGGCATGCGTGCTTCCGACACCGCCGAAATCTGGTTCGAGGATGTGCGTGTGCCGCAACGCCATCGTATTGGCGAAGAAGGCATGGGCTTCATTTACCAGATGCAGCAGTTCCAGGAAGAGCGACTGTGGGGAGCGGCCTGCAATCTGCGTTACATGGATATCGCGGTGCAAAACGTCATCGACTATACCCGTGAACGCCAGGCCTTCGGCAAGTCCCTGCTGGACAACCAGGTGGTGCATTTCCGGCTGGCGGAACTGCAGACGGAAATCGAGGCGTTGCGTTCACTGGTGTATCGCGCGGTGGAAGAAATGATCAACGGCACGGACGTCACCTACCTGGCGTCCATGGCGAAGCTGAAAACCGGCCGTCTGTGCCGCGAGGTCGCCGACAGCTGTCTTCAATATTACGGCGGCATGGGCTTCATGAACGAGACACCGATTACACGCATGTACCGGGATACCCGCCTGACCTCCATCGGCGGCGGTGCCGACGAGGTGATGCTCGGCATCATCGCCAAATTCATGGGCACCCTGCCGGGCAAACGCTAAGGCTCGACAATGGCCACCGGGATCACCGGACAGCCAACCGATAAGGAGAATAAGATGAAACGATTGACCACGCTTCTGACCGGCGCCGTGCTGGCCGGCGTCACCGCGCTGCCAACAACGGCCCAGGCCGAGTCCCTGCGCTTAGCGGTGGGCTTCCCTTCCGCTTCCGCCAACGTGGATGCCGCCAAGGCCTACGCCAAGGCGGTGGCGGACTATTCCGGCGGCGATCTGGAAGTAAAAATCTACGAGCTATCGCTGCTCAACCTGGCCGAGATGAGCGGTGGGCTCAAGCAGGGCATCGCCGACGTAGGCTACCTGCTGACCCCCTACTTTCCGGCCGAATACCCCAACATCAACATGGCGGCGGAACTGTCCATGCTGCTGGCGCTGAATGACCCCACCGGAAACGAAGGCCTGGCCTACGCCGGCGCCATGAGCGAGTACATAATGCTGCACTGCGGCGACTGCGTGGCGGAGTTGAAGCAGCAAAACCAGGTCTTTACCGGTGGCGGCGCCAGCCCTCAATACGGTCTTCTTTGCACCACGCCAGTCACCACCGTCGCCGATCTTAAAGGCAAGCGTCTGCGCGCCGGGGGCGCACAATGGGCACGTTGGGCCAAGCATTTCGAGGCCTCTCCCGTGTCCCTGCCCGGTAATGAGATTTTCGAGGCGCTGAATCAGGGCGTGGTGGACTGCACCATTCAATCCGCGGCGGAACTGAGCGGCCTGGGACTGATGGACGCGGTCAGCGACATCACCATGGCGGTGCCCGGTGGTGTGTTCGGCGGCTCCGGCCCCAGCAACGTCAACCGCGACGTCTGGCAAGGCCTCGATGCCGATCAGCGCAAGGCGTTGCTGCATGCCGGCACGGTCATGTCCGCCACCGCCGCCGTGCTCTACCGGGACTATGGTGAGCGGGATCTGAAAACCGCCATGGAGAAGGGCGCCAGACAGCACGATGCCAGCCCGGAACTGGTCGCCGCCTCCCGCGATTTCATTCGCGAGGATGCCAAGAATATCGCTCAGTATTATCAACAAAAACATAACGTCCGTGACACGGCGGACAAGATTGAAGTCATGCGGCCACTGGTGGAGAAATGGCTTAAGCTCACCGCCGATATCGATAGCGCGGAGGCCCTTGCCGACCTGTACTGGCGGGAGGTGAACTCCAAGGTCGATGTCGACCGTTACGGGCTTTAGCGGGGAGCCCACTTATACGTCATTCGCTGGCAAGTTCGCTTCCATAGTAAGCACTACGAAGCCGCTGTGGGAGCGAGCTTGCTCGCGAATCTTTTCGCTCCATGAGCCCATTCCCCGCAGTGCGGAAAGCCCCCCCTCAAGGGTCAGCCAGTTAACACAAGACCGGCCCGGCGGCCGTTGCTAGCGTTCCTCTCTACAAAGGCGCCTTCCCGGGCGCCGTCCCATACCGATAACAACACTCGCTCAGGAGACACCAAGGTGACCCAGCCCTCCTCCTTATCAACCCACCAGGATGTGCATTATCTGGGTGGGATTGGCGACTGGATAACCCATCACGCCACCCAGGATCCGCAGCGCATGGCACTGGTATTCGGTGATCTGCGCCTGACCTATTCAGCGCTGAACCAGCGCATAAATCGCCTCGCCAATGCCCTCACCGGTCTCGGCGTCGGCAAGGGCGATCGAGTCGCCTTGCTGATGCTCAACGGCAACCACTTCATCGAGAGTTTTTTTGCCTGTGCCAAGCTGGGCGCCATCGCTCTCCCCCTGAACTATCGCCTCAGCGCCGAGGAAATCGGTTTCATCCTCGGCGACGCCAGCGCCACCGTGTTGCTCTATCAGCCGGCCCTGGCGGACCTGTTCCGGCCGATTCGCCGGAACACCGCTCTGCGTCACGCCATAGCCACAGAAGGCGAGGCGGAGCCGGGCGATCACCGCTATGACACCCTGCTCGAAGCGGCGCCCGCCACCGAACCCGAGGTACCCCTGAGTCAGAATGATCCGTTGATGATGATGTATACCTCCGGCACCACCGGAAAACCCAAGGGCGCCCTGCTCAGCCACGGCAACCCGACCTGGCTCACCGCCGACATGATCGCCAGCGACGCGGCGATCAGCCGTGACAGCGTGATTCTCACCATCGCTCCGCTGTTTCATATCGGCGGGCTTGCCGTACATACCCTGCCGGCTTTCAACATTGGTGCCCAGGTGGTGCTGCACGCCCAGTTCGATCCGCGACACACTCTGGCCACGGTGCAAGAGGAACACATCACGGAACTGTTTCTGTTGCCCGCCATGTGGCAAGCGCTGAGTCAGTTTCCCCACATTGACGATTACGATCTGTCCTCCTTGCGCAGCCTGCTTTCCGGGGGCGCGCCCTGCCCGATACCGGTGATCGAATTCTTTCAGAAGCGCGGTCTGGCGTTCCAGGAAGGGTTCGGCATGACCGAAACCTGTGCCGGCGCCTGCATCCTTGGCAGCGCCGACGCGGTGCGCAAGAACGGGTCAGTGGGCAAGCCCCTGGTGTACGTGCAGATGCGCATCGTCGATGAAAACGACGAGGACGTGGCGACCGGCGAGGTGGGCGAGCTGGTACTGCGTGGCCCGACCATGTTCCTGGGCTATTGGGGACGGCCGGACGCCACCGAGGAGGCCTGCCGTAACGGCTGGTTCCATTCCGGTGATCTGGCCCGCCGTGACGAGGAAGGCTTCTATTACATCGTCGACCGGAAGAAGGACATGCTGATTTCCGGCGGCGAGAATGTCTATCCCACCGAAGTGGAACAGGTGCTCTACAAACATCAGCAGGTGTTGGAAGTGGCGGTGATCGGCGTCCCCGACGACAAATGGGGCGAAGTGCCGATGGCGGTGGTGGTACCCAGGGGCGACCAGACACCGACCCTGGAATCCCTGCGTGAGTTCTGCGACGGCAAACTGGGCCGCTTCAAGATTCCCAAACACCTGGCTCTGGTGGACGAGCTGCCCCGCAACGCCACTGGAAAAATACTTAAACGCACCCTGCGCGACCGGTTCACCGGCGCCTGATCCTGGACACCGCCTCGCGCCGTCCCTAGCCTGGAGTAAACGATGAACACAGTCAGCAGTCCGTTCTATACCGAGGAGCACGAAGCCTACCGCGACACGCTGCGCGCCTTCGTCGGCAAGGAACTGGAACCCCACGCGGCGCAATGGGACGAGGAAGGCACCTTTCCACGCGAGTTGTACCGCAAAGCCGCCGGGGTCGGACTGTTCGCGGCGGGCTATCCGGAGCAGTACGGCGGTCTGGATCTGGACTTGTTCTACATGCTGATCAACGCGCAGGAACTGGCCCGGGCCGGCGTCGGCGGCCTGCACGCCAGCCTCATGAGCCACCACATAGGCCTGCCGCCGATCATCCGCGCCGGCCTTCCGGCATTAAAGGACAAATGGGTACCGGCGGTGATCCGCGGCGACAAGATCAGCGCGCTGGCGATTACCGAACCCGGCGGCGGTTCGGACGTGGCGGCACTGACCACCACCGCTCGCCGCGACGGCGATCACTATGTCGTCAACGGCAGCAAGACCTTCATTACCTCGGGGATGCGCGCCGACATTTATACCGTGGCGGTGCGCACTGGCGAACCCGGCCACAAGGGTATTTCCCTGCTCGCCATCGAGCGCGACACCCCCGGATTCACACGCACTCAGCTGGAGAAAAAAATGGGCTGGTGGTGTTCCGACACCGCCACTCTGTATTTCGATAACTGCCGGGTACCGGTGGAAAACCTTCTCGGCGAGGAGAACCAGGGTTCCAAACTGATCATGCGGAATTTCAACAGCGAACGGCTGTTCATGGCCGCCGCCTGCACCGCCTACGCGAGGGTTTGTCTGGAGGAAATGATTGAGTATGGCCAGCAGAGGAAAACTTTCGGCAAGGCCTTGATGGAACACCAGGTGATTCGTCACAAGGTGGCGGACATGGCCATGCGCATCAACGCCACCCAGGCCTATCTGGAACAACTGACCTGGCGGGTGCAGAACGGTCAGAACCCGGTGGCGGACGTCTGCCTGCTGAAAAATCAGGCCACCCAGACGATGGAACACTGCGCCCGCGAAGCGGTGCAAACCCTCGGCGGCGCCGGTTATCTGCGCGGCTGCAAATCGGAACGAATCTACCGGGAGGTCCGCGTCAACGCCATCGGCGGCGGCGCCGAGGAAATCATGCGCGACCTCGCGGTAAGGCAAATGGGACTGTAGTGATGAGCAAAAGACTATGAGCAAAACAATCCGCATCGGCGGCGCTTCCGGCTACTGGGGCGACACCGCCATTGGCCCCATGCAACTGATTCGCCAGGGACAAGTGGACTACCTGATCTTCGACTATCTGGCGGAAATCACCATGTCGATCCTGGCCAAGGCCCAGTCCCGCGATCCCGCCCTGGGCTACGCCACCGATTTCATTGAACGGGTCATGGCGCCTCTGCTGCCGGAGATCCATCGCCAGGGCATCAAGGTCATCGCCAACGCCGGCGGCGTGAACCTGACCGCTTGCCGGCAGGCTCTGGAGAAGGTGGCCGCCGATGCCGGCCTCACTCTGCGCATCGGCACCGTGGAAGGCGACAACCTGCTCCCTCAGGCCGAGGCGGTGCGTGCCCTGGGCCCCACCGAACTGGACACCGGCGCTTCCCTGCCCGCCAAGCTGATGAGCATGAACGCTTACCTGGGCGCCTTCCCGGTTGCCGCCGCCCTCGACGCCGGCGCCGACATCGTGCTCACCGGGCGCTGCGTGGACAGCGCTCTGGCGGTGGGCCCGCTGATCCATGAATTCGGCTGGCAGCCGGACCAGTATGACCGGCTCGCCGCCGGCGCCCTGGTGGGTCATGTGATCGAGTGCGGCGCCCAGGCCACCGGTGGCAACTACAGTGACTGGCCGGATACCGTGGACAGCTGGGACGACACCGGCTTCCCCATCGCCGAGGTCTCCGCCAACGGGGCTTTCGTGCTGACCAAACCCCGCGACACCGGCGGTGCCGTCACCCCGCTCACCGCCGGCGAGCAAATGCTCTATGAAATCGGCGACCCCGGCGCCTATATGCTGCCGGACGTGATCGCGGATTTCCGCCAGGTAACCCTGGAACAGGACGGCCCGGACCGGGTCCGTATCGAAGGCGCCCGGGGGCATGCCCCCACCGACACCTACAAAGTCAGCGCCACCTACGCCGACGGCTTTGGTTGCGTCGGCACCTTCGTGATCGCCGGACGCGACGCCGCCACCAAGGCCCGCCGCCAAGGAGAGGCGGTGCTGAAGAAAGTCCGGCGCCTGCTGGAACAGTCGAACCTCGGCGACTTCAGTAAAACCGCGCTGCAACTGGTTGGCGCGGAAAGCAGCTACGGCGATCATGCCAGCGACAGTGCCCGGCGGGTGCGGGAAGTGGTACTGCGCCTGGGCGTGCACCATCCACGCCGGGAAGGGGTGGAGCTGTTCTCCAAGGAATTCGTCGGCGCCGGCCTGTCCATGGCGCCAGGCATCACCGGCTTAAGCCCCGGCCGGCCACGCCCCACGCCTATCGTGCGGTTGTTCTCGTTTCTGATCGACAAGGAGCGGGTGCCGGTGCGGGTGGCGGTGGACGGAGAACCGGTACCGCTGGCATTGGCGGCGAAGCGCGGCGGCGGGCGGCCGATGGCCAGCCGGTCCGATCCGGCGCCGGCACTGGAAGATAGCGGGATCAAGGTCCCCCTGTACCGCCTGGCCGTGGCGCGTAGTGGTGATAAAGGCGACCACGCCAATATCGGCGTCATCGCCCGGCGACCGGAGTATCTGCCGGCATTGCGCGCCGCGCTCACCGAAGAGCGGGTCGCCGAATGTTTCTCCCATACCGTCAAAGGCAAGGTGGAGCGCTTCGATCTGCCCGGCAGCCACGCCATGAACTTTCTGTTGCGTCACGCGCTGGACGGTGGCGGCGTCGCCTCCCTGCACCTGGATGCCCAGGCCAAGACCTATGCCCAGGTACTGCTGGATATGGACATCCCGGTGCCCGAAGGGCTGCTGCCCGACAGCTGAGAGGCCGTGCCGGCACGCCATTCGCCGCCAACGCCGCCTCCCACGGAAAGCGCCACGAAGCCGCTGTGTGAGACGGCCTTGGCAGGGAAAAGGTCCCGGGATCAAACTTACGCCGGATTTGCTGGCGGGCCAGCTTCCCACAGGGAGCCACGACACCGTCGTGGGAAACCGCCTCAGGCCGGCCGCGGCCCCAGCAGAATGATGCCGGCGCCGGCCAGACACACACCGCCACCGATCAGATCCCAGCGATCCGGCGCGCGCTGCTCCACCACCCACAGCCATAGCAACGACGTCACGATATAGACACCGCCATAGGCGGCGTAGGCCCGTCCGGCGTAGTCCGCCTCCACCAAACTCAGCAACCAGGCAAACGCGGCCAGACTGAGCATCCCCGGCACCAGCCAGAGCACCGAACGGTCCAGCCGCCACCAGGCCCAGAACGAGAAGCAGCCGGCGATCTCCGCCAGGGCCGCCAGCAGATATAGCAGCGGTGTCATTGCGACTCCTCAACCGCCTCGCACAACGCTTCCAGAGTCGCCTGCAGCCCCTGGCAAACACCGGCTTCCGGCGCCACCATCAGCAGCCAGGACAACATCGATACCGGCTGGTCCGTCGGCGGCGCCCCCTGGGTCAGATCCGCCAACTGGTTCAATAGCAGACGCTCCGCCTCCAGTTCCGCTTCCTGGATCTGCCGTTTCAGTTCCCGCGCCCAACTCTCGGCGGCGGCCCGGCGCCGTACCTCCCGCAGCGGCCGCAGATAATCCTTCTCCATGGTCTCCGCCCGCGCCAGCAAGCGCCGGCCCAGAGCCGCGTCCGCCGGGCTGGGGCGGCGGCTCAGCCACAGTGCCGCCAGCACCGCCGCCACCGGTACCTGATACTCATCCTGCAGGCGCAGGCACTGGCGTTCCACATCCGCTCGTCGCCACAAACGCAGCGCGAAAGTCCAAAGCGTGTCTTCGCTCATCGGCAGTCCTTCAGTTGCGCGCGGCCATACCCTACACTGCGCCGGTTTCCACCCCATTATCGTTGAGTCAAGAGCCTGTGTATGATCTTTAGGCCGCCGCGCCGGAGCTCATTTTTTTGTCAGGTCGTGATTCCGATTGTGCGGTGTGGTCCTTCCACATAAACAAGCGTAATCGCGGCCTGGCGGACTCTTCACCTGAAGAAAGTGAGCCCGGCCCTTCGGGTTGCGCAGGAAAAGACGCCATGCTGCGTTGTGGTCTTTGCCCTTGGCCCGCCAAGGCCTTCAGCCCACGCCTTGCCTGGCGTCTTTTCCTGCGGCAACGCGGTGGCGTAAAGATCATACACAGGCTCTTATACCATGTTGTCCCTGGAACACATCAACCTGCGCCGTGGCGCTAGTCTGCTGCTGGAAGACGCCAACTTCACTCTGCATCAGGGTCAGAGAGTCGGATTGGTGGGCAAGAACGGCAGCGGCAAGAGCTCCCTGTTCAAGTTGATCAGTGGCGAGCTGGATACCGATGCCGGGCAATTATTCCGCCCCGCCGACTGGCGCCTGGCGATGATGGCCCAGGAGGTCCCGGCTCTGCCGCAGCCGGCCATCGACTACGTTCTGGACGGTCATCAGGAACTGCGCGCCGCAGAACGGGAACTGGCCCGGGCCCAGGATAACGACGACAGCGACGCCATGGCCCACGCCCATGCCCGCCTGGACACCCTGCGTGCCTGGGAACAACCGGCCCGCGCCGCCACCCTGTTGGCCGGTCTCGGCTTCAACGAAGCGCAACAGCAACAGCCGGTCAGCGCTTTCTCCGGTGGCTGGCGCATGCGTCTGAATCTGGCCCAGGTGCTGCTCGCCAACGCCGATCTGGTACTTCTGGATGAGCCCACCAACCATTTGGATCTGGACGCCATCCTCTGGTTGCAGCAGTGGCTGGTTCAGCAGCCCGGCGCCTTGATGGTGATTTCCCACGACCGCGCGTTTCTCGACGCCACCGTCGACGAGATCCTGCATATCGACCAGGGGCGGCTCAAACGCTATACCGGCACCTATTCGGACTTCGAACGGCAACGGGCGGAGCAACTCTCGCAACAGCAAAAGCTGTATGAGAAGCAGCAAACCCAGATCGCTCATTTGCAGAAGTTCGTGGACCGGTTCAAGGCCAAGGCATCCAAGGCCAAGCAGGCACAGAGCCGGGTAAAAGCGCTGGAGAAACTGGAGCGCATCGCTCCGGCCCATGTGGATTCCGCGTTCCGTTTTTCATTCCACACGCCCAAGCGGCTGCCGGATCCGATGATCGACCTGGAAGGGGTCGGCTGCGGCTACCACGGCCAGCCGGTGCTCACCAACGTCACCCTGAATCTGCGCCCGGAATCCCGGCTTGGTCTGCTCGGTCAGAACGGCGCCGGCAAGTCCACCCTGATCCGCACCCTGGTGGGCGAACTGCCGGCCATCGGCGGACATCTACTGCACGGCCCGGATCTGGTGATCGGCTACTTCCACCAGCAGCAGGTGGATCGTCTCGACGCCAAGGACACCCCCTACCAGTTACTCAACCGGGAGTACCCGCAATGGAGCGAGCAGCAGATTCGCAATGAGCTGGGTGGCTTCGGCTTTCATGGCGACGACGTGTTCGCCCCGATCGGCCGCTTTTCCGGCGGCGAGAAGGCGCGCCTGGCGCTGTCACTGATCGTGCAGCAGCAACCTTCGCTGTTGTTGCTCGATGAGCCGGCCAACCACCTGGATCTGGACATGCGCGAAGCGCTGACCATGGCGCTGCAGGATTTCGCCGGCGCCGTGGTCCTGGTTTCCCACGACCGCCATCTGCTGGAAACCACCGTGGACGAATTTCTACTGGTGGCGGACGGCGGTGTGCGCCCCTTCGATGGCGACCTGGACGACTATGCGCGCTGGCTGCAGCAGACCCGCCGCGAGCAGCAGGCGGAAGCGAAAGCGGACGAGAGCCGCGCACCGCTGCGCGATGACGCCAAACAGCGTCGCCAGGACGCGGCCCGCCGCCGCGAGCAGCTACGGCCATTGAAGAAAACCGTGGAGAAATGCGAGCAGCGTCTGGAGTTGGCCGGCCGGGAGTTAGCCGGGGTGGAGATGCTGCTGGGCGACGAGGGCCTGTACACCGACAGCACGCGCAAGCAGGAGCTGGCCGATCTGCTCACCCGCCAGGGACAACTGCGTAACGACAAGGAACAACAGGAAATGGCGCTGCTGGAGGCGATGGAAGCCTTGGAAGAGGCGGAAAAGGCAGTGAATAGTTAACAAGGAACAGTGACTGGGGAGCGCTCTGGAACCGCCGGCTTACATACCGATTCGCTGCCAAGGCAACTGCCCACGACAGAAACAACGAAGCCGCTGTGGGAAGCTTGCTTGCAAGCGAATGGGCTCTCCCCTAAAAAGATTCGCTTGCAAGCAAGCTTCCCACGGCGGCGGCCGCCTCAGGCGAACAAAGCACCGGGGCGGCCTTCCTGTATCAGGGCTTCACCGAGCAGGGCCAACCAGGCATCCTCATTCCCTCCGGAGGACAGGGTCCACAGCCAGCGCCCCTCCGAATCGAGCGCTTCCAGCGCGGTCAGCACACGGCCAGGTCCCGGACGGCGCAGACGCCATATCGACGCCACCCGCCCCATATCGAGACTGATCAGGGTGCCGTTATGGGCCAGATGACATTGCCCCTGCTGCCAACGTGGCGGCGACCAAGGCGCGCTCAAACACAATTTGACCCCCCGATTACCGGTGCACACCGTCAGCGGCATGGCGCGGTCGGCGGCAAGAGACAACACTGACGGCACCGTCTCGCTACGTATCGGGCAGGCAAATTTGTCCCGCACCGCCTGATACAACACCTGCCGGCGATCCCCCACCTGGCGCAGTAATTCCTCGAACGCGTCCTCGTCGCTTTGCGACCAGCGTCGCTCCCAATCCATAAGCGAGCCCGCCGGGCGGTGCGTCGCCCGCACGGCGAGCGGATAGCCCAGTTGCTGTTGATCCGGATGCAGCATGGCACAGACCAGTTCCTCGAAGGCCAGGCCACCGCTTTCCGGCGCAACCGCCATTTGCTGTACCGGTTCGCCGTAGTCATCGAAAAACAGCAGGCTGCGTGCCGGCAGATCCGCCACCGGTGCCAATATCGCCAGCACCGAGCGCCATTGGCGAACGTCCAGTTCCTGACGCATGCGGCACTGCTCACCGCGGCAGTCCAGCCCGGGGCTGGAGCCGGTCAGAGCCGGATAGCGTATTGACTGGGAGACCCGGCCGCCGCTGGCAAAAGTGGTTACCACCAGGGAACCGAGCCGATAGAGTCCTTTGAGAATCGCCATGGGCTCTTCCTGGAGCCTCAGTACGCGATCACCCAGGGCGGCGCGACAATGTCGCAGGGTCGCCGACTGGGCAGTGCCGCCTATGGCCATTACCGTCACGATCCTACCTCCAAGGTACGCGAAGAAATTAGGGTGTGGGCAGCTGGCGGCGGCTTGCTTTCCACAGTCAGGGAGAACTGTCGGGGCCACGAGCGTGGCCGGCATTCTGGTTGGTCGGAACCAGGCTACTTGGTCAGAATCAAGCGGTCGTTGGCGGTGCGCCGTAACAGGTAACGCTCGCCGCCGTGCTCGATCCAGAGTTTGCCATCGGCGTTGAGCAAGGCACGGCTGGCGACGCTGTCTTCTTGTACGGCGATGCGTCGGCCACTGCGAGTGGCGATCGTCACCGGTTTCTTCCATTGCGACATGGCGGGCTCCTGTTCGCTCATCCTTAACTGAGAATGATTATCATCACAGGTCGGCGGTGCCGTCAACCTTTGTTTACAAGAAATCCGACCCCGATCATCTCGCCGCGCCGTTCGATCCTGGTTACACTCAAAATCATGATGACATCGATAGCCGCTTCCGCCATTCGTACGCCGCAAGAAAAACTGGCTGCCATCCTCGACAGCCACCAACCCCGCCGCCTGCTCACCGTCAGCCTCAACCCGGTTCCGGTCGCCGAGCACTGGTGCGATGACCATGGCTGTGAGTTGATCCGCATAGAGGAGCAAAACCCGTTCGATGCCCTGGAGCACATCGACCGGGTGGACATGGCGATTGTCGCCGATCAACTGGAGTACATGAGCCAACGCGACGGCGAATCCTTGATCGGCCTGCTGCGCAACCTGCACACGGACTCCCTGGTGGCGGTCTACCAACCGCACCTGGCACCGGAGAAACTGCGCTGGCCCAACAACGGCTTCCTCGCTCTGGGTTGCCGGGAGGAAGGTCACTTCGCGCAGGATCAGAGGGAACTGCTGCTCTACAGCTACGATCTCGATTCGTACAATTTCAAACGCGCCTGGAATAATCCGCGCTTCTGGGCCAATCCGGAGAACTGGGGCAAGTATTGGTGGTGAGGTAACATCGCGGTCCACGGACCCTTGCTGTCCCACAATTCGCTGGCACGCTGGCACGCTGACACGCAACACGCCGGCACGCCAAACCCAAGGCCCGCTTGCCGGCCTTGGGAACGTGAATTCAGAAGAACCCCGTCATGCCGGACTTGATCCGGCATCTCCCTCTACGAAGCCATGCGCCCTACAGAGGGGAGCCCGGGTCACACAACGGTGCTTAGAGCACCGTTTGGACGCCCTTGAGGGCGCCCCAAAGGGTGCTTTCAAAGCGTGTAAGCGGGTCGCCCCAAAACCATGGGACACCAGTGGCTCACGAGCCGCGATTGATTCCTGGCCTAGCCAAGACCGCGCGCCTCAAGTAAGGTGACGCGCGACCCGTCCAGACATGCAGACCAATGATCTTCGAACGCCTCAAGGAAGCCCTTTATTTCTGGCGACGCCACCTTGCCGCCCTGTTTCTGATCAGTGCCCCTTTCGCCTTGCTCGGTGAAGCCGCGCAGTGGGCGATGGGCCCGCTTCTGATGTTCGACGGGGATCAACTGACCGGCATCAATCTGAGCGTGGGCCTGGTCATGCTGCTGATCCGGCCGCTGGCGGAAGGCGCGCTGATCATGCAGCTGGCGTCGATACATCAGGGCCGCGCCCAGGGTGTGATCGCTTGCACTCTGCCCGCGCTGATGCTGTACCCGGCGCTGCTGCTGACCTATTTTCTGATCGGTATCGGCGTCACCCTTGGCTGGATGCTGCTGTTCTTCCCGGCACTTTGGGTTTATACCCGCCTGTGCTTCGCCCCTTTCCGGGTCGCACTCCACCGGCAGTCACCGATCGCCGCCTTGCGCGGTGCTTTTCAGTACAGTGGCCCGTGCCAGTGGCAACTGCTGGCCGCCATCGCCCTCACCGGGCTGATCATGTTCGGCCTGATCGGCCTGACCAATACTCTGTTCACCAGCCTGCTGGGTGAGAACGCCGGGGTTGGTCTGGTGGTCAACGTTCTGGCTTCCCTGATCACCACCCTGATCAACGTGGTGGTATTCCGATTCTGGCTCCTGAACGATCCCGGCACCGAACAGAACTGACCGTCAGCGGCCCCGCGGCACCCAGCGCAGGGCCCGGAATCCCTGGTTCACCAGGGCCTCCCGTTTCAATACTCGCCGAACCCGCTCGCGGGTCAGTTCGGCGATGGTGGGCCAACGCTCGTCACCCGTGGGTTCGCTGCCCTGCACCAGGACAAAGCGGCGCCGGCTGCGCTGATCCCGGTTCAATTCCAATACCGCCTGCCCGGTGGTGCCGCTGCCGGCAAAGAAATCCAGCACCAGGTCCCTGGGGCCGGTGGCGATCTCCAGCAGAAAGCGAATCAAGCGGGTGGGCTTGGGATAGGAGAACGGCGCCTGACCGCCGAACAACGCCTGCAACTCCTGGGTCCCTGAGCGGGCGGTACCGTACCGGTGCCCATCCAGCCAGGTCACGGGGACCTCGCCGAAAGGTGCCTTCTCGCGCAGAAACACTTTCAATTGCGGCCGCCCGCGTCCACGTCGTCCGAACAGGATGCGCCCCTGTCCATTCAGTTCATTGAAGCGTTCCTCGCCAGTGCGCCAACAACGCCCCTCGGGCGGCCAGAAGGTCTCACCCGTGTTCGGGTTGGTGATCGCGTAGGTCAGCCCCGGGCGACGGTTGGGCGCGTCGAAGGGATCCAGCTTCCAGGGGCCGCGCGGGTCATCATCCGGATTGCTGTAACGGTCATCGATCAACGGGCCGGGACGCACAGCGAACCCCGGCAAACGATCCCAGATATCCTGATTGCCAGCGGTCAGACGGCGCTGCTGACGGCGCCGCACCCGGGCGTAGGCCAACACGTATTCATGCTGCACACTGAGGTCGGTGTCGTTTTGCCGTGAGGTGCGCGACTGCCAGGGAAAAGTGGCGACGAAATTGTCCGGGCCGAAGATCTCGTCAAGAATCAGACGCAGAGTATGCACTTCATGATCGTCGATGCTGACGAACAATACCCCGTCATCGCGCAACAGCTCCCGCGCCAGCAGCAAACGCGGGTACATCATGTTCAGCCAGCGGGCATGCAGGCGGCCACTGTCACCGTTTTCGCCGGCGTCACCGGCCACCGCCAGATAAGTGGCCACGGAATGGCGATAATTGTCCGGATACAGAAACCCCCGGCCGGTATTATAGGGCGGGTCGATGTAGATCATTTTCACCTGGCCGCGCAGTTCCGGCTGAAGATGATGCAGCACCGCCAGGTTGTCGCCCTCGATGATACGGTGAGGGGCCGCTCCGGTGGCCAGCGGCGGCCGTCCCAGGCGTTCCAGGTGGCCACGGGGCACCCGGGTCAACTCGGCAAGCATGGCCTCCTTGCCCGGCCAGTACAGGCCGAAACCGCCATTGTCACGGGGGTCGTTAAGGGAAAACCTTGTTTGCGAATTTGCAAAATCATTCTTGGCGGAAGGTCTATAACAAAAATCGAGAACAGCAGCCCCATCCATATCCATAAATGCCCGCTTCGCTCTTTGAATACCGATTTTTTTCCACGGCCCTCCATGGAGTTACCGTAGCACGAGGCAGAGCATTTTGGTTTGCATAAACGCAATATGGAAATAAATTAGAGCGACCCGCAAGTCATCGCCTTGCAATTCAACAAATGTGACACACCTCACTTTGCTCAACTGCAAATGTCGCTCTTTGCGATGTTGCAATTATGTCATTGCGCCCCGAACGACGACCTATGAAACTTTCATCATGGATATCGGGGCCTTACTCAAGGAACGGCGTGAGCGCCGCAAAGAAACTCTGGAAGAGGTGGCGTTTCGCGCGGACACCGACCCGGGCAATTTGTCCCGTATCGAACGCAACCGTCAGGACCTTTCCGTCAATCGCCTGATCAAATTGTGCGAAGCCCTGGAAATAAGCCTTTCCGAGTTCTTCGCGGAGCTGGAGAAGCGTGCCGGCGGTAATCGGCTCAGTGATCCCGCCGCGGCTTTCGACAAGGAAACCCGCTGGTTGCTGAAGACGCTCAACACGGTCCCGCCGACCCGGCGCCGCCTGATTCTGGAAGTCACCGAAACCATCGTCAAAAGCGGCCGGCTGGCCTGAGCATGTTGCACCTTGCGCAATGGCAAGAGCATCTTTCCTATTATTGCGTAATTGCAAATGCGCTCTTTTGCGTTTTTGCAAATAGACCATGGCGGGCAAAAGAGCGCTTACCGACACTTATTCCATGGACACGGACATCGGCGGCATCTTGAAAAGGCGGCGGCTAAGCCGCAACGAAACTCTCGAGGACGTGGCGTTCCGGGCGGACACCGACGCGGGCAATTTGTCCCGCATCGAGCGCAACAAGCAGGAGCTCACGGTACAACGGCTGGGGCGGCTTTGTGATGCCTTGGAAATGACGCTGGCGGATTTCTTTCAAGAACTGGAAGGACGCGCCTTGAGCGACCCGGCCGCCGCTTTCGACAAACCTACCCGGGAACTACTGTCGGTAGTCAGCGAAATGAATCCCGCCGGCCGCGCTCAATTGGTGGAAGTGGCTCAGGCAATGGCCCGGTATTCAGTGTCGGCCCGCCGCCGTCAGCGGCGGTCGAAAACCACGAAATCGTAATCGTACGGGTTCGGGCCTTCCGCCTTGAAGGATTCCCGGCCCCGCTCCACCCATTCCGACCGGTCCCACCGCGGAAACCAGGCATCCCCCTCCACATCCGCCTGCACTTCGGTGATATAGAGCCGGTCCGCCCGGGGCAGTGCCAGGGCATAGATCTGCGCGCCACCCAGGATCATCACTTCATCCTGGCCATCGATGAACGCCACGCTTTCCGCCAGCTCCAAGGCCTGATCCAGATCCGCCACCACCCTGCCGCCCTCGGCCTGGTAGTCCGGGTCCCGGCTGATGACGATGTTGGTGCGGCCCGGCAATGGCCGCCCCAGGGATTCCCAGGTCAGCCGCCCCATCACCACCGGTTTGCCCAAAGTGGTGCGCTTGAAGTATTTCAGATCGTTGGGCAGATACCAGGGCAGTTTGTTGTCGCGGCCGATCACCCGATTGCGGGCCATGGCCACGATCATCGCCACCCGCACGCCTTGCTCGTTGCTTTCCTTCATACCGCGATCGGCGCCTTGATCAGAGGATGGGGGTCATAGCCTTCCAGGGTGAAATCCTCATAACGGAAGGCGAACAGGTCACGGACCTCCGGATTGAGATGCATGGTGGGCAGAGCGCGGGGCTCCCGCGCCAGTTGAGTATCCGCCTGCTCCAGGTGATTGCTGTAGAGATGGGCATCGCCCAGGGTATGCACGAACACCCCCGGCCGCAGATCGCAGACCTGAGCCATCATCAACGTCAGCAGCGCATAGGAGGCGATATTGAAAGGCACGCCCAGGAACACATCCCCACTGCGCTGATAAAGCTGGCAGCTGAGCCGGCCGTCGGACACGTAGAACTGGAACAGGCAATGACAGGGCGGTAACGCCTGCCGGCCTTGCGCCGCGTTCTGATCCGGCGACACCGACGGATCCGGCAGCACCGCTGGATTCCAGGCGCTGACGATCAGCCGCCGGGAGTCCGGGTTACGGCGGATCTCTTCCAGCACCTCACTGATCTGATCGATCACACGGCCGTCCGGGGTCGCCCAGGAGCGCCACTGCGCCCCGTACACCGGCCCCAGGTCACCGGCTTCGGTGGCCCACTCGTCCCAGATCGAAACGCCGTTGTCCTTCAAGTAGCCGATGTTGGTATCACCGGCCAGGAACCACAGCAACTCATGGACAATGGACTTGAGATGCACCTTCTTGGTGGTCAGCAACGGGAAGCCGTCGCGCAGATCGAAGCGCATCTGATAACCGAACAGGGACAAGGTACCAGTACCGGTACGATCCCCTTTCTGAATGCCGTGCTCACGCACTTCCCGCAACAGATCGAGATATTGCTTCATACCGCCGCTCTCCGCTGATCATGTCGATACGCCCAGACCACCATGGCGGCGCCGATCAGCACCATGGGGAGGCTCAACAGCATACCCATGGTCAGCCAGCCCCCGGCCAGGTAACCGATGTGCGCATCCGGCTCGCGGAAGAATTCCACCAGTATCCGCGAAAGCCCGTAGCCAATGCCAAACAGGCCGGTGACCGAACCCGCCGGCCGCGGTTTGGCGGAGTAGATCCACAGCACCAGGAACAGCACCACGCCTTCCAGGAAAAACTCATAGAGCTGGGAAGGGTGGCGTGGCACGCCCATGGGGTCGGAGGGGAAGACCATGGCCCAGGGCATGTCCGAGGCGCGCCCCCACAGTTCACCGTTGATGAAATTACCGAAGCGGCCGGCCCCCAGACCGATGGGTACCACCGGCACGGCGAAATCCGCCACCTGGAAATAGCGCTTGCCGGTGCGACGGGCGAACAGCCAGAACGCGAAGAGCACGCCCAGAGCGCCACCATGGAAGCTCATGCCGCCGGTCCAGATCTGGAACAACCACAGCGGGTTGTCGAGAAACCGGTCGAAACCATAGAACAGAACGTAGCCCACGCGGCCGCCGAGGATCACCCCCAGCGCCGCGTAGAACAGCAGGTCACTGACCTGCTGCCGGGTCCAGCCGCTGCCGGGCCGGTCCGCTCGCGTCTTCGCCAGCCACCAGCCGCCGGCGAAGCCGATCATGTACATCACCCCGTACCAGTGAATCTGCAACGGCCCCAGGGAGACCAGCACGGGATCGATTTGCGGGAAGGTCATCAAAGGCTCCCTAACCAAGCATCAGTTCGGTGCCGATCACGATCAGCACCACGGCGAAAATACGCTTCAGGGTGGCGGAAGGCAGGCGGTGGCTGAGCCGCGCGCCCACCCGCGCCATCGGAAAACTGGTGACGACGATGGCCAGCGCCGCGGGGAAGTACACATAGCCCAGCGCCCATTGCGGCAGCCCCGGCTTGCCCCAACCGGTGATGATGAAACCCAACGTGCCGGCCAGCGCGATCGGCAAGCCACAGGCGGCGGAGATCGCCACCGCATTTTGCATCGGCAACCGGCACCAGGACAAAAACGGGACGGTCAGCGAACCACCACCGATACCAAACAGACTGGAGATGGTGCCGATCACACCGCCGGCCCCGGCGAGGCCGGCGCTTCCAGGCACCCGCTCCTCGCCCTGCTGCTGCTTGCGGCGGCCGCTGAGCAGCATCTGCAATGCCACCAGTACCGCGAACACGCCGAACAATCGGGTCAGCATCGGTCCGGACAGCCGGTCGGCGATGACCGCGCCGATCAGCGCCCCCACCACGATACCAACACCGAGCCGGAACGCCACCGGCCAACGTACGAAGCCGGCCCGATGGTGGGTGTGCACGGAACTGATCGAGGTGACGATGATGGTACACAGCGAGGTTCCCACCGCCAGTTGGGCCACCACCTGGGGGTCGATGCCCATGGCGTGATAAAGGTAAATCAGCGGCGGCACGATCACCACACCACCGCCGAGCCCCAGAGCGCCGCCCAGCAGTCCGGCGAACACACCGATCAGGGCGCAGATCAAAAACAGGGTCATGGCGGGCCCATTCCTCTGACAAAGTAAGTCGGACAAACAGATAAAGCGCCGCGCCACCGACCGCTTTCGCCAGGTACGCGCCGAGCCGGTATGCTAGCAGCTAGGGCCTGTTCACACTATTTCCATAGCGCCTGCTGGATGCCCTTTTTGCCTCCAGCCAAGCGGAGGGCGCGCGGTTTGGTCATTCCAAATGAGCGACGAGTAACGCAGAGTAGTGACGTTTTAGCCGCAACAGGCGCGATGGAAATAGTGCGAACAGACCCTAAGCGGACCGTTTTCCCGATTCCGTTTTCCGATCCAGAAAGAGACGCCCATGTGTATTGTTTTGTTCCGCTGGCAGCCCGGTGATGCCTACCCTCTGGCGGTTTCCGCCAATCGTGACGAATTCCATCAACGGCCGGCGGAACCGGCCCGCTGGCGCGGCGATGTGTTCTGCGGCCTGGATCGGCGGGCTGGCGGCACCTGGCTGGGCATCCATCGCGACGGCCGCTTCGCGGTGGTCACCAATTACCGGGAACCAGTGGCCGAACGCACCGTCGGTGAGCTGTCCCGGGGGCTGCTGCCACAGGCCTTTCTGGAGAGCCATCAGAGCCCCGAACTGTTTTGCCGGTCGCTGGAAGCGGACGAGCATCTTTATTCCGGTTTCAATTTGCTGGTCGGGGACCGCGAGAGCCTGTGGTACCTGAGCAACCGCGGGCCGGCGGCGCAGCCGGTGAAACCGGGCCTGCACGGTCTTTCCAACGGCATACTGGACGATCCCTGGCCCAAGGTGGAGCGTGGCAAGCAGCGGCTGGCCCGGGTGCTGGAGGGAGAGGGCGCTCTTGGCGCATCCTCTCTCCACGATCTGCTCGGCGTGGTAGTGGACCCTTACCAACCGCCGGAAGAAGAACTTCCGGATACCGGCGTGGACCGGGAACTGGAACGGCTGGTAGCGCCGATCTTCATTCAGTCGCGACAGTACGGCACCCGCGCCAGTTCGGCGGTGCTGCTGCCCCGGGAAGGGGCTCCGATGATGCGCGAGCAGTGCTGGCGGGCGGATGGCGAGGCGGATGGGGCGCCGACGGACAGTTGAGCGGGGCATCCCGCCGATCCAGGGGAAGGATCATTCGCGAGCAAGCACGCTTCCCACAAGTCGATACGAAGCCGCTGTGGTAAGCGTGCTTGCACGCGAACTACGCCGCCGCGGGGGCACGGTGGCGGATCAGATCGCCCAGGCCGACCTTGGTCAGTTGCAGATCCATGTAGGCGGTGATCACCTCGCCGTTGTCCATGGCCAGCACCTCGTTGAGCAGGCGACGCAGAAAGCCCATGTTGACCTGCCGCACCGCCGCCTTGACCCGTAACAGGTTGGAGGCATTCATGGACAAGGCGTCGAACCCCATCGCCATCAGCAGCAGAGCGGACGCCGGATCACCGGCCATTTCCCCGCACACCGATACCGGTTTGCCCTCGGCATGGGCCTGCTCCACCACATGCAGCAGCGCATGCAGCACCGACGGATGGAAAGAGTTATACAGGTCCGACACCTGGCGGTTATTGCGATCCACCGCCAGCAGATACTGGGTCAGATCGTTGGTGCCCACGGACAGGAAATCCACCCGCTGGGCCAGGGCCCGGGCCTGGTAAATGGTGGCCGGCACCTCGATCATCACCCCCACCGGAGGCATGTCCACGTCCACCCCTTCCTCGCGCACTTCCAGCCAGGCGCGATGGATAAGATGCTGGGCCTCCTCCGCCTCGAACACATTGGTGACCATCGGCAGCATGATCCGCAGGTTGTTGAGCCCAGCGGCGGCCTTGAGCATGGCCCGTACCTGGACGATGAAAATTTCCGGGTGATCCAGAGTGACCCGGATACCCCGCCAGCCGAGGAACGGGTTGTCCTCCTCGATGGGGAAATAGCTCAATGACTTGTCGCCCCCCACGTCCAGTGTGCGCATGGTCACCGGCAACGGCGCGAACGCCTGCAATTGCTCCCGGTACAACACACGCTGCTCTTCCTCGGAGGGAAAGCGGTCACGGATCATGAACGGAATTTCGCTGCGGTACAGGCCCACGCCCTGGGCGCCGCGCTCCAGGGAGCGGTTGATGTCGGTCATCAGTCCTGTGTTCACCTGCAGCTGGACACTGATCCCGTCCTCGGTTTCCGCCGGCAGATCACGCAGTTTCTCCAGACCTTCCAACAAGCTCTGCTCTTCGGCGATCAGCTCCTCGAACTGATGCCTCAGTTCCGGGGTGGCATTGGCCACCACCCGGCCCCGGAAACCGTCGACGATCAGTTCCTTGCCATCCAGCTTCTTCAGCGGCAGATTCATCGCCCCCACCACGGTGGGAATACCCATGGCCCGGGCCACGATGGCCATGTGCGAATTACGTGACCCACGAGTAGTGACGATACCGGCAATACGTTCCTGCGGCAGTTCCATCAGCATCGGCGCGGAAATATCCTCGCCGATGAGAATACAGTCGTGGGGAAATTCCAGCTCACGCCGGTTGTGGCTCTGCAACTGGGCCAGCACCCGCCGCCCCAGATCACGGACGTCCGCCGCCCGCTCACGCAGGTAGGGGTCATCCATCATCTCGAAATTATGCACGTGGGCATCCACCACGATGCGCAAGGCGCCCTGGGCCCAGTGCCCTTCGCGGATCTTGGCCACCACTTCCGCCGGCAGCGCATGACGGTCCAGCATGCGCAGGTACACATCAAACAGCGCCTGCTCTTCCGCCCCCAGGCTGGCCTTGGCGCGTTCCGCCAGATCGCGGATTTCCTTGCGCACCCGCACCAGCGCGTGGTCCAGCAGGGCGATTTCGCCGCTGATATCCTCGGCTTCACGATCCGGCACCGCGGACAGGTCGGTTTGTGGAAACAGTAATTTGGCCAGGCCGATGGCGGCGCCGGAAGATCCGGGCTGGCCGTCGTACATGCTGGCCTGGCGCTCGCGGGTTTCCAATTGCTCGAACAGAATGCCGGACGCATGGGCATGGGCGATCACCGCCGACAGCTGGGCGGAGATGGTGACCAGGAACGCCTCTTCACTTTGGTCAAAGCGGCGGGCGTCACGTTGCTGCACCACCAGCACGCCCAGCACCTCGCCATGGTGCATCACCGGAACACCGAGAAAAGCGTGGAATGGATCCTCACCGGTTTCCGCCAGATAGTGGAATTTCGGGTGGGCGAAGGCATCTTCCAGGTTGATCGGCTCCTCGCGCTGTCCCACCTGGCCCACCAGCCCCTCGGACAGCCCCAGGCTGACCCGGCCCACCGCCTCGCGCTTGAGCCCCTCGGAGGCCATCAGCACATAACGTTCCCGATCGTTGTCCCGCAAGTAAATGGAGCACACTTCGGTGCCCATGGCATCGCGCACCCGCTGGGCCATAAGATCCAGGGCCGAGCGAATGTCCGGCGCGTTATTCACTTCCTGCACAATGCGGCGCAGGGTATCAAGCATGTTTGCTCCTCTTGGGCAGGGCTGGGGCCAGTTCTCTCAGAGCTCGCGCATAGACCGCGCGCTTGAAATGCACCACTTTGCGGATCGGATACCAGTAGTTTACCCAACGCCAGTCCTGAAACTCCGGCTCCGGCCCCAGAGTCAGGTCGATGGCCGCCTCTGCCGCGTTAAGCCGCAGCAGAAACCATTTTTGCCGTTGCCCGATACAGCGGGGCCGGTTGCGTGGAGGGCGCAGGAAGCGGCGCGGCAAACGGTAGGTCAGCCAGCCTTCGGTATGGGCGAGAATGCTGACGTGTTCCTGGCGCAGCCCGACCTCTTCTTCCAATTCCCGGAACAGGGTCTCCTCCGGCGTCTCCCCGGGCATCATGCCACCCTGGGGAAACTGCCAGGCATCCCGGTTGCCAACGCGACGCCCCCAGAATACCCGGCCATCGGGCCCCGCGATCACGATACCGACATTCAGCCGATACCCCTGTTCATCAATAATGCCAGTCATGGTCTTCCAAACCCGGGGGAGCCGGCAACATCCGGCCCGCCGGGGCCGGAGGGGCACACACAAGGCGTGCCGCGCCATGGCCATCATGGCGGCTCCGATACTCACTCATTAAACCTTGTCCCGGTAGCCTCGATCAATCGGCTGCCGAACGGATCGGCCTTTGCTATGCTCCTGGCGCCAACCTTTCTCTCTATTTCATGGGATCCAGCATGACTCTGGCCATCTTTGACCTGGACAACACCCTTATTGCCGGCGATTCCGACCATCAATGGGGGGAGTGGCTGATCAGCCAGTCCCTGGTGGACGCCGCCGCCTACCAGACCGCCAATGACCGCTTTTACCAGGACTACCTGGACGGCACCCTGGATATCATCGCCTACCAGGAATTCGTACTCGGCGAACTGGTGGGGCGCCCTCTGGAGCAACTCCACGCCTGGCGCGAACAGTACATGAAGGACGTGATCCAGGGCCTGTGGCTGCCGGCGGCCGAAACGTTGCTGCAAGAACACCGCGATCAGGGCCATACCCTGATGATCATTACCGCCACCAACGATTTCATCACCGCCCCCATCGCCGAACGGCTGGGCGTGCCGCATCTGCTGGCCACCCGGGCGGAAAAGACCAGTCAGGGTTACACCGGCAGGGTGGCGGGCATCCCCTGCTATCAGGGCGGCAAGGTCAAACGTCTGCGGCAATGGCTGGAGGAGCACGGCGAATCCCTGGACGGCAGTTGGTTCTACAGCGATTCCCACAATGATCTGCCGCTGCTGGGCGAAGTCACCCATCCAGTGGCCGTGGACCCGGATGACAAGCTGGCCGCGGCCGCCCGGGAGCGGGACTGGCCGATCATTTCGCTGCGGCGGGGCCAATGAGAAAAGCAGCTCTGCTGGTACTGACGGCACTGTCACTGGCCGGCTGCAACGAACCCGCGCAACAACAGGCCCCGCCAGCGCGGACCCCACTGGTGGAAACGCTGGACAGCCAAGCGGACCAGGCACTGACACCGGCTCTCGAGACCTGGCGTCAGGCACTGGAAGCCTTTGCCGCCGGCACCGACGAACACGCCGTTACCACGCTGATCGAACAATGGCGGGAACTGTACCGCACCACCAACCGGTTCTGGCTGGTGCTGGCTACCCGCGCCTGCGGCCGGGATCGGGTGTCGTCGCTGGAGCGCGTGGACGACTGGCCGCTCTATCCGGCCTATGTGGATGCCACTCCGAGCTGGCCAGAGTCCGGCATCGTCAACGATCAGGCCCTGCCAATCCGCCGCGACACCCTGTTGGAACAGCAACGGGTGGCCGCGTCCGGCGAGGTGAGCCTGGGGTTTCAGCCGCTATGGTTGTTGCTGCATAACGATGATGGCTCGCCCCGGGCGGTCTCGAAGTTCAGCACCGGCACCCCGATCACTCAGCGCCGCCACGACTATGTGCGGGTGGCCGGCACTCTGCTCATGGACGATCTGGCACCTCTGCTGGGTGCCGACGGCGTCAGCGCCGCGGAGTTGCGCTGTGGTCTGAAGCTGCTGGACCGGCGACTGCGTCGGGCTCGCCGCTGGACGGAGGACTCGGAGAGCGGAACAGCGAAAGGAGAACGGATGGTCCCCGGGGACAGCCTGATGATAGTGCACGAGATATTACCGGAAGCCGCCCTGGCACAACTGAACGGCGACGATCTCGCCCCCTTGCGGGCGGCGCTGGAAAAACAGAAAGCGGGTTTCAGCAAGGCCCTGCAACAGGCCGGTGAAAGCGGGCAGTGGGCGCCGATCAGTAACTGGCTGAACGGCGATCAGGGCGAGCCCTAGGGATTTTCTCGAACAGGGAGGGACCGCGGTTGCGGATCAACATCCGGCCGTGTCCCTTCGATCTGATTACGAAGCCGCTGTGGGAAGCGGCCCGGGCGGCGCTCCGCTTGGCCGCGAATGTCCCCGGGCGTTTTGGCCATTCGCTTGCAAGCAAGCTTCCCACAGCGGCTTCGCAGCCCCCTCGGAGAGCAGGCGATCAGCGTGCTGCTTAGAAGTTATAGCGGCCAAAAACGCCGAAGGTATCCACGTCATCGGCAAGGGTGATGCGGGCGCCCACATCCACCGCCGGGGTCAGATTCAGCAGGCCCTGACCATAGACACCGAATTGGTCGTCATAGATATCCTCGTAGACCACGCCACCGGACAACTCCACCATGTCCAGGGTACGATGACGCAGACCCGCGCGCAGGGCATAGCCCATTTCATCGTCGAAGTCGTTGTCGTCGTAGATCACGTCACCCATCAGTTCCAGATCCAGGCCCCGATTCAGCGGGGTATGCATGCCTGCCCCGATGTACATGCGGTGGCCGTCCACATCGTCGTCCCAGCGGGAGCGCTTGTAGTCACCGTCGTAGAAGCTCACGCCACCACGCAGGAAGATGTGCTCATCCAGAGCGAAGGCCCCTTCCGCGGTCAGTGCGTCAACGTCCAGGCCATTGTCGTAATCCCAGCGGTCATAGCCGAGTTGGCCATAGGTATAGGAGAATCCGTTATCGCGCACCGGCGCGTTCTGAGCCAGGGCATTGCCGGTCAGAGTGGCAGCGGCAAGCGCGGAAAACATCAACGTCTTTTTCATCATTCAGGTCCTCATTAACCGGTCGAACAACACGGGCACCGCCTGTTGACAGGTTGGCCCGTCACCCAGCCTAAAACAGTGCGCCCATGGTGCACCCGAGGCGACTGCCCCGCCATGGGGCAGTCGTTGTTTTATGACGCTTTTATAAAAGTTTGCGATTTAAATCCGGCGTACTATGCCGTTATCGGAAAATGGCCCGATGACGGATGGTTTTGTTCTTGACCCTGGGGTTACCCCAGGCTTGGATAGTGCTCTCCATGGAGGACCATCCCATGAACGAACAGACTTTGCCGATTCAGGGCGCGACCTGCCAGGGCTGCGCCCGCAAGATCCGCACGGCCCTGCTGGCGGTACCCGGGGTCTCCAGCGCGGAGGTCGATCTGGAGCAGCAAACCGTCACCGTCAGCGGCAGCGCCGACCGGGCCGCGCTGCGTGACGCCTTGACCGAAAGCGGCTACGCGGCCGATGACACTGAAGACGCCGAGGCCGACGCTGCCGCCTGCCACCCTGCTCCCCAGGAGACTCGGACCGGTGGCGCCGGGCCCACCCAGAAGGAAAGCGAACATTTGCTGGCGATCACTGGCGCCACCTGCGCCTCCTGTGTGCGCACCATCGAGTCCGCGCTCAGCGGGGTGGCCCGCGTCCACGACGCCAGTATGAATCTGGCCGACCGCACCGCGCGGGTGGCCGGCAACGCCCGCCCCCAGGCCCTGATAGACGCGGTGCAAGCGGCCGGCTATGGCGCCAGCGTCATCGACGATGAGCAACAGGCCGATCAGCAGCGTGAGGAACAGGAACACGCGCATTACCGCGAGTTGATCCGCCATACCGTGATCGGCCTGGCGGTGGGTATCCCACTGATGGCATGGGGGCTGGCCGGCGGCACCATGATGGTGACGGCGGGCACCGCCAGTCAGTGGAGCTGGCTGGCGATGGGCCTGATCACCCTTGGGGTGCTGGCCTGGTCCGGGCGGCATTTCTTCATTGGCGCCTGGAAGGCGGGCCGCCACCATAATGCCAACATGGACACCCTCATCGCCCTGGGCACCGGCGCGGCCTGGGCCTATTCCATGGTGGTGGTGCTGTTCCCGGACTGGCTGCCGGAAGCGGCGCGCCATGTGTACTTCGAGGCCAGCGCCATGATCATCGGCCTGATCAACCTGGGCCAGGCCCTGGAGATGCGCGCCCGCGGCAAGACCAGCGAAGCGGTGCGCCGGCTGCTGGATCTGGGCGCCCGCACCGCCCGGGTCATCCGTGACGGCGAGGAACGGGACATACCGGTGGAATCGGTACAGGCCGGCGATCTGTTGCGCGTCCGCCCCGGCGAAAAAATCGCCGTGGACGGCGAAGTGGAGGAAGGCGAAAGCCGCCTGGACGAGTCCATGCTCACTGGCGAGCCGATGCCGGTGAGCAAAACCCCCGGCGACACGGTCTCCGCCGGCACCGTCAACGACAGCGGCACGCTGATCTATCGCGCCACCCGGGTGGGACGGGATACCGCCCTGGCGCAGATCATCGCTCTGGTGAAAAAAGCCCAGGGCGCCAAACCGCCCATCGGACGTCTGGCGGACCGCATCTCGGCGGTGTTCGTGCCCACCATCCTGCTGATCGCGGTGGCTGCGGCGCTGGCCTGGTACAACCTTGGGCCGGACCCGCGCATCGTGCATATGATGGTGGCCGCCACAACCGTGTTGATCATTGCCTGCCCCTGCGCGCTGGGACTGGCCACGCCGATGTCGGTGATGGTCGGCGTCGGCAAGGCGGCGGAGGCCGGCATCCTGATCCGCCAGGGCGAGGCACTGCAAACCGCCGGGGATCTGGACACCATCGTGTTGGATAAAACCGGCACCATTACCGAGGGCCATCCGGCGGTGACCGGCGTACACACCATCGACAGTGAAAGCGAGAGCACCGTACTGACGCTGGCGGCGTCGCTGGAAACAGGCTCGGAACACCCGCTGGCGCGGGCTATTCTCGCCGCCGCCGAAGAACGCGGGCTGCGAACCGAAACCGTCACCGATTTCCAGGCCCACAACGGCAAGGGCGTCAGCGCCCGTCTGGACGGCACCTTGCTCCGGCTCGGCAACCGCCGCTGGCTGGACCAGGAAGGCGTGGCCGGCGGCCTGGAAGAACAGGCGGAAGCCCTCGGCCGGGACGGTGCCACCCCGTTGTTCCTGGCGCGGGATCAGCAACTGCTGGGCGTGATCGGCGTCGCCGATCCGATCAAGCAGGACTCCCGCGCCGCCATCCAACGCCTGCACGATCTGGGCCTCACCGTGGTGATGATCACCGGGGATGTGCGCACCAGCGCCGAGGCCATCGCCCGCCAGGCCGGGGTGGATAAGGTGCTGGCCGAAGTTCTCCCCGAGGACAAGACCCGCGAGATCCAGCGCCTGCAGGGTGAAGGCCGCAAGGTGGCAATGGTCGGCGACGGCATCAACGATGCGCCGGCACTGGCCCAGGCCGATGTGGGCTTCGCTATCGGCACCGGTACCGATGTGGCCATCGAATCCGCCGCCATCACCCTGATGGGGGGGTCGCTGCACGGCGTGGCCGACGCCATGGCGATTTCCCGGGCCACCGTGCGCAACATCAAGCAGAATCTGTTTGGCGCCTTTGCCTACAACACCCTCGGGGTCCCGGTGGCGGCGGGTATTCTATACCCCTTCACCGGTTGGCTGCTGAGCCCGGTGATCGCCGGTGCCGCCATGTCGCTGAGCTCGGTGACGGTGGTCACCAACGCCAACCGGCTGCGTCTGTTCCGGCCACGCGATCCATCCCGCGACAATGAGGAGAGCCGTGGTGAATCCTGAGCAACTGGCGGCGCAGCTGCGCTGCCCCCACGACGACGACGGGCTCAAGGTGGCCACCAACATGGACCGGCGCAACGCCGAGGTAATCGAGGCGGCCTACGCCGCCCTGGATTGCCGCCCCGGCCAGCGGGTATTGGAGATCGGCCCCGGTGGCGGCGGTCATGTGGCCACCTTGCTGCGGGACCGGCCGGGGCTCGATTACACCGGCCTGGACCTGTCCCCGCTGATGGTCCGTGAAGCACGGGCCGCCAATCACGACTGGGTGGAGAAAGGCCGCGCCCGTTTCCTGCTCGGCGATCTGCTGGCGCCGCCGTTGGCGGATGGCGGCATGGACCGGGTGGTAGCGGTGAATGTGGTTTATTTCTGGCAGCCGCTGGCGCCGGCACTTGAGCGCATCCATGCACTGCTTGCTCCCGGCGGGCGCTGTGCCCTGGGTCTGCGCAGCCGCGCCAGCATGCGGGAACTGCCGGTATTTGAACACGGTTTCGCCTTGTATGACGGCCCCGATCTGGTCGCCGCCCTGGAAGCGGCGGGGTTCCGCTCCGTGCGCTTGGAGCAGGCCCGGGAAGAAACCGTCAACGTACTCGGTCAGATGATGGACAAGGAACGTCTGGTGGTGGTGGGCGACAAAGCGGAGGCAAGGGTATGACAACCTGGCTAATCAATCTCGGCGGGCTGCTGTTAATGGCCCTGATCGTCTGGTGGTTCTGGCTATCCGGCCGTGGCCCGGCCAAGCGCGCCGGTGACACGCCGCTGGATATCGTGGTGGACAATGGTGTTTACGAACCTTCGGTAATTCAGGCCCGGGCCGGGCAACCGCTGACGCTGCGCTTCTTGCGCCGTGATCCGAGCCCGTGCGCGGAGCAGGTGATTTTCCACGATCTCGGCGTCTCCGAATTTCTCGACACCGGTAAAGCCACCACCATAACGCTGACACCACGGCAGCCGGGAAAATACCGTTTCACCTGTCAGATGCAGATGTACCAAGGTACTTTGATCGTCAACGACTGATTTTTTATGAAAAAAGGAACCGCATCATGAAAAAACTACTGCTGGGCGCCGCCCTCACCCTGGTCAGCATGGCCGCCTCCGCCGCCAGTCTGGAGGTGTACAAGTCCCCTACCTGTGGCTGTTGCATCAAGTGGGTGGAGCACATGCGCGAAAACGGTTTCGACGTGAAGGTACACGAAACCCAAAACCTGCAACCGATCAAGGAAAAAGCCGGGCTGCGGGCGGGACTGGGTTCCTGCCACACCGCCTTCATCGACGGCTATACCATCGAGGGCCATGTGCCGGCCAAGGAAGTAAAACGCCTGCTGGAAGAGCGCCCCGAGGCCGTCGGCCTGACCGTACCGGCCATGCCGATCGGCTCTCCCGGCATGGAAATGGGCGACCGCCAGGATCCCTATCAGGTGCTGCTGTTCGATGAAAAGGGTACCGAGGTCTACGCGCAATACTGACGCCGGACGCCGATAATGCAAAACCAGACCCAACGCCCTGGCAAGCACTAAAGCGCCTTTTTTTTATGGTTCCTCGCGGTTTAGCGGGAAGGGTCGCTCCGGCGGGGCTTCGTGCGGCCCCGATTCGAGTGAACCGCCGCGTTGCGGACGCCAACAACGACAAACCTTTCCAGGAGAGCAAAGGAGCCCCCTATTGCTCGGTTACCTCGAAGACCTCCATTCAGATCATGCCACGACGCCGCTGTGGGAAGCTTGCTGGCAAGCGAATCGCCAACGGCTCAGGGTATTCACGGCCAAGGCCGTTTCCCACAGCGGCTTCGTGGCAGGTCTGTGGGAGACCAGCATGCTGGCGAATTCCGGCCCTCTGCTGTTGGGATATTCGCTTGCCAGCAAGCTTCCCACAGCGGCTTCGTAGCAGGTCTGTGGGAGACCCGCTTGCTGGCGAATAGAGCGGCTTGGTAGCCCCTTCCGTTACAGACCCGTGCCCATGATTGAGGCGCCGCGGCCCCGGGTTTTGACTTTAGCGTCTGGCGTCCAGCGTCTGTCGCTCGGCCCTTTGCCTTAACCTCGCCCTTGACGGCAAGGTCCCCGCGCACTGAAATGCCCTCTTTGCCATCGGGGCCGACAGCATGCTGGATCTTCATTCCTGGCTGATTCTCACGGCGGTGTGTCTGCTCGGCGCGATGACGCCGGGCGCCAGTCTGGCGGTAGTGACCCGCCACACCGTGCTAAGCGGCGCGCGCGGCGGTGTCACCGCCGGCCTGGCCCATGCCGGTGGCATCGCCGTCTATGCCGCGGCCTCGGTGGCGGGGCTGGCGGCATTGCTGCACCGCTTTCCCTGGCTGGAAACCCTGATCTCGGCGGCCGGAGCGCTGTTCCTGCTGTGGTTGGCCTGGAAAAGCGGGCGCGCCGCCGCCGGACCCGCCCCCGAAGCCGAGGCACACACCACCCACGGTGCCGCCCGCGACGGTTTCCTCATCGCCTTGCTGAACCCCAAGGTGGCACTGTTCTTTCTGGCGTTGTTCAGCCAGTTCATCGAAGCGGATATGGGCACTCCGGCGCGACTCCAGATGGCCACCACCGCCGTGGTCATCGACGGCGCCTGGTACAGCCTGTTCGCCTTGGTCCTGGCGCGGGGACCGGCACCGGCCTGGCTGGCGCGTCACCACGATTGGCTGGAAAGAGGCACCGCGCTGATTCTGGCCGGGCTGGCCTTGGCGGTGCTGGCGCGAATTGTTTTATGACGTCGGAGGCCAGCCAATCGCGGCTCACGAGCCCGTGATAACCCACAATCCGCTGGCACGCTTACACGCAACACGCCAAACCCGTGGCCCGCTTGCACAGCCTTGCGGATATGAATTCGCGCCGTCTTCGCTGGCAAGCCAGCTTCCCACAGAAGGGCTACGAAGCCGCTGCGGGAAGATGTCCGGGCGGCGCTCCGCTTGGCAGCGAAGAACGTGTTGGCGTGCCAGCATGTTGCGTGTAAGCAGGCTCTTCCAATCTCAAACCTTGAACAGCACCCGGCTGAACCAGCTCTTCAGGTACGCGGTTTCCGGTATCGACGGGTGGATCGGATGGTCCGCCCCCTGTCCTTCGTAGCCGATCACCTGTAGACGCCGATCGATGTGGCGGGCGCTGGCGCGCACCACATCCAGCAGCTTCTCCGCCGGCAGCAGCATGGAACAGGACGCTGAGACAAAGTAACCGCCAGGTTTCACCAACCGCACCGCCAGCTCATTGATGGCATGATAACCGGCCAGACCGTTCTTGAAATCCTTGCGACGCTTGATGAAAGCGGGCGGATCCAGCACCACCAGATCGAACTTTTCGCCGTCGCTCACCAGTTGCTTCATGGCCATGGTGGCATCGCCTTCCAGAGTGCGCATTTTTTCCGCCACGCCGTTGCGCTCCGCGTTGGCGTGCACGAAGTCCAGCGCCGTGGTGGAGCTGTCCACGCAAGTCACTTCCTCGGCTCCGGCCACCGCCGCCTGCACGCCCCAGCCACCACAATAGGAAAACACATCCAGTACCCGGGCTCCCTTCGCCAGCGGCGCCATCCGTGCCCGGGCGGCACGGTGATCGAAAAACCAGCCGGTTTTCTGCCCTTCTTCCAGCGGCGCCTGAAAGTCCACGCCATTCTCCCGCAGTGATAAGACCGCCGGCAATTGACCCTTCTCCGCCCGCACATGAATAGGCAGGTCCTCCAGCGCGCGCACGCTGGCGTCGTTTTTGACAACGATACAGGCCGGATCCAGCACCGCGTCCAGGGCTTCCACCACACGTTTCAGATACGCTTCCATGCCGGCGGTGCCGCATTGCACCACCAGAGTGTCGCCGAAACGGTCCACCACCAGGCCGGGCAGACCATCAGCCTCGCCGTAAATCAATCGATAAAAGGGCTCATCGAACAGGGTCTCGCGCATCGCCAGGGCTTCAGCAATGCGCTTCTTGAAGAAACTCTTACTGGGTTCCTGACGGGCATCACGGCTGTACAAGCGCGCGGCGATCAGGGAATTGGGACTCAGCAACGCCCTGCCCAACACCTTGCCACGATGGTCTTCCACCATGCAGGCGCCACCGGCGGGCAGACTTTTCAGCGGTTGCTCGCGGGTATCGATTTCATTGGCGTAAATCCATTCGTGCCCGGCCTTGAGCCGGCGTTCCTCGTTTTTCTTCAACCGGATCACCGGGGTCGATTCACTCATGACAGCACCTTACAGACAATGGACCGGAAATCAGTCTTGCGAACGGGGTTTGCGCTTGAGGGTGGCGTGGCCGCCCTTGAGTTCCTGGGCAGCGGGTTTTACCGTACGGCGAGCATCGGCGCTTTTCTTCGCGCCTTTCGCCGCTTTCGCTCCTTTCACGCCGCTTTTGGCGGCGGCCTTGCGCTTCAGCTTTTTGCTTTTGCTGCCCACCGCACGACCATCGGCGCGCCGTTTCTTCGGCCCCTGATAGTGCGCCCTGAGGGGCTCGATGATACGAAACTCGAACTGCTGGCCGAGATAACGCTGGATGCTCGCCATCAGATTCCATTCGCTGGCGCTCACCAACGACACCGCCAGCCCCTCGCCACCAAGCCGGCCGGTGCGGCCAATACGATGGACATAATCGTCACCGCTGCGCGGCATGTCGAAGTTGATCACCAGATCGAGACCGGACACATCCAGGCCCCGGGCGGCCACATCGGTGGCCACCAGGATATCCACATCGCCATTGCGTAACCGGTCCATGGCCTGCTTGCGTTCTTTCTGCGCTTTTTCGCCGTGCAACACATAAACCTTGTTGCGTGCGGTGGCGCGCAACACCCCGCCAAGGCGATCCGCCTGCACCCGGGTATTGGTGAACACCATGGCCTTGGCATAGGTTTCATGGGCCAGCAGCCATTGTGTCAGGCGCTCCTTGTGCGCCGCGTCGTCGGCGGTAATCACCTGCTGGCGAATGCCGTGGTGGATTTCACGGACGGTGTGCAACGCCAGAACCCGGGATTCACGCAGCACGCCGCGCACCAGGCGCTCCATGTTGGCGTCCCCCGGGGTGGCGGAGAACAGCCAGGTATGACGCTGTTCCGGACAGGCCGCGGCCAGACGGCTGACATCCTCGCCAAAGCCCAGATCAAGCATGCGGTCGGCTTCGTCGATCACCAGCACCGCCAGATCCGCCAAAGCCAGATTGCCCGCTTCCAGATGTTCCAACAGGCGCCCTGGCGTACCCACCAGAATTTCCGGGTTCTTGCGAATGCGGGCCGCCTGGACTTTGAAATCCTCACCGCCGGTAACCACCTCGGACTGGATGAAGGTGAACCCCGCCAGCGCCTGCACCTGTTTCCGCAACTGGCTGGCCAGTTCCCGGGTGGGGGATAGAATCAGGGCCCGAGTACCGGACAGCGGCTTGGGTTCCAGCAGCAGATGCTGCAGCAAAGGCAGCGCGAAGGCCGCGGTCTTGCCACTACCGGTGCGGGCGGTGACACGCAGGTCGTGTCCGGCCAGCGCCTGCGGAATCGCCTCGCGCTGCACTTCCGTGGGCGTCTCCATAGAGCACGCCTCTATCCCTTTAAGCAGGCGCTCATGCAGCCCTAATTCGGCGAACCCCGTCATGCCATTCTCTCCTCGTATCGTTACCCGCCCGCGAGCGGTCGGGCCAAGAGGCGTAGTGTAACGGATTTGCGCCCGCTTTAAGGGGGTTTTGCCGCGTCCGGGAGTACACCTCCCGCCAACGCCGGATTTTCCCGGTGGTCGGCGCTACAATGAGCGGGATTGGCGAGCCCCGACCCCCTCGGGGCATGACGAAGGCTTGTGTATAGAGGGAACCGGCATAGCCATGAGGTGGTGGGTCAAAAGCGCTCCGGAGCAGACCGGTTTTGATGGTCTGGACGCGGTGTTTCAACTCCAGGGGCAAGTGGTCTCCGACGGCCCCATGGGAGATGTGGTGCGCCTGCGCCGTGGGGAGCGAACCTTCTTCGTCAAACGGTACCGCAACGGCGGCGGCCATCTGCACAACTGGGTGGGCACACCGCGAGTACAACGGGAATGGCGCAACCTGGACCTGTTCCGCCAGTGGGGGCTACCGGTACCGGACGTGGTTGGCGCCGGTTTCCGCCGCCGGCGGGGTCGTTTTCATCAGGGGGCCCTGATCACCGTGGGTATCCCCGACAGCACCGATCTGGCCACCCTGGCCCGTTCAGGCGCCGGCTGCCTGAGGGACCCGGCCTGGGTGGCCACGGTGTCCGATCAGGTCGCCGACGGCCTGCGTGTCATGCACGACCACGGCTTCTGTCACGGCGACATGAAGTGGCGCAACATACTGGTCAGCGGTAACCCACCCAGGGTGTTCTTCATCGATTGCCCCGCCGGTCGCTTCTGGTCCGGCCCGTTTCTGCGTTACCGCGTGATCAAGGATCTCGCCTGCCTGGACAAAGTCGCCAAGCACACCCTCAGCCGGACACAACGCCTGCGCTTTTATCTGCGCTACAGCGGCCGCCCCCGGCTCAATGACGCGGACCGCCGCCGAATCCGCAAGGTGCTACGGTTCTTCCAGGGGCGGGAATAAGCGCCATTCGCAGCGAAAAAGACAGCTTCCCACAGACAGAACCACGGAGTCACCGTGGGAAGCGGCCTTGGCCACGAATGCCCCGGGCGGTTGGCCATTCGCTTGCAAGCAAGCTTCCCACAGCGGCCTCGTAGCAACCTCCGGTTTCATGTCTCCAAGGGCCGATGGTCCGTGGCCGGCGCCCCTTTTCGCCCCTCGATTCATCGACCATCAAACCAACCAGTATGCCCGCCACCGCCAGTTGGGCTACACTCAAAGACCATCAATATGGCAAGCACCTTGATCCGTTCGCCCTGGCCGCGGACGACGACCGGGGTGCTGATCGAGCACGAATAACAACATCAGACCATTCCGAGGCCACCATGCCGTTTTTCCGCCGCCGCCCGCCCTTCGCCTTGATGGTGATTAACGGGGCTTTATGCACTATCGCCATCCTGGTATTCGCGCGCCTCAGCTATGGCCTGGTGCTGCCAGCCATGCGCGACGGGCTGGGCCTGAGCAACGCTCAGGCGGCGAACCTGAGCACGGTGAACGCCCTCGGTTATCTGCTGCTGGTGATGGTGGCCGGCGTGTTCGCCGCGCGTTTCGGCGGCAAGACTTCGGTGGTACTCGGACTCATGCTGGTGACCGGCGGCTTCTTCGGCCTCGCCCACGCCAGTGACTTCGTGCCGATCCTGCTGTTGATGCTGGTATTGGGCATGGGCACGGCCTTCGGCTACACCCCTTTGATCTCGCTGCTGGCCAACACTTTCCCGCACCGACGTGGCGCGGTGATCGGCTTCGCCAACAGCGGCGTGGGATTGGGCATGCTGCTGGTTGGCCTGATCGTACCGGCCATGACCGAACGCAGCGCCGAACAGGGGTGGCGCGATGTCTGGCTGCTGTTCGCCTCCGGCGGGCTGGCGGTGCTGGTCATGTCAGTGCTGATTCTGCGTAATCCACTGGACCATGCGAGTACGGCCAGACCCAAGCTTCGCGCCAAGGATCTGCCGGTGTTCCGCAATCCCCATGTGATCACGGTGGGGCTGGTGTACGGCGTACAGGGCCTTACTTATATCGTGCAGACCACGTTCATGTACAGCTACGCCCTGGAGTCGGGCGTGCCGGCGCTGACCACCGGTCATCTGGTGTCGATGATGGGCATCATGTCGGTGTTCACCGGTCCGCTGTGGGGTGGCCTGGCCGACCGGCTGGGCTATTCCAACAGTCTGGTGCTGGCGATGACATTGTCGCTGGTGGGTACCGCCCTGCCGGTACTGTGGCCGATACAACCCATGTTCGTTGCCCATTTCCTGATTCTGGGCCTGTGCATCTCCGGCCTGTTCACCTCCATCCTGGCCGCTTCCACGGAAACCGTGGCGCCCCATCAGGCCGCCGTGGCGGTGAGTTTCGTCACCCTGTTCTATGCCGTCGGCCAGTTGATCGGCCCCGCCGCCGCCTCGCTGATCATTGAATGGAGCGGCGGCTTTCGAGCCACTTTCGCCGCCACCTCGGTGGTGTTGGCCCTTGGTGTCTACCTGGGCCACCGCAGCCGCCGTTACCAGCGGCCCGCCCGGGAAACCTGTGCCGGACTGGCCGACTGACTCCGGTCACCTGGATCCGGTTATTCGCCGGGGATCGCCGACGGGTCCATCCAGAACGCTTCCCAGACATGGCCGTCCGGGTCCGCCAGGTTGCGGTTGTACATGAACCCCAGGTCCTGGACCGGATTGATATCGGCGGTGCCGCCATGGGCGGCGGCGGCGTCGTTCATCGCGTCCACTTCCTCATGACTATCAAGGCTGAGCGCCAGCATCACTTCACTGGCGGTGGCGGGCGGAATCGGCCGTTGAGTGAAAGTGCGCCACTTGTCATGGGTGAGCAACATGACGTGAATCGACTCACTCCAGACCATGCATGCGGCGGTGTCGTCGGTGAAGTGCGGATTGTTCTCGAAACCAAGCGCGGTATAAAACGCCATGGACGCCTGCGGATCCGTGACGGGCAGATTGACAAAAATCATCCTGGACATAATCGGAACCTCTCAAGGTGGTGATCGAAAAGACGGCCAGCGCCGCCGTTTCCCGCTAGTCGTACCACGTCCCCGGATTTCGACAAAAGAGTCCAATCGTTACCCAAGCGGTTCTTCACGATGCTTTCGTGGTCCACCACGAGCGCTGTATTCGCGAGCAAGCTCGGCTCCCACAAAGCGGGCCACGAAGCCGCTGTGGGAGCCGAGCTTGCTCGCGAATCAACCTGCAGCCGTGGTCAATCGAACAGGGTGCCGTTATCCGGTCCGCCGCCTTCCAGTGCCAACAGTCGGGCTTTGCGGTCGACACCGCCGGCATAGCCGGTCAGGCTGCCGTTCGCACCCAGCACCCGGTGGCAGGGAATGATCACCGAGCAGGGGTTGCGACCCACGGCGGCCCCCACCGCCCGTACCGCCCGGGGCCGCCCGAGCCGGTGCGCCAATTCGCCATAGGTGGTGGTGTCACCGCAGCGGATTTCCCCCAGGGCCCGCCAGACCTGGCACTGAAACTCGGTCCCGCGCGGCGCCAGCGGCAAATCGAAATCGCGGCGCTCCCCGCCGAAGTAGGCGCGCACCTGCTCGGCGGCGGTCAACAGCAGGGGATGCGCCGGATTGTGCCGCCAGGGTCGCGGGTCGGGATGGTATTTCTGTCCTTCGAACCAGGCGCCCACCAGCGCGTCGTCTTCCGCCGCCAGCAACAGCGCGCCCAGGGACGTGGGTAAAGCGTGATATTCAATCATGGGGTCTCGTTCTCCCTGCCACCGAGCCAAAGATGCATCACCGCATAAGCGCGCCACGGACGCCAGGCCTCCGCCCGCCGTCTCACTGTCACCGCTGAAGTTTCCCCCAACGCCTTGAGCACGCCAAGGTCGGCGGCGGGAAAGGCATCCGGCCAGGACAGCGCCCGCATCGCCAGATACTGGGCGGTCCAGTCACCGATGCCAGGCAGGGCCTTGAGCTGGGTCAGGGTGCGCTCCACATCCGCCGCCGGCGACAGCAGCATGGGATCCTCGGCGCAGGCAGTGGCCAGCGCCTGGATCGCTTTCACCCGGGCCCGGATGATGCCCAGCAACCCCAGCGTCTCCGCCTCGGCGGCGGCCACCACGGCGGCTTCCGGGAAGGTAGTGGTGAGATCCTCGAACGGCGTGTCCAGCGGCTCTCCCAGTGATGCCGCCACCCGGCCGGCCAGGGTGCGCGCCGCCTTGACCGTGATCTGCTGCCCCAGCACCGCGCGCACCGCTGCTTCGAAGCCATCAAAAGCGCCGGGCACCCGCAGCCCCGGCCGTGCCGCCGCCAACAGCCCCAGCCGTTCCGCCACCAGCGACGGTTGGGCATCCAGATCGAACAGTCGGCGCAAGCGCACCAACACTTCCGGCACCACCGGTGCCAGGGATTCGGAAAGGGTCACCGTGAGCCCGTTACGCGGCCCCGGCGCCACGGTCAGCCAGCCACGATGCACCCGGTCGCCGCGCCGGACCAGTGCGGTGCGCCGGTATTGCCCCTGCTCCATGCCTTCCACTCCGGGGATCGCCCGGGCGGCAAGAAAATCGCGCAACGCTTCCCAATCAAAAGGCGGCCGATAGCTCAAATGAAAGACCAATTCACCGTCGCCGGGGCGGCGTCTCGACGCGGCCCGTCGCCATGCGGAGGGCGGCTGGCCATAGCGTCCCCGGAACAGAGTGTTGAAACGCCGCAGACTGTTGAAGCCGGCGGCCAGCGCCACTTCGGTGATGGTCAGACCGGTGTCGCGCAACAGGCGCCGGGCCAGCAGCAGGCGCCGGGTTTGCGCGTATTCCACCGGTGCCACGCCGAATTCGGCGTGGAACACCCGGCGCAAATGGCGATCGGTGACGCCGAGCCGTTCGGCCAGAGCCGCCAGCGATTCCGTATCGCCCGCGCCGAGGTCCAGATATTCCGCCGCCTGTCTGGCCAGGCGCCTGTTCGCGTCGACACTGGCATCGCCCGGGGCCAACTCCGGCCGGCAACGAAGACAAGGACGATAGCCCTCGGATTCCGCCGCCGCCGCACTGGCGAAAAAGCGACAGTTCTCTCGCTTGGGCAGACGCGCCGGACACACCGGCCGACAGTACACGCCGGTGGAGGACACCGCCACGAAAAAGCGCCCGTCGAAACGAACATCGCGGGTACGCAGAGCCTGATAACACTGATCATCGTCAATCCACATGGCATCGATCATACCCCGCCGCAGCGTCCGCTACTCGCCCTTTTCGGACCTCGAGATTTTTGTTTTTTATTCAGAAAAACTAAATTCCAAAATGACACCAAAAGAAAGAAACTCTCTTTTTTGAAAGAACAGCAATCCAATTTTTCTCAAGCATTCCACATAGGCAAACTAAATCATGAGTGCGGTTCTGCCGTTACTGGCCCTACGCGCCTTTACTGAAATTGGACGCCATGGCAGCGTCAAGCGCGCCGCCGGGGTGATGGGTTAGAGCCTGTTCACGATCTTTACGCCGCCGCGCCGGAGTTCATTTTATCGTCAGGTCGTGATTCCGATTGTGCGGTGTAGTCATTCTACATAAACAAGCGTAATCGCGGCCTGGCGGTAAAAGGGGCCCGGCCCTTCGGGTTGCGCTGGAAAAGCCGCCAGACGACGCCCCGGCCTTTGACTTTGGAACCACCAAAGCCTGCAGTCCGCGACGCCGCCTGGCGGCTTTTCCAGCAGCAACGCGGTGGCGTAAAGATCGTGAACAGGCTCTTACACCCGGCGCGGTCAGTCAGCAACTGAAACAGCTCGAAGAGCGGATCGGGGCCCCTCTGTTTATCCGAACCCGCCAGGGCATGCAGCTCACCGAAGCCGGCGAACAGGTTTATCCCGCCCTGCTCCAGGCCTTCGAACAGATCGAACGCAGCCTGGGCAGCCTGGGCAGCCTGGAAGCCCGGAACGCCCGGCAAACACTGACCGTGAGCACCACGCCGTCCTTTGCCGCCTCCTGGCTGGTGCCCCGTCTCGGCCGCTTCACCGAGCGTCACCCGGATATCGATGTTCGCGTGGAGGCCTCATCCGATCTGATCCACTTTCAGCGCGACCGGGTGGACGTGGCGATCCGTCACGGCCTGGGCGATTACCCCGGGCTGGCATGCCAGCGCCTGATGGCGTCGGTGCTGGTGCCGGTGGCCAGCCCCGCCCTGTTGGCCCGGGGACCACTGATCCAGGAACCCGCCGACTGTCTGGCCTTCCCATTACTGCAAAACAGCAACCGGGCGGACTGGGTGCTGTGGCTGAAAGCACTGGGGGTGAGCGAACCGACCCACGCCGACCGGGGGCCCGCATTCAATGACGAGCTGCTGCTGATCCGGGCGGCGGAGGCCGGGCAGGGTCTCGCTTTGATCCGGGATGTGCATGCCCGGGCGGAAATCGATGCCGGCCGGCTGGTGCTGGCTCTGGATCAGCCCTGGCCATCGGACTTCGCCTATTATCTGGTGTGGCCTGCTTCCGTGCAGGAAAAACCGGCCATGACACTCTTCAGAGAATGGCTGGAGCAGGAGGCGTCGTACGGTGAGGTTTGATCACAACAAGCTCCGCTGTGGCAACGCTCGCTCCAGCTCAAGCAAAGCCAACTTGCGTTCGATTCCGCCAGCGTAGCCGGTAAGACTGCCGTCGGCTCCAATCACCCGATGACAAGGGACGATAATGGCGATCGGATTGACGGCATTGGCACGGCCAATAGCCCGCGCCGAAGTGGGCCGGGACAACCGCGTTGCCAGCTCGCCATAAGAGATGGTGGTGCCATAGGGCACCCGCCGCAAATGACGCCAGGCCTCTTGCAGAAAAGCGTTGCCGTGGGGCGCCAGTGGCAGGTCGAAATCCGTCAGTTGCTCAGCGAAATAAGCGTCCAGCTGCTCCGCCACGTGACGGACGGCCGCCGCGTCCTGAACATAGGACAGGCCGCGCCAGTGCACGCTGGCCGGATGGTGTTGCCCATCAACGAACTCCAGGCGCACCAGAGCACCCTGCTCATCAACCAGGGCGATCATCGACCCCAGCGGCGTGGTTAGCACATCAGCCCTGTACGTCATACCTGGTCACCCTGGAGCCTGTTCTTGATATTGAATAAGGGGCACGGCCCGGTGGCCGGCGCGGGCAACATCACGCCACGCCGCACCGCCGGCCGCCGCGCCACGGCATCATGCCAGCGTGTTAAATGACGATGGCGCTCAAATCCAAACCCGCAAATCACGGCGATGTGCGTCCAACCCAAAGTGACGATATCGGCGATGGAGTAGTTGTCGCCAGCAAGGAAGGCCCGGCTGCTCAAATGCCGGTCCAGTGTGGCGAAAGCTTCCTCGCTCAAGCTTCGGTAACGATCAACAACATCGCGCGACAGGGTCGGCGCGAACAACTCGAAATACACACGCTGCCCCAGTATCCGCCCCATGCTGGCGGAATGAAACTGCAACCACTTGATCGCTTCCCAACGCGCCGTCAACGGCTCCCACGGCAGGCGCCCGGCTTTTTCGCCAGATACAACAGGATCGCCGAAGACTCGAAAAGCGTCACCCCGGTCTGATCATCGCGCAGGACGGGAATCCGGCCATGAGGGTTCATCAACAGAAAAGGCGATGGGGGAGGAATCCGTGAACACAGTGATCATGGGCCAACCTCGCTTATCTGTCAGGAAAGTCAGAGTCGCAAGGTAGCCAGGACACGGGCCCGGGAAAAACGATATGTGCTGAGCTCAGGATATAGAAAGGCTAAAGCGGTCCGTAGGCCACGGATATCCCACCGTTGCGCCGATTCACTGCCAAAGCAGCTTCCCACAGAGAGAATGCTACGGGGCCGCTGTGGGAAGCTGCCTTGGCAGCGAATCGTGTCTCAGCGGGGTGCACGGAAATGGCGCCACAGCCACATCAGCACACCGATCAGCAACAGCGCCCCCAACACATAAAATTCATAACGCTTCAGATGGCCAAGCAACCCTTCCAGCAAGGTACCGAAATGGAAGGCGGCGCCGCCCAGCGCCGTTGCCCAGATCGCGGCGCCCAGGGCGTTGAAAAACAGATAGCGGCGCGGCGGATAACCAGACAGGCCAATCACCACCGGCATCACCGTACGCAGACCATAGACGAAACGGAAACCGAGCACCCACAGATCCGGATGGCGCCGCACCAGCCCCAGGGCTTTTTCCCCCGCTGCTTCCCAGCGCGCCTTACGTCGCAACAACCGCCGGCCATGATGGCGCCCGAGCAGAAACCAGAGCTGATCGCCGCAAAAAGCACCGGCGAAAGCAGTGAATATCACCAGATCCAGACGCAGATAGTCATGGAACGCCAGGAACCCCGCCAGCACCAGTATTGTCTCGCCTTCCAGGAAGGTCCCCACGAACAGGGCGGGATAGCCGAAGTGTTCCAGGAATTGTTGAAGCATGGCGAAGACCGGCGGGAGGAAGCCGGCAGCCTAACCCGATTGCCCACATCGCACAATGAATGACATGCCTTCCGGAAAAGCACCAAAACGGACCGAACCTGACGCACCACAATGGCGCCATACTTTCGGACCGGACCTGGGGCACCACTACCATCAAAACAACAAATCCCTTTTACATCAAATAGTTAACAATTTCCCCGCTCTCCTGGTGCGGTTCTTGCTGATCCTTTCCATAGCAATAGAACGACGCTTTTAAAGGCTTTCCGCAAACATCGATGATCCAGAGAGTGCGACCATGTCTTACCTAGTACCTTCCGAGTTCGTGACAAAAATGGTGGATGCCGGTGAATCGAAGATTTACATGGCGACCCGCGACACTTTGATCCGTGCCTACATGGCCGGCGCCATCCTCGCCCTGGCGGCGGCCATGGCGGTAACCATCACGGTACAAACCGGCAACCCCCTGATCGGGGCCCTGCTGTTTCCCGTCGGCTTCTGCATGCTCTATCTGATGGGATTCGACCTTCTCACCGGTGTCTTCATGCTGACGCCGCTGGCGTTGCTGGATCGGCGGCCGGGGGTGACCACCAACCGCGTGCTGAAGAACTGGGGGCTGGTATTCCTCGGCAATTTCGCCGGCGCGCTGACGGTGGCGTTCATGATGTCGTTCATTCTGACCTACGGTTTCAACACCGAGCCGGGGGCGGTGGGCGAAAAGCTGGCGGCCATTGGTGAGTCCCGTACTCTGGGCTATGCCGAATATGGCCTGGCCGGCTGGATCACCATTTTCATTCGCGGCATGCTGTGCAACTGGATGGTGTCCATGGGCGTGGTCGGCGCCATGGTTTCCACCACCGTATCCGGCAAGGTGATCGCCATGTGGATGCCGATTTTCCTGTTCTTCTACATGGGCTTCGAGCACTCGGTGGTGAACATGTTCCTGTTCCCCTGTGCCATGCTGATGGGCGGTGATTTCTCGGTGGCGGACTATTTTATCTGGAATGAGATCCCCACCGCGCTGGGCAACCTGGTGGGTGGTCTCGCCTTCACCGGTCTGACTCTCTACACCACCCACGTGCGCACCGCGCCGAAACGGTCCCTGTAATCCAGGGAACAACAACCGACAGGACCGCGCCCCGGCATCGGACGGGGCGCTCATCGCCATGCCTTCCTCTCTCAAGGTGTCCCTGGGACAGTATTCCGACAAGGGCCGCAAACCGGCCAATCAGGATTTCCACGGCGCCCTGATCCCCGAGGGGCCACCGCTGGTCAACAAGGGACTGGCCCTGGCGCTGGCCGATGGCATTGGCAGCAGCAACGTCAGTCATATCGCCGCGGAAACCGCGGTCAGCGGCTTCCTAGAAGACTACTTCAGCACTCCGGAAACCTGGTCGGTACGGCAATCCGCGCAACGGGTGATCAACGCCACCAACGCCTGGCTGCACGCGCAGACCCGCCAAAGCCAGTACCGCTATGATCTGGACCGGGGCTATGTGTGCACCTTCACCGCCCTGGTGATCAAAGGCGACAGCGCCCATTGCTTCCATCTGGGCGATGCCCGCCTGTATCGGCTGAGTAACGGAGTCCTGGAACAGCTGACCGAAGATCACCGGTTATGGGTGTCACGGGAGCAGAGCTACCTGAGCCGGGCCTTGGGCATGAACGCCCGCGCGGAAATCGATCATCTCAGCGTACCGGTGACGGAAGGGGACTGGTTCGTGCTGGCCACCGACGGCGTCCACGAACACCTGGATGCCGACACCCTGACCCGCACTCTGGCCTCGCAAACCGATCCACAACAGGCGGCGAAAACCCTGGTGGCGCTGGCTTACGAGCATGGCAGCGAGGACAATCTGACGGTGCAGGTGCTGCGTATCGACCGGTTGCCGCAAGCAGAGCCCTCCGCCGTATCCGGCCGTCTGGATGATCTGCCGCTCCCGCCGGAGCTGCGTGTCCGCATGGAATTCGACGGCTACCGCATCCTGCGGGAGTTGCACGCGAGCAGCCGCAGCCACGTCTATCTGGCGGAGGATCTGGACAGTGGCGCCACCGTGGTACTGAAAACCCCGGCCATCGACCGCGCCAATGATCGTGCCTTTCTGGAGCGGTTCATGATGGAGGAATGGATCGCCCACCGCATCGACCATCCCCATGTTCTCAAGGCGCCGCCACGGCAACGGCAACGTCGTTACCTGTATACGGTGACGGACTATGTGGAGGGGGAAACCCTGACGCAGTGGATGCGTGACCACCCCAACCCGGCTCTGGAAACGGTTCGGGAGTTGGTGGAACAGATCGCCCGCGCACTGTACGCCTTCCATCGGCGCGAGATTCTGCACCAGGACCTGCGCCCCGAAAACGTGATGATCGACGCCAACGGCACCGTCACCCTGATCGACTTCGGCGCCGCCCGCGTGGCCGGGCTGGCCGAGCTGGCCCCGCCCCGGGACCGGGAAGCGCCGCAAGGTACCCTGCCCTACATGGCGCCGGAATACTTTCTCGGAGAACCGGGCGATACCGCCTCCGATCTGTTTTCCCTCGGTGTCATCACCTATCAACTGCTGACCGGAGATTTGCCCTACGGTACCGCCGTGTCCCAGTGCCGGACCCGGTCCGCACAGAACCGGCTCCGCTATCGCAGCGCCTTACGCGATGATCGCGATCTGCCATCCTGGGTGGACGGAGCACTGCGCAAGGCGGTGCATCCGCATCCGGACAAACGTTACCGGGAGCTATCGGAATTTATCCACGACTTGCGCCACCCCAATCCGGGGCTCACGCACCCAATCCGACCGCCGTTGATGGACCGCCATCCGGTGCGTTTCTGGCAAAGTGTCAGTGCCGTGCTGGCACTGCTGGTGGCGCTGCTCGCCGTGCGTCTCTATGGCGCGTAAGCGCGCAGGAACATGGCCACCGCCTCGGAGATATGGGCTTCGGCGTCCTCCGCCGTCAGCGGTACGCCACAACCGATCAATACCTTCATTTCATGGCAGCCCTTGATCAGGGAAAAGAAGTGATCGGCGGCACGATCCGGCGCCGCCACCCGCAATAAGCCGCGCCGATCCAGCTCCGCCAGCAGCCGCTCCATGTCCAGCAAGGTTCGTTGCGGGCCCACCTCGAAGAACAGCCGGGCCATGGTCTGGTCCTGGCCGGCCTGAGCCGCCATCAGGCGCATCAGATTGACCGCGTCCTCCTGGGTCACCAGCTCATGGAAGGAGCGGGCGATGCGCAGCAACACCTGTTCCACCGACTGGCTCTGATCGAAATGAAAGATCGGCAAGGGCATCTGCCCCTGGCATTTGATCTCCACCGCGGCGGCGAACAGCGCTTCCTTGTCCTTGAAGTGGCTGTAGACGGTGAGCTTGGACACACCGGCGGCGGCGGCGATGGCATCCATGCTGGTGCCGGAGTAGCCCTGTCCCAGGAACAAGGTAGTGGCGGCGGACAGGATGGCGTCGCGTTTGGCGGGGTCTTTGGGGCGGCCCGGGCCGCTGCGAGTCGGATTGTTCGACATGATCTCAACAAATGATGGACTGGCGAGTTCACTAATTTTACTATACCGGCGAGTTTACCATTCAACCGACAAAATAACGACGTTGTTGTTGCTGCTATCCGCAGGCGCTCTTTCCCGCCCGGGGGTACCAACAAGGGATAAGGTGTTCCATGACTTGCCGCAACCGATCCACATCGCACTTACCCACTCATCGCGTGGGCGCTTCCGGCCTGCCCCTGCTGTTTCTCGTCGCCCTGTTCGCCAGCGCGCTCAGCGGCTGCAGCGGTGATGCCGCCACCACCGAGCACACCATCAGCACCGCTCTGGTGGTCCAGCCGAACAGCACTCATACCGGCCATGACAGCTTCGCCGGCGAGGTCCGCGCCCGCTACGAGCCTGATCTGGCGTTCCAGGTCGGCGGCAAGGTGATCGAGCGTCTGGTGGAAGTCGGGGACCGGGTGGAGAAGGGTCAGTCACTGGCCCGCATCGACCCCCGTGACGTGCGCCTGCAACTGGATGCCGCCCGCGCCCGGGTGGCCGCCGCCAAGGCCGACCATGATCTGGCGCGCAGTGAGCAGAAACGGTATCAGACCCTGCTGGAACGCAAGGTGATCAGCCAGTCGCAGTACGATTCAGTCAGCAGCCAGCTCGAAGCCGCCGCGGCACAATTGCGCCAGGCCCGCGCCGATCTGGAAGTAGCCCGCAATCAGGCCGGTTACGCCGAACTGCGTGCGCCCCGGAACGGGGTCATCATGAGCCGTCAGGTCGAGGTCGGGCAGGTGGTGGCGGCCGGCCAGACCGTGTTCACGCTGGCCGCCGATGGCGACCGCGAGGTGCTGATCCATCTGCCGGAAAACCGCGTCAATCAGGTTTCTCTCCAGCAGGACGTGAAGGTGGAGCTGTGGTCGCGACCCGGTGAGCACTATGACGGCCGGGTCCGCGAGATCGCCCCGTCCGCCGACCCGCAATTGCGCACCTACGCGGCGCGCGTGGCTTTCACCAGCGACGACGTGCCCGCCGATCTGGGGCAAAGCGCCCGGGCCTTCTTCCCTCAGGGCGACACTCGCATGAGCATCCCGTTGAGCGCACTCACCGCCGAAGCGGACGCCCCTTATGTCTGGAAGGTGAACCCGGCGGACCAGACTCTGGTGAAAGCGCCGGTTCGCATCGGACCCTACCAGGAAGACCAAGTGCCGGTGCTTGCTGGCCTGGAAACCGATGATTGGATCGTCGCCGCCGGCACCCAGCTGTTTCGCGAAGGCCAGACCGTGAAACCGGTGGACCGTCGCAATCGCCAGGTGAACTTTGGCGACGGGGGACACTGAGGATGCGTTTCAATCTGTCCGAATGGGCGCTGCAAAACCGCGCCCTGGTGCTCTACGCGATGATCATTCTCGGGGCCCTCGGCGCACTGTCCTACAGCCAGCTAGGACAAAGCGAGGACCCGCCGTTCACCTTCAAGGTCATGGTGGTGAATACGCTGTGGCCCGGCGCCAGCGCCGAGGACGTCTCCCGCCAGGTCACCGAGCGCATCGAAAAGAAGCTGATGGAAACCGGGGATTACGACCGCATCACGTCCTTTTCCCGCCCCGGACAGTCCCAGGTCATGTTCATGGCGCGGGACGACATGCATTCCGACGACATCCCCGATCTCTGGTATCAGGTGCGCAAAAAGGTGGGCGATATCCGCCACACCCTGCCCCAGGGGATCCAGGGACCATTCTTCAATGACGAGTTCGGCACCACCTACGGCAACATCTACGCGCTCACCGGCGACGGCTTCGACTACGCCCTGAAGAAAGACTACGCCGACCGCCTGCAACTGGCCCTGCAGCGGGTCCCGGATGTGGGCAAGGTGGAACTGATCGGCCTTCAGGACGAGAAAATCTGGGTGGAGCTGTCCAATACCAAGCTGGCCGCTCTGGGGATTCCGCTTGGCGCGGTACAGCAAGCCCTGCAGCAACAAAACGCGGTTTCCGACGCCGGCTACTTTGAAACACCCACCGACCGGGTGCGCCTGCGTGCTTCCGGTAATTTCCAAAGCGTGGAGGAGATCCGCCGCTTCCCGATCCGGTTCGAGGGGCGCACCCTGCGCCTGGAGGACATCGCCCGGGTTTATCGCGGCTTTGACGATCCGCCGGCACCACGCATGCGCTTCATGGGCGAGGACGCCGTTGGCCTGGCGGTCTCCATGAAGGCCGGCGGCGACATTCTCGCCCTCGGTGAAAACCTGGAAAAAGAATTCACCCACCTGCAGGACACCCTGCCCGCCGGCCTGTCGCTGCATAAGGTCTCCGACCAGCCGGCGGCGGTGCGCGCCAGTGTCGGCGACTTTGTGCGGGTGCTGGTGGAGGCCCTGGTGATCGTGCTGCTGGTGAGTTTTTTCTCGCTGGGGCTGCGCACTGGCCTGGTGGTGGCGTTGTCCATTCCCCTGGTCCTGGCGATGACGTTCGCGTCGATGAACTACTTCGACATCGGCCTGCACAAGATTTCGCTGGGGGCGCTGGTACTGGCACTGGGATTGATGGTGGACGACGCCATCATCGCGGTGGAGATGATGGCGATCAAAATGGAGCAGGGCCTGAGCCGGATCAAGGCGGCCAGTTTCGCCTGGACCAGCACCGCTTTCCCGATGCTCACCGGCACGCTGATCACCGCGGCCGGGTTTTTGCCGATCGCCACGGCCCAGTCCGGCACCGGTGAATATACCCGCTCCATCTTCCAGGTGGTGACCTTGTCGTTGCTGGTGTCCTGGATCACCGCGGTGGTGTTCGTGCCTTATCTGGGTGACAAACTGCTGCCGAACCTGGCGCGCCGCGATGATACCGGCGAAGTGCACGATCCCTATCAGAAGCCGTTTTACCGTCGTTTCCGCGCGCTGGTGAGCTGGTGCGTTTACCACCGCAAAACCGTGATCGTGATGACGGTGGCGATCTTCATTGGCGCGGTGGCGCTGTTCCGTTTCGTGCCGCAACAGTTCTTCCCGGCTTCCGCGCGGCTGGAACTGATGGTGGACCTGAAGCTGAGCGAAGGCAGCTCACTGGAAGCCAGCCAGGCCCAGGCGGAGCGGCTGGAGGCGTTGCTGGCGGAAAATGACCAGGTGGAGAACTACGTGGCGTATGTCGGCACCGGCTCTCCCCGCTTCTATCTGCCTCTGGACCAGCAACTGCCGGCGGCGAGCTTCGCCCAGTTCGTTGTACTGACCCGCAATATCGAGGAGCGGGAAGAAGTACGCTCCTGGCTGATCGACACACTGGCGGCGGACTTCCCCACCGTGCGGTCGCGGGTGTCGCGGCTGGAGAACGGCCCACCGGTGGGCTATCCGATCCAGTTCCGGGTCTCCGGAGAACACATCAGCGAAGTTCGTGACCTGGCCCGGCAAGTGGCACAGCGGATACGCGAACAACCGCAAGTCAGCAACGTGCATCTGGACTGGGAAGAACCCAGCAAGGTGGTACGCCTGAACATCGACCAGGACCGCGCCCGGGCCCTCGGCGTCAATACCGCCGATCTGTCCCAGGCCCTGCAAAGCTCGTTGTCCGGGGTGGCGGTCAGCCAGTACCGGGAAGACAACGAGTTGATCGATGTGGAAGTCCGTGGTGATGCCCGCGAGCGCGAGGCGCTGGGGCTGTTGCCGAGCCTGGCGGTGCAGAACGAGGACGGCCGCAGCGTGCCGCTGTCCCAGATCGCCACCCTGGAATACGGCTTCGAGGAAGGCGTCATCTGGCACCGCAATCGACTGCCCACGGTGACCGTCCGCGCGGACATTTACGGCGACGAACAACCCGCCACCCTGGTCAACAAGATCCAGCCCACGTTGCAGGACATCCGTGACGCCCTGCCACCGGGCTACTTACTGGAAGTGGGTGGCACCGTGGAAGAATCCGCCCGCGGCCAGAAATCGGTGAACGCCGGCATGCCACTGTTCGTGCTGGTGGTGTTGACGCTGCTGATGCTGCAACTGCGCAGCTTCTCGCTGACGGTGATGGTGTTCCTGACCGCGCCTCTGGGACTGATCGGCGTCACTCTGTTCCTGCTGCTCTTCGGCCAACCGTTCGGTTTCGTCGCCATGCTCGGCACCATTGCTCTGGCCGGCATGATCATGCGCAACTCGGTGATCCTGGTGGACCAGATCGGCCAGGACCTGGCCCAGGGCCGAGGCCAGTATGAAGCCATTATCGAATCCACGGTGCGACGCTTCCGGCCCATCGCGCTTACCGCGCTCACCGCGGTGCTGGCGATGATTCCATTGTCCCGCAGTGATTTCTTCGGCCCGATGGCCGTGGCGATCATGGGCGGCCTGATCGTCGCCACCGCTTTGACCCTGCTGTTTCTGCCCGCGCTGTACGCCGCCTGGTTCCGGGTTCCTCGTCCGGCCCGCTGATCCAGGCATAAGGGTGGTGCATATGGGGGCGAAAGCCCCCCTTTTTTTGGTTCAGGCAATGGGCGTCTCCATCAAGGGCACGGGTCTGCATGGAGGCCTTCCGGGATCGCTGTAAATACATCCCTGTAAGCTCCCGGTGTGATGGTTTGCTCGCGGTGGACAGGAACATCCTTTCCCTTTTCATAAACGGCCGTCGGTTACCTCGAAGCGGAGCCGTGTTACGCCTTTGCGGAACCTGCTTCACGACGTTCCCGCAAAGGCGTAACACGGCTCCGCTGTCCCTGATGGAGGGTAATCCTGTTTCCCTCTAAACCGCGACGAACCCTTTTGCTTCAACGCGCGAACGTATCGCAGGCGCTGATATCGCCGCTGTCGAATCCGCGCCGGAACCATTCTACCCGCTGGGCCGAGCTGCCATGGGTGAAGCTGTCCGGCACCACGGCGCGTCCCGCCTGTTCCTGCAAAGTATCGTCACCGATGGCATTGGCGGCGGCCAGGGCTTCTTCCAGATCCCCTTCCTCCAACAATTGCTTTTGCCCGGCTTCATGTCCCCACACCCCGGCAAAGCAGTCCGCCTGTAATTCCTGCCGCACCGACAGAGCATTGGCGTCGGCTTGGGAAAGGCCGGACCGGGCCTGGCGCACCCGCTGGCTGATGCCCAGCAAGGTCTGTACATGATGTCCCACCTCGTGGGCAATCACATAGGCCTGGGCAAAATCACCGGGCGCGCCATGGCGGCGGCGCAGCTCATTGAAGAAGGTCAGATCCAGGTATAATTGCTGGTCACCGGGGCAATAAAAAGGGCCCACCGCGGAGCTGGCGGTGCCGCAGGCGGAGCGCACGCCATTGCTGAACAACACCAGGGTCGGTTCACGGTACTGTTTCCCCATACCGGAGAAGATGCGCCGCCAGGTGTCCTCCGTTTCCGCCAGCACCACGGCGGAAAATTCAGCCAGTTCCTGCTGTTCATCGGACAGAGGCCGCGATTGCTCCGCCATCGGATTTCCCTGCCCCATCGACAGCACGTCGATTCCCAGCAACCGGGTACCGACATAACCCACCACGCCCACCACAAGCAGCACCCGGCCACTCTTGCTGCGCAACAGCCAGGGCACCACCCGCAGCAGCAGTAGCGCCGCGCCCCCACCGCCACTGCCGGCACTCAGCGGCTGGCCCCGGCGATCCTCCACATTGCTGCTTTGTCGTCTTCCTCGCCAACGCATGATGGCACCAGTATCGTCTCTGAATAAGTATGACGACGTCTCTCGAAACCAGGGACATCGTCATACTTATTCAGAGGCCGCCAAATCGCGCTTCCGCTCAATTACGCTGGTAGGGCTTGCCTTCCAGCCACAGGGTATGGCCGTCAAAACGGCACGGCAACGCCACCTCGCTGATACCGGTGCGGTGCAAAACCTGCCCGCTCTCCACGTGCGTGTAGCTGCCTTCGCCGTACTTCACATCCAGCCGTTCGGGCTGCGCCTGATACTTGAACTCGGTGTAGAAACGGAACCGGCCGGCACCGGAATACTGTTCAAACTCACCCTTGCCATCGGCCCCCAGTATCAACCGGCTGCGACCCAGCCCACGGCTGAAATGCCCCTGGGCCAGTTGGCAGCCGGTGGCGGAACCGGTGGAAGGAGTCTGGCGACCGGTCAGGCGCCGTTTCAAATCCACCGCTGAAGACAGACGCTGGCCGTCCAGATAATGGCACTGACCACTGTCACCGCTACTCCGGCCACAGGGCACGGTGCCGGTAAGAGTCAGCAGATCACTGCCCGCCGGCAGTTCCAGCCAGGAACCGTCGCGTCGCTTGAGCACTCCCGGCCCTCTCGGCATCAGCAATTCCACCGAACCGTGCCACAGATCGCCGTCGGCTAACCGCAGTTCGCCCTGATCCGGTTGCAGCCCCCGGTAAGCCCCGTCAAAACGGCGGCCGTCGGACCATTTGGAAACCGTGCCATCGGGAAACGAGAAACCACCGTTCAACGCCTGGTCCACTTTGCGCTCATCCTTGAAGCGCAATTCACCGATGATCTCATTGGCGGCGATACGCGCCTGCGCCATGGTGGCCAGCGTGGCGCCATTCTGAATGAACTCGAGCCGCCCCGGACCGGCCAGTTCGCCCCGGTATTGAGGCCCATCGAAAATCACCCGCAAACCATCACCGGCGTGCACCGTAAACGGCTGATAGTTACTGGACAGGTCACGTATCCGGGAAGGCGTGCCGTACAGGCGGCGGTGGGCTTCCTCGCCCACATGAGGCGTCACGGTACTGCGCAAGAAGCTCAGCTTCACCGATATCAGGGTGTCGCCGCCGGCGGAAACCGGTACCCATTCCTGAAACCGAACCCGTCCCAAATGCAACACCCGCACCTGATACCGGTCCGCCCAGAGGCGAGTGTCCAGACGCTGGCCCGCTTCCATTGGCCTTGAGGTAAACGAAATGAAGCCCTTGTTGTGCTCGGCGGCGGCCACCTCCACCTGCCAACCGTAGTAGGACCCGGTATGTCCGGGAGATATCTGAAAATGCAGGGTACCGGGCTGATCCCGGCCGGCACCGGCGACCACCCCCGGTTCAGGCAGCGGCTCCCGCGGCAACAGCTGGCAGCCGCTCAGGGTCAACGACCACAACGCCAGCAGCGCCGTGAGCCAGCCCTCCAGCTTTCCTTGTCCCGACACCACCATCAAAATATCCTCAGTCGTCCACGCCGGAAGCCCCGGCGGCGCCGTTCCATCCCTTCCGTTTCCGCGATGGTAACGCAGATCATGCTGCAACATAGTGACGGCCATCGCCAGCCCCCCATCAGCCGGGGTAAAGTAGGCCCTCGCCTGGAAGGGATATCGTGGAACTAGACCTCTCCATATTGCTGGTATTGGCGCTCGTGTCACTGCTTGCCGGCTTCATCGACACCCTGGCCGGTGGCGGCGGTCTGCTGACGCTGCCCGCTCTGATGCTGGCCGGTTTGTCGCCGGTGCAGGCGCTGGCCACCAACAAGCTGCAGGGCACTTTCGGTTCGGGCATGGCGGCGTTCACGTTGTGGCGCCGGCGACGCTTCCGCATTGCCGATGTGCGCGGGGCCTTCCTCGCTTCCCTGGTCGGCAGTGCCCTCGGCACTATTCTGGTGCAAGTGATGCACACCGACATTCTGGAGCTCCTGGTTCCGGTGGTGTTGGTGGTTATCGCCCTCTATTTCCTGTTTTCAAAGGGCGCCGGTCAAGTGGAACGGGCGCCCCGGATCAGCGATACCACCTATGAGCGCACTCTGGTTCCTGGCATCGGCTTTTATGATGGCTTTTTCGGTCCCGGCACCGGCTCCTTCTTCGCCCTGGTGGAAGTGGCCCTGCGTGGCCGCGACCTGATTACCGCCACCGCCCGCGCCAAGGCGCTCAACTTCGCCAGCAACATCGCCTCGCTCACCCTGTTCATCGCTGGCGGCAAGGTGCTCTGGGCCACCGGCGCGGTGATGGTGGCCGGCCAGTTGCTGGGCGCGCGCCTCGGCGCTCACGCCGTGATCGGCGGCGGCGCCCGCTTGATCCGGCCTTTGATCGTGGTGGTCTGCATCGCCATGCTGGCTCGCTACCTGGCCACCACTCTGGGCGGCGGCGCTTGACCCGGGAGGGCGGCGGCCCAGGGCCTGTTCACCCTATTTGCATCCAGCAGGCGGGATGCAAATAGGGTGAACAGGCCCTAAACTGACCTCCTGTCATTCCCACCAGTAGGTACGGCCCTCACTATGCGTGACTACCGACGTCCGGACGGCGAAACTCTCTATTGGCCCGTCGGCCCGTTCAAGCTGCGGCTGCCTTTTATTCACTATCGTTTTGAGTGGCCCGATTATCTGCAAGGGCTGTTGATGTGCGCGGTGGATTTGGCGGCCATTCCTCTGATGACCGAACTGCTTGGCATGCCCTTTGAAGCAGCCCTTGCCGTGGTATTGCTCAATGGCATTCTGTATCTGACTCACCACCTGCTGGGCGACCCGGTGGTACCGGGTTGGATCACTCCGGCGATCCCGTTGCTGATGGCCTATTGCAGCGGCTTCCCGGAAGGCCCGGAGCGTGTGCACGCGCTGATCGCTTTCCAGTTGTTACTGGGAGGATTTTGTATTTTCCTGGGACTCACCGGCCTGTCCCGCAAGGTGGTCAATGTGGTGCCGCCAGCCATCAAGGCCGGCATCATCATGGGCGCCGGCATCGCCGCGGTCATCACCGTATTCAAGGTCGGCGGCCGTTTCGAGAGTTTCCCCTGGACCATTTCCATCGCCATCGGCATCGCCTTCTATTTGATCTTTTCCCGTCACTTCAACGCCCTGAAAAACCGCAATGCGTTCTGGGCCACGCTGGGCAAACTGGGCATTTTTCCGATCATCGCTTTGGCCATCGTGGTGGCGCCGATCTTTGGTGAAGCGCCCTGGCCGACCATAGAATGGGGCTTCACCAAGCCGGATTTCGCCACGCTCTGGAATGAATACACCCTGTTCGGTCTGGGGCTGCCCTCGGCGGGCATGTTCCTGCAGGCGATCCCGACCATGCTGGCGGCCTATATCGTGCTGTTCGGCGATGTGCTGCAGGGCAAGGCGCTGCTAACCGAGGCGGACGAGGCCCGCAAGGACGAGAAAATCGACTACGATCCCAACCGGGCGCATATGATTTTTGGCGGCCGCAATGCCACCATGAGCATCATCGGCCCCGACGTGGCCATGTGCGGCCCGCTGTGGGCAGCCATGCATGTAGTCATTACCGAGCGCTTCAAGGAAGGCCGCAAGGCCATGGACTCCATTTTCGGCGGCGCCGGTTCGTTCCGTTGGGGCACCAACACCGGTCTGCTGTTGATGCCCATCGTCAGTCTGGTGGAACCGATCCTTGGCGTGGCGCTGGCGTTGACCCTGCTGATCCAGGGTTACGTCAGCGTGCGCATCGGCATTCTGGAGGCCCGCAGCCAGCGGGACCTGGGTATCGCCGGCGTCACCGCCGCGGTCCTTGCCACCCAAGGCGCCACCTGGGCCTTCGCCGTCGGCGTGGCCCTTTGTATTTTGATTTACGGCCGCCAGTTCTTCACTGGTGAGAATGATCAGACCTTCACGAAGGATCTGGAGCAAAAGGCTCCGGAAGAGTAAGGGGAGAGCGATGAAAACACGTGCCGCGGTATTGCGCGAAATGGGCGCCCAGCGCCCCTATAAAACATCCCAGCCGCTGAAGATCGAAGAGCTGGAATTGGATGCCCCCGGGCACGGCGAGATTCTGGTGCGGGTACGCGCCGCTGGCCTGTGCCATTCGGATCTGTCGGTGATCGACGGCAACCGTCCGCGCCCTCTGCCCATGGCCCTGGGCCACGAAGCCGCTGGTGAGGTAATGGAAGTGGGTGACGGCGTCACCGATCTGGAAGTCGGTGATCACGTAGTGTTTTCCTTCGTCCCCAGTTGCGGCACCTGCGACTACTGTCTCGATGGCCGTGCCGCTCTGTGCGCGCCGGGAGCCGCCGCCAACAACGAAGGCACGCTGCTCGGCGGCGGCATGCGTCTGCATCAGAACGAGCATACCGTGAATCACCACCTGGGCGTCTCCGGCTTCGCCGAGTACGCGGTGACGTCACGGCGCTCCGCGGTGAAGGTCAGCAAGGACCTGCCGTTCGATATCGCCGCGGTATTCGGCTGCGCCGTGCTCACCGGGGTCGGTGCGGTGGTGCACACCGCCGGTTTGCGCGCCGGCCAGTCGGTGCTGGTGGTGGGCCTCGGTGGTGTCGGATTGTCAGCGGTACTGGGCGCGGTGGCCGGTGGCGCCCGCCAGATCATCGCCGCCGATATTGCCCAGGACAAACTGGACATGGCCAAGTCCCTGGGCGCCACTCATGTGGTGAACTCCAAGGACGAGGATGCGGTGGAACAGGTCAAGGCGATCAGCGGCGGCGGCGTGGACATTGCCGCGGAATTCGCCGGTGTTGGCCCGGCGCTGGAGTTCGCCTTCGCCGCCACCGGCAAGGGCGGCAAAACGGTGACCGCCGGCTTACCTCACCCCAGCACCCGCATGGCGGTGAGCCCGGTGCAGTTGGTAGCGGAAGAGCGCAGCCTGCTGGGTTCCTATCTGGGCGGCCATGTGCCGGCCCTGGATATTCCCGAGTACGTGGCCCTGTACCTGGCCGGCCGTCTGCCAGTGGACAAGCTGCTCACCCATCGGCTGAAACTGGAAGATATCAACGAAGGCTTCGACCGCCTGGCTGATGGCGAAGCGATTCGCCAGGTGATTCTGTTCGACTAACGCTGGCACGCGACACGCGACGCGCTTACACGCAACACGCTGGCACGCTAAACCCCAAGCAACAGCGTGCCAGCGATGACGGACTTCCCAAGCCATCAAGCCTTTCCGTCTATCCCAAGGCCAGCAAGCATGGCGTGCAAGCGTGTTGCGTGTAAGCGCGTCGCGTGTCGCGTGTCGCGTGTCGCGTGCCAGCGCTATTATTTCAACTTCTCCAGCATCGCCGCCATCATCTGGTGGATCTTGTTCACCGCTTTCAACGGGCGGACCATCACCTTGAAGTCGTCAATACGGCCCTGATCATCACAGTGGATCATGTCGATGCCGTTGATATGAATCCCTTCCAGATTGGTGGAAAACTCCAGCACCGCGTTATTGCCGTCCAGAATCTCCCGCTCATAACGGAAGTGCTCGTTATTCAGAGTGCGCAGGGCGGCGGTCAGGTAAAGGGTGGTGATCGCCTTGCCTTCCTGGGGGGTATGCACCACCGGCGAGTGAAACACCACATTGTCGGCCAGAATCGCATTCAGCCCGGCGGCATCCCGGGCGTCCACCAGCTTGTGCCATTCGGCGATGGTTTTTTCTATCACGGCCAGTTCCTCTCGTTGGATTTTATCGTCAGGGATTGTCTTAGCGCCTTATTGTTTACGGTGTAAACATAACAGAGGCCAACGATAGCACACTGGCGTGGGCTGTCACCATCAAAGAAGGAATGTTGTGAATTCGCTGGCACGCTTACACGCAACACGCTTGCACGCCAAAGCCCGAGCCTGTTTGCGTGTTGCGTGTTGCGTGTAAGCGACTTACTAGCCGCCAGCGCTGTCGAATTCCGCCTTCCCCGGACGATTACTCAAGGACAGCCAGGCGGGAAACGGGAGCGCCGATGAAGTATCTGTGTCTGATTTACGTGAACGAAGACGCTCTGGAACGACTGCCGGCGGATGAGCGGCGGGCACTGCACGACAGCGCCCGGGTATTACGCCAACAATTGCGTCAACACCAAAGACTGCACGCCAGCGGCACGGTGGCGTGCACGCTCACCGCCACCACTCTGCGATACCGCGATGAACGGCGGCGGATCGAACCGGGGCCGGCCACCGAAGGCCCGGTGCAATTGGCCGGCTGGCTGGTGCTGGAGGCCGCCCATTTGGATGAAGCCCTGGCCCTGGCCGCCCATCTGCCCGCCTGCCGGCTTGGCGCCGTGGAAGTGCGGCCGGTCACCACAGCGGAGGAAACCCCATGATGCGATCCGCGGTTGTTGTTAGCATGAACAGGCTCTCCACCTCCCAACCGATCCGGCAAGCCCAGGAGCGACGCATGGACAGCCCCGCCTCACCGGCGCTGCAACGTCAGGTGGCCTCTCTGTACCAGGCGGAGTCCCGCCGGGTACTGGCCACGCTCATCCGTCTGCTGGGCGACTTCGACCTGGCCGAGGAGGCTCTGCAGGACGCCTTCATCGCCGCCATGGAGCAATGGCCAAGGGATGGCATTCCCGAGCAGCCCCGAGCCTGGCTGGTCTCCACCGGCCGCTTCAAGGCCATCGACACCCTGCGCCGGCGCGCCCGCTTTGACGCTTCCCAGGAAGAGATCGCCCGGCGCCTGGAAAAGGATGTGCCGCCCCCCGGCGAGGAAGAGGAATTGGAAGATGACCGTTTGCGGCTGATCTTCACCTGCTGCCACCCGGCCCTGCCCGCCGACGCCCGGGTAGCGCTGACCCTGCGAGAGGTGTGCGACCTCACCACCGAGGAAATCGCCAGCGCCTACCTGGTGGCCACACCGACCATGGCGCAACGCATCGTGCGTGCCAAGAACAAAATCCGGCAGGCCGGCATCCCTTACCAGGTACCGGAACGGCAGGAGCTCAACGAACGGCTCGACTCCGTGCTGCAGGTGATTTATCTGGTCTTCAACGAGGGTTATTTCGCCTCTTCCGGCGAGAACCTGACACGTCCGGATCTGTCCCGCGAGGCCATCCGGCTCGGCGCCTTGCTGGTGGAATTGCTGCCCGAGTCCGAAGCGCGCGGCCTGCTGGCGCTGATGTTGCTGATCGAGGCCCGGCGTCCGGCCCGCCTGGATCACCAGGGCGACGTGGTTTTATTGGAGGATCAGGACCGCTCGTTATGGGATCAGGACTTGATCCGGCAGGGCACCGCCCTGGTGGAGCGCGCCCTCGGCGAGGGCCGGTTCGGAGCCTATACCTTGCAGGCCGCCATTGCCGCCGTGCATGGCGAAGCCACCAGTGCCGACCAGACCGACTGGCCGCAGATCGTCGGCCTCTACGACGTTTTGTTGCGCACCAGCCCGTCACCGGTGATCGAATTGAACCGGGCGGTGGCGGTGGCCATGCGGGATGGCTGGGAAGCGGGCCTGAAACTGGTGGATGCGCTGCTGGACGACGGTCAATTGGACGGCTATCTGCCAGCCCGGGCCGCCCGTGCCGATCTGCTGCGTCGGCTGGGCCGCCACCAGGATGCGCTGCGGGTCTACCAGGAGGCTCTGACGCTGAGCCACCAGGGGGCGGAGCGGCGCTTGTTGGAAAAACGGGTGACGGAGCTGTCCTCCGTTATCCCATCTTCGTTATAACGCCCCCGTTGAGGATCCATCGATGAAATACCTGTGTCTGGTCTACTGCGAAGAAGAAAAACTGCACGGCTTGCCGGAGAGTCCGGAAGACGCCGAATGCGAGGCCTACTGCGAGACCGTGGAGGCCAGCGGCCAACTGGTGGCCGCCGAGGCCCTGGAGCCGGTCAATACCGCCGTCACCGTGCGTCTGCACCAGGGCACTACTTCGGTCACCGACGGCCCCTTCGCCGAAACCAAGGAACAACTGGCGGGGTTCTATCTGATCGATGCCCGCGACCTGAACCAGGCGATCCAGCTCGCGGCACGAATTCCGGCGGCGCGGGTGGGCTGCGTGGAAGTGCGGCCGGTGCGGGAGTTGCAGCCCTGACCGTTGTTACGCTGACTAAAGCCGCAGCCGGCTCAGGCCGCGTTCAATGCCGCGCTGCAACCCGGCCTTGATGAGTGGCCCCACCAGCGGCAATTTGCCCTGGAAGGTGATGACGTAGTGCAGCCGGCTGCCACCGTCCGGTTGCGCGGAGAAACTCATCACGCCCTGGTGATTCTTCAGCGGACTGCCCTTGCTGATGCGATACTCGATCCGTTCGTTGGGCACCACTTCGGTCACGGTTTCCTCGAACGGCGGCGCCAGCAGGATACGCATGCGGCGCACCGAACCGACGCCATTGGGGGCGTCCACGCCTTCCTTGATTCGCTGAATTTTCGCCGGCGCGAAAATCAGTTCCAGGTTTTCGTGATCACTGAGGAAATCGAACAGTTTCTCCACCGGAAACGGAAAGCTCCGGTTGATCTCAATACGCTGCATGGTATCCACCCACTATCCTGAAGAAGTCCCCCCAAGGACGACGGCGCGGTGGTCGTCGCCCCGGTTCAAAGCGTTCTATTGTTGTGCCCCCGCGACGGTGGGCACAGGTCCGCTCGGGCCATTGCGGGCGCCGTTTCAGGCCGCGTCGGCTTTTACCTGAAAGTATTGGTAGATGCCGTCCAGCAGGTTACGCAAGGCGTTGCCCTGCAAACTGATGCGCGCCATCAGCTCCGCCACGGCATCGTCCGCCTCCATGCCGTCCAGGTTCTCCTGGAACTGATCCAGCGCCTTGATGCGTTTCAGGTCCAGGCCGTCGGTCAGGTCGAACTCCAACTGGTCATTCCAGGACAGGTTCACCCGTACCGGCACCATGTCGGTGTCCAGGTGGGCCAGGATTTCCTCGCGGCCGAGATCCACCGCGGTAAATCGCACACTGGCGCCCTCGCCTTTCACATCCTTCAACTCGCAGCGATCACCAAGACCGAAGTCCTCCGGCAATTGCCGGTGATCCCGCAGCCAGCCGGCGAACGCGGTGGTGGGCGCGCTTTCACCGCCGGCATGGGTCACCGGCAACGAGCCCAGCGCCTCGCGCAGCACCGACACCACCTGCTCGGCACGGGTGGAGGAAGAACTGTCCACCAGAATCCGGCCGCGCTCCAGATCGATCAATACACCGGTGCGGCGGGAGCGGGTGAATGCCCTCGGCAGCAACTCAAAGGTAATCTGCTCCTTGAGTTCCGCCCTTTCCTTACGGCCCACACGGCGGTCATCACGCTCCTGGATCTGCTCCACCCGCTCATCCAGTTCCTCCTTGATCACCGGACCGGGCAACAAGCGGGTGATCTCCTGATGCACGCAGTAGACGAACCCTTCCACCGCGAACACCATGCGCTCCTCACCCTTGAGCGGCGGCACGAAACCCTCGCTGCTGGGAGCCTGGCTGCCGCAGGGCTGACAACGGGCGCCTTCCAGTTGGGCTTCCAGTTCCGACACCGGCCAGGTAAAGGGGTCCTTGGCGCTAAACACCGTCAGATTCTTGATCCACATAACGTTCTACTCTCGGGGCGATCTTTGGGGGAAACCGGCAACACTAACCAAGGGACGCCGCGGCCTCAAGCACCGATGATCCACCGCGAGACATCAACCCGCCCCGGCCGCCAGCAAGTCCGCCACCCGCCGCTCCAAGGCCGGGTGATCCGGGAGTCTCAGCCCGATTTCCTGTTCCAGCACCGCCAGCACTTCCGCCACGCTGCTCAGCGTCCGCCGCTGACGCTCCTGTCCTGGCGGATAGATCGACAGGCGCTGGTTATTCAGGTTCCGGCGGCCATCGGCATCCGCCCGGCAAGCCACCAGGTTGGTGACAAAGTGGGATTGCGGGTGGTGCGACAGATACCAGCTGGCCATTTCGTAATCCGCCTGCCACAACTCGCGCAGATCGAACCGGTACAGGGTTTTCCAGCCCGTCCCCGCGTAAGCCTCGAGCAGGAAATGATCGTTCAGATGCAGCACGCGATAGGGCTCATGGACGGTCTCCTGCGGGCCCACACGATCCAGCCGCAGGGGCGCGGTGGGGGTCAGGGCGCCGAATCCGGTGTCCACCAGATAATCCACCTCATCCAGGGTGGCCCGCAGCAGCATGTGGGACACCGCCGGCCGCGCCGTGTAAGGCTGCTCCCACAGTACCCGGGCGCCCAGACCACTGACCTGAAATCCCAGTTGTTCGAGGATGTTCTTGAACAGCAGGTTATGCTCATAGCAATAACCGCCCCTTTTCTGGTGAATCAGCTTACGTTCCAGCCCCTGTGGAGACAGCTCGACCTCCAGACCGAGAAACGGCGACAGGTTCTCGAAGGGAATGGTCGCGATGTGCCGTCGTTGCAGTTCCGCCAGCAGTGACAGCCCCGGCGTGCGCGGGCCGCGATAGTCGATTCGCTCCAGATAGGCATTGAGATCCACCCGATTGGTCATTGCGTCCTCTCCTTCCTCTTGGTCTGATAGGGCATCAAGCTATGGAGGGGTCAAGGCTAGGACCTCAACCATGCTTAAGGTAAAGCGGCGGTCATACGGTTTTTGCCTATCGCCGCAAAAGGTCAACCCGGCTTATTCAAATAACAGGCCGAATCACGCCTAAATGCCTGCGCCCTGACACGACTGATCACCCAAGAACCAACAAACCGTAAAAACAACAAGCCAGCTCCGGGAGAACAACAATGCTTGGCCAAATGATGCAACAGCCGCTGCTGATCAGCAGCCAGATCACCCACGCCGCCCGTTACCACGGCGACGCCGAGATCGTCTCGGTGGAAACCACCGGCGGCGTGCACCGCACCACCTGGGGCGAGGTGGAACAACGTTCACGTCAGCTGGCTTCCGCGCTGCTGCAACTGGGTTTGGAGCAGTGCGACCGGGCCGCCACTCTGGCCTGGAACAACTATCGGCACCTGGAAGTCTATTTCGGCGTCTCCGGCGCCGGCCTGGTCTGCCACACCATCAATCCCCGGCTGTTCCCGGAACAACTGGTGTACATTTTCAATCACGCCGAGGACAAGGTCCTGTTCATCGACAGAACCTTCCTCCCGCTGATCGCCGCCATCCGTGACAAGCTGGATCATCTGAAACACATCGTGTTGATGGGACCGGTGGACGAGGAAGCGGAAAAGCAGATTCCCGGCATCGTCGGCTATGACGATCTGGTGGCCAAGGGCGTCCCGGACTTCCGCTGGCCGGAGTTTGACGAGAACACCGCCTCCAGCCTGTGCTACACCTCCGGCACCACCGGCAACCCCAAGGGCGCGCTCTATTCCCACCGCTCCACGGTGCTGCATTCCTACGCGGTGGTGATGCCCGACAGCCTGGGGCTCAGCGGGCGGGACTGCATCATGCCGGTGGTCCCGATGTTCCATGTGAACGCCTGGGGGATCCCCTACGCCGCCGCCATGGTCGGTGCCAAGTTGGTGCTGCCCGGACCGAACCTGGACGGCGACAGCCTGAAAAACCTGATCAACGAACATCAGGTCACCCTGGCCGCCGGCGTACCGACCCTGTGGCAGGGTCTGATCGGCTCCCTGAAGAAGAGCGGCGAGAAGGTACCCAGCCTGAACCGCACGGTGATCGGCGGCTCCGCCTGCCCGCCATCGATGATCGCCACCTTCCGTGACGACTACGATGTCGACACTCTGCACGCCTGGGGCATGACCGAAATGAGCCCGATCGGCTCGGTCAGCACCCTGCTGCACAAGCACCTGAGTCTGTCAGCGGATGAGCAGGCGGCGGTGCGCGCCAAGCAGGGCCGGCCGCCGTTCGGCGTGGCATTGAAAATCATGGATGACGATGGCCGCGACCTGCCCAACGATGGCGAGGCGCAAGGCAACCTCTACGCTCAGGGCCACTGGGTGATCGACGCCTACTTCAATGTGGACACCCCGGCACCGCACCGCGACGGCTGGTTCCCCACCGGAGACATCGCCACCCTCGACGCCAACGGCATCCTCACCATCAAGGACCGCTCCAAGGATGTGATCAAATCCGGCGGCGAGTGGATCAGTTCGGTGGAACTGGAAAACCTGGCCATGGGCATGGACGAGTTGGCCGACGCCGCGGTGATCGCCGCCCGTCACGCCAAGTGGGATGAGCGTCCGTTGCTAATCGCCGTCAAGGCGGAAGGTCAGACTCCCTCGGAACAGGACATCCTGGCCGGTTTCGAAGGCAAGGTAGCCTCCTGGCAGATTCCCGACGCCGTGGTGTTCGTGGAACAACTGCCCCGCAATGCCACCGGCAAGGTGCTGAAAAACAAACTGCGCGAGGAATTCGGCGATACCCTGCTGAACCAGGGCTGAACCGCCTCTCACGGGAACGACAAAGCCGCCGTGAGAGCCAGCCCTGCTGGCGAATGAAGTACTCTCGAAGGGTGAAGAATTCGCTTGCAAGCAAGCTTCCCACAGCGGCTTCGTCGCCCATTGCGGTGGGAAGCGGCCTTGGCCGCGAATGCCCTCGGGCCGTTGGCTATTCGCTTGTACGCAAGCACCCACAGCGGCTTCGTGGTAGCCTCCGATTGTCTCCGCTACTTCTGTTCTAATCCCGCCGGGGCGGCAGCACCTGCCACTCCGGCTCCTCGAACTCACCGATCACGGTGATCTCGCAAGTCCGGGCGTGTTTTTCCAGGATACCGCGCACGATCTCGCTGCGGCGGTCATCCTTGGCGTCCCGGCGGGCCTTGGATTCCCAATGCGCGATGGCCAGCAGGGTATCCGGTTCACCGATCTTGCGGTGCAAGTAGGTGCCCCGGGCTCCCGGCGCCTGCTGAATGATCTCACTGGCCTCGATCCAGGCCTCGGCGTACTCCGCCACCGTGTAGCCCGGCTTCATTTTCACTTCGAAAATAAACTTCATGGCTGTGCCCTCTCTTTCCGCACTTTTTACCTTCCGTTCAAGCTCCGTTCAGGAAGACGACAGGCCCGGTTCAGGGTGCCCTCTCTATGCTGGCCGCATCGTTAAACCGTGTCAGCAACAAAGGATCAAAGCCATGAAAACATTCGGCAAACTGGTATTGGGCAGCACTCTGATCGGGGCTATCGGGCTGGCCCAGGCCGCCGATCATTTCGGCGGCATCACCTGGGGTGAAACCAGTAACAACATGCGGAAATCCCACTCGGTGAACGCGCAGTTGAACGACCCCGATCTGGACGGGGCCATCAACAACAGCGGTACCTGGGGTGCGCGTTTCGGCACCGTGGAAGACAACGCCCGCGTCTACGTCACGTACGACTATGCCTCCGATACCCGGCACCAGTACAAATTCCGCCAGCAGAATCTGCTTGGCAGCTATGACGCCCTGCTACCGGTAGGCGATCAAGGGACTCAACTGTTCGGTGGCGTCAGCGCCGGCCTGGTCAGCCTGGAGCAGGAAAGCCGCGGTTTCCACCGGGATCGTGACGTGGGCCTGGCCGGCGGTGTACAGGCCGGCATCATTCAGGATCTCGGCCATAACGTGGCGCTGGAAGGCGGCTACCGCTACCTGCGCACCAGCGCCGACGCGCGGCTGAAGGAACGCGGCGTGGGCAATGCCGGCCGCGCTGATCTGCACAGCAGCGAGCAGTTCTATGTCGGCGTAAACTATCGGTTCTGATCGGCGCCGTCAGGTGCCATGCTACTTGAAACCTCTCCTCGCCGGCTCCACGCCGGCGAGGCATTATCGGAGGCCCCATGAAACTGCTGGTGGTGGAAGACGAGGCGTTACTGCGCCACCATCTGTACAGCCGTCTGGGCGAGCAGGGTCACGTGGTGGATGCGGTGGCCGATGCCGAGGAGGCGCTGTACCGGGCCAGGGAATACCATCATGACCTGGCCATCGTCGATCTCGGATTACCCGGCATGAGTGGTCTGGACCTGATTCGCGAGATTCGCAATCAGGGCCGGGATTTTCCCATCTTGATTCTTACTGCCCGCGGCAACTGGCAGGACAAAGTGGAAGGGCTGGCCGCCGGCGCCGACGACTACGTGGTCAAACCGTTCCAGTTCGAGGAGTTGGAAGCGCGCTTGAACGCCCTGCTGCGGCGCGCCTCCGGGTTCGTTCAATCGACTATCGAGGCCGGCCCCCTGGTGCTGGATCTGAATCGGCGGCAGGCCCGTGTCGGCGGGCACGGCCTCGGGCTGACCGCCTATGAATACCGGATTCTCGAGTACCTGATGCGCCACCATCAGCAGGTGGTGAGCAAGGACCGGCTGATGGAACAGCTCTACCCCGATGACCAGGACCGCGATCCCAATGTGATCGAGGTGCTGGTCGGGCGCCTGCGTCGCAAACTGGATCAACCGGGTGGCTTCCGGCCGATCGAGACGGTACGCGGGCAAGGCTATCTGTTTACCGAGCGTTGCCGGTGAAACGCTCCCTGCGCCTGCGACTGATGCTCGGCGCCGCCACTCTGGCGGTGCTGTTCATCATTGCCCTGCAACAGGCCCTGCAGCAGGCGTTCAGCCTGGCACTGGAAGACACCATCGAACAGCGGCTGGCGGCGGATGTGAGCACTCTGATTTCCGCCGCCCGGGTGGAAGATGGCCGCTTGCACATGCCCGATCATTTGCCCGACGAGGAATTCTCCCTCCTCGACAACAAGCTGTTCGGCTATATCTATGACCGCGATGGCCATCTGCTCTGGCGCTCCGCCTCCACCCACGATCTGAACATCGATTACCTGCCCCGTTATGACGGCGACAAGAACCGCGAGTTGCACCGCATTCGCGACGCCAACGGCGTCAGATTGTTCGTCTACGACATGGAAATTGATTTGCTGCGGGGCGAGAACGCCGCCTACAGCATCGTCACCGTACAGCCGTCCCGGGACTATGACGCCATGCTGTCCGGCCTGCGCAAGCAGCTTTATGTCTGGCTCGGCGGCGGTCTTCTGGTGTTGTTGTTACTGCTGTGGCTGGGGCTGACCTGGGGTTTGCGCACCCTGCGCGGCATGAAAGAAGAATTGGACCAGGTGGAAAGCGGCGAGCGGGAGCGTCTCAGCGAAGACCATCCCCGGGAACTGCTGCGTCTGACCCGCTCACTGAACCGTTTGCTCGACGGTGAACGGCTGCAGCGGGAGCGCTATCGGGATTCCCTGGCGGATCTGGCCCACGGTCTGAAGACCCCTCTGAGCCTGCTTCAGGCGGTGGGCGAGACGCTGTCTTCCCGTCGGGAAAATCACGAGCAGGTGGAAATCATGGGCGATCAAATCGAGCGCATGAACCAACAGATCGGTTTTCAACTGCAACGGGCTTCGCTGCGTCGTAGCGGCTTGATCCGTCACCAGGTGGCACTGGCGCCCTTGCTGGACACACTGGAAACCGCCCTGGACAAAGTCCACCATGGGAAGCGGGTCACTCTGGAGCGGGCTGTTCCCAAGCACTTCATGGTACCGCTGGAACAAGGCGCGCTGCTGGAGGTACTCGGCAATCTTCTGGAAAACGCCTATCGCCTCTGTCTCAGCCGGGTACGCGTCAGCGCCCGACGGCTCAGCGACGGTGACATCCTGGTGGTGGAAGACGACGGCCCCGGCATCGCCGGGGATCAGCGCGAACGCATCCTCCGAAGGGGCGAGCGGCTGGATACCCGCCATCCCGGCCAGGGGCTGGGGCTGGCGGTGGTCAAGGACATTCTCGACAGCTATTCGGCGACCCTGACCCTGGACGATTCCCCCCTCGGCGGCGCCCGCTTCATGTTGTTCTTTCCTCGCTAGGAGGCAGTTGGGAACCACCCGCGCACGGCCTCCGCGATTCTGTGCGCGCACTGCTCCGGTCTCGCCTGAAGGATAAAATGCGGCCCCTCGAGTTCGACGATATTCAGATCGGCAAAGGCAGCCTGGAACTCCTCGGTGGCGTTCCTTACCAGAACATCATCGCGGGGCCGAAGATACAGCGCCGGCACAGTGAACTGGTGGCCTTCAAAACGCATACCCGCTATTTGTCTGAGCCGTTCCCCAAGCACCTTTCCCGGCACCGTGCTTACTGTCTGTTTGAACCGGGCAATCGCATCATCGGAAGCGTCCCGCCCCATGAGAAACCATCGAATTCCCAACGATGAGGCGGGCAGCGCCAGCAATGATTTGACCGGCAAGGCCGCCGCCAGCCCGGGAAGCAACCTACCGGGTCTGGAAAGAAAAGACGCCACGAAAATAACCGCCTTGAGGTTCGGGTCCTCCCGCAGCAGGAGCCGCTCCGCGATCTTCCCGGAAAAGGACTCCGCCAGCAGCATATAGTCGCTATCCGGCAACTGGCCGGCGATGTGATCGGAGAGGCGCTCGATGTCCTGCCGCCCACTGTCCGGAAGCGGAATCACTTCGCATTCCAGCGACGTCAGATGCGTCAGCAGGTCGCGAAAAAGCAGCCCCGTTCCATCCATCCCCGGCAGCAGCATCAGTTTCATGCGCGTTTTACCGCTCGCTTTCCGTTACTTCCTGAACCAATCGCTGAAACAGCGCCATGTCTTCCCAGGCGCGATGGTCGCCTTCGGCGTAGGCGCGGGCATTGCGATGGTAAGCCAGGGCGTTGACCCGGTTGGCGACGCGGTTATCGCGTTGGCGGCGCACTTCGCCGGGCGACCCCATGACGATGGAATTATCGGGAATCACCGTGCCTTCCTTGAGGAAGGTATGGCCGGCAATGATGCAGTTATCACCGATCACGCAACCGTCCATGATGGTACTGTTGATGCCGATCAGGCAGTTGTTACCAATGGTGCAGCCATGCAGCGTCACATGGTGGGTAATGGAACAGTACTCGCCCACCCGGGTACCACAGCCGCTGCCGATGTGAATCATGACGAAATCCTGAATGTTGCTGTAACGGCCGATGTGGATGTCATAGGCTTCCGCCCGCGCCGCCGCGTTGATCCACACGGATGCCCCTTCCTCGATGGTGATATCGCCATACAGGTAAGCGGATTCGTGAACGTAGGCACTGTCGTGAATGTTGGCGCGGGAATCGATGAACCCCATGGCTTGTTCTCCTTATGCTGATTGCGGTTTCATACCATTCGGAATTTCGTAGCGTACATTTAGGGCCTGTTCACCCCAGCATTATCAAAGAGACCGGACAGGCCGGTCCGACAGGGAGCATAGCATGGGACAGTTCATTGATATCGAGGCCCGCGACGGCGGTCATTTCCGCGCCTATCTGGCCGTGCCGGAAGGGGGCCGGGGGCCCGGGCTGGTGCTGGGTCAGGAGATTTTCGGTGTCAACGGCACCATGCGCGAGCTGGCGGAGTATTACGCCGAGGAAGGCTACGTCACCCTGGTTCCGGATTTGTTCTGGCGCATCGAACCCGGTATCGAACTGGGCTACACCGAGCAGGATTTCGGTCGCGCTTTCGAACTGTTCCAAACCATTGATCTGGATCTGGCCATCGACGACATCGCCGCCACGCTGGATGCCCTGCGGCAACGGCCGGAGGTGAGCGGAGACGATTTGGGCTTCGTCGGCTATTGCCTGGGCGGCAAGCTGGCCTATCTGACCGCCTGCCGCACCGATGTGGCGTGCAGCGTCGGCTACTACGGAGTCGGTATCGAGAACCATCTGCAAGAGGCCGGGTCGATCCGGGGGCGGCTGGTGCTGCATTTCGCCGAATTGGACGGCTTCTGCGACGACGCGGCCCGCAACCGCATCATCACCACCCTGGGCGGCACCGTGTCACGCCTGGAAACCTTCGTCTATCCCGGAGTGGATCATGCCTTTGCCCGGCCCAAAGGCGACCACTATCACAAACCCTCCGCGCAGATGGCGCATGAACGCACCATCGCCGCCCTGAAAAGGGAGATCGGCCCCGAATACGATCTGTCCGCCCTGTGGGAGGAACACGTGCGCTACGAATTCGACGCGCGCGATGTCCCGGCGACCATGGCCACCATGGTGTCCGAACCCTATGTGAACCACATTCCCACCATGACCGGCGGCGTCGGTTATCCGCAGCTGAGCCGCTTCTATCAGCACCATTTCGTCCACGGCAATCCCGAGGACATGATGCTGACGCCGATCTCCCGCACCATTGGCGCCTGCCAGATCGTCGACGAGTTCGTGCTCAGCTTCACCCACGACCGGGAAATCGACTGGCTGCTGCCCGGCGTCGCCGCCACCGGCAGGAAAGTGGAAATCCCCATGCTCGGCGTGGTGCGCTTCCGCGGCGACAAGCTGTGCCACGAACACATCTACTGGGACCAGGCCAGTGTGCTGGTGCAAATCGGCCTGCTGGACCCGGCAGGCCTGCCGGTAACCGGCGTGGACAGCGCCCGCAAGCTGCTGGACGAATCCCTGCCTTCCAATACGCTGATGGCACGCTGGAAGGAGAGCGCGGGCCGGGACTGAGCCACCGACCGATCGTGGCCCGTGAACCACTGCCTCCCCGCCATTGGCGATAGCAGTGGTTACACGCCCGTTCGCTGCCAAGGCAGCTTCCCACAGCGGCCTCGTAGTTTCTTTGCGGGAAGCGAGCTCGCTCGCGAAATCATGTCCGCAAGACCGACTATTCCGGGCAGCCGGCCTCCGGGCTCGGGCAGTTCACCATCCAGGGGATACCGAAACGGTCGGTGGCCATGCCGAAACGCAGCGCCCAGAACGTCGCTTCCATAGGCATGATCACGCTGCCGCCGCTACACAGCGCCGCGAAGACGTGCTCGGCCCGCTCCGGGTCATTTACCTCCAGCGACACCGACAGCCCCGTCGGCACCTGATACCGGTCCGAAGGGCTGTCCGAGCCCATCAGCACGGTGTCGTCCAGTTTTACGCAGCCGTGCATGATCCAGTCCTGTTTCGCCTCGGGCATGTCCTTACAGCCTTCAGGCCCGTACGGCAGCAGCGCCAGAATTTCGCCGTCCAGCAGATCAGCGTAGAACCGCAGCGCTTCCTCGCACTGTCCCTGGAAGAAAAGATAGGGATTTACGTTCACGGATGACTCTCCTTATGGGTTAACGTCACCAGAGAGTCGATCAGGAAGATGCGGATTCGACAAGCTCCCGGCTTTTCCTTGAAACGGATGCCGGGAGCTTGCCGGGAGCCCCCTAGAACAGGGCTTGGGGCAGGTAGGTGGCAATTTCCGGGAACATCATGATCAGGGCCAGGCCGATGATCTCCACGATCACGAACGGAATCACCGAGGAGTAGATATCACGCATACTGACATCCGGTGGCGCCACCCCTTTCAAATAGAAGAGGTTGAAGCCGAACGGCGGGGTCATATAGCCGATCTCCATGTTGATCACGAACAGGATGCCGAACCAGATCGGATCAAAACCCAGACTCTGTACGATTGGCATGAACACCGGCAGCGTGATCAGCATGATACCCACGGGATCCAGCACCATCGCCAGCAGGAACACGATCACCATCATGGAAATAATGATCGCCCAGGGACCGCCGGGGATCGACGTCATCAGCCCTTCGATCAACGCCTGGGCGCCCATGCTCTGGTAAGCGGCACTGAAGGCGTGGGCGGCGAACAGGATCCACATGATCATACCGGTAAGCTTGAAGGTGCGCAGAGCCGCTTCCCGCATCAAGCCCAGGGTCAGCTTACGGTAGACGATGGCGGAAAGCAGGGAACCAAACACGCCTACGGCGGCCGCTTCGGTAGGGGTGGTGATACCCTTGATGATGGAGCCCAGCACCATCACCACGATCAGGATCGGCAGGATCACCGCCCGCAGCGCGCGCATCTTCTCCGCCATGTTGCCCCGTTCTTCCTTGGGCAAGGCCGGTGCCAGATTCGGCTGGAAGGCGCACCGCACGACGATGTACAGCACCGTCAGCACCATCAACAACAGGCCCGGCAACACCCCGGCGGCGAACATCTGACCCACGGAAACCCCGGTGATCAACGAATACAGGATCATCAGGATGCTGGGCGGAATCAGAATTCCCCAGCCGCCGCCAGTGTTGATCACCCCCAGCGCCAGCTTCTTGTCGTAACCGCGCTCCAGCATCGACGGCAGAGCAATGGTACCCATGGCCACCACCGCGGCGCCGCTGATACCACACATGGCCGCGAACAAGGCACAGATGCCGAGGGTACCGATGGCCAGACCGCCGCGCAGGCCACCCCACCACAGGTGCATCATATGATAGAGGTCCTTGGCCACCCCGGTTCGCTCCAGCACCATGGCCATGAACACGAATAGCGGGATCGCCACCAGGGTCGAACTTTCCATCGTGCCCCAGATCTGCGAGGCCACCATATAGAAAGCGTCGGCACCCCAGGTGAAATACAGGAACACCACCGAGACACCGCCCAGTACGAAAGTCAGCGGCACGCCCAGAAAGACGAAAAGCAGCAGAGTGCCGAAGAACAGCAAGGTGAGCATTTCGATACTCATAGGTGGTCTTCCTCCTCGTCACCCAGAGTCTTGATCTCCGACGGATCGATCAGATTGAAGGCCACGCCCAGGTCCTGCAGCAACTTGGCCAGGCCTTGCAACAGCAGCAGCAGGGCCCCCAGGGGAATGCAGGCCTTGATCGGCCAGACCGGCGGGTTCCAGGCGGAGTAGGAGGTCTCCAGACTCTCGATCGATTCCAGCGCCATGGAGCTGCCGAAATACAGCAACGCCCCGACGAAAATAAAGAACACCGCCGAGGTGATCACATCCAGGCCCGCGCGCACCCGCACCGGTAACGCGGAGTGGAACAAGTCCACGTTGACATGGCCTTTATGCGCCATGACGTAACCACCGGCGAGCACACCGTAAACACCAAACAGCATTTGCGTCAGCTCGTTGGTCCATACGGTGGGCGCACCGAACACGTAACGGAGGAACACCTCCAGTATCAGGAACGCGAACATCGCGAACACCAGATAGGACACCCAGCGGCCGACATGGTCGTTCAGCCAGGTGATCCCATTAATAAACGCTCGAACCGCGGACATGGGGCTCCTCCAATAGGTCGAGTGAAGGGCGGGAACGAGAAAAGGGCGCCACGGTGGGCGCCCTCATCATCCTGACGGTCACCGGTTACAGGTAACCGAGGTCCTTCAGGAAACCACGCAGTTCTTCCACGATGGCTTTCGCCTCGGGGCTGCGCTCGGCTTCTTTGTCCCAAGTCTTCTGGGCGGTGGCGGTCAGACGTTTCTGCACATCGTCGGGCAGAGTGTTGACCTGCACGCCTTCATCACGCATCGCCGTGGCCAGGGAAACCCGTTCCTGGTACAGATACTCATTGGTGCGCAGCCAGAACTGCTCTTCCAAGGCATCCTTGACGATCTTGGCCATGCCTTCCGGCAGCTTGTCCAGGGCTTTCTGGCTGACGATGAAGACGTCGGTGCCGGCGATGTTCAGAGCCGGTTTGACGTGGTATTTGGCCACTTCGTACAGGCCCATGCTCTTCGCGCCCTGGGAGGCGCCCCAGTGGGCACCGTCGACCACGCCGGTGGACAACGCCTGATACAGTTCGCCACCGGGGATATAGGAGGCAGCGGCACCGGCTTCGGTGAGGAATTTCTGCAACGCGCCGGAAGAACGGATCTTCAGCTTGGTGAAGTCATCCCAGCTTTCCACCGGCTTCTTGATCACCATTTCCGTGGGGTAGATCTTGTCGGTGGAATAGTACACACCGTACTTGGCGGCTTCCGCCCGCAGCTTGTCCTCGAACCCCATGTTCTTATGGAAGTACACCGCTTCCCACACATTGTGGAACGCGAAAGGCAGGCCAGAGGCGATGCCGCCCAGGCTCAGTTTGTCCTGAGCGTAGCCCGGGGAGATGGTGCCCATCTGAATGATGCCCCGGCTGACCGCATTGAAGGTCTCATTGGGCTTGAACAGGGCACCAGATTCAAACAATTGCAGTTGCAGACGGCCGCCGGTGCGTTCTTCCAGTACCCGCTTGATGCGCTCCAGGCTGTCCTTGTAGGAACTGCTGGCACCGGGCCAGTGGGATTGAACCTTCCACTTGATGACATCATCGGCGGAGGCCAGGGAGGGCAAAACAGCGCTGGTTGCCACCGCCACCGCGGCGGCGGCCGTGACCAGATGCTTACGGAGTTGTGCTAACAGAACCATTCTAGTTCTCCTGCTTTTTCTTCTCGGGTGGTGAGCGCCACCGGTTTGGGTCAAAACGATAGCCATTCCGCATAGCGAAACAGACGATCAAAATAATGAGAATCCGCGCAAATTTAACACAGGATCCCTCATCACCATACCCACTTTTGTCTTATTTCATTTCCGCGACTAAGAGCCCATCTGGGATCTTTACGCCACCGCGTTGCTGCTGGAAAAGCCGCCAGAGGGCGTTGGGGACTGAAGGCTTTGGTGGGTCCAAAGTCAAAGGCCGCAGCGTCCTCTGGCGGCTTTTCCAGCGCAACCCGAAGGGCCGGGTCCACTTTCTTTAGGTGGAGAGTGCCGCCGGACCGCGATTACGCTTGTTTATGTAGAATGACTACACCGCACAATCGAAATCACGACCTGACGACAAAATGAACTCCGGCGCGGAGGCGTAAAGATCCCAGATGGGCTCTGGGTCACATTTCTTCCGCTGCGAGCCCGGTCAGCCGCCCAAGGGCGGTTCCGGCAAGGCTTCCAGCCGATCCTGCAGCAAACGGGCGAAACGCAGCACGGTGCGGTCCTCCAGGTAAGGGCCGATGATCTGCACGGCCAGCGGCAGCCCCTCCGCGGAAACGCCGATGGGCAACGTCGCCGCCGGCAAGTAGACCGCCCCGGCCAGCCCCACCCAGACCAGGATATCCATATAAGGCTGGTCCACTCCGTTCACGGTCAGCGTACGCTGATCCGGGCCCGGCGTCTGCCGGTGGCTGAACGGCAGCGTCTGTACCACCGGGCACAGCAACACGTCGTGGTCCTGGAAGAACCGGCGCCATTGACGTCGCATCACCGTCCGCCGCTCATTGGCGCGCAGCCAGTCCGCATGACTCTGCGTGGTGCCGCGAGCGAAACGGGCCCGGTAGCCCTGATCATCCGGAGCGGCCTCGGCGGCCCCTTCTTCCATCTGCTGGTACAGCGACGGCGGCAACCCCACCCCCATGGTGCCAGCAAGTAACTGATAGTAAACATCGTATGCCTCGGAGAGGCCGATCCCCTCGGGCCGCGCATCGCGGTCCACCATCACACCCCATTGCTCCAATTGTCCGGTCAATTGCTCCAGGGCCTCGACGATACGCCGATCCACCGGGCAGCGGGGGTCATCCAGCCAGGCCGCCACCCGGAATGCCTCCAGCCGGTCATGGCGTGGTTCCGGCAACGCCAGACGCCAGCCGACACCTTCGTCCTGGTCCGGTCCGGCCAGAATGTCCATGGCCAGTTCCAGATCCTCCACATGCCGTGACATCGGACCGGCCACGGAGATATCCCGGGTGGACAGGGAACCCGGTGGCCCAGGGATATGACCTCGAGTGGGAATCAATCGCCAGCTCGGCTTCAGACCGGCCACACCGCAGAACGCCGCCGGAGTACGAATGGAGCCGCCGATATCACTGCCCAGTTCCAGCGGCGTCATGCCGGCGGCCAGCGCGGCGGCGGCACCGCCGGAGGACCCGCCCGGGGTCAATTCCGGATTCCACGGATTGTTGGTGGTGCCATGGATCTCGTTGAAGCTCTGCAGATCACCGGCGTAGGCCGGCACGTTGGTCTTGCCGAACAGCACCGCGCCGGCGGCGCGCAACCGCTCAATGGCATCGGCATCCTGTCGCGGGATATGGCCGGACAGATCCGTCACCCCGGCGGTGGTGGGCCAGCCGGCCACCTCGAACGTTTCCTTCACCGTCATCGGCACCCCGTGCAGCAGGCCCCAGTGTTCGCCCCGGGCCAGCGCCTCATCCGCCTCCCGTGCCCGCTGCCGCGCCTCGTCAAAACGCCGCACCACCACCGCATTAAGCGGCGGATCCAGCTTCTCCACACGAGCGATAAAGTATTCCAGCGCCTCGCTGGCGGTCAGTTCGCCCTCACGGATACGCCGGGCCAGTTCGGTGGTGCTCAGACGATGCAACGCCATCACAGCTTCTCCTTACCTTTGTTGTGGAATTTGGTTTCATTTTCATAATCGAACCCCCTTCATGCCGCCGGGTCAAGCGATGCCCCCCGTGCTCTTTCCTGGAGCCCGCGAGACCGCCGTGACAAAATGGGCCGCCCGCCAAAGTGTCCTGATCCACGGAGACCACCCAATGAAATACCTGCACACCATGGTCCGCGTCACTGACCTGGATGCTTCCCTGCGTTTCTATTGCGAGGGACTGGGACTGAAGGAAGTCCGCCGCAAGGACGTGCCCGCCGGGCGTTTCACCCTGGTGTTCCTGGCCGCGCCGGAAAGCCCGGAAGCGGAAGTCGAATTGACCTGGAACTGGGACCCGGAAGAGAACATGGGCTCGGCGCGCAACTTCGGCCACCTGGCCTTCCGGGTGGATGACATTTATGCGTTATGCCAACACCTCCAGGACATGGGCTACACCATCAACCGCCCGCCCCGGGACGGCCACATGGCGTTCGTCCGTTCACCGGATCTGATTTCCGTGGAATTGCTGCAGAAGGGCGATGCCCTGCCCGCGCGGGAGCCCTGGGCCTCCATGGAGAACACCGGCAGCTGGTAAGGACCGCGGGACACTGGTGATCCAAAGCAAGGTCACATCTTCAGTGTCGAAGGGTTGCCCTCCACGGTGGTTGAGGTCGAGAGCCTGTTCATAGTTTTTACACCACCGCGTTGCCGCTGGAAAAGCCGCCAGACGCCACTGCGGACTGAAGGCTCTGGTGGGTCCAAAGTCAAAGGCCGCGGTGGCGTCTGGCGGTTTTTCCAGCGCAACCCGAAGGGCCGGGTCCACCTTCTTTAGGTGGAGAGTGCCGTCAGGCCGCGATTACGCTTGTTTATGTAGAATGACTACACCGCACAATCGAAATCACGACCTGACGACAAAATAAACTCCGGCGCGGTGGTGTAAAAACCACGAACAGGCTCTAGCATGGGCACCCATGCCAACTCCTGGAGCGCCACCATGAAACAAGTCGCCAAGGACCTGTGGGAGACCGAACCGGAATACCCGGCTCCCGGCTTGCAAACCCACGCCTATTTCTACGCCCATCCGGCGGGGAATGTGTTGTTCTACAACACCAGTCATGATGATGAGTTATCCGCGTTCGCCGATCACGGCGGCGTGCATCGCCAGTATCTGAGCCACCGCGACGAAGTCGGCGCCAGCCTGGCGGTGATCCGGACCCGTTTCAACAGTCAGTTGTGCGGGCACCGGAGCGAGCTGGAGGACATTGAAAAATACTGCCCGGTGGATGTGGTGCTGGCACAACGGGAGCACCATCCGCGCGATATCGAAATCCTGCCCACCCCCGGGCACACTCCCGGCAGTACTTGTTTCCTGGTGCAATCCCCCACTGGCGACCGCTACCTGTTCACCGGCGATACGTTGTACTTCGACGAAGGTGGCCAGGGCCGCAATGGTTTCCTGCCGTCGATGAGCGACCGGGAGGCGCTGATCGAGAGTCTGCATTTCCTGCGCACCTTGTCTCCGGATCTGGTGATCTCCAGCGCTTTCGGCGCCGGTGGCGGCTATCGCCGCTTCGAGGACGCGACAAGCTGGCAAGGCTGCGTGGACGAGGCGCTGGCCCCATTAAAGGACGGCGCGGTGGATTAGAGCCCCGCCGTGAGATCACGCCGGCTATCCCCCCGGCATCACCGCGAAATGCAGCATGACATGCACCTGGGCTTCCCCCACCAGGAAGCCCAGCAGGGCTCCGACCGCGATCAGAATCCATTCGTCCTGCTGGAAAGCGGGGCGTAACAGTCCTTCGAACTCATCTTCGGTCAATTCCTGCATCTTGGTGACCAGCAGATTCTTCAGGTCCATGGCCTCCTGGGCGTATTCTTCCACATGGCCAAGCGCCTCCGGCAAGGCCGCCATCACTTTCTCCGACACCGCCTTTTTCATCTGCTGGTAGCGGCTGGTCCCCACCGCGAAGACCACCAGCGGCTTGGCCAGCCCGGCCTGTTCATCCAGGGTGCGTTGCACCTGCCGCTGAACCAGCGCGAACAGGCGGTCCGACAACGGCCCCTTGAGGATTTCCTCGATGATCGCCTGCGGGGTGACGATTTCCTGAGCCACCAGTTCACCATAACGGGCCGCCACCTGCTTGCGCCGGCGTAGAAACAGCCCCTGCCATTCGAAAATACCGAAGTAACGCACTGGCTGTTTCGGGTTGAAGATCATCTTCAATGCCAGCCAGTCGGTGAACCAGCCGGTGAACAAACCGAACAGGGGAATCACCCAGACATTATGAGTCAGGGCCCAGACCACCGCCTGAACGCAACCGATGGCGAATCCGAAATAGATGCCGGACCGGGCAATGAATTTGAACTCCACATGCCCCGCTTCCAGGAACACCCGGTTAAGCAGCTCCTTGTCCCGCACCAGCGCGTTCACCACCATGTGTTTGAGGTCGAACACCCGATGGATATTGGATTTGATGTCCTCCATGATCTGCTCGACCATGTGTGGCGCTTCTTTTTGGATGCGCTGGATGACTCTTCGCTTGATCCCTTCGGGCAGGGTCTCCCACAGACCGGGCTGGTACTCCGAAGCCACCTCGCGGGTAATGTCCTCCACCACGTCGATGAGCGGATCGCGGATTTCCGCCGCCACCCGTTGCGGGTCCAGACGGTCGAACACATCCTCCGGTTTCAGCAGCCGCTCCATCATCAGATCACAGGCAATGCTGGCCATGGTGGCGGCCCGGCGCGGCACGATCCCCTGCCAGCCCAGCAACGGCGGTTTGCCAACAAATTCCAGTGGCTGGAACATCATGCGGATCGCCACCAGCTTGGTGACATAGCCAATCAAGGCCGCCACCACCGGCATGGAAAGGTAGAGAATCCAATTGGCGCGCACATCGGCGAGAATCAAAGACCAGTCCATCTCACCGTTCCTCCTCACCCAGTTGCATCACCGTGTCCCAGAGGCGCTGACCAGCGGGACTGATCACCAAGGTTTCCCGGCGGACCTTCAATGGCGGCCGCTCCCCGCCCCAGCGGCGCTGGGCCTCGCGGAACGTGGCATCGCCCTCGCACAACTCATAATCCATGCGCAGCGCCGCCCGTTCCGGCAACGCCGCCGCCAGACCGTTATTGATCAGCCGGGCCAGATACAACGGCACGTATTCCTGGGCATACACGCCGGCGCTGCGGCCGATACTGGAATAGCGGTGCAGCGCTTCCCCGCTGTCACGCCAGCGGGCACGACGCAGAGTCAGCAACGGATAACCGGAGCCGTCGGACAGCGCCGCCAACAGGCGCCATTCATCGGAAACCAAATGACCGGCAAGGCCCTGGACGATCTCCATCTCCAGGGTGTCGGTATCCTGTTCCAGGCTGATGGTCAGACGATTCTGGAAGGCTTCGGCATGATGGGAGGCAGCCGGATCCAGAGCATCCATACGTTCCCTGAGACCACGGAGCACCTCTTCTTCCACGTGCTGAAAGCGGGCTTCGGCGCGGCGTATCGGCGGCAGACGCCGCAGTATCGCCAATACGCGGCCCCCCACCGGGGGCTGAGGCTCGGACCGGTTCGGCAAGTTGCTGCATCCTTATTCTTGTCGTGATTCTTCGGGTTCCCCGGCGCCCGTGGCTGACGGTGACCCGACTCGGTTATGGATTCAGCAATACCCAATTCATCGGAAACTGTCCACAGCAGACAGGTGACAGCACGTTGCGTTTTTTATGCGGCCAGGTTCCAGGGCGGAAGGAGCCCGGCCGCGACAGTCCCCGGGATACTATCCGGCATTGCCCGCCGAGATCACCTTCCGTTCCAGGAGCGCCTGGCATTGTTCTGGCGTGAAACCGGCCTGCGCCAGAACCTCAAGAGTATGCTCCCCCAGTTCCGGCAACGTATACGGTTTCTCCACCTCACCGGTGCCGGCGAAAGTGAAAGGCAGTCCGGGGATCTCCACCTCACCACCCCGGCCGTCGTGCACACGTTTGAAGATGCCGGTCGCCTCCACATCGGCACTGGCCCGGACCTGGCGGTAGTCCCTCACCACCCCGCACACCACGCCGGAATTTTCCAGTTGGGCACGCGCTTCTTCGCCCGTGTAGCCGCCCAGGGCGGTGCTCAGAATGTCAATCATCGCCGGCCGGTTTCTGACACGGTCGTTGCTGGTGGCGAAGCGCTCATCCTTTGCCAGATCCGGCAGTTCCACGGCGCGGCAGAGTCGTTGCCAGTGATCCTCCATATAGGCGGAGATAACGATGTAACCGTCCTGCACGGTGATCAAATCCGCCGCCGGCGCCACCAGCGGCTGAGCATTGCCGACCCGTTGCGGCAAGGCGCCGGAGCAGGCGTATTCCGCCCAGATCTGTGACTGCAATCCGATTGCCGTGGCCAGCAGAGAGGCCTCGATGGTTTCCCCCGCGCCGGTCCGGGCACAGCGGAACAAAGCGGCGAGAACGGCGTTGGCGGTGGCCGTGGCGGTGGCCGCGTCAACCACGGCAAACCCGGTTTTCAGTGGTGTGCCTCCCGGCTCACCGGTGAGCGACATCATGCCGCTTTCCGCTTGCGCGGCGATATCCAGACCGGGGCGTTCCCGGGAAGGACCGCCAGTGCCGAATCCGGAAATAGAAGCATGGATCAGTCCAGGTTTTTCGGCGCGTAGCGTGGCCGCGTCCAGACCAATGCTTTCCATCACACCCACGCGGGTGTTTTGCACCACCACATCGGCCCGCAGGGCCAGCTTGCGGGCAATCTCCACGCCTTCGGGGTTGCGCAGATCCAGCGTTATGGATTTCTTGCCACGGTTATAGGCCATGAACATGCCACTGCGATAACCGCTCTTTTCACTGACACCGAACTTCCGGCTGTTATCGCCGTTGAAACTTTCAATCTTGATCACGTCGGCACCCAGATCCGCCAAAATCTGCGTGGCACCGGGGCCGGCGATGAACTGGCCGAATTCCACTACCCGGACGCCATCCAGAGCCTTTTTACTCTCCGCCATAACCTTCATCTCCCTGCACTTCCTGATGAGTTCGAATTTAATGTTGATGCCAATCCCGCGGTAACCCGCGGATCAGTAATCGGAGGATGGCCGGCGCCGCCGCTCTGGTCGCAGCCGTCGCTGAACAAGCCGGATCACCGGCCACAGCAAAAACAGCGCGGTCAGCGCAAACAGCACCGCGGCGATTGGACTGGTGGCGAACGCGATGAAGCTGCCCTGATTCAGAATCAGGCCCTGCCTCAGGCTTTGTTCGATCATGGGGCTCAGCACGAAACCAATCACCATGGGCGCCAGAGGGAAACCGTTGTAGCGCAACAGGAAACCGGCGATCCCGGCGATCAACACCACCAGCAAATCAAAAGGGTTGGCATTGATGCTGTAGGTACCGGTGGCGACCAGCACCACCACGCAGGCCATCAGCAACGGCTCGGGGAGGCGCAGGATCCTGGAAAACAAAGGCGACATCAGCATCCCGCCGAGGAACATGCAGATATTCGCCACGAACAGCATCATGAAGATGAACAGCACCAGCGACTGGTTTTCCAGAAACAGCCGGGGTCCCGGCGTGACACCCTGCAGCACGAGCGCACCGAGCATCACCGCGGTAATCGGGTCACCAGGCACGCCGAGGGACAAGGTCGGCACCATGGCGCCCGAGCTGACCGCGTTATTGGCCGCCTCGGAGGCAATCAGGCCATCCGGTTCCCCGGTACCGAACTTGTCGTTGTTCGGTGAACTTCGCTTGGCTTCGGCGTAGCTGACCATGGAAGCGGAAGCCGCTCCCACGCCCGGCAGCGTCCCGATCCAGGTACCGATCAACGAGGATTTGACCAGCACCATGGCCCGGCGCCGTAGCTCCGCCAGCCCGGGCAACTGGAAGGCGGAGCGGATGACAGGCCCTATCTCGTCCTTTTTCTCCGCGGCGCGCCAGAACACCTCGGACAGGGCGAAAAGGCCAACCAGAAACGGCACCAGACCGATGCCGGCGGAAAGGTCGAAAACACCGAAATCGTAACGCAGGTAACCGGTCACCGGGTCCTGGCCAACCACCGCCACGAACAAACCCAGCAGACCGGCGAGCAGCCCTTTCACCAGGTTGTCCCGCGACACCGTAACGATACAGGTCAACGCGAACAGCCCCAGCGCGAAGTATTCAACCGGGCCGAAACGAATCCCGATCTTGGCCAGCAACGGCGAAGCCACCGCCAGAATGATCGTGGCCAGGATGCCACCAAAAGCGGACGCCGTGGTCGACCAGCCCAGCGCCAGACCGGCGTCACCGCGCCGGGCCATGGGAAAACCATCCAGCACCGTCGCCGCGGACTGTGGCGTGCCGGGTGTATTGATGAGAATCGCCGACAGCGAACCGCCGTAGATTGATCCACAATAAATGCCGAGCAACAAGGCAATGCTTGCCCCTTGCCCGAGAACAAACGTCAGCGGCAAAGCCATGGTGATCGCGAGTAACGACCCCAGGCCTGGCAAGGCGCCGATGATGATACCAACCAGCGTGCCGGCCACCACGGCCAGCAGGGCATCCACCGCTGTGAGCATACTGAGGGCGCTTAAAAAGGCATCCATCTCGATAGCCTCCGGTTATCCGGTATGTATTTTTTGGAAGAATTATTGGAACAGTGAGAGAACTGAAGGCAGCGCCGGTCCCGGAGGCGTCCGATTCAGAAAATCGGCGAAGCCGTACCAGATCACCGCGGTAAACAACACCGATATCGCCACCAGCCATAGTGGGTGCCGGAATCCCAGCACCCCGCTCATTACCAGCATCAGGACCAAGGTGCTGGGCACGAAGCCCAGCGCCTCATAGGCCAGCAGGTAAGCACCACTGATCACCACCGTTGCCGCCAGGGCCCGCCACTGGAGACTGGAGGGCGGCGCCCCTGATCGACCGAGCGCGCTTTTCACCAGCAACCATAGCGAGCACACGCCGATCAATATCAGCAGCACCTTCGGATACCAGAACGGATCATTGGCGACGTGGTGCACGGTGTCGTCACCGCCACCGGCGAAATACACCGTCAGCGCCGCGACCAGTACGGCAACGCCATAGCCGGCGTCCAGAACGCGCGCTTTCATGATTACCGGCTCCCGTCTTTCTTGATCACTTCCTTGATCAGGCGGCCATTCACCTCGGACGTCTGCTCCACCAGTTGGCGGAACTCGTCCGGGCCCAGATAACGGGCCTCGAAACCGACACGCCCCAATACCGTTTTCAGTTCCTCGGACTTGGTGGCCTGCTCGCAGCCCTCCACCAGTTTCTGTTTGATAGCGGACGGCAGCCCTTTGGGGGCCACCAGGCCGCCGGAAACGGAAGCGGTCATATCGTAGCCCTGCGCCTTCACCGTTTTGATTCCCGGCAGAGAGGCCATCGGCTCCTCACTGAATATCGCCACCGCATCAAGGTTCCGATCGGTAACCGTGTTTGGCAACGCCATGTACAAATCCACATGCCCACCCATCAGAGCAGTCAGCCCCGGACCGTCACCGGCAAAGGGAACATGGGTCAGTTCAATCCCCGTGATCTGCTGTAATCTGAGCATGTCCAGGTGTGGCAAGGTTCCCGGCCCAGGTGTTCCGAAAGACAGTTTTCCCGGATGAGCTTTGGCGTAGTCGATCACCTCCTCCAGGGTGCTGAATGGCGAGTCCGGTTTCACGACCAGGACTTCGGAGCCATAGTAAAACTGACACAGGTAATCGAAAGATTCGGCGCTGTAAGGCGTGCGGTGCATGTGTGGCTGATTGGCGATGGTGCCCACCGGGGCCACACCGATGGTGTAGCCGTCCGACCGAGCGCGGGCGAGAGCGCTGATACCGACGCTGCCGCCGCCACCGGAGCGGTTATCGGCAACCACGTTGACGCCGAAATAATCCGACAAAGCCTCCGCGAAAGCCCGGCCCGATAGGTCGGTGCTACCACCAGCGGGATAAGGAACGATTTCCGTTATCGGCCGGACAGGAAAGTCCTCCGCCAATGACAACGAAGAAGCCAGCAGCGCCGGCAAGGCGACCGTCATGGCAAGAGACAGAGATTTTGTTATCTTCATGTTGTTCTCCCGAATATCAGATAAGCACTGTGTGGTTCCGATAGCCGACGCCATCGGACTACTGTGACTTTTTAAGCACTTTTTCGATCAACCGTCCGTTGGTTTCCGAGATACGATTTACTTGCTTGAGGAAATCATCCGAGCCGAGGTAAGCAGCCTGGGTTCCCAGTCGTCCCAGGACCTCATCAAGGCGTTCGGATTCGGTGGCGGTTTTACAGGCTTGTTCCAGGATGTTCCGGGCCTCATCGGGGATGCCCTTGGGCGCGATCACACCTCCCCACCAGGAAGCCGTCAGGTCGTAGCCCTGGTTGATCGCCGTTTTCACGCCGGGCAAGGTATCCAGTGCCGCCTCGCTGAAAATACCAATGGCCTTCAATTCCCGATCGGCGATCACGTTGGACATGGTCATATACATATCCACATGTCCGCCGATCAAAGCGGTGACGCCCGGCCCGTCTCCGGCGAACGGCACATGCGTGACCTGTACGCCTGCTTTTTCCAGGAATTGCTCCATGGACAGATTAGGCAGGGACCCCGGCCCCGGACTTCCGTAGGTCAACTCCCCGGGGTGTGCCTTGGCATAGGCCACCATCTCGTCAAGATTGGAGAATGGAGACTGGGGCTTTACCGCCAACGCCTGCGGGCTGAGGAAGAACTGACAAATGTAGTCAAAGGACTCGAGGCTATAAGGGGTTCGACGCATATGAGGCTGGTTCACCAGGGGCGCGGCCGGCACCACACCGATGGTGTAGCCGTCCTTGCGAGCGCGGGCCAGGGCGGCCATGCCCACCGTGCCGGCTCCGCCGGCGCGGTTATCCACCACCACATTGGTTCCAAGAGAGTCAGTCAGTTCCCTGGCAATGGCGCGAGCCATCAGATCGGTACTGCCGCCAGCGGGAAACGGCACCATGGCGGTCAGGGGACGTTCGGGATAATTCGCGGCCTGGGATGCTGTCGCTGCCGCCACGATCAGTACCGGCAACATCAATCTCAGGATTCGACGCATGATTGTTGTAAGCATATCGTCTTTCCTTTCGGGTCAATGAATGTCAAAGGTTTTCAAGAAGCGGCACTCAACGTCAGCTTGGCGATATTCAGCTGATGAATCTGACTGGTGCCTTCGTACAGGCGGAACAGCCGCGCATCGCGGTAAAGTCTTTCGATGCAGCTGTAATCGGCCACATAACCGGCGCCGCCGAAGATCTGTACGGCCTTGTCCGCTACCCGGCCACACATTTCCGACGCGAAGTATTTACACATGGATGCCTCCAGCTTCACGTCCTCTCCCTTATCCCGCTTGCGAGCGGTTTCCAGGATCAAAGCACGGGCCGCGTGAATCTCCGTCTGAATGTCGGCGATCATCGCCTGCACCAACTGGAACTCCGCAATCGGCTGGCCGAACTGCTGGCGTTGCAATGCGTGGGCCAGGGCTTCATCACGCATGCGCATGGCCGGCCCGGTACACAAAGCGCTCAAATGCAGGCGTTGTTTGTTCAACACTTTCATGGCGGTAACGAAACCTTTACCTTCCACCCCGCCGATCAGATTGGCCGCGGGTACCCGGCAATCCTGGAAATACACTTCCGACACCGGCGATCCGGCCTGGCCCATTTTTTTGTACGGCCTACCCACGCTCAGGCCCGGTGTGTCGCCCTCGACGATAAAAGCGCTGATGCCCTTGGCGGACAGGTCTTCCGGATCGGTTCGCGCCATCACCGTGAACAATCCGGCGATAGGCGCATTGGTAATGAAACACTTCGAGCCGTTAACAACGTACTCGTCGCCGTCGCGCACCGCGCGGGTCCGCAAGGCCGTGGCCTGGGATCCGGCTTCCGGCTCGGTCAGCGCGAAGCACCCGGTTACCTCACCGCTGGCCAGCAATGGCAGATAACGGGCCTTTTGCTCTTCGGTGCCATCGGCCACCAGAGCCTCCGAGCCAATTCCGGTGTTGGTCCCGACCCGGGCCCGAAAGGCGGTGGCGCACTGGGATAACTCCATCGCCGCCAGAACCAACTCCTCGGTGGTCAGGCCGGCACCACCAAACTGTTCTGGAATACTCCAGCCAAAAAAACCCAGCTCACGCATCTGCCCGACCAGGTCCTCGGGGATCTGGTCGTCGGCTTCCACACAGTCCTCCGCCGGTATCGCCACTTCCTTCACCCAGCGACGCGTTTCGTTCAGGAAGACCTGGAAGCTCTCCGGATCACGAATCATGTTGTTCTCCTCATGCCGGTTACCCGGCCAATTACTTTGAATCTGGTCAGGCGTTGGAGTACGAGCTCCGCGGCCGGACCGGAGGAATCCGCAGCCGGCTGAGTTCCTCCACCAGCCGCTCACCGAGGGCATGCAGTGCGCCATCCGAAGTACGGAAACTGGGCATCATCAAACCCAGCACGGCGACCGGATAACCGTCCCCGCGCAGCACCGGCACGGCCACCGCGCTGGCGCCTTCCACCCGTTCGCCGTTGGAAATGGCATAACCTCTCTGGTGAATGGACTTGAGTTCCTTACGTAAAACACCGGTCTTGGGGACATAGCGGGTCAACGCGGTGATCTGGTGATTCCTGATCAGCGCTTCCACTTCGGGCTCGGGCAGGAAGGCCATCATCGCCTTGCCCCCGGCGCCCAGGTACAACGGAAAGGTGCTTCCCATATCCAACGCATAGCGGACCGGGTGGGGGCTGGGCAGGACAGAAGTGACCACCTGGCTGTCACCGGCCCGGTGAAACAGCGACACGGTTTCCCCGGTGTCGGCATGGAGCCGCTCCATCAGGGGGCGGATGCGTACCAGCACATCGTCGCTATTCAGGAAAGGGCGGCTCAATGCCATCACCGAATGGGACAAGCGCCACTGATCACCGCCGTTCTCCTGCTGGATCCAGCCTTTTTCTCTCAGCGGAATCAAAATCTCTTCAGCCACTCTCGGGTCCAGTCCCACTCGCCCGGCCAGTTGCTCCGCCGAAGCCCCTCCGGGCACGTTTTCAGCCGCCGCCAGCAGCAAATCCACCGCCCGGGACACCGCCCCGGCTCCGGTGGAACGGCCGGTATAGCTGTACCGCTTGTCCTCCGGGCGACGGTAGAGATACCCCCTGTTTTCGAGGGTGTGCAGGATCCGATAGACAATGGCGGTTGCTTCCCCCAGGAGCTCGGCGATCTCCGTCAGAGACATCGGCTTGGAGGTCCTTTCCAATAGTTCCAGGACATCCAGAGCACGGGCCAGTGTTTGTAGTTGGTAGCTCTTCGCCATTTTTTCTTTCTCCGAAAGTCTTTTCTATTTAAGAAAAAGACAAAGCCGACGTCAAGCTCCGTGACCCGCCGGTCTGAAACCATGGGGAAAGAAATGAAATCAGGTGCATATTGGCGAAACGCCGGCTTTCAGAGGCTCACCAACGACGGCAAGGGAAAGCACAGAGGAAGGATCACCGGGCCGGACGGCCCGGTGACAGGGACGATCACGCCCCGTGAGGGCGCGCCCGCTGGTCGCCGCGGACCAGGAGCCAGGCGACGAACAGCGCCGGCAGAGTGAGGGCAAGACTGAGCATGAACAGTTCACCATGATCCAGCGGCATGGCGCCGCCGCCAGGGATGGCGAAGGCCAGACCACCGATCACCAGCATCCCCCGAATCGGCCATTGCAACACCCGGTGCACGGTCAGGTCCCCAATGCCGATCAGGTAGCCCTGCATGGCTCCGGCGATCAACACCACGCCCACCAGCGCCTGGCACAGCACGATCACGATATCCTGCCACTGGCCCTGCAGAATCAGCGCCGGATTCAGCACGAACAGGAACGGAATGAAGTAAATCACGCTACCCAGCCGCATCGCCTTCAAGCCGGTTTCCATCGGCCGGGAGCCGGCCACGGTGGCCGCCGCGAAAGCCCCCAGAGCCACCGGTGGCGTAATGAAACTGAGCATGCCCCAGTAGAGGATGAACAGGTGCACCGCCAGTGGATTCATACCGCCGCCCTGCACCAAAGCCGGGGCCAGTGCCACCGCCAGGAAGATGTAAGCGGCGGTCACGGTCATGCCGATACCAAGAATGAAGCTGGTCACCGCTCCCATGATCAGCAACACCAGCGGATTACCGCCGGCGATGTAGATCAGATCGTTGGCGATGGTGCCGGACAGACCGGTTACCGACAAAGCGCCCACCAGCAACCCGACCCCGGCCAGGATCGTGATCAGCTCGGCGAACAGCTTGCCCGCGCTGAAAAAGAAGTCCTTGCACTCGGCCCAGCCCCAGCGGTGATACGGCAGGATCTGGTTGATGACCAGCAACAGCGCGGTGGCATAGAACGGTGCGACAGCCTCACGGCGCAAGTAGAACAGCATCCAAATCAGCAGTACGAAGACAAAGATGAAATACCATCCTTCCTTCAAGGTCTGGCGCAAAGACGGCAGCTCTTCCTGGGGCAATCCCTTCAACTGATATTTCGCGGCGTAGGCGTCGATCTGCACGAACAGGCCCAGATAAAACAGCAGCGACGGCACCACCGCCGCCAGCGCGATGGTGGCATAGGGAATATTCAGGAAGCTGGCCATCACGAACGCCGTGGCCCCCATCACCGGTGGCATCAACACCCCACCAGTCGATGCGCACGCCTCAACGCCCGCCGCATAGGACCGGCCAATGCCAACCCGGCGCATGGCCGGGATGGTCAGCACGCCGGTGGTGAGCACATTGGTGATCACACTGCCGCTCATCGATCCCATCAGACCACTGGAAAAAATCGACACCTTGGCCGGACCACCACGAACATGGCCAAGCAGAGCGAAAGCCAGATTAATGAAGAACTTGCCGCCACCGGTCTTTTGCAACGCGACACCGAACAGCAAGAAGCCGATCACCAGGTTGGCGAACGCCTGCAAGGGAATCCCCAACATGCTTTCCCGGCTCATGGCGTGGTAGATCGCGGTCTGATCCGGTGACGATGGGAAGCCCTGAATCGGGCCCGGCATCTTGTCCGCCACTATCGGGTAGACACTGGCGAGACCACATATCAAGGCCAGCGGCCAGCCACCGGCGCGCCGCACCGCCTCCACCACAATCGCCCAGAGCAGGAAACTCATCACCATGGCGGTTTGCGGTGCCGCGTATTCCCAGCCGTTATCGAGAATCCGCTCCGCGTTGTAGACGAAGTATCCACAGACCGCCAACGCCAGCAAAAACAGCAGCACGTCATACCAGGGGACACGCTTGGAGGCGATGCCGGTTTTGATCGGCCAAAGGATAAAGACCAGAGGTAACATCAACGCCACCACGGTGTAGAGAAACTGGCTCTCCAGCGCGGTGACCAATTTGAAAAACCCGAGATTAAGCACGTAATCCAGGGTCAGAAGAGTCAGAACCAGGGTGACCAGCCGCGGCAGCCAGGGCCACAGCCCCGGCAAGTCCCGCACACCAGATACCTGGCCCTTTGAGGGTTCGGTTTCCGCTTCGAATTTCACCGTTTACTACCTATGCGTCGGTTAACGGAATACCGGGTTCATACCTGCTGCTTCCAATGCCTTGGCCCGGGCTTCCATCCATCCTTTGCGGAATGCCTCGTCATCTTCCGGGGGATTGCCTTCGGTATAAGCCTTCCAGGTCTTTTGCAGGATCCCCTGACGCTCCACCAATCGATCCTGATGCGCCTGCATCTCGTCGGTCCAGTGGCCGATCTCCTTGTAGTAAGCCACCACCTCGTCGTGAAACGGAATCACCCACTGCATGTTCTGGTTTTCCAAGGCGTAACCGGCGTTGCCCGGCGCCGCGTCCTTGAACTTGTCGTAGTCTTCAATCAGTACCTTGACCAAGGAACCGGCCAAACCGGATTTTTCATCCGCATTGCTGACCAGAATCGGATAGGGGTAGGTGGCGCCCTGCCACATCTCGCCTTCTCCAAGCCCCGCAGCGGACGTCACCTTGTGGGACTGGAAATACGGCGCAACCGCCTTAAGGCGGTCCCAGCCCTCCTTATCATTCGGGTCCAGAGTCGGCCAGTTGATACCGCGAGGACTGGCAGCCAACTGCTGCGCCACCGGAGTCACCGTCATGGTGAAGGCGGTATCACTTTGCCCGGCAACAACCCCGTCAAAGGTGCGGGCATAGCCGGGGAACTCCACTTTCTCAACGTCATCCCAGGTAAGACCACCAAATGCCAGATAGGCCTCGGTACCAAGATTATTTGCGTCATCGCCACGGATATATGACACCTTCCGGCCTTTCAGGTCCGCCGGAGTCTTTACATCAAGATCACCTGCCACCGCCAGGCCCAGACCGAAGCTGGCGGTGGAAGTCGCGATCACACGGATCGGCTGGGGCCCCCATTCCTTGCTGGCGAACATCAGCACCCCTTCCGAGCCGTAGTAACTGGCAATACCGCAGGCGCACATCGGCACCCGGCCGGTACGTAACGGTGTCATCCGCGATACATCATTTTCACCAGGCAGAATACGGACAGAAACTCCATACTCGTTCTTCAGCAGATTACCGATCGACACCATCTGTGTGTAACCGCCGGATCCCGTGCCGTAAGCGGTCATGGCGACAGTTTTGGGCAATCTGACGTCCTCGGCGGCCAAGGCGCTGCCTGAAACCATCAAAGTGCCTGTAACAAGGGCGGAAAAAAGAATGGAGGTCGACTTCAAAACACCCATCAGTGTGCTCTCCCGATTCACTGTTGTTGTAATAAAATGGCTTATGTATTCCGCATAGCGGAACAGCATTCAAATTTATCTACTCAGCTTATACCGAGATACTGGGCGCGGCAAAATTCAATCGCGGACAAACCTCATAGTATGTCACATCGGTTGACCCAACCCGTCCCCTTCATGGCCTCCAGAGCAGCGGGCGGCTGAGGCCCACTATAGGCCCGAAATAACTGACGGTTTCAATGACCACCGTTCTATCATCCGTCAACGGAATCCAATCGGAGTAAATCGATGAGTCTCGTCATCACCGCCCTCTATACCGGGCTTCTCATGTTGTTATTGCTGGCACTGGCCGCGAACGTGGTTCGCAACCGGCTAAGCGGCCACGTCTCACTCGGTGATGGCGGCAACCGGTCACTCCAGAAGGCGGTTCGCGCCCATGGCAATGCCACTGAGTACATTCCCATCGTTCTGATCGGCCTGGCTGTTCTGGAGAACCTGGGCACCAGCGCCACGCTCCTTCACCTCCATGGATCCGCCCTTTTTATAGGCCGCCTGCTTCACGCCTGGGGCCTGGCGCGTCCCTCCACCGTCAACCTGGGCCGCCAGAGTGGTATTGTCATCACCTGGGTGGTGATGCTGGCAATGGGATTGCAACTGATCTGGTGGTCGCTGGCGCACTGATCGCCCGCCTGGAGAAGCCGCTCAGCGACCAGACGCCACCTTTTCCACCCAGGCCGCCAGCTCCGGCTGGCGCTCCCGCCCAAGCCCGGCGATCACGCCTTTCTGGTTCTCGTCCGGCTGATTCTGACTGAGCTTCCATTTGCCTTCGATCTCCCGTACTTCCAGACGCACGCCAACCGTGGCGGCAATCATCCGCTCTAAATATTCCTCCGGCGCATCCTGCAACCGCCAGGGCGTGTCGAAGCCCGATTCCATGTGATCGGTCAGTTGATTCAACAGGGCCCTCAGCCAGCGCGGATCACGCTCCAGCGCCAGCGTGCCGCGCACATGCACCACTGCGTAATTCCATGTCGGTACCGCCCGCCCGTCACGAGCCTTGCTGGGATACCAGTTGGGAGAGATATAACCTTGTGGGCCATGAAAGATCGCCAGGGCCGAAACCGGCTCAAACTGGTCATCGCACATTGGGTTGGCTCGAGCCAGATGTCCCACCAGTGTGGCCCGGCCATCGGCGTGCCGCCGCAGCAATAGCGGCAGATGATTGGCGGCCAGCCCGTCTTGTTCAATCACCAGAGTGGCGAACGGAAAGTCCCGGATCAGGTCGTCCAGGGCGGCGGCTTCGGTCTGCCTGAAGGCACGGGGTTGATACACTTTTGAGGCCTCTTCACGAATCAAGGATAAGGGGGGTTGCGTCACCGCGCAGGCGGCGTATTATGCGCATCCTCATTGCTATCAACCCGACATTAACAGGGAGGCCCCATGAAATCACAGTTTAAGAGCTCACAACACTAATACGCCTTCCTGAGACCACTGGAAGGCGTGACAACGTCTTCCAGCGGCCTGCCGAAAACCCTGGTGGACCCTGTTCATCAGGGTTTTTCCGTTATGGCGTGGTGGAAGACGCAACAAGGAGGCGGGCACTGCCCGCAAAGCAATACTGGAAGGACACCATGCCAGTCAAACAGGTGATCAACAAAGGCCGGGTACCGATCAAGATCTATACCGATCAGATCGAACACGGTGCCTTGAACCAACTCATCAATATCGCTCAGTTGCCGATCATTCATCATCACGTGGCCGCCATGCCCGATGTGCACGCTGGCATCGGTGCCACCGTGGGTTCGGTGATTCCCACCGCCGGCGCCATCATCCCCGCGGCCGTCGGGGTGGATATCGGCTGTGGCATGAACGCGGTGCGTCTGACATTGAAGGCCACTGACCTGCCGGATGATTTGCGCCGGCTGCGCGGTGCCGTCGAGAAGGCGGTACCGGTGGGCTTCAACCATCACGACAAGCCCACCGTGCAACGCAAGTCGGTGAATCAGCTGGGTGCGGGGCTGGACCGGATCATCGGCCGGCACCCGGGCATCGCCAAGATGCAGAAGCCCCACGTCTGGGCGCGCCAGCTGGGCACCCTGGGCGGCGGCAATCACTTCATCGAACTCTGCCTGGATGAGAATCAGGCGGTATGGGTGATGCTGCACTCCGGCAGCCGCGGTATCGGCAATGTGATTGGCCGTTACTTCATCAGTCTCGCGCGCAAGGACGCGCAACGACACCAACTGCATTTGCCGGATCGGGATCTGGCCTACTTTCAGGAGGGCGCGGAGCATTTCGATGACTATGTGCACGCGGTGGAATGGGCACAGGATTATGCTCTGGCCAATCGCCGCGAGATGATGCGGCTGGTAGTGGAGGCGCTCCGCCCCTTGCTGCCTCCGTTTCAGGTCAGCAAGGAAGCGATTAATTGCCATCACAATTATGTGGCACGGGAAACGCATTTTGGCCAGGACCTGTTCCTGACCCGCAAAGGCGCCATTGCCGCTGCCCGGGATCAGCTCGGCATTATTCCGGGTAGCATGGGCACGCGGTCCTATATTGTTCGCGGCAAAGGCAATGCCGAGTCATTCTGTTCCTGCTCACACGGTGCTGGCCGCACCATGAGCCGGAGCGAGGCGAAACGGCGGTTCAGCCGCTCCGACCTGGAGGCTCAGACCCGGGGCGTGGAATGCCGCAAGGACAGAGGGGTTCTGGATGAGATTCCCGGCGCCTACAAGGACATTGACCGGGTCATGGCGGATCAAACCGATCTGGTCGATATCGTGCACACGCTGAAGCAGGTGTTATGTGTAAAGGGCTGAAAGCCCGCGACGGGAGAAAGGTATGAAGAAGATGCGTAAACCGATGCGCAATCCGGCGGCCTGCAATCCGCTAATGCGCAAGGGTGGCCCCCATCAGCCCGGCCGGCAGGCGGTACGCCCCCGCCTGGACTGGCGGAATGCTCTGGAGGACTACGACGATTGGCAACAAGAAGAGGAGAACAAAGAGGGGCCCGATGGCCCCTCTTTTTTGGTTCATCGCGGTTTGGAGGGAAACCGTATTGCCTTCCATCAGGGACAGCGGAGCCGTGTTACGCCTTTGCGGGAACGTCGTGAAGCAGGTTCCGCAAAGGCGTAACACGGCTCCGCTTCGAGGTGAGGGGCTAGCGCCAGCGCTTTTCCGATCGCTGGCCTGGAAGGGCTTCGAAGTCGCTGTGGGAGCCAGCCTGCTGGCGAATGGGCTTGCGGGGGCCTTAACCTCCGCTATTGATTCCTGAATCCCGTCTTGGCCCGTGGCGCCTCGGCTGGAGCGAGACTTCCCGGTAAAGTGCGGTGAGGCTCTTTTCTGCATGTCTCTTTTCGAACATACGAAGCATCCACTCCGTCATAGCAACCATTCGATCGGTAGCCAGGACAGCAGCCACACGCCCCAGCGTTTAACCAGTCCAACCCCGGGTTCCTTGTGGTAAACCCGTTCCCCCTCCGCACTCTTCTCCAGCCAGTACAATTCGCCACTTTCATCCAGTTTGACCTGGTAGGCGCCTTCCGGCACCCGTGTTTCAAAAACGTGGTCCACCGCTTGGGCCAATGCCGGGCTTTCAATGACAAACCCCAGCTCGGTGTTGAGATTGGCGGAGCGCGGATCAAAGTTAAAGGAACCGACGAACACCCGCTCCCGGTCCACGGCGAAGGTCTTGGCATGGAGGCTGGAGCCGGAACTGCCAAACGGTCCCGCGCTTTTATTGCGCTCCACAGCGTCCACTGTGGCACGCATCTCATACAACTGAATACCGGCGGAGAGCAGGTCCTTGCGTCTCTTTGCGTACCCCGCGTGCACCGCCGATACGTCCGTGGCTTCCAGAGAGTTGGTAAGCACCCGGATTTCAACGCCGCTCTCGGCCAAAGTGGTAAACGCCTCCACCCCGGCGGCGGTGGGTACGAAATACGGCGAAACCAGTTCCAGGTTGGCGGCGGGAGTGCCAATGATTTCCGACAGCTGCGCCATCAGCAGCCCCTCCGGCGCCGCTTCACCCAGACCCTTGGCGGGATCATCCGAGACCATCCGGGTTGTCGCCCACTCGAACGGCAGGTTGCCATTACGCAGTTGAGTAACCAGCTCGGATTGCTTCAAAGCGCGCATGTAGGCGTCGGCCTTACGGGTTTGTTCCATGCGCGATGCCGACGTCGCCAACGCCTGCAGGTCGGGGACCGGCTTATCCGGCAGAATACGGCCAGCGGGATAGGAGGAACGGCTGGCCCAATAGCGATCAAAATCAACGGAAACATCGTTTACCACCGGCCCGATGGCGAGCACGTCCAGATCCGCGAACAGTGGACCGTCGGTGGCACCGAAGTACTCGTCCCCCACATTGCGCCCGCCCACCACCGTCACCTGATTGTCCACCGTGAAGGACTTGTTGTGCATGCGCCGATTGGCCCTGGAGAAGTCAGTAACAAACCCCAAGGCCCGAGGCCAACGCAAAACAAAGGGGTTGAACAGCCGCACCTCGATGTTGGGATGGGCATTCAGAGCCGACAGAATCTCATCCAGACCGACGGTATTATTGTCATCCAGCAGTAACCGGACCCGCACGCCACGATCGGCGGCCCGGTGCAGCGCCTCGAACAGCAGTGTGCCGGTGATGTCGGCACGCCAGATGTAATACTGGATATCCAGGGTGTGTTCGGCGGCGTCCGCCAGCAGCATGCGGGCCGCAAAAGCCTCCCGCGCATCAGCCAGGGCATGGATACCGCTCTTGCCAGAGTGAGCGTCCACCAGCGGCGTCACCATCTTTCCCATGGCGGAAGTTCGCGCATACTCCGGTGACAGCGCCACGGTGGTCGTGCGCCCTTCCAGGGAAGGTAAACCGGCACACCCGGTCAGGGCCGACAGCATGGTGATCAGCACCAGGCCCCGTAGCCCATGGCCCACCATCACTCCGGGCCTCGCAAATCTGGTCAAAGGTCGTTCTCCTCGCATCACAATCGGCCGCACGCCATCAAGCAGGATCAGGCAACGATCCCCCATAAAGCCACATTCAAAAACCAACGTCTCTGGTCTAACCTGGAATGCCTTCCTTTTTTACCTTTCATCACCCGCCAGCGGCGGGCGTGCTCCCAACCAACGGGACGACAACACACAGGCCAAGGAGTCACTCCATGCAAACGCTTGCTTTTGAGAACGGCGACACTCTACCCATTATCGGTCTGGGCACCTGGAAGTCCCAGCCCGGAGAGGTTCATCAAGCGGTACGAGAAGCCATCCGTGCCGGTTATCGCCATATCGATTGCGCCCATATCTACGGTAATGAAAAAGAAGTGGGCCAGGCATTGAACGAGGCGCTGATTGCCGGCGAAGTGCGTCGCGAGGAATTATGGATCACCTCGAAATTATGGAACAGCGCTCATGCTCCGGAAGAAGTGGCTCCGGCACTGCGGCAAACCCTATTCGACCTGGGGCTGGATTATCTGGATCTGTACCTGATCCACTGGCCGGTGGCGCATAAACCCGGCGTGGTTTTCCCCAATAGCGCAGAAGACCTGTTATCGCTGGAAGAACGCCCGATAGCCGCCACCTGGGCTGCCCTGGAGGCCCTGGTCGATGATGGCCTGACCCGTCACATCGGTGTGTCCAATTTCAGCATAAGGAAGCTGCAAGCGCTGCTGGAGACGGCGCGCATCAAACCCGCCATGAACCAGATTGAACTGCACCCCTACCTGCAGCAGAACAGCATGCTGGCGTTTTGCCACGCCAACGGCGTTCATCTGACCGCCTATTCGCCGCTGGGCTCCTTTGACCGGCCGGAGGCTTTCAAGGCCGCCGACGAACCGGTGTTGCTGGAAGATCCGGTGATTATGGAGATCGCCGAACGGCATCAGGCCAGCCCCGCTCAGGTGTTGATTCGCTGGGCCACGCAACGCGGTACCTCGGTGATTCCCAAATCGGTGAATCCCGAGCGCTTGCGCCAGAACCTGGCCGCCGCCGACCTGGAACTGGATGACCGTGATATGGATCGTATCGCCGCCCTGGATAAGCACCGCCGTTACGTATCCGGCGCCAATTGGGCGCAGCCCGGTAGTCCCTATACCCTGGAAAACCTCTGGGACGAGTGACACCCAGCCCAAAAGCCGTGGCCGTGGCGGCACCACTCAACGGCAGGAAGAGTGTAACAGGGGAGCCGCCAGCCGGTGCGCGGGCCGGCGGCTCCCGACGTATTCAATCGATTGAATCATAAGGACTTCCCGGCTACTCGCGCACCCAACGCAGCGCGGCGCCCTTTTCCTCCGTGGCGAATACTTTCACCTCAACGGAAGGAAAGAGCTTGTTCACCACTGGACCGATACGATGTAGCCATTGCTTGTCGGTCACCACCGCCTCCTTATCAAAACGGCTCATGTGCCCCAAACCAAACTTGAGATCCTTGAACAGCGTCTCAAGGCTCATGGCGCCCAGCGCTTCCAGCTCCACATAAACCCGCAGGGTGTCATACTGCTGCAGACGGCGCTCCATGTCCGCCAGCACCGCATCGAAGTTTTCCTGGTCTATCCTGCCATCAATACGCAAACCGACAATGCGCTCATCGGGCAGGTCAATTCGTTCCAACATGGCGGCCTTCCTTTCGCGATCCTCAATATTTACCGGGGACGTAAACTTCACCATACCCCCCGGGTCGACGGTTCGGCCAAGGAACCTCCTCACATTTCCTGCGCCTGCCGCAGGAAACAGGCATCATCCAGAACGGCCAGACGCGCCGGCAGTGCGGCACGGTCTTCGGCGTGGTGGCGGAGGAAATCGGCCAGCTGTCTTCGGAGATCAATCACATCGCCGCCAATTTCCGCCAGGCAGTGGAAACCGATACCCGCGAAATCGAGGATGTCGGTGGTCGCATGCTTACCGACTTCCGCGGTCAGCGTCTGACCGACTTGTCACTCATGCCATCAATATTAGAGCTCGACGGTGGCGCACCGGCACGCCCGGTCAGCCTGACCGGGTCATGCCCATGGTCGCCCGTCACCGAAAGGGGCGGGCTAGAACCAGGTCAGACCAATACTGATCAACGCCCCGGTAATAATCAACTGCACCAGGCAGAAGCCCATGATGTCCTTGGCCTTGAGACCAGCTATGGCCAGCACCGGCAAAGCCCAGAACGGCTGCAGCAGATTGGTCCAGGCATCTCCCCAGCCCACCGCCATGGCCACCCTGGGCAGATCGGCACCCAGTTCCTGGGCGGCGGGAATCATCACCGGCGCCTGTACCGCCCATTGTCCGCCGCCGGAAGGCACGAAAATATTCACCACGCCGGCGCTGATAAAGCTCCAGAACGGCAGGGAGTCGGCGCTGGCGATGGAAACGAAGCCGTTGGAGATGGTGGCCGCCAGCCCGGATTGCGTCATTACCGCCATGATGCCGGCGTAAAACGGGAACTGAATGACAATACCGGCACCACCTTTGATCGCCTCCTGGAGGCTGTTGAGCAGGCGCCGTGGTGTCTGGTGCAGTACGATGGCCAGAAACAGGAACATGAAGTTGACGATATTCAGGTTAAGGCCACCGCCACCGGCGAAGTAGTTAATGGCGTAGGCAATACCGCTGAAGCCGATCAGCCAGGCCAGAATCCGGCTGTTCTCCAGATGCTCGGCCGGCCGCGTCACCGCCACGTCCACCTCGGTGCCGTCCTTCAGGGTTTCAGCGTCGACATAATGGCTGTCTTCCTCCGGCGGCAACATCCATCGATTCACCAGCGGCACGGCGATAAACAACATCACCACGATGGCCAGATTGAAGAAGGAGAAAATCGTCTGGCCTGTGCCGATGATACCGATCTGTTCCTGAGTGAAATGCCCTTCAGTGGCGATGGTCAGAGGAATGGACCCGGCCAGACCGCCATGCCAGACAATAAAGCCGGAATAGGCGGCGGCTATCAGCAAGGGGTAATGCACCCGGACCTGCCGGGCCAATGCCTTGGCGAACAATCCGCCCACCACCAGACCAAAGCCCCAGTTGATCCAACTGGCCGCCAGTGCCACGTAGGTCACCAACAAGATAGCCTGTCCCGGTGTACGGGCCAACGATGCCAGTCGATTGAGAATGCCTTTCACCAGCGGGGTACTGGCGAGCATGAAACCGGTGACCAGCACCAGCAACATCTGCATGGAGAACGTCAGCAGGCCCCAGAAACCGTCTCCCCACATCACCATAACGGCCTGCGGGGAGTTGCCTTCCACCAGCATCGCGGCGGCGAACGCCACCAGCGTCAGAATCAAGACAAAGATATAAGGGTCCGGCAGATAGCGTTCCACCAGGCGCACGAAGGGTTTGGCGATGGTATTCAACATGAGGGTCTCCCAGTTGTTATCGTTATCCCGCCAACGGCGGATTAAACAACAGAATAGGAAACCCTCGGAGGCACGCCTACCTCAATTCGACCTTTGACTAAAAAGAACGGAAGCGCCCCGGGGACAGGGGCGCGAAAACGAACCGTGATATCAGGCTTTCTTGACGAACTCGGACTTCAGCTTCATCGCGCCAATGCCATCGATCTTGCAATCAATATTGTGGTCGCCGTCCACCAGACGAATATTCTTCACCTTGGTACCCACTTTCACCACCGAGGAAGAACCCTTGATCTTCAGGTCCTTGATGACGGTCACGGTATCGCCGTCTTCCAGGACCGTTCCATTGGCGTCCCTGACCATCGCGCCTTGATCGGCGCTTTCACTCTCACTGTTCCATTCATGGGCGCATTCCGGACAGACAAAAAATGCGCCATCCTCATAGGTGTATTCGGAGCCGCATTGCGGGCAGGAAGGTAAGGTACTCACTGGTGCATCCTGTTCAGTCCGTAGGAAAGCGGGAATGGCGGCCGGCGATCAGCAGAGGCGCTCCCGGGGCGGCTATCATACTCCGATCGCCACGAAACGGCATGACATCGCTCAGGCACCGTCCATGGCGTCCAGCCAGCGAGCCACCGCCTGTCCGATCTCCACCGGAGAATCTTCCTGAAGAAAATGGCTGCCGCGCACCGTCACCTCGGTCTGATTCGGCCAGGTACGACAAAAGTCACGCTGCCGGCCAATCAGGATTGAACCCGGATCCGCGTTGATAAACAGTTTTGGCAGCGATGACGCCGCCAGCCAGTCGGCGTAATCCTGAACAACGCGAACCGTTTCAGCGGGTTCACCATCAATAGGAATATCCCGAGGCCAATTGAGAGTAGGCTGGCGATCCGCTGGTTTCTGGAAAGGCCGCCGGTATTCCGCCATCTCCGCGTCACTCAGATCACGGATCACCGAACCGGGTAACACCGCCTCGACGAACATGTTCCGGTTAAGAATCAAATCCTCACCTTTATCGGAGCGGAACCCTTTGAAAATGCCCCGCGCGGCCTCCGGCCAGTCTTCCCAGGTCACCGGCATGACAATGGCTTCCATATAGGCAATGCCTTTCACCGCGTCGGGATGACAACGGGCCCAATGAAAACCCAGCGCACTACCCCAGTCATGCACCACCAAGGTGACCCGCTGATGACAGCCAAGCGCCTCCAGAAGGCCTTCCAGATAATGATAGGCCGTGTCGAAGCCGTAAGCCTGGGCGCCTTCTCCGGCGGGTAATTTCTCCGAGTCGCCCTGACCGATCAGGTCCGGGGCGATCAATCGGCCATGCCCGGCCAATTCCGGCATCACATTACGCCAGAGAAAGGCGGAGGTCGGGTTGCCGTGCAGGAAAACGATCGGATCGCCTTCCCCTTCATCCACATAGGCCAGACGTTTGCCGTGGATGACCTTCTCGTGTTTTGGATAAGGCAGTTGTTCTCTGAGCATGCGGTCCTCCTGTTATGGTTATTGATGACAACGGATCCACATTCTCCTCCCCCCATCCAGGGTACTCAACCCACCCTTATTCCAGCCTTGCCCGCCGCGCCAGAAGTACCTCGCGCACATCCCTTCCGGCTCGGTGTAACTCGCGGATATCATTATGGAAAAAGCTTTTGGCAACCACGGTCTGGATCACCAGCACACCGATCAGCCGGTCGCCGTTACTCAAAGGAATGCCCAGATAACTCTTGAAGCGTTCCTCGCCGGAATTCGCCACATGGTGATACTCCGGGTGGTCCGCCACCTGCCTCGCCACCACTGGCTGACCGGTACGCGCCACTTTGCCGGTCAGTCCCTGCGAAAAGGTCATCCTCGCTCCCAGGGCTTCCGGGTCCAAGCCACCGCTGGCCACCAACTCCAGCTCACCGGCTTCCGGAAAGGCCTGATACAGACTGCAGACGTCCACCGCCAACGCCTGACGGACCGCCTCCACTCTTTCCTGCATAACGCGCTGATGCCCCATCTTCCTTCCCCCCTTTGCGAATCTTACCGACCAAAGTACGGCATCGGTGTCACAACCGTAGGCAAGTTGCATGCCACTACCCGTGCAGCCCCGAATCCCATTTATTCGTTCACCCGTTTTCGACGTGGCGATTTTTATCGCCTATCGCCGCCAGAGGCAAAGCAAGCCTTGATCCAAACCTTACTTAAGGTTTTAGAGTCACAACCACAATTCACATCACGCGATCCGAATGGAGCAACAACATGGCCAAGCCAATCCGCATCGCCTTAATCCACGGCAGCATCCGGGAAGGCCGGTTCTGCGACACCATCGTCCGCTGGGCCGCTCGCGAGATCGATAATCATGACGCCATCGAGCTGGATATCGTTGATCCCTCGCCTTTGTTTCCGTCCCCCACCGATGAGCCGCCGATTGAGTCCGCCGCCATCGATATTCAACGGCGTCTGCACCGCGCCGACGCCTTTCTGGTGGCGACACCGGAATACAATCACAGCTTCAGCGCACCGCTGAAGCACTTGCTGGACAGTGTGTACGGCGTCTGGCAGGCCAAGCCGGTGGCTTTCATCAGCTATGGCGGGGTGTCCGGCGGCTTGCGGGCGGTGGAGCAGTTGCGCCTGGTGTTCGCGGAGCTGCATACCGCCACCATCCGCCAGGTGGTGAGCTTCCCCAATGCGCCGGAGCAATTCGATCAACAGGGATACCCGCGTGAGCCGGAGCGGGCAGCACGCAATCTCGCCAAGCTGCTGGCGCAATTAGGGTGGTGGGCGAAGGCCTTGCGCCAGGCAAGGCAGGAAGAGGCGTACGCGAGCGTGTCGTGACAGTGAAACCGGACTACGACGCCGCTGTGGGCGCTTGTCCGGGCGGCGGGCCGCTGCAAGCGATACCCGACACCGGAGACCGCATTCGCCAGCAAGCTGGCTTGTATGGTTTCCCGGCAAGTCTTAGAAGGAGAAGACTTGTCGGGGTGGAGGGACCAGGCTGGCTTCTGACCCTAGGGTACAGACTGTGGGAGATATGGCCCCACCCCGCACCTTCAAACGCCGA
>NZ_SNUA01000010.1 GCF_004360225.1 Alcanivorax sp. 24
GCCTTGAACTCACGGGAGAAGTGACGGCGACGTCGCGGTTGAGGTTGGGGCTGAGATACGCTTAACGGGTCCATCGATAGTGTCCACTAAGAAATAAGTGGACACTATCTTGAAGGCCGCAACCGTCGACTCAAGATGGGGTCGCCGGACGCTTACCCTACTTTTGGGCCCATGTGTACCCGAGGGCATAAAACCGCCTATGCACCGAAGGTGCCAGGCGGAGGCGCCGTAGGCATCGCGAAGCGATCACGAGCACGGCTCGTGACCTAAGTAGGTCATCGTCATACCCAGAGGGCACAAGGGCTCTTAAATACAAAACGCCCTGTCAGGCTACCTGACAGGGCGTTTTGCCGTGCGCCTTCTTTCGCTACAACTCGCCTGATCCAAAGCCGGCTGACTGGGATTTTCGTGCCAGCCCGGGAAGGCTGACGGATTTCCCGCGGATCCGTTAAAGTAAATTCCATGACAACTACAAAGAGTCGCTCATGTCTCTGACCACGCCCGCGCTTCTCTTCCCCGCCATTTCGTTGCTATTGCTGGCTTACACCAACCGCTTCCTGGTTTTGGCGCAGTTGATTCGCAAGCTGGCGGATGAGGAAAAGACGCACCACGAGGAAATCGCCACGCGTCAGATTGAGTTGTTGCACAGGCGAGTGGTGTTGACCCAGCGAATGCAGGTGGCCGGGGTGCTCAGTTTTCTTCTGTGCACACTGTCGATGTTCGCGCTCTATCTGCATCAGGACATGCCGGGGGTGGTGCTGTTCGGAGCCAGTCTGATCAGCCTGTCACTGTCGTTGATCTTCTCGCTTTGGGAAGTTCTTATTTCCACCAATGCGCTTAATGTGCAGTTGGAGGCGCTGCGACGTCCCAAACCCTGATTACGAAAGCAATGACGTGTCGGGGGGCAGGTGAACCCGGAGCGCGCCAGCATGTACCTTTATATCAAAGCGGGTGTCTTCCAGCGGCTCGCCATCCAAATTCAGATACATTGCTTCGGGGGTGCGGATTTCCATCGACGCCAGGCGAGCGCGGACGAACAGGCCTTCCTGGTCACCGTTTCCGTTGGTGCCGTTGCCGGAACTGAATAGGCCCCGGAGTCCGGACATCAGATCCATCTGTGCTGGCAGGATGGCCACATCCATCAGACCGTCGTTAATCATGGCGTCCGGACACAACTTCTGGCCACCTCCCGCCTGCCGGCCGTTACCGACCCCGAGGGCCATGAACTCGCCTTCCCATTCAAAGTCCTGGCCCTGGAAGTGGCCCTGCGCGGTCCGGATCTCGGTAAAGCGGGTGAGACCAGTGAGCAGGTAGGCGGCACCACCGAGCATGGATTTCAACTCCTCCGAGGTTTCCGTGGTCACTTCCGTGCCGAAGCCACCGGTGGCCATATTGAGAAAGTAATGGCCGTTGACTTCGAGCACATCGATGGCGCTAGCGGGCAGATCAAGCAGCGCCAGCGCATCCTCCGGAGGCACGGGAATGTTCGCGGCGGTGGCGAAGTCGTTGGCGGTTCCGAGCGGTAGAATGGCCAGATTGGCCCCGCCGCCGTTTTTCATCAGAGCATCGGTGATGTCGCGCACCGAACCATCGCCACCACCGGCGATGACGGTGTCGTAACCGGCTTTCAATGCTTCCTCTACATACCTTTCGGCGTCTCCGCCTTCCCAGGTGACCCGAACATCAAGTTGGTATCCTTGTTCACGACGGGCCAAGACCGCCTGACGCACCTCATCATTGGTGGCTTGTTTACCGTGAAGGATCAAAACCGCTCTAGCGCTTGCCATGGGCACTCCTTGCAATGGACAAAAAACAGCCACCGGATCGCCGGATGGCCCGCCACTCATTCTATTCCAGATTGGTTTAGACGGAACCGTGGGTCTCACCATGACGCCTGCCCGTCAATAGCTTAAAGCTATTGGGAAAATAACATCATCTTCCTTTTTTCATTTATGAGAATGGTTATCATATACAAATGATGGTGGAGGTGTCCCATGGTGAAGACATTCAGTTTCGGCATTATGCATATCAGTGTTGCGTTTCTTGTGGTGTGGGCCATGACTGGTGACTGGCGCATTGGTGGCGCCACGGCGTTGGTGGAACCTTGTGTGAATACGGTGGCCTACCACTTCCACGAGAAGATCTGGAAACGCTGGCAGCGCCGCCGGGCCCCTCGGGAAGAGGAAACGGCCGCTCTGGCTGCTTGATAGACCCTTTGTTTACTGGGTTCCGGGGCTTGGTTTAAGCTACGCCCCGGTAAACAAAAACAAAGGATAAGTTACTGTGTGGAATCAAGGGGATGATCTGGACGCCATCCGCCAGGTGGTTAATCAGGTGCTGGACGCTCATGCCGAGGACGAAGGGGGCTCCCGCTCGCCGGCGCGGGCGGAAATTCTGATTCATTCCGTGCAGGTATTCGCCCTGCGCGGTGTGGAGCGCACCACGGTGCAACATCTGTTGAGTGCGGCGAAGGTGTCACGGCGCACTTTCTATAAGTACTTCCGTAACAAGGTAGATGTGTTGGAGAATATCTACCGCATCTTCATCGACAATATGCTGCTGCATTTCCATCATGAAATGCGCCAGGCCCGCTCAGTGCAGCAAATCATCCATAACACCACCAAAGTCTACTTTGATTACCACATCAGCATGGGGCCTGTGATCAAGTTGATGATGGAGGAAGCGCGCAGCTCCAATTCGGCGTTGGCGCCGCACCGGGACCGCGCTCAGACCATCGCCGCGGAAGTGCTCACCGCCGAAATCAATCGGCTTACCGGCCGCGATTTCGACCCCCTGGTGATGCGGACCATGCTGTGGATTCTGGAAAGCTATTCGCTATATGTTTTTGAGGGCGGGGAGTTCAGTGAGGAGCGCCTGCATCTTTGCCAGCGCACCATGATCGGGATCGCGGAATCGGTGATCCTGGGCCAGGAGGCCACTCCAGGGACGCTGAAGCGGCAGCCCTGACCCGGCACCGGCTGTTACAGGTACTTGATCTTCTCCAATTGCTCTTCCAGACGGGCGAGCTGGGAGCGGTAGTCGTCGAGTTTGGCTTTCTCCTTGGCGACCACGGCTTCCGGCGCCTTGTCGACAAAGGCCGGGTTTTTCAGTTTGCCTTCCGCGCGCCCCACTTCCTTGCGCAGTTTGTCCACCTCCTTGGTGAGGCGGTCGATTTCCGCGTCCTTGTCGATCAGACCAGCCATCGGCACCAGGATTTCCATGTCGCCGACCAGGCTGGTGGCGGAGGCCGGCGCGGAATCGTCGGCGTTGAGCCAGTTGATGCTGTCCAACCTGGCCAGGCGGCAGAGGAAGTTGTGGTTGGCTTGCAGGCGACGCAGGTCTTCGTCCTTGCCGTTGTGCAGGTACACATCCAGAGTGCGGCTGGGAGGAATGCGCATTTCGCCGCGGATGTTGCGGATCGCGGTGATCACCGCCTTGATCCACTCGATATCCTGCTCCGCTTGCTCATCCACCTTGTCCTGTTCGGGCCGGGGGTAGGGTTGCAGCATGATGGTGGAGTCCTTCTCCTTCCCGCCCGCGGCGGGTGCCTTGCCGGCCAGCGGTGCCACCTTCTGCCAGATTTCCTCGGTAATGAAGGGCATGAACGGATGCGCCAGACGCAAAATCGCTTCCAGTACCCGCACCAGGGTGCGGCGGGTACCGCGCTTTTCCGCTTCAGAATAATCGTCGCTGTAGAGCACCGGCTTGGACAATTCCAGATACCAGTCGCAGTACTCGTTCCAGATGAATTCATAAGCGGCGTGGGAGGCGACATCGAAACGGAACTGATCCAGCGCCTCGGTCACTTCGCGCTCGGCCCGCTGCAAAGCGGAGATGATCCAGCGGTCCGCCAGTGACAAGGTGGTTTCGCCCTCCGTTGCATCGATAGCACAGTCCTGGCCCTCGGTGTTCATCATCACATAACGGGCCGCGTTCCAGATCTTGTTGCAGAAGTTACGGTAGCCTTCGATGCGGCCCATGTCCCACTTGATGTCACGGCCGGTGGAGGCCAGCGACAAGAAGGTGAAACGCAGCGCATCGGTACCGTAGCTGTTGATGCCTTCGGGGAATTCCGCCCGGGTACGTTTGCCGATCTGCTTTTCTTTCTGTGGCTGCATCAGCCCGCGGGTGCGTTTCTCCACCAGACTGTCCAGATCGATGCCATCGATCAAATCCAGCGGATCGAGCACATTGCCCTTGGACTTGGACATCTTCTGGCCTTCGGCATCCCGTACCAGGCCGTGCACGTAGACCTTTTTGAAGGGCACCTCACCGGTGAACTTCAGCGTCATCATGATCATCCGCGCGACCCAGAAGAAAATGATGTCGAAACCGGTAACCAGCACGCTGCTGGGATGGAAGGTGCTCAATTCCTCGGTCTGCTCCGGCCAGCCCAGGGTGGAGAATGTCCACAACGCGGAACTGAACCAGGTATCCAGTACATCCTCGTCCTGGCTGAGCAGGCGATCATCGAGATCATGGGCGGCGCGGACTTCCTCCTCGCTGCGTCCCACATAGACATTGCCGTCCTCGTCGTACCAGGCGGGGATGCGATGTCCCCACCACAGCTGCCGGGAAATGCACCAGTCCTGCAGGTCACGCATCCAGGAAAAGTACATGTTCTCGTAGTTCTTTGGCACGAACTGGATATCGCCATTTTCCACCGCCGTGATGGCCGGTTTGGCCAGGCTTTCCACCGCCACGAACCATTGATCGGTGAGATAGGGCTCAATGACCACGCCGGAACGATCGCCGCGCGGTACTTGCAGCGTGTGATCGTCAACTTTTTCCAGCAGGCCCAGGACATCCAGGTCATCCACCACTTTCTTGCGCGCCTCGTATCGATCCAGGCCGCGATAGGCTTCCGGCACCTGGTCGTTGAGGTGGGCGTCGATGGTGAGGATATTGATCATCGGCAGATCGTGCCGTTTGCCCATTTCATAGTCGTTGAAGTCGTGGGCCGGGGTGATCTTCACGCAGCCGGAGCCGAAGTCCGGATCCACGTAGTCGTCGGCGATGATTGGAATCTCGCGGTCGGCCAGCGGCAAGCGGATGGTCTGGCCAACCAGGTCCTTGTAGCGCGGATCCTCCGGGTGCACCGCCACGGCGGTATCGCCGAGCATGGTTTCCGGGCGGGTGGTGGCCACCACCAGATGGCCGGAGCCATCGGAGAGCGGGTAGCGGAAGTGCCACAGATGACCCTGCTCTTCCTTGTTTTCCACTTCCAGATCGGAGATGGCGGTATGCAGGGCCGGGTCCCAGTTCACCAGACGTTTGCCCCGGTAGATCAGGCCTTCCTCATAGAGGCGCACGAACACTTCGCGTACCGCGTTGGACAGGCCTTCGTCCATGGTGAAGCGCTCACGGGTCCAGTCGACACTGGCGCCCATGCGGCGCAATTGGCGGGTGATGGTGCCGCCGGACTCCGCCTTCCATTCCCAGATTTTCTCGATGAAAGCATCGCGGCCGAGATCGTGGCGGTTCTTGCCCTCGGCGGCCAGACGCCGTTCCACCACCATTTGAGTGGCGATGCCGGCGTGGTCGGAGCCCACCTGCCACAGCGTGTTGCGTCCCTGCATCCGGCGGAACCGGATCAGGGTGTCCATGATGGTGTCCTGGAACGCGTGGCCCATATGCAGACTGCCGGTCACATTGGGCGGCGGGATCATGATGGAATAGGCATCACCCTGGCCGGAAGGGCGGAAATAGCCCGCATCCTCCCAGGTGTTGTACCAGGCCTGCTCGATACGATCGGGTTGGTAGGTCTTGTCCATGATCTCCGCTGTCTTTCATCGCAAAAACGAAAGGCGGATTATACCGGAACCGGGGCCTGCCGTCAGAGGTTGTGGGTTTTCAGTGGAAAGCCCCTTTCCCGATAAAAACGGAACCGCTCACGGCCGCCCTCGCGCTGCCGCGGGTCGCCGGTGATCATCTCGGCGGCCCGTTCAAAGCGGGTGACGAAATCCGGTACCGCCGCCGCCAGATTGATCAGCACGTCGTGGTGACTGCCCGGGTCGTCGCCAAAGCCCAGCACCACCGGTGCCGGGCCCTCCCCGAGCAGGGAATGGGGCAGGAAGCCCGAAGCGGGTTGCGCCCAGAATTGCTGATCCAACGCCTGGGCATGGGGCTCGTCCTGGCAGTGGACGTAGATCTGGCGCCCCTGGCGCCAGGCCTTTTCCGCGATGCGCCAGGCGAGGGCGTCACGCACCCCCGTTCCGGCTTGCTCGGTGATGTAAAACAAAACCTCGGTCAATGTCTCAGCCCTTGCCGGCCAGATTGATCAGATAGCGGGTCAGCATCGGTACCGGACGGCCGGTGGCCCCTTTGTCCTTGCCGCCGCTGATCCAGGCGGTGCCGGCGATGTCCAGATGCGCCCAATTCACGTCCCGGGCAAAACGATGCAGGAAACAGGCCGCGGTGATCGAGCCGCCCTTCGGGCCGCCGATGTTCTGCATGTCGGCGAAGGGGCTGTCCAACTGGCTTTGGTAGTCCTCCCACAGCGGCATCGGCCAGCCCCGGTCGCCGGTATCCTGGCCCGCCTCCAGCAGTGACTCGCGCAGCACATCGTCGTTGGCGTACACCGCTTGGGCATGACTGCCCAGCGCGACCACGCAGGCGCCGGTGAGAGTGGCGATGTCGATGACGGTGTGCGGCTTGTACTTCTGCTGCACATAGGTGAGGGCGTCGCACAGCACCAGGCGGCCTTCGGCGTCGGTGTTGAGGATTTCCACGGTTTGTCCGGACAGCGTTTTGACGATATCGCCGGGACGGGTGGCGCCGCCGTCGGGCATGTTTTCCGCCGCGGCCACCACGGCCACGAGATGGATAGGCAGGCCCAGCTCACAGACGGTTTTGACGGTACCGAAAACGCTTGCCGCGCCGCCCATGTCGTATTTCATTTCGTCCATGTTGGCGCCCGGTTTCAGGGAGATGCCGCCGGTATCGAAGGTGATCCCCTTGCCAACCAGGGACACCGGCTTGCCGGCGGCGCCTTTGTACTCCATCACGATGAGGCACCCTTCCCGGGTGCTGCCCTTGGCCACCGCGTGGAAAGCCCCCATGCCCATCTTCTCCGCCTGGGCCTGAGTGACGATCTTCACCGTCAGCTTGTCGTATTCCTTACCCAACGCCTTGGCGCGCTCGGCCAGATATTCCGGATAGCAGTCATTGGGGGGCATATTGCCCAGATCGCGTGCCAGAGCGGTGCCGGCGGCCACGGCCCGGCCTTGCTTGAGGGCCTGGCGCAGGGCGGCATCGCGTTGCGCGTGCCAGAATGTCAGCTTACGCAGGGTGGCAGCCTGGGCCGGTTTGCTGCGGTAGTCGTCGAACCGATAGCAGGCTTCTTCCGCTACCCGGGCTCCTTCTCGTACCCGCCAGCCCAGTTCACGGGCAACCTTGACGGTGTTCAGCATCAACACTGCTTGTTTCACCGGAGAAGCGAGCAATTGCCTGGTGGCGCCAGTGACCAAACGCTGCCAAGCCTGGCCGTCGAGTTCGGTCTTGTCACCGCAGCCCACCAGCAGCAAACGGCGGGCTGCGACGCCCGGTGGATTGTGCAACCAGCTGACCTGACCCTGTTTGCCGGAAAAATCCCCGGCTTTGATGAACGCCTGCACCGATGCGCGGGTCTCATCGGGCAGGGCTTCCGGTAGGGTGGAAGCGCTACCGAGTGGCAGAACCAGACAATCTGCTTTCAGTTTCGGCAGGGCCGAGTGGCTAATTGCGTACTCCATGCTCTCTCCTGAGTTACAATGCCGCACACTGCAAAGATGGAACAGGTGCGGGCGGGACCAACGTTGATACTACACCGCTACATAAATCGTCAGGTATTCGTGACCACGGTGCTGGTGACCTTCATTTTGGTGATGGTGCTGGTCAGTGGTCGCTTTATCAAGTATTTGGCAGAGGCCGCCGCCGGTCAGATCGCGGCGGACGCTCTGTTTCTGGTGATGGCGTTCCGGTTGCCGGAATTCCTGCAAATGATTTTGCCGTTGAGTTTGTACATCTCTTTGTTGCTAGTGCTGGGACGTATGCACATGGACAACGAGATGGTGGTGTTGCAGGCCGGTGGCCAGGGGCACGGCCGCATCGTCCGCTCGCTGGTGGCGCCGATATTGGTGGCGGTCAGCGTGGTGGCGCTGTTTTCACTGTACGTCACGCCTCGGGGCGATGCCGAAGTCAACCGTATCTTCGAGGAGCAAAAAGGGCGTTCGGTGCTGGAACTGCTGACACCGGGGCGGTTCCTGGTGCGCGGTTCGGACGGCAGTCAGCGTGCCACCTATGCCGAGAGCCTCAATCGCGAGGACGGTTATCTGGAGAACGTGTTCGTCGCCGATGCCCGGTTCGATGATTCCCAGGCCGGGCGCGTACTCACCGTCTGGGCCCATACCGGGCGGTTGGTGCAGGATGAGAACGGTATCAACTACCTGGAGTTGCGCGACGGCTACCAATACCAGGGCAAACCCGGTGACGCGGATTATCAGGAAGTCGCGTTCGAGAAGGCACGGGTCCGTATCGGCAGTGAAAACACCTCGAGCCGGCCGCCCAAGGTAAGAGGGCGCACCACTGGTGAATTGCTGGAGAGCCCGAACGACAGTCAGGCGGTGGCCGAGCTGCAATGGCGCTGGTCACTGGTATTGACGGTCCCGATCATGTGCCTTGCGGCTATCCCGTTGGCCAAGGTGAACCCGCGTCAGGGACGTTTCCTGCGAATGATTCCGGCGGTGCTGGGGTACATGCTGTACGTCGGCCTGCTGCTCACCATGCGAAGCTGGATGGCGGACAGCGGCGGCGAGCGACCCTGGTATTACTCGATGATCTGGATCCACGCGCTAGCGGCGGTGGCGGTGTTCTTCCTTTATTACGGTGATCGGTTGTGGCGCCGCGGGAGGCACTCATGAAATTGCTGAGAGGCTATTTCTGGCGGGTAGTTTTGATTCCGTCGCTGGCCATTGTCGCCATTATCATCGCCCTGGACTGCTTGTTCAGCTTCGTGTACGAACTGGAGTTTCTGCGTGGCGGCTATCAGGCGCTGCAGGCGTTGCAATTCGTGCTCACCACGGTGCCGCGCCGTTTCAACGAATACCTGCCGCTGGCGATTCTGCTGGGCACCCTGATCGGCCTCGGGCTGATGGCCAACAACGGCGAACTGGCGGTGATCCGTGCCGCGGGCATCTCCACCCTGCGAATCGCCTGGATGGTACTGCGGCCGGTGATCTTCCTGATGCTGCTGTCGGTGCCGGTGGGGGAATACCTGGCTCCATACTCGGAGCAGGTGGCGCAGAGTAATCGCTCGTTGCAGGAAGGCGGCGGTGAAACCATTCGCAGCAAATACGGCTATTGGCACCGCGAAGGGGATGAGTTCATCCACATTAACGCGGTGCAACCCAACGGCGTGCTGTACGGCCTGACCCGCTACCGCTTCGACGAGGAGCACAAACTGGCGGAAAGTCTGTATGTGGCGCGGGCCATCTACCAGGGGGATTCCTGGGCTCTGGAAGGTGTGCAGGGGACCCGCTTTCAGGGGGAGCGCACCGAGACATACCGTGAGGAGCATGGCATCTGGGAGACCAGCCTCAAACCGCAATTGCTCAGTATCGTGGTGCTGGACCCGGCCCGGTTGGGGATGGCCAAGCTGCTGGAGTACGCTTCCTATCTGAAGCGGCAGGGGCTGGAAACGGCGGACTACATGTTGTCATTCTGGCAGAAGCTGCTGATGCCCGCCGCCACCATCGGCATGGTGCTGATCGCCATTTCCTTTGTCTTCGGCCCGTTGCGGGAAGTGACCATGGGGCTGCGGGTGGCCGCCGGGGTTGTGGCCGGCCTGATTTTCCATTACGGGCAACAGTTCTTCGGTCATTTGTCCCTGGTGTTCCGCACCGAGCCGCTGCTCGCCGCCGGCCTGCCTCCGGTGCTCTGTCTGATACTGGGCGTCTGGTTATTGTTACGAGTGCGGTAACCACCATATCCACGGCATAATGGCTGGCATTGTCCGGCGAGATTGGTATACTCGCCGGCCGACGACTTGATGCAGGTTGTCGCCATCCCTTGCCAGAGTGGTGGAATTGGTAGACACGACGGATTCAAAATCCGTTGCCTTCGCGGGCGTGCCGGTTCAAGTCCGGCCTCTGGTACCAAATTCGTAGGTGCGCCAAGACACCTCTAAATCTTGGCAATTTGCCGCCGGGGACTCATCCTCCCCGGCTTTCTTTTGCCTGCGATGTTTTGGCGCTATCGTGCGTTCCTACCGTAAGCTTCCCCGTCAAGTAGACACTGAAAAAGTAGAACTCTGGGCTTGGTGTAGGGCCTCGGCGGGTGTGAGCCCGCCCAGGCTGTCGTGATCGCATTCTTCGTTGTATTCTAGCATCCAGGCCCAGCTGATTTCCCGGACCTCGTCCAAATCGCGGAACAGCCAAGTATCCAGTACCTCTTGCCGGTAACTGCGGTTGAAGCGCTCAATATACGCATTCTGGTTCGGCTTGCCGGGCTCGATGTAATCCAGAAGAACCTTTATATCGGCACCACTCGGTGAACACTTCACCCAGGAATTCCGGGCCATTGTCGGTTCTCAGGATGTTCGGCAGCCCACGCTCTGCCTTTAGCTGCTCGAACACGCGCACCAGCCGCCGGCTGGGCAGAGACGTATCAATTTCAATCGCAAGGGCCTCCCGGTTGAAGTCGTCCAGCACGTTGAACGTGCGGAACCGGAGGCTGCTGTACAGGCCGTCGCTCATAAAATCCACCGACCAGACCTGATTCGGCTGAGTCGGAACGAATAACGGCAAGGGATCGCGTTGGGGCAGTCGTTGCTTCGTGCGGCGCCGCCGGTTCAGGCCCAGCCGGCAATACACCCGATAAACCCGTTTGTGATTCCACCCGTGGCCCTGCCGTCGAAGCCGTCGAAACAGCTTCCAGAACCCCAGGCCCGGCTTCGATTCCGCCAGTTCCGAAAGCGCGTCAATCACTGTTTGATCGCGCTCGCGCCAGTCCGTCACGGGTTTGTACCAAGCCGCCCGGGGCAGGCCGGTGCACCGGCAAGCGGCTCGCACCGAGAGCCGGTGTTCTTCAGTCAGATAACGCACCGCTTCGCGCTTCTCGGGCGGTCTTAGAGCTTCTTTTCGATCAGATCCTTCATGGCGCTGTTTTCCAACGCCATGTCGGCATACAGCCGTTTCAGCTTGGCGTTCTCCGCCTCCAGCTCCTTGAGGCGCTTCAACTCCGAGGCGCCCAGGCCACCGTACTTCGATTTCCACTGGTAATAACAGGCCGAACTGATGCCGTGCTTACGGCAGACCTCTTTCACCGGCAAGCCCGCCTCCGCCTCGTTCAGGATCGACACGATCTGGGTTTCCGTGAATCGGGATCGTTTCATGGGACCTCTCCTCATTGGCTCATTGTGCCAAATTTCCACTTCGGAGTGGTCTACCTAGTGGGGGAGCTTACGCCTTCGCCTATCTGAAGGATGTGCTGACCCGATTGCCGACGCAAAAGAACAGCGCCATCAACGAACTCCTGTCTCACAACTGGACGCAGGCCTCCTGACAAGGCGGGTTCGGCGGACGCTTACCCTGCACCAACCGTACCGCACGCTCTCGAACCTCGGGGGAAAACTCGTTTTACTTGTTCATGGCTCCATTCTCTCAGATGCTGGAGCCTCCTCAAAACACGGGGCGGTTCAAACCCCGGGTGGCCCGCTTTCACCTGGGCGGCGCTCAAGTGTCCCGCAGGCTCAACGGAAGCGAAGGAGTATTGCCAGTACGGAGCATGCGACCGAGCAGCTCAGCCATGCCTTCGGCAAGTTGTTGGGAGGTCCAGGGCCCATCGCGTTTGTACCACTTGGACACCCACGCCATGGCGCCAATCAGGGTGAAGGTGGCGAGCGCCGGGTCACAGGGGGCGATGGAGCCATCGTCGATGCCATACTGGACCTGCTCTCTGAGGCTGTGTTCAAGATTTCTCCGTAGCGCGCGCACCTCCACCGCCTGCTCTTCACTCAAGGCACCGTCTTCCAGATAGAGGAAGGTCTCGATCTGTGACCGGGTGACGGACGTCAGGTAGAGGCGGACGATGGCGCGCACACGCTCAAAGCCGTTAGTACCTTCCTCGATGCCACCTTTTACCGCCTTGCTGGTGGCCTCGGCGGACTTGATATGAATTTTATAAAGCAGGTCGCCTTTATCCTTCACATAATGATAAAGAGCACCCTTGGTGAGCCCCAGCTCCTCGGTGAGCATGCTCAGACTGGTGCCATGGAACCCGTAGCGGTTGAAAAGCTTGGCGGCGGTTTCGAGCAGGATTTTCTCTCGCGCTTCCCGTTGCTCTTCAAGAGTCTGGACGCCTCCGCCCCAGGATCTGCGTCGGCCTTTTGTGGTTGTTGGCTGGGTCTTGCTCATGCTCTGCGTCCGTTTCAGGTGTCTTGTAGACTCAGTTCGGGAAGGTTTTAAGGTTCGTCCGGCGCCGGCTCAAGAGATCGCGAACCATTCCGACGATGCCTTCGCGGAACAGCAAAACGCAACCCATGAAGATAAGCCCCTGAATGATGGTCACCCAGGCGCCATAGGGCGCCAAAAGGTACTGCATGGCAACGACGATCAGGGCGCCAAGCGCGGGGGCCCACATGATACCAAGCCCGCCAAGCAATGCCATTAACACCACTTCACCGGAAAGCAACCAGGAGACGTCCGTCAAGGTCGCTATCCCGAATACGAAGACCTTGAGGGAGCCCGCCAGGCCGCTGAAACCGGCGGAAATGACAAAAGCCATCTGCTTGTATCTGACGACGTTGTAGCCCAGTGAAACGGCACGGTCCTCATTGTCCCGGATGGCTTTGAGGGACTGGCCGAAGGGACTTCGGGAAATACGCACCAGAGCAAGCATGGCGAGAGTGAAGATGGCCAGGATGGTATAGGAAAGAGCCAGATTCGAGGAAATGTCGATGACCCCGAGGAGCGGGGGCCTGGGGATGGACTGAATGCCGTCCTCACCGCCGGTGAAGGGGGTCTGCAAGGCGATGTAGTAGACCATCTGGCTGAGAGCCAGAGTGATCATGGCAAAGTAGATGCCCTTGCTGCGCACGGCGACCAGGGCAAAGAGCCAGCCGAGAAACAAAGCGATCAATACGCCGCAAGCCACCGCCAACTCAAAGGTGAGCCCCCATTCCTTGGCGGCGTAACCCGCCACATAGGCGGCGGAGCCGAAGAAGGCGGCATGGCCGAAGGAAAGCAGCCCGCCAAAGCCGAGCATCAGGTTGAAGGCGCACGCGAACAGCATGAAGACCAGCACGTTCATCAGCACCACCGGGTACACGAAGAAGGGCATGATGATCGCGGCGGCGAGGGCGCCGGCCCAGATAGCCTGGGTTTTTCTGGGAGAAATCATAGGACAGCACTCATTTTCCGAACAGACCATTGGGGCGGGCCACCAGCACAAGGGCCATTACCACGAAGATCACGAGATTCGAAGCCGGGGGATAGAAAACCTTGGTCAGCCCCTCGGCGATGCCAAGCATGAATCCGGTGATGATCGCGCCGCCAAGGGAACCCATGCCACCGATCACCACCACCGCGAACACGGTGATCATCAGGTTTACACCCATGTGCGGGTTAACCTGATAAAGCGGTGCCGCCAACACGCCGGAGAGTGCCGCCAGGGCTACCCCGGCACCGTAGGTGAGGGTGATCAGCAAGGGCACATTGATACCGAATTGCTCGACCAGGGCGGGATTCTCCGTGGCCGCGCGCAGGTAGGACCCGAGTTTTGTCTTCTCCACCACGAACCAGGTCGTCAGGCATACAGCCAGTGAAAAGACAATCACCCAGCCCCGGTAAGTGGGGAGGTACATGAAGCCCAGGTTAAGCGCTCCCTGAAGCGCCTCTGGTACGCTGTAAGGCTTGGAAATGCCACCTAAGATTTCATGCATGGTGCCTTCGATGAACAGCGCCAGGCCAAATGTGAAAAGCAGGCCGAACAGATGATTAAGGGAATACAGCCGGGAAATGAACGCTTTCTCAAGCATAACCCCGAGCACACCAACCATCAGCGGCGCCAGCACCAAAGCCAGCCAGTAATTCACGCCCAGCCACTGCATCAGCAGCCAGGTGGCGAAGCTTCCCAGCATGTAGAAAGCCCCGTGGGCGAAGTTGATGATATGCAGCATGCCGAAAATCAGCGCGAGACCGAGGCTGAGCATGGCGTAGAAAGAGCCATTGACCAGGCCCAGAACGAGCTGCCCCAGCAAGGCCTGGGATGAAATGCCTACTATCTCGAACATGTCAGACTCCCAGCATAGAGTTTATCTGTTCTTTGTTTCGCAGGGCGTACTCGCGGTCGAATGAAGCCACCACCTCGCCTTGATCCAGCACATAGAAGCGGTCCGAGACTTTCAGGGCGAAGTTGAAATTCTGCTCGACCAGGACCACCGTCAGGCCCTTGGCTTTCAGTTCCAACAGCAACCGGCCGATCTGCTTGACGATTACCGGGGCAAGCCCTTCCGTGGGTTCGTCCAGCAGCAGAAGCCGGGCACCGGAGTAAAGAAGGCGGGCGATGGCCAGCATCTGCTGCTCACCACCAGACAGTTTCGTGCCGATGCTGCCGCCACGGTCCTTGAGTTTGGGAAACAGCTGGTAAATGGCGTCCAGCGACCAGGCCGCGTCTCCGGTCCGGGGTGGCAGGGTCAGGTTCTCCCGCACGGTAAGGCTTGAAAAAATACCGCGCTCTTCCGGGCAATAGCCAAGACCTTTACGCCCGATCCGGTATGCCGGCAGCTTTGTGATCGGCTCGCCGAAAAACCGGATGTGGCCTTCGTAATCATCAAGCAGCCCGGCCATGGCCTTGAGCGTGGTGGTTTTTCCCGCTCCGTTGCGACCCAGCAAGGTGACGACTTCATGCTCTTTGACGGTCAGCGACACGTCTTTCAGCACATTGATTTCACTGTAACCGGCGTTCAACCGGGAGACTTCGAGGACCGCCTTATTCATCGTCGTCACCCGCGCCCAGGTAGGCTTCCATCACCCGTGGATTGGTGGAGACTTCTTCATAAACGCCCTGGCAGATGACCTGGCCGGCTTCCAGTACCGTGACGGTGTCCGACAGGGAGCGGACCACGTCGAGGTTGTGCTCTACCATCACGATGGTCCGCCCCTGCCTGATTTCCTTGATCAGATCCGAGATCGCGGCGATATCCTCTCGTCCCAGGCCGGCCATGGGCTCATCGAGCAACAGCACGGAGGGGTTCATGGCGAGAGTAGTGGCGATTTCCAACGCCCGGCGTTTGCCATAGGGAAGACTGCCGGCCCGCTGCCCGGCCTCTGCCGCGAGCCGGGTGCAGGCCAGCAGGTCCATGGTCTCGTCGCGGTGGGCCTGGAGCGCGCGCTGATGACGCCAGAAGTTGAAGGACAGGCCCTCCCGTTTCTGAATGGCGATTTCAACGTTCTCGATACAGCTCAGTTCGGGGAAGATCGATGAAATCTGGAAGGAGCGTACCATGCCCCTGCCGGCGACCTCGGCCGCTCTCAGGGAGGTGATATCCTCTCCCCGGTAATAGATTCGTCCACTGGAGGGCGTCAGAAACCTTGTAATCAGATTGAAACAGGTGCTTTTGCCCGCCCCGTTCGGGCCGATCAGAGCGTGAACGGCGCCTTCGCGAACGTTGATATCCACGTCGGAGATCGCGCAGAAACCGTGAAAGCGCTTCGTCAGCTTGCGTGTTGACAGAACATAGTCGTTCATCTTTATAACCCTGAGGTGGGTGACGGAGGGGGCGGCGCCCCCTGACCGTGGGGGGTTACCGGATGAGGCGGCAGTTACCCTCATCGAGCGGACGGAAGGCTTCTTCGCCGGGGATGGTTTCCACCAGCTCAAAGAGGTCCCAGGGATGATCGGCGTCCTCCGGGGATTTAACCTTCACCAGATACTGGTCATGAATCATCCGACCGTCCCGGCGAATGTATCCTTCGGCGAACCAGTCGTTGACCGGCAGCTCCTTCATGGCCCGTGCGACCTTGATCCCCTCATCCGTGCCGGCCTTCTCAACCGCCTTCAGGTAGTGAGTGGTATAGGAGTAAGCGCCGGCCTGGGCCATTGAGGGCATGGCGTCCATGCGTTCGAAATAGCGCTTGGACCAGGCCGCGCTCTGTTCGCTTTTGTTCCAGTAAAAAGGAGAGATGAGCATGGTGCCGGCGGCAATCCCGGCGCCAATACCTTTAATGTCCGGGATCATGACGAGTGGGGCGAAAGCGCTTTTGCCGGATTGCTGAAGACCGAATTCCTTCGCCGTCTTGATAGCGTTGGCGGCGTCGCCGGCGGCACTTGCGAACACGACGACATCCGCGTTCGAGGACATGGCCTGCATGATGTAGGAAGAGAAGTCGTTGGCACCCAGCGGGTGCTTGACGGACCCGATGACCTGGCCGCCGTTCTGCTTCACGAAGTGGGTGATGGCGTCTTGGAGCTGTTGGCCAAAGGTGTAATCAACGGTGATGAAGTATACTTTCTTCCCGATGTTTTCCGTGATCGCCAGCGCGGAGGCCTTGGCCATGGAATAGGTGTCGTAGATATAGTGAATGCCGGTCGGTGAGCAGTTCTCCCCGGTCAGCCTTGCCGTGGCCGCGCCGCCACCGATGATGATCTTGCCTTTCTCTCTGCCAATTTCCTGCACCGCAAGAGCAATGGAAGAGTTGGGCAAATCAACAATGGCGTCGACGCCTTCGCGGTCGAACCAGCGGTTGGCGACGGCGGTGCCAACATCCGGTTTGTTCTGATGATCCGCGCCGATAATCTCGATGGGCGCGCCAAGCACCCGCCCGCCGAAGTCCTCGGCAGCCATCCGGGCTGCTTCCAGGGAACCGGCTCCGGCGGCGGGCGCGTAGACTCCGGACATATCGTTGAGAACGCCGATTCTGACCGCGTTTTCGGACACCGCCGGATTGGTTTGCGCGACGCAGGTGCCGCTGGTCGCCAGGGCAATCGCCGCGATTTTCAGTATGCTCTTCGTTTTCATGGTCGTTACCTCGTTTCGATTATTGTTATCGGCAGGTCCGCTTCCGGTAGAATCCGGTCGAAAAAGAAGCGTCCGATTCTGATTTTGTTCTGGTGGAGCGGGGACTCTCCGTCATCATTGGCGGCGGTGAGCAGACGGGCCCAGGCGGAGCCGCTGAGCAACAGGTAGAACGCCTCGAGGAAGCCACAGAAATCCGCGCTGACATCCCGGTCGTCGTTCTCCATTCGTTCGATGAGAATTGATGCCGCGTTTTTGATCCTGCCGTTCAGGTCGATCAGGGCTCTGGCCTGCATCGGGAAGTCCGCGAACCGGCCCAGGCGCAACGCACTGGCGGCCACGGCATCAAGGATTTCCTCGAACCGGGCACATTGTTTGAGAAGCTTGCGCTGGACCAGATCCCTGGCCTGGATCGCGTTGGTGCCTTCATAGATGGAGGCGATGCGGATGTCCCTGGCAAGTTGCTCGATACCATTTTCATGCACATAGCCATGGCCGCCGAGTATTTGCATACATTCATTGGCGACACCCCAGCCCAGCTCGGAGAGGGCGTACTTTAAAACCGGTGTATAGAACCCAAGGCGTGCCTGGACGTCATCGGCTTCGCGCTCACACTCGGTCACATCGGCGAGATCAAGCAGCAGGCAGGCATCGTAGACCAGTACTCTGGCGGCGGTGATGCGTGCTTCCATGTCCATGAAACGGCGCTGGATATCCGGATGCTGTATGATGGGGTGGGGTGGCCGGGGAAGCGCGGCCCGCTGCCACGCAGCCTTGCCCTGCCGACGCTCGCCGGCATAGGCGAGGGCCTTTTCGAAGGCTTCCTGCGCGATCCCCAGGCCCTGCAGCCCCACCGAGATCCGTGCTGCGTTCATCATGGTGAACATGCACGAGAGACCGTCACCCTCGTTGCCCACCAGCCAGCCCTCGGAGCCATCGAAAGCCAGGGAACAGGTAGGTGAGCCATGGATGCCCATTTTGTTCTCGATACCCAGGGTTTGAACCTGGTTGGGCCGCCTGGAGCCGTTCTCTTCGAGCCATTTCGGGACCAGGAAAAGACTCAGGCCCGCCAGACCACTGCCGCGCTCCCCGGATCTGGCCAGCACCAGATGGACGATGTTGTCGGTGAGATCGTGGTCGCCCCAGGTGATGAAAATCTTGTTGCCGGAGAGCCGCCAAAGCCGCTCTTGTGGATCTCGCCTGGCGGTGGTCTGGATCAGGCTCAGGTCTGTGCCGCAGTTGGGCTCGGTGAGGCACATGGTGGCCGTGCATTGGCCGGCCACTACTTTTTCCAGAAAGCGTGCTTTAAGCTCATCGCAACCATGCCGGTGAAGAGCCTTGTAGAAGCTGAAGTTCAGATCGTGCAAAAGCCCAAAGGCGAGGCTCTTGCCATTCAGGGTCTCGCGCAGAAAAGCATGACAAAGATGGGGCAGGCCCTCGCCCCCGAATGCCGGGCCACAGGCCAGACCATTCCAGCCATGGCCGCAGAAGCTCCGGTAGACTGGCTGCATCGCCTCCGGAAGCCGCACCGCGCCCTGGTCCAGAGTCGCGCCCTGCTGGTCGAGAAGTGGGTTGAGAGCGCCGATGGTTGGAGCCATTGAGACGTCGAAGTGCGCGGCGATACCGGTAAGGTCGGAGACCTCCACCTGTTTCGCCGCGCAGACGCGCTCCAGGCTGTCGCGATTCAGAACCCGTCGGACAATAAAGTCGCGTTCGTGTTGTTTGTCCATGCCGGTGGCCTCACGCCTGGTCGGTTTTCAGGGAATAACCCTCGAACCTGCGACGCAGCTCCAACTTGGACAATTTCCCGGTTGCCGTATGCGGCAAGTCATCCACCACGATGATTTCGTCGGGAATGCACCACCGGGCCACCTGTCCTTCATAGATCGCCTTGATATCGTCCGGATTGGCCTCCGCATCTTCCTTGAGAACCACGCACACTACCGGGCGCTCTCCCCATTTGCTGTGCTTAATGGAGATGCACGCGGCTTCCGCCACGCTCGGGTGGCCCACGGCGATGTTCTCCAGCTCGATGGAGCTGATCCATTCACCGCCGGACTTGATCACATCCTTGGTCCGGTCGGTGATGATCAAGTAGCCTTCCGGATCGATGGCGGCCACATCACCGGTTTCGAACCAGCCGTCCTCAGTAAAGGATTCCGGCGAGGTGTCCTTGTAATAGCTGCCCACGACCCAGGGCCCCTTCACCTGCAAGGCGCCGATAGCCCGGCCGTCGTGGGGCAGAACATGGCCGGCCTCGTCGACAATGCGCAAATCCACGCCAAACAGAGGGCGGCCTTGCAGGGCCTGTAATTGGTAACGCTCCTGCGGAGGCAGGCTGGCCTGGTGGTTTTTCAAGGCCCCCAGAGTGCCCACCGGGCTCAGCTCGGTCATTCCCCAGCCGTGCATGACTCGTACGTCGTACCTTTCCTCGAACTGATGGATGATCGCCATGGGCGCGGCGGAGCCGCCGACCATCATGCGCTCGACGCTGTTGATCGACAGTTCGTTGCGATTGAGGTAGTCGAGCAGACCGAGCCATACGGTGGGCACGCCGGCCATCAGGGTCACTCGCTCATCGTTGAGCAGGCCATGCAGGCTGGGACCGTCCAGCGCGTAACCGGGCAGGACCAGTTTGGCGCCGTTCATCAAGGCCGCGTAGGGGATGCCCCAGGCATTGGCGTGGAACATGGGGACCACGGGCAGAATACTGTCCCTCTGGCGCACACAGAGCCAGTCGCCGCCGCTCACGGAAAGGGCATGGATAAGGGTCGAGCGATGACTGAACAGGACGCCCTTGGGGTTGCCGGTGGTACCGGAGGTGTAGCAAAGCGCGCTGGCCTGGTTTTCGTCGAGCTCGGGCCAGTCGAAGCTCGCGGCTTCATCGGCGATGAAGGATTCATAGGTCTCCGGACCGTTACCCGCCGCTGCTTCCGGCTCGTCTTCGCAGAGCACGATGTAACGTTCTACGGTCTCGAAGGTGTGCTTGAGTTCCATCACCTTGTCATGGAACTGGGGATCGAAGAAAAGGAATCTGTCCTCCGCATCGTTGGCGATAAAGGTCAGTTGCTCATCGAAAAGGCGTGGATTGATGGTGTGGCAGACCGCGCCGATACAGGAAGAGGCGTAGTAGATTTCCAGATGGCGGTGGTCGTTCCAGGCAAGTGTCGCGATGCGGTCACCGGACCTGACGCCGGCCTTCACCAGGGCATTGGCTAACTGACAGACGCGGCGATAGAACTGCTCGTAGCGAAGGTGGTGAACTTTATTATCCGATGTTCTGGAGACGATTTCCGAGCCAGCATGGAACCGCTGCGCGTGCTGGAGGACCCCGGTGATCGTCAATTGGTCTTGCATCATCCGGCCGTAAAGCATGACAGACTCCCGATTGTTATTTGTGCTTTTTGTGTTGTATGCGAAAAAGCCGCCCAGGCTTGGGTGCGACCTCGTGACAATCCTTGCTCTTTTTTTTCGCCGGACCGCTGTTGGCTCGGGCGGGCTCGGTTTCGAGCATGCCTTGGCGCTAAGTGAACAAACGGTCAATATATATTACAAGTGTTTAATATATCGAAGGCTAGTTCAGTTCCGACCGAAAGGCAAGTGGCCCGGCCCGCCGGTGGAGCGGGCCGGAGACGGTGTTCTCGGGCTCAGTCTTTATTCTTAGGTGGGTTCGTGGTGACGGGCTTGCCAGTATCGGCGTGACCACCTGCCAGGCCGGGCCCACCCTCCTATAATTGGGTGGGCGAGGGCACCCACCGCGGATCGCGCCTTGGCTCCGCCAGGAGCTTCTGGTGCTTTAGTTCTATTGCTGGGGCCGTAAGCAAATAATTAGCACCTAGGGCGCGTGCATTGGGGGCACATCGATGAGCTGGCTGAACAATCTGTCCGTGCGGCTGAAAATTCTTTCCGTCGCGGCGCTGAGCATCTTGCTTTTTCTCGCCTATTTTTTTCAGCTACTACATCGCGCAAGTCAATATCCACTACCTTGAACGGGTGGGAACCACGATTTTCCAGTGTTGGAGCTGGTCAACGCCAATAATGTGGAATTCCGGGCGATCAGCCATGCCGTCAACGCCGCCGTGTCCTGGGCGGAGGTGGATTCGCCGGAGGAAGCCCGGGAGCGTTCCGACCGGTTCCTGGAATGAGGGGCTGGACCCGGGACTCGATGGGCCCGTGGATTGGCTGCGCACCGCCTTTGTTCGCTACAGGAGCATCGGTGAGGCGCTCGCCCGGGCGGCGATCGGCGGCCCGGTATCGATGGCCGTAGGCGCTGATGAATTCGACCGAATGCGGCGCCTGGAAGGGGTTTACGAGCAGGCGCACAATGAGTTCGAACAGGAACGTTACCGCAGCTTTCGCGAGACACTGAACGCCAGGCGGGAAGACAACCAAGGCCCCCAGCTTATCGGCCTCGCTCTGGGTAGCCTAGCCTTCGCGCTGCTGGGGCTGATCGCTCTGCGCGTCACCCGTACCATCACCCGGCTGCTGGAAGACGCGGTCAGCGCCGCCGACAGCATCGCCGACGGCGACTGGGACACCGAGATCAGCAGCGAAAGCCGCGATGAAACTGGCCGTCTTATCTGCGCCATCCGCAAGATGCGTCAAGCCCTGAGGGACGTAATTGCGGCGTTCCCGGAAGGGCCTTGAGCCCTGAGCCGCGCCCCGGCTGGAGCGAGACTTCCCGCCAAAGCGCGATGAACCTTTTTTAATATTTCTTTCTCTTCCTCCACTCGCTGCAGCTTGCGCCTCAGTTTCTGAATCTCGCGCTGCTCCGGTGTCAGCGCTTCACTACGATTGCGAGAAGGACGCGGATCCAGGAAAAGCGCCTCCTAAATGTGGGCCGCTTTGGCGGCGGTTCGGAACCACCAGGCTGAATAACCAGGGGGGCATTCCCGGGCGGGAAGCTGCCGCCGGAGCCCGCTTGAGCGGGCTGGCGATCCTTGGAGCAGGGTTGATACCGATCGGCTGGAAGGTGCTGCTAGAAATAGTAACCGGCGCCAACACCGATGGTTCGGCCCCGGTGCATGGCGCCGGTGCGCACGCCCGGGGCCAGTTGATAGCCGGACAGCTCGTATCGCTCATTGAGAAGGTTGTCGCCATAGACATAAAACTCGGCGTTCCCGGTCAATAACGTCACCCGCGTGTCCACCAGATCATAGTGATCCAGGTCGAAATGATTCTGTGGATCGGCGGGGCGCGCGCCCACATGGTGGTAACCCGCGCGGGCTTTCAGCATCGGATAGGGCAGGCCCGGAAAGTCCGGCAGTTCGCGTTGGTAGGTGAGCACCAGATCGCCACTCCAGCGGGCGGCTTGAGGAACCCTGTTACCGGATTCCACATCACCGCCCTGCACACCGGGGGCGTCACTAGTGATTTCCGCGTCGATGTAGGTCACCGAGGCGGACAGTGCCAGATCCTGGCTCAGCGACAGAGAGCCTTCCAGCTCCGCGCCCTGGCTGCGGGTGTCCGCGTTGATGGCGCTGGTGGCCTGGGTGGCAACGTCGTATCCCAACAAATGATCGTCCTTGATACGGCTGATGAACACGGCGCCGTTGACCGCGTAGCGCTGATGTGTGGGTTCCAGCTTGAAGCCGATTTCGAGGCTGTTGACCTTGGCGGCATCAGTGGGGCTGCTGTCCTCGACCTGAGTGGCGTAGTCGCTGAACAGCCCGGATTTGTAGCCCCGCGCCAACATGGCGTACAGGTTCAAGTCCGGCATGACGGCGAAGGACAGACCGGTACGTCCGGTGGTGTAGTCATCGTCCAGATCGCGCTCGTCGTGTTGCCAAGCGCCACTGAAATAGTCCGCTTCGTAGGTTTTCCGGTCCCAGGTGTGGCGCAGGCCGAAGGTCCAGTCCAGACGACCCGTGAGGGGATAGGTCGCTTCGCCATAGAGTGCGTAAGCGCGGGTCTCGTAGTCGCGGTCTTGCCGGTTGCCGGTGGTTTCGAAGAATGAATCGAAGTTGCGCCGGGAATCGGAGGCGTAGAGACCGGCAACCCAGAAGACCCGGGCACCGGGCAGTGAGGACACATTCAGATCCTGGCTGAGCACACGCTGGTCGGAGTCGTCCTCTTTCATGAACTCCATGGGGGCGCCGTAAAGTATTTCGGAGATTCGGCGTCCATAGCCAGTGACCAGACTCATGTCGGTCCGGGTAAGAGCCGTGGTGGACGTAAGGCGGCTGCCGGCGAAGTCGTGTTGGACCTCGGAGGAGTAGCGTTCCACGGTGTTCTGGTTATCGTCGAAGCGCCCCGGCGTCATATCGATCCCGGGGGGATCTCCGAACGGGTAAAGCACCTGGACGCTGGCATCGTGCTGTATTCGCTGCCGCTCGGCGATGAATAACGCGGAGGTGCGCTCGCCCACATCCCAGAGCAGGCTGCCGCGAAACGCCAGGGAACGAGGCTTGGAAATCGGGTCGCCGTCGTTGACGTTTTCCACCCAGTGATCCTCTCCGCTTTGCCGTACCGCCAGACGGCCGCTGAGCCGTTCACCGAGCGGGCCGCTGAGCGCGCCTTCAAGGCGGTATTGGTTGTCCTGGCTGTATTCTCCGCGCAGATAACCCTCACGATAATCGGTGGGGCCACGGCTGATCACATTGATCGCGCCGGCCTCACTGTTGCGGCCAAACAAGGTGCCCTGTGGTCCTTTCAGCACTTCCACCCGTTCCATATCCAGGGTCGCCAGGGAAATCTGACGGGCGGACAGAGCGACACCGTCCACATTCAGCACTACGGAACCGTCCTCCTGGCTGATCTGATTGAGCGACCCCACGCCACGGATCAGCACATTGGCATCGTAGGGGCCGGACGAACTGATGTTGACGCCGGCGGTATCCCTCAGGACCGCTTCCAGATCGGCGTTTCCCTTGGACTCCAGTGTCCCGGCGTCGATCACGCTGAGGCCGAAGGGGACCTCCTTGGCCTGTTCCTCGCCGCGACGGGCGGTAACCGTGACGCTTTCCAACTCGTGAGGGGCAAAGGATTCCGCACCGTCCTTCCGGGTGTCGGCGTGTGACGACAAGGGGGGCAGGGCAAGCCCCACCAGCAGGGCGACGACCGTAGGATGACGACGTAAGGGAAACATGTCTGATAGCTCCAAATACGTTATAACGTAACATTAAAAGATTGACACAAAAATATAAAATGCGAGCGGCGCGGGGCCTGGCCGCCGGGCGCACGGCGGCCAGGCCGGATCGTCAGAAGTAGTAGCTCAGGCCCGCGCCAACGGTGCGCCCGCGGCCAGGTGCGCCGTAGGTTACGGTGCTGGATTCGTAGTACCCGTAAAGGTCATAGGTTTCATCCAGCAAGTTTTCCCCCCACAGATAAAGCTCCACCGCGCCACTGGTGATGCCCAGGCGCGCATCCAGCATGCCGTAGTCATCCAGGTCAAAATGGTTTTGTGGATCGGCGGGGCGCTCACCCACGTACTGGTAGCTGATCCGGGCGTTCAGGGCTGGCGCGTACAGGCCGATAAAATTATCCGGCAGTGGACGGTCGTAATGGATGGCGGCGTAGCCGCTCCACTCCGAAACATCAGGAACCTGATTGCCGGACTGGACATCACCGCCGCTGATACCGGTTACATCGTCACTGATTTCCGCGTCCAGGTAGCTGATGGCGCCCGCGATGGACACACCCCGGCCGAGCCGGTAACGGCCTTCCAATTCGGCACCGCGGCTGCGGGTGTCCGCGTTAACCGCACGGGAGGCCCAGGTAATGACGTCATAATCAATCAGGTGCGCGTCCTTCACCCGGGTCAGGAAGACGCTGCCGTTGAGCATCAGCCGCTCTGTTTCGGTTTTGAAGCCGACTTCCCAGGAGTGGGCGGTGGCGGCGTCGTAGGGCTCGCTGTCCGCTTTCTGTGAAGCATAATCGTTGAACCCTCCAGGATTGTAGCCGCGCCCGATCTGGGTGTAGAGATTGGTGCTGGGTGTCAGTACATAGGTCAGTGCCAGGCGGCCGGTGGTGAAGTCATCATCCAGATCCCTCTGGTCCCGCACGACCCCGGCGCTGGAACGGTACACCGCATCGTATTCCTTACGATCCCAGGAATGGCGTATCCCCGCCGTCAATTTGAGAGCGTCGAACAATGGGTAGGTGACCTCACCGTAGAGGCCGTATTGTTCGGTGGTGAAATCACGAAACTTGGCGCTGGAGGGGTCACGGGAGTCGTAGGTGGTGTCGTAGCCTCGTTCCGAATGGGACACACTTATACCGGTGGTCCAGAACAGCGGACTGGAAGGTAGCGAACCGATGCGCAGGTCCTGGCTGTAGGTTCGTTCATCGGCTTCTTTTTTTAACCAGGCGACCATGGGAGAGCCATACATGGCTTCCATGATGTCGCGGTCGTAGACCACCGGGTCGGTGAGATCCATGCGGGTCATGGCGGTCACCGATGTGACCCGGCTGCTGGCCAGATCATGGTTGATCTCCATGGAATAGCGCTCCATGGTTTTCTCGTTGTCGTCGAACAGGCCCGGGGTCAGATCGTTGGCCGGATCATCGCCATAGGGCCGTAACACCAGCACGCTGGTACGGCCCTCCACTTTCTGACGTTCGGCGATGAACAGTGCGGTGGTGGCGTCGTGATTGTCCCAGAGCAGGCTGCCGCGGAAGGCCAGATCCTTCTGGTCGGTCAGCGGATCACCGGTTTGTTTATTGTCCACCCAGTTATCGGCGGTGGCATGACGAAGAGCGAAGCGGCCGCTGAACTGATCACTGAGTGGCCCGCTGATTACCCCTTCCTGCAGCCACTGCTCATCCTGTCCGCCTTCCAGTCGCAGATACCCTTCCCGGTGACGGGTGGGGCGGCGGCTAACCACATTGATGGCGCCGGCTTCGGCGTTACCGCCGAACAGAGTACCCTGGGGGCCTTTCAGTACCTCCACCCGTTCCACATCCAGAGTGCCAAGGGAGATTGAGCGGGGCGACAAGGTCACACCATCCATGATCAGGGCCACCGAGTTGTCGTCCATGTTCATCTGGTACAAGGATCCGACCCCGCGAATATAAACATTGGAATCGTTGGCACCGGCGGAGGAATTGATGTTGACGCCGGGCACCGATCGCAAAGCGTCCTCCACATTGTCGAGTCGTTGGTCGGCAAGCGTGCCGCCGTCGACCACGCTGATCGCGAAAGGCACATCCTTGGCTCGCTCCTCGCTTTGACGGGCGGTCACGGTGACGCCCTCCAATTCGTGATCGGGATCTTCCTTTGCGGCAACCAAAGGGGAAAGCAGGAACAGCATGGAGAATGTCGCGGCCTTCCCGGCCTTGCCGAAGCTCCCCACGGTCTTGGGCAATCCTTTTTCTAACATCGGTGTCTCCTGTGGATGACGGGTCATTCGTTATCGTGGTGTTGTGTAAACCGGGGATAGGCGGGCCAGCGATCGAGTAACAGACCTGGCTCATCGACGGAGTCGGGCCTTGAAACGATCTGGCCATCGTGACGCACCAGGCTTTGATAGCGGGCGGGGGTGGTCAGCGGCTGCCAGCCGCCGTCGCGCCAATGCCAGCGTTCGCCTTCGGCGCCAAACGCCAAGGGCGGGCCGAGCAGGCGCTGTGTGGCGTGGGATCCCAGGCGTGTGGACAGTACGTGTTCCACGTCCCGTTGCTGGCGAATGTCAGCGAGCAGGGCGGTCAGGTCGGAAGCGCTTTGCCGGGCCACCCAGCCGAGGTTGGCCAGGGGCGCGTAAAGGGATACCCAGCCTTCGCTGGGCGCCGCCCGCAGCGAGGTAATGGGGATATCACTGTTGGCGAGGCGTTGAGTGGTATCCTGCGCCTGGCGCTCGACCGCCGCTTGCAAAGCATCCACGCCGTTTGCGTCGCCCACGCACAGCAGGCCGATGGCACCGGCCACCCCCTCGCTCAGCCACGCGGCGCCGGGGCCGCGCCGCAGTTCGGCGGCCTCGACCAGGTGCCCTCGGGCCAGGGCCGTGGCAATGTGGGCTTGTCGCCGCCAGCGGCCCACGCCTTGATCGGCCACGTCCCAATCCGGATCCTCCGCCAGCCTTAGCACGCCTCGGGAGAAGCCCGTGACCTGCTGTCCTCGCGGCCACTGCTGTACGCTATTGACCTGGATATCGCGCCCCAGCCGGCGCGACACGCAGGCCCGCATCCGTCGTACGTCGTCGGCGATGCTCCGTGCGGCGGCGGTGCGCCCCGGATCACTGATGACGGTCAGACCCTCCAGGGCCTGTTCGTGGGCTCGATGCGGTAAATACAGGCTGAAATCAAGCGCACCGGAGGTTGCGCCTTGTTCGGAGTACCCGCCTTTGGCGAGATCCCTGCTCAGCCGCCAGCGCCAGAGCCCGGCTGGGGCAATACCTTTGACGGAGGCCGCCGCTTCGCCCGGTGGCACGGCATAGTCCGCGGGCAGGCCGTAGCGGGTTCTGGCGTTCGCGCCGCGTAACGCCCGGTCCGGATCGATGCCGAGCCGGGGGGCGGCCTGGTAGGCCCGCAGCCAGACGCCGTTATCCGCCAGCGCTGGCGGAGAGGCGTCCGCCGGCCAGGAGGCAAAAGACAGGCGCCAGGTCAGCTCGACGTCGCAGCCATCAGCGGTGCAATGGTCCAGAGGCAGGGTCAAATGATCGTTGGCCTGATCGGCCTGGACCGCCTGGCCGTCGACCCGTGAGGACAGCAATACAAAGCCGGGGGGCAATTCGGCGTGGAGCACTCCAGTGTCGGTCCGCACGGTTTTCAGCAACCATTGGCCGGTGGCTTCACGCTGATCGGTATTGAGGTTAAGAGTCAGCTCTCCGCCCTTCACGGAAAAGGCGCCGGCGTTGGCGACGGTGTCGCGTTCCCAGTCGACCTGCTCCAGACGTTCACTTTCGGCGGTACGGTAACTGCCTGCCGAGATCAGCTTCTGGTGCAACAGAGCACCGCTACCGATTATTCCAGCCACCGCGATCAGGGCCCCTCCGCCGAAGGGGCCGGGCAGTCGGGCGACCATTTCACGCAGCCGCCGCAAATGGCCACGCGGCAGAACCAGACCCGCCACCGCGACACAGAGCAGCGCGACGCCCAGCTTGTAGCCGTCCAGGGTCAGCAGGTAATTACGCCAGGGTGCCCAGCCAGTGAGGCTTGAAAGGGAAATCTGAACGGGAATGCCGAGCTTGTACGGTGGGTAGGTGACCAGCGCCAGTTCGTTATTGAGTACCAGCACGAAGGTCACGAACATGGAGGCGGCATAGGCCAGCCCGGGGCGTCGTATCAGGGCGTGAATCAGCAGTGCCAGCATGGCCAGTTCCAGCAGCGCCGGCGCCATCACCAGGATTTGGTAAAGCAGGACGGTGACCGGCGCGAGGCTGTCCGGCATCACCAGAGCGGTGACGATCAACACGGAGACGCCGGGAAGCAGTGCCAGAATCAGGGTTACTGCCAGTAGCGCCAGAGCGAGAGCGAACAGGCGTACGAATAGCGGTGCCGGCGCCGCGTCGAGCATATCCCTGAACCCTTCCACATCGTCCTGGCGTGACATCAGTCCGGCACTGGCCGCCACCACAAAGGCGATCACCAGATACAGGGTCGTCATCAGCAATGGCAACAACCGATCCGGATGGGGCAGGAACGGTCCCTCCGCGTGCCAGATCACATGTACGAACGCGGCCATCACGCCGACCGCCACTAACAGGACAGTGCCAACCAGGAAAGCGCGAGTCCGTACTGTCCGGCGCAACCGCCAGCCGGTTTCAGCGGTGACCGTTCGCCACCATCGAAAGGCGGTGACCGGTCCGGGCAGGGTGTGTGGAAGCACTGTTTCCGGGAGGGAGGGGGCGGTCTTGCGGGAAGGCTTCCGGGCGCTTTCCCGGATCAGGCTTTCCCGTCGTACCCGTGTGACCATCCATACCAGACCGGACATTGGCAGCACGCACCACAGGCCCCGGTTCAGCAGGAACTCCCGATTAATCGGTAACAGGGCCTGGCTTTTTTGTGCGGGCGTCCAATCCTCGACCTGGGCGTGGGCGAAGGTAAACAGGGACGGATCAAGGGTCGCCGAGAGAACGGGATTGATATGACCGCCTTCCAGTACTACCACCGCCACCATCCACAGCAGCATCAGCAACGCGGACAGTGCGAAGGCCGCGGCCACGCTGCGGGTTTTTAGCGTCACCATGAAGTACAGGGCGCCGACGCCGAAAGCGATCGGTAACACCAGCCACAACCAACTGAATGCCAGGGCGTGCCAAGCGGGCGGCGCGATGGCGTCAGGGGGCACCAGACCCAGCCAGGAGAGGGCGGGCGTGCAGAGAAACCCGACCATGACCGAGGCGCCAAGCAGGGAGGCCAGCAGTGCGGCGCCAAGAAATCGCCCCAGTAGCAGGGCGGGCAGGGAAATCGGTGCTGACAGTATTACCTCGTGGAGATTGGCATGGCGGTCGCGAAGTACAGGTTGTGCGAACACCCAGGCCCAGGCGAAGAACAGGAAGAACATGCAGCCGGTAGCCATCAGATAAATCAGGCTGGGGGCGTTGCGCGGAATATCCGTGGCCCCCATCTTTTCCATGTACTCGGCGTTGGTGAGGGACATCAGCAGGTACAGCGTCAGTCCCAGAAACACCAGCGAGACAATGCCGCTGCGCAGGCCCGCGCGCAGTTCGCCGGCGATCTCATGAAGCATCAGACGCATTGGGTTCACGCGGCCGTCCCTCGCCCGGCGTTTTCCAGCGCCAGGTAGTAGACGTCCTCAAGACGCGGTGGGCGTAAAACGAAGCGGTCATCGGGAGCCCGTTCCGCATGGCAGATAACACGGCGGCCACCGGGTTGAGGCAAGACACGTAGAGCCTCTTCAGGTACCGGTTCATCTCGTTCGAACGAAGCTTCCCAGAGCATGCCCTGATAAGGGAGGGTCAGAGCGGCGGGCGTGCCTTCGGCCAATAACCTGCCGTTGGCGAGAATGGCCAGACGGTCGCACAGGTTTTCCACATCCTCGACAATATGGGTGGACAGCAGCACTACGCTGTTGTTGGCGGTGTCAGCCAGAACCCGGTGGAATTGGTTGCGTTCCGCCGGGTCCAGCCCGGCGGTGGGCTCATCCACGATCAATAGACGCGGTGAGCCGATCAAGGCCAGGGCAATGCCGAAACGCCGCAACATGCCGCCGGAAAACGTTGAGGCGGGACGATGCGCCACCTCCCGCAGGTTGACTTTCTCCAACAGAATTTCTACTTCCTCCTGGCGTTCCGAGCGGCGGTGGCGCCCCTTCAGCCAGGCAAAACGATTCAGTAAATCACGGGCCGGAACACCGGCATAGGCACCGATCTGTTGTGGCAGATAGCCAAGTCGTTGACGCAGATGATCTGGTGAGGCGAGAACATCCTCGCCGTCGAGAAAGAGGCGACCGCGGTCCGGCTCCTGTAAAGTGGCCAGTGTTCGCATCAGTGTGCTTTTTCCGGCGCCGTTGGGGCCCAGCAGTCCGTACATCCCGGGGGGGACTCGCAGTGAGACGCTGTCCAGAGCACGCACGCCATTGCCATAGGTTTTCGCCAGGTCTTCGATGACCAGGCCGGTGGAGTTCGCCATAACGTGGGTCCCCAGAATAGGAAGCCTTGATGGGTGGCAAGGCCTTGAAGTCGACAAGAAGAACGAAACCGTATAAAAGATAATGGTTCTCATTTGTGAATCCGCCCGAATCGGTTCCATTTATGCCCGAATCGGGTTCCTCGCAGGACCATGGAATGGAGGGCAGGTATGTCGGTGTATCAGTCGATCCTGGAGCATAAGGAGCTATCCGCGCTCGCGTTGCTTTCCGATACTTCGGTGATTGAACTGGCACCTTTCTCACGGTGCCGGTTACTTCGGGTGCCGTTACTGGAGGGCATGGAACTGGCGGTATGGCGGGGGCACTTTGCTGAGCCGGTGACCATGAATGTCCGGGATGACAGTGAGCGCATTCACTTTTCCTATTCGTTGCACGGCCATTTTCAGAGTTGGTTCGATGATGGTGGTCCGGATCACGTTCATACCGTTCACGAAGGCGCGGGTTGTATTAACTACAATCCGGGGCGTGCTGGTGGTTTTCGTCAGCATGGGGATTTTGAAAGTGTCATCGTCATGATCCGGCCGGACACTTTGTATCAATGGGTTGGCGAACCTGACATGGTGCTCAAACGCCTGTTCGACTCGGGGCGCTGTTTTGCTAACTGTTTGCACTGCGATGCGGAACTGAAGGCCACGGCCCAGACACTCAGCAAAGCGCTGCGAGTCGCTGATCTGTGTCCGGACGATGGCACTAACCGGGGACTCTTATGGTTGTTCGGAACCAGTCTGGTGTTTGTCGGCTTGTTGCTGGAAAGCCTGGATCCCGGTTCGCATTGTGCCTGTGATCTGTCGATTCCGGACCGGGAAAAGTTGCTTCGAGCCCGGGATTGTCTGCTGGCGGACCTTTGTCAGGCTCCGACCATTGAAGAGCTGGCCCGGGCTTCTGGCTTGAGTGTGATCAAACTCAAGCGCGGCTTTCGGCAACTGTTCAACAACAGCGTTTACGGATTGTTTCAACGTGAGCGGATGCATGAAGCGCGTCGTCGTCTTGGTTCTGGCGGGCAGTCGGTGCTCCAGGTGGCCGCGGAATTGGGCTATACCAACGCCAGTCACTTTGCCGCCGCGTTTCATAAGGAGTTTGGCGTCAAGCCGTCGGCGCTGAAACGCCGGTGACGCGACACGACCCGGTTCCGGCATGGTGAACGGATCCGGGCTCAAGTCATCCTGATTCGGGTAGAGCCGATACCGCAGTTGGATATCATTTGCATTTATAAATGATCCTATGACTGACGGTGAACCATGGATGACATCACTGATGTGCCCGGCGTGCGTGCGTGTGTCGCGGCGGTGCTGGAGCTCCCCGTAGATGCCGTCAGCGACGACGGCAATCTCATTGAAATGGGGGTCGACTCGATCACCATGATGCGCCTGGCCAGCGAGTGGCGCCGGCGGGGGCATGACATTTCTTTTGCCCAGATGGTTTCCAATCCCAGGTTGTCTGCCTGGTGCTCTCTGCTTGGTACCTGTGTGGATACCGATAAAACGGAGACATCGGCACCGGAAACGATGGGCCGTTGTCTGGATGAGCGGGCACCCTTCGAACTGGCTCCGATGCAGCATGCGTATTGGATCGGGCGGTCTGGTGACCAACAACTGGGCGGCGTAGCCGCGCATTTCTATAACGAATTCGATGGCGCCGGCGTGGATGGAGACCGGCTGGAGCGGGCGGTTAAAGCGCTTATCGAGCGTCATGGCATGCTGCGGGTGCGTCTCACTGATGACGGTCGTCAGCGTATTCACGCGGACAGCACCTGGCTTGGCCTGAAGGTGCATGACCTGCGGTCGATGACGGTGGAAGGTGCCGAGCAGGCCCTGGAACGGCTGCGCCAAGCGTTATCTCATCGGTGCATGAACCTGGCGGCCGGAGAGGTGTTTGATGTTCAGCTGTCGTTGCTGCCGGATGCGATGCGCGTGGACGGTACCCGTGTCCACTTAAACCTCGATATGGTCGCCGCTGATGCTCTGAGTTTGCGCGTATTGTTGAAGGATTTGGCCGACCTGTATCGCGGTGAGGTGTTGCCCCCCATCGAGTACAGCTATCCCCGCTACCGCGCCGATCATGACGCGTCCATGGCCGGGGAGGGGCGTCGTGCCGGCTGGCATCGAGACCGGGATTATTGGCGTGACCGACTCGCCGATCTGCCGGCAGCGCCGCGCTTGCCGATCACGGGTGGGGGCGGAGCGCAACAGGCGACCCGTGTGATCCGGCGTCACGACTGGCTGCCTCCCGAGCGGGTCGCGGCGTTTACGACGACGGCGCGTGCGCATGGGCTGACGCCGGCCATGGCGCTGGCGGCGGTGTTCGCCGAAGTGCTCACGGCCTGGAGCGCCGAGCCGGATTTCCTGATCAACCTGCCGTTGTTCAACCGGGAACCGCTGCACTCCGATGTGGACCAGCTGGTCGGTGATTTCACCTCCTCGGTGTTGTTGGCATGGCGGGGCGGTGCGCCGGGCTCCTTTGTCGACCGGGCACTTGCTCTGCAAGACCGTTTTCACTCCGACGTCCAGCACGGCACCTTCACCGGCGTTGACGTCCTGCGGGAACTGTCCCGTCATCATGGTGAAAAACGGTTGGCACCAGTGGTGTACACCAGTGCCTTGGGGTTGGGGCCGCTGTTTTCCGACACCGTGCAGACCTGCCTTGGGCGACCGAGCTGGATTATCTCCCAGGGGCCTCAGGTCTGGCTGGACGCGCAGGTGACGGAGCTCGACAACGGCCTGCTGGTGAATATGGATGCGCGCGAGGACGCTTTCGAGCCAGGTGTTCTGGATGCCCTGTTCGAAGCCCATGAGCGATTGCTGTCGGTGTTGATTGATTGCCCGGACGCGTGGTGCCGGCCGGTGCCCGCCCTGTTGCCGGACAGCGCGCTGGCGCGCCGGGCCTCCATCAATGGCGTTTCCCGACCGTTGTCCGGCCGCCGGCTCCATGAAGGCTTCTTCCACATCGCCGACACCAACCCGGATGCCCCCGCCCTGCTGTGGGAGACACACGAAACGCTGTCCTATGGCGAACTGCGGCGGCGGGTGATGAGTGTGGCCGGCTATTTGGTGGGCGAGGGCGTGCAACCGAATGACGTGGTGGCGGTGTCGTTGCCCAAAGGGGCCGAGCAGATCATCGCGGTGCTTGGGGTGCTGGCGGCCGGGGCGGTGTATCTGCCGATCGGCGTGGACCAACCCGAGGCCCGCCGCCGGCGTATCCTCGGCGCCTCCGGTGCGCGCCTGACGCTGGACGCGCTGCCCGAGGTGTCGGCGCCCTTGTCGGCACCGGTGCCGGGCAATGACCGGGATCTCGCCTACATTCTCTATACCTCCGGTTCCACCGGTGAGCCCAAGGGCGTGGAGGTGCCGCATCGGGCGGCCATGAACACCATCGAGGATCTGACCGATCGTTTGGACCTGAGTGGCGAAGACCGGATCCTGGCGCTGTCCGCGCTGGAGTTCGATCTGTCGGTGTTCGATATGTTCGCCGCGCTGTCCGTTGGTGCCGCCGTGGTGTGCGTGAGGGAAAGCGAGCGGCGTGATGCCATGGTCTGGAACCGTCTGATCCGGCGCCACCGGGTCACCGTGCTCAATTGCGTGCCGGCGCTGCTGGATATGATATTGAGCGCGGCGGACGCCGAGACACTGATGACACTCAGAGCGGTGTTGCTGGGCGGCGACCGGATTCCCCCCGAGCTGCCCGGCAGACTGGCCCGCCAGGTCCCGGATTGCCGTTTTATCGCTTTGGGCGGCACTACGGAAACCGCCATCCATTCCACTTTTTTTGAGGTTAAGGAAACTCGGCCGCGCTGGCATTCCGCGCCGTACGGAACGCCATTGGCGAATGTACATCTTCGGGTAGTGGATGCCCTGGGGCGCGATTGCCCGGATTTCGTCGCTGGTGAACTGTGGATCGGCGGGGACGGCGTGGCCCGGGGATACCGCGGCGATCCGAGCAAAACAGCGAGCCGGTTTGTTGAGCGTGATGGCATACGCTGGTACCGCACCGGTGATCAGGCCCGCTATCGGCCGGACGGCAACGTGGAGTTTCTCGGGCGCCTGGACCATCAGATCAAGGTGCGTGGTCACCGCATCGAACTGGGCGAGGTGGAAGCGGCCCTGGCCGGCGCGCCGGGCGTGCGGCAGGCGGCGGCGGTGGTGGGTAAGCCGGGACTGGTGGCGGTGGTGGCCCTGGTTGCCTCGCCGCGCAACCATGACGAGGAGTGGGTCGATCTGCGAGCGCTGCCGGCGGTGTTCGAATCATTACGTGATCATCTCGAAGCGACCTTGCCCTCGGTGATGATTCCGGTGCGTCTCTATGTCTGCGCCGCGCTGCCGCTCACCGCCAACGGCAAGATCGACCGCAAAACCCTCGCCCGCCATGTCGAGGAGCAGGAAAGACGGCGGGAGCCCGCCGCCGTGACGCCGCCCCAGGGTGAAGTGGAACGCCGGGTCGCCGTGGTCTGGCGCCGTCTTCTCGAATTGCCGCGGGTGGGGCGCGAGGAGAATTTCTTTTCCTTGGGCGGCGATTCCCTGCTGGCCACCCGAATGGTTCGCCGCTTGGGTGAAGAGGGGCTCACTGGCGTACGTCTGGCGGCGCTGTTCGAGCATCCGGTCCTGTCGGAGTTCGCCGCTACTCTGGGACTCAGAGACGACCCCACCCCACGGCGGCGATGGCACGCGGATATCGAAAACCGCTACCAGCCGTTCCCGCCCACGGAAGTGCAACGCGCCTATTGGATAGGGCGGGATCCGGGGCTGCCACTGGGCGGGGTGAGCTGCCACTTTTACCGGGAATACGACGTGGTGGATCTGGACGTCGCGCGTCTGCAGGACGCACTGAACCGGTTGATCGATCGTCATGAGATGTTGCGGGCGGTGTTCGATGATCAGGGGCACCAGCGAATCTTGCCGGATGTGGCATGCTTTTCCATTCCGGTGGAAGACGTGGAAGGCGATTGGGACGCGGCCTGTGAGCGACTGCGGGAGGCGGCCGCGCACCGGGTATTCGATCCCACGCTGTGGCCGTTGTTCGATGTCCGAGGGATCCGTTCGGGGAGTCGAATCCGTCTGGCGATCAGTCTGGATAACCTGATCCTTGATGCCTTGAGCATTTTGCTGTTCTACCAGGAATGGGATCTTCTCTACCGGGAGCCGCGCGCCGAACTGCCACCAGTGTCCTTGTCGTTTCGCGATTACCGGCTCAACAGTGCTCCCACGGAACAGGAACGGGATCAGGCCCGGGCATTCTGGCGGAAGCAGCTGCCGCAATTACCGCCGGCGCCGCAACTGCCGCTGGCCTGTCGTCCGGAAGACATTAGCCGGCCGTGCTTCGTTCGGCATCAGGGGGCGTTGGACGCGGACACCTGGTCGCGTCTGATCGCGCGGGCGCAAAACGAACGGGTGACGCCCTCGGCACTACTGCTGACCGCGTTCGCCGAGGTGCTGGGACGCTGGAGCGCGCAGTCCCGACTGACCCTGAACCTGACCTTGTTCGACCGTCAGGAGGTTCACCCGGATATTCATCGGGTGATGGGGGATTTCACCTCCCTGATGCTGCTTGGCTATCGGCCGGATCCTGGCGATTCATGGCTTGATCGTTTGCGGCGCACGCAAAAAGCGTTGGGCGAGGCGCTGGATCATCGCGCCTGGTCCAGCGTGACACTGTTGCGCGAACTGGCCCGCGATTCCGGGGAAGGCCTGGCGTCGATGCCGGTGGTGTTCACCAGCGCCCTCGGGGTTCCGGGGGGTACCGCCGCGCCGAAGGAGGGACCGTTCAGCCGCCAGGTCTGGGGCCTCACCCAGACGCCCCAGGTCTGGATCGATCATCAGGTGGTGGAGGCGGATGGCGGTATTGCCTTGAACTGGGACGTGGTGGAGGCGTTGTTCCCCGATGGCCTGATCACTGACATGTTCCAAGCCTATATGGACTTGCTTCACGAACTTGCCGGGATGGACTGGCGAGCGCCGGTACCGGACGTGATGCCCGCGTCGCAACGCACCGTGCGCGATCAGATCAACGACACCCGTGCGCCGTTACCAAGCGGCACCCTTCACCAGGCCTTCTTTCAGCACGCCGGCGACCAGGGTGAGCGAGTGGCTCTGTATTGGGGGCAGGACGGTGCGCTGAGCTATGGCGAACTGGCGGATCACGCCTTGCGGATCGCCGCTCGGCTGCGACGGGTCGGGGTGTCACCGGGGGACGTGGTGGCGGTGCAATTGCCCAAGGGGCCGGATCAGATCGCCGCGGTTCTGGGGGTGCTGGCCGCCGGCGCCGCTTATCTGCCGCTCGGCATGGAGCAGCCGCCGGCGCGGCGCGACCGGGTATTGAAGCGCGCCGCGGTACGGTGGGTGGTGACGGCTTCGGAGCACAACTGGCCCGGATCAGTAACACCCTGTTTCCTTGAGGATGCCCGGTCCATGGCGCCGCTGTCCGGGCCGCTGCCGGTGGCCGCCGACCAATTGGCCTATGTGATCTTCACCTCCGGCTCTTCCGGTGAACCCAAAGGCGTGGAGATCACTCATCGTGCCGCTTTGAACACGGTACTCGACATCAATCGCCGTTTCGAGGTGGGGCCGGGCGACCGGGTCCTGGCCGTGTCCGCTCTGGATTTTGATCTGTCGGTGTACGACATCTTCGGGCTGCTGGGTGCCGGCGGCGCCTTGATTCTCGTCGACGAGCAGGAGCGCCGCGAGGCACGGAACTGGCGGGCCCTGATGCGGCGATACGGCGCCACCATCTGGAACAGCGCCCCGGCGTTGTTGGAGATGCTGATGGCCGTCAGTGATCCGGCGGAGCCGCCGGGTCCGTTGCGGCTGGCGCTTGCCTCTGGCGACTGGGTCGCGCTGGATTTGCCGGCGCGGGTGGCCGAATGCTCTCCGGGATGCCGTTTCGTGGCGCTGGGCGGTGCCACCGAGGCATCGATCTGGTCGAACTTCTATCCGGTGGAAGAACCGGTGGCAGAACGGGCGCCGGACTGGTGCTCGATCCCCTACGGGTGGCCGTTGACCAATCAGCGCTTCCGGGTGGTCGATGACGAGGGACGTGACTGTCCGGACTGGGTCGCTGGCGAATTGTGGATCGGTGGCGACGGCCTGGCGCTCGGTTACCGGGCTGATCCGGAACGCAGTGCCGCCCACTTTGTAATGGCTGAAACCGGGGAAGCGCGGTGGGACGGCCGCTGGTATCGCACTGGCGACCGGGCGCGCTATCGGCCAGGCGGACTGCTGGAGTTTCTCGGCCGCATCGACGGCCAGGTGAAGATTCGAGGACATCGCATTGAACTGGGCGAAGTTGAAGCGGCGCTGTCGGCGTTTGCCGGTGTCGAACGGGCCGTGGCTCTGGTGCGGCGTGGTCCGGCTTCGGCGATGAAACTGGTTGCCGCCGTCGTGGCGCCGGCCGGACAACCTGATGCCGAGCAGTTGCGCTCGCATCTGGCGGGGTTGCTGCCGGTGCCGATGATTCCCGAACGAATCGATGCTCTGGAGACACTGCCGTTAACCGCTAATGGAAAGGTGGACCGCGCCGCGCTGGCCGAACATTTCGCGGCGCCTGGTGGTGAGGAGGAGCGAGCCGGACCACCGCGAGGCCAATGGGAAGCGCGGGTGGCGGCATTGTGGGCGGAGCTGCTGGAGATCAGCGCGCCCCAACGGCAGCAGAGCTTCTTTGAGCTGGGCGGGGACAGTCTGTTGGCGACCCGATTCAGTGAAAGCGTTCGCCGCCGCCATGGTGTAGCCCTGTCGCTTCGTCATTTGTTCGCCCATCCCGTTCTGGCGGATGTGGCGGCGGCGCTGCAAGCGGAGAGCGCGCGAACCGCGGATATGGAAGAGGGTGCGTTATGAATCCGTGGCCCCGGCTTACGACCCAGCACGACATCCGGAGAGGGACGTTATGAACGCCAATGCCTTGATCGAGGAACTGCAGGGGCTCGGAGTGGAACTCTGGGCGGAGCAGGAACAATTACGGTTCCGTGCGCCCAGGGGGGTGCTTACCGAGGAGCGGCTTGCCACGTTACGCTCGCTCAAGACGCAAGTGGTCGAATTGCTTCGCGGCGCGGCCTTCGACGCGGTGACCGCCGACAGCGAAGGCCGCCATGAGCCTTTCCCTTTGACCGAGGTGCAGGAAGCCTATCTGTTGGGGCGCAACGAATCCTTCGGCTTTGGCGGGGTGGCCTGCCACGGTTATCTGGAAGCGGTGTATCCGGCTTTGGAACCGCAAGTGTTGGAGGACGCCTGGAATCGGCTGATCACCCGCCATGACATGCTGCGTGCGGAGGTCAGCGCGGACGGTTACCAACGGATATTGCCGGAGGTCCCGCACTACCGGATCGCCATCGCGGATGGACGTGGCTGGTTGCCGTCCGAATTGGAGCGGCATTTACAGGCAACCCGCTCGGAAATGGATCATCGGCTCTATCCAATCGGGCAATGGCCCATGTTCGAACTGCGTCTGACCCGCACGCAAGGGGCCGACATCCTGCATTTTTCTCTGGATGCGTTGATTGCTGACTGGGCCAGCGCGGGGATTCTGTTCTCCGAACTGAATCAGTTGATCCAGGGGTATGGCGATACCTTGTCCGAACTGGAAATCAGCTTCCGCGATTATGTCCTGGCGCAGCGGCGCATGCGTGAGGGGAGCGCTTATCGGCAGGCCCGTGACTATTGGCTGGCGCGACTGGATGACCTGCCGCCGGCACCTCAATTGCCGGTTTTGTCATCGGCTGCCGCGGACAAGGCCTGCTTTCATCGGCATCACTGGCGGTTACCGGCCGGGCATTGGCGGGCCTTGCGCCAGCAGGCCACCGGGTACGGGCTGACGGCCTCCAATGTGGTGTTGACCGCTTACGTCGCGGTACTGCGGCGCTGGAGCCGAAGCCCGGACTTTTCCCTGAACCTCACCTTACTCAATCGCCAGGCGCTTCATCCACAGGTCCATGCCTTGGTGGGAGACTTCACTTCGGTGAGCCTCCTGGCGGTCCGCGCCGCTGATGATTTGCCCTTCCATCGACGGGCGGCGGCATTGGGGGAGCAGCTTTTCGCCGACTTGGATCACCGGTTGTTCTCAGGGGTGGAAGTGATTCGGGAGATCGGCCGGCGGCATGGGCAAGACGCCGCGTTAATGCCGGTGGTGTTCACCAGCGCCATCGGGCTGGGTGGCACCGGCGAGGCAGAGATCGGCTGCCGCCTGGAGAACGGTGTTACCCAGACGCCCCAGGTCTTCCTGGATTGCCAGGTCCGCGACGACGAGGGCGGCCTCGAGGTGAACTGGGATGTTCGTCAGGGCGTGTTTCCTGCCGGGCTGGTCGACGATATGTGGGAGGCCTTCCAGACCCTGCTGCTCGACCTGGCCGGCGGCGAGCACTGGACGGCCACGGAGCCCGTGGTATTGCCCGCCTGGCAGACGTCGACCCGGGCCAGGGTGAATGATACCGAGGCGCCGGTGCCGGACCGGCTGCTGCACCAGGCCGTGCTGGAGCAGGCCGCGCGGACGCCCGACGCTGACGCGGTGGTGGCCCCTGGAGAAACGCTTTGCTATGGCGATCTGGTTCGCCGTGCCGGGGCCGTGGCCGGCGCCTTGCGTGACCAGGGCTGCCGCGCCGGCGATCACGTCGCGATCGTGATGAGCAAGGGCGTGGAGCAGGTGGTGGGCGTCCTCGGCGTGTTGCTGGCCGGCGCCGCCTACCTGCCTCTGGATGTTACTCAGCCCGCGAAACGTCGCGATAAAGTGCTTGCCGATGCCGCCGTCGCGGCGGTGTTGGTGCAATCATCAAACCGGCCCCGGGATCTGCCCGAAGGGCTGCCGGTCATCGAGGTCGACCGGCTCGACGCCACGGAAGGCATGCCGGAGGTCGCTGGCGGTGACCCGGACTCCCTGGCGTATCTGATCTATACCTCGGGCTCCACCGGCGATCCGAAAGGCGTGATGATCACGCATCGCGCCGCGCTCAATACCATCGAGGACATTAATCGCCGATTCGACGTCACCGGCACCGATCGTGTGCTGGGGCTGGCGAATTTGAACTTTGATCTTTCCGTCTACGATATCTTCGGCCCGCTTTCACGCGGCGGCGGGTTGGTGCTACCGGACGCTCAACGCGGGGCTGATCCGTCTCATTGGGCGGAATGTGTTATCGGACATGGCGTCACGCTTTGGAATTCGGTGCCGGCACAATTGCAGATGCTGACCCATTACCTTGATGCGGAACCGGCCGCCATGCCCAGCCTGCGTCTTGCTCTGGTGTCGGGGGACTGGGTACCGCTGTCGCTGAAAGCGAATCTTCACCGCCACGCCCCGGCGGCGGACCTGGTGGCCTTGGGCGGCGCCACGGAAGCGGCGATCTGGTCCAACTACCATCGGGTGGCGACGGTGGACCCGGAATGGACCAGCGTTCCCTATGGACTACCGCTGGCCAATCAGGGGTTTCGGGTGCTTGACGCGGGCCTTCGTGACCGCCCGGTGTGGGTGCCCGGCGAGCTCTATATCACTGGAATGGGATTGGCCACCGGCTACCTGGGCGACGCGGCGTTGACCGAAACACGCTTTTTTCACCATCCGGTGGACGGACAGCGCCTGTATCGAACCGGTGATATGGCCCGATATCTGCCGTCCGGCGAGTTGGAGTTTCTTGGTCGCGATGACGGCCAGGTCAAGATCCGGGGGCATCGTGTGGAACTCGGTGAAGTGGAGGCGGCGCTATCGGCATATCCCGGCGTGGCCGCCGCCGTGGCGGTCGCCGCCGGGAACGATAAAGGGGATCGGACCCTGTTGGGGTTTGTCGAAGCGAAGCGGGGGACGACGCCACATGCCGCGTCCCCGCCGGTCGATGCGGCGCGACGCCTGGCCGGGCACCAACTGAAGGATACGGACACCGAACACGCGGCGGATCAGGTCGATGCCCTGCATCGTGCCGCTTTGGTTTCGATGCTTTGGCTCCTGAGGGAACATGGGTTGTTCTCCGACCGGGAAAAGGGTGTCACCCCGGATCAAGTGTTGCAGGCCCTGACGGTGGCGCCACGCCACCATTGGTTGGTGCGCCGCTGGTTGGCGTTGTTGGTGGCGCATGGGTGGCTCACCGGTGATGACGCTGGCGGCTACCACCTTGCCACGGAGCTGGCGGCTGATGACATGGAGCGGTCATGGCGCATTGTGGCGGAGAGGGCGGCGGGACGAGAGGGTGGCAGCGCCTTTGTCGCCTACCATGAAGACCATGTGGCGCGCCTGCCACGGCTGTTGAGCGGTGAACAGAATCCGTTTGAACTGCTGTTTCCCGAAGGCTCCCAGGAGCCGGCCCTGGCCTTGTACCGTGATGATCTGATCGCGCGCTACAACAACCACGCGGTGGCGGCGTTCGTGAATCGGGTGGCGGTGGCCAATGAGCGGACGGAGCCGCTGCGCGTTCTGGAGATTGGCGCCGGTACCGGCGCTACCACCGAAGCGGTGGTGCCGATGCTCGACGGGTGCCGGGTGGAATATCTGTTCACCGACCTGAGTCCGTTCTTTCTCTCCGCCGCCCGGCAGCGTTGGCGGGCGCTGTCCTGGATGCGTTTTGGTCTGTTCAATCTGGACCAGAATTACCGGGCGCAGGGCCTGGCGCCGAACTCCATGGACGTGGTGATTTGCGCGGGGGTGCTCAGCAGCACCCGCGATCCCGACGCGGCGGTGGGCCGCATCGCTGAATTGCTGGCACCGGGAGGCTGGTTGATCCTCACCGAGCCGACCCGGGAACATCCGCATATCATGCTCACCCAGGGTTTCATGATGGAGCCGGCCGGTGATCGGGAAACCGGTGCTGCCCCGTTCCTGTCCCAAGACGGCTGGCGCGACCTGTTGGCTGGCCAGGGAGGCGAGGATGTCGTCTGTTTGCCGGATGCCTCGCACCCCCTGTCGGTTTGGGGCATGAATATGATGGCCGCCCGTTTCAAAGCGGATCGCGCGCCGCTGTCTTGCGAATCAATCCGCCAGTTTCTGGCTGAGCGATTACCCAGGTACATGATCCCCTCCCATCTGCAGGTGCTTGATCGTCTGCCGCTCACCGCCAATGGCAAGGTGGACCGCAGCACCCTGAGCCGCTGGCTGCCAGCGCCGCTGATGGGAGAAGACACCCTCGCCGAGACGCCCTCGGACGACCCTCTGGAGGACAGCCTCGGGGCGCTATGGGCGGCGGCTCTGGGTCTGCCCGCCATCGGTCGCGATGACAACTTTTATGATCAGGGCGCCGATTCCCTGGTGCTGGCAAGAGTGGCCGGACAGATCCGTGACACCGTGCCGGAGGCGGGGGATTTCACCTATGACGCCTTGCTCCGGCAAATGCTCAATGAGCCGACGGTGGCGGCGCTTGCCGCGGTCTTGCGCTCGGCGGCGGAGGGTGACACGGCCACGCCGGTGGATGGCGGCGCGCCCGCCGAAGTGGGAACGGCACAAACACGTGCAGGGAGTAATGCGCTGATCGTGCCATTCGGCGGTGGTGAAGGGCCGGTACGGGTACTGTTCCACGCCGCGCTCGGCACCATGGATTATTTTCAGCATCTCGGCCGGGCGCTGGCCGCCCAACAGGTCGGCCCGGTGATCGGATTGGCGGTGGCGGACGCCGAGCAGTATGTCTCCATTCCCCATCAGGAGTTGATTGGCCGGGTCGCCGACGACTACGCACGGCGTTTGCTGGATGAGGGCTATCACCGCTTTCAACTGATCGGTTATTGCCTGGGCGGGTTGCTCGCCATGGAAGTGTCCCGCCGCTTACTGGAGCGGGGCGTGGAGGTCATCGACCTGACGCTGGTGGACAGCATCCCCATGTTCATCAATACCGATGAGGAACTCGCCTTCGAGGCGATTTTCGCGCCGAACCTCAATCTTGATCCGGTCAAGGATGTGTTTGGCGAGGGGCTGAACGAGGCGGATGTTTATCGCGCCATTGAAACGCTGATGCAACGCCATGAGCGGCATATTCCCGCCGGCGCGATGGCGGCGTTGGATGGCGATGACGGGCTGCGGGCGGTGGCCGGGGCGGTGCGACGTCGCTCGATGATTCCCCAGGACCAGCGCCTTGCCGAATACGCCCGCGTGGCCGCCGGTAAAGCCGGCGTGCCGGTGGGGCCGGAGCTTATTCCCGCCTTGTTCCGGGTATGCCGGCACAGTATGCGGGCAGCCTGTTTCGACCCCGCGCCCTATGTCGGTGACATCAACTACCTGCGTTGCAAGGAACAGCAATCCTTTGGCATTACCGCCGGTGTGGGCCATTACGCCGCGCCGTTCTGGCAAAACGCCTGCCTGGGCGTGTTCAACCTGATCGATGTGCCGGGCAACCACTTCAGCGTGATCGAGCCGCCCCACGTGGAGACCGTGGCCGCTCACCTTGCCGAGACTTTACGGAGAGCACTGTGAGCCGAAAGACCAATGAGCCCTTGTACCAGTTGCGGTATCCGGTGGCGGGGCTGATCCGTCTCGGTGTACTGCTGGGTGGCGTGGGTGCACTGACATCGCTGCTGCCGTTTGTCGCCATCGTCGAGCTGGGTCGGGTGCTGTTGTCGCCTGGGCCGCTGGATATCGAACGGGTGGCAATCACGGCGTTGGTGATCGCGCTGGCATTGGTGCTGGGCTGGTTGTGCACCGGGCTGGCGCTGTGGGCCACCCATGTGGCCGATCACCGCATGCAGGCGGCGTTGCGCCGTGATCTGGTGCGGGTACTGGGGCGCGTGCCTTTGGGCTGGTACTCGGATAAGACATCCGGCGCCATTCGCAAGGCGGTGCAGAACGATCTTGAGGATCTGCATCACTTGGTGGCGCACCACGACGTGGAACGGATCGCCGCCTTGGTATTGCCCGCGTCGGGGCTGCTCTATCTATGCTGGCTCGACTGGCGTCTGATGGTGCTGGCGGTGGTGACTTTTCCGGTGTACGCGGTGGCCTACGTCTGGATGATGCGGGGGTTCGGCGACAAGATGGTGCAACTTGACGCCAGCTTTTCTCGGGTCAGCGCCGCCATCGTCGAGTTCGTTCATGGCATTACCGTGGTCAAGGCCTTCGGACAGACCGGGCGGGCTTATCAAGGCTACCGGGAAGCGGTCCATGATTTCAGTGAACGGTATGCCGGCTGGGTACGCCCCCTGTTGCGGTTGGAAGCCCTGTCGTCCCTGGCGTTGTCGGCGCCGGTGATCCTGTTGGCCACGCTCGCTGGTGGTGCCTGGTTCCTGTCCCGGGGCTGGGTCGGGCCGCTGGATGTGATGGCCGCGGCCCTGGTGGGCATGGCCCTGCCGCAAACGTTGTTGACGTTTAATCAGGGCATGGTGGCGCAGCGCAACGCCCAGGCCGCGGCGAAGCGTATTGCGTCGTTGCTCTCGACGGAGCTACTACCGGAAAGCCGGCACCCACGCCAGCCTGCAGGTAGCGCGGTGGAGTTCGAACAGGTGTCGTTCCGTTACGGCGATGGCCATGAGGTGCTGTCCGATATTTCGCTGCATTGCCGGCCTGGCACGGTGACCGCCCTGGTGGGCCGTTCCGGGGCCGGCAAGTCCACTCTGGCCACTCTGGTGCCCCGGTTTCACGACGTCGGTGCTGGAACGGTGCGTATAGGTGGGGTCGATGTGCGGGAAATCGCCCCCGAGGTGCTGTATCGAAAAGTGGGGTTCGTGCTGCAGAACGCGCAGCTGGTGCGCGGCACGGTTCGCGACAACCTCTGTTTGGGCCGACCCGACGCCGAGGACTCGGCGATCATCGAAGCCGCCCGTGCCGCCCGGATTCACGATCGTATCGTGGCACTGCCGCGCGGCTATGACAGTGTCATCGGGGAGGACGCGGTGTTCTCCGGCGGCGAAACGCAACGGCTGTCGATCGCGCGAATGCTGCTCGCGGACACGCCGATTCTGATCCTGGATGAAGCCACCGCTCATGCCGATCCGGAATCCGAGGCGCGGATCCAGGACGCCTTGTCGGTGCTGGCGAAGGGGCGGACCGTGCTGGTGATCGCCCACCGCCTGGCGTCGGTGATGACCGCGGATCACATCGCCGTGCTCGACGGTGGGCGGATTACCGAGCTGGGCGGCCATGAAGCGTTGCTGCGGCGCGATGGTCTGTACGCGCACCTGTGGCGATTGCAGACCGGGCCGGCGGAGGAAGCCAGTGAATGGGAACGGGAGGCACGGGCATGATTAGTGACCTTCTGAAAATACTGGGCCCCAAGCACGCCGGGGATCTGCGTCGCTATTTGCTGTGGCTGGGAGCTTACGGGGTCCTTCAAGGTGTGGCCACCGCCTTTCTCGTGCCGGTGCTGGCGGCCATGATCCACGGTGATGGGCAACGGGCCGCTTACGGCCTGCTCGCTCTGGCATTGACCGTGCTGCTGGTGGCGGTGGCCCATTATCGTCAGGCCATGAAAGGGTTCTCCTTGGCGCTGGTGGTGTTGACCACCTTGCATGATCGGCTCGGCGCGAAACTGGTCTCGCTGCCATTGGGGTGGTTTTCCTCTGAACGGGTGGGGCGCCTGTCACGCAGCGCCACTGGTGGCACCATGATGGTGACCAACGTGTTCGCGCATCTGCTGACGCCGGTGGTGACCGGGGTGCTGACACCGGCCACCACGGCTCTGACGTTGTTGTTTTTTGACTGGCGCCTGGGACTGACCGTGCTGCTGGCGGCGCCATTTATTTATGTTTTGCATCATTGGTCGGCGTCCTGGATCGCACGCACCGAGCAACGGGTTGATGCCGCGGGCGTTGAAGCCAGTAACCGGGTGGTGGAGTTCGCCCGTCTGCAACCGGTGTTGAGGGCGTTTGGCCGCACCCGCGAAGGGTACCCGCCGCTGGACCAGGCCATTGACGCGCAGCAGCGGGCGGGCGGCGACCGGCTCAGCGCCACTTTTCCCCGCTTGCTGATGGCGGGCCTGAGCGTGCATCTGGCCTTTGCCGCCCTGCTGGTGGTGGGGGTGATGCTGGCACTTGCTCATGCCATTGACACCGTGGAACTGGTGGCGCTGCTGGCGTTATCCGCCCGCCTGGCGGGACCGTTGGCGGAAGCGGCGGCGCGCAGTGGCCAATTGCGCATGGCGGCCAATGATCTGCGGCGCCTGGCCGATATCTTCGATCAGCCGCCGCTGCCGGAGCCGGCGCGCTCCTTGCCGATCAGCGACCCGGGGACGGTGTGCCTCTCCAACGTGGTGTTTGGCTATCGGCCGGAACAGCCCATCATCGACGGCGTCTCGCTGCGGGTGCCGGCGGGCAGCATGACCGCCATCATTGGCCCATCCGGATCCGGCAAGACCACCCTGACCTGGCTGATCATGCGATTCCATGATGTTGACAGTGGCGCGGTACAGGTCGGCGGCGCCGATGTCCGTGGTCTGACCAGTGCGGATCTGATGGCGCAGATCGCGCCGGTGATGCAGGACGTCTATCTGTTCGACGATACCTTGGAAGCGAATATCCGCATCGGCGCGCCCGGCGCCAGCGATCAGGATGTCCATGAGGCCGCCCGCCTGGCCGGTGTCGATGAAATTGTGAAAAGGCTGCCGCAAGGCTGGCGCTCGCCGGTGGGCGAGGGCGGTGGCGCCTTGTCCGGCGGTGAACGGCAACGCATCTCCCTGGCTCGGGCGCTGTTGAAAAAGGCCCCTATCGTGATTCTCGACGAGGCCACCGCCGCCCTGGACGCCGAGAACGAACGTCATGTGCAAAACGCCCTTCGTACCCTGCGCGCGCGCTCCACCCTGATCGTGGTGGCCCATCAGTTGTCGACGATTCGTTCGGCGGACCAAATCGTCATGCTCGAACACGGGGCCGTGGTCGCCACCGGCACGCACCCGCAGTTGAGTACCAACGAACCCAGGTACGCGGAATTCTGGCGCGAACGTCAGCGCGCCCGGGGCTGGCGTCTCACCGACGTGGAGACCTCGGCATGATCGCGGTGTTGGGTGGTTATGGCGAAGTCGGTAAAGCGGTGGTGCGTGCGCTGCTGGCGCTGAGGTCGGGGCCTTTGCGGATTGGCGGCCGGGATCCGGTTTCCGCCGAGGCATTCGTACGCACCCTGGATCAGGGACCGGTGGAAGTCGTGACGGTGGATATCAACGATGCGGGCTCTCTGGAGCGTTTCGTCCACGGCTGCACTGTCCTGGTGAACTGCGCCGGCCCTTCCCACCGGATCGGTGAGGGGCCGGCTTTAACCGCCTTGCGCGCCGGCGCGGATTACCTGGACGTGGCCGGTGATGAGCGTTTGCACGCCCGGCTGGATGATCGGGCCTGGCGGGAACAGGGCCGTCGGGCACTGCTCTCGGCGGGTTTGCAGCCAGGGCTGACCGCCTTATTACCATTGTGGCTGGCGCACACCGGATTTGATCGGGTGACATCGCTGACCAGCTATTTCGGGCTACGGGACCTTTTCACCGCGGTGGCCGCCGAGGACTACCGGCAGAGCGTCGAGGATGGTATCGGTCAGCCACGGGCGGCCTGGCGGAACGGTGGTGTGCGGACCGGGGTGCTGATCCGTAAGAAGGGCGTGGGCTTGCCGTTCTTCCCCGGCCCGGTAACGGTCATGCCGTATTTGAATCAGGAGGCCGAACGGGTGGCCGCTGCTCTCGAGCTGGAACACGGGGACTGGTACACGGCGCTGGCCGACGGTCCAATGCGCTCGGTGTTCGACCGGCTTCATACCTGTTCACGCGAAGACGCCTGTATGCAGCTGCAGCGTATGAGCCGGCTGGACCTGGCCGGCAGGGCGCCGTTCGTGACGCTTTTGCTGCGGATGACCGGGCACCGGGAGGGCAAGGAGAGAACTTGTTCGTTGGCGTTGCGGGGGCATCGCAACGCCGACCTGACCGGTGCCCTGGCGGCGGTGGCGGTTGACGCGCTGGCACGAGTCGATGTTCCCGCCGGCCGTCATTTCGCAGCCATGGTATTGGACCCCGGGGCCGCGGTGGAAACGCTGCTGGCCACCGGGATGACCGCCGGACTGTCCGTTATCGAAGGCCCGTTGGAAGCGCTCAACGAAGCCGAGGAGGGGGTGCTGTGATCATCGAGCCCGCCGAGGCCCATTTGGCTGGTGTTGCCGGTGTACGCCGCCATGGGCGTCCGGTTGTCGAGCCCGAGCGGATTCCGCGGGTGATGGAACATCTGGAGGCGGTCGGGCGCCTGGCCATCCGCGACGGTTTGCATCGGTGTGGCTGGCATCACGGTGAGCGTCTGCCGCGTCGGGATCTGACGGCCAGACTCGGCGTGGCGCACCGGCATGCCGGACTGCTGCGGTCCTGGCTTTCGGCTTTGATGTCGGCCGGAATGCTGGAGGAGACAGGCGGCTCTCTCGGTTGGCGAGGCAAGGCGCCATCACCGGACTTCAACGTTAGCGCCCCAAGTGAACTGGAATGGGCCTACGCCGACCTGGGCTTCCCGCCGATCATGGCGAGGGTGCATGGGCGTGCCCTCGAGTCTCTGCCGGATCTGATTCGAGACATGCTCAGTATTGAGCAGGTGCTGTTTGCCGACGGTCGGGTTCTGCAAGCGCTGGCGGCCTATCAGGACAACTTGTTCACCACCTACCTCAACAGCGCCTGCGCCCATCTGGCGAGGCGCCTGGCCGAGTCACGTTCAACCCGTTCGCTGAAGATCGTGGAACTGGGTGGTGGCGCCGGTCTGACCTCTGCCTCCGTGCTGCGGGAATTGCACGGCATCGAGGTGGACTATCTGTTTTCGGATCTGTCGCGGTTGTTTACCGTCGCCGCCCGGGACCGGTTTTCCGCGAGGCCGGGAATGCGGTATGGCCTGCTGGACATCAACACGGCCTTCACCACGCAGGATGTCGCCGCCGACAGCGTCGATCTGGTGGTGGCCGGCAATGTGCTGCACAACGCCCGTGATCTGCGCGCTACCCTCGCGCATATCCGTCAGGTCCTGGCGCCGGGAGGGTGGCTGTTATTCACCGAATCCTGCCGTGACAACCATGCCGTGCTGACTTGTATGCAGTTCCTGCTGTCGCCGGCGTCCGGTGCCGCGGCGCCGGGCTGGTCGGATCGGCGCGGGGTGTCCGGCAGCCCGTTTCTGAACCTCACTGGCTGGCGGGACACCTTGCGGCAGGCGGGATTCGCACCGCTGCTGATTTTGCCGGAAACGGCATCGCCCTTGGCCGCCGCCGGCCAGTACCTGTTTCTGGCCCGGGTGGATGATGACATGGACATGGGGGCCGTATGACGACGCCTTTTTATCAGTGCCTTCTTGATCGGCTGGCAAGGTCACGGGACGACATCGTGCTACATGATGGGAATGGCGGGTGGCACGGGGCGCGATTACTGGAAGCGGTGCGGACGTATCAGGCCTTGCTGAACCAGCATGCCCTGGAGCCCGGAGATCGGCTGATCTGGTCCGGCGACGAAGGGGGAGAGGTGCTGGCATTGCGTATCGCCGCCATGGCCCTCGGCTGCCGCTTTTTCCCCGGCGGTTCATCCTATACGGGGGCGGGCCGTGCGGGTGAAGGTCTGGCGATTGCAATATCCCCGGTTCTTTTTGCCGAAAAAGCCATGGATGGTGGCAGCGCTGGGAAAACGCTCAGATCAACGGACCACGATGTCACCTTGGTTACACTGCGGCAAAAGTTAGAAGGCGCTCGCCGTCTGGCGGTGCTGTCTCCTTTGTCCGGGGTTGGCGGTGATCTGTCCCTGGCCGCCTGGGGCGTGCCGGCCATGGTGCGGTACTGCGATGTTGGGCAAGCCGCCGGAGTCTTTGCCTTCCTGGAATCCGCCGAGGTTGACTCGCTGGTGCTGTCGGAGGCCCGGCTCCGGTCTCTATCGGCGCATCCGGCAGCGCTGCTGGCGGGTCCCGTGTCCTTGCAATCCTTGTTCATAGAAAGTCATGTCGGCACCGATCAACGGGAGTTGATGGCACTGCTTGCCGAGGGCCCTTTCCAGGCGCGTAGGACCCACTTTCTGGTGTCTTCCGACCAGCAACTACTGACGTTGGAAGAGGCCCGCTCGCGGCGTCGCCAACAGGGACGGGATCTGGAACTGGCCGCCATCGCCCATCCGGGGGTGAGTGAGGCGAGAGCGCTGGAGGATGACGCGGGCATCTGGGTCTTGGCGGTAGTGGCGGCGGAATGTACGCCCGTGCCGGTGCGGGAGGCACTCTGGCGAGACCGCGTTTTGACCTCGCTGGGTGGGCATTTCGCCGACGCCGATTGGCGTGGCGGCGTGGCGGCGACCGAGCGCCTGGCGGATATCGCCTTGCGCTCCATGTTGAATGCGCTGTCCCACCGAGGCGTCTTCAACACGCCGGAGGCGGGCTATTCGGAAGAGCAGGTGCTGGCCTGCGCCGCTGAACGCCATCGTCCTCTATTGCGCCGCTGGCTGGCGGTGCTGGAGCACCAGGGACTGCTCCGCCGTGATGGTGGTCAACTGGCGGTGGTGGCGCGGACCGGGCGCTACGACGACGCGGCCCTGGCGTTGGCCTGGGACGAGATGGCGGTGCTCTGGCGAACCGTGACCGGCGCTTCCGGCACCATCGACTACGCGCGGGAAAACAGCGCCGTGCTGGCCCAATTGCTGGCCGGGGAACGCAAGGCCGTCGAGGTGCTTTTCCCGGCAGGGCGTACCGAACGGGCGGCAGCCCTGTACCGGGAAAGCCCGGCGGCCCGTTATCAGCATCGCGCCGTGGCCGCGCTGCTGGCGGAGATCGCCGCGCCCCGTGACGCCAACGACCCGCTGCGCGTTCTGGAAGTCGGCGCCGGCACCGGGGCAACGTCCGAGGTGGTTCTGCCGGCCCTGGCGGGCAAGCCGCTCCACTATGTTTATACCGATGTTTCGCGCTTTTTTCTGGATCAGGCCGCCGAGCGCCTGGACCGGGACCCGCGGGTAACTTTCGCGCTCTACGATATCGACCGCCCGCCACGACAACAGGGATTTTCATCCCATCAATTCGATGTGGTCATCGGTGGCGGCGTGTTGAACGCGGCCCGCGACACCGACGCCTCCGTGGGCTGGCTGCGACAGCTGCTGCGGCCGGGAGGCTGGCTGGTGATCACCGAACCGACGCGGGAGGAATTCTGGGTGATGGCGTCCCAGGCGTTCATGTTGGCGGACGCCGACGACGAGCGTGCGCGCTCTGGACGGACCTTCCTGGATCGGGGGCAGTGGCTGCGGGTGCTCGACCGGGCAGGTCTCGACCGGGTACTCGATTTGCCGCCGGAAGACCATCCGTTAGCGGCGTTGGGACACCGGATCTTCGCCGCCCGGACCAGGGCCGACCGTGCCGATGTCCGGCCCGACGAGGTGCGACACCACTGCCAACGGGCGCTGGGAACGATCGTATCCCGGGTGGAGATTGTCGACCGGCTTCCCGAACCGGGCGAAGACGGGAACTTTGAGTGGGCCCGCACCGTTGGGGAGGTGAAATGACAAGCACTGTGGAACCGCCGCTATCTTATCCGTTCAATCGCTTCGACGGCCTGGAGCTTTCGGAGCAGTACACCCGGGCGCTGAGCCGGACCGGATTGACCCGCATCACGCTGCCGTTCGATGGCGACGCCTGGCTGGCGACACGCTATGAGGATGTCCGTCTGGTGCTTTCGGACCGCCGTCTCAGCCGGGCGGAAGCGACGCAGCGGGAACGGGTGCCACGGGCCTTTCCCCGTGTCGCTGGCGGGATCGTGATCATGGATCCGCCGGAGCTTACCCGTTTGCGTAAACTGGCTCTGCAGGCGTTCACGGTACGCCGCGTGGAGGGCCTGCGGCCCCATGTGCGGGAAGTCGCCGACGGCCTGATCGACGATATGCTCCGCCGTGGCGCACCGGCGGATCTGGTGGCGGATTACGCCTTGCCGATCCCGATGTCGGTGATCTGCCAGTTGTTGGGGGTGCCGTTGGCGGATCAGCCCCGTTTCAAGATCTGGAACGATTCCCTGTTGTCCACCAATGCGCTGTCCGCGGAAGAGACCCAAAAAAACCTGGGTGAACTGTCCCAATACATCATGGGACTGATCAACGAGCGACGGGAGCAGCCCAGGGACGATCTGATTTCCGCCATGATCCAGGCCCGGGATCAGGACGACCGTCTGTCCCAGGGGGAACTGGTGCTACTGTGCATCGCCATTCTGGTGGCGGGCTACGAAGGGGTTTCCTCCCATATTCCCAACTTTCTTTACACCCTGCTGTCGCAGCCGGAAACCCTGGACCGGCTGCGTTCGGATCCGGCCCGTATTGCTGACGCGGTGGAGGAACTGCTGCGTCTCATCCCGCTCGCTTCGGCGGCGATGTTCGTGCATTTCGCCCGTGAGGACGTGCAAGTGGGGGACACCCTGGTGCGCGCCGGGGAGGCGGTATTCGCGTCGGTTGGCGCGGCTAATCGGGACCCGCGCCGTTTCCCTCGGCCGGACCGTCTGGACATCGACCGGGATGCGTCAGGGCACTTTGCTTTCGGCCACGGCATGCACCATTGCATTGGCGCCGGGCTCGCCCGGGTGGAGCTGCAGGAAGCGCTGGGGGCTTTGCTGCGGAGATTTCCGGAGATCCATATTCGCGGAGAGATCGAATGGAAGACCAAGACGTTCTTTCGCGGCCCGCTGCGGATGCCGGTGGCATGGTGAGCCGGCACGGCGGTGGGCGACGCCGCGTGGTGGTGGCGGGCACCGCTTTCGGTCGCATTTACATTGATGCGGTGTTGTCCCGCCCGGATTGTTTTCAATTGGCGGGCTTGCTCGCCAAGGGCAGCGAATACTCCCTCGCCTTGGCGGAGCGCCGGGGCGTGCCGTTGTTTACCGATCCGGAACAGGTTCCCGATGACGTCGATATCGTCTGCGTGGTGGTGCGCTCCGGCGCCCTCGGTGGCGATGGGGCTGAACTGGCGTGCGGATTGCTGAAGCGGGGTTTCCATGTGTTGCAGGAACATCCGGTGCACGGTACGGAAATCGTCGACTGCCTGCGCGCCGCCCGGGCCGGTGGCACCGCCTATGGGGTGAATACACTGTACCCGACTATCAAGCCGATTCGGAGGATGCTGGCCGTCGCGGCTCATCTGCGTCAGCAGCAGCCGCTGGCTTTTATTGATGCCGCTTGCAACAGCCAGGTGGCGTATCCGTTGATCGACATCCTTGGACGCGCGGCTGGTGGGTTGCGGCCCTGGTCGTTTCGGGCCGGGCCGGAGCCGGCCGGCATTGCATCGACGCCATTTCGTTGCCTGAACGCGATCATTGGCGGCGTGCCGACCACGTTGCGCATCCAGAATCAGGTGCATCCCGACGATCCGGACAACCATTCCTACCTGATGCACCGCATTACGTTGGGCTGGGAAGGCGGCGTGCTGACATTGGCCGAAACCCATGGACCGGTGCTGTGGAATCCGCGCCTGCACGCGCCTCGTGATGACACCGGTCGCTTGCTGATGGCGGGACTTGGCACCGGGCGTCTGGCGGTTCCCAGTACCGTGACGTTGAGCGACCCGGTGGCGACGGATTATCACCGCGTGTTCGCCGACGTCTGGCCGGAGGCGGTGGTGTCCGCGCTGTTGCGCCTGTGCCGGGATATCGAGGATCCGGCGCGGCGGGCGGCCAGCGGCCAATGGGCGTTGGCCGTATCACAAGCATGGAAGGATATGACGGCGCAGGTGGGGATGCCGGAACTGATCCGTCCGGACGAACCCCGGGAAGTGTGTCTCGACGCGCTGCGGGCGGCGGCGATGGAAGAGGAGGGGTGAGATGAGTCTGTCCTGCAGCCATGTGCTGCTCTGGGTGCGCGATCTCCATCAGGCGGTGGTGGATTTCCGGGCTCTCGGGTTTCAAGTGGACTACGCCACCGACCCGGAAAAAGCCCAGCACGCGCACATCTGGTTTCGACGCGGGCCGGTGATCGAATTACTGACCACACCGGCCAATGCCCGTTATTTCAAATGGCCCATCGATCTGATGGCCGGGCGTGGTGCCGGCGAGCGCATGGTGCGCTGGGGGGAGGGCGGGGAAGGGTTTTGCGATGTCGCGGTGGTGACCAATGATGACCCCAAGGCGGTGACGGCCAGACTGAAACGCTGCGGCATCACCCTCGGCCGTTTCGTGCCCTGGCGGCGTACCCGTCCAGACGGCCAGCGTACCCGCTTCCGCTTCGCCTACCCGCGTCATGGCCGGCTTCCCTTTTTGGTGACGCCCTATGATCCGCCGCAGCACCCGGCCACCGTGTGCCACGACAACGGCGCCACGGCGCTGCGGCGAGTGCGTCTGGGGGCGCGGGTGGAGGACCGCGTGCTGTTGAACAATCTGGTGAGCGACGACCCGGTGTTCTCGGTCGAATCGGCGGAGCGAACCAGTGTGCTGTGGATCGAGCTGGAGGGCCTGTCCCATGCACTGGACGGGACTTTGACACACGGCGCCTCGATTCGACCTGCCGCGGTGTCGGCTGGAGCGATGGGGTGACCCGTACCCCTGTTGACTGCAAAGGAGGCAACCATGTTGGAAGGCTGCGTACCCTGGCCGCCGGAATTGGCGGAGCGCTATCGGCGTGAAGGCTATTGGCGTGATCTCGATCTGGGCAGCTGGTGGCGGCGACGCGCTGCTGAGTTCGCCGATCACCCCGCGCTGGTGGACGGTGAGCGGCGCTGGAGCTACCGGGAACTGGATGACTGGGTAGAACGGCTGGCGGCGGGAATACTGGCGACGGGATTCAAGGCCGGTGAACGAATGCTGCTGCAACTGCCCAACCGGGCGGAATTTGTCGCGTTGAGCCTGGCGCTGTTCCGTGTCGGGGTGATTCCCGTACTGGCGTTGCCGGCGCACCGGGAAAATGAAATCCGCCATTTGGCACGGCTTTCGGCGGCCCGGGCCTATGTGATCGCCGATACCCATCTGGGCTTCGATTATCGTCCGATGGCGCGGACGTTATTGGAGCAGGTCGATACCCTGCGTTCGGTGTTCGTGGTCGGAGACGCCGGCGGCTTCCAACGCTTTGCCTCCCTGGACGCCGAGCCGCGTCCGATCGCCGTGCCCGCTGCCGATGACGTTGCCGTGTTGCTATTGTCCGGCGGCACCACCGGCTTGCCCAAACTGATTCCCCGCACGCACAACGATTATCTGTATAACGCCCGCGCCAGCGCCGAACGGACCGGATTCTCCGGTGATACCCGCTATCTGGCGGCATTGCCGGTGGCGCACAATTTCCCCCTGGCGTGCCCGGGGTTGCTGGGCACGTTCGAGGTCGGGGGCACGGTGGTGCTGTGCCCCGATCCCAGCCCCGATACCGCCTTCGAACTGGTGGAGCGCGAACGGATAACGGTGACCGCTCTGATCCCGACACTGGTGCGTGTGTGGCTGGAGTTCGCGCTCCATGCCGATGCTGATCTGAGCAGTCTGAGTCTGTTACAGGTGGGCGGCTTCCGTCTCAAAGCCGAGGTGGCGGCGCAGGTCGGCAAGGTCCTGGGTTGCGGTTTGCAGCAGGTTTACGGCATGGCGGAGGGTCTGTTGTGCATGACCGCGCCGGATGATCCGCCGTCACGGATCCTTGATACCCAGGGCCGCCCCCTTGCCGAGGACGACGAGATCCGGGTGGTGGACGAGCAGGGCCAGGACCTGCCGGATGGGGAAGTGGGCGAGCTGCTGGTCCGCGGGCCCTACACTCTGCGCGGCTACTACCGGGCGGAGACACACAACCGGCGGGCCTTTACCGAGCAGGGGTATTACCGCAGTGGCGACCGGGTGAGGCGTTTGGAGGGAGGCTATCTGGTGGTGGAAGGCCGGGACAAGGACGTCATTAATCGTGGCGGGGAAAAGGTCCCGGTGGAGGATGTGGAGAACCACCTGCTGTCGCATCCGGCGGTCGCCGATGTGGCGCTGGTGGGCCTGCCCCACGAGACATTGGGCGAATGCAGCTGCGCGTGCATTGTCGTCAAGGGCGAAGCGCCGCGATTGTCGGAGTTGAATGCGCATCTCTCCGCTGCGGGGATGGCTGCCTACAAGTTGCTGGATCGGCTCGAAATCGTGGATGGCTTTCCGTTGACTCGGCTAGGCAAGATCAATCGGCGGCAGTTGGTCGAGCTGCTTGTCGCCGAGGAGGTCTCGTGATGAGCGCAAAGGTGAGGCACCCGGCTGTTCGCTGCTTTCGTCTCAGCGAACAGCCGTCGGCGCGTCTGGTGTGCCTGCCGCATGCCGGTGGCAGCGCCAGCTGTTACCGCGACTGGGGCAAAGCTTTGCCTGATCACCTCGATCTGCTGGCGGTGCAATATCCAGGGCGGGAGGAGCGCTACCCGGAACCGTTCGCGGACTCCCTGGAAGCGCTGGCCGATGAAATCACCGAGGCTTTGACGCTGTTCGCCGAGGTGCCGCTGGTATTGTTCGGGCACAGCCTCGGCGCCGCTTTGGCTTATGAAGTGGCGCTGCGGCTGCGACGACGGAATCTGTCACTGAAACGTCTGGTGGTGTCCGCCCACCCAGCTCCTCACCGGCAACGCGAGAGCGCGCTCCATCAACGGGGCGACACGGCGCTGCTGGACGACATACGACGCCTTTCCGGCGGCAGTACCCCGCTTGATGAACCGGCCATGCGTGAACTGTTCATGCCCATGCTGCGTAACGACTACCGGCTGATCGAACGTTACAGGCGAGATTTTCCCGACGAGATCGACGTGCCCGTGGATGTGTGTTTTCCCGTTGATGACGACGAAATTAGCGGAGACGAGGTGCGCGCCTGGCAGGATGTCACGCCCTGGACGCTAGGGGTGCTGCCTTTTCGCGGCGGTCACTTCTATCTGCGCGAGCAGTATCGGGATGTGGTCGACAGAGTGCTGAAACAACTGGACTCCCCGATCGGACAAGGAGATAGAGAGCATGTTACATCCTGACGAGTGCACCGGCCTTGCCGATATCCGCCAGGCGATCGATACGCTGGATCATGAACTGGTGGGGCTCCTGGGCAAGCGGATGGGGTACGTGTTGGCCGCGTCACGGTTCAAACCGGATGAAGCGAGTATCCCGGCGCCGGACCGGGTAGCGGCGATGCTGGTGGAGCGCCGCCTCTGGGCGCGAGAAAACGACCTGGACAGCGACTTCGTCGAATCCCTCTTTGAGCAGATCATTCCCTGGTTTATCGCCCGCCAGGTGGAATATTGGCGTGAGCAGAGGGGGCAGCGATGAAGATGACGCGGATGGGCGATTTGGAATCCGTGTTCGCCAAGGCACGGAAACAGGCCCGGCAATCCGGCCAGCCGGTATTGGCGGTTGTGAGCCTTCCCTGGTCCGGCGCGGACCCGATGGCGTTATACCAACGGTTGGACGCCGCGGGGGTGGACTGTCTGTACTGGGAAACCCGGGAGCCGCAACGGGTGCTGCTGGGGATCGGTCAGGCATTGGAGTGCGTGCCCGACCCGGATTCCGGTCTGACTGGTCTGCAACACCGTTGGCGGCGGCTCAATGATGACGCTGTAGTGGAGGGCGCGGAGGTAGCGCGCGCCATTGGCGGGCTTCGTTTTGATCGGACAGCGAATCAACAGTGGCCGTGGCAATGCTTTCCCGCTGCCTGTCTGACGGTGCCGCGTCTGCTGCTGGAGTGCACGGCGCGGGGAAGTTATTTGATCTGCCATAAGCTGGTGCGGCAGGACGACGACCCGGTGACCGAAAGTCATCGCTATCGACGTGATATCGAGACGCTGCTTTCCAGTGAACAGGCGGTGTTGTCGTCTCCGCCGGCTTCGACTTTGGTGCGGGAGCAGGGGATCGGCGCTCGGCAATGGCAGGCGAAGGCAGAAGCTCTGATTGACGCGATCCGGGCGGGCCGGTTGAGCAAGGTGGTGCTGGCGCGGCACCTGCACCAGACCTACTCGGCGCCGTTGTCCGCGGCTGCCGTGCTGTGCCGTTTGCGTGACGCCGACCCGTGCTCTCATCTCTTTGCCGTTCATCGTGGTGGCCTCTGTTTTCTCGGGGCGACGCCGGAGCGTTTGGTCCGCGTACATCACGGCAGGGTGGAGACACATGCTCTGGCGGGCACCATACGGCGTGGTGACAATGCTGAGGACGACCAACGTCTTGGCGAGCAACTGCTGGCCTCGGACAAGGACCAGCACGAGCACGAGCTGGTGGTTCAGGCTATCCGTGATGCGCTGCGTCCGCTGCTTGATGAGCTCACGATCTCCCCGGAACCGGTGTTGCATCGCCTGCCGCTGATGCAGCATTTGAGTACCCGCATCGAAGGTCGCATCGCCGCGGGATCCGGTGTTCTTGACTTGGTGCAGGCCATGCAACCCACCCCCGCCGTGGCGGGCTATCCGCGGCACGAGGCTCTGGCTTGCATCCGCGTCCACGAACGCTTCGATCGTGGCTGGTATGCAGGTCCCCTGGGATGGATTGACGGCGCGGGTAATGGCGACTTCGTGGTAGCGCTACGGTCCGCCTTGATCAGCGGCAAGGAGTGCCACCTGTTTGCGGGGTGTGGTTTGGTGGGGGATTCGGAGCCTGAACATGAATACGGAGAGACCAGCCTTAAGTTGTCTTGCATGTGCAGAGCGCTTGTTAGCGATAGAACCTGATGTCCTGGCGGTCACGAAATCACTCCTCAACGCATTCTTTAAAAGCCACGATTGATCATGAGGCTTTCCGTTACGCGGTCGCCAGAGAATTATTTTGTTAATGTTATGATATAATGTAGCATTCAAGACCGATCATGGATCGTCGATTTCGGGCGCGGGGTATCGGTAAGGACATTGATGATTGCCCGTTCCAGATTTTCGTTTGCGCTACACATGGGACATCAATGATTAAAGCTCCTGTTCTCCTGGTCGTTACCGCGTCCTGCCTTGCCCCCGTCGTAGCCAATGCCGACGCTTCTTCCGCCGCCGATCTGGATACGGTGGTGGTCACCCCCAATCGAATTGCCACGGAGCGGCGGGAAGTCGCCGCCAATGTCGAGGTCATTGACCTGGAGGAACTCACACAAACGCCAGCGATGTTTGCCACCGATTTCCTTAAAAAAAGCACCTCCGTGGATGTGATTCAGTATCCCGGCGGCCGCTCCGGGGTGGGCCTGCGTGGTTTCCGCCCGGAGTTTTCCGGCACCAACCAGCGGGTGTTGATACTGATTGACGGCCGTCCCGCTGGGATCACCAGCCTCGGTAATCTGCCCATGGCGGGGGTTGAACGGGTGGAGGTGCTGAAGGGTTCCGCCTCGGCGGTATACGGTTCCTCCGCCATGGGCGGGGTGATCAATTTCATTACCCGGGATTCCCGCGGCTCGGTTTCCGGAGGGTTCGGCATCGCCGCCGGTAGCTACGATACCTTGCGTGCGGATGCCCATGCCGGCGGTAGTTTGACGCCTAATCTGGATTTCGATGTCGCTTTTGATGAGCGTAGCCAGTTTGATGACTACGATCTGGGCCGTCAGTCCCGTCGCTTCGAGGATGGCTTCCGCCAGGGCGGTGGCGTGCGGCGCCCCTTTACCGGGTTCGAGACACGCTCCGGTTATGCCCGCTTTGGTTATCGGCTGTCACCGGAGTGGCGTGTGGACGCGCGCGGTCAGGTGTTGCGCGGCAACGACGTTGAGTCTCCCGGGGCCGAGTCCGATGGCCAGTTGAACCAGGGGCTCTCCGATGTCGATGCCTTCGGACTGGATCTCTCGCTGACTGGAACAATGGGGAATCATCAGCCTCTGGCCCGGGCCTATACCACCCGCGAGGCCTACGACAGCCATAAAGCCGCGGAGGGCCAATTGCTTTATAACGACAGTAACCGGGATACTCGTTTCCACGGCTTGCAACTGCGTGATGCCTGGAGCCTCAATGAGCGTTGGTTGTGGGTTTATGGCCTCGATTACGAGGAAGTCAGCAATACCAGCCGTCGCTACGACACCGAGGGTCAGCGTCAAGGGCCCTACTCTCCGGACGATGAACGTGAAACGCTGGGGGTTTACTCCGAACTTACCAGCAAATGGCTGGATGACCGGCTTATCGTCAATCTGGGCGCGCGCTACGACGAGATCGAGAACAAAGCCAGATCCACGCCTCATCGGGAGGATTTGATTCCGGGCAGTTCTCGCTTTGATACCTTCAATCCACGCGTTGGTGTGGTGTTCTTCCCCGAACAGGAACGGCGCTGGCGCCTGCATGCCAGCGCCGGGCGCGGCTTCGTGGCCCCGCTCACCCGCGAGACTTCGGGCCGTACCGAGGAAATCGTCGGACAGCGGCTGCAGATCGCCTACGGTAATCCGGATCTGGATCCGGAAACCAGCACCACTTACGACTTTGGCGTGGGATACCAGGCTGAAGCCTGGGATGCCGACCTGACCTGGTTCCTGACCCGGGTAAAAGACAAGATCGAGACGGTGATTCTGACCAGCACCGATGACCTCCGTGAGACCACTTACGTCAATGCCAGCCGGGCCCGGGCGGAAGGTTTCGAGGCGACGCTGGGTATTGATCTGGACTACTGGCTGCCACGGCTGCCGGGAAGCTTGCGTTTTACTACCACCAGTACCTATTACATGGAACGTGAACAGGACCTCCCGGATGGTCGGGAACCTTTGCGCAATGTGGCGCGCTTTAAGATCAACGCGGCGCTCGACTATGAAGGCAGCCGCTTTGGTGCGCGCCTCGCCGCCCGCCATGTGGATGGCATGCTCGATAGTGACTACAGCAGCGGCCGCTATTTCTCCGACAGGCAGGACCGGTTGTTCGAGTTCGACAGCACCACCCTGGTCGACGCCGATCTGCGCTGGTATATCACGCCGCACCATACCGTCGGCGTGCAAGTGGAGAATCTGTTCAATCGTTATTACTACGAGAAAGGCGACTATCCCGGTCCCGGGCGCCTGGTCCTGGCCAACTACCGCTATGACTTCTAGGAGAGCCCTGCCATGACGAGCCTGAACGGCCTTCGACTGATCCTACACGGCATCGCCGACCTGCTGGCCTGGCCGGTGATGATCGGGTTGCTGCTCGCCGCGGCGGTCACCCTGGTCGCGCTGGGCGGCACTCTGCGCCTGGCCTTGGTTCGCCGTCGACAACCGCGCCCGGCAAGTGCCATTGAGCGTCTTGATCAGGCCCGGCAAGGGAGCACGGATGACCCACTGTCCCTGCGTCTGGAACATATCCTGATGGACACCGAACAACGTGCCTGGCGTTCCGTGTCACGGCTGCGGCTGTTGGTGCGCATCGGTCCTGCCCTGGGACTGATGGGTACATTGATTCCCATGGCCCATGCACTGCAGGGGTTGGCGGAAGGCCAGATGCCGGCGCTGGCGGGCAATATGGTCACCGCGTTCGCGGCCACTGTGCTGGGGCTGGCGATCAGTGTGGTGGCCTATCTGTTGGCGACCACGCAGGAACGCTGGGCTCGTCGCGATGGCGCCGAGTTGGCTTTGTACGCCGAACGTCTGCTGGCTCGCGATAATGAGGGGTCCCATGAGTGAACATCGGTTGCTGCGGCGCCATCGCCTGTTCGCTGAGAGCAGCTTGGATGATGACCCTCTCGCCGGTATCGCGAATCTTTTCGATGTCAGTCTGGCTTTCATTGTGGCCTTGATTCTGGCGCTGTTCTCTCTGTTTTCACTGCAGGATTTTATCGACCCGGACAGCCAGATGACGGTGATGACCCAGAACCGGGACGGTGAAACCACTCTGATTACCAAGGACCGGGAAAGCATCAAGGTACAGAAAGTCTCCGACCGGGAGTTGAGTGGTGCTGGCACACGATTGGGCACCGCGTACCGGTTGCCTGACGGGCAGGTGGTCTATGTGCCGGAAGATGGGGTGTCTCCCTGATGATGACATGGCAACGGACTCCGGTATCGCTGTTGATGGTGCTGGGCAGCCTGCTTGTTACGGTAACGGCATGGGCCGATACGCCACGTATCGGCCTGGTGTACGACGGTGGAGAAAGTACCGGGGCTGGCGAAATTCTACGCGCCGCCCAGGGGCTGGATGATCGTGCCACGGTCATCGTTTACGCCTCGGGGGATGGTGGTCATTCTTTGGATCAGGCCGGTATAGAGGCGGAACTGGCCGGGTTGGATCTGCTATTCGTGGATGGCGACTCGGATAATGCCCGTACTCATGCCCGATTGCTCCGGAGGGCCGGCGAGCATACCCGATTGGTGGTGGTCTCGCCGGGCGCTGACCTGAATGGCAATGTGGATGTCCATCAACATCCGGATCTGACCGGTTACTGGCGCATGCCGTCGCAGGTCAATTACCGGGGACTGATCGCTTATCTCGCGGTGTTGGCCGGTGGTAACGACGGGGCGCCGGTACCGGCGCCCCGTTCCTATCCGGAGCAGGGCTTTTACCGGCCGGGGGAGCCCGATCTGTTCGCCGACTGGCGGAGCTACCAGCGCGCGGGCGCCGAGGTGGACGAGGCTACACCGCGCATCGGCATCCTGTTCCATCGCAACCACTATCTGCAGGAAGACCTGGCCGGTGTGGACGCCCTGATCGAAGCCGTCCGGGCGGAAGGTGGCGAACCGGTGGCGCTGGCTGGCACTGGTGACGCCCGCCTCGATCTTTTGCTGGACGATCAGGGTATTCCCAGGGTGGACGCAGTAATCTTTCAGGGCACCGTTCTTGATCGTGACGACCTGAATCAGGGCATTGAACGGGCCCGGGCCCTGGGTGTTCCCGTGCTTTCCGCGTTGCATATTCGTCACCAGAGTGGCGAAGCGTACCGGCAATCAGCTCATGGTCTGGCGCCACGTAACTCGGGAGACATCGCCCGGGGGGAACGGGCGGGCATATTCGAACCGCTGGCGGTATCCGCTGCCGGGGAGCGCGGGTTCGGTCGGCGCGACGTTCTCCCCATGGTAGAACAAACCCGTTGGCGTGCCGCCCGGGCGGTGGCCTGGGCGCATCTGCACCGCCGGGCCAACGCCGAAAAGAAAGTGGTGTTCACCTTCTGGAGCGAAAGCGGCGGTAAGGCGGATCTGGGTGCCGATCCCGACGATTTTCTGGACGTGCCCGGCACTCTGATTGAGGTGCTCAAGGCGATGAAGGCACGCGGCTATGATCTGGGCGACGCCCCCTTGCCGTCCCGGGACCAACTGAGCCGCCAACTGGTGGACGAAGCGTCCAATATCGGTGGTTGGGCTCCGGCGTCGATCCAACAACGTGCGGCAAGGACAGACGCCATTCGTGTGCCTCTGGCGCGTTACCAGGAATGGTTCGGGGCGCTGCCCGCCCGGCTACGAGAGCGCATGGGGTCAGTCTGGGGCGCGCCTCCGGGGAACGTCATGGTGGCCGGCGACGGCGACGAACGTGTCTTGCTGCTACCGGCGTTGCGCTTCGGTAACATTCTGATCGCCGCGCATCCTGCCTGGGGTTACCTGGAAAACGACGCAGCGCTGAAGTCGCCGGACGCCCTGCCGCCTCATCATCAATACGCCGCCTTCTTCCTCTGGCTGCGGAACGACTTCAAGGCGGACGCCTGGGTCAGCCTGTTCAGCAACATCGTCCTGCAACCCGGCAAAAGCGAGGGCCCGCTGGTGGACGATGCCATTGGCCAGCTGCTGGGGGCCACTCCCCACATCCACCCGGAACGCCTGGGAGGAGCCGGCGGTCTGGCCAATAAGCGAAAAGCGCTGGCGCTCACTCCCGGCTGGTACAACCTGGTGGTGCCCACCGGCGAATTGACCACTCTGACAACCTTGAAGACGCTGTTACAACGCTACGATGATCTGGTCGGCCATGATCAGCTTCGCAGCGGGGCACGCCGGGCAATTCGCGACGAGGTCGCGGCCCTGGGCCTGGATCGAGCATTGTCCTGGGACGCCAGCAACGTGCCCTTCGAGCGCCTGCGCGAAGAGGTGGTTGGCCATATTGCCAATCTGGAACAGCAGAGTATGCCTTACGGCACTCGGGTACTCGGTCGGGCACCCACCGGAGACGCCCTGGCTGGCATGGTCACGGCCATGCTCACAGGCAATGGCCAGGAGCTCCTGCCCCCGGCCCTGCTTGATGCCGCCCTGAACGGGGCCAACGAAAAGGCACTGATCGCCGCCAACGACGGGCCCCTGTCCGATACCCGGCGGCAAACGGTACAACAGGCCCAGGACTACGCTGACGGTTTGCGCGGAGCGCCCCGGGAGGTCAGCGCCATCCTGGATGCCCTGGAAGGGCGCTGGATTGAGCCAGGGCCCATGTTTTCACCGTTGCGCCGCGCTGACAGCCTGCCGGTGGGCCGCAACCTCTACACCTTCGACCCGGCGATCATGCCAACACCGGAGGCGGAAGCCACTGGCTGGCAACTGGCCGAGGACACGGTGGCCACCTTTCAGGAAAAGCACCAGGGCCAACCTCCGAAACATCTCGCCTTCGTGTTGTTTTCCAGCGAAACAACCCGCAACCAGGGGGTCAATGAAGCGCACATCCTGGCTCTGCTGGGCGTACACGTCGAGCGGGACAGCCAGGGCCGTGTCTCGGGTCTTCGGCGCCTTTCCCGGGAACAATTGGGACGCCCTCGCGTGGACGTCACGGTCACCGCCAGCGGTACCTACCGGGATCATTATGCCGGACTTATGGATCTGATCGACCGGGCAGTACGTTTGGCCGCCGCCGCGCCGGAGGACGATAATCCCGTGGCCGCCTCCAGTCGCCAAAGAGCAGAGCGGCTCAAAGCCTCTGGCGCATCCGCCTCCGAGGCGGATGCCTTATCCACGGCCCGGGTGTTTTCCGCGGCGCCGGGGGCATACTCGCCGAACATCCAGTTCCTGGCCCGTTCCGGAGACCACCGTGGTGGCCAGGCGGACATGGCGGCGCTGTATCGTGATCGCATGGGGCATGTGTATGGTGGCGGCCGGGACGGCGATGCCATGCCGGCGCTGTTCTCGGACACTGTGAAGGATCTGCAGGGCGCAGTCTTACCACGCTCCAGCGACGTCAATGGCATGCTTGATCACCCCATGTCGGCTGCTTTTCTGGGTGGTTTGGATATGGCCGCCCGCGCCGCCGGAGGCCAGGGCGCGGAACTTTATGTAAGCCGCCCGGAAAGAGCTGGCGGCGGATCTCTGCAAAGCGCGGCCAAGGCGGTCCAGGAGGAACTCTTCACCCGTTATTTCAATCCGCGTTGGATTCAGCGGATGCAGGATCACGGCTACGACGGCGCGCGCGCATTCATGTTTCTCACCGATCAGCTTGATCTTTGGAATAGCACCACCGACCAAGTGGTGGGCAGCGCTGACTGGGCCAAGGTGAAGGCGGTCTACGTGGATGACGAATACGGCCTGGATATGCGCGATTTCCTGGATCGTCATAACCCCTACGCGGAGCAGGGGTTGTTGGCCAATCTGCTTGGAGCCGCGGAGCGTGGCCAATGGGACGCCAGCGACGCGGATAAGCGCCAAGTGGCCACGAGGTTGGTGGAGAGTGCCCTGGCCCATGGTAGCGCCTGTAACGCCAACCTTTGCCGCAACGAGACGCTGACCCGCTCCATTGAGGTGGCATTGGAACAGGCACCGGGTGGCAAGGCGCTGGCACGCCGTTACCGTCAGGCAGTGCGGATGGCCACTGGCACAGCTCCCGCGTTGACGGCCGCGTCGCCGGGGCGGAGTGGCGGCGCCCCGGCCGAGGTGACAGGTCGTGTCATGGAAACCGTGGCGCGTCCCGCGGTGTCGGCCAATACCGTCGGCCAGCCGGCCACCATGCTGTTTCTGGGGGGCGCGCTGCTGCTGATCGGTCTTGGATTCTGCCTGGAGTGGCGCCGCCGCTGATTGTGCCGATCAGGGGTTGGCGTGAAGTGGCTCGCCGGGCACAGTGCCGCAGCAAACAAAGACAGAGCTGTCTTCAAGGCGTTGAGTAGCGGCACGATTTCTGAGGTAACTGGTGGAAAGTTTTCTGTTGGTGCCGTCACAGGTGCTGAGCTTTCTGATAGGCAACGGTCAAGAACAAGCGACGGGTCTGATCCGCGGGATCGAGGTCGAACTCTCTCGCCGGTTGGTGACCGCGAGAGGGCGCAACGTTGATCCATAGTGCTTGCTGCCCTGGGGCTCATAAGTTCTGGCTTGGGAGGGGCCTCCTAAACCTAAAGAGAAAACTCAGTTGTAGTGTTCGTCGTCCAGCAGCATGTCTTCGTGGAACGCGCCGAAACGTCGCTGAGGGTCACACAGATGTATCTCCAGGATCCAACGCATTGCCGATGGCGGGACGTCAAGGTCGGCTAATGCCCCTGCATGGATAGCCGCATGCGGAAAGTCCGATATTCGGTGTCCCGGAAGGTCAAGATTCAGTTCCCAACCCATTTTTCGGGCGGTGCTTTCCGCGTATGCGTACAGCGCTTGGCCGGTCAGATTCTGGGAGCTCCAGACTTCTCGCGCGTCGTGGAAAAGACGCTCCGCATCGGCCGCACAGCGTGAATAGTCGGGGTGTTCGCCGACGATAAAGCTGGCGCCGCCATCGCCTTCCCAGGCGTTCACGCGAGGTGCGATGTCGATGAAGAAAATGTCGTTCTCCTGCAGCATCACGCCAGGCTCAGACTTGCGTTTCATCGGTTTGATCGTGTTTCGGCCAAAGCGCACACGGGTGGGGTGCCAGCTAAGAGTCATTCCGCTGTCGATCAAAACCTGTTTTGCCATGGTGACGGCTTCTTCTTCCACCATTCCTGGAGTGACACGGCTAGCGATGTCGTGAATGGCTTGCCGTGTTTTTCTGCGTGCCAATAGCATGCCGTCTGTCGAAAAGGCCGGGCCCACACGTTCGGCGGCATGTACGGTCGTTTTGTCCATGAAACAACTCCTTGATGATCGGGATGAGGGAGTGGTTATTGTCGTAGCAAGGGGCCTGTTCCACCCAGTGGCGTTTGGGCATGATCTAGGACAACCCGAATGTGTTTTGTGCCAACAATCATGCTGTCGGCTTCGTTGGGCGAGCAGCGGGTTGTAGAGTGCGCAATGTCCCCGTTGCGTTACGTAGGAGTCGCTCGCTATGGTCCATCATGTGGGTATCGTCGCCCCTCAGGACTCACAGGCTCTGGATATATTTGGACCGCTTGATGTCTTTGCCGAAGCCAATCGGTTTTTACTGCCGGACGCTCAGTATCATCTGACCGTTATCGGGATGGAGCCGCACTCGATCCGATGCTCAAACGGAGCTTTACTCCGACCTCACTGTCACTACATGGATGTAAAGGATGCGTTCAGCCTATTACTGGTGGCTGGTGGGCCCTCGATACCTGGGCTTGAGGTATCGAGGGCGTTTGCGCTTTGGTTGGGCCAAGCATCGGCCCGGGCTCAGCGGTTTGGCTCGATTTGCAACGGAGCGTTCATTCTTGCCAGAGCAGGCCTTTTGGCTGGCCGCATGGTCACAACGCATTGGAACGATGCTGACGCATTGGCTGAGTTATGCCCCGACGCCAAAGTCCAGCCGGATCGCCTCTATATCAGCGATGGTAATCTGTACACCTCCGCCGGGGTTACTGCGGGCATTGATCTCGCTCTCTTTCTTGTGGCTCGCGATCAAGGTCAGGATGTGGCGCTCAATGTGGCAAAGCGGCTCGTTGTCTATACCCAGCGATCGGGAGGGCAATCGCAGTTCAGTCCTTATTTGATGCCGTTCATCGACTCAGATTCGCCAGTCGCGCAGGTGCAAGAGTATGTCTTGTCAAACCTGACTGCGGACCTCAGGGTGAAGGCGCTTGCGGATATGCTCGGAATGAGTCCGAGGAATTTCTCCCGTGTATTCTCGCGGGAAACCAGAATGAGTCCGGCTGAGTTTGTTGAGATGGTCAGGGTTGATGCGGCCCGCAGGCTGTTAGAATGTGGAAGATTGCCATTGAAGACCATTGCGGCCGAATGCGGATTACGTGATGCGCAACTTATGCGTTCTGTGTTTCTGCGCCGTCTCGGTGTGTCTCCACGGCAATATAGGGCGAACTTTGGAAGTATGGAAAGGCAATCAATCGAAGAAAGATGGAATATCTGACCCCATGAGAACCCCATGTGGTTATAGCTTTCCCGATATGGTGGCGGCTTGCACGACGTCTATTCATATCGACGAGTAGAGAATCCTATTGGGCAATAGACGCCTTTAAAGACAGTGCTCAGCTGGGCGACCTCTCCGTCCGATTAGGGACAGGAGCGGCCACTGGCGCGTGGTTGAGCGCCTCCTTCGTGGGGGTGCCGTTATAGTGTCGTTATAGGCGGGAGGGCAGGATCGGAGTCCGGAGGCCGCCCTGATTCTCGATCCGACAGGGCGTCATGCCGCAAGCGGCAAGGGACCACGATGACCGTCTTGGCAGCGGGAGATGGGCGTGCCGGTTCAAGTCCGGCCTCTGTACCAAATTCGTGGTGCGCCAAGACACCTTAAACTTGGCGAATCATAGGCCGGGGCGCTGTTCTCCGGCTTTTTTGCCTGCGATATCATCACGCCGCCTGCCTTCTTGCCACGAACGGTTCTGAATGGCTCGAGTATCGGATATCGGACCCGGCGCCGGGCTCCATATCCGCACTGTTGATCGCACCAAAGTTGTATGGCGGCACTGGACATTTTATGACAGAAGTGATGTCCGGATTTCCTGAAAGCAGGTGGTGGAGAGGCAAATGCTGGAGCAGGCACTATTGACTGACATGTCGGGCCGCCCCATCGCACAAGATGGCCCCACGTCATCCAGAGATTGGGACGAGGTTCAGGAATTCTGCCGCAGGGTCTATATGCCCTATCGCGTAAGGCCGGCTACACCGCGGTTGCTTCCTTCCGCCACCATGCGTTCGGTGGAAGTCCAACGCATCACGATGACGCGATTTTCTTATGGCGTTCCCGTTCATCTGGATAATTTCGATCCGGCGGCGGGGAATATTCTGGTCCTGAACACCATTAAAGGTGCGTTGCGCCATAAGCAGGACGAGGTCTCTGACGTTAGCACCGGAGCGGGGGAAAGCTTCGTGGTCGATTGTTCAAGAACCGACTATTGGCTCGATGCCGACAGCCATCATATGCAGTTAAACCTGACGATCCCCCATCAAGCGATGGCCGATGTCGCCATGCATTGGTTGGGGTTCGTGCCGGACGACACGCTGTGGACCCGACGATTGGCTTTCGGAGGGAACGGCTCGCGGTGGTATGCCTTGCTGTGCTATGTGGTCCGGTCCGTCGAGGCCTGCGGCCGCCTCAAGGCGGAGCCGGTGATGGCCCGGCACCTGGAGGAACTGCTATGCCTGGAGCTGTTGCAAACATGGGGGGATGGCGTGGGCCTGGCAATGCGCAAGGAAACCATGCCGGTGACGCCACGCTATGTTCGTCAGGCCGAGGAAATCATGTCCGAGCAGGCCGATAACCCACCCACCATCGGCGAAATCGCACGAATGGTGGGGGTTTCCGCTCGGGCACTGTCCGATGGATTTCGGCGCTCCCGTGGCGTTACCCCGTACGACTTTTTACGTGCCCGCCGATTGGAGGGCTTGCGCAAGGCCTTGCAAAACCCATCGCTGGGAGAAACCGTGACTTCGATCGCCGCTGATTGGGGGTACGTCAACCTGGGGGCCTTGGCGCGCATTTACAGGCGCCGTTTCGGCGAACTGCCCTCACACACTTTGGCCGCCGCGAAACAAACGTAATACAAAATATCTTCCGATTCGGAATGCAGCCCGCCGATTTCGAATGGCGCGTAGCCTCATGCCGACGCACGCTTCACTGTCCGTCATCCCACAACATTCAATAAAAGGACAATGACATGACCGACTTGAGAGCGTCCATTGACAGCATCCTTCATCGAGTTGTCACGGAAAGCCCGCGTGTACCCGGCGTCGTCGCCATGGTCACGGATCGGGAGCGTGATTTGTATTCCGGCGCAGCCGGAGAGCGAGGGCCGGACGGAATGCCAATGACAGAGGACACTGTCTTCGCGATCTTTTCCACCACCAAGGCCATCGCGGGAACCGCCGCGCTGCAATGTGTCGAGGAGGGACTGCTGGATCTGGACGCACCAGCCAGGGAATATGTACCCGTCATTGGCGAATTGCCGGTGCTGGATGGCTTTGATGCCCGTGGCCAGCCGGTATTGAGAGCACCGGAATCCGACATTACCACCCGCCAACTACTGACCCACACCGCCGGTTTTGGCTATGACTTTTTCAACGAAAACTATTCGCGCATGGCGGCGGAGCATGGCCAGCCCGGCGCGATAACCTGCTCTCGAGCGAGTCTTGAGACACCCTTGTTGTTCGACCCCGGGACCCGATGGGAATACGGCACGAACATTGATTGGGTCGGCCAGATCGTCGAGAGCATCCGTGGCCAGCGTCTGGGCACGGTCTTGCGTGAACGCGTTTTTGCGCCACTGGGCATGGAAGACGTCGGGTTTACCCGCACCGCCGCCATGCGGGATCGTACCGCCGCTGTCTACGCGCGCCAGGCTGATGGTGCACTCGAGGATATGAATTTCTTTCTGCCGGATGAACCGGAAGTCGACTGCGGCGGACATGGTCTGTATGCCAGCGTGCCGGAATATATGAAGTTCATTCGTATGTGGCTCAACGACGGCGCCGGATCGAACGGCCAGGTGCTGAAGCCCGAGACTGTCGCCATGGCGGTGACCAACCAACTCGAACCCCATCAGAAAGTGGGTATGTTGCCGGGCGTCATCGCGCCGTTATCCAATGACGCGGAGTTCTTTCCGGGGTTGAAGAAGGGGTGGTCTTTCACCTTCATGACGGTGGAGGAAGACGCTCCCACCGGTCGCCCTAAAGGCGCTATCGGTTGGGCGGGGCTGGCTAACCTGTTCTATTGGATTGATCGTCGCAACGGCATCGGTGGCTACTGGGCGACCCAGATCCTGCCCTTCGGCGACCCCTCCTCGTTCGCGGGCTATCTGGATTTTGAAGGTGCCGTTTATCAATCCATGAACCGTGTGCGGGAGGCTTGAGACGGGGCGCCATCGATACTTTTCCGCCCTGTTGTGGTGTCTTTGGGTATGGACGGCGCTTGCTGGAAGGGGCGGGTCCGGGACAGGTCCGGACCCGTGTGAAGCTTCTCCGGCCAGTAATAGAGCATCACCGCCAGGGTGTTGCGGTGCTCGCCGCGGGCGGGGTCGGTGCTGCCGTCGGTGGCCGGAATCATGTCCGCCTTGTCATCAAACTCCCGTTCCAGCGCCGCTTTGACCTTGCCGATGACCGGGTTGTCCGGCTCTTCCGCGAGCAGGAAACACAGCGCCATCTCGGTATACACATCCGGCTTGGTGCCTTGGATGACGTGGCCGGCCCGGTGCTCGAAATAATCGAAAATCCAGGCAAAGTCCTTGCGCGCCACGGCATGTTGGTAATAGCCGCTGGCGGCGATCACCAGATGGGTCATGCCATAGACCTTTTCCTGCAATTCGAGCCCCTGGTGCCGGGTGTCGGGTGGGTAGACGCGCCGAAAGGCCTGTTGGTAGGGCTCGCGCAAATCCTGTAATCCGAGCCGGTACAGGTAGTAGACCAGGTTCGCGGTCTGCGCCGAGTACACCGTGATGACCTCGGGATCGAGTACGAAGGAGCGGAAGTCGAATTCCCTCAGATAGGCCAGGGCGCGGCCGGTGCCCTGAAACGGCGGTTTGCCGGCAAGATGCAACTCCTCAAGTTGATTGACGCGGTACAGTAACCGTTTGGCGAAGGGCAGCTCGCCACTGCGGCGCAGCAAGGCCTTGCGGCGTTGATACTTGAGGGTGTCGTCGCGGTAGTCGTCCACCAATTGGCTGGCCAGGGCCTGCCGCTGGTCCGCGGAGTCGAGGGCCTGCATGGCTTGCCGCCAGCGCGGCAGAATGGCCAGAACCTCGTCGCGGATCGGTGCCAGATAAACGTCGTCGCCGGTCAGACGGTACAGGCGTAGGGCGTAGTGGCGCTGCTTGTCCGGTGGCAGGGACGGCAGCACGGTCTCATAGCGGTCCCGGATCTGTTCGCCGAGAGATGGCGCGGAAGGCGGTGAAGCGGTGGCGATGGCGCCAGTCAGGAGTGTCGACAGGGCAGCCAGAACGAGCAGGGCGTACAGGCGGAAGCCGGACATGGGACTCCCTCCGGGTGGCACCCCGGTGACCGGGGTCATAGTGCCCTTGTACCGCCGCCGAGGGGCGCCCCGCAACAACCATGATGACGGGCTGTGACGCCGGTCCACGGCGGGACAGGGGGGCCCGGGTTTGCTAGAATAGCCGCCGTTTGGGCCGGTCGCCGAGCCGACCGCGCCGCCGATGATTCAAAAGGCCCGCGCCGAGCGGGTTTTTTTGTGACCATCATTCATGATGGTCACCTTACGGGCCGTCGCCGGAGCGACGTCAAAAATCGTTCCGGACGATTTATTTGTGACCACCATCCGTGATGGGGCGCCCTCAGTGGCGGTCACTCCGCGGGCCGTCGCCCGGGTAACTCGTATGGAGCAGCGATGATCGAAGATGCCAGACCCGCGGGCCTGATCAAACGGCTGATGGCGCTGGTCTACGATGGCTTTCTGGTGTTGGCGTTATGGTTTATAACCGCCGGGCTCTTCGTCATCGTTTATAACCACACGGGATTGCCGACCCAGGAGATCAACGGTGTCACCCGGGCCGATCCGATGGTGCTGAAGGGGGTGCTGTTCCCCCTGCTGCTGGTGGAGACCTGGGCTTTCTATGCCTGGTTCTGGCTGCATGGTGGCCAGACTCTGGGAATGCGCGCCTGGCGGCTGCAAATTCGTGGCTATCGTGGCGGGCCGGTGAAATTCTGGCAGACCCTGGCCCGTTTCGCCGCCGCCGGTGTGTCCTGGTTGATGCTGGGGGCCGGTTATCTGGTGGTGTTGGTGCATCCTCATCAAACTCTGCATGATCGATTGTCCCTCACCGCCACGGTGGAAATGTCGAAGAACGGCAAAGGTTGCTCCTGAACACATGTGAGCTGAACACGGGTGATACGTGCAAGTCGACGATTTTGATTTTGAGTTACCGGACCAACTGATCGCCCGCTATCCGCCAGCGCGGAGGCGTGATGCGCGTTTGCTGACGCTGACCGGGGCGGGGATGGGGCATGGCCGGTTTCCGGATCTGTCCGCCTGGCTGAAGCCCGGCGATCTGTTGGTGTTCAACGACACTCGCGTGATCCCGGCCCGCCTGTTCGGCCGCAAGCAAACCGGCGGGCGGGTGGAAGTGCTGATCGAGCGTCTGCTCGGCGGTCGTGAGGCGCTGGCCCATGTGCGGGCTTCCAAGTCGCCCAAGGCCGGCGGCTGGCTGGAATTTGACCACGGCGTGGCGGCGGAGGTTCGCGGTCGGCGTGGCGAATTGTTCCACCTGGTGTTCACCGGGTGTCAGCAGGTGCTGGATGCTCTGGAGCGCATTGGCCACGTGCCGTTGCCGCCTTACATCGACCGCCCGGACGAAGACACCGACTTGCAGCGCTATCAGACCGTGTATGCCCGGGAGCCGGGCGCGGTGGCGGCGCCCACCGCCGGTTTGCATTTCGACGAGGCCTTCATCGAGCAGCTGCGGGAGCAGGGCGTGGACACGGGCTTCGTCACCTTGCATGTGGGCGCGGGCACGTTCCAGCCGGTGCGCGTGGATAAGGTGGAAGAGCATCACATGCACAGTGAGCGCTTTCGTATCAGTGAAGCCCTGGTGGAGCAGGTACTGGCGACGCGAGCCCGTGGCGGACGGGTGGTGGCGGTGGGTACCACGGCGCTGCGGGCTCTGGAAGCCGCCAGCGCTGACGGTGCGTTGACCCAGGGGGAGGCGGAAACCGATATCTTCATCTATCCCGGTTACCGTTTTCGTCAGGTGGACGCCCTGGTCACCAACTTCCATCTGCCGCGTTCCACCCTGCTGATGCTGATCAGCGCCTTTGCCGGCCGGGAACGGGTGCTGGCGGCTTACCGGGAAGCAGTCCGTGAAGGCTACCGCTTTTTCAGTTACGGCGATGCCATGTTCATCGAAAGGGTGCCGGACGCTGGATGCCAGACGCCGGACGCGGCGGCTTCGAAGGAATAATTGAGCAATGCGGTTACGCTTCTACCTTTATGATTTCTGTTTTATAGCGTCGGGCGTCCAGCGTCTGGCGTCAGGCGAGTGTATTCCATGTCCCGAATGAGCTTTGATCTGCTGACCACCGACGGCGCGGCGCGCCGTGGCCGCTTGACCTTCCCCCGTGGCGAGGTGGAGACCCCGGCGTTCATGCCGGTGGGCACCTACGGCACGGTCAAGGCCATGTTGCCGAGGGACCTGGCCGATACTGGCGCGCAAATCTGCCTGGGCAACACCTTTCACCTGATGTTGCGTCCGGGCACCGAAATCATTGAACGTCATGGTTCGTTGCACGGCTTCATGCAATGGGACAAGCCGATCCTCACCGATTCAGGCGGTTTCCAGGTGTTCAGCCTGGGGGAGTTGCGCAAGATTTCCGAGCAGGGCGTGGTGTTCAAGAACCCGATCAATGGCGATCGGGTGGAACTGACGCCGGAACGGGCCATGCAGGTACAGCGTTCTCTGGGCAGTGACATCTGCATGATCTTCGACGAATGCACCCCGTACCCGGCCACCGAGACCCAGGCCGCCGAGTCCATGCGGCTGTCGCTGCGTTGGGCGGGCCGCTCGAAAGCGGCCCATGTAGCCGATGAAGGGAACGATGCGGCTTGTTTCGGGATCGTACAGGGGGGCATGTACGATAATCTGCGCCGCGAATCCCTGGCCGGTCTGACCGACATCGGGTTTGACGGCTATGCCATCGGCGGGCTCAGTGTCGGCGAGCCGCAGGAGGAAATGCGGCGTACTCTGGCCGGGATCACGCCGCATATGCCCACTGACCGGCCTCGCTATCTGATGGGCGTGGGGCGGCCGGAGGACATTGTCGAAGGGGTGCGCCGCGGGGTGGATATGTTCGATTGCGTGATGCCCACCCGCAATGCGCGCAACGGTCATCTGTTTACCCGTGAAGGGGTGATCAAGATTCGTAATGCCCGCCACCGCGGCGACCTGTCACCGCTGGAGGAGGGCTGCGATTGCTACACCTGCCGCCAGTTTTCCCGCAGCTATCTGCATCACCTGGATCGCTGTGGTGAAATGCTCGGCGCGCAGCTGAACACCATCCACAATCTACGCTATTACCAACGGCTGATGGCTGGATTGCGGGGGGCCATTGAAGCGGGTACATTGAGCGCCTTTGTCGGCGACTTCTATGCGGCCATGGGCCGCGATGTGCCCGCTCTTTAACGCGAAAACGTGGAGAATTGAGATGAACTGGTTGATTTCGCCCGCTTATGCACAAGCCGCCGGAGGTCCGGGCGGTGGCATCGAACTGATCATGCTGGTGGTGATGATCGCGGTGTTCTATTTCTTCCTGATCCGCCCGCAGCAGAAGCGCGCCAAGGAACACCGCAATCTGGTGCAGAACCTGAACAAAGGTGACGAGGTAGTAACCGCCGGCGGCATTCTCGGCCGGGTGACCAAAGTCACCGACGAATTCGTGGTGGTGGAAATCAGCGACAATCTGGAAATCAAACTGCAAAAACAGAGTGTCCAGGCCACGTTGCCGAAGGGCACCATCAAATCCATATAAAAAGAGGTGTGTCCGGCCCGGTCGCTCCGGGCCGCCGCCTCCCGGCAATACCGGAAGACGATTATGACCCGCTACCCGCGCTGGAAATTCTTCCTGCTCATGGCCGTGCTGTTTGTTTGCGGCCTCTATGCTCTTCCCAACCTGTTCCCCGATGCGCCGGCCGTACAGATCAGCAGTGCCAAGGCCGGTGGCGAGGTGTCCGACAGCGCCAGCCAGCGCGTGCTGCGGCAATTGGATCAGGCGGGTCTGCAACACGGGCCCGGCGAACACATCGACGGCGGCTCCTGGCTGGTGCGCTTCAGCGATAACGACAGCCAGCTCCGTGCCCGAGAGCTTCTCGCCGGCTCCCTCGGCGATGAGTACGTGGTGGCCCTGAACCTGGCACCCACCACTCCAGGCTGGCTGCGTGCCATCGGCGCTTCGCCGATGAACCTGGGGCTGGACTTGCGCGGTGGTGTGCATTTCCTGTTGCAGGTGGACATGGACGCGGTGGTGAACCAGCGCATGGAAGCCTGGGCCGGTCAGATCAAACTGGCGCTGAAAAACGAAGGCATTCGTTACCGCGACGTGCGGCAAGACGGCCAGCAGTTGCGCGTGCAGTTCGCCAACTCCGAAGACGCCGACTCGGCCCGCACTCTGCTGCGTAACGCGCTGCCGGAATTCTCGCTGGACTCCGATCCCGAGCAGCGGGTGCTGGTGTTCAACCTGAACCCGACCGCCCTCAAGGACATGCAGGATTACGCGGTGGATCAGAACCGCACCGCGCTGAATAACCGGGTCAACGAACTGGGCGTGGCCGAGCCGGTGGTGCAACGGCAGGGGGCGGACCGCATCGTCGTGCAACTGCCCGGGGTACAGGACGCGGCCCAGGCCCGCCGTATTCTCGGCCGTACCGCCACCCTGGAATTCCGGCTGGTCAATCAGGACTATCCGGCCAGCCGTGCCGCCACCGGCGTGGCGCCGCCGGGCACCGAGATTTTCCCCTTCCGCGGTCAGGGGGATCGTCCGGTGATTCTGGATCGCGCCAAGATCGCCACCGGTGACGAAGTCACCAACGCGCAGATGGGGTTCGATCCGCAAAACGGCACCCCGCAGGTGAACGTGTCCCTGGATTCCGCCGGTGCCCGCCGGATGCAGCGGGTGACCTCACAGAACGTCGGCAATCCGATGGCGGTGCTGTTCATCGAAACCAAGACCGAGATGCGCTCGCGTACCAATGAGAACGGTGAGACCGAGCAAGTACCGGTGAGCACCACCGACCGTTACGTGATCAACGTGGCCACTATCCAGGACACTCTGGGCAGCCGCTTCCGGATTACAGGTCTGGACAGCCCGGCGGAAGCGTCCGAGCTGGCGCTGCTGCTGCGTGCCGGTTCCCTGGCCGCGCCTGTGACCATCATCGAAGAGCGCACCATCGGTCCCAGCCTGGGGGCGGAAAATATCGAGGCCGGCCTCAAATCCATGGCGCTGGGCATGGTTCTGGTGCTGGTGTTCATGCTGGTCTGGTACAAGGTGTTCGGTATCTTCGCCAATGTGGCGCTGGTCGGTAACCTGTTGATCATCGTCGGTATCATGTCGCTGATTCCCGGCGCCACCCTGACCCTGCCGGGCATCGCTGGTATCGTCCTGACAGTGGGCATGGCGGTGGACGCCAACGTGCTGATCTATGAACGTATCCGGGAAGAATTAAAGAAAGGCGTGCGTCCACGGCAGGCCATCGATGAAGGGTACGCCAAGGCGTTCAGCACCATTCTTGATGCCAACATCACCACCATGATCGTCGCGGTGATCCTGTTCTCCGCCGGCACCGGCTCGGTGCAGGGGTTCGCGGTGACTCTGTTTATCGGCATCCTCTCCTCCATGTTTACCGCCATCGTGGGCACCCGCGCCATGGTGGAAATGGTCTACGGCCGCGGCGCCCGTCCGCCGGCCAAACTGAGTATTTGAGGTGCTTATGAGTAACAAGGCTCCTTTCTCCATCAATTTCCTGGGCATCCGGCGGGTATTCGCGGCGCTGTCGATCATTCTGGTGATCGGCTCCATCGGGCTGCTGGCGACCCAGGGGCTGAATCTGGGGATGGATTTCACCGGTGGCACCTCGGTGGTGGCCAAGGGCGAAAATGAAGTGATCATCGACGATGTGCGTTCCGCGCTGGAAGGCACTCCGTTCGAAGAGGCCACCGTGGTGCGTTACGGATCGCCCCGGGATATCAGTATCCGGGTGCCCACCCTGAACGATATGCCCGCGGATCAGGTAGGGCCGCGGCTTACAGAGGTGGTGGAAAGCAAGCTGCCCGGGCTGAAGGTTCTGCAGGTGGAATTTGTTGGTCCGCAAGTCGGCGACGAACTGCGCGACGAGTCCGGCCTCGCGCTGCTGATGGCGCTGGGCCTGATGTTGGTTTACGTGTGGTTCCGCTTCACCAACAAGTTTGGTGTCGCCACCGTGGTGGCCTTGCTGCACGACGTGATCATCGTCCTGGGTCTGTTCTCGCTGACGCGCTGGACTTTCGATCTGACGGTGCTGGCGGCGGTGCTGGCGTTGATCGGCTACTCGCTGAACGACTCCATCGTGGTGGCGGACCGGATCCGGGAGAACTTCCGCGATACCCGGGAAACCGACGCGGAGAAGATCATCAATGGCTCTCTCAATGAAACCCTGAGTCGGACCATCAACACCTCCTTCACGACGTTGCTGGTATTGATTGCCCTGTTCTTCTTTGGCGGTGAAGTGATGCGTGCCTTCTCCGAAGCGCTGCTGGTGGGGATCGCGGTGGGTACCTACTCGTCCATATACGTGGTCACCAACATGCTGTTCCTGATGAAAGTGGATAAGCAGGACTTCATCATTCCGGAGAAGAAGGAAGTGGACGATATGCCCTGATGGCGGGGTGCCGCCTGGGCCGTTTCGTACGGACTTGCCCACGAAGCCGCTGCAGGCAAGCTCCCACGGAGCGGCTTCGTGGTTCATTGCTGTGGAAGAGGCCCGGGCGGCGCTCCGCTTGGACACGAATGCCTCCGGGCCGCTGGCCATTCGCTTGCAAGCAAGCTCCCACAGCGGCTGTGTAGCATGATCCGTGGGAGACCAGCTTGCTGGCGAATCGGCGTATCAGTGAGCTTGCAGGGCACCATGGAGTTTCCTACAGCGGCCTTGTGGAAACCTCCTGAGAGATTAGCCTCACCCTAGAAATCCTGTTTGGCCATCCACGGAATAATGCGCTCGAACGCCGCCTCGATCTGCTCCAGCGAGGTGGAGTAACTGATCCGTATGGCGTTGGCACAGGATTCGCCAAAGGTGTCCCCTGCCACCGTGCAGACACCGGTCTCTCGCAGCAGCTTCAGCGCCACATTGCCGCCGTTGACGCCTTCCGGAAGCGACGGAAACAGATAGAAGGCCCCCTCGGGCCGGTAGCCGGTCAGGTGCGGTGTCCGCTCCACCAGTTCCACCAATCGATCCCGCCGCCGCTGATATTCGGCCAGCATGGTGTCCACGAATGAGCGGTCGCCGTTCAAGGCCGCCACCCCCGCCCACTGGCAGGGTGTATTGGCCACGGTGGTAGTGAACATGTGATAGCGGCGCAGCTTCTTGATCGCGCCTTGGCTGGCCATCAACCAGCCGATGCGCATCCCCGCCATGCTGAACGTCTTGGAAAAGCTGGAAACCACCATCACGTGGTCGAGGTCGGCGCAGCATGACAGCACACTGGGATATTCTCGCCCGTCATAAACCAGATGGTCGTAAACCTCGTCGCTGATCACATAGACGCCCCGGTAGGCCGCCTCCTGGACGATGGCCTCCACGGTTTCCCGTGGATAGAGCGTACCGGTGGGATTGCTCGGCGAGTTGAGTACGATGGCGCAGGTGTTGTTGTCGATGGCGTCGATGACCGCTTCGGGGTCCAATTGGTGGTTCTGTTCGGCGTGGGTGGGGATCGCCTTGACGACGCCGCCGTTCATGCGGATCAAGGGCGCGTAAAGCATGAAGGCCGGCTCCGGCACGATGAACTCCCGACCCGGCGCGGAGGTGGCGGTGAGTGCCAGATAGATGGCCTCGGTGGCACCGGTGGTGACCATGATGTTTTCCGGCACCAGCGGCCGTTGATAACGATTCCGGTAGTAGTCCGCCAGAGCGTCCAGCAGTTCCGGTAGTCCGGCGTCCATGGTGTAACCGGTCTGGCCGGCTTGCAGCGCCTCCACGGCCGCCTGCACCACGTGCTCCGGTGGCTTGAAATCCGGTTGTCCAATGGACAAATGAATGACGTCGTCCATGGTGGCGGCCAGATTCACCATGCGGCGGATGCCCGGCACCGGCATGGTGTGCAGCGCCGGATTCCAGATCGGGTCCTCGGATTCGTAGAAGTCGATGTCCAGTTCGCTCACGGTGCCTCCTGTCGACGGTGCTTACCCATTGAGAGTGCCTCCGGTCAGTCGACCCCGGCCAGCGGCGGAAACCGTCGCCAGGGCCGTTGCTGTTCGAACTGATGCCCGGCGCGCAGCACCAGGGCGTCATCGAAACGGCGGCCGACGATCTGCAGCCCCATGGGCAAGCCGGCGCTGTCCAGGCCCAGAGGGAGCGACAATGCCGGTTGGCCAGTGAGGTTGAACGGGTAGGTGAAGGGCGTCCAGGTGGGCCAGCGGGTGCTGGGCCAGTCCACGGGTACTTCCCGGGCGGTATCAAAGGCGGTGATTGGCAGTGTCGGCGTCACCAGTAAATCGTATTTCTCATGGAACAGCGCCATCCGTTCCGACAGCGCCAGCCGTTCGTTCACCGCGCCCAGATAGTCGAGCATAGACAGCCGCTCCGCTTTGCTGACCACTTCCATCAGGGCCGGGTCCATCAGCGAGCGCTGGCGCGCGCCCAACTCCCGGCAGGCGTTGGCCGCGCCGCCGTAGAACAGGTGGCCGAAGGCGGCTAGGGGACTGCGAAAGCCCGGATCGGCTTCCACCACCTCCGCGCCCAGCTCCCGCAATACCTTCACCGCTTCATCACAGGCCTGTTCAATGTCGGCGGCCACATCCACGTAGCCCAGATTGCGGCTGTAGGCGATACGCAGTCCTTTGAGGTCGCCGTCCAGGGCGGCCAGATAATCCCGTGGGCGGCGCGGGGCGGCCTGGGCGTCGCGCGAATCCGCTTCGCTCAACACCTGCATCATCAGGGCGCAGTCCGCCACCGTGCGCGTCATCGGTCCGGCGTGGGCCAGCGTGCCGAACGGACTGGCGGGCCAGTGCGGCACTTCGCCGAAGGTCGGTTTGTGTCCGACGATGCCGCAGAAGGCGGCGGGAATGCGAATGGAGCCGCCAGCGTCGGTGCCCAGGGCCAGCGGCGCCATGCCGGCGGCCACCGCCGCCGCCGATCCGCCGCTGGAGCCTCCGGCGGTTTTGGCCGGATCCCAGGGATTGTTGGTGGCGCCGCACAGGGGGCTGTCGGTCACCCCTTTCCAGCCAAACTCCGGCGTCGTGGTCTTGCCCAATGGCACATAGCCGTGGCGTTCCAGTGCCGCCACCGCCGGAGCGCGCTTGCCCAGGGTCTTGACCGGATCGACGGTGCGCGAGCCTTTCAGGGTGGGCCACATCGGGGTGAGGAAAACATCCTTGATCGCCACCGGAACGCCGTCCAGCAAGCCCTGGCTATCATCGCGCAGATAGCGTTGCTCGGCCTCCCGGGCGGAGGTCAGAGTGGTATCACGATCAATCAGACACCAGGCATTCAATGCCGGGTCCTGTTGCTCGATCTGATCGAGCAGGGTTTCGGTCACCTCCACCGGGGACAATGCCCGGCTTTGGTAGGCTTGCCGCAATGCCCGCGCGCTCAGGGCGCGTATATCCTCGCTCATGGATGGCCTCCTCCGCTGGTGGCGGTGCCGGCACGGGGGTGGAGGAACGGCGCGAGGCGAGGTCAGCGTTGACCGTAACCCCGCTGCGTATCCACCGGATTGCGCAGGGGCTGCCCCCGGCGCCAGCGCTCAAAGTTGTCCACGAACTGGTGGCCCAGGGCGGCACGCCAGCCTTGGGCGTCGCCGGCCATGTGGGCGGAAATCATCACATTGGGGTAGTCCCAGAGCGGGTGATCGGTGGGCAGCGGCTCCTGCTCGAATACGTCCAGGGCGGCGCCACCCAGGTGGCCGCCATCAAGAGCGGCGAGCAGAGCGCGGGTGTCCACAATGGCACCGCGGCCCACATTGACCAATACCGCGCCGGGTTTCATCCGCGCGAAGGTGTCGCTATTGAACAGCCCCTCGGTCTGGCGGGTCAGCGGCGCGGTAATGATCACGTAGTCGGCATCACCCAGCAGTGCCGGCAGATCCTCCTGGGCATGGACCCGGGCAAAGGCGTCGTCATGTTGTCGCGCCCGCCGCGCGGTGCCGATCACTTCCATGCCCAGGGCGCCGAGCAGGGTTGCCACTTCCCGGCCGATGGAACCCGCGCCGACCACCAGCGCGCTTTGCTGGCGCAGCATTTTGGTTTCCCGGTGCCGCCACTGCCGTTGCCGCTGATAGCGCAGATTGCCCAGGGTGTCCTTGGCGAACAGCAGCAGCGCGCCCAGCACGTATTCGGCGATACCGCGATCGAAGATGCCGGCGGCGTTGGTGACCGGAATATCGCTGTCCCGCAGAGGCGGAATCATCAGTGCGTCGACGCCGGCGCTGGTGGCATGCACCCAACGAATCGGACAGGGGGAGGGCCAGGCCCGTTCCAGCGCGTCGACGCGAAAGTCGGTGACCACCAGCACATCGGTTTCCGCCAGCCGGGGCGCCAGACCATCGACGCCACGGTGCTGGTGGATCCGGGCCAGGCCTTCCAGGCTTTCCAGGCCGGGCAGATCGGGCTCGTCCTCGGCCAGCAATACGGTAACCCGCGGCAACGTCATGCCGTGTTCTCCAGCGCGTCTTCGAAGGTATCCACCGCCAGATCGATTTCCTGACGGCTTGCCGTCAAGGGCGGCAGCCAGCGCACCACCTGACCATGGGTGCCGCAGCGCAGCAGCAACAGGCCGGCCTGTTCGCACCGGGACAGCAGCGTTTGGGCGCGTTCGCCGTCGGGCTGGCCGGGGGCGCGGACCATCTCGACGCCCAGCATCAGGCCCTTGCCGCGCACCTCGTCGATGTCGTCGTGTTTGCGAGCCAGTGCCTCCAGGCGTTCACGCAGATAGCGGCCGTGCCCGGCGGCCTGGTTGACCAGATCCTCTTCCTCGATCACCTCCAGGGTGGCGAGAGCGGCGGCACAGGACACCGCGTTGGCACCGTAGGTGCCGCCCTGGGAACCGGGGCGTCCCTGGGCCATCAAGCCCTTGGCGGCGGCCACGGCGGATAGTGGATAGCCGCTGGCTAACCCCTTGGCGGTGACCACTATGTCCGGCTGGATCCGGGCATGCTCGTGGCTCCAGAAGCGGCCGGTACGGCCGTAACCGGCCTGAATCTCATCAGCGATCAGCAGGATGCCATGGCGGTCGCAGCGCTCGCGCAGACCGGCCAGGAACGAGGCCGGTGCCGGGTAGTAACCGAACTCCCCCTGTACTGGTTCGATGATCAGCGCGGCGGTATCGTGCGGCGGACTCTGGGTCAACAACAGTTCGTCGAGCTGACGCAGACAAAAGGCGCTGGTGGCTTCTTCATCCCAACCGTACAAGTAGGTGTGCGGGAACGGCGCGAAGAACACTCCTGCCATCATCGGCCCCCACCCGCTGCGCACCTTGGTGGTGGAACTGGTCAGCGAGGCCGCCGCCAGGGTGCGGCCGTGAAAGCCGCCTTGAAAGGCGATCAGATTAGGGCGGCCGGTGGCATGCCGCGCCAGCCGGATGGCGGTTTCCACGGCTTCGCTGCCGGAGTTGGAGAATGCCACGGCATCGAGGCCGGCGGGCAGATGCTCACTGAGCCGGTCGGTGAGGCGCAGCATGTTGGGGTGGGTGACGGTGGTGTACTGGGCGTGGACCAGGCGGGCCACCTGTTCCTGGGCGGCGGCCACCACCTTGGGGTGGCAATGGCCGGTGGCGGTGACGCCGATGCCGGAGGTGAAATCCAGCCAGCGATGCCCCTCGGCATCGAACAACCAGCTTCCTTCGCCGCGCTCCGCGCAGATGCCGCTGGATTGCACCAGCAATGGAGACAGATGATGCATCGCTCTCTCCTCCGTGTCGTAGAGCCCTTGAACAGGCTTCTAAGCCCCGGGGGCCAGCGCCGATGCCGTTCGGCTTACCGTAGAGCGTTGGCTATGCGCCGGCCCACGGCATCGGTGCCACTGACCGGATGTCCGGCAGCGAGATCCGTAATCAGCGTCTCATGCAATTGGTGTGCGGCGCTATAAAAAAGCCGACTTTTTTCATTCGAGTTCTTAATATCGGCGGTGGCATCCGAGCGCTGCCCCAACCGTTTTCCTAACCGTTCTCCTAACCATTGCAACAGCAGCGCCAGACTGAACAAAGTGGCGCGCGGGTCGGCCAGATTGCGGCCGGCGATATCCGGCGCCGAGCCGTGGGTCGGTTCAAACAGCGCCGGCACATCGAGGTCGGCGGGATTGATATTGGCGGAAGGCGCCACCCCCAAACCACCGGCCAGGACCGCGGCCAGATCGGTAAGAATGTCGCCGTGCAGGTTGCTGGCCACCACCACATCGAAGCGCCAGGGACACTGCACGAACTTCATCGCCGCCGCGTCCACCAGCTCGTGGTGGGTGGCGACATCGGCGTACTGCGCCGCCACCTGCTGGAAAACGCGGTCATAAAGATCACCCCAGAAGGCCTGGGCATTGCGTTTGGTGATCAGGCAAACCTGGGACTCCCGGGTTTCGCCTCCGGGGCCGGTGAAAGCACGCACCCGTTTTTCTTCACGGCGCTCCCTGGCCCGTTGTCGGGCCCGCTCGAAAGCATGGCGGATCAGCCGCTCGGTGGCGGCGTAGGTGAACACTTCCAACTGGGTGGCGACTTCGTCTTCGGTGCCGGCGCGCAGGCGGCCGCCCTGGCCGGCGTATTCCCCTTCGCTGTTTTCTCGAATCACCAGCATATCCAGTTCTGTGGCGCGTGGATCGGACAGGTAGCAGGGGACACCGGGATAGTAGCGGGCGGGGCGTTCACAGGCCCAGAGATTGAGCGATTTGCGCAGCGTCAGCAAAGGGGCGAGGGAAATGCTGTCGGGCAGACGATAGCGGTCCGGCTGATCCAGCGGGCCGGGATCCCCTAACGCCCCCAAGAGCAAGGCATCGTAGCCGAGCAACTGATCCAGAGCGTCGTCCGGCATCATGCTGCCGTGCTGCCGGTGCCATTCGGTGGCGGGCCAGGGGAGAACCCGGTAATCCAGCGGCAACCGGTGCCGCTGGACCAGGGTATCGAGGACCGGCACGGTGGCGGCCATCACCTCGCCGCCGATACCGTCACCGGGCAGTAACGCGATGGAAACCATGGGCGGCTCCTTGAAACGGGCAGCGCTAACGCGCTGCCGTGGTCATTACCGTCCGCGCGATCAGCCCATGCAGAGGTATTTCGCTTCCAGATACTCTTCCATGCCGTAATGGGAGCCTTCACGGCCCAGGCCGGATTCCTTGACGCCGCCGAACGGGGCGGCGGCGTTGGAGATCAAACCTTCGTTGATACCCACCATACCGGCTTCCAGCGCTTCCGCCACGCGCCACACGCGGTGAATGTTTTCGCTGTAGAAGTAGGAAGCAAGGCCGAACGGGGTGTCGTTGGCCAGTTGGATCGCATCCTGTTCGTCCTGGAAACGGATCACCGCGGCCAGCGGGCCGAAGGTCTCTTCGTGGCAAAATTCCATGTCCTGGGTGGCGCCGGTGATCAGGGTCGGTTGCACGAAGTTGCCGCCGCGTTCATGAGCGGCGCCGCCGACCACCACTTTGGCACCCTTGGATTTGGCGTCCTCGATGTGCTCAAGCACTTTTTTCACCGCGCCACCGTTGATCAACGGTGCCTGGGTGACGCCGTCCTCGAAGCCATCGCCCACTTTCAGTTGATTGATCGCCGCCGCCAGTTTTTCCACGAAGGCATCGTGCACGCCGTCCTGTACCAGGAACCGGTTCACGCACACACAGGTCTGCCCGGTGTTGCGGAATTTGCTGGCGATGGCGCCTTCCACGGCTTTGTCCAGATCGGCGTCGTCGAAGACGATGAACGGCGCGTTGCCGCCCAGTTCCAGGGACACCTTCTGAATGTGTTCGGCGCACTGCGCCATCAACTGGCTGCCCACTTCGGTGGAGCCGGTGAAGCTGACTTTGCGCACCACCGGAGACTGGGTGATGGTGGTGGAAATGGCGGCGGCGGAACCGGTGATCACATTGATCACACCGGCGGGAATGCCGGCCCGGGTAGCCAGTTCACCCAGTGCCAGCGCGGAGTAGGGGGTGGCGCTGGCCGGTTTGACCACCATGGTGCAACCGGCGGCCAGGGCGGCGCCGGCCTTGCGGGTGATCATGGAGGAGGGGAAGTTCCAGGGGGTGATCGCGGCGGTCACCCCGATGGGTTGTTTGATCACCACGATACGCTGGCCGGGACGGGCTCCGGGAATGGTGTCGCCATAGGCGCGCCGGGCTTCCTCGGCGAACCATTTCAGGAAGGAGGCGGCGTAGGCGATTTCGCCCTTGGATTCGGCCAACGGTTTGCCTTGCTCCAGGGTCATGATGGTGGCCAGGTCGTCCTGGTGCGCCATCATCAACTCATACCAGGCGTAGAGCAGTTTGCCGCGCTCCTCGGCGGTTTTGTCACGCCAGGCGGGCAGGGCGTTGTCGGCGGCGGCGATGGCCTGCCGGGTTCCCTCTTCCGCCATGCGGGGCACGGTGCCGATGATGTCACCGGTGGCGGGATTGTCCACGTCCAGGGTGGCGCCACCCTCGGCATCACACCACTGCCCGTTAATGAAACACTGCTGGCGGAACAGATCAGAGTCCTTGAGGTTGTGCTGGGTCATGGCGTGGCTCTCCTGAAAGCGCATCAAAGGCAAGAGGCGCAGTCGTGCGACCGCGCCCGTGAAAATAGAGGTATAGAGTTACGCTAGCAGAGCCCGGCGCGCAATCCCATCCCCTGGTAAATCGGATTTACAAATCAGGGTGATCGAGAAAAACAGGCGGGCGGCGGGCCCGCCGGGAGCGAGCCCGCGCAGGGCTTATTGGCGGCGCAGAGCCGCGGTGAGATGGGGCTGGATTTTCTGCAGCAGGCCCTTGAAGACCTTGGGCGCTCCGGCCACCACATGGCCGAAGTCCAGGTGCCCGTGGCCGCCGGCGAGATCGCCCACCAGCCCCCCGGCCTCGGTGACCAGCAGCGTCCCCGCGGCCATGTCCCAGGGCGCCAGGCCGATCTCGAAGAAGCCGTCCATGCGACCGGCGGCGACCCAGGCCAGATCGAGGGCGGCGGAACCGGGGCGGCGCAGACCGGAGGCGGATTCGGCGATGGATTTGAACATGCCGAGATAAGCATCCAGGTGCTGGATCAGTTCGGCGCGGAGGGGAAAGCCGGTGCCGATCAGGGCGCCGGCCAGACCGGCGCGCTTGCTGACCCGGATACGGCGGCCGTTGAGGGACGCACCGCGACCGCGGCTGGCGGTGAATTCCTCATCCCGCAGCGGATCGTAGACCACCGCGTGCTCGACCCGGCCTTTGATGGCCAGGGCAATGGATACGCAATATTGAGGAAAGCCGTGGATGAAGTTGGTGGTGCCGTCCAGAGGATCGATGATCCACTGATAATCGACACCTTCACCGGTGCCGGCGATTTCGCCGCCTTCTTCGGCGAGGATGCCGTGTTGCGGATAGGCTTTGCGAATCACCTCGATGATGCGAGCTTCGGCCGCCCGGTCCACCTGGGTGACGAAGTCGTTCATGCCCTTTTGATCCACGGTCAGGGGATCGTTGTTCTCCGCCGCGCGGCGGATCAGATTGCCCGCCTGGCGGGCGGCTCGCAGAGCAATGTTCACTTGCGGCGCGTGCATGCCGGTATCCTGTCGGTTTAAAAGAGCGATTCGGCCAACGGCCGTGTTGCCGCGAAGTTTAGCAGAGGCGGAGGACCGTGGGCAGGTGAGAATCTGTTAAACTCCCTTCTTTCCCGTGATCTGGATACATCATGTTAGATAACGTGCGCGTGGTGATGGTGGGGACCACCCACCCGGGCAATATCGGCGCGGCGGCCCGTGCCATGAAGACCATGGGGCTGAGCGACCTGCGCCTGGTGACGCCCAAGATCTACCCCAGTGCCGAAGCCACGTCCCGTGCCTCCGGCGCTGGTGACATTCTCGCCGCGGCCCGGGTTTGCGAGAGCCTGGACGAAGCCCTGGAAGGCGCCACTCTGGTGGTGGGCACCAGTGCCCGCCGCCGCCGTATCCCCTGGCCCTGCCTGACGCCACGTGAGCTTGGCCAGCAACTGGAACAGGAGCCCGCCGATGCTCGTATCGCGGTGCTGTTCGGGCGTGAGGATCGTGGCCTGACCAACGAAGAACTGCACCGCTGTAACCTGCATGTTTCCGTGCCCACCAACCCGGAGTATGGTGTGCTGAACGTGGCGTCGGCGGTGCAGTTGATTGCCTATGAACTGCGTTTGGTGCTGGCTGACGACGACACCGTGCCGAAGGCTGCGCGGGCCAATCGCGCCACCATGACGCCACCCCGGATGTACTGGGACGAGCCGGCGGCCAGCAACGACGCGGTCCAGCACTTCCTCGATCATCTGGAGCGGATCATGGTGCGCAGTGACTTCCTGGACCCGGAGAAACCGGCCCAGGTGATGACCCGCATGCGGCGATTGTTCCTGCGCGCACGCCCCGACAGAATGGAAATCAATATCCTGCGCGGCACCCTGGTGGCCATTGAGAAGGCCCTGGATGACCGCTCATAGAGCAGGCAAACAGGCTCTCAGAGGTAACTATGTTCGAGCAGATCAAAGAGGACATCCAATCCGTCTTTCACCGTGACCCGGCGGCGCGTAACACCCTTGAGGTATTGCTGAATTATCCGGGGCTGCACGCCGTCTTGTTCCACCGGCTGGCGCACTGGTGTTGGCGGCATGGTATGAAACTGCTCGCGCGTCTGATCTCCACCTTCAGCCGCTGGCTGACCGGCATCGAGATTCATCCGGGGGCGCGCATTGGCCGGCGCTTTTTCATCGATCACGGCATGGGCGTGGTGATCGGCGAAACGGCGGAAATCGGTGACGATGTCACGCTCTATCACGGCGTCACCCTGGGCGGCACCAGCTGGAACAAGGGCAAACGCCACCCGACGCTGGAAGACGGTGTGGTGGTCGGCGCCGGCGCCAAGGTGCTGGGGCCGTTCACCGTGCACAAGAACGCCAAGATCGGTTCCAACTCGGTGGTGACCAAGGAGGTGCCGGAAGGGGCCACGGTGATCGGTATCCCCGGACGGGTGATTCGCCAGCCGGCCTCCGAGCAGGAGCGCAATCGCCAGGAGATGGCCGAGAAGATCGGCTTCCAGGCTTACGGTGTCAGCAATGACATGCCCGACCCGGTGGCGGAGGCCATTGGGACGCTGCTGGATCATATGCACGCGGTGGATGGCAAGCTGGACCGGGTGTGCGAGAACCTGCGCCGCCAGGGCATCCAGGGCTGTGACGAGCAGCTGCCGGAATTGAAGGATGAGGACTTCGAGTCCATCAAGGCCCGGGAAGGCACCGACTGACGGACTGGCGCGGCGGTACCCAGAACAACAACATCAAATAACGAGGGCAGGGCATGATCGCGAGACTTTTCCCGCTGTGGGCGATTCTGTTTTCCATCTTTGCCTATTTCATGCCGGCGCCGCTGGCGGCGTTGTCCGACTGGATCGTGCCGCTGCTGATGGTGATCATGTTCGGTATGGGGCTGACCCTGACCTGGGAGGACTTCCTGCGTGTATTCAGGGCCCCCGGCGTCATTGGCCTGGGGGTGGTCCTGCAATACCTGGTCATGCCGCTGGCCGCGCTGCTGGTGGCCAAGGTCCTGGCCTTGCCCACGGAAGTGATGGTCGGTCTGGTGATCGTCGGCGCCTGTCCCGGCGGTACCGCGTCCAATGTGATTTGCTATCTGGCCCGGGCCGATGTGGCGCTCTCCATCGCCATGACTGCTGTTTCCACCCTGGTGGCGGTGTTGGCCACGCCGGCTTTGGTGTGGCTGTATCTGGGCGAAACCCTGCCCGTGCCGGTGGCGGCGATGCTGGTTTCCCTGGTGAAGATCGTTTTATTGCCGGTGGTCGGCGGCACCCTGATCAATTCTTTACTGGGGCCGAAGCTGGATCGGGTGCGTGAGGCCTTCCCGCTGATTTCCGTGGCCGCCATCGTCCTGGTAATCGGCATCATCGTGGCTCTGAACCAATCCCGTATCGCCAGTGGTGGTGTTCTGGTGATGCTGGCGGTGGTGCTGCACAACAGTATCGGCCTGGCCGCCGGCTATGGCGTTGCCAGACTGTTCCGCTTTGATGCGCGCCGCGCCCGCACGCTCGCCATCGAAGTGGGTATGCAGAATTCCGGTCTCGGCGTGGCGCTGGCGGTGAAACATTTCACCGCCATGGCCGCCTTGCCCGGTGCTTTGTTCAGCGTCTGGCATAACCTCTCCGGCGCGGTGCTGGCCTGGTATTGGCGGCGCCAGTCCGAGTCCGCCGAAGCGGCTCAGTCTGATGAAGAGGCTCGTGGCAACGTCAGATAAACCCCGGCCAGCATCAGCGGGGCGCCAAGCAAATGGTGAAGTCCCAGGGTCTGGCCGAGGATCAACCAGGCGAACAGGGCGGTGAAAAACGGCGTGCTGAGGCGGATTACCGTGGCTGCCGTGGGGGTGATGCGCTGGCAGGCCAGCGGGTAGAGATAGCCGGGGGCGAGGGTGGAGAACAGCGCCAACCCCACAAACAATCCCCATTGCGGCCACTCGGGCAACGTCAGCGTCGGCAGAGCGAATGGCAGGCTGACCAGCGCGCCCAGCAGGCAACTGATCAATACCACGGTCCAACCCTGTCCCTGTAAACGCGGCCCGACCAGTGAATACAAAGCCATGGTCAGAGCGGCGCCCAGACCGCAGAAATTACCGAGCGCGGGAAGGCGGCCGGTGGTCGCTGCGGCGCTGCCGGTAATCAGCACCAACACACCGGTAAACGCCAGAACCCCGCCTGCTATCTCACGGCCACGTAAAGCCTCCCGCCGGCAAACGCGAATCAACATAACGAAGAACGGTGAGGTGGAGACCAACAGCGAGACGCTGACCACGTTGCTGAAATAAAAACCGACGGTGGCGAACAGATAATAGGCGGCCAGCAGGGCGCCCGCGCCATAGCCGTCGCGGGTCGGTTTGCGGATGCCGCCGGAGAGCAGTAGTGCCGGTACCAGTAATGCGGCGGCGGTAACGAAACGGAATAACAGCGTGGAAGACACCGGTAGAACCGTCAGCAGCGCTACCCAGATACCGGTGGCCCCCCAGAGTGCGCTGGTGCCGAAGGCGTATCCCGTTCCCTGCAGTTGAGTGCGATCCATCAATGGGGCTTCCTTCCGGGGCCGGATGGGGCGGAGCAGAGGGCGCTCAGCGGCCAGCCCAATGCGTTTCGGCCCAGCGGTTGAGCGCCAGCAGCGTGGTCCCCAACTCCTCGCCGGCCTGGCTGAGACGATAACCGGTTCCGTCTTCCCGTTGAACCAGGCCCGACTCGCGCAGGATTTTCAATCGATCGTTCAGGACCGTGGGCGACACCTGGTCGCAACGTTGACGCAAGGCTCTGAAGGACAGCGGCGAATCGCGCAACTCCCACAAAATACGGAGCGTCCAGCGCTGCCCGAGAATATCCAGCAACACCATGATCGGGCGGCCGGTGGTCGATCCCCGGACCGGTTGGTTGACGGTCTTCTTGGTCATGGCGATTCCTTGTTGAAGGACTTGACTGCTACATAAAAAGTAGCGGAGACTGAGTCTGTGCTACACATATTGTAGCGACCAGGAGACGACAATGACACATGACTTGATGCCCCTTTCGGGACCGCCATTCGACAGCGAGACTCAGGCCATACTGGACAAATACTACCCGCAGCGGGACGGCGTGGTGTTGAGCCTGTTCCGGGTTTTCGCCCGCAGTCCCCGTCTGTTACGCAAACTCGGCGCGGCGGGACTGCTGGATGAGGCCAGCCCGTTACCTTTACGTCATCGGGAGATTGTGATCTTGCGTACCACCGCGCGCCATGGGTGCGAGTACGAGTGGGGCGTGCACGCCAGGGTTTTCGCCAAGGCCGCGGGGCTGGATGAGGCGCAGCTGATCGCTACCCGGCACGGGGTGGCGGAGGCTCCATGTTGGACCGAGGTGGAACAAGCCCTGATCCGGGTGGTTGATGAACTGCTTGGTGGCGGTGATTTGAGCGAGGAAGCGCACTCGTTGTTCGCCCGGCACTGGGAAACGGAACAGCAACTGGAAGTGCTGGCGTTGTGCGGGTTCTATTCCACCGTCAGTTTCATCGCTAACACCGCCCGACTGGCGCCGGAGCCCTGGGCGCGGCGTTTTCCCGATGCCGGTGAAGCCGACGCGCCGGCCTGACTCTCTTTCACCATGCCGGAAGCGGGCCGGTTGAGGAGAGTGATACGCAGACAGTGGTGGATTCTATTTCTATGGTGAGAACGGAGCTGGTGTTTCGCTGAAGAAAAACGGCCTCAGATTCGGATGGCGGCGAAGCGTTCCCGCAGCCATTTGGCCGCTGGACCACAGGGGCGCTGTTTGTGCCAGACCAGCTCCACCGCCACCGGCAGATCAAAATCGTCGAACTGCAGTTCCGGGATCGCCAGATCCGCCGCCACCGGTGACGCCTTGATCACATGGCTGGAGACAAAGGCCCAGCCGATACCCTGACGCACCAGTTGCAGGATCACCCAGTGGCTTTCCACCCACCACACTTCCGGTGCCACTCGTAAACGCTGTTTCTCGGGGCCGTCGTTACGCGCGGCCACCAGAATCTGGCGATGGCGTTTCAGATCCTCCCAGTCCACCCGTACGTTGGCCAAAGGGTGTTGTTTACCGCAGACCATTTTGATCGGCACCCAGCCAAGGGTTTGGAAGCCCAGCTCGGTGGGCAGAATTTCCTGACGCCACATCACACCGATGTCGGCCTGGCCGGTCAGTACCAGACGGCTGACGTCCTCCATCATCGGGAACAGCAGCTCCAGTTCCACATGGGGGAAGTGCCGGGCGAATTCGGCGAACACCTCGGCCATGGCCTGCTCTGGATAAATCTCGTCGATCGCCACCACCAGCCGCTGTTCCACATGAGCTTCGAAACTGCGAGCCACACCGATCAGGTGTTCGCGCCGGTCGAGGATCACCCGGGCCTCCAGCAGCAGCCGTTCCCCGGCCGGGGTCAGGGAGGGGCTGCGCCCGGCGCGGCTGAACAGCGCCAGCCCCAGATCCTCTTCCAGGTTGGAAATCTGGGTGCTGACGGCGGATTGGGCCTTGCGCAGTCGCCGGGCGGCGGCGGAGAACGAGCCGGTCTCGGCGGCGACGACGAAGGCCTGAAGCTGGTCCAGAGAAACACTCATCTATCTGAAATTTAGATGGCAACTAACTTTATTAATGCGATATTGAAGATAGATTAGGCGCACGTCAAATCATCAAGGAGTGCTCCATCATGGCATTGCGTACGGCTCAGGACCGGGTTCGTCACGCGGTTCTGTTCGAGGTCATCGGGTTGGCCATCATGATCCCGGTCGGCGCTTACCTGTTCCAGTTGCCGGCTGCCCACATGGGCGTGTTGGGAGTGGCCGGTGCCACCATCGCCACCGTGTGGAATTTCGTATTCAACCTGGGATTCGACCACGCCATGTTCCGTTGGCTGGGCCATACCAGGAAAACCCTGCGCATGCGGGTAGGGCATGCGCTGCTGTTCGAAGGTGGCTTGCTGGTAATGCTGCTGCCGATGGTGGCTTGGTATCTGGGGATCGGTTTGATGCAGGCGCTGATGATGGACCTCGCCATGGTGCTGTTCTATCTGTTCTATGCCTTCGGTTTCAACTGGGCCTATGACCGGGTGTTTCCGGTGGCGCCGATGGCGCAAGCGGCGATTTGAAGACGGCCCGCTGATTATCCAAAAGTCAGGTCGGCGGGAGCCGCTCATGCATCATGCTGGTGCATGAGCGGCTCCTGTATTAACATGGACGCCGTCAAATCCTGAACGAACGGATTCTCCCTCATGAATGTGATCGCAACTCCCGTCGCTGTAGCTGTCCGGTTCCCCGGCGACCGCGTACGCGATCATGGCATGTCCCCACCGGTTTCCTCCGTCGTCACGGCGGTTCGGACATCCGTTGCCGTGGTACGCCAAGTCGTTCGCGGCTGATACCGCTGATTTACCTCCCTGACCTGCTTTAACGGCTTCGCCGCCCGGTTTCCGCGGCGTCAGGTCGGGGTCCGTTCGTATTCGATGGATGAGTGTTTCATGAAAACGGAAAATAACTTCTGGGCGGCCCAGGGCGCCATGGCCACGTTCGTGTTGCTGTGGGGCAGTGCCGCCATCGTCACTCGTTGGGGGTTGGACCACGGCTCGGTTCTTGCCCTCTTGATTTTGCGTTTTGCTCTGGCGCTGGGCGTCTTGCTGCTGATCCGGGGTGGGCGCTTGCTGCCTCCTCGAGGACAGCGTCTGCCCGTGGCTGGCGTCGGCTTGTTGCTGATTGGTTTTTATACCCTGTGTTACTTCCTGGCTTTGGAGTATGAGGTCACACCGGGACTATTGGCCACGGTGCTGGGGGCTCAGCCGATCCTTACTCTGGTTCTCACCGAGCGGCGTTTTTCTCCGTGGCGTCTGGCCGGGCTGCTGCTGGCTTTGCTGGGGCTGACACTGGTGGTCTACCAGAGTCTGGTGTTGGCCAGGTTGTCCTGGACCGGTATGGCGTTTGCCATGGGTGCCTTGCTTTGTGTCACCGTGGGCGCGCTTTGGCAGAAACGTATCGCGCTGCCGCCGAGTGAGGTGCTGCCATTACAGTACGCGGTGACTCTTGTGTTGTGCGTGTTGCTGATCCCGTTCCAGCCCTTTCATTGGCAATGGAGTGTGGGGTTCCTGGTGCCGGTGGTCTGGATGGGGCTGGGCGTCTCGGTGGCGGCGCAGTTGCTGCTTTATCGAATGATTCGCTCCGGTAATCTGGTTAATGTGACCAGCCTGTTCTACCTGGTTCCGGTGGTGACGGTAGTGCTGGATTACCTGGTGTTCGGCAACGCTTTGTCGGTTATGTCGTTGGCCGGGATGATCGCGATCCTGGCCGGGCTGGCGGTGGTGCATGGCCGGCGGGAGCGGGTGCCCACCGAGTAGCAAGGTGAGAAAGCCATAATCCCGAAAAAAGAAGAACGGAGGGAAGCGGTCCCGGCGGTTTATGCCGGGCGCTTTCCTCTTATACTGTTGGTTCGCTTGTGTCATCCAGGGCGACGTACGGCTCGCAGTTTTCCGCTGCCACCGCCACCGCAGAAGAAACGCTCCCGGCCATCGGATTCGAGCCCTGATACGCCCATTCCGGCCGGCATCTCAATGCGTTCCAGAAGTTCTCCGCTGGTGGCGTCGATACGTCGTAGTTCACTTTCATCGTTTTCCCAAGTGCCGTGCCACAACTCGCCTTCCACCCAGGTTACTCCGGTGACGAAGCGGTTGGACTCAAGAGTACGTAGAATCGCCCCGGTTTCCGGATCGACCTGATGGATCTTGCGACTGCGATGCTGTCCAACCCAGAGTACGCCTTCGCCCCAGGCGAGACCCGAGTTGCCGCCTTCGGGCGCGGGGAGTGTGGCGATGACCGTGCCACTTCGCGGGTCGATCTTCTGTATCCGGTCGCCGCTGATCTGAAACAAATATTGCCCGTCGAAAGCGGTTCCCGCATCCGCGGGGACGTTCAATGAGCGCACGGTTTCAGCGCTCTCGGGATCCAAGGAGGTGAGCGTCTCCCCGGTGGCAAGCCAGACGTGCCGGCCGTCGAAGGACACGCCGTGGACGGCGTTGATGTCGGGGAAAGGTCCGTATTCACGGAGCAGATCGGCTGCTGATGTCTTCATGAGGTTGTCCTCGTTGCTACACTAGGTGTTTTCATCCTAGCCACCCGGCAGCGGGGCAGGGAGTAACAACGTTGTCGTGAATCCGGGAATCGGAGGAAGCAGCCAGCGGCGAGCGCGGCCTTGACCAAAACATTGCACCTTTTCCGCCCGAGCCAGCGATTCCAACGCTCTTTGCACGGTACGTTGACTGGCGCCCAATGCCAGCGCCAGAGCCGAACTGGACCAGGCCTCGCCGTCGGCAAGCAGGGCCAGCATGGCGGCGTGTTTTCCGTCCACCGGAGGGGCGAGCACGGCCACCTCCATGCCGGGCCCGGGAGCCAGGGTGAAACCCCGGTGGGTTGCTTTTATGCCGACGTGGCCTCGCAGGTGCTGACGCAGGCGCCCGATTTCCACCCGCAGCCGGGCGCGGTGGGAATCGTCGGCGAAGCGGGTTCGGAATACCCTTTCAATGAGGGCGTCTCTGGATACGTCTTGCGGCCAGGCCTCGGCCAGCATGCGGGCCAGCGCGAGCAGTACCGGGCGTCCCATGAGCGGAACCGTGATGCGACCGCGACGGACCAGATGCCGGCATTCATCCACGATCAGCGTGTCGGAAGCGAACAGCGTTTCCACTTCCTCCAGCAGTAGAGTTCGTTGCCGGCCTGCATGAATCAATCGCGCCGCTGGCACCGTCAGCGTGATCGCGACCTGTTCCACCTCCGCGATCAGAGCTGGAATGCCGCTTTGGCGTGCCGCCTTGTCGGCACGGACAAAAGCGGCTCGGGCCCGCCGTGTTCGCAGACGACGCAGGGCGATGCCGGCGATCACCAATTCATGGGCGGCTTGTAAGGGAGGAGGGTAGAACGAGGCGTCGATTCCGGACAGTCCCAGCTCCGCGTCGTCAAGACGGCCAAGCAGCAGTTGGCGCCGGATTCGGATATGTCGGGCATGGGCGGCGTTGATCCGCTCGCCGTGCTTTTTCAGCGTTGATCTTGCCAACTCAAGAGGCTGCTCGGACCAACCCAGATCGCGTGACGCCAGCGCGACCTCGGCTTGGGCGACGATGCAGCGGGCCCGAGCCAGAGCCTCTTTTTTTCCGAAGGCCCGAGCCGCGTCTTTCAGCAGAGCACCGGCCCGAGTCAAGTCCCCGAGTTGCGCCAGCGCAATGCCGCGCATGGCCAGCGCGGCGGCGTCATCACGCAGGGCGACCTGGTTGAGCGCGGCCAGCGGATCGCCCGCCGCGAGAGCACGAGCCGCCGCCGTGATCAATGAATCCATCGGAATCCCGCCATCTTTGTTACTCACGCTGCCCGCTGGTTGATACCTAGCATAGCCCATGACCAACAATCACTTGGAGGGCATCATCATGACAAGCCACGTTATTGGAACCCATGAAGAATGGTTGAAGGCGCGGTTACAACTGTTGCGGGAGGAAAAGGAACTGACACGGCGCGGCGATGAGTTGGCACGGCGGCGGCAGGCTCTGCCTTGGGTGCCGGTGGACAAGAGCTATGTGTTTGAAACCGATAGGGGCAATGCTTCCCTGGCCGATCTGTTCGAGGGGCGATCCCAACTGCTGATCTACCATTTCATGTTCGGCCCCGATTGGAAGGCGGGGTGTCCATCCTGTTCGATGATCGCTGATGGCTTCAATGGTTTCGTCACGCATTTGGCGCGGCACGATGTCATGTTGTGGGCCGTCTCCCGGGCACCATTACAGAAGCTGTGCTCTTTCAAGCAGCGTATGGGTTGGGATTTTTCCTGGGCCTCTTCGCAACACAGCGATTTCAATTTCGACTTTTCCGCCTCGTACACCAAACAGCAACAAAGCGAAGGCATTGAATATAACTTCCATCGCGAACCGGAACGGCCCTGGCGCGCGAATAAGGAAGGTGGCGGCGAGGAAGCGGAAGCCACGTTCGCGGCTATGTGTGGCGTGGATGCACCGACCTTTGAACGGGATCGGCCGGGCATGAGCGCCTTTATACTCGAAGACGGCGTGGTCTATCACACCTACTCCACTTACGCCCGCGGCCTCGATGGCCTTTGGGGAGCTTACCAATGGCTTGACCGGGCTCCCAAAGGGCGCAACGAAAGCGGTGGTGTCTGGTGGCGGCACCGTGACGCCTATGAGCCTGTGTAGATAACCGGCTGGCATGGGAGAAACAGCGATGAATAATGGAGCTGAAAGGCGGCCCACTTCCGGTGTGGCCGGCTTTCTCGCCTTCGCGGCCACCCCTCTGTGTATCATGATGGCATTGATGACCGGGCTGGCCGGCTCTCATCATTCGGCGCATGACTTGTCCTGGTTGACGGGAATGGCGGCGATGTATGTTCTGATGGGCGTGCTGCACTCGGCGCCCTGGCTGGACCGGTTGTCTCGTTGGTGACGGCATGAAGTGGGTTCAAACCAAAAGTCTGAAAACGGCATGCCGGACTTGATCCGGCATCGCTCCACGGCGGGATCATTCCGGCAGGAACAGGCAACAGTGCGGTATTGACCTGACATTGCTTTTTGTCGGATGTTGATAAACATCATTCGGTGACGAATGTCGCAAACAAGCCATGGAACCGTAGTGGCCGGATGCGTGTTTTTTTGCACGGCTCTTGATTTGCGGTATGAACTCAGGCCCTTATTCAGGGGCTGCCACGCCAATTTGCAACGCGAAGGAGTTCGTCATGACGCAACTGAAAATCAATGGCAAAACCAGGGACGTTGAGGTTCCCGAGGAGATGCCCCTGTTGTGGGTGTTGCGCGATGAACTCGGTATGACCGGTACAAAATTCGGTTGTGGCATGGCGTTATGTGGTGCCTGCACCGTGCACCTTGATGGCGCCCCCATTCGTTCATGCGTCACACCGGCTTCCGCGGCGTCGGGGCGTGAAATTTCGACCATTGAGGGTATGGCATCCGACCGTGTCGGCCAGGTAGTGCAGCAGGCCTGGGTTGAGCACAACGTGGCCCAGTGTGGCTATTGCCAGGCCGGGCAGATCATGACGGCGGTGGGGTTGCTTAAGAAGACGCCGGCGCCCACGGAAGAGCAGATTGATGGCGCCATGGGCGGCAATATTTGCCGTTGTGGCACCTACCCGCGTATTCGTGCCGCGATCAAGCAGGCGGCGGGCCGTCTGGCGCAAGGAGGCGAATAATGTCCACGACCTTACAACTTTCCCGGCGCCGTTTCCTCCAGGGCAGCCTGGGGGCATTGACGTTGGCGGTGACCTCGGGGGGGCTGGTTACCATCGCCAGAGCCGCGGATGCGGATGCCAAGAAATACGGTGCCGACTCCATGCCGGGCGGTACGGTGGACGATCCTCTGGTTTTCGTGTCCATCGCCGAGGACGGCACGGTCACCATAGTGGCGCATCGTGCCGAGATGGGAACCGGCGTGCGTACCAGTCTGCCCATGGTGGTGGCCGATGAAATGGAGGCCGACTGGGATCGCGTGCGGGTGGTGCAAGCGGAAGCCAACGAGGCCCGTTATGGCAACCAGAATGTGGACGGCTCGCGTAGCATGCGCCATTTTCTGATGCCGATGCGACGTGTGGGCGCGGCGGCCCGACAGATGTTGGAAGCGGCGGCCGCCGTCCGCTGGTCGGTGCCGGTGTCCGAGGTCAGGGCGGTGCGGCATGAGGTGATTCACCAAAGCTCCGGGCGACGTCTGGGCTATGGTGAGCTGGCGGCCGACGCGGCCCGGCAACCGGTGCCCGGAACGGAGCAGCTCAAACTCAAGACGCGTGACGACTATCGTTACATAGGTAAGGACCAGGTGCGCCTGGTCGACCTGGAGGCCATTGGCAAGGGCCAGGCCACCTATGGCATGGATATGCGTCTGCCTGGCATGGTTTACGCCGTGGTGGCGCGCCCGCCCGTGGTGGGCGGCAAGCCGCGCCGTTTCGACAGTGAGAAAGCTCTGGCCGTGCCCGGTGTCGTGAAGGTGGTGGAGATTCCCGCTTTCCAGGGGGCGCCGGCATTCCAGCCGCTGGGCGGTGTCGCCGTGGTGGCGCGCAACACCTGGGCCGCGATCAAGGGCCGCGAAGCTCTGGAGATAGAGTGGGACGACGGCCCCAACGGTGGCTACCACTCCGCCGACTTCCGCGAGACACTGGCGCAGGCCTCGCGTGCAACGGGTAAAACCATTCGTGATAACGGTGATGCCGTGAGCGTGTGGAACGACGCCGCCGAGACGGAGCGGTTCGCCGCTGACTACTACATCCCGCATTTGGCGCATGCGTCGATGGAACCGCCGGTAGCCACGGTGCTGATCAAGGAGGGTCGCGCCGAGGTCTGGACCTCGGTGCAGAATCCGGCGGCGGCGCAACAGGCGGTCGCGGCACGACTGAAACTCAAACCCGAGGACGTCAAGGTCAACGTGCTGCTGCTGGGCGGCGGCTTCGGCCGGAAATCCAAACCGGATTATGTTGACGAAGCGGCCATCGTTGCCCGGGCCATGCCCGAAGGGACGCCGGTCAAGCTGGTATGGACCCGCGAAGACGACATCCACCACGACTACCTGCACACCGTTTCGGCGGAACGGCTGGAAGCAGTCATCGACCAGGCCGGAAAGGTTCAGTCCTGGCTGCATCGCAGCGCCGCCCCCACTATTGCCTCGTTGTTCGCCGAGGGCGCCAAGGGGCAGCAGCTTTTCGAGTCGGCCATGTCGGCCATCAACATGCCTTACCGGATTCCGAATGTACGGGTCGAAACCGCGGAGGTCGCCGCCCACGCGCGCATCGGCTGGTTCCGGTCGGTGGCCAACATTCCTCATGCTTTCGCGGCGCAATGTTTCATCGCCGAACTGGCGCACCGCGCCGGCAAGGACCACCGGCAGTTCGCGCTCGATCTGATTGGTCCGCCACGCCGCATCGATCCCGGCGACATGGCTGACACCTGGAACTACACCGAGTCACCGGAACGCTATCCTTACGACACGGGCCGTTTGCGTGGCGTCATCGAGGCCGCCTGCCAAGGCGCCAAATGGGGACGGGAGCTTCCCAAGGGGCATGGTCTGGGCCTGGCCTTCTGTTACAGCTTCATGAGCTACACCGCCACCGTGGTCGAGGTGGCCGTGGACGAGAAGGGCGCGGTCCGGGTGCTGGCGGTGGACATGGCCATGGACTGTGGCCCACAGATCAACCCCGAGCGCATTCGTGCCCAGATGGAAGGCGGCGCGGTCATGGGGTTGAGTCTGGCCCTCACCAGCGAGATTACCTTCGAGAAAGGGCGTGTAAAACAGAGCAATTTCCACGACTACCAGGTGCTGCGCCACAACGCCTCGCCGCGGGTGATACGTACTCATCTGCTCAACGATGACCATGATTTGCCGCCGGGCGGCGTGGGCGAGCCGCCGGTGCCACCGGTGGCTCCGGCCCTGTGCAATGCCATCTTCGCCGCCACCGGTAAGCGCGTGCGCAGCTTGCCGGTGGGGACGGTGACCTGAATGTGGCAAGTCGGATCGCGGATTGATCTGTTTCGGAGTCGGTCTTGAAGGAACACCATTGGGTTCACGCATCGCCGGTCCGAACGCTGCGGACCGATGACCCGCTCGAACTGCTGAAATTCGCGCGGGCCAGCTTCCGCGGAGGCGGTGTGGCGATCGCCATGCTCGTTGACATAAGAGGAGGGGCGGCGCGCTCGCTCGGTTCGCAGGTCGTGGTCACCGAGGAGGGCGAATTCGCCGGCTTTGTTTCCGGCGGCTGTGTGGAAGCGGCCGTCGCCGCCGAGGCGCTTCTCGCGCTGGCCGAGGGCCGTGATCGCTCCGTGCTCTACGGCGAGGGCTCGCCATTTTTTGACATCGTACTGCCCTGCGGAGGCGGCATCACCGTCGCCATTCATGTACTCAGAGACATCGACGCCATCGATCAGGTTATCGCGTGTCTCGACAAGCGCGGTCCGGCCGGGCTGGCTTACTCTCCGCAACAGCAAACGTTGAGGTGCGTTGCGTCACCGGAACAGGCCGGGTGGCGCGATGACACCTTTGTGTCGGTCTATCGTCCGGTGACGCGGGTGGTGATATCCGGGGGCGGCATTGAAGCGGAACGCGTCGCCCTGCTGGCGGAATGCTCGGGCTACGATGCCGTCGTTCTCGACCCGTCGCGGGCCAGGGAAGGGTTGGACGGGGTGGCTGATGCCCATAGCGCCATTGTGCTTCTGCATCACGATCTGGATGTGGAACTGCCGTTCCTGGAAAAGGCGCTGAACGCTCCGGGCTTTTATCTCGGCGCCCTGGGCAGTACCCGAACCCACCGTAAACGCATCGAACGTTTGCTCGGCCTCGGTTTCAGTGATGAGGACGTGGCCCGGATCAAGGCGCCGATTGGCCTGTTCGGGCCGGCGCGAGAGGCGTCGTCCCTGGCCATTTCGGTGCTCGCCGATGTCGCCGCGACGCGCTTGGTGACCTTTGTCTGAATCCCGGTAAGGTGGATCGTGCCCGGTGCTGGCGGGGTGTCAGATTTTCAGCACGCCGCCCGCCCGGATGACCGCTTCTGGCGTGTCCACATCAAGAAGCGCGGCCGGGCCGGTTTCCACGTCGAGGACCGGCAACTCCGACCGCTCGATCAATGATCGAGCTCCGGTATCGCCAGACAGCTGCCGCATGTCGTTGTAAAGGGCCTCGGGAATGATGACGGGATTGCCGCGTTGCCCGTCGCAGCTTGCGCGCACGATCACGTTACCGCCGTGCTGGCGAAATGCCTGGACCAGCCGGTGGACATGATCCGGGGTGATCGCCGGCATGTCGGCCAGCATCACCAGAGTGCCGCCGGTTTTCATGATCGCCGGATGAGCAAACCCGCAAGCCAGGGAACTGCCGATGCCGGTGCCATGGGCGGGATTGAATTGCGGTTCCACCTCGAGTTCACTCAGTGCCGACTCGACTTGTGAGTGCTGATGTCCGGTGACCGCGATGACCGGGCAAAGGCGGGACGACAACAAGGTTTGCGCTGATCGTCTTACCAGCGGACAGCCGTCGAATTCGGCCAGCAATTTATGGTGTGATCCCATGCGGCGGGCCTCACCGGCGGCGAGCAACAAACCAGCGACCGTGATCTTCCTGCCTGGCACCGATAGCCCTCTTATCCGTATTCAGGAAAGGCAGTATGGCGCCGTCCCATTGAAAGTGAAACGGCGTCTATCCGTAAGCTGGCTGCTATCGGATTGAAGGTGGGCTGAAAGGTTCATGGGCGGAAACCGGTGGGGCCGGTTTCCGCCTGACGGGCGGGTTGGCCCTGGTCGCCTGGGGCGAGGGGCAAGCGGGATCAGACGTTGAAGCGGAAGTGCACCACGTCGCCGTCCTTGACCACGTACTCCTTGCCTTCCAGGCGCCATTTGCCGGCGTCCTTGGCGCCCTGTTCGCCGTTGTAGGCGACGTAATCGTCGTAGGCGGTGACCTCGGCGCGAATAAAGCCTTTCTCGAAGTCGGTGTGGATGACGCCAGCGGCTTGCGGGGCGGTGGCGCCGATCTTGACGGTCCAGGCGCGCACTTCTTTTTTGCCGGCGGTGAAGTAGGTGTGCAGACCGAGCAGACTGTAGCCGGCGCGGATCACCCGGTTCAGGCCAGGCTCTTCCATGCCCAGGTCAGCCAGGAAGTCGGCTTTTTCATCGTCGTCCAGCTCGGCGATTTCCGCTTCGATCTTGGCGCAGATCGGCACCACCGAAGCGTTTTCCTTTTCCGCCAGTTCCCGTACCGCGCCCAGCAGCGGGTTGTTGTCGAAGCCGTCCTCGTCCACGTTGGCGATGTACATGGTGGGTTTGAGGGTGAGCAGGTTGAGGCTGCGCAGTTGTTTGCGTTCGTCGTCACTCAGTTCGGCGGCCCGGGCCGGTTCGCCTTCGTTCAGTAACGGCAGCACTTTGTCCAACACCGGTAACAGCGCCTGGGCTTCCTTGTTCTGGCCCTTGGCGGCCTTGGTGGCGCGCTGATGGGCGCGTTCCACGGTGTCCAGATCGGCCAGCGCCAGTTCGGTGTTGATGACGGCGATGTCGTCCAGGGGGGACACCTTGCCGGCCACGTGGATCACGTTCTCGTCATCGAAACAGCGCACCACATGAGCGATGGCGTCGGTTTCGCGAATGTTGGCCAGGAACTGGTTGCCCAGGCCCTCGCCTTTGGAAGCGCCGGCCACCAGACCGGCGATATCGACGAATTCCATGGTGGCCGGCAGCACCCGCTCCGGGTTGACGATGGCGGCCAGCTTGTCCTGCCGTGGGTCGGGGATGGGCACCACGCCGGTGTTCGGCTCAATGGTGCAGAAAGGGAAGTTCTCGGCGTCGATGCCCGCCTTGGTCAAGGCGTTGAAAAGAGTGGACTTGCCCACGTTGGGGAGTCCCACGATGCCGCACTGAATACCCATAACCATACCTCCACGTTCGAGGGCGCAATGCTACTCAAGCCGCCGGCAAAAAGCGACCGCCATGGCGGGGTTGCCAGGGAGCCGTGGCGAACAGGCGCTGGCGCCGATATGACGGCGCCGGGGCGCGGCTAGACTGGCTGGTCAGAAAACCAAGAGTCCGATGATCATGCGTATCCTTTACCAGTTTCCCATTTCCCATTACTGCGAGAAGAGCCGTTGGCAATTGGAGCACAAGGGGCTGGCGTACGAGACCCGCGACCTGCTGCCCGGAGCGCACTGGCCGCGAACGCGCTGGCTGGCCCGGATCGGTACCGTGCCGGTGCTGCGTGACGGTGAGCGCAGGGTGGGGGACTCGACCAGAATTGCCTATTACCTGGAGAAGTACTATCCCGAGCGTTCCCTGATTCCCGAGGCGCCGGCCTTGCGTCATCGGGTCATTGAACTGGAGCAACAGTTCGACCGCCTGGGGGTTCATTTGCGGACCTGGATGTACGGACAGGTGCTGGATCGCCCGGAAACCATGGAACTGTTGCTGTCGCCGGCGGCAATGGCCCCTTGGTTGACGCGGTTGCTGGCGTCGCCCCTGCGTCAGGTGATCCGTCGCAAGTACGCCATCGAGCCGAAATCGGTGGTTTATGCCAGCGAACGGGTCGAGGAAGGGCTGACGCTGGTGGAGAATCTGTTAGCCCGGAACGGGGGCGATTACCTGGTGGGAGAAAGCCTGACGCTGGCGGACATTACCGCCGCCAGTCTGCTGGCGCCGATGATGGGGATTGCCGGCACCCCTTGGGAAGGGATTGAGATCGCCAGTTTGCCGGAGCCGGTCCAGCAGCAATTCCAGGCCAACCGCGAACGGCCCGCCGGGCAATGGGTGAAGGAGCGTTACCTGAGTGACCGGTAGAGGGCGTGGCGGTCAGGCGCGAAAGCCGTTCAGGTGGTTCATGGCGGTGTTAAGGTCGCCGCGCAGCAAATCGGGGGTATAACGCACCGCTTCGTCGATGGCATGTTCGATGAGCGTACGGTCGGCGGTGGACGGTTTGTTGAGCACATGGGGTGTGACCAGTTGGGCGCTGCCCGGGTGGCCGATGCCGATGCGCAGCCGGTAAAAGTTCCGGTTGTTGCCGTGGCGGCTGATGATGTCCTTGAGGCCATTGTGGCCGCCGTGCCCGCCGCCTTGCTTGAACCGGGCGGTGCCGGGTGGCAGATCCAGCTCGTCATGGGCGACCAGGATTTCCTCGGTGGGAATCTTGAAGAAGTTGGCCAGAGCAGCGGTGGACTGGCCACTGCGGTTCATGAAAGTGGTGGGCACCAGCAAGCGGATGGTTTCGCCTTCGAAGGTGAACGTCCCGGTGACACCGAAGTACTTCTTTTCCTCGTTGAGGTGAACCCCGTGAGCACGGGCCAGCGCGTCCACATACCAGATGCCGGCATTGTGGCGGGTCTGCTCGTACTCCTGCCCCGGGTTACCGAGGCCGACAATCAGTCGGACCGGTGCCATGTCGCTATCCTGAAGTCATAAAAAACGGGGGCCGAGGCCCCCGTTTCGTTTCGGGCCAATTATTCCTGGCCTTCGCCTTCCGCTTCGCCACCTTCCTCGGCGTCGTCGCCACCGCCACGCACTTTCGGCTTGTGTACCGCGGCAACCGGCTGGTCGTGGCTTTCGCCGTGGCTCAGCTCGACCAGGGTCACGCCTTTCGGTAGTACCAGGTCGGACAGGTGAACCACTTGCTCAAGGGCAACATCGGCCATGTCCACTTCGATGAATTCCGGCAGGTCCTGCGGCAGACAGCTGACCTGAACCTCGGAGATGTTGTGGTGGACCTCACCGCCTTCCTTCTTCACGCCCACGCTGGTTTCTTCGTTAATGAAGTGCAGCGGAACGGTCATGGTGATGGCATGGCTGGTGTCCACGCGCAGGAAGTCGGCGTGGATCGGGAAGCCGCTGGACGGATGGCGCTGCAGATCACGCAGTACCGCCTGGTGCTCCTTGCCTTCCAGTTTCAGGGTCAGCACGTGGCTGTAGAAGGCTTCGTTTTCCAGGGCTTTGCGCAGCTCACGCATTTCCAGGGACAGCATGGCGGGCTCGTCGGTACCACCGTAGAGAACGGCGGGAACCCGGTCTTGCAGACGACGCAGGCGGCGGCTCGCACCTTTCCCCTTGTCGCTGCGTGCTTCAGCGTTCAGTACAAACTCATTGCTCATGAGTATTCTCCGGTAAAGCTCCACGGCGCCCCGCGACCAGGCGCACCGGGAGGGATCAATCGAATGGAACCGGCAACCAGGCCGGAAGGGGGCGGATTATGCCGGAAAAGAACGCTAGACGCTAGACGCCGGACGCCGGACGAAAAGCAAAAAGCCCGCCGAGGCGGGCTTTTGGAAAGCGTCAGGCGTCCGGCGTTACACCAGCTCGAGGCGGTCGAACATGGCGGACAGGGATTCCTCGTTGTTCACCCGGCGTACCGTTTCAGCCAGAATCGGTGCCAGGCTGAGGACGCGGATGTTGGGGCAGGCTTCGCCTTCCAGGGACAGCGGGATGCTGTCGGTGACCACCAGCTGATCCAGCGGGCTGTTGCGGATGTTGTCGATGGCCGGGCCGGAGAGTACCGCGTGGGTACAGTAGGCGTAGACCTTGGCGGCTCCGTGGTCTTTCAGGGCCTGGGCGGCTTTGCACAGGGTGCCGGCGGTGTCGACGATATCGTCCACCAGGATACAGGTGCGGCCCTCGACTTCACCGATGATGTGCATGACCTGGGATTCGTTGGCTTTCGGGCGGCGCTTGTCGATGATCGCCAGATCCAGGTCATTGAGCTGCTTGGCCAGGGCACGGGCGCGGACCACGCCGCCCACGTCCGGGCTCACCACCATGGCGTCGTCATACTTCTGGCGCTCGATATCGGCCACGAACAGAGGCGTGGCGTAGACGTTGTCCACCGGGATATCGAAGAAGCCTTGAATCTGGTCGGCGTGCAGGTCCACCGTCACCACCCGGTCGATACCCACCGCGGTAATCATGTCGGCCACCACCTTGGCGGTGATGGGCACCCGCGCGGAGCGAACCCGGCGGTCTTGACGGGCATAGCCGAAGTAGGGCATGACGGCGGTGATGCGGCCGGCGGAGGAGCGGCGCAGGGCATCCGCCATCACCAGCACTTCCATCAGGTTGTTATTGGTGGGGTTGCAGGTGGACTGGACGATGAACACGTCCTTGCCGCGTACATTCTCCTGGATGTCCACGGCGACTTCGCCGTCGCTGAAGGTGCCGACTTCGGCATCGCCCAGGGGAATGCTGAGATGCCGGGACATGGCCTCGGCGAGAACCGGGTTGGCGTTACCGGAAAAGATGACGAGTTTGGACACTGGCGTCCCCTAGGATGTTGAAAGTACTGTTTTGAAGTACTACAGGAAAGATGGCTGGGGTACCAGGACTCGAACCTGGGAATGACGGGATCAAAACCCGTTGCCTTACCAACTTGGCGATACCCCAACACTAACTTGCTCAGGACGTTCCTGAATTCTGTCTGGCCCGAAGCGTTGCCAGTGCCTCCCGGAGTGGGGAGATTTGTTTGCTTCGTGCCACAAAACCTGTCCAGTGCTGTGGCAACCTCGGCAGTAATTGCCGGGCTGCTTGCTCACCGGCAAGGCGTGCGAAACAGCAGGCGCCGGTGCCGGTCATGCGGGCGTTGCCCGCTTCTCGCTGGAGCCAGTCCAGGGCTTCCGCTATGAGCGGAAAGTGCCGTTTGGCCACGCTTTCACAGTCATTTTGCAGACTGTCCAGGATGCCCCTGTCCAGCGAGGCCGGTACTGTAATGGGGGGTGTGTGCCTTGTCAATTCCTTGTCGCCGAAAATTCGAGCGGTCGGAACGGCAATGCCGGGGTGCACCACCAGAAACCATTCTTCGGGCATGAACACCGGAGTCAGGCGTTCGCCGACGCCTTCCGCCCAGGCGCTGTGGCCGGCCACGAATACCGGAACGTCGGCACCCAGCTTCAGCCCCAGAGCCATCAGTTCCGACTCTTCCAGGTTCAGATCCCAAAGCAGGTTCAGACCGCACAGAGCGGTGGCGGCGTCGGAAGAGCCGCCGCCGACCCCGCCCCCGGCGGGTAGCCGTTTTTGCAAACGCAGACGCGCGCCCTGGCGGCATCCGGTGTGCTCGCGCAGAAGCCGGGCGGCCCGCAGTACCAAATTGTCGTCATCGATGGGCAAGTCGGGGGCGTCACATTGGAGGTGGAGATCGTCGCCCGGCTCAAAGTAGAGGCGATCGCCATGGTCCAGGATCACGAACAGGGTTTGCAGCTCATGGTAGCCGTTCGGGCGGCGGCCAGTGATATGCAAAAAGAGATTCAGCTTGGCCGGCGCCGGTAGATCGAAGGGGGTCATGGCAGCGGTTGCCAGTCGCGGATCAACAGAGTGAACCGGTTACCGTCCTGCTCCGCCTTGATGCGATGGGGCAGCGTGACCCGGCCGACTGGTTCATAGCGGTCAAATTGCAGATGCCAGCCGAGCTGATTCAATGTGGTCAGATTGCCGGCCTGGTCGCGGTCACTCCGCGCCGGGGCGCCCGGCCAGACCAGGCCGCGACTCCAGTATTCCAGTGCCGAGACCGGCAGCCAGAATCCGGTCAGGTGCCAGGCCAGCTCTCCGGGAGTGCGGGCCTGCCATTCCCCCTTGGCGGTGCGCAGATGGGCCAGGCCCGGGTCCCAGCGCAGTTCGGCACTGCCGAAACCCAGGGGGCCGGAGAACTGGATCTCGCCCTGGCGCGGCGTCTGATGCCAGTCAAAAGTGGCGGAGCCGCCGTCGGCGTCGGTGCGGTAGCCCAGTTTGCCGGACATGCGCCACTTCAGAATCTGGTCGGGACGGGTGAAATCGGTGCTCACCGGTTGCTGCTGACAGGCGGCCAGAAAAAGGGCCAGTGCCAGGGCGGCGATGCGCATCATAATGACACTCCCAGACGTTGCAGGGTGTCGCGCAGCAGCTCGCTTTCCGGGTCGTCGGCGAGGGCGTCGCGCCAGACCGTGCGAGCTTCGTCGCGCTGACCCAGATTCCACAATACCTCACCCAGATGAGCGGCGACCTCGGCATCCGGATACTGGGCGTAGGCCCGCTGCAGATAGTCCAGAGCTGGCTGGGGGCGTCCCAACCGGAACAGCACCCAGCCCATGGAGTCGAGAATGGCGGGATGGTCCGGCTCCTGCTCCAGAGCCTGGCGAATCATGTCGTGGGCCTGATCCAGATTGATCCCCAGATCCGCCCAGGTGTAGCCCAGGGCGTTAAGAGCATCGGTATTGCCCGGGCGCAAGGCCAGCACTTTGCGCAGATCGCCGGTGGCCCGGTCCCAGTCCTTGAGCAGCGTGGCGGTCATGGCGCGGGCATAGAGCAGATCGGGGTCGTCGGGTAGCTCGCTGACCGCTTCATCCAACAGGGCCATGGCCCCGGGAGTGTCACCGATGTCGGTGCGGATCTCCGCCTCGGTAACGTACAGCAGTGAGGTATGGGCCGGGTGCTGTTGCATCAGACTGGTCATCAAGGCGTGCCCCTTGGCGGTCTGGCCGCGCTCGTACATCAGCCGTACCGCCTGGACCCGGGCGGGCAGAGTCTGAGGACCCTGCACCTGCATATAAAGGTCGATGGCCTGGCTGGGCACGCCCTGCTGCTCCGCCGCCTGAGCCAGCTGCATGCGCACCTCATCCGGGCGGTAGCCCTGATCGAGCAAGGCCTGGAGCCGCTCCTGCGCGACCTCGGCGGCACCGGACTCCAGCGCCATCAGGGCCAGGGAATATTGCAGATCCAGATCGTCGGGGTCCTGAGCGGCGAGAATTTCCAGCTGTTCCTCGGCGCGTTCGTGCTCGCCATCGGCCAGCAGCACACGAATATAGGCGAGGCGGTAACGGCGCTGCTCCGGTGCCTTATTCACCATCTTGCGCAGGTGGCGCTGGGCGCGTTTCTGCTTCCCCATGTCATGCCAGAGCTGGGCTTTCAGCAGCAGAGCTTCGTTGTGATCCGGGTTGCGTTTGAGGGTCTCGTCGGTGGCTTCCATGGCTCCTTCCAGATCGCCTTGTTCACGCAAGTCCAGAGCCCGTGCATACCACAGCGGAGCGTGCTCCGGGTAACGGGTGGCGAGGCTGGACAGTGCATGCAGCAATTCCCGGTTGCCCTGCTGATCCAGATTCTGGGCCTCCGCTACCAGAGGCACGAGAGCTTCGGTGCCGTGATGGGCCACCAATCGATCCACATGATCGGCGGCGGCATCACCGTCCCCCAGGTGGATGTCGGCGAGCGCGGCCAGACGCAGGGCGTCGGGGTCCCGAGGAGACTGCGCCAGCCATTGGTTGGACAGTGCCCGGGCCTGGTCGAAGTGGCCGAGGTAGGCGGCCAACTGGGTGGCCTGGCCAATCACCTTGGGATCGCCGGTGCGCTCCGCCACCGGGGCGTAGTAATCCAGGGTCAGATCCAGCGCCTGACGCTGGGCGGCGGCTTCCGCCACCAACAGGTCACCGATATCGGTACCATCGTACTTGACTGGCGGAATGGTGGGCGTGGGCTCGGAGGCGGTGGCGGGATCCTCGACCTTGGGGGCCGGACTGGCGCAACCGCCAAGCAATAAACTGGCGATCAGTGGCGGGATCGCGGCATAAAACGGCGAACGTGGTTTCATCGAACTCGCTGTCACGGCACGGGGGAGCGGCTATCATGGCACAGACATTTGCGTCACCCAAGGGGCCGCGCCACGGGGCTCCCGCTGCTGCTCCCGGGCCTGGTGGCGCGGTGCCGTACAGACTATAAACAGGCTCTCATTGTTTCCGCGGGCGCTTTCGAGCAAAATGCGTGACCCATGCCGGGTCGTCCTGTCCATATGAATCTCTTCGCAGTCGGGGTCAATCACACCACCGCGGACGTGGAGTTGCGTGAGCAACTGGCGTTTTCAGCGGATCAGGCCGACCAGGTGCTGGCCGTCTTGCGCGATGAGCTGCCCGGCGTTCGCGAAGCCGCGCTGTTGTCCACCTGTAACCGTACCGAATTGTATTGCCTGGTGGACGGCCCCATCCCCGATTTCAGTGATTGGCTGGCCCGTGCCCGGCGTATGTCCTCGCAGCGGTTGCGTGACGTGGTCTACCAGTATCGTGATGAGCAAGCGCTGGAACATATGATGCGGGTGGCTGGTGGGCTCGATTCCCTGGTGCTGGGAGAACCCCAGATTCTCGGGCAGATGCGTGAAGCCTATGCCCGTGCCCATGAGGCTGGCCTGCTCAACAGCGAACTGGGGCGGGTGTTCCAGGACGTCTTCTCGGTGGCCAAGCGCATTCGCACGGAAACCGGTATCGGCGCCAATCCGGTATCGGTGGCCTATGCGGCGGTCTCCTTTGCCCGGCATATTTTCTCTGACCTGAAGAAAAGCCGTGCATTGCTGGTCGGAGCCGGGGAGATGATCCAGTTGGTGGCCCGGCATCTGCATGAACAGCAGGTGCGGGAAATCGTCATTGCCAACCGGACACTGGAACGGGCCAGTGAACTGGCGTCCGAGGTGGCGGGACGCGCCATCGCCCTGGAAGAATTGCCGGTGGCGCTGGAGCACGCGGACATCGTTATTTCCTGCACCGCTTCACCGCTGCCGGTGCTGGGTAAGGGCACGGTGGAACGGGCGCTGAAGCGGCGCCGGCACCGCCCCGTGTTCATGGTGGATATCGCCGTGCCCCGGGATATCGAGCCGGAAGTGGGTAAATTGGACGACGTCTATCTATATACGGTGGATCACCTTCAGGAAGCCATCGAGGAGAATGTTCGCGCCCGCCAGGAGGCGGCCCGCGAGGCCGGTGAGTTGATCCGGGAGGCGGTGCACCGTCATCGCCGTTCGCGCCGTGAGCAGCGCGCCGCCGGTGTGTTGCGGGATTACCGGCAGCAGCGTGTGCTGCTGGCGGACCAGGAGCTGGAGCGCGCACTGTCGCAGCTGCGGAACGGCGTGGATCCGGAGGATGTCCTGCGCCGCTTCAAGCACAACCTGGTTAACAAATGGCTGCACCAGCCCAGCGTGTCACTGCGGCGGATGGCCGCCGAAGGTCGTGTGGAGGATCTGCGCACCGCCCGGGAACTGCTGCTCGGCGACGAGCCTGATCAGACCTGACGCCGCGTCGCCCGGTCCCTCTTTTTCAACATCGGAAACCTCTATGAAAGCTTCGCTGAGCGCCAAGCTCGAGAAATTGACGGAACGTTTCGAGGAACTGAGCGGCCTGCTGTCCGATCCGGACGTGATTGCCGAGCAGAAGCGCTTCCGTGCTTTTTCCAAGGAGTACGCGGAGCTGGAACCGGTGGTGCGGGGATTCCGGGAGTATCGCTCCACCGAGGAGGATATGGACGCAGCCCGTGCGCTCGCCGAGGACAGCGATCCGGAAATGCGTGCCATGGGGCAGGAGGAACTGCGCGAGGGGCAGGCGCGTCTGGAGCAACTGGAAAGCGACCTGCAACGGGCCATGCTGCCCAAGGACCCCCGCGATAATGCCGGGGTTTACCTGGAAATCCGCGCCGGCACCGGCGGTGACGAAGCGGCGCTGTTCGCCGGTGACCTGTTTCGCATGTATTCCCGTTACGCTGATCAGCGCGGCTGGAAGGTGGAGACGGTGAGCGCCAGCGAAGGCGAACACGGTGGCTATAAGGAAGTGATCGCGCGGGTGATGGGCGATGGCGTGTATTCCCGCCTCAAGTTCGAATCCGGTGCCCACCGGGTGCAACGTGTGCCCGCCACCGAATCCCAGGGCCGTATTCATACTTCGGCCTGTACCGTGGCGGTGATGGCGGAGGCCGAGGATGCCGGCGATATCGAGATTCGCAACGAGGATTTGCGCATCGACACTTATCGTTCCTCCGGTGCCGGTGGGCAGCACGTCAACACCACCGACTCGGCGGTACGCATCACCCACTTGCCCACCGGCGTGGTGGTGGAGTGTCAGGACGAACGCAGTCAGCACAAGAACAAGGCCAAGGCCATGTCCCTGCTGAAAGCACGTTTGCTGGACGCCCGCGAAAGCGCCGCCCATGCGGAACAGGCCGCCCAGCGTAAGTCCCTGGTGGGCTCCGGTGATCGCTCCGAGCGTATCCGCACCTATAACTTCCCTCAGGGCCGCCTCACCGATCATCGCATCAATCTGACCCTCTACCGCCTCAACGAAATCGTCGCCGGTGACATGGACGAAGTGTTGGACGCTCTGCTCGCCGAACATCAGGCGGAACAGCTGGCGGCGCTGGCGGACGCCGGCGGCGCGGAGTAACCGGTGCGCATCGACCAGGCACTGCGAGAAGCCCGCTCCCGTCTGCGGGCCTCGCCCAGCGCGGCGTTGGATGCGGAGTGTCTGCTTGCCCACGTGCTGGCCCAATCCCGCACCTATCTGTTCACCTGGCCGGAACGGACCCTGAATGAGTCCCAGCAGCGGCATTTCCTGGAACTGCTGGCGCGCCGTGAAGCCGGTGAGCCGGTGGCTTATCTGATCGGTGAGCGGGAGTTCTATGGCCGGCGGTTTCGGGTCTCGCCGGACACCCTGATTCCGCGACCGGACACCGAGACCCTGATTGACGCCGTGCTGGAACGGATGCCTGAATCGCCGTTACGAGCGGTGGATCTGGGCACCGGCACCGGCGCCATCGGCATCACTTTGGCGCTGGAAAGGCCGGCCTGGTCGGTGTTGTTGGTGGATATCAGTGAGGCGGCTCTACAGGTGGCGAAGGACAATGCCCGGACTCTTGGGGCGACGGTCGAGATGGTTGGCGGAACCTGGCTGGCGGCGCTGTCGGGCCCGTTTGAACTGATCGTATCCAACCCGCCTTATGTGGATCCCGAAGACCCGCATCTGGGGCAGGGCGATGTTCGCCATGAGCCGCGTACCGCCCTGGTGTCGGCGGAACAGGGGCTGGCGGATATTCGTGTGCTTGCCGATCAGGCCATGACGCGCCTGGTGGAAGGGGGTTGGCTGATGTTGGAGCACGGTTATGATCAGGGCGAGGCGGTACGCACTCTGTTGACGGAGCGAGAGTATCGAGAAGTGGAGACGCTCCGCGATCTGGGAGGGCAGGATCGCGTCACTTTCGGGCAAAGATAACCGGTGCCGACGACAGGCGGAGACACCATGTTCAACGACGACCAGCTAATGCGTTACAGCCGGCAGTTGCTGCTGGCGGACTTCGATCTGGACGGTCAGGAGGCGTTGAGCCGTGCCCGGGTGTTATTGGTGGGATGTGGCGGTCTGGCCAATCCGGCGGCCCTGTATCTGGCCGGCGCCGGTGTCGGTGGGTTGTTGCTGGTGGATGACGACCGCGTGGAGGCGTCCAACCTGCATCGGCAGGTGGCTTTCCGCGCCGATCAGGTGGGGGAGGACAAAGCCCTGGCCCTGGCGGCGCAATTGCGTTCGTTGAATCCCGATGTGTCGATCACGCCAGTGGTGGCCCGAGTCGGCGCTGACTGGCTCGATCATCAGCTGCTGGAAGTGGATCTGGTGCTGGATTGCACCGACAACTTCGCTACCCGGCAAGCGGTCAACGCCGCCTGTGTGCGTCACCGCAAGCCGCTGGTAAGCGGCGCGGCCATTCGTCTGGAAGGTCAGATCGCTGCTTTCGATCTGCGCCGAATCGACAGCCCCTGCTATGCCTGTTTGTTTGGCGACGGTACCGAGGGCGATCTGCTCTGCAGTGAGGCGGGGATCCTGGGGCCGGTGGTGGGTACCGTGGGTACCTTGCAGGCACTGCTGGCCATGCACCTGCTCACCGGCAAACCGGTGGCTCCGAAACTTCACGTCTTCGATGGGCGCGCCCTGAGCTGGCGGCAATTGGCACTGCGCAAGGACCCGCATTGCCCGGTGTGCGGTGATCCCGTCGCCAGGGAAGACGGATGATCAGGCTCAGGAGACATGGATTGGCGTAGTCTTCGCCGCCAAGGCCGCTTCCCACGGCAGTAACCACAAAGTCACCGTGGGGAGCGGCTCTGGCCGCGAATGGAGCGGTTGCTCAACGATTACGGATCAGAGCACCTTGGTTGGAAAGGCGCACAGCGGACTGCCGGAGCAGTTTTCCGGAGTGACGAACAGCAGCCGTTCACCGGTGGGATCGTTGACCGGATCATCGCTGACGAAGGCCACGAAGCCGAAGAAGTAAATCCCTTCCGCACCCTTGGCATTGGCATCCGCCACCACTTCCGTGTAGGTGCCCGCCGACTCCGCCAGTTCATAGCTGAAAGTAGCCTGGCTGTTTTCATCCTTGATGTAGAGATTGGCGTATTCCGCCGCACCGTTGGTATTGACGAACGCGAAGGGGTAAATCCACAGGTAACCCTGATTGCCTTGCTCAGAGACGGCGGTAAGGAACTCTTCCTCGGTCTCTTCAAGGTCGGCTGGAGTGGAACGGTAGCTGTAACGGGCCGTGCCATTAACGGAGCGCTGCCAAAGGTAACCGGCATTGCCGCTGCCATCCGTGATCGGTCCCAGGAGCAGGTAACCGTCCTCTCCTTCCTCATTGGCCGCGTCAATGAGTGCCGAGGCGCTGGTTGCAAGACCCGGCGTCACCTTGGTTTCGTAAGTGGCACTGGTGCCCTGCTGGCGCATGTAAACGGTTTGAATGGTCGTGTCGCCATGCAGGCTGATGTAAGGAGCGTTCAGGGAGAAACCCTCTTGCCCTTGAGCATTGGCCTCGGCCACCAACTGATCCAGCGTGGGTTGTTGCGGACTGATCCGGTACTCATGGGTGGCATCCTGTTGGCGGCCGAACAGCAGCCCCCCCACATCCACGTCGGAACCAAATTTCACTGGCCCCAGGAAAACATAGCCTTCGGCGCCCATATTGATGAATTGCGTTTCGCTGAACTGGGTTCCAGGCAGAAATTCATAGTGGTATGTGCTGGCGTCGCCATCGCCACCGCCGTCACCATCTCCCCCACCGTTGTCCCCTCCACCGTTATTGTCGCCGCCACCGCTGCTTCCGCCTCCGCCACCACAGGCGACCAGGGTGATGGAAAACAACGAAACGAAAAGGAATGTAAAGGTACGTTTGAACATAACAGCATCCTTGTTCATGCATCGTGTTGGGCACCCCCTGTCGTCAAACCAGGGGCGCCAGGTAAAGAATCAGTAATCAACGATGCTCCCCGATCCGGCGCTCCCGGGAGGGTCGGTCGAATAGCGATTTGCCGGATTTGGCAATCAGTCGTCGTTCTTGCCGATGGAAGTCATGTCATCCTTTGTGTCCTGGACCGCCTGGCCGGTGTCCTGCACGGATTTAACCGTGCCGTTCACGGCGTTGGTGGCCTTGTCGGAAGTTTCCTGCACCTTGTTGATGGCGTTGGAGGTCTTGTCCAGGGCGTCATTCATCTTGTCGAGGAAGCCGGCCTGGGCGTTCACGGAGAAAGCCAGTGCGCAGGCGGCGGAGGAGGCGATGAGCAGGGGTTTAAGTGTCATTGTCGGTCTCCGTACGGTTAACCGTTGTTCATGGAAGAGGCCCGGAATGGTCGCGCCCTCCGGACAATTGGCAAAAGTAGTCACCGACGTGGAGAACCCATACCGACTCCGACGTCGGGTGTCGTAAAATAGGGGACAATAATGCCGGAGTGCATAGCCATGGCTCTTGGGAGGGGAACACGGGTATCGATGTGTTCCCGGCGCAGCTTCCGGAGTGTTGTCACCCGGTTAAATGAAAGTTATCGCCGGTGCCCGGTCTGAACCACCCTACCGTGGTAGGGTTTTCAGCCGTCGCCAACGACCTAGGATGGAATGGCGAATGAATGAGGAAGCGGGGCTTCACGGGAAACCGGAAGAAAGGAAGGGAAACGCTGAGTATGCCCTGGTGGTGGACGACCATCCTTTGGTAGTACGCGGTGTGGTGGAGTACCTGGTGTCACACTGCGGTTACCGTTCAGTGCACAGCGTTGCGGATGGTGACGCCTGCATGGCATTTATCACCGATAACGGAGCGCCCAACCTGGTCATTATCGATTTCTGGCTTGCCGATGGTGCCGCGCCGCCGTTGGTGAAGGCCTTGTCCGATCATTGCCCCTCAACCCGTCTGCTGGTCATGAGCGGTGATGATGGCGTTGGTATCGACGCCCAGGCACGGGACGCCGGTGCCCACGGCTTTATTCATAAGAATGAATCACCGGAGACGTTTGCCCGGGCGGTGGCGGCTTTGCGCCGGGGGAAAACCTGGTTCGCGGATGCCGACCCGGCGTCGGCGGCAATACTCCGGTCCCGCCGGGAACTGCTGATCAGCCCGGCGGATCTGGGATTGACCCGGCGCCAGGGCGAGGTATTGGCGATGATGCTTAAAGGGTTGCCGAATAAACGGATCGCCACCGCTCTCAACGTCACGGAGCAGACGGTGAAGGAACACGTGTCGTCCATCCTGCAGAAACTCGGCGCCAGTAATCGGGTGGAAGTGATCGCGTTACTGCACGGGCGGCGCCTGCGGCTATGAACTCTCCCCCTGCCAGAGGTAACGCCGCGGCGCCCGCCATGGCCGATCTGAGCGCCGATGGTCGCGCCCGCTTGTTGGACATTACTCGTGTCAGGCTGTTTTATAGCGCTTCGGTAACGCCATTCGCGGGCATGGCCTTCATCGTCTGGTTTTATCTTCAGGGGCAGGATATTTCCTGGTTGCTCGTGGAACTGGCCGCGTACCTGCTGGGCGTCTGGCGGCTGTTCGTTCTGCGCCGGCGTTACCTGGCGGACAGGGCGTCCCTCGATAGTGAGACGGTGCTTGAAAAATGGCTGCCGATCGTCAAGCGCATCGCCGTTCTGCATGGTTTTGGACTGGCCCTGGTCGTGTTTCTGACGGCGGGCAAGGTGACGTTCGAGTTTGCCGCCGTGCTGCACATTACCTACGCGGGTACCATCGCCGCCAACGCAACACATCAGACCCCGGTGTGGGGTGTGTTTCTGCGCTTTTTCCTGTGTTGCTGGGGGCCGGTGGTTTTAATGATGCCCTGGACGGTTCCCGAGCATTGGCATTTCGTGTTGCTGATGGGGGTATTGTTCGGCGTTGCCATGTATCGCCATGGCATTACCTCCCACCGCTTCTTTGTGCAGCAAATGAAACTGGAAGAGGACAGTGCTGCTTTGGCTAAACGTTTCCGTGCCGCCAAGGAAGAAGCGGAGCAGGCCCTGCAGGACAAGAACCGGTTTCTGACCACCGCCAGTCATGATCTGCGCCAACCGGTGCATGCCATGGGTTTTTTGATTCAGGCCATCGCCCACCGTAATCGTGATGAAACGCTGAATGGCCCGTTGCGGGATTTGCAGCAGAGCGTGCGTTCGGTGGACCTGATGTTCAACTCGTTGCTGGATCTTTCCAAGATGGAAGCCGGTGCGGTGATCGCGCAGCGCACCCCGGTGCTGTTGGACGCGATCATCGAGGATGTGGCGACTATGTTTCGCGAGGAAGCCAACAGTCGTGGTCTGGATTTGCGTATCCGTATCGCCCGGCGGGAGGCGGTGGTTCTGGGGGACGCCAGCCTGATTCGCCGTTGCTTGATCAACCTCACTCACAATGCTCTGCGGTATACCCCCCATGGCGGTGTCCTGCTGTCGGTACGCCGCCGTCGGGGAAGCTGGCTGCTGGAAGTCTGGGATACCGGAATCGGAGTGGCGCTGGAAGAACAGAAAAATATTTATACTCCGTTTTACCGCAATGCTTATTCCTGGGGGATCGACAGTGCCGGCCATGGCCTCGGGCTGGCGATGGTGGCTCGCAGCGCCAAGATCATGGAGGCCGGCTATGGTCTGGACTCGGTGGAAGGGCGTGGCTCCCGGTTCTGGTTATCATTGCCGGCCATGAAACACTTGAAAACCGGTCACACAGGCTCGAATAACGCCACGACTATGTCGTTGACCCGGCTGGTGCCGCTGAGTGGGAGCTGTCTGGTCATCGATGATGATCCTCTGGTGGCCAAGGCCTGGCAAAGTTTGATGGAAGCCTGGGGAGTGGAGGTCCATTGCGCCGCTTCCGGTGCCGAGGCATTTGAGGTGTTACGGGGAGGGTTTCAGCCTCAGGCGATTCTTTGCGACCAAAGGCTGCGCTCCGGGGAGAGTGGCTTTGAAGTCTTCCAGGCGCTGTTGGAGGCGTGCCCGGAGTCCGGTGGTGCGATGGTCAGCGGTGAATTTCATTCCCCTGTACTGGAGCAGGCGGAACGGGACGGTTATCTGGTGTTGCGTAAACCTTTGCAGCCGCCACAACTGCACGCGGTATTGTCACAATGGCTGGAACCGACGGAGGCGGCCGCCGAAAGTGATCGCTCCGGGTCAGCCGGATAGAGCCACCACACGATGATTGAGCCGGGTGATTTGCCGTGCCATGTCGGTCATCAGCCTTTGAATCAGAGTGGGATGAGCCCGGATCAGCTGATGGAACTGGCTGCCGGGCACCCGCACCGCGGAACAGCGTGTCCGCGCCCTCACCGTGGCGCTGCGTGGGGCGCCGGTTAGCACGGCAATGGCGCCCAGCACCTCACCCTCGCCGACCTGGCCGACGGCCACCTCATCCACCAGTACATCCGCTTCGCCTTCGAATAAATGATAGACATCGGTTGCGTATTCTCCCTGACGGATCAGTATTTCACCGGGCTGAAAGTAGACAAAGGCGGAGTGAGCGTGATGATCCTCGCCGGCCCTGGCCGCCAGCATGTGCAACAGCAAGCGCTCCCTCTGGTTCCGCAGGTGCTCCCATAGAGCAGTGAGATGAGGCTCTTTTCGCACTCTCTGAAGCACAATTTTCCACGGATAGGCGGCCAGCAGCACGGCGCTATCCGCCTTGTAGCTCAGTTCCGTATACTGTGGCAGTACATCCCCTTCATCACACAGAAACAGGGGGCTTTCGCCGTGACGGGCCACCACCATGCCGCCCCGTACCACGTGCAGACAGTCTTCGTGGAGCGGTAGCCTGTCCGCCGGCGGCTGTGGGCGAGAGATGGCCAGGTCCGCCAGAGCCACGGTCAGTTCACTGCCCAGTCGCTTGTAGTCCCGTGCCAGCGCGGCAAAGCCGGGGAGAGGGTCGCCAAGTGTCATCATGGTGTTTTGTCGTCCGCGGTAGCCGAAAAGTAAGGTGGCGTTGACCAAGCAGGGGTCGTGCCATTCCCGGGCGTCTTTAATCATCGCCTCTGGGCGCTATGGATAGACGTGAACACAGGCACAATACTGTGCAAAGTGACAAAAAAAGTCAGGGAGGAGTACCGTGGGATACGGGATCCGCATGATGACCGTGGTGTTACTGGCCATCCTGGGCCTGCTGGGGCTGGGGTTGGTTGTAGTGGGGATGGCGACAATGGACGATTGCCCGTCCCGTTCCGATTGTCTGGCCTGGCGGATGCTGGGCGTTATCATCTGGTTGCCCACGTCACTGGCGTTGCTGGTCACCGCGCTGTGGCTTTGGCGCTGGCCCTCCTGGTGGGCGCTGACGCCACTGCTGTTGCCGTTGTTGCTGATGGTTTTCTTCGTGGCGGGCTGACCCTCAGCGGCGCGGCCAAACATCTTGGGCATGAGGAACTGGTGAGCCGCCGTCGTTATGAAACGCTCAGTATCGCCAACGACTGCCTTATCGCTATCTGGTTTCTACTGGGCAGTATCTTCTTTCTGTATCCCAGCATGGAAACACCGGCGGCCTGGTTGTCCTTGGTAGGCAGTTTCCAGTTCCTGATCCGGCCCACGATCCGCCTGTGCGGCCATATGCATCTGCAACGTTTGCCCGGCAATCAGTGGGAAGAATGAGGTGGTGAGGTGTCGCGGGCCGGTGGGTAAAGAGAGAACCCGGAGGCAATAGTTTGTAACCTCATATTGTGCGGTCTTGGCATGGTCGTGGTTTTGTAGAATCGTCGGCAGAGGCTCTCCCGGGGACTGTGGGCGTGATGCCGTGTGGCCCGGCGGAAAGCGCCCTGGTCCAGTACGATGGAGCTGACGGATGGAACAGAAAACCAGGGAGCAGGGATGTGATGGTGAAAACAGCACTTCTTTTCTCGGTAATCGCGCTTCTGAGTTCGCCTGTTCAGGCCACCAGACCGCCTCCCGGGGGCGGCGCGTGGCCAGTGTGTGATCGGCTGGAAATGAGTTTCTTTATTGTGGCCTCGCTACGTTATGAGGAAGATCGGTCGCTGGAATGGGTGTTGAAGGAACTCGACAAGGAAAATACGGAGTTGCCGGAGGAGCGCGGGCTGTTCGAGAAGATGGTCCGCCGGGTTTACGAACTGCCCGCCAATCCTGAATATCTGACCGGTGAGGGCGAGGATGTGACGGCGGAGGCTTTGGTCGGTGACATCCTCGACGAATGCGGACAAAAATTCCCGTAGTGCCCCGGAGGTGGGGTCTAAGGGCTGAAGCTCGTAAACGGAATGACCACAAAGGATGAGGATGCCATGAGCCTGAACCCCGTACCCCGCTGGCCGCTTGCTTCGATGGTGCTCATGGCACTGGCCGGAGCGCTGGCGGGTGGCGCCGTGATGGCCTTCGTGGCGATGTTACTGGGGGCCTTGAGTGGCTCCTGGATAGCGGTGGGTATTCTGTTGGCGGTATTGGGGACACTGGGAGCTCTGACCGGATTCGCCATTGTTCTTTTAGTGCTGATCCGGGACCGGGTGACGGCCAGCGAACAACGAATCCGGGCATTGCTGGCGTCCGTGGAGCAAGGATCGCCGCCCGCAGAGTCCATGGCCGAGGACAGCGCTCCGCCCCTCTCGCGACCCGCCCCTCCGCCACCAGCGCAGGTGCGGACGTCTGGTGCCACCGCCGACCCGCCTCACAGGGTAGCGGCGCCTGAGCAGGCGATTACGCCGCCGCCCCGGGCTCCGGCCGCGCCCTCGCCATTTTTCCGCTTCTTGCGACGCGCCAGGGCCTGGCTGAAAGGAGGCAACACCATCGCCCGTGTTGGTGTTCTGGTGCTGTTCATTGGTGCCGCGCTGCTGGCCAAATACGCCGCGGAAAGCGGGCTGTTTCCCCTGGAAGTGCGGCTGGCCGCGGTGGGGCTGCTCGGAATCGGCTTGCTGGGATTGGGCTGGTGGCTGCGCGAGCGGCACCTTGGTTACGCATTGAGCCTGCAAGGCGGCGGCGTGGCCATACTGTATCTGACCCTGTACGCCGCTTTCCGCCTGTTCGGACTGCTGCCCGCCGGTCTGGCCTTCATGTTGATGGTGGTGGTGGCGCTGGCCGCGGCGGTATTGGCGGTGGCGCAGAACGCTTTGGTGTTGGCGGTGATCGGGTTCGCCGGCGGTTTCGTGGCGCCGCTACTGACATCCAGCGGTGGGGGCAGCCACATTGCTTTGTTCAGCTACTACACGGTTCTCAACCTGGGGGTGTTCGCGGTGGCCTGGTTCCGTGCCTGGCGGCCGCTCAATCTTGTGGGCTTTCTGTTTACTTTCGGCGTCAGTGCGCTATGGCGCGGAGGCGGCTATTCGCCGGCTGATCTGGTCAGCACCGACGGCTTTCTGATCCTGTTCTTCCTGATGTACGTGGCGGTGGCGCTGTTGTTCGCCCGGCGTCAGAACACCAGGCGAATGGATTATGTGTCCGGTACCCTGGTATTCGGTTTGCCGGTGGTGGTGTTTACACTGCATGGCTCGCTGGTGGCGGATATTGAATACGGGCTGGCCTGGAGCGCGCTGGCGTTCGCCGTTTTCTATCTGGCGCTGGCGTTGCTTCTGTTCCGTCTGAAGGGGCAGACCTGGCGTTTGTTGGCGGAGGCGTTTGCCGCCCTGGGGGTTATTTTTGCGAGCTTGACGGTACCCCTGGCCTTGTCCGGAGGCGCCACGGCCGCGATCTGGGCCGTGGAAGGGGCCGGGCTGTTGTGGTTGGGCGCTCGCCAGAGCCGGCGTCTGGCCCGTGCCTTCGGCGTGCTGCTACAAGTGCTGGCGGCGGGGCAATTGCTTCACGCCATGCCGGACTACCTCACTCCCACCATACCGGTCTTCAATAGTTTGTTCATGGCAGCGTTCGGATTGGCCGTGGCCGGTTATTCGAGCGGCTTGTTTTTATTCCGCCTGGGGCAGGCACGGGCCTCCTACGAGCGGGGCGCTGCCCAGGTGATGCTGGCCTGGGCCATATTCTGGGCGCTGTTCGCCGGTTTCGCCGATACCGGCGAATACGCTCCCGCCCATGGCGAGGCGGGTTGGCTGCTGTTGGTGCCGACCCTGATCATCATGCTGTTGGCGGTGCTGGGAAAGCGGCTGCGCTGGAACGCGAGCTATCTGGTCGCGCCCTTGCTGGGGGCGGTTTTTGTCGCCATCGCCAGCGGGTCGTTGCTGGCATTCCCTCACCCGCTGGATCGGGGCGCCTGGTGGGGATGGCCGGTTCTGTGGCTGACGTTCCACGGAACCCTGTGGTGGCGTGATCGTGAGGATGACGTGTTGCTTCCAGGTCTGACGCCCTGGTTGCATGCGCTGGGTATGTGGGCTCTGGCCCTGGTGCTGATGCCGGAGCTTGCCTGGCGTATTGACGGGGCGCTTGATGGCGTCTGGCCGGTGCTCGGTTGGGGATTGGTCCCGGCGGCGTTGTTGGTGCTGGCGGCTCGCGCACCGGAATACTGGCCCTGGCGAGGACATGCGCGGGCCTATCGTTGGCAAGGAGGCGTGCCGCTGGGGGTGGTGGCGGCGTGTTGGCTGGTCTGGGTCAACCTTGCCAGTGATGGAAACGCTGCTCCGCTGCCTTATTGGCCTCTGCTCAATCCGCTGGATATCAGCGTGGCCCTGGTCATGTTGTGCGGCATCGGCTGGTGGTGGGCCACGGCGGAGCGGTATCGGCTCCGTGGTGTTCCGGTGCTGGTGGCGTTGACTTTCCTGTGGTTGAGTGCCGCTCTGGTACGCGCTTTGCACCACGAGCTGGGGACGCCGTTGGACGCTGCCGGGATGGTGCAATCGACTACCGTGCAGATGGCGCTGTCCCTGTTCTGGGCCTTGCTGGGGCTGGCCGCCATGATCTCCGCTACCCGTCGTGGCTGGCGCTCCGTCTGGATTCTTGGCGTGGCGTTGCTGGGGGTTGTGGTGGTGAAACTGTTTCTCATCGATATGGCGGGCACGGAAACCCTGGCCCGTATCGTGTCCTTCCTGGGCGTGGGATTGATACTGCTGGTGGTGGGCTATTTTTCGCCGTTGCCACCTCGAGCAAAGGAGTCTGCCTGATGCGTGCATGGAATCCTGTATGGAAGCTTGTGTGGAGTCCTGCTTGGAGAGCGGCCTGTTTTATCATGGCCTTGGGATTCAGTCTCGGGTCCGGCGCGGCACCGGTGCCGGATGATTTCGCCGAAGGGATTCCCATCGTGCCGGTACGCGAAGGGCGTGCCTATCAACTGCCGTTGCCGGAGCCGGTGTATGGTGTCAGTACCCGCGCCGATTTTGGCGACTTGAGACTGTTCAGCCGCGCCGGTGACGTGGTGCAACATGCGTTCTGCCACCCTCGGGATCAGCATCAGGAGAATACGGTGTCCCATCCGGTGGTGCTGCATGGCCTGCCTCCGGGGCGTCGGCCCGATGAGCAGCTTGGCGGGCAGTTGGCCATCGATACCGCGGACGGCCTCAGCATGCGCTGGCAACGATCGGATCCGAACCAGGACATACCCGCCTCCGGCGCTTTCGAGTACATAGTGGATGCGCGCGAGGTGGAGCAACCGTTGAGCGGCATCCGGCTGGACTGGCAATGGCGCTCTCCGGAAGGGCGGGAAGAATTGCCAATACGGATCGCCGCCAGCGAGGATCTGGATCAATGGCATACAGTGGTGACGCGCACCACGCTATTACGGCTGGATGGCGAAAAGCTGGAAACCGCCGCCGTCGCCTTGCCGGAACAGCGTTATCGTTTCTTGCGCCTGATTCCCGAGGATGAACGCGCCAGGGACTGGTTGCGGCAGGCGCGAGTGTTGACCACACATACCGAAGTGGATGCGGTGCCGTTGATATGGAGCGAAGTGGAGCGGACAGGCTCAGGGGAAGGACCGCTTGAAAGCGTGTTCCGTAGCGCCCGTCCGGCGTTTGCCCGACAGTGGCGTCTGACTTTGCCGGGGCCGAACCGGGTTCTCAGCGTCCGCCTCAGTTCCCGTGCCGATGACACCGCCGCCTGGCGCGAGCGCTATCTGGGCTCCGTTGCTTCCGCTGCCGGCAGCGGTGAAATCGAAGCGCGGAACATGACACCGACCACGGACCCGTTATGGCGGGTGCAAGTGTTGTCCGGAGGTGAGTCGTTGGCGGGAGAGCCGGTATCGTTGCACCTGGGGTACCCGCCGCTACAACTGGGCTTCCTGGCCCAGGGTGAAGGGCCTTTCCTGCTCGCCTACGGCAGCCGCCGGGTGCCTCCCGCTCAGGTGTTGGACTGTGACGCGCTGGGGGTGGAGCCGGCACCGGCGCGGGCGGAGATGGAGCAGCGGCGAGAACTGGGCGGGAAGGCGGTCTTGCAACCACTGCCGGAACCGATACCCGCACGGCGTATCGTGTTGTGGGGCGTCCTGATCCTCGGTGCGGTCCTGGTGGTCGTCATGGCGGTGGGTTTGCTGCGCAAATTGGATAACCGTTAACCGCGATATCACTTATGCCTCCGGCGCGGCGCGGGTCAATTGCTGAAGTGCACGGGACGGGTGCCCCCCCGCGGATTCTTCCAGGAGCCCCGGAGGGTGCCGTTGTGATCCGGTTCCAGCAGAAAGCGCCCCTGGCCGCCCGGCCCGATCAACTCCAGGGGAGTTGTCAGCTGCCCTTCAAGGGGCAGTAGAGAGCGGTTATCGGATATCGAGTAGGCGGCCTGGTCGGCATCGGGGCCCATGCCGATAATCAGGCTGATCATTTCCCCCTGATGAACTCGTCCCCGATAGGCGCCGGGATGAGGGGAGGTTCGTTGGGGGAGGGGACAGAACGAATCCGGTTCATGTTCAAACAGACAGTGGCCGTAGTCGTTCAGCCAGGGCTTCAGCGCTTCGCCGGAGTAACTCACGGACAGCTGTCCCAAATCGTTCAGGGCGCGGACCACCCTGGGAAACGGGCAATCGCGTGTCAGTGTCAACCGCCCTGGTTCCAGGACCATGGTGTCCGCGGCGTTTTCATCGTTGAGTATTGCTTCCAGACACTGAGAGTAATAGTCGCGTCGCGATGCCTTCTCGTCATCATTGAGAAAGTCCATTGTCTCGTTCGCCAGCGCGGCCATGAGCATGGGCTTCCATTGTCGGCGCACGTCCTGATTCAGTGCTTGCCGTCCTTCGTTGCTGAACAGATCATCCAGGGTCAACGGCAGGCCAGTGGCGCTGTCGAAGCTGTAGGCCCAGGTAAAGGGGGTGGGATAGCCGCCGGAATGGTTGCCATGGAGAGTGAGTGAAACAAAGGCGGAAGTATTGGCGAGGACGGTGTAATCCAGGCTGGTGATACCGTGGGAGTCGCCCGGGGTGGGCCAGACTTTTTCGAACAAGATGCGGTCCTGAACCGGCAGCTGATTGAGAGCGGTGGCCTGGAGCCAGGTGTTGATCCGCCATGTGACCTGCCAGATATTGCAGCGCGCGGTCGGTCCGCAGGAAGAGCCCGTGATCCAGGGGAAACGAAAGGGCGTCTCGAGATCAGGATGGGTGGCGGTGATCGTCGCAACGGACAACCGTGGCCGCCAAGGCGCTTCCGGAGCGGCGGAAAGAGTGGATGCGGTAGCCAGGACAAGGGTCAGAATCAGCCCCCGCGAAATCTCGAAACGCGCGGCGCGGCGTTGGTCAGGGCGTTTTGATCTGACAGCAGGCAAGCGCTTCGACTTCAAGGGTGTACAAGCCATTTTCCACCTGTCATCCGAGTCGCGAATGATAAGCTCATAGTCACCGGGGGCTCTGAAAAAGACGTCCAATTTTTCGTTGGTATCGTCACCACTGTCGATCGACTGGTAGTGGCTGCCCTGATCGACCATAAGATACGCGCTGAAATCGTCGGAACCGAATCGGATTCGGTATTGGCCGATGGTATCGACACGAAGCGTATGAGTTGTTTTGAACCCCTGCAGCCAGCCCTTGATGGCGGCGCCGGGCACCAGCGGATCAACGATCTCCAGTTCGATGGTCTTGAGGCTCACGTGGTATCGTCCCAGCGCGCGGCTTGAATTGCTACCCACCGCCAGGAGATAAGAACCGCTTTCTTCAATTTTGTAACTCAGCTGTCCATGGTAGCTGTGCTGGGCGGTTTCGCTCTGGTCGTTCTTTTCATGCCTGAGCAGTTTGCCGTTGGGAGCGAACAAAGAGAGATAACTGTTCGGCTCACCGGTGATATCGAACCGGGCCACCTGATCCGCTTCCAGGTCGACACGATAGAGATGGTAATAACTGCCGTCGTTGAAGTTTCTCGGGGCATCGGCGGTCAAGGTGTCCTCAATGCCTTCTCCGGGTTCCAGAGGGCGCGGTGTGTCCGCCATGGCTTCCGGAGGCTGGAAGATGGCGAGCATCAGCCACGTCAGGCTCAAGCACCAGAGAGGCCCGAGGTGGTAAGTCGTCCTTGTGACTTTCTTGGGGCGAATGACCATGTCTTCGGTCCTTGTTCGATTGCATTGAGGCGCTGTCGCGGAGATCAGCGCCGACGCTTCCGAGAAGATTCCAGTAAAAAGGTATTCAGACTTTGAGCGTGCCTGCTCAGTTTGGCGAAGTTCCAGACGAAGTCGCCCCACATATTCATCACATGCTCGCGGTCACGGGTGGTCACGATCAGCTTGTTGGGCCGGATGGGCAGCGCTCTGTAGCTGAGGGTATTGTCCTGAACGGTGATTCGCTCTATCCGCGCAACGGGAATGTCGTAGAGCAACCCATTGCGGTCGGATGACAGCGTCAGGCGGCCGTTCTTGCAAAGTAGCAGCTTGCCGTCGTCAAAGAGGCGGTGCGCAAGCCAGAGCAGTGCCGTGACAACGGGGAGCGGCCAGGCCAGGAACAGATCCAAGCCGTTGAGGGATGTGTCGTTATAGAGCGCCAAGCCGATAACAATGATGGCGCTCAGAATAAAGCCGCCGCAACCGCCCAATGCGACAAAAAAAACCAGCCGCCAGAAGCCCGCGTAATACCAGGAAAACTCAGGGCACGCTTTGGAGGCCGGGTGACCAGGGGTCATGGCTCAAAACGGATAGCATGGCGGGAGCTATAGAAGTCTTCCAGTGCTTCGGTGCGCTTCTCTCTGTAGTTCATATAGTAGACCACGTGGGTTTGGCCTAGCCGGACGTAGCGTGCCAGATGCCAGTTTTGTTTGGACTCAAACACCAGCCCGCTGTCGTCGGCGACCAGGATGCTTTGATCTCCGGCCACTTTGTCGGCATCGAATACGAAGCCGTCGTCATCGCGCATATAAATGCCGCCGGATGGACGTTCGAACTCCGATTCCCCTGGTTTCAGGGCGCCTTCCACTCCAATGTAGTCGCTTTCCCCATCGCCGCTTTCGAAAATCATGTTTGGCCCGAGGGAAAGCACGAAATAGCCACCTCCGGACCAGCGTTCGGCCGTGTAATTCAGAGGCAGATTCATTTTCGCGCCCTCGAACAAGGAGACCGATTGCGCCGGCGAGAACAGTCCGAGGGTGTTGTTCATGTAATCATCAACGTTGGCGGTATCGCCGGGGTTGGTGGGGCGGGCGCTGTTGGCGAGAACAGCGAATCGTTTGGTTTCATCGGAGCTTTTCAGGGTGCGGGTGGTGATCAGCAGGGTCCGCCCCTGGTTTAATGGCACGGTTCGGTACAGGTCATAGCCGGCGAGATAGACCTCATCCCCGGCTTCGTCGTACTCGATGAAGGCGTCGACAAACAGGCCGTCCTGTTCATGGAGGCGATGGGTTCCGGGCCAGCGGTTTTCTTCCGCGAACTCCTCCGGAGGCGCGCCCTTGATCGTCAACGTCAAGTCCGGATTCACCTGATTGAACAAGGGTTGGTCGGCCCCGGGGTCGGCCAGACTGAACAAGAACCAGCGCGTCGGGCTCTCCTGGTGGATATAAAAGCCGCTATTCCCCGGTGGCAAGTCCAGACTAAAGGCGTCGGGGAAAACAACGGTCTCGTTGTCGTCATCCTGAGTGGGAATGTCTATGTCGGCGTGTTTTTTCGCCACCTCCCGTTTCATCGTCTCGATATGCTGGTGGCGCTCGTTCAAGGCACTTTGGAACGCCGCTTCGTCAGCCAACGGTTGGGGTTTTACGAAGAAAATGTTCTCACGGCCATCGGACATCAGCAGCTTTAGTTGGCCGTCCAGCAGCTTCGCCGTCAGTTTCGTTTTCAAACGCTTCATGCGCTTGTCGTCCGGCTCGGGCAGCAGGGCGAGTGGCTTGTCCGGTTCTTTGGCGTCATAGGCAACCAGACTTCCGTCTTCGTCGTCATGGACGAAGAAGCTGGACTTGCCGAGTCCCGCCAGGGAGAGGGGGGATAGCATGGCGGTTTCGAGGACGAACTTGGTGTCGTCGGGGCCTCGCACTTGCCAATAGCTTTTTTCCGCCAGGACGATGCCCGGTGCCGTGATTAATGCCGCCAGCAGACAGAGACGGGTCGCGGTTTCAGTATTCGTGGTCGTCATCATGGAAACTCGGCAATGCGGGGTCGTAGTACCGTGCGAGGGTGCCACCCCGCCCGCCTTCGGGGCGCTCATCGCCCGACCATCGGGCCGCGGGGGCGCACAGACACTCGTTCTCAATGGCCAGTCGCACGGCGCCATCCGGTACACGCCAGAAATAAACCTTGCCGCGGAAATCCTCTTTGCTTGCGGTGGCGGGGCCGTAGTCGTCCTCGAATCTGGCCTTGAGGGCCATGATCTGATCGTCGTCGAAGGCGCCCATCGCCACTTCCCCTTTTACACCATCGGCGTTGCCGATGCGGGAGGTAACGATATACAAGGTGTTGTCTTCATCGGTCAGAAAGGACGGCGCCCGCAGTGGAATATCGTGGAAGTAGACATTGGGGAGGGCCGTTTCCGCTTCCCAGTCAATGGTGAAGGCGGTTTGCAGAACATCCCGGGCCTGATATTTCTCGCCGAACAGAAGAACCTCAAAATTTCTGATCTTGTCGGAGGGGATCTGCGTGTAGGGGATGCTGGTTTTATCGAGGGCCTGGGCGATGGCGGTGCCGCTGTCCAGTTCAGCCAGATCCAGCCGGGGGGCACGATCCGCGCAGCCGCTCATTGCCAGTATCGACCCCAGATAAAAGCACACGGGCCGGAGCAGGTCTCCGTTGATACTCATGAGTACATCCTTTGCAGTTTTATTGGCATGGTGATCCCTCCATGCTTGGTCAAAGTATAGGCAGTCCTGGTTTAACCCGCAAAAACCGTGGCCTGGGGACAGGTGGTCAACGCAACAGCCCTCGCTTGGCGCCGGCCACGGTCAGCGCCATCTGTCGCGGCAGCCAGGGCATGCGACACATCAACGGAAAGGCAACGTCACGTAACGCCGGAATCCACTTCCCATGGGATTGGAAGAACGGCGTCAGCCAGCGACTCATGTTCTGGTAGAAGCGGATTGAGCCGGCCCGGCGCCGCTGGAAACCGGACCACACCTGGGGCCATTGATCCGCCTCCGCCATCGCCTGGCCCAGAGCCTGGGCATCCAGCAGCGCCATGGTGCCGCCCTGACCCAGTTGCGGGCTCATGGCATGGGCGGCGTCACCAATGATGCCCAGCCGGCCCTCGCCCCAATGGCTCAGAATCACATCACGATAGGTGGCCTGGAGCAGGTCCCTGGAAGAAGACAAATGGGCCAGCAGTGGCGTCAGGTCCGGCCAGAACGCGGCGGTCTCTTGTTTCCACTGCTCGAACGGATGGGCGCCATCGCGCCAGTGGGGCATATCGGCCACCGGCAGGCTCCAGAAAAAGCTCAGCAGCGGGGTGCCGGGGGCGTCAGGAGTGCGGCCGGTAGGCAAAACCCCGGCCATGCGGTGGGCGCCCTCGTAGCACTGGCGCAGCCAGGCGCCGTCGAAGCCGGCCTCCATTGGCATAATCGCCCACAGTGCGCCCCACGGGTATTGGCGGTCATAGCGCACCCAGTCGGCGGGGCGCAAATGGCTGTTGCTGCCATTGGCGATCAACGCCGCGTCGAAGCGGTGCTCGCCCTGGTGGACGCCGGCGCCCACGACCACCGTGACGCCCTGAGGATCGTGGCGCAGGGCGTCCACCCGGCTGCCCAGCCAGCGTTGATGGGCGTAGGCGTTCAGACTGTCGCTCAGAACGTGGCACAGGCTGGCCCGGTGTACACCGAGGCCTTGCATTCCCGAACCCAGCAAGTGATAGCGGGTATCCATCAGCACCCGTCCGGATCGGGTCACCCCATGGAGCCCATCCATCGGGGCCCCCAGTTCGGCAAGGGCCTGATAACAACCCAGTTGCCGAAGAACCGACAGGCCGGTGGGCTGCAGTAAAATGCCGGCTCCCACCGGCGCCAGTGCCGGCGCCTGCTCCAGCAAGGTGACCTGATGCCCCTGGGCGGCCAATACCCGGGCGCTGGCCAGTCCGGCGGTGCCGGCGCCGATAATGGCGATGGATTGCGATTTCACGGATAACGTTCCCCCGGTAACCAGCCTGACATTATACGCACCCGGCGGCCCCATGCAGGGGCCTGTCTGGCATTGAAACCGTGCCTGTGCCATGATTTTGGCCGTCATCAAGGATGTAAGAGCCCCAGGACAGGCTCTGAGACTGAATGGAGTCAGACCATGCCCCCCTTTGACGAGCTGCGGGACCTGTTGGCGTCCACGCTGTCGCTGAAAGACCATCGCCGTCTTTATCGCTTTGTCCTCGACGACGACGCTACCCCCTTGCTGGTGGAACGCTGGTGCGGTGATGAAGCCCTGTCCGCGCATCCGGTGTGGTGGGTGGATGTCCTCACCGGTAATGCCCAGTGCCCGCTGGGCGAGTGGTTGGGCCGTAAGGCAACCCTGTTCACCCGTCTCGGCAATGGCAGTGAAACGCCCCGCACTGGCCTGGTGGAAGAAGTGGCCCTGCTCGGTGCCGATGGCGGTCTGGCCCGCTACCGCTTCACCCTGAGGCCCTGGAGCTGGCAGCTCAGCCACGGCCGTCATAGTCAAGTATTCCAGGACAGGAGCGTGGTCGATATCATCGGCGCCGTATTCGAGCGTTACGGTGAGCGGGCCAGTTGGCGGCAACGGGATGACGTGGCGCCTTTCCTGCGGACCGTCAGGCCGCGCAGCTACTGCACTCAGTACCGGGAAATGGACGGCGACTTTGTTCGGCGTCTGCTCGCTGAGGAAGGTCTGGGGTTCCGTCTGGTCGAAGCCCAGGATGCGGCCGCCGGCCATCACCTGGAACTGTTCGCCGACAGCCGCCTGTTACCGGAAGATGCCACCTCCGAGGCCCAGGGCGGCGTGCTGGTCCATCGCGGCGATGCCAGCGAGGAAGGCGATGGCTTGCACCGTCTGGGCCGCCGCCGCCGCGCCGGGGCTCAGCGACTGACACTGCTCAGCGAGGACTACAAAACCCGTCAGGCCACCCCGGTACAAGTGACGCTCGCCGCCGGTGGTGAGCGCGACCGGCCGGTGGAACAATACGACAGCGTGGGGCAGTACGCCTGGAAAGACACGGACGAAGCCCGCCATTACGCCGAATTACGTGCGGCCCACGCCGAAAGCGTGCGTGACTACTGGCAAGGCGAAGGCGCCGTGCGCACCTGCCGCGCCGGGACCTTCCTGCGGTTACGGCAGCCGCCGCAAGGGCTGGCGGTGCCGGAGGCCTTGCTGCTGACCCGGGTCCGGCACCTGGGCATCAACAATCTGCCGGCCACGGCCCAGGAGCAGGTGGCGCACACCCTGGGAGACGCACCTCCCTGGCCCGACGCCCAGGCCGAAGAGGCCAGCGAGCGTCTGGCGGAACGGGCCGCGCACCTGGGTTACGCGAACCTTTTTGAGGCCCAGGATCAGCGACGTCCCTGGCGGCCCCAGGCCACCGATAAGCAGGGCCGCTGGCGTGGCCGCCCGGTGGCGCGGGGGTATCAGACCGCCCTGGTAGTGGGACCGGAAGGTGAGCCCCGGGTGAGCGGCGGCGAAGAGGTGTTCAGTGACGGCCTCGGGCGGGTCAAAGTGCGTTTCCATTGGCAGCGTGGTGATAGCGTGGATGATCGCGGTAGCTGTTGGCTCCGGGTGGGCCAATGGCAGGCAGGCCCCGGCGCCGGCGTACAGTTCGTGCCGCGCATTGGCCAGGAAGTGATGGTGGGTTTCATTGGCGGTGACATCGATCGGCCGGTGATTCTCGGCGCGCTTTATAACGGCCAGGGCGAAGGCGGTATCGCGCCGACACCTGGCGGAACCGGGGCGGGAGAGAGCAGCACGGAGGTTTTCGCCCACGCCCACGATCAGGCCGCCAGCGCCCGTGCCAATCGCGGCGGCGGTGCCGCGCCGCCCTGGCATGGCGCCAGTCCCGATACCGCCGGCCACGGTAACGCCGCCGCCTTGTGGGGTGTGCAGTCCAAGGAGTGGGGCGGAGACGGCTACAACCGGCTGGTGTTCGACGACAGTGACGACCAGCTGCGGTTGCAACTGGCCAGCAGCCATGGCGACAGTCAGCTCAATCTCGGCCACCTGATCCACCAGGCTGGGAACTATCGCGGCAGCTTCCGGGGTGAAGGGGTGGAATTGAGGACCGATGAATGGGGGGCGGTCCGGGCCGAGCAGGGATTGTGGCTCAGTGCCTGGGGGCGGGATGATCCCGACGCGCCCGCCGGTGATATGGAAGAAGCCGCCGCTCTGCTCGATCATCTGCGGCAACTCGGACAAACCCTGTCCCAGGCCTGTGCCCGTCACGGCACGCCGGTGCTGGCCGCCGCCGAAGGCTCCGACCGATCCGGCGCCTCCTGGCTGATCGATCAGGAAGCGCCTCTGAACGCCTTCTACACAAGCACTTCAACCCGGGTGACCGGCGCCGATTGCGGCGCGGCTCTGGGAGAAGCGTCCCAGCACAATACCGATGGCGGTAATGACCGGGTGCCTCACAGCAGCCACGCCTTGCTGGGATTGACGGCCCCCGCCGGCATCGGGTTGCTGGCGGGCCAGAGCCTGACCTGGAGTAGCGCCGAAACCCTCGCCCTGGCCAGCGGCCAGGACAGCAATCTGGCGGTGGGCGGTGATTTGCGCCTGCACAGCGGCCAGTCCCTGGGGCTGCTGGCCGCCGCCGAGAACACCGATGGTGACGCCCTGACCCTGGTCAGCGCCGAAGGGGAGGTCCGCTTCGAAGCCCAGCATGAACGCCTGCGCGTGCAAAGCCGCGACGACCTCAACATCACCAGCGCCAACGGCCCGTTGGAACTGGCCGCCGGTGAGTCCCTGCACCTGGCCACCAGCGCCGGTGCCCGGCTGACCCTGGAAGGCGGCGACCTGATCGTCAGTTGCCCCGGCGAAATCAAGGTGGAAGCCGGCAAGAAGTCGTTCCTCGGCGGTACTCAATTGAGCCGGGAGATGAACAGCTGGCCTTCGTCGAACCTGTCGCCTAACCAATATAACGAAGCATTCAAAGTACACTTTCCGAATGGCCAGGCAGCGGCCAACCAGCGTTACCGCCTGACCCGCAAGGACGGCGCGGTCATCGAAGGCGTGACCAACGGTGACGGTGAAATTGATTTGCAGCAGGGGATGGGGGCGGAAGCCGCTTCGCTGACCCTGCTGGGGCCGGCGAACCAGGGAGGGGTTTCCTGATGAGCGATACTTCCTCGGCCCGCCGGGCCCCGGTCCGAATCGACCCGGTGTCCGGTTACCCCGCGATTCAATGGAATCTGACGCCTCCAGACCAAAGCGACAAAGTGCAAGTGTGTTTGCCGGAGCCTCAGCAAGCCCTCGTGCTCTATCCCATGCGCTATGGTATTACCCGCGAAGCACTCTCTTCTTCGGATTTCCCGAATATGGACGTGTCTGGTTATCGAGGGCTGGATGAGGGCTGGCATTTTGGCTTGCGTACCTTACGCCCTTTGACCTACGTCTATTTGCTTGCGCAGGTGAATGAAGAATGGCGTATCCGTGTCTGGCAAGTAGCGGAAGATGGTTATTTCAATCCGATTTCCTCTGTTTCCACTGAAGAGGAAGCGCAACCCCCTTGGCAGGATATGCCAACTCTACCGGAAGTTACGGCGGCACTGCCTTACATCACCGCACCACTACCCACTACTGAACTGGAAGTCGGAGAGAGTGCATGGTTGCTTGTCAGTGATTCTCGTCTTACTCGGGGCGTTCTGGACGCTCTGACGTCGGATCAGGATGGCTTGCGGAGTCAACTGGCCACGGAAATTCGCCTCACCGATGATGCTCCACAACCACATTTGGGAGATACCGCCCCTCTGGCTGACTTGCCGGGACTAAATGGTGACATGGATGCTCTTGTATGGAGCGAGAGCAACGCTCCTGTCACCCCGGCTAACCAGTTACTAACCTTACTGGACGCTGGTGTCAGCCCCCGTTGCGGTGTTATGCAACAGCTTCCGGCGAAGGTTGTGGCAGTGCATGACACCACCGGTGTGATGAGTGAGCTGGGGCATCTGGCCGGTATCGAATTGGAGGCGTTGCAGAGTTACAGCGCGGATGCTGCCCGGAAGCTGAGAATCTCGGAGTGGATCGATTTGCTTGGGGAGATGAAACGGCGGGAAGTAGAGATGGAAACTTTTCGCAACGATCCGGTGGGAAGTGCTTTGCCGGGCGGTGTTGCTGGAGGTGCTGCAAATGCTGCCCGAGATCGGGCCTACCAGGAAGGATTGGATGCGGAAGCCGGAAGGTTGGCAATGGTGCGTAATGAGGAGCGCCACCAATTTGTCAGTGATCATCCAAATAATATGGAACGACTTGGCGAGGCGGTAGCCCAAGCGGCATCAGCAGCTACACAGGTCTATCGTTCGATAAAAGCTCGCCATAATGCCACTTTGATGCTTTACGACGAGACGGACCGGGAAAACTACCTGGCATTACGTCGTGTCGTCACTTTCAGTCTTGGGGTTTTGACCTTGGATGATGAAGGTGTCAATGAGGTTTCCGGTGAGCTTGCCGAGAGTGGTCCTACCGGGATCATGGGGCGAGCTCTGCTCGGTCACCCTCAGGTATCGGAGTACGTGCGTTGGCGTAGTAGTGCGGCTCGTTTTGCCCGAAATGTGGTGGGTGAAGTGATTGAGAAGCTGAATACAGTAATATCCTCGTTCCCGGCGGATAGTGCCTCTCGACAGTTGAGTCTAGTGGTTGGAGCTCTGGTGGCGAAGGGGCGTTTGGGTAGTATCAATGAGCTGTGGCGCACTCCATATGGACCAGCTTTAGAGATTCTCAGTGGCGAGACCGGCGTTAAACACCAAGTGCCGCTGAGCGAGGCTGGAGCATGGTTGCGGGACCGCACCGGAGGTCGTGGGGTGAATGGCTTCCGGCCGATCACTGTGGCCCGTGCGGCCAATGAGGTGGTGGAACTGTATGAGAGCCGGCAAGTTCAGGCCCAAATAGAGGCGGATCAGCGTGGATTGTCACAGAGAATGCATTTCTGGCACGGCACCAAGCTGGGAATTTCCGGGCTTGGGATATGGTGGTCTCTGGAGAACGCAGCCACGACGATAAAGAAGCTAGGCCGTGACGACGGTATGGTGTTGGCGAACTCGCTTAATCTAGGCAGCGCCATGCTGGCGACTAGTGCTGGTGTGACTGGTGGTGTGCAAGCAGTACTCGATATCCGACGTAACCAGGCGAAGATAGCGGCTGACCAAGCCTTGGAACAGTCGATGGATAAGCAAGTTGATCTGCTTGGTAATTGGGCTCTAGGTCTCGCCGCGGGCGCGGCGCTGGTAACATTTATCAAAGATGCCGTGGTTACTCCTATCTTCAACGAAGATGGCAACGAAGCAGCAATCAGCATGACGGGGGGGATATTGCAGCTGGGTAACGCCTCTCTGGGCATGCTGCATTTGACCGCCCGTCTGGCGGATCAGGCAGAGAAAATGGGGGCCACCGCGGCCCGTGGCAGAATCGCTCAAAGCGCGACTCAGGTCATGTCCCGTTTGGAATCTGGAGGTGCGGCATTACGTGGGCTTGGCCGATTTGCCCGGGCAAGCAATTGGGTGGGTTGGGTTATGCTAGCGGTTGAAGCCAGTTATGTGGCGGTGCGCCATTGGCACGACACAACCGTGGAGGAGAACAAGGTTTTACGCTGGATGGCCGGTAGTGTATGGGGAAATGGCACTATCCCCGCCTGGTTTGGCCTCAGTGACGAGGAAGTGACCACGTTGGATGCCGCTGCTGAATTGAAGGAGTTCTACCGGATGTTCCGTGAGCCTTCCATCGAGACCAATACGGATACTTTGAAGTGGTTGTCAGGGAATCTGCCACTAGTCAGCTCCTATCGCCGTTGGACGACGGGAAGTCCATATCCAGAGGGTGTTGAACAGATCGCTATTCTTCTGCCAGGTTGGCAGGCGCAGGTTAGCAGTGTTCGTGTTACCGTATCGGCGCCACAGACAATTCCTCCGGCGGAAGATCAAATCTACACCGAAGAGAATGCTTCGGTATCGGTGGAGCGAGGTTTGGGTATTATGATGATTGATACCAATAATCCCTACGTCAGTGTGAAAGTGCGGTATTACATTAACGGCTTTAGTGATCCGGAACTGATGTACGAAGTGGAAAGTTAATGGCCCGATCCAAGCAGGAGTTGGATGCATCCCCAGATCAACGGAGGTCTATCTGGGAACAGTCGCTTGAGCGGGTCCGCCGACAGCCTGATTATGGACTGGCTGAGTTTTTCGTGTTGTTGAAAGAGGAAAAGAAGAAAAAGACCTTCGCGGCGCTTCCCCCGTTGGATATGGCTCTTTGGTCAGGGGATGCCTTGAAACCAAACGATTTGGATATTAAAAACCCGCGTTTGTTTAACGAGCGCTACATTGAGCTGCCGACTGTTGAAACCGTTGGGGGAAACGGAAAGCTGCACTGGTTGCCGCGCCTTTTCCTGTTGTTCCATAACCTGTCGTTGCTTTTGTTTCTTGGGCTTTATGTGGCAGCTTTCGTGGATGAGAAACTTGATGCGTGGTCGGCGCTAGGGCTGTTTGCAGGTTATCTTTGTGCTGGCGGAATTCCCTTTTTGTTCTTTTATTTCCTGTCTCCCTTCTCGCCGCTGATGCGCTATGCAGAGAAGAAAGGGTCCGCCCGCTATAATCGACAAGCCCAGCTTGTTCATATTTCTTGCGGGGGGAGTAAGGTCCTGCATGTGCCTTGGCGTCACGTAAGAGCGTTGGTCGAATTCAGTGTGATGCCGGGTGGTTTAGGTGGCACTGGGTTGGTTCTGACAGCTCCGCGCCCGTGGGTGTTGGATGAACTGGATCGTCTCTCGCCGCAAGGAAAACCACGCAAGGTACTGTTCTCCTTACCCTATGGATTCTGGACCGGAGGTGATCGGAGTATTCCCGGAATACTGCGTCGTTGGGAATTCATTAGACGTTATATGGAAAAGGGGCTGGAGGCGATTCAACCAGATCCAGATCTGGAACGAGACGGCTTGCTGTATTTGCCAGGTGCGGAACCGGCTCCTACCAGAGAGCTGGGGCCTATCTATGCCCTTGTATTTCATCCCTTGGAACGTTTGGGGTACATACTGACTTTTGGGGCCTGGCTGGATCGCAAGGCTGCTGCCGTAGAGAAGGCACGGGATGGGTTTGAATGGCCCGAAGAGGTGGAAGAGCTGTGTGCTTCGGGTGCTGATGTTGCGGCATTCGACCACCAACCTATATCAGCGCGTACAGATATGTACTATCGATTTGCCGGCTTTAATGGTTATGAATACGTTGATAACCATGGTCGGCCGATTTCTGGAAGTCATGGTGTTGATGAGCTGATGGCTGAGGCCAAAGAATGGCCTTCAGAGAAAACGAAGCCTATCAAAGATGATTGGGGGGGAGCAGGTTAGTCCGACTTTCTCTTGGAGTGTTTGTGAAAAATTACACTTTTAAACTGAATAAAGTAAAAGAGAGCAGTCTTCCTCTCATCGAAGAAGTGTTATCGCGACATGGGGAGGATTGGCAGCGTAGCGGTGATGGTGACAACGTGAATTTGTTTACCTGGAAAGAGAAGCCACTGCTCGAGTATCAGGGGGAGTGTTTATATGTGCACGTCTCTCCCTCGACCAGGGCGCTGCTTAAAGGAATTCTCATAACACTTGACCGCAATGCCGCCACTCGTTTCCCCAGTCCTCCCCAGTGGGCAGTGGCGTTTGTGGTGGGAACACTTTTTTTTCTGGTGCGATTTCTCGGTATAGCCACTTCGAGCAAAGATTTCCTGCTTCTTTATGCTGTCTTTGGATTGAGTGGCGTATTGATGAGTGCGGGAATGATTCTGGGGTCTCGGGCAACCCAGCGGGGCTGGCGATGGCTGTTCGTGACGGCCTGGATCTCGTTGGCGTCGCTTTCTGCTCTGGGATTGTATGCTATGAGCCGAGGCGGCGAAGGGGCTTGGCTGTTGTTCCTAGTGCCCGCTCTGGTCGGGGGCATTGGATGGTTCGCATACCGTGATCTGGTGGCCTGGCATTATGTGAAGTGGATCTTTGCGGGGGAGGGATTATCGCGGGAATACGACTCGGGTGAGGCGTATCGGCCGGCGGAGCTCTCTCGTGACGAAGTGGCGAAAAAGAACTTGATCAACTCCGTGATCTTCTTGGTGGTCGCGACATTGAGCCTGCTCAGCGGTGAAAAGCTCATGGCTTTCTTTGCGATGTTCATGGCTGTGGGATCGTTTGTGGTGGGCACGGTCATGGGCCAGCAAAAGGATGAATCCTAGCCGACCCGACATTTGTTGTTGGTTTTTATGGTATATAAAACTCAGTAATCCCGCTGCCGCGGCCCGAACCGCGGTGCTTCCTTTTTGAAATTGGCGTTCATCGCCGTGCGTTGGTTACGGCTGCGCAACAGTTTGAACTGCAGCCGGGATTCGCGCAGAAAGGCCTGCTCTTCCGGAGCATTCCAGGTGTCATGGAACAAGGCCTTGGCGGCACTGATGGCGTCCGGGGAGCGTTCCAGCAGTGAGCCAGCCAGTTCCCGGGCGGCTTGCTCGGGCGTTTCGGACACCCGGGTGACCAGGTGCAAACGTTCCGCTTCACGGGCGTCGAAGCGGCGGCCGGTCATGGTCAGTTCCTTGGCCACGTCCAGAGGTAGCAATTCGCGCAGCGTAACGGTGCCGGTCATGTCCGGGATCAGTCCCCATTTGATTTCCATTACCGAGAATTCGCAATCCGGCGTGGCGATACGGAAGTCCGCGGCCAGCGCCAGTTGCAGGCCGCCGCCGTAGCAGTAGCCATGCGTTACCGCGATGACCGGCATGGGTAATTGCCGCCAGGCCCAGCAGGCTTGCTGGAACAGATTGGTTTTCTTGATGCCGAAGCGGGTGAAGGCAAGCAGCATCTTCATCGGGGTCTTGGTGACGCGGCCAAAATCCAGGCCGGCGCAGAACGCTTTGCCATCCCCCTTCAGAATCACCACCCGCACCTGGCGGTTCTTCCTCAGTTTTTTCGCGCAATCGACCAGCGCCTGAAGCATTTCCAGATCCAGGCCGTTGTATTTTTCCGCCCGTGTCAGGGTGACGGTGGCGATGTGATCGGCGATATCAAGGGTCAGACGATCCCGAAAAGTGTCAGTCATGATAGTGCTCTCCTGTCGCGGGTCAGTGGCCGGGGGCAGGGATGCAGGAGGCTTCCATCATCTCCCATCGTTTGCCATCGCCAAGCCGTTCCAACCAGCAGCGTTGGTTATTGAGCAACAGCCGGAAAGTCTCCGGCCGTCGCGGGTCCCGGCCATTGAGCGGTGGACGTCTCAGGTCCCGGTGTTGGGCGCGCTCGATCACCAGCAGACTGTCCCGCGTGAGCGCGTCATCGGCCAGCAGAACGGGGCCGTTGGCGGACAGGGCGGTACGGATTTTTTCCCGCAGTTCCAGCCGGCCCGCTTCCGTGCCGGACAGCAGCGCCGGGGTATCGCCGTCCGCCGGTTGCGACTGGCAGGCGCCGAGCAGTACCAGAAGGCCGAGCGTTGCTGCTGTTTTTGCCGGGCTCATGGTGTCACCGGGTCGGGGTCATTATGCGGTTTTCCCGCCATGGGGCTTTGTGGACGCGGCCATCAACGGCGGGCGGCGCGGCCAACGATCGGCGGTGTAAGGTATGGCGGCTTGTCGACGGTGGGCAGTATCCATTGTCGATGTAGTGCAGAGCCGAGGACAAGCGTGCTTCATCGACGTCGCCCAGATCATGATCGTAATCGTCCGCCACCTGACAGCCCCGCACGCCGGCCTGGCCGTCGTCGGTGCCGGGAACGAAGCCGTCCGGGTAATCGCCGAACCCCTGGGCATTGACGCCCTGGAACTGGATTGTGAAATAGGTGGTGCCGCAATTGTCCGTGGGATAGAAGCCGTAGGGCTTGCCACAGGTGCGGTTGCCAATCTGGATCACTTCCACACCGATGCCGCGTAACCCGTTGATGATGGACTCACTGGCGGAGCAGGTGGTGGCGCCGGTAAGCACAAACACCCGAGAAAGGTTCAGATTGGGCAACGGTTCGTTGGCCGGAACCGAGAAGCCCAGCGTGGTGTTGTAGAATGGCGTCGGAGCCAGGGGCTGACCGGTGACCGGGTTGGTCGTCGGGTGCTGATCGTTAAACCGGGCGATCTCGAAGCTCTGACCGGCGGTCCGTTCAGGGCCGGCGATCATGTAAGCCAGTTGACTGGCCAGCGCCAGGTAACCACCGCCGTTGTAGCGCAGATCCAAAACCAGGTCGTCGATACCATTGCCTTGGCTGAGCTGCGCCACGGCGTCCCGCAGGGCCCCCTCCGCGGTGGCGATATGGTCGTTGAACAGCATGTAGCCCACCTGTGTGCCGCCAGTGCTGGTCAGGACCCGTACCCGCTGCACCGGTTCGGAGGTGACGGTTCCCGCGCTGAGAGTGAGGGTCTGCCGCGTGCCACCCGGATATTCGAACTCCAACCTGTGTTGCTCGCCGTTCTCGCCAGGGTAAAGCCCGGCGTTCAGCGTATCGATGTCGTTGCTCGACACCATGCTGACGCCGTCGACGGACAAAAGCCGGGTGCCACGTGGTGGCAAATCGGAGCGGTCTTGCTGGTCATGATAGGCCACCCGCACGTCCCGGGGCGGGAGAGACTCGATGATCACCCATTGCAGGCCGTAACCCACGGCCACGCCGGATTGGGATTGCGCGTTCCATTCGCCGCTGGGCATGGCGAAATGGAATTGGTCCTTCGGCGCACCGCTGGCGGTGATGGCTTCGGTTTTCAGCAGGTCGAAGTAAGCGAGCGACTCATCATGGTTGGCGGGATTGCGATCCTGGATCTCGTCGTACCAGAGGTAGGTTTCGTGGCTCCAGGAGCGTAGCCAGTTGTTTTCATCCAGCACCGAGCCCGCCACATCGGGGTACTGGCTGCCAGTGCGTGGTCTCAGGCACTGATTGGCGAATTGCCCGGCGTCGGCGAACTGCCCGGCTTGCCAGGTGGGCGCGGGAGTACTTGAGCCGCCACCCCCGCCCCCACCGCATGCGCAGAGAAGGGCGAGGGCGGACAGGAGCAGGGTGTGGCGAAAACCATCCATGGTAATTTCCTTGTTATCGCGTTGTTGTTCGGGCGCCGGGGCGGTCCTTCCCAGGCCGCAGCGTAAGCCGGTTCCCGTGACGGTTTGATTAAGGAACCTCTGAAAAACACTCCGTCATCCCGGGGTAGAGAGTTCCATGGCTTAAGACCATGGAACTCTCTACCCCGGGATTTCCCTCTACAGGGTGCATGGCTTCGTGGAGGGAGATGCCGGATCGAGTCCGGCATGACGTTTTTCAGCGGTTCCCTAGCCGTTCAGCTTTTGTTGCAGCAGTTGGTTCAGTTGCTGCGGATTGGCCTTGCCCTGGGTGGCCTTCATCGCCTGGCCGACAAAGAAACCAATCTTTTTCTTCCGTTTGGCGTCATCGGAGCCGCGATAGTCCTCTACCTGAGCCGGGTGGTTGGCGATGATGTCGTCGACGATCTTTTCCAGCTCGCCGGTGTCGCTCATCTGCTTGAGACCCTTGCTCTGGATGATTTGATCCGGACTGCCCTCGCCGGCCCAGCAGGCGTCGAAGACCTGTTTGGCGATCTTGGAACTGATGGTGCCGTCCTTGATGCGCAGGATCAACTCGCCAAGATGTTCGGCGCTCACCGGGCTTCGCGCGATACCGATATCGTCCGCGTTGAGGCGCGCGGTCAGTTCGCCCATGACCCAGTTGGCCGCCAGCTTGGCATCGCTGCCCTGTTTGGCCGCCGCTTCGAAGTAGGCGGCGGTGGCGAGGTCGGCGGAGAGCAGGTCGGCGTCGTACTCGGACAGAGCATAGGCCTCAACGAAGCGCGCCTTGCGGGCGTCCGGCAGCTCCGGCAGCGCATCGCGCAGTTCGTTGATTTCCTCTTCACTGACCAGTACCGGCAGCAGGTCGGGGCAGGGGAAGTAGCGGTAATCGTTGGCGTCTTCCTTGCTGCGCATGGCGCGGGCGGTGTTGGTGTCGCCGTTGAACAGGCGGGTTTCCTGTACCACTTCGCCGCCGTCCTCAAGCACATCGATCTGCCGTTCCACTTCCAGCTTGATGGCTTTTTCCATGAACCGGAACGAGTTCAGGTTCTTGGTTTCGGTGCGCGTGCCCAACGGCTCGCCCGGGCGACGCACGGAGATGTTCACATCAAAGCGCATGTTGCCCTGGGACATATCACCGTCGCTGATGCCCAGGGAGGTGACGATGGCATGCAGCTTGCGGGCGAAGGCCACGGCCTCTTCCGCGTTGCTCATGTCCGGTTCGGAGACGATTTCGATCAGCGGCGTGCCGGCCCGGTTCAGGTCGATGCCGGTCATGGCCCGTCCCATGTCGTCGGAGAACGCTTCATGCAGGGATTTGCCGGCGTCTTCCTCCAGGTGAGCGTGGTGGATGCGCACGCTCTTGCGAGTACCGTCCTCCAGTTGCAGCTCGACCACGCCAGCGCCGACGATGGGCTCGGCCAGTTGGGTGGTCTGATAGCCCTTGGGCAAATCCGGGTAAAAATAATTCTTCCGCTCGAACACGGAACGGCGGCCGATTTCCGCATCGATAGCCAGACCGAAACGGATTGCGTGACGGATGGCTTCACGGTTAACCACCGGCAGAGTGCCGGGCATGGCCAGATCAATCAGACTGGCGTTGCTGTTCGGTTCGTCGCCGGTGCGGGTGCTGCTGGCGGAGAACAGTTTGGAGGCGGTGGCCAGTTGCACGTGCACTTCCAGGCCGATAACGGTTTCCCAACTCATGCGAACGCTCCCGGAATCCGTTGATGCCAGTCGGTGGCCAGTTGATAACGATGGGCCACGTTGAGGATGCGGCCCTCCTGGAAGTAGTTACCGATAACCTGAGTGCCCACCGGCAAGCCGTTAACGAAACCGCTGGGCATGGACAGCGCCGGCAGTCCCGCCAGGTTGACGGCGATGGTGAAGACGTCGGCCATGTACATGTTGATCGGGTCATCCACCTTGGCGCCGATCTTGAACGCGGTTTCCGGGCTGGTCGGCCCCATGATCACGTCCACCTCGGCGAAGGCACGGGCGAAATCGTCACGGATCAGGCGGCGGACCTGCTGGGCGCGGCGGTAATAGGCGTCGTAGTAGCCGGCGGACAGGGCGTAAGTGCCGACCAGAATGCGGCGTTTGACCTCCTCACCAAAGCCTTCGGAACGGGAACGTTTGTACAGATCCAGCAGATCCACCGGATCATCGCAGCGGTGGCCGTAGCGCACGCCATCAAAGCGGGACAGGTTGGAACTGGCCTCCGCCGGTGCGATCACGTAGTAGGCCGGCACCGACAGGTTGATACTCGGCAGCGATAGCGGCACCAGCTTAGCGCCTTGCTTTTCCAGCTCACGCAGCGCGTCGCGGCTGCTGTCGGCGATGGCGCCATCCAGGGTGTCCGGGAAAAATTCTTCCGGAACGCCGATCCTGAGACCCTCCAGATTCTGGTTCAGGTCGCTGAGATAGTCGCCCACCGGCTCGTCCAGGCTGGTGGAATCCTTGTCGTCATGGCCAGCCATGGCGGCCAGCATCAGCGCGCAGTCGGCGGCGCTCAGCCCCATCGGGCCGGCCTGGTCGAGGCTGGAGGCGAAAGCGATCATGCCCCAGCGCGATACCCGGCCATAAGTGGGCTTCAGACCGGTGACGCCGTTCAGTGCCGCCGGCTGGCGGATGGAACCGCCGGTGTCGGTACCGGTAGCGGCCGGAGCCAGGCGCGCGGCCAGAGTGGCGGCGGCGCCGCCGGAGGAACCGCCGGGCACCCGCTCCTGGTCCCAGGGGTTCTTCACCGGGCCATAAAAGCTGGTTTCGTTGGAGGAGCCCATGGCGAACTCGTCCATATTGGTCTTGCCCAGCATCACCGCGCCTTGCGCCGCCATCTTTTCCACCACGGTGGCGGTGTAGGGGGCGATGAAGTTGTCCAGCATGCGTGAACCGCAACTGGTGCGGACGCCTTCGGTACAGAAGATGTCCTTGTGGGCCACGGGCAGGCCGGTAAGCAGGCCGCCCTCGCCCCGGGCGAGGGTGGCGTCGGCGGCATCGGCCTGGGCCAGGGCCTGCTCCTCGGTAACGGTGATCAGGCTGTTGATCTCGCCGTCGAATTGCCGGATGCGGCGCAGAAAGTGCTCGGTCAGCTCGCGGGAGGAGAATTCCCGGGCGGCCAGGCCGGCTCTGAGTTCGGTCAGGGTCTTGGTATGCATGGCGTCTTATTCAATGACTCGGGGGACCAGGAAACAGCCCGCTTCGGTGGCCGGGGCGATGGGCATGACCCGTTCACGCACGTCCGGTTCGGTAACTTGGTCGTCGCGTAGCGGCTGACTCACATCCAGGGGATGGGCCAGGGGCGCTACGCCGTCCACATCGGCCTGCTGCAACTGGTCCACCATGGCGAGAATATCGTTGAGCCGTTCGCTCAACGCCGCGGTCTCGTTGTCGTCCACTTGCAGACACGCCAGGTGGGCGACTTGAGCGACCACCTTGGAATCAATAGCCATGGTTCTCTCCGTAGTTCTCTCCGCAAGAATCGGCACGCCCCGTGACGTCAGTACGCCGTGGCGTCGGCACGGGATCGGAAATCGGCTTCAGGAAGGCGCAAAAAGTACCACAGACCGGCCTCCGGGAGCCACTGAACCAGCATCGGAGATGGGCAAATCCGGGCGCTTCCCCGGGGGATTATGAAGGATCGCTTCCCGGTACGGGAAAAAGAGAGGCTCCGGGAGCGTTGCCGCTGCTCCGCCGGCCTTGCCGGATGGGCCCGCCGTTGCTAGAGTTGCGCCATCTTGCCGTCGCCTGTGAAAACGGGATCAGGACGGCGCCTTCCTCTCGACGAGACTTCAGGAAACTGGCCAGGATGTCCGTTATCAAACGTATTCGGGGGATGTTTTCCACCGATCTTTCCATTGATTTGGGGACCGCCAACACGCTGATCTATGTGCGTGGTCGGGGTATTGTCCTCGATGAGCCCTCGGTGGTGGCGATCCGCCATCACGGTGCCCAAAAGAGCGTGGCCGCGGTTGGCGCCGACGCAAAACGGATGTTGGGTCGTACTCCCGGCAACATTACCGCTATTCGTCCGATGAAGGACGGGGTGATCGCCGATTTCGACGTCACCGAGAAAATGCTCCAGTACTTTATCAAGAAGGTACATGACACCGGCTTTTTCCCGCCGGCGCCCCGGGTACTGGTGTGTGTGCCTTGCAAATCCACGCAAGTGGAACGCCGGGCAATCCAGGATTCCGCCTATGGCGCCGGGGCCCGCGACGTGTTCCTGATCGAAGAGCCGATGGCCGCCGCCATCGGTGCCGGCCTGCCGGTGGAAGAAGCGCGTGGTTCCATGGTGGTGGATATCGGCGGGGGCACCACCGAAATCGCTCTTATCTCCCTGAATGGTGTGGTTTATTCCGAGTCCGTGCGTATTGGCGGTGACCGCTTCGACGAAGCCATCGTCGCCTACGTGCGCAAGGAATACGGGTCCCTGATCGGCGAATCCACCGCGGAACGCATCAAGCACGAAATCGGCACCGCCTACCCCGGTGGCGAAGTGCTGGAAATTGACGTTCGCGGGCGCAATCTGGCGGAAGGGGTGCCGCGACAGTTCACCCTCAACTCCGAGGAAATCCTGGAAGCGCTCAAGGAACCGCTGGCCGCCATCGTCAATGTGGTGCGCAATGCCCTGGAGGCGTCGCCTCCTGAACTGGCTTCCGATATCGCTGAACGGGGCCTGGTGATCACCGGCGGCGGTGCGCTGCTGCGTGACATTGACCGGCTGCTGAGCGAGGAAACCGGCCTTCCGGTGATCATCGCCGACGATCCGCTGACCTGCGTGGCGCGTGGCGGCGGCAAGGCCCTGGAAATGATGGATACCCACGGGCTTGATATGCTGGCCATGGGTTAATCGACCGGCGCCGCCAAGGCGCCAGTGTCCTGGTAACCGACGGCCATGTCATCTTCCAATCCCACTTACCGTCTTCTCATCGCGCTGGTCCTCGCCGTGGTGCTGATGGTGCTCGACCAGCGCACCCCCTGGGCGCAGCCGATCCGTTATGTGTTCGGCTACCTCACCGCGCCGGCTCAGTATCTGGCCCACTTGCCAGTGGACACCGCCCGTTTTGTTTCGCGCCAGACCCAGAGCCGCGGTGAGTTGCTGGAAGATCAGGAACGTCTCAACCGCCAGGTGCTGATCCTGGAACAGCGGGTGCAGAAGCTGGCGGTGCTGGAGGCGGAAAACACCCGCTTGCGTGAGCTGCTGAACTCCTCGGCGAGCCTGGAAGGATCGGTGCTGGTGGCGGAGATCATCGGTCTGGATCCGGACCCCAACCGCCAGGAAATCGTGATCAACAAGGGGGCTCGCGAGGGCGTGCGCCGAGGTCAGGGCGTGCTGGAGGCCCAGGGCCTGATCGGCCAGGTGGTGGAAGTGGGGCCGCTGGCTTCCCGGGTGCTGCTGATCACCGACGCCAGCCACGCCATGAGTGTGCAGGTCAACCGCAACGGGGTGCGCGCGATTCTGGCTGGTACCGGCCAGGGTAACACCCTGCGCCTGCTGTACGTGCCGGATACCGCCGACGTGCAGCAGGGAGACCTGTTGGTGAGTACCGGCCTGGGCCAGCTCTATCCCCGTGGCTACCCGGTGGCCGAGGTGGTCAGTGTGGATCACCGGTCCGGCGCCGCCTTCGCCGATATCGTGGCCCGACCCAAGGCGCAGATCGATCGTGCCAGTCACGTGCTGCTGGTGGAATCCGAATCGGTGGAGTCCGCCGCCGTCGATGAGGGCGAAACAGGGCAAGCGTCGCCGGATGTGACGGAGGAGGACGGCCAATGAGCAAGGAAAAACCGGCTGGCACCGGCGTGATTCTGGTGACGTTGTTCCTTGCCGGTCTGCTGGAAGTGGTGCCGCTGCCCGAGGACCTCAACTGGTTGCGTCCGGACTGGCTGCTGCTGGTGCTGATGTACTGGGTGCTGGCGTTGCCGCATCGGGTTGGTGTGCTGTGGGGCTTCGTGGTCGGTTTGTATCATGACGTGCTGGTGGGGACCACGCTGGGACAATGGGCACTGGCCTATAGCCTGGGGGCTTACTTCATGCTGGCCGCCTACAAACGCATGCGTGTTTTTCCGGCATTGCAGCAAACCGCGGTGGTGTTCCTGTTGGTCGGTTCCTCGAATCTGCTAGCCTATCTGGTGCAGGAATCCGTGGGGCGCACTTACTATCCTCCCTATACGATCCTTTACGGCACGCTGGCCAGCGCGGTGCTATGGCGCCCGGTTGTGGCGGCGCTGCGTTGGGTGCAATTGCGTTTTCTGGTGCGCTGAAAGCGGTTGAGGTTCCGGACCCTGTCCGGGACCTCATGAAAACGGCACTCTGACCGATCAGACCGATGGCGGAACGACATGACGGACGTTGTTTTACCTCAGCGGGGGACGCCGCTGTTTCTCGCTTCCGGTTCACCCCGGCGGGCCGAACTTTTGACCCAGGTGGGCGCTGGCTTCACCCGCCTGCCGGCTCCTGGCGTGGATGAAACGCCTTTGTCTGGGGAATCCCCCGAGCAATACGTGATCCGCCTGGCCCGCGCCAAGGCCGCCGCCGGTGAGGGTCAGCGGCCCTCTCCCGGCGCCGTCCTGGGAGCGGATACCGCGGTGGTGCTGGAGGGGCGCATTCTTGGCAAGCCGGTGGACGATGAGGATGCCCTGGCCATGATCGATGCCCTGTGCGCTCGGGAACACCGGGTGCTCAGCGGGGTCTGCGTCTTGTATCAGCAGGAGGCACGCACAGCCATGTCGACGACCCGGGTAAGGTTCCGGGCACTCACCGCGGCCCAGCGGCGTGCCTATGTGGCTTGTGGAGAAGGCCGGGACAAGGCCGGCGCTTATGGCATACAAGGCCTGGGCGCCGCTCTGGTGGCGTCCCTGGCCGGCAGTTACAGTGGGGTGGTGGGGCTGCCCCTGGAGCAGACCCTTCCTCTGCTGGAATGGGCAGGGGTTCCCTACGGTATCTTCGTGCCCGCTGAATAGGGTGCGCAGGTGGGTGACGAGGCCAAGGTGAGCAGAAAAAACGACAGGCACGGACATGCCTTCTGGCGCGACCGGTTATGGTGGCTGGTGGCCATCCCATTGGTATTGCTGGCGGTGTACGTGGTCGCCATGCGGCAGTTCATGGCGGTACTGCCGGAATACCGGGCACAACTGGAAACGCTGGTGGCGGAGCGCTTCGGCACCGACATCGAGATTGACCGGCTCGAAGGCGAGATGGAGGGGCTGTCGCCGCGCATCCGCCTGTCCGGGCTGAGTCTGCCCACGGTGGAGGGTGACTCCCCGCTGACCCTGGGTCGGGTGGAAGTCAGCGTTCGGGTCCTGGCTTCGCTACTGACCCGTGAACCCCGCCTCAACGAACTGCGTGTCGAAGGCGTGGATCTGCATCTGGTTCGCGACGAGCAGGGGCGGATTCACCTGCGCGGCCTGGAGGCGTTTGAGGGTGGCGAACCGCAATGGGATCGCTGGCTGTCCTTGCTCTATCACCAATACCGTATCGTCATTGACGACGCCCGCTTCTCCCTGGAATGGCCGGATTTGCCGCCGCTGGCGTCGTCCTTGCGGTTGGCGCTGGTGAATCACGGCGACCAGCATCGTCTGGCGGTGAAGCTGGAAGCCCGCGACCGGCCGTTTTCCGTGGACGGACGGCTGCGTCTGGACGGCAACCCGTTGCGCTGGGAGCAGGTGAATGCCGGTGCCTATGTGTCACTGGATGGAGAGCGACTGGAAGAGTGGCTGCCGGATACCCGTGAATGGCCGCTGGACCTGGAGAACCTGAAGGGCAGGACACAACTGTGGCTGGATGTCAGGGACGGCCGCCCCACCAGCGGTAGCGCCCGCCTGACGGCGCCACGGGTGGTGCTCACAGATGGGGAAACGCCCTGGGCGATCAGTGACCTGAATCTGGACGCGCGCTTCCGTTATGACCCGGAAAAGGGCGGGGAGGTGGTGCTGTCCAATGTGCGGGGGCAAACGCCGGCCGGCGATCTGGCCCCGGGGCCTCTGGCGGCGTCCTGGCACGAGCCCGGAGAGGGCCAGGCGCTGTTGTGGGCGGCCCGGGGCGAGCGGCTGCGTTTACAGGCGTTGGCCCGGCAACTGGCGCAATGGCCATTCGCGTGGCCGGCATCGATCTCGCCGATTCAGCAGAAGCTCGAGGTATTTCAACCCCACGGCCAGTTACGGAGCCTGTATCTGACCGGCGAGGGGGCGGACTGGCGTTCGCTCCAGGCCCGTTTCAGTGATCTGGCGGTTCAGCCGGAGGGCAAGCTGCCGGGTGTCTCGGGCCTCAACGGTTGGCTGGCGGCCACGCCGGAGGGTGGGCTGGCGGACTTGCGGGGAGAGACGCTTGCCCTGGTGCTGCCGGAATTCTACGACCATGCCCTGGAAGCGGCTTTTACCGGCGCGGTGCGCTGGTCGCTGGACGGTCAGTCCTGGACGCTGGATAGCGGCGCGATACGTGCCCGCAATCCGGATGCCCGGGGCGTGGCCATGGCCCGGGTGCGGGGCGGGGCGGAGCAAATCCCGGAGTTGCGTCTGCTGGCGGATCTATTCGATGGGGACGGTGCGCGCGCCAGTCATTATATACCGCTCAGGCGCCTGCCCGACGGTCTTGGTGACTGGCTGGGCCAGGCGTTCCAGGGCGGCCATCTGGATCATGGGCAGTTCCTTTATCAGGGGCCGGTGAAAATCGATCGCGAACGCCAACAGGACCGCACCTTCCAAATGCGCTATCAGGCTCACGATGTGGCTCTGTCATTCCTGCCTGACTGGCCGGTGGCCACCGCCGCGGACGCGGATGTGCTGGTGGACGGGCGGCGCCTCGTGGCCACCGCCGGCAGCGGTACTCTGCTCGACAGCCAGATCAGCCAGGTCGCGGTGGATATTCCCGAGCAGGGCGGTCAACTGGTGGTGCAGGGCAAGGTCAGCGGGCCGGCCGCGGATGTGGATCGCATTTTTCATGACACGCCGCTGGCCGGAACCCTGCCGAAGGAACTGCTGGATTGGCGTTTCCGTGAGGGCCGGATGCAAGGGCATCTGCTGCTGGATGTGCCGCTCGGAAAAGACAAAGGGCGGCAGGTAACGGTGGTCGCGGATGGCAGTGCGAGTGGCGTCACCGTGGCCAATGAGGCGCGCCGGCTGACCCTGACCGGGGTGGCCTCGCCGGTGCATTTTCACAGCCGCAATGGCTTGAATCTGCCGGACCTCAAGGGAGAAGGGTTGGGGGGGCGCTTCACTGGCGCCTGGACCACCCGTGATGCCGACAGCCGTCTGGTATTGAGTGGCGGGGTACCGGCGTCGCGGTTACGACAATGGCTCGGATTCGACTGGCTCTCTCCGGTATCCGGAACCGTGCCGGTGGATATCACCATGAGCATGCCCTGGCGCGGGCGGAGTTTCCACCTGGAGGCGTCGTCGTCGTTGCAGGGGGTGGCCGTGAACGCACCGGCGCCGTTGGGTAAATCGGCGGATAGCCGCCGCCGGCTATGGCTGAGTCTGGATCCGGACCGGCAGGACCTGCGCCTGGAATACGCCGGTGTTGGTCGAGGGCGGGTCCGCATCGGTGATCCGGTGGCCGGCGTGATCCGGCTGGGCGAGGGGGATCTGCCCAACATGCCATCCAGGGGGCTGACGTTTCTCGGGCATGTGGACCGGGCGGACGCCAATGCCTGGATGGCGTTCATCGGTGGCCTCTCGGGTAATGGCTCCGGCGGTGATCAGAATGCTCTGGTCAACCGGGCGGTGTTCAATGTGGGCGAGTTGACGTTGGCGGGGCAGCGCTTCCAGCGGGTACGTTTTTCCGCCATGCCCGCGGGTTCCGGCTGGGAACTGGGGTTACTGGGGGATCAGGTGGCGGCATCGCTGCAGGTTCCCGGCGGCTTTCAGGCGCGCGGGCAGAGACCGCTGCTGCTGACGGTATCCCGTCTGTACCTTCCCGAGGGCGCCGCCGGTGGAAGTGAGGGGGGCACGGACAAGGCCCCGATTGTTCCTTCCGTGCTGCCACCGCTGGACGCCACGATCAGCGATTTGCGGCTCGGGGATCAGCAACTGGGCGAATGGAGCGGCAACCTGCGCCCGGTGGACGGCGGCGTGCACATCAGCGGTTTGCGCGGCGGTTGGCGCCGTATCAGCCTGGACGGTGCCCTGACCTGGACCGGCGATGACCGTACTCAGCACACGCGCTTCCAGGGTGCGTTGGCTTCAGAGGACCTGGGTAAGGCGTTGTCCGCCTGGGGGCTGCCGCCACTGGTGGAGAGTAAGGACGCCCGCGCTTCGCTGAACCTGTCCTGGAACGGCTGGCCGTTGGCTCCGCCGCTGCTGGGGCTGCAAGGCCAGGTGAACCTCGATATCGGTGAATGCCGGATCCCGGACACCGATTCGCGCACCTCTATTTTGCGTGTGCTGGGTATTCTGAATATCGGTACGCTGCAGCGCCGTCTGCGGCTGGATTTCTCCGACCTCTATAAAAAGGGCCTCAGCTGCGACGCCCTGACGGGCGACTTCCAGTTCCAGGGGGCCCGGGTTACAACCCAGAATTTGCATATCGATTCTCCATCAGCCGCGTTTCAGGTATCCGGTCAGGTGAACCTGGCTGAGCAGACGTTGAACAACCGGGTCGCCATGACCTTGCCTATTTCCAGCAATCTGTATGCCGGTTGCCTGGCCGGTCCGGCGGTTTGTGCCGGGGTTTTCGTGGTGGAGCGGCTATGGGGTGATAAGCTGGACAAGACCACCACCATGGAATACCAGGTCTCGGGGCCGTGGAAGGAACCCCGGGTGACGGAAGCGGAGTGAGGTGATGAGCGACCTGATCACCGTGGCCGCGGTACAGATGACCAGCGGCAAGGTGTTGGCGGACAACCTGCGTGAAGCGGAAGCCGGCCTGGAGCGGGCCGCCGCGGGCGGCGCCCGGCTGGCGCTGCTGCCGGAAAACTTCGCTGGTTATGGCGTGGATTACCGTGAACTGGCGGCACGATATGATGACCTGCTGGCGTGGCTGGCGGATCAGGCGCGGCGGTATCAATTGTATCTGGTGGCCGGCAGTCTACCGGCGCGTTACCGCCCGGACGGCAGTGAAGTGCCGGCACCGCGGGTGCGCACCCGCAGCGTGTTGCTGGATCCGGAGGGCGAGGTGCTCGCCGGTTACGACAAGCTGCACCTTTTCGATGTGGATGTGCAGGACAGCCAGGGACGGTATCGGGAGTCGGCGGTATTCGAGCCCGGCGATGCCGTGGTCACCGCGCCAGCGGCCGGTCTGACCCTGGGCATGGCGATCTGTTACGACCTGCGCTTCCCGCTTCTGGCCCGTGCCCTGGTGGCACGCGGCGCCGAATTATTGATTTACCCCAGTGCGTTCACCGCCACCACCGGTGCCGCGCACTGGGAATTGCTGATGCGCGCTTGCGCGGTGCAAAACGGTTGCTACGTGCTGGGCGCTAATCAATGCGGACAACACAGCGAGAAACGGGCGAGTTTTGGTCATTCCATGCTGGTGGACCCATGGGGTAGGGTGGTCGCCCAGGCTGGCGGCGAGCCTTCGGTGGTTCTCGGTGACGTGGACCGCGCGACCCTTACGCAGGTGCGTTCCGCGTTGCCGGTGCACCAGCATCAACGATTCACAGTGGACAGTTTCTATGATCTCCGATGAGCGCTTTACTCTGGCGGCGGATATTCTGCTGACGCCGGCGGAGCTGGCCCCGGACCAGTTGCAGACCCTGTTGGGCGGCAAGCTGGCCGGACAGGCGGATTACGCCGACATCTACTTTCAGCACAGCCGTCATGAGGCTTGGGTGCTGGAGGACGGGCTGGTACGCGACGCCAGTTTCAACCTGGAGCGTGGTGCTGGCGTGCGTATCGTCAGTGGCGATAAAACCGGCTTCGCCTATAGCGACGACATTTCCCTGGATACCCTGACCCAGGCGGGCAACGCCGCCGCCGCGATAGGACGCCAAGGCAGCAGCAAGGCGGTGCGTGTGCAAGGCGGCCGGGCCATGCCTGAACGTTACGCACCGCTGGATCCGTTGCCGGTATGGAGCAGTGAACGCAAGGTGGCGGTATTGCAGGAGATGGATCGGCTGGCGCGGTCGCTGGACCCGGCGGTGAAGGAAGTCACGGTCAGTCTCAGCGGTGTTCAGGATGTGATTCTGGTGGCCGCCACCGATGGCACCCTGGCTGCCGATGTCCGGCCGCTGGTACGTTTCAATATTTCCGTGATTGCCGAGCGCAACGGCCGGCGCGAACGGGGCAGCGCCGGCGGCGGTGGCCGGGTGTCCTACCAATGGCTGGAACAGGACGGTCGTATGGAGTCCTGGACTCGTGACGCGGTACGGCAGGCGCTGGTCAATTTGGAAGCGGCGCCGGCGCCGGCTGGCGCCATGCCGGTGGTGCTGGGTCCTGGCTGGCCCGGAGTGTTGCTGCACGAGGCGGTGGGGCACGGTTTGGAAGGGGATTTCAACCGTAAGGGAACGTCCATGTTCGCCAGCCAAATGGGACAAAAAGTGGCGTCGGATCTGTGTACGGTGGTGGATGATGGTACTTTGCCGGATCGCCGCGGCTCGCTCACCGTGGACGACGAAGGCACGCCCAGCGGCTATAACGTACTGATCGAGAAAGGGGTGCTCACCGGCTACATGCAGGATAAAACCAACGCCCGTCTGATGGGTGTGGCGCCCACCGGCAACGGCCGCCGGGAATCCTACGCTCATCTGCCGATGCCGCGCATGACCAACACCTATATGCTGCCGGGTGAATCCGATCCCGAGGAAATACTGGCCAGCCTGGACCGCGGCATTTACGCGGTGAACTTCGGCGGCGGTCAGGTGGACATCACTTCCGGCCGGTTTGTGTTCTCCACCAGCGAGGCGTACCTGGTGGAAAAAGGAAAAATCGTTTGCCCGGTGAAGGGGGCCACGTTGATTGGCAGTGGCGCGGAGGTCATGAGCCGGATTTCCATGGTGGGCAACGATCTGGCTCTGGACACGGGCATCGGCGTTTGTGGCAAGGAGGGCCAGTCGGTGCCGGTGGGCGTGGGGCAGCCGACCTTGCGGGTGGACTCCCTGACGGTCGGCGGGACCGCCTGAGAGAAAAAACGAGGGGGAAGCCCGTCCGGGCTGGTGGAGTTGTATTGCAGGGAGGACGGGAATGCGGAGCATTCCGTTGTCGCAATTGCTGTCTCATATGCGGCTGTTCGATGGTCTGGAAGCCGAAGAACTGGCCGTGGTGGAAAAACTGGTGTTCGTGAATCGGGTCAAGGCGGGGGAAACCGCCTGCCGGGAAGGAGATCACAGCGACTTTGTCTGCTTCGTCGCCAGCGGTCATCTCGACATCATCAAGCATCACGCGGAGCAGGGCGAGGTGGTCATCGCACGGCTCAAGCCCGGTGATTCGCTGGGTGAGATGGCCCTGGTGGATCAACAACCCCGCTCCGCCACCGTGCGGGCGGTGGAGAACGCCGCTTTGGTGGTGCTGACCCGCAAAGGGTTTGAACAACTGCGCCGCCGACGCCCCCGGGCGGCGGCGGTGGTCATGGAGAACATCGCCTTGGTGCTGTGCACTCATCTGCGTCAGACCTCGTCCCGGCTGGCGCGCTTCATGCCGCCATTGGGTTAGGAGCGTGCTGAATACCCCGCAGGCGCGGCGTTTGCCGTTACCGTTGTTTCTCATCGCCCTGTTGCTGATCGCGCTGAATCTGCGCGTGGGCATCGTCGTGATCGGGCCCCTGGCCAATGGCATGGGGGAAGACCTGGCGCTCAGTGGTGGTGCTTTGGGACTACTGACCACGTTGCCGTTGCTGTGCTTTGGCGTGCTGTCGATCTTCTCGCCTCGTTTTGCCGAGCGCTGGGGGCTGGAGACGGTGCTGCTGACCGCGCTGTGGCTGCTGTTCCTGGGGTTGGTGTTGCGGCTGTTCGGCAGCTACTTCTGGCTGCTGGCGGGCACGGTGTTACTGGGTGCCGCCATCGCGGTGATGAATGTGCTGATTCCGAGCCTGGTGCGCGGCCGGTTTCCCCACAAAGTGGCGGCGCTGACCGCGCTCTATTCGGTCACCATGACTCTGGGGGCGGCTTCCGCCGCTGGCATGGCGGTGCCGGTACGGGATGCCTTCGGCGGCGACTGGCGTTATCCATTGGCGGGCTGCGCTCTGGTGGCCCTGGCCGGTGGCATCGGCTGGTGCTTCATGCTGCCATACCGGACTCCCGCCGCATCCGGCAAAGCGCCGTCATTGGGATTGTGGCGCAATCCCCGCGCCTGGGTGTTCAGTGTCTTCTTCGGTTTGCAAAGCCTGTTGTATTACAGCCTCACCGCGTGGCTGGCGACGGTGTTCGTCGATGCCGGCATGAGCGAGGCCCGGGCGGGGGAACTGCTGACGCTGTTCAATCTGTCCGGCATGCCCGCCAATTTTTGCGCGCCGCTGTTTTTTGCCCGGATGCCTAACCGGCGTCTGGCCATGATGTTATTACACGTGCCGCTGCTGATCAGTGTTCCGGCGTTAATGATCGCGCCAACCAGCCAGTCGGTACTGTGGGTGGTGCTGCTCGGCCTCGGGCAAGGTTCGATGATCAGTACCGGTTTGACGCTGATTGCCCTGCGTGGCGCGGATGCCCGGGCCGCTGCTGGCCTTTCGGGATTGTGCCAGTCCGTCGGCTATCTGCTGGCGGCCCTGGGGCCGGTGACCCTGGGACTGCTTCATGATGCCGCCGGTAACTGGCGAATACCGCTGGCGCTGTTGTCGGCCTTGCTGCTGGTGCAGTTTATTGCCGGTGTGCTGTCCGCTGACGGCGATCCGATCGGCTAGCGTTGGCCTCAACCGTTCGCTGCCAAGGCAGCTTCCCACAAAAGTAGCTACGCAGCCGCTGTGGGAAGCTGCCTTGGCAGCGAATCAGTGTAGCCAATCAATACAAAGGCGCGTTTCTTTCCAGATCGTTGAGCACGCCGAGAAAGCGCTTGCGCTCGCGCTTGAAGCGTTCACGTTGCTCCTGTTCAGCGGCGCCGGGATCGTCCAGGCGAGCCTTGATCAGATTGCGCGCCTGATTACGCAGGGCCTGACGATCCGCCTGCGGATAGAACTCAAGAATTTGCTGAATCACAGGCTCCACTTCCTTGGCTGAAGCGGCGGTCACGATCCGTTCGGTCCACTGCTGCAGGCGCTGCTGGCGTAACGGATCCTTGAGCGCGGCCAGGGCGGAGAGAATGGCATCGGTTTCGGCATCGCGAATCAAACGTCCGACGTACAGGGCGTGGCGGCGTTGAGCGTCGGCATTGGTGATGCGGCGGGCTTCTTCCAGCGCCCGCCGCAATGGATCGTTGAGCGGCAGCCGCGCCTGTTGCGCCGGTTTCAACGCCATGATGTCCAGCCCGGTCTGCTGCAGGTCCGTCATTTCCTGTTTGAGCTGCGTTTTGCTGGGAGGTAAGGGCTCGTTATACTCGGTCATTGTTTATGGGAGCCGGTCCGCCACGACACGAACGCTCCGCCATCAAGCTGAAGGAAACCCTAGTTTATGTCCGATCACCCCCGTCCGTCAGCCGATCTCGGCCCAAACCAGCTGAATGCGGCCAAGGACACCGTGGCTTTTGTACTGGAAGAAGCGCGCCGGCAGGGCGCCAGCAATGCGGAAGTCGGCTTGTCCCTGTCCCAGGGGTTGTCGGTGGATGTGCGCCTTGGCGAGGTGGAAACAGTCGAGTTCCACCGTGACCGGGGTGTCTCGGTGACGGTGTACTTCGGCCAGCGCAAGGGGCAGGCCAGCACTTCGGATGACCGCCGCGAAAGCCTCCGCGACGCGGTACGCGCGGCCTGCGCCATTGCCCGTCATACCGAGGAGGATCCTCATGCCGGGATCGCCGATGCCGGTTTGTTGGCGCCGCGGGTGCCGGATCTGGACCTGTATCATCCCTGGGCGCTGACCACCGACCAGGCCATTGAACAGGCTCAGCAGTGTGAGGCGGTGGCTCGCGACGACGCGCGTATCGTCAATTCAGAGGGCGCTTCGCTCAATACCGGCGCCAGCTTGTATGTATTGGGGACCAGCGCGGGCTTTCTGGATGGGTTCGCCGGCACCCATCACAGCCGCAGCTGCGCGGTGGTGGCTCAGGACGAGGCCGGCATGCAGCGGCAATTCTGGTACGATAGCGGCCGCCGGGCGGAGTTGCTGGCAAGCCCGGAGCAAGTGGGGGCAAAGGCCCGTGAGCGCACGCTGGCCCGTCTGGGAGCCGATGTGCCCGCCACCGGGGAATTCCCGCTGCTGTTCTCTCCGGAAATGGCCAGTGGCCTGATCAGCCATTTAATTGGCGCTATCAGCGGAGGCTCGCTGTATCGGCGCGCCTCTTTTCTGTGTGACGCGCTCGGTTCCCGGGTGCTGCCGGAAGGATTCCGTTTGGGAGAACGGCCGTTGATGCCGGCGGGTAATGGTTCCACCCCCTTCGACGGCGACGGTCTGCCCACCCGGGATCAGGATTTCATCGAGGACGGTGAGCTTAAAGGCTATGCGCTGGGGCTGTATGCGGCCCGCCGGCTGGGAATGTCACCTACCGGTAACGGAGGAGGAGTACATAACGTCATTCTGAGCGACACCGGGGAAAGCCGGGAAGCCTTGTTGCGCCGTTTGGGAACGGGAATTCTGATCACCGAGGTGATGGGACAAGGTGTGAACCTCGTCACAGGAGACTATTCTCGTGGCGCCGCGGGTTTTTGGGTGGAAAACGGTGTTATACAGAGACCACTGCAAGAGTTTACTATTGCCGGAAATCTGAAGGACATGTTCGGAGGTATTCTGGGCAGTGGCACGGATGTGGATCGAAGGGGGAATATCCACTGTGGTTCGTTACTGTTGTCGCCCATGAAAGTTGCCGGGCGCTAGTTTTTCGTCTTTCAGAATGACTATTGACTGTTTGGCTTAACCAAGGACAAGGAGCATACATTATGGAATCCAATAATCCATACCAGGGACCCAGCGCGGACGTGCTGGTGACGCAGGCGGGATCGGGAACGGTAGGGCAGGCACGGAAGCGGCCGGTGGGGAACGGCGGCGCCTGGTGGGCGCAGGCTTGGGGGATCGTGAGTCAGAACAAGCTGATGTGGGCACTGGCCACCTTTGTCTTCATGCTGATTTTCATGGCCATTGGTCTGATTACCGCGTTCATTCCGTTTATCGGCACGTTCATTCCCACCCTGTTCGCGCCGGTATTCATCGTCGGTTTGTATTTCATTGCCCACAGGGTACTTGAGCAAAACACGTTTTCCTTCGGCGATCTTTTCGTCGGCTTTTCCAATCAGACCGGGCCGCTGTTCATGGCCGGTCTGGCGCAGATCGTGGCGATGCTGGTCTTCGTTGTTTTGATTGGCATTCTTGGCGCACTGTTCTATGGCAGTGAACTGATGATGATGTTCAGTTCCTTCTCCGACCCCTACGCCGCGCCCATGATGAACCCGGCCTTTGGCTTCGCCAAGATGATTCTGTTCGGCCTGGTCTCTCTGTTGTTGATCATCCCCTACATGGCGGCGATCTGGTTCCAGGTGCCTTTGGTGTTCTTCGGGCACCGCAATGCGTTCGCGGCCATGGTGGAAAGCTTCACCGCGGTATTCCGCAACTTTTTGCCCCTGCTGTGGTACGGCATCATCGGCTTCCTGATTTTCCTGGTGCTGGGTATCGCGGTGGCGATTATTGTCGGAGTGATTACCGGAGTGCTCGGACAAGGCGTGATCAGCGGTATCCTGATGTTCGTCTTTGGTGTGGTGATGCTGTTGGTGATGTTGGTACTGATGGCGCTGTATTCCGCCACCATCTACTGTTCGTTCCGCGATATCTTCGAACTGGGCGAAGCCACGCCGCGGCAGCCTGACGCTGTCTGATTCGCTCTGCATGACATTGCCCGGTGCTGGCCATCGGGATTCTCGCCGGGCGGTTTGATACCGCCCGGCGTTCGTTTGAGGCCGTGAATGGCGAAAGGAGCAGCCATGGCGATCGTCGGAATTGATCTGGGTACCACCAACAGCGCCTGCGGTGTGTGGACCGGACAAGGCGTGGAGTTGATATCCAATCGGCTGGGGGACGTGCTGACACCGTCCGTGGTGGGCGTGGATGCCAGTGGAGAGATCATGGTTGGTCGCACCGCCCGTCAGCGGCTGATTCATCATAGCGACCGAACGGTGGCCGCGTTCAAACGCCTCATGGGCACCGACCACAAGGTGACTCTCGGCAATCAGCGTTTCAGTGCGACGGAGCTGTCTTCCCTGGTATTGCGTTCGCTCAAGGAAGACGCCGAGGCGCACTTGGGGGAGCCGGTGACGGAAGCAGTGATCAGTGTGCCGGCCTATTTCAACGACAATCAGCGCCACGCCACCAAACAGGCGGCGGAGCTGGCGGGGTTGACGGTGCGACGGCTGATCAATGAGCCCACCGCCGCGGCCATGGCCTATGGCCTGCACGAGAAGCAGGAAGGCCTGTTTTTGATTCTCGACCTGGGCGGCGGCACTTTCGATGTATCGTTGCTGGAATTCTTCGATGGTGTGATGGAAGTGCACGCCAGCGCCGGTGACAACTTTCTCGGCGGAGAGGATTTCGTCGATGCCATGATCGACGATGTGCTGGCCCGGCATGAACTGAGTCGGGACAGCCTGCCCGCCAGTGTCATGCAGAATCTGTATTTGCAGATGGAAGGCGCCAAGCGCCGGCTGGGTAATACCCAGACGCTCACTCTCAAGCTGGGGGACCGGGAAGTGATTCATGAGGTCACGCCGGAATGGTTCGCCGGTGTGGTCACGCCACTGCTGCTGAGGGTGAAGCACCCGATTGAGCGGGCGTTGCGTGATGCCAGTCTGCACCCGGACAAGGTGGATGATGTGGTCCTGGTGGGCGGGTCCACCCGCCTGGCCCTGTTCCGCTCCACCGTCGGCAAGATGTTCGGCCGGCTGCCATCCTGTCATCTGGACCCGGATACGGTCGTGGCGATGGGGGCGGCTATTCAGGCCGGTCTGCTGGAGCGGGGAGAGGGCCTGGATGACGTGGTGCTTACCGATGTCTGCCCCTACACGCTCGGCACGGGGGTGGTCAACGAGGACAACCCCAAGCTGGGGGATTACTTTCTGCCGATCATCGAACGCAATAGCGTGGTACCGATCAGCGTCGAGCGGCAGTTGTCCACCGCATCCGACAACCAGACCAAGATGAAGATTCTCATCTATCAAGGCGAAAATCGTCTGGTGGAGAAGAATGTCTACCTGGGAGAGTTGGGCGTCGCCGTGCCGAAAGGACCACGAGGACAGGAAAGCGTGACCGTCCGCTACAGCTACGACATGAATGGTCTTCTGGAGGTGGACGTGAAAGTTGAATCCACCGGCAAGACCTATTATCAGTTGATCGAACATACGCCCGGAGCCTTGAGCGAGGACGACAAGGCGAGATCCCTGGAACGTCTGGCCGCCTTGAAGTTCCACCCTCGAGACGGTGAGGAGAACCGGGCGCTGCTGGCCCGTGGCGAGCGGCTTTATGAGTCCAGCCTCGGGGAGCGCAGGGAGTGGGTCGCCGACTTGATGGGCCGATTCGAGCAGGTGCTGGATCGGCAGAATCCGCTGGACATTGCCCGGGCTCAAAAGAAGTTCAGGGAGGCCTTGGACAGTCTGGAAGGTGAGGACTGGTTCTGATGGGTCCCTGGCATGTCCTGGGGCTCGAGGCCACCGGGGATACCCGGGCGATCAAGCGTGCCTACGCGCGCTTGCTGAAAAGTACGCGCCCGGATGAGCATCCACGGCAATTCCAGGCTTTGCACGCCGCCTACAAACGTGCCCTGAGCCTTGCCGAGCAACATGCCCGTGCCGCTGATGCGGGGCCGGAAACGGCAACCGGGGAGCAAGCGGAAAGGAAGCCCGTTGCCACCGCCGCCGAGACTCTGCCGCCTTCGCCAGAGAGGCCGGAATGGCCAGCGTCGGTGGTTCCAGATGATCCGCTGGTGGCACCGGAGGAATCCGAGCCGGCGTTCCTGGATCAGCCTCCCCCGCCGGCGCGGGACCCGGAGCCGGCCTGGACCGCGGCACGGGAGCTGGAAGAACGGGAGCCGGAAGAAGACGAGCGGCTGGCGGCCAGTCGTGAGCACGAACGGCTGCTGATTCAGTGCCAGGCTCTTCTGGACCGGGAGGGGCAGCCGGCGGCGGAAACGGAATGGCGTTTTCTGGCCAGCAATCCCTGGATGTTGGACAGCGCCTTTCATCATGGTTTGGGCGATGCCCTGATGGCCCGGCTGGTGGAGCGGTCGCGGCAGCAAGAGGGCACACCTCCTCTGGATGCGGCCACTCTCGGTTATTTGAACAGCCTGTTCGATTGGGAGGGGCGTCGTGGTTTGTTGGCGGCCCGTTTTGGTGATGCCGCCATGGAGCGGGTGTTGGCGCCCCTGGACGCGAGCTCTTCCGGCGATCAGGCGTTATTGCGGGGGCTGCGTGGCGGCAAGGAGACGGTGCCGCCGGCGCGTCAGGCAAACGCCGAGCCGAAACCCGAAACCCTTTATTTCACCGGCATGACCTTACGCATGGTCGCCCTCGTCATCGACCTGCTGGTCCTGGCGGCGCTTCTGGTCATGCCGATATGGGTGGTGAGCATCATGGTGGCGGATTTCAACGGAACAGGTGGTGATATCCGTATTGAGTCGTTCATGAGCTTCTTTCTGGTGCTCGCCGTGCCGGCCTATTTGCTGATGGCGCTGGTAATGGAGGCCGGGCCCAGGCAGGCGACGCCGGGGAAACGGATGCTCGGGCTCAGGGTGACGAATCGGGAGTTTCAGCGGCTGCCCTTCCTGCACAATTTATGGCGGGTCATAGCGTTCGTGGTGGTCAATGCGCTGACCAGCAAGGTGGTGATCCTGGTGAACCTGTTCCTGAAAGGATACCTTCTGCACGATCGCGTCAGCCGCAGTTATGTCATCAACTGGGCGCGCAGTCAGAGGGAGGAGAAAGACGCGAAATGACGTCCTGTTCGCTGCCAAGGCAGCTTCCCACAGCAACTCCGTCGCGCTCTCTGTGGGAAGCTGCCTTGGCAGCGAATACAGCGCGATTTCATATCTCCAAGACCAATAGATGGCACGCCACTGGTCTGTGGACCGCTCCCGCGAACTTATTCCGCTTCGTCAAAGCGGCGGGCGAACAGGTCGGTCAGTTCCTCCATGGCCGGCTGTTCATCATCGCCGTCCACCCGCACCCTGAGGCTGGTGCCCTTGGCGGCGCCGAGGGTGAGCAGGCCCATGATGCTCTTGGCATCGATCCGGCGTTCGTTATGAAGCACTTGAATGGTGCAGCTGTAACGTGACGCCACACTGACCACCTTGGCGGCGGCGCGCGCATGCAGCCCCAGTTTGTTGATGATGGTGAGTTCCTTCTCGATCATCCCTCCAACTCCCGATGCCGCACATGCAAGGGAATGGCTTTATTGCGCAGGCGCTGGGCCAGCTGTTCGGCCAGATACACGGAGCGATGGCGGCCACCGGTGCAGCCGATGGCAACGGTAACGTAACTGCGGTCGTTGGCGGCGTAGCTGGGCAGCCAGCGAACCAGGAACTGGAAAATATCGTCGATCAAATCTTCGGTTTCCTGATGAGATTGCAGGAAGGCCGCCACCTCGTCGTCGCGACCGGTCAGAGCGCGCAGATCACCGTGCCAGTGGGGATTGGGCAGCATGCGCACGTCATAGACCAAATCGGCGTCGTTGGGTAAGCCATTCTTAAAACCGAACGACTGGATCAGCAACGAGAGGCGGACATTGCGGCCGGCGACCCGCTGACGGATCTGGTTGCGCAGGGAATGGACATCCAGGGTGCTGGTGTCGATCACCAGGTCCGCGCGCATACGGATGTCGGCGAGCAGTTCGGCTTCATAGGCGATGGCGTCGGCCAGGGTGCGATCATCGCCGCTGAGCGGGTGGGGGCGGCGAGTGGCGCTGAAGCGTTTGAGCAGGGTGCCGTGATCGGCGTCGAGAAAGATGATTTCCGTTTCCACCTGCAGCTTGCGTAACTCCGCCAGGGTGGAGGGGAACGCCAGCAGTTGTCTCGGCAGGTTGCGGGCATCGACCCCGACGGCGACCCGCTCCAGTACCCGGTCTTCATCATCCAACTGCCCGGCCAGTTGCGGCAGCAGACCCAATGGCAGATTGTCCACGCAATAATAGCCATGGTCTTCCAGTGCCTGTAGGGCTGTGGTTTTACCGGATCCGGACCGGCCGCTGAGAATGGTCAGTTTCATGGCGATTGCCGCTTTCTTCCCCCCAAAAGACGCCCGGGCCGGGGAAAACCGGCCGCGCGGGCCCTGTCGTAGCTTATGAAGCCAGGCGCAATTCGGCCTCGGACTCCACGGCGGTAATGTAAAGCTGGTGATCGTCCAGTGCCTGGCGCAGTTCACGCCGATAATCCTCGTCGTTGAACAGGTTGGCCAGGTGGCTCAGGGTCTTGAGGTGCTGCTCGGGATTTTGTTCAGGCACCAGCAGAACGAACACCAGATCCACCGGTCGGCCGTCCACGGCATCGAAGTCCACCGGTTCGGCCAGTTTCAGCAGCAGGCCCACCGCCTGCTCGCAGCGTCCGAGTCGGCAGTGGGGAATGGCGATACCTTCACCGATACCGGTGGAGCCCAGGCGCTCCCGGGCCACCAGTGCATCGAACACCTCCTGGGCTCCGAGGTCGCCGCAACTGGCCGCGGCCAGTTCGGCAACCTGATCCAGAAGACGTTTTTTGCTACCCACCTCGATACCGTTATGGGTGCGGTCCTCGGTGAGGAGTTCTCGTACTCGCATAGATCCGCTTAGTGACCGTGCTTGCGGCTCACGGTCTTCTCCTTGTGTTTGAGAATCTGACGATCCAGCTTGCTGGTCAGGGCATCAATAGCCGCGTACATGTCACCAGCCTCGGCGGTGGCGAAGACTTCGGCGCCGGAAATGTGGATGGTGGATTCCGCCTTGTGGGTCTTCGGCTCCGGAGACAGAATCACCTGAATACTGGTGATCTGGTCGAAGTGCCGTTCCAACTTGGAAAACTTGTCGTCCACATAGTCACGAAGGGCTTCGGTGATATCCAGGTGATGGCCACTGATGTTGATTTGCATAGCTGGCTCCTTTGCCTCGTTATTTAACCCTGGCCCCAGGCCCGGGTTACAAGCCGTTTCCCGCGTCGTCAAACCAGGCGTTTGCGAGCGCTGGAAGACGGGATTCGCATCGCCTCTCGATACTTGGCGACGGTCCGGCGCGCCACCTTGATCCCTTGCTCATTAAGCAAACTGGCCAGCTTATTGTCACTGAGCGGCTTGCGAGGGTTCTCGGCGGCGACCAGCTTCTTAATGATGGCACGAATGGCGGTGGAAGAACATTCACCGCCGCCTTCCGTGTCCACGTGACTGGAAAAGAAATATTTAAGCTCGAACACCCCGCGGGGGGTGAGCATGAACTTCTGATTGGTGACCCGGCTGATGGTGGATTCGTGCATTTCCACCGCCTCGGCGATATCGGCCAGCACCAGCGGTTTCATGGCTTCCTCGCCATAGTGGAAGAAGTCCTGCTGCACCTCGACGATGCGGCGCGCCACCTTCAGCAAAGTGTCGTTACGGCTCTGCAGGCTTTTCAGGAACCAGCGTGCCTCCTGCATGCAGTTGCGCAGGTACTGGCCGTCCTCGCCCTCGGTGCGGCGGGCCAGACGGGCGTATTGGGCGTTCAGGTTGACCTTGGGCAGTACCTCCTCGTTCAGTTCCACCCGCCAGCCGCCACGGAAAGGGCGCACCACCACGTCGGGCACCGCGTATTCCGCCACTTCGCCGCCGATGTGTTCGCCCGGGGCGGGGTCCAGGGTGCGCAGCAGCGCCAGGGCATCGAGGAGTTCGCCTTCCGTCACCCCCATGGCCCGGCGTAGCCCGGCATAGTCGTGCTTCTCCAATAGCGTGAGGTGCTCAAGCAGGGCAGTGGCGGTGTCCAGGTGTGGCGTGTCGGCGGCCTGCTGTCGCAGTTGCACGCCCAGGCACTCGGCCAGGTCACGGCAGGCCACACCGACCGGGTCGAATTGTTGCAGCCGATGCAGGACCGCCATCACTTCGTCTTCCTCCACCGGATCATCGGCGTCGGCGATTTGCCGCTCGGCGGTGCCGATCACATCATCCAGGGGCAGGGACAGGTAGCCGCGGTGGTCGAGGGCGTCGATGAGGATACCGGCGATGACGCGGTCCCGGTCGCTCATCGGGCTGAGATTGAGTTGCCAGAGCAGATGGTCCTGCAGGGTGACCGGAGCGACGTGGCGCTGCTGCCAGGCGTCGGCGTCATCGTCTTCGCCGCTGCCCGAGCCGGAACCGGACTGCCCCACATAGAGGTCGTCCCATTCGCTGTCGCTCTCCACCGGCCCTTCCACCAGATCGTCCAGGGCCTGGTCCCGTTCGAGGTCCATTTCCTCCGCTTCCCAATCCTCGTCGGCGGGGGAGTCATCCTCGGTATAGGTTTCGCCTCCCTCCTCGAGTTCCAGCAGGGGGTTGGTTTCCACGGCCTGCTGGATTTCCTGGCGCAGGTCCAGCGTCGACAGCTGCAGCAAGCGAATCGCCTGTTGCAGCTGCGGCGTCATGGTGAGTTGCTGGCCGATCTGGAGTTGTAGACTCGGTTTCATACTGCCTTGGTGGTCTGGTGAATCGCCAAGGCGGCAGAATAGCAGCGTCTTTCAACGCTTAGCAATCCATTTAAGCAATATGTATGCCAATGTTGAAATTGCAATTGAAAAAGAGTAAGGAGAATCGTGGTTCCTTCCAGTATGAAGAGAGTCACTGGTGTCCCGCGATTGTGGGGGCGGCCGCCATGGATGGCGGCTCCAAATGCCGGGTGTTGCCGGAGGGCGATGCCGGATCAAGTCCGGCATGACATTTTCAGGTCTTGGACTTGGCGTGCCAGCGTGTTGCGTGTAAGCGTGCCAGCAATTTATGGGGCGCCAGCGGCTCTCCTGATAAGTCAAAGCCGGAAGTCCGCACCCAGATAGACGTCGCGGACCTGCTGGTTGCCGAGGATGGTCTGGGAATCGCCCTCGGCGATGATGTGGCCGGCGCTGCAGATGTAGGCGGTATCACAGATATCCAGCGTTTCGCGCACGTTGTGGTCGGTGATCAGCACGCCGATGCCGCGATCCTTGAGGTGGCGGATAATGCCCTTGATGTCATTCACCGAGATCGGGTCCACCCCGGCGAACGGCTCATCCAGCAAAATGAACGCCGGGTCCGTGGCCAGGCCACGGGCGATTTCCGCCCGCCGCCGCTCACCGCCGGACAGGCTCATGCCCATGCTGTCGCGGATATGGGTAATGTGAAATTCCTCGAGCAGGTTGTTCAGTTCCTGCTCGCGCTCGGTTTTGCTCAGTTCCTTGCGGGTTTCGAGGATCGCCATGATGTTCTGCTCGACGGTCAGGCGGCGGAAGATGCTCGCCTCCTGGGGCAGATAGCCGATGCCACGCTTGGCGCGTCCGTGCATGGGCAGGTGGGTGATGTCCTCACCATTGATCTCGATGCGCCCGGCGTCCGCTTCCACCAGCCCGACGATCATATAGAAACAGGTAGTCTTGCCGGCACCGTTTGGGCCCAGCAGGCCGACGATCTGGCCCGCTTCCACCTCCAGGGAGACGTCCTCGATGACCCGGCGCCCCTTGTAGCTTTTGGCCAGTTGGCGGGCATTCAGTTTCGCCATGGTCAGGGGCTCTCCGTGTTGCTGGGGGGGCTCGCCGGCGTGGAGGCCGGGGTTTCGCTGGTGGGCGATTGGGTATTGTCATCGCCCTGATCCTGGCCGGTCTGCTTGCTTTGCGACGTTTCGTCGTCGCCATTCTGTGCCTGGGAGGCGTTCGTGGCCGGAATCACCAGCCGCACCCGTTTGTCGCCCTCGCTGCTGGCGTCCATGCGCCGGGAGTTGAGGTCGTATTCCACCCGTGCGCCCTCGAAGGTATTGCCCTGATGCTGCACATAGGCGTTGCCAGTGAGGATCAGGCGGCGGCGTTTGAGGTCGTAAACCAGCTTGTCGGCGTGGGCGTTCAGGTCCTTGCCTTCGCGCATGCGCACTGGACTGCCGGTGGCTTCCACTCGCACCAGTTGCTCATTCTCGGTGAACAGGCGCAAGACGTCGGCGTTGAGTTTGCGGTTGCCCTGAATCAGTTCGGCGTCGCCCCGGTATACGCCAGTGCCGGCGTCCCGTTCGAACACGGCCTGGTTGGCACTGACCTCCACCGGGCCTTCGGCGCCGGACTGGGCCACGGCCAGTGCCGGGACCAGGAGGGCGGCGGCCATGACCACGCGCAGGCGGCGCAGTGGGCCGTGCACCGGACCGTTAGGGCTTGGGTCCTTTGAATTCACTTACTACTCCTTGCTTGAGAGTCATGCGCCCGGTATCCAGATCCGCGTCCATGCTGCCCGCCCGGGTGCTGCCTTCGCTGTGTCGCATGGTGACGGTGTCCGGGGCGGAAACCTGGCGATCGCGGCTCAGGTAGTGCAGCTCCCGGGTGTCGAGGGTGACGCCGTTGTTCTTGCTGACCGCCTCGACATTGTTTTCGAACACGATCAGGTCACCGTTGTCGCGTACTTCACCATTGTCCGCCTGGATGGTCCACTGGTTGTTGCCGTTGTTCAGACTCAGGTCCGGGCCGGTGAGCAGCGTCAGCGCTTCACGTTCGTATTGTTCCAGGTTGTCGGCGAGAAGCCGGTATTCCACCTCGCCGCTGTCGCGATTGAACTGGCGGGCAACGATGTTTTCGGCGGTGATGGCCGGCGCGCTGAGGAACGCTTCGTTGTCGCCCTCCAGCGGGTTGCCCCACTCATGCAGCGTCATCATCACGATCAATCCCAGCAGAATGACGCCGCTGGCGCTGAGCAGGCCGGGCCGTCTCACTGCCCCTCCCGCAGCCGCAGCAGGCTGTCACACACTTCCCGCACCGCCCCTTCGCCACCACGGGCTTCGGTGACATGGCCGGCGGCGCTGCGGGCCACCGCGTGGGCGTTGGCCGGGGCGAAGCCCAGTCCGGCCCATTCCAGTGCCGGCACGTCGGGTTCATCGTCGCCCATGTAACCGATCTCGGCGGCGCTCAGGCCGAGCTGTTGTGCCAGCGCGGACAGGGCCACGCCTTTGTCCTCGCGGCCCTGGATCACGTGCTTGATGCCCAGGTCCCGGGCGCGGCGGGCCACCATGGCGGAGTCGCGGCCGGTGATGATGGCCAGGGTCACGCCACTGGCCGCCAGTTTTTTCAGCCCATGGCCATCCAGGGTGCTGAAGGTTTTCAGTATCTCGCCATCCGGACCGTAATAGAGGCGGCCATCGGTCATCACGCCATCCACGTCGAAAGCCATCAGGCGCAGGCGCAGAGCCTGTTCCGGTTTTACCCCGAGCGTCATTACATTACCCCCGCGCGCAGCAGATCCTGGGTGTTGAGTGCGCCGATCGGACGCTGCTGGTCATCACAAATGATCAGACCGTTCACCTTGCGCGTCTCCATCAGTTGCAATGCCTCCGCCGCCAGACGGCCAGGCTGGATGGTGACCGGGCGTGGTGACATGACGTCGCGAATGCCGGCGACACGGACATCGACGCCATTCTCCAGAGTGCGGCGCAGATCGCCATCGGTAAAGATGCCAATCAGTTTGCCGTCGTCGTTCACCACCGTGGTCATGCCCAGGCCCTTGCGGGTCATTTCCAGCAGCGCATCGGTCAGTGGGGTGCTGGCGTTGACCACCGGCAACTGTTCCTCGCCGTGCATGACATCGTCCACTTTGAGCAGCAACCGGCGTCCCAGGCTGCCGCCGGGATGGCTGAGGGCGAAATCCTCCGGGGTGAACCCGCGCGCCTCCAGCAGCGCTATGGCCAGGGCATCGCCCATGGCAAGAGCGGCGGTGGTGGAGGAGGTGGGCGCCAGATTGTGCGGGCAGGCCTCTTCCTTAACCGCCACGTTCAAATGAACATCGGATAACTGGGCCAGGGAGGATTCCGGGCGGCCGGTCATGCTGATCAGCCCGCTGCCTTTGCGCTTGATCACCGGGATGATGGTCAGCACTTCCTGGGTCTCGCCGGAGTTGGAGAGTGCCAGCACCACGTCTTCACTGGTGATCATGCCCAGATCGCCATGGGATGCTTCGCCCGGATGCACGAAAAACGACGGGCTGCCAGTGCTGGCCAGGGTGGCCGCCAGCTTGGTGCCGATATGGCCACTTTTGCCCATGCCGGTGACGATGATGCGACCGGTGCAGGCGAGCAGGCGCTCGCAGGCGTTTTCGAAATCCTTATCCACGCGCGCACTGAGCGCGGCCACCGCCTGGGCTTCCTCGTCCAGTACACGGCGCGCGGTGGCGATGAAGTTGTAAGGCATGGAATCTCCCTTCACGGTCGCGGCCCGGTCCGCTGCCAGGATTTGTCGGCGGAGCCTGATGAAGCCGCCGATTATACACCGGCATCCATCAGGCTGCGCCAGAGCACCGTCAAATAGACCGCGTATCCGCCGAACAGTGCCAGACCGGTGCCACGCCCCAGAGGGCGGCGCACCGCCAGCGCCATGCCGAAGGCCATGATCAGGGTCAGCAGTACCAGTGTCGTGTAGTCGCGATCCAGCAGAGCGGGATCGGCCAGTGCGCCGGGGCCAAGCAGGGCGGGCATCGGCAGTACCATCAGCAAATTGAGAATGTTGGAGCCGAGCACATTGCCCAGGGCCAGATCGCCGTGCCCGCGACGGGTGGCCGCCAGGCAGGTGGCCAGTTCCGGCAGGCTGGTGCCAAGCGCCACCAGGGTCAGGCCGATCAGGGCTTCGCCGACACCCATATGCCGGGCTACTTCCGTGGCGCCCCAGACCAGTGTCCGGGCGCTGATCAGAAGCAGCACCAAACCACCAAGAAACAGCAGCAGGTCGTGACGCCGGCTCCGATCCCGTTGTGACGGTGGCGGCTGTGGTGGTGATGTTTTGCGGTGCCACGTTATCAGTGCCAGCGTCGCCAGGCCAAGGAGCAGGACCACGCCGTCGGTGCGGGTCAGGTGGCCGTCGATCAGCACCACTCCGGCCAGGGCCGTGACCAGCAAGCAAGCGCTCAGCACCTGCCGGCGGCTGTGGTCGGGGCAGGGCACGGGGCGCCACAGCAGAGTCAGTGCGAGCACCAGTCCCAGATTGGCGATGTTTGAACCCAGCGCATTGGCCACGCCAAGGGCGGAACTTCCGCTCAGGGCGGCGGTGGCGGAGACCAGGACTTCCGGCGCCGAGGTGCCGAAGGCGACCAGCGTCAGACCCACCAGTGCCCGGGACAGCCCGAAATCCTGGGCCAGGCCGGCGGCGCCGGTGACAAAACGGTCGGCGCTCCAGGAAAGTACTGCCAGGGCGATCAGGCTGGCCAGAAGGGCAGCAAGCATGGAACCTCCGTTGTCAAAAGCCGTCAAATCGTGCAAGAGCCGTGGCGCGCGCGGAACCCGCGCGTGTAGGATGCGGTGAGTTTGCCGGAACCATCAACACCGGATCATCGAACGACCAGGGAGCGAGTGCATGACTTATCCGAAACAGCTGTTTTCCTTCATGGCGGCCGTATTGCTGCTGTTGACCGCCGGTCTCGCGCAAGCGGAACAGGATCCGCGCCAGCTGGTGGAACAGACCGTCGAGCGCATGACCAAGCGCATCGATGGGGAGCGCCAGAAGCTCAACAACGACCCCCAGTACGCCCGCGAACTGGTGCGCGAGGAACTGGGCGATCTGGTGGACTTCAAGCGGATTACCCGAGTGGTGATGGGGGATTATTTCGACCAGGCCTCCCGGGATCAGAAGTACCGTTTCCTGGAGGTGTTCGAGAACAGTCTGGTGAACACTTACGCCTCCGGGGTAACACTGTACGACGGCCAGAAGATGAAAGTCCTGCCTTTGCGCGAGGAAGACCGCCGTGGCAACTATGCGCGCGTGCGCATGGAGTTCTCCACCAACTCAGGCCAGGTGGTGCCGATCTTCTTTACCCTGTTCCTGGACGGTGGCCAGTGGCGTGTGGTCAATGTTTATGTCAATGGGCTTGATCTGAGCCAGGTCTACAAGCAGCAGTTCGCCCAGTCCATGCAACAGCACAAGGATATGGACACGGTCATCGCCAACTGGTCCGCCGCCGATGTGGCCGACGAGGTCGAGAACAAGGCCAACGTCAACTGATTCCCGCCTTTCTGATTGTCTTCCGCCGCGGGGCCGGCATGGCAAGGCCCCGCGCCGTCGCGTATTATTGCCGGTTCATTCGAATGAGGAGCTCCCATGAATCCGGAAGACGTGAAGGCGCTGGTGGAAGCCGGCTTCGACGATGCCGAGGTGGCGGTGGACGGCGGCGGTGACCGCTTCCTGATCCGCGTGGTGTCCGATGCCTTCGAAGGCCTGATGCCGGTGAAAAAGCAGCAACTGGTCTATGGCTGCATTAACCAGGCAATCGCCGACGGCACCATTCACGCCGTAAGCATCCAGACCTATACCCGGGCCGAGTGGGAAAAAGCCCAGAAGATGGGGTTGGCCTGAGCCCCGGGCGGCCCGCCATTTGCCTTTATCAACAGGCTCTAAGAGATCCGCATGGACAAACTGAAGATTACCGGTGGACAGCGCCTGGACGGCGAGATCCGCATTTCCGGCTCCAAGAACTCATCGTTGCCGATTCTTGCCGCCACCTTGCTGGCCGACGAGACCGTCACCGTAGGTAACCTGCCGCATTTGCAGGACGTCACTACCCTGATCGAGCTGCTTGGCCGGATGGGAGTGCATGTGGTGCTGGATGACCACATGAACGTGGCGGTGAACCCCACCGGTATCCGCGAATTCACCGCGCCCTATGAGCTGGTGAAAACCATGCGCGCCTCGATTCTGGTACTGGGACCGTTGGTGGCGCACTTCGGTCGCGCCGAGGTGTCCCTGCCCGGCGGTTGTGCCATCGGCTCGCGGCCGGTGGACATTCATCTCAAGGGGCTCGAAGCCATGGGCGCTGAGATCGAGGTGATGAACGGCTACATCTCCGCCCAGGTTCAGGGCCGCCTCAAGGGCGCCCGCATCGTCATGGATACCGTGACGGTGACCGGTACCGAGAATCTGTTGATGGCCGCCGCCCTGGCCGAGGGCACCACGGTGCTGGAAAACGCCGCGCGCGAGCCGGAAGTCGTGGACCTGGCCAACTTCATCAATCGCATGGGCGGCAAGATCACTGGCGCGGGCACCGATACCATCGTGGTGGAAGGGGTTGCCTCGCTGGGCGCCTGTCACCATGACGTGATCTCCGACCGTATCGAGACCGGCACCTACCTGATCGCCGCCGCCATCACCGGTGGCCGGATCAAGACCAAGAACACCGATCCGGCCCTGCTGGATTCGGTGTTGCAGAAACTGCGTGAGGCCGGCGCCTTGATCGAAACGGGGGAGGACTGGATCAGCCTTGATATGGAGGGCCGGCGGCCGCAAGCGGTCAGTCTGCGCACCGCGCCTTATCCGGCCATGCCCACCGATATGCAGGCCCAGTTCATGGCCATGAACACGGTGGCCGAAGGCACCGGCACCATCGTCGAGACGGTGTTCGAGAACCGCTTCATGCACGTGCAGGAACTGAATCGCATGGGCGCCCATATCGAAGTGCAGGGTAATACCGCCATTTGTCGTGGTGTCGAGTCGCTGACCGGTGCTCCGGTGATGGCCACCGACCTGCGCGCCTCTGCTTCCCTGGTGATCGCCGGCCTGGTGGCCAAGGGCGATACCCTGGTGGACCGGATCTACCACGTCGACCGGGGCTATGAGTGCATCGAGGAAAAACTGCAATCCCTGGGGGCGACCATTCGTCGTGTCCCCTCCTGACCGTGAAGCCATGAGCCAGAAACCGCTGATCATTGCCCTTTCCAAGGGCCGTATCCTCAAAGACACGCTGCCTCTGCTGAAAGAGGCGGGCATTGAAATGACCGAGGATCCGTCCGCCTCGCGCAAACTGATCTTCGACACCACCCGCGAAGACGTGAAGATCATCGTTATTCGCGCCACCGACGTGCCGCCCTACGTGCAGCATGGCGGCGCCGACATCGGCGTGGCCGGCAAGGACGTGTTGATGGAGCACGGCGCGGACGGTCTGTTCGAGCCACTGGACCTGGAGATCGCCCGCTGCAAGCTGATGGTGGCGGCACTCAAGGACGCGCCGCCAGTGAGCGGCCGCCTGCGAGTGGCGACCAAGTTCGTCAATGTGGCGAAAAGCTACTTTGCCCAGCAGGGCCGCCAGGCGGAGGTGATCAAACTGTACGGGGCCATGGAACTGGCGCCGCTGGTGGGGCTGGCGGACCGTATCGTGGACATCGTCGATACCGGCAACACCCTGCGCGCCAATGGCCTTGAACCCACTGAAATGATCGCCACTATTTCTTCCCGGGTGGTGGTCAACCGGGCCAGCATGAAGACCCGCCACGGCCAGATTCAGGAGATCCTGGATCAGGTGGCGAAAGCGGTGGCGGCGCGACGGGAGTAATGACATGAAAACCAACTGGCTGGACGCCGGCGACAGCGATTTCGTCGAGCGCCTGACCGCGCTCACCGCCTGGTCGGACGAACGCGACGAGGAAGTCGCCGAGCGTGTGCGTGGCATCCTCGGGGATGTGGCCCGGCGTGGCGACGAAGCGGTGATCGAGTACACCAACCGGTTCGACCGCCGGCAGGTGACGTCCATGGCCGAGCTGACCGTGGATCGGGAGCAGTTGCTGGCCGCCCTGGAGCGCATTCCCGCCGAACTGCGGGACGCTCTGCGGGCCGCCGCCGATCGGGTGCGCGCCTACCACGAAAAGCAGAAGCAGGACTCCTGGCAGTATCGGGACGAGCACGGTTCCCTGCTGGGTCAGCAAGTCACGCCGTTGGACCGGGTCGGCATTTATGTGCCCGGCGGCAAGGCCGCCTATCCCAGCTCGGTGCTGATGAATGCGCTGCCGGCCCATGTGGCCGGAGTGGGCGAAATCGTCATGGTCAGCCCGGCGCCGGATGGCGAGTTGAACGATGTGGTGCTGGCGGCGGCGGCGGTGGCCGGCGTCGAGCGCTTCTTTTCCCTGGGCGGCGCCCAGGCCGTGGCGGCCCTGGCCCACGGCACGGAAACGGTGCCGGCGGTGGACAAGATCGTCGGGCCTGGCAACATTTATGTGGCGGAAGCCAAGCGCCAGGTATTCGGCAAGGTGGGCATCGACATGATCGCCGGCCCGTCCGAGATTCTGGTGGTGTGCGACGGCAAAACCGATCCCGAGTGGATCGCCATGGATCTGTTTTCCCAGGCCGAACACGACGAGGAAGCGCAGTCGATTCTGGTCAGCCCGGACGCGGAATTCCTCAAGCGGGTGGACGCCGCCATGGATCGCCTGGCGCCGACCCTGGAGCGGGAAGGCATCATCCGCACTTCCATGGCCAATCGGGGCGCCCTGATTCAGGTGGCGGATCTGGATCAGGCCCTGGACGTGGTCAATCGCGTCAGTCCCGAGCACCTGGAATTGTCCATGGACGATGCCGAGAGCTGGGCGCGCAAGGTGCGCCATGCCGGCGCCATTTTTCTCGGCCGTCATACGCCGGAGGCATTGGGGGACTACTGCGCCGGCCCCAATCACGTGCTGCCGACCAGCGCCACCGCCCGGTTCTCCTCACCGCTGGGCGTGTACGATTTCCAGAAGCGCAGTTCGTTGATCGGCTGCTCGCCGGAGGGCGCCAACGAGTTGGGGCGCATTGCTTCCGCTCTGGCTCGCGGCGAGAGTCTGACCGCTCACGCGCGCAGCGCCGAATACCGCATCAAGAAGGATTAACGTCGTGGGGAGTGGCCCGGTCCGCTCCCATGACAGGATCAACGCACCGTAGGAGCGGTCCAGCGACCGCGATGGGTTATGAGCAAATTCTGGAGTCCGTTCGTTCGCGATCTCGAGCCCTATGTGCCCGGTGAACAGCCGAAGATGGCCAATCTGGTCAAGCTGAACACCAACGAGCACCCGCTGGGGCCCTCGCCGAAAGTGCTGGACGCTATCCGGGCGCAAGCGGATGATCGTCTGCGCCTGTACCCGGATCCGCGCAGCACCGAGCTGTGCGAGGCCATTGCCGACTATTATCGGGTCAAGCCGGAGCAGGTGTTTGTCGGTAACGGCTCCGACGAAGTGCTCGCGCACATATTCATGGGGCTGTTTCGCCAGTCCCGGCCGTTGCTGTTCCCCGACATTACCTACAGCTTTTACAAGGTCTATTGCGGGTTGTATGGCATTGATTACCAAACCGTGCCGTTGGGCCAGGGTGACCTGTCCATCCGGTTGACCGATTACGATGCCGTTAATGGCGGTATCATCTTCCCCAACCCCAATGCGCCCACCGGCCGCTTGCTGCCGCTGGCGGACATCGAGGCGCTGCTGCGGCGCAACACCGAGTCGGTGGTGGTGGTGGACGAAGCCTATATCGACTTCGGTGGTGACAGTGCCATCGCCTTGATCGATCGCTATCCGAATCTGCTGGTGACCCAGACCCTGTCCAAGTCACGCTCCCTGGCCGGCTTGCGTATCGGCCTGGCGGTGGGGGACGAAGCACTGATCGAAGGGCTTACCCGCATCAAGGACAGCTTCAATTCCTATCCGCTGGACCGGTTGGCGGTCGCCGCCGGCAAGGCGGCTTTCGAGGACGACGCCTGGTTCCGCCAGGGGCGGGACCAGGTGATGGAGCAGCGCGACTGGTTGACTGGACAGTTGGCCGAGCGTGGCTTCGACACCCTGCCTTCCGCCGCCAACTTTGTCTTTACCCGCCACCCCGATCATCGCGGCGCCGATCTGGCCCGCGGCCTGCGCGAGCAGGGTGTGATCGTGCGGCACTTCGGCAAGCCCGAGCGCATCGCCGATTATCTGCGCATCACCATCGGCAACGCGAAGCAGAACCAGACACTGGTGGCCGCGCTGGACCGGTTGCTATAACCTGCCAGACATCACCCTGTTTGGTCATAGAGACGTTTAGCCATACTCTCGTTTAGTCATACTCTCGTTTAGTCATACAAGGACGCCATGATGAGACGCCTGCTGTTGCCCGCGTTGGTCGCGGGCCTGTGTCCTCCCGCGGCGCTTGCCGCGGTCTTCCCCGTCACCGCTCCGGTTACCGAGGTGGTGTTGTTTCCCGCTCAGGCCGAACTGACCCGTTCGTTACGCCAGTCATTGCCGGCCGGACAGCATCAACTGATCATTTCCGGCTTGCCGGAACTGGATCTGGACCGCCTGCAACTCGAGGTCAACGGGGCACTGCTTGAAGGCGTCCAGCGCCGCCGGGAAAGTAACGCCGAGGATGTTTCCGAGCGCCGCCAGGCATTGGATGAACAAATCGCCGCGCTGGAGCGCCGCCTCCAGGAAGCCGGCACCGCCGACCGACTCGATCAGGAGCAGATTCAGCAGTTGCAATCCCTGCTCGGACAGGCGCCGCAAGGGCCAGCGCTGTACGGCGAAGTACCGGTGGAAAAGTGGTCCAGTGCCTGGGCCCAGATCCGTGAAGCGGTGAATCAGCGCCAGACCGCGATCAATGAGCGGGCGGCGCAACGGCCGGACTGGCAACGGCAACTGCAAGCGCTGCAACAGCAACGCTTACAATTGGGCCAGCAACAGCAGCAACGCCAGGTGCTGGTGGTGGATCTGGTCGCCGAGCAGGCCGGCACCGCCGACCTGGCCTTGCGCTACTACACCCACCAGGCCGGCTGGAGCAATCAACTGCAAGCCAACCTGAACAGTGGTGCCGAACAGATCGCCCTGAACGCCTATGCCGAGGTTCGCAATGGCACCGGCGAGGATTGGCGTGATGTCAAAGCCACTCTGGGGCTGCTGCCGTCGGGATACCGGTCATTACCGGAGCCGACGCCGTGGATTGTCGGTCTGGCCCGGCCGCGCCCGGAGCGCGACCGTTTCGCACGGGCGGTGATGGCGGAGCCCGTGGCGGAAATGGCGGATATGGCGAGTTCCAGCCTTAAGAAGGGCGCCGCGGCCCCGGCCCCGACACCGCAGCCGGTGGCCCACGGGTTTGATATGCGGGTGCCACTGGACGCGCCGCTGTCCCTGGCCAGCGATGGCAGCACCGCCCGTATCGCCTATCAGGATGCGGTGGTACCGGTGACCCTGAGCCGCGAAAGCTACCTGTGGCAACAACCCGCGGTGCTGTTGGTGGGGGAGTGGAAAAACAGCAGCGGCGTGCCCTGGCTGAGCGGTCAGGTGACGGTGCTGCGTGACGGGCAGCGACTCTCCAGCTACGGCCGCGCGGCAGGCATTCAACTCGGAGAAACGGTGCGGATGAGTTTTGGTGACGACCCCCGGTTGCGGGTGGAAGTGGTCACCGAACCCGCCAGCCGGGGCGAAGCCGGCCTGATCAGCAAGGAGAACACGCTTACGGTGACGCGCGGCATCACCGTGTCCTCGAGCTACGATAGGCCCGTGGACGTGGTGTTGTACGACCGTCAACCGGTGCCCAATGACGATCGCATCAAGCTGGAGGCCACCGGGGCCGAACCGGATCAGAGCAACGTCCGCGATATCAAGGGGCTGATGGCCTGGGAACGCACCGTGTCCGCGGACAAGGAGACGCGCCTGGAGCATGGCTTCCAGCTGCGTTATCCCACCGATATGGATTTGCTCGGAGTGGAAGGCCTGCCGCGCTAGGCGGCAGGTGGGAATGCTAGGGGGCGGATTCGCTGCCAAGCGGAGCGCCGCCCGGACATCTTCCCACAGAGGGCGCTACGGAGCCACTGTGGGAGATTCTATGTTGGAGATCAAGCGATTTGGCCCTCCGATTGATAGAGGGTTTTGTGCTTCATCAGGGCAAAGGCGATACGAGCGAGTTTGCGGGCGAGTATGACCAAGGCCTGGGTTTTC
>NZ_SNUA01000011.1 GCF_004360225.1 Alcanivorax sp. 24
CAACGGCTCAGGGCATTCGCGGCCAAGCGGAGCGCCGCCCGGGCCGCTTCCCACAGCAGTTTCGTGGCGGACCTGTGGGAGGCCAGCTTGCTGGCGAATTCCGGCCCTCTGGTGTTGGGATATTCGCTTGCCAGCAAGCTTCCCACAGCGGCTTCGTGGCATGATCCGTGGGAGACCGGCTTGCCGGCGAATATAGCGGCTTGGTAGCCCCTTCCGTTACAGACCCGTGCCCATGATTGAAGCGCGGTGGCCCGCCAAACCGCGATGAACCCTAAAAAGCGTTTTAGTGCTTGCCAGGGCGTTGGGTCTGGTTTTGCATTATCGGCGTCCGGCGTCCGGCGTCCGGCGTCCGGCGTCCGGCGTCCGGCGTCCGGCGTCCGGCGTCCGGCGTCCGGCGTCCGGCGTCCGGCGTCCGGCGTCCGGCGTCCGGCGTCCGGCGTCCGGCGTCCGGCGTCCGGCGTCCGGCGTCCGGCGTCCGGCCCGGGTATAATGCCGGCCGATCAGGAGGAACCAATGACACAAGCACGCGCTGTACACGGCATCGACGACAGTCCGCGGGGGCGCCTGCTCAGCGCCGCCGCCCAACTGTTTCGTGACAAGGGGTATGAACGCACCACGGTGCGCGATATCGCCGCCGTGGTGGGGATCCAGAGCGGGTCCATCTTCCACCATTTCAAGACCAAGGAAGACATCCTGTTCGCGGTGATGGAGGAGGTGATCCACTTCAATACCGAGCGTCTGCGCGCCGCCATCGCCGCCGAGGAGCGGCCAGTGGAGCGGTTACGGGCGCTGGTGCGCGCGGAACTGACCGCCATTGTCGGTGATACCAGCGAGGCGATGACGGTGATGGTCACCGAGTGGCGCTGCCTCAATACCGACAAACAGCGCGAGGCGCTGGCCCTGCGGGATATCTATGAGCAGCTCTGGTTGGATGTGCTCACTGATCTGCACCAGGAAGGCCGTTTCCGCGCCGACCCGTTCATCATGCGACGGCTGATCACCGGCATGACCGGGTGGACCCATAACTGGTTTGATCAGTCCCGCAGTCTGTCGGTGGAAGGGTTGGCGGATCTGATTGTCGACCGGGTGGTGGGTGAGGATGACGGCGAGGAGGGCGCGGCGTGATCGGTAACGGCTTCGCTTGGGGGCGCACCGGCTACACCATCATGGAGGAAGGGGAGCTGGATCCGGCTACCTGGCAATTAAAGATCAGTCATTACCTGGTGGCCGAGCCCAGTGGCCACACCGTGCCCGGGCGCTTCACTCTGGAGCAGGCCAGGGCCTGGATCGAAGAGCGCGAATCGGAGGCGGATTCCGGCTGAAATGCAGCCAAAATGGGCGTTTATTCGACAGTGCGACGAAAATATGAACGAACGGCAGGTTTTTTCGCAGAAAGCCGTTGACACTCCGGGGCCAATCCCTAAAATGGCGCCCACTTCGCAACGCGATGCGGGTGGTTAGCTCAGCTGGGAGAGCATCTGCCTTACAAGCAGAGGGTCGGCGGTTCGATCCCGTCACCACCCACCAGTTTCCCGAAAGGACGGCTTATAGGCCACTCTTTCACGGAAAGTTCGGAGCGGTAGTTCAGTTGGTTAGAATACCGGCCTGTCACGCCGGGGGTCGCGGGTTCGAGTCCCGTCCGCTCCGCCAACATTTTTCATGATCTTAGCCTTTTTCCATGTATTAAGGGGCCGCATCGAGTATTTCGATGCGGCTTTTTCTTTTGTGGCGCCGGGCCACCGCGGAACTTCCCCCTCTCCTGATGTTCTTATCCTGTAAGCGCCTTTTGACCCCTGTCATGAAAGGGTCACCAAGGGGACGCTAAAGTTGATCCGACAATCTTTGATTTGAAAATACAGAATGAAACGTAAAGGAGAATAACCATGGATCATTACTTCGAAGAACGGATGCAGGAAAAGCTCTGGCTGGAGACCCTGGAAGAGCTGGTGGAAGGCGACTGGGAAAGCGATGACGACGGTGTGGAGCTCTGATCCCCCGTCGTCCCCCCTCCGGCCCGATGGGCCAACCCCTCCCGATTCTGTGAAGCACTCAGCGTTCTGATTACCTTTCCCGAGCAACCCCTTTCTTTTACCTAAAAGCCGGTTCACACTTTTGTCGTAGCTGCCCGCGATCGGCGGATTGTGACGAGCCTGGTCACCTGACGGTTCGCGAGGCGGATAAAACGATAAGGACATGATCCGGGGAAGGCGAGATGGCGGGGTCCTCCGTTACCTCTGAAGCAATAGTGTTCTTTGCCGAGCACCGCATCACCAAAAGCATGCTCCACGCCGATTTCGAGGCGATTCTGGATGGCATGGTGGGGGTGCCGGAGTTCGCTCGCAAAGAGATGCGTGGTGCCTACTGTCTGGTCAACGGGCAGCTGAAGGTCAAGGCGCTGGTGTTGTTTCTGATCGGCTTCGACGAAGACGGCATGGCCGATACCACCTGGAATATTCCGTTGCGCCATCTGGCCGAGCACGGCGGCCCTGGCCCGGACATGGGCAGCGGTCCGATCCGGCTGGCCTGCCGCAGCCAGTGCCCGGTGGCGTGGCACCAGGACCAATTGTGGGATCCATCGATGAAGCCCGGCGCCAACGACTTCGTCGCGGTGCGGGATCTGTTGCGCCAGCGCGGGCCGAAGATGGGCCTGGAAATGGACGAGGGCCTGCCGCCGCCCACGGTGCCGCCGATGCTGTCCGAGGAGGAAATTCCCACGCTGGGCGCCACTGATCCGGACCCGGAGCGGGTAAGGCTGGCCCGCACCATCAAGGAATTGCGTCTGCGTATTCACACCCTGGAGAGCGGGCAGAAGGAAGAAATGGCGCAACTGCGCTATGCCCAGCAGCAGAAAGAGGAAATTCTCAATACGCAGCTGGAAAAGGTGCTGATGCAATTCAAGACCCTGAAGTCCCAGAACGCGGCGCTGCGCGAGCAGAGCGGTTCACTCAAGGATCAAGTGACGTCGTTGCGCCGGGATCAGCAGGAACAGGACCGTCAGCAGGGGGGGGAAACGGAGCGCCTGCGTCAGCAGTATCAATTGGAACTGGAGCAGCGCCTGGAAGAAGAGCGGGCGCGGCTGGCCGACGAACTGCACAGCAAGGAAATGGAGGTGCTCAACCGGGACGATCTGATCGCCCAACTGCGCAAGGACGTGGCTGGTCTCAAACACCAACAGATGAAAGTGAGTAACGCCGGTGGCGAGCAGATGTTGCGCAAACTGGAGAGCCTGGGCCTCAGTTTCATTGCCTTCCATCCCGGTGCCGGCCACGTCTCCATCGGTGCTGACCAGATTTCCGATTACATGGAAAACCCGTTGGCGTTCGCGGCGCGTAAATGCCTGGTGACCGAGGATCACTACCGTGCCTGGCTGGCTCACTATGAGAATCCGGTATGCCAGGTGGCGGTGGGGCCGGAGGCGCGTGCCTGTGGCAAAAGAGTGATCCGGGTGGACGTGCCTAATCAGTTCAAGCCGGGCGTCTCCGATTGCAATTCCAACCGCTGTCCGCACTGCCGTTCGGATGCCGCCATCGATAATGTGCTCAAGTTCCGGTAATTATGCCGCGAACTGGTAAGTATCTTGCTTCAAGAATCCGCCAGGGAGCCCCTGAAAAACACCCATCATCCCGGGCTGACCCGGGACCTCCCTCGGCATGGCCCGCGGCTTCGTGGAGGGAGATGCCGGATTGAGTCCGGCATGACGTTGTTTAGAGGTTCCTTAAGCGCCATACCGGATCGTGAGGGTCGGGGGGACTCGCGCGATCGAATAATAAGGGGGGAAGCCATTCATGGCTCAAGAATCCATCGATAAGCGTTTATTGCAGGCGTTCGTGCCGGTCAATGCGCTGTCCAATGATCAGCTCGACTGGTTGTTGGACCAGCAGGAGGTTTGTCGTTACGAACCCGGCGACATTCTGTTCCGTCAGGGGGATCGTGATAACGTCACCATTTATCTGCTCAGCGGTGATGTGGAGCTATTCAACGAGAGCGGCCAGCGCAGCGTGGTTCGGGCGGGGGATGCTACCTCCTGGCACCCGCTTGGTCATTTCCAGCCGCGCCGGGATGACGCCCGGGCGCTGACCGAAGTCAGCGTGGTGCGTTTCGACAGTTTCCGGTTGGACACCATCTTGTCCTGGGATCAATCCGCCGGTTACGTGATTCTCGACATCAACGCCAATGCTGCTTATCAGCATGACCGTGACTGGATGATCCGGTTGCTGAAGTCCAATTTGTTCCACCGGGTGCCACCAGCCAACATTCTGGAAATCTTCCGCCGCCTGCATGCCCGCCGCTGCAAGGAAGGTGAGGTGATCATCCGCCAGGGCGAGGAGGCGGATTGCTGTTACATCATCAAGGAAGGGGTCTGCGAGGTGTCCATCGAACTGGGTAACCCCGGAGTGGCGACGCCGGTGGCGATGCTGGAGGAAGGGCAGTGGTTCGGTGAGGAGGCATTGCTGTCCGGCACACCGCGTAACGCCACCATCACCATGGCCACGGACGGGGTGTTGATGCGTCTGGGGCGGGACGATTTCGACGCGCTGCTGCGGGAACCGATCATCCACACCCTGCCGGTGGACAAGGCCCGGGAGAAGATCGCCGCCGGCGCCCGCTGGCTGGATGTGCGCACCGGCGACGAGTTTGACCGCCATCGGCTGTCCGGAGCCGCTAATATGTCGTTGAATGTGCTGCGCCTGAAGTCGCGGTTGCTGGACCCGAAACAGGCCTACGTGGCCTACTGTGATACCGGTCGGCGTAGCGCCACGGCGGCATTTTTGTTAAAAAACGCAGGCTTGGACGTGTTCGTGCTGGAAGGCGGCCTCAATGGTAACGCCGACCCTCTGCACGAGTATCTCGAATAGCCCGTCCCGGGGATCCGGGGCTGGGGCCCAACCCGGGACTAATGTGGCGCAAGACAAATTTCGCAATATCGGCCTGATCGCCCGTTCCGAAAGCGAGCAGGCGCTGTACTCCATGCGCCAGCTGATTCACTTTCTGCACGGTCGTGACTGCACTGTCATTCTGGAAAAGGGCATTGCCGGCAGTCTCCCGGAAATGGGACTGCAGGCGGCCAGCGCCGCTCAGATGGGCGAATCCTGTGATCTGGTGATCGTGGTCGGCGGCGACGGCAGCCTGCTCGGCGCGGCCCGTACCCTGGCCCGTTACGATGTGCCGGTGCTGGGGGTGAACCGGGGGCATCTGGGCTTCCTCACCGATATTCTGCCTTCGGAAATCGAATCCCGGGTCGGTCAGGTGCTGGACGGTGAATACACCACCGAGCGTCGCTTCCTGCTGGATATGGAGGTACGGCGCGGCAATCTGGTGATGGGCGAGGGCAGCGCGCTTAATGACGTGGTGCTGCTCTCCGGTGACAGTGTCCACATGATCGACTTCGAGCTGATCATCGACGGCCATTTCGTCTATGGGCAGCGTTCCGACGGCCTGATCATCTCCACGCCCACCGGTTCCACCGCCTACGCTCTGTCCGGCGGCGGTCCGATCATGCATCCCCGTCTGGATGCCATGGTGCTGGTGCCGATGAACCCCCATACCCTGACCAGCCGGCCCCTGGTGGTGGACGGTAACAGCGAGATCAAGATCCAGATCACCACCGAGAAAGTGAACCCCCTGGTGAGCTGCGACGGCACTTCCGGAGTGCGATTACAACTGGGCGACGTCATCGCCATTCGCAAAAAGCCCCATCGTTTGCAGTTGATCCACCCGCCGGGGCACGATTTCTACCAGGCCTGCCGTTCCAAACTGGGCTGGAGCACCCGTCCGGGGGATAATTGAGGTTCGTCTCGGAGTAAAGCGGGTGGACCACCGCTGGCACGGAAGGGGCCACGAAGTCGCTGTGGGAAGCTTGCTTGCAAGCGAAGGGCTTCCGGGCCCCATGATTCGCTTGCAAGCAAGCTTCCCTCAGCGGCGTTGTAGCGGCCTTTTTATGTCTCCAAGGCCGACAACACCACCACGATGAACCATAATTGATGGCCGACCGCCGTCCCAACCATGTCACAACCCGAGAGGGATGATGAATTTTTCCAATTTCGAGCAGTTGATTGATTCCATGACCCTGGAAGTGTGGCACGGCCTGCGTCGTGCCGTGGAACTGGGGCGCTGGCCCGATGGCCGCCAGGTTTCCGCCGAGCAGCGGGAACTGTGCCTGCAGGCCATCATCGCCTGGGAAGCCAGGAACCTGCCTGAAGAAGAGCGTACCGGTTATGTGCCTTCCCATTGCAAAAGCAGTGAAGCGGACAGTGATCAGCCAGTGGATCTGCAACCGGCCCCCGAGCGGAAAGGAGAGCACTGATGCGTGATGGCAGCCCGGCCAATGTTACCCGCCTGGCGGACTATCTGCCGCCGGCCTATCTGGTCCCGCGTACCCATCTGGACGTGGATATCCGTGACGGCCACACCCTGGTCACCGCCACCCTGACGCTGGAGCGTAATCCGGCCCGGGAAGACCAACCGGAAGACCTGGTGCTCGACGGCGAGCACCTGGAACTGGTGTCACTGAGTCTGGACGGTGCGCCGTTGCCGGCTTCCCGCTATCGCGAGGCGGAGGGCCGCCTGACCGTGTTCGCGGTGCCGGAGCGTTTCGAATTGACCTCGGTGGTTCGCATCGAACCGGAAAAGAACACCGCTCTGGAGGGGCTGTATCGCTCCAACGGCATGTATTGCACGCAATGCGAGGCGGAAGGGTTCCGCCGCATCACCTGGTTCCCGGATCGCCCGGACGTGCTCAGCCGGTTCACCACCACGGTGCGGGCCGACCGCGAGCACTACCCGTTGCTGTTGTCCAACGGTAACCCGGTGGCCAGTGGGGAAGAGGGCAACGATGACAAGGAGAGCGGCCGGCACTGGGTCACCTGGGAAGACCCGTTCCCCAAGCCCTGCTACCTGTTCGCCCTGGTGGCCGGCGATCTGGCCTGCCTCAAGGACACCTTTACCACTGCTTCCGGTCGCGCAGTGGCCCTGCATCTTTACGCTGAACACCGGGATCTGGACAAACTCGACCACGCCATGGTGTCACTGAAAAAAGCCATGGCCTGGGATGAAAAGGTGTACGGCCGTGAGTACGACCTGGACATCTTCCAGATCGTCGCCGTCAGCCATTTCAACATGGGCGCGATGGAAAACAAGGGCCTCAACATCTTCAACACCGCCTGTGTGCTGGCCCATCCGGCCACCACCACCGACGCCGCTTTCGAGCGGGTGGAATCGGTGGTGGCCCACGAGTACTTCCACAACTGGAGCGGTAACCGGGTCACCTGCCGGGACTGGTTCCAGCTTAGCCTCAAGGAAGGTTTCACCGTATTCCGGGATCAGGAATTCTCCTCGGATATGAATTCGCGGGCGGTGGTGCGGGTGGAGAATGTGAATTTCCTGGTCAATCACCAGTTCCCGGAAGACCAGGGCCCTCTGGCCCACCCGGTGCGTCCGGCGCAGTATCAGAAGATCGACAATTTCTACACGCTGACCGTGTACGAAAAAGGCGCGGAAGTGGTGCGCATGCAGCATGAGCTGCTGGGCGCCGGGGATTTCCGCCGCGCCACGGATCTGTACTTCGAGCGCTTCGACGGACAGGCGGTGACCTGCGATGACTTCGTCGCCTGCATGGAGGAAGTGTCCGGGCGGGACCTGACTGGGTTCAAACGCTGGTACAGTCAGGCCGGTACCCCCATCGTCAGTGCCGAGGACACCTATGTGGATGGCCTCTACAGCCTGACTCTGAGCCAGCATACCCCGGCGACCCCGGGGCAGGCGGACAAACAGCCGCTGATGATTCCGGTCAAATTGGCGCTGTTGGATCCGCAAGGTAAACCGCTGGCGCTGAACGACCAGGGTGACACCGAAACCGTGGTGATTCTGGAGCGGGCCACGCAGACTTTCTCGTTCCCGCTGCCGATCCAGCCGACGCCCTCCCTGCTGCGCGGGTTCTCGGCGCCGGTGATCCTGCGCTACGACTTCGACGAAACCCAACTGCGGACGCTGCTGGCTCACGACAGCGACGGCTTCTGCCGCTGGGATGCGGCCCAACGTCTGTACTTTTCGGCGCTGGCGCGAATGATCGAGCAGGGTGAGAGCGCCGGGCAGCAACTTGAACGGCTGCGTCCGGCCCTGGAGGGAGTGATCCGGCGTGCCGCCGAGGATCCGGCCCAGGCCGCGTTGCTGCTGACCCTGCCCACCGAGACCGCCATCGGCGACCGTCATTCGCCGCTGGATCCGGGCCGGGTGCACCGCGCCGCCCATGCGTTCAAGGTGGCTTTGGGGCAGGCTTTAAGCGAGGACTGGTGGCGCCTGGCCGAGTCCCTGCATGAGCCGGAATATCGCGCCGACGGTGATGCCATGGGCAAACGCCGTCTGCGTCTGCTGGCCCTGTCCTACCTGGGCCTGGCCGAAGCCGACGGTATCGCCGACGAGTTAGGGCGGACCTTCCGTGATGCCGCCTGCATGACCGAGGAGATCGGAGCCCTGGGGATTCTGGTGAGCAATGCCCTGGACGGCGCCGGGCCGGCGCTGGAGCAGTTCGCCGAGCGCTGGCGGGACGAAGAGCTGGTGATGGACCAGTGGTTCGCGGTACAGGCGGCGGTGCCCGGGCCGGCCACCGTGGCGCGGGCGAGGGCGCTGATGTCCCACCCCGCCTTCGAATGGACCCAGCCCAACCGGGTACGAGCGCTGATCGGTACCCTGGTCAACGGCAACCCCTCGGCCTTCCACGCCGAGGACGGCAGCGGCCATCGCCTGTTCGCCGAGACGCTGAAGACACTGGATGCCATCAATCCACAAATCGCCGCCCGGCTTGGTAACGGCGCGGCGCGGCTGGATCGTCTGCGGGAGGACCTGTCGACGTCGCTGCGCACGGCCTTGAACGAGGTGCGTGAAGGGGCCTCCGCCAATCTGGCGGAAGTGTTGGATCGTATTCTCGGGGCCTGATGAAACGCTATCCGTTGCTCTTGCTGGCCGGGCTGATCGTCGGGCTGGCGGTGCAGCCGGCCTCGGCGGCGGTGAGTGAGCAGGACGCCCGGCGGTTGTCCGCGGACCTGACCCCGCTGGGGGGTGAACGGGCCGGCAATACCGAGCCGTCCTCATCGCCGCTGGCGATTCCCCGATGGCGCGGTGATGGCTGCCGGGCCCCGGCGACGGATCAGCCTTTGCTGCGCATTGACGCGGGCAACCTGAACCAATACGAGGCCGACCTGCCGCAAGGGGTGGCGGCGATGATTCGCCGCTATCCCGACAGCTTTTACCTGCCGGTCTACCGCAGCCGCCGCACCGCGACGGCGCCGGAGTGGGTTTATCGCAATACCGCTCTTAACGCGGTGCGCGCGAAGCTTTCCGGGCGCGGGGTGGCCGGGGCCTTTGGCGGTATCCCGTTCCCCATACCGCACGGCGATGCCGGCGCCCGTGGCCGCCAGGCAATGTGGAATCATGTGCTGCGCTGGCGGGGTGTGTTGATGGAGCGCCAGTCCAGCCAGCTGTCGGTGCGCGCCAGTGGTGGCTATCGCCGCGTCAGTGCACGACAAAGTCTGTACTTCCCCTATTACGATCAGCGCCTGAACGGCGAGCGCCTCGGGCCCCGCTATCTGTACTACTACTCGCGGATCCTGGCGCCGGCGCGGCTGGCCGGCGGCGCGGTGTTGATGTACGACACCCTCGACCCGGCGCGGATGCCACGCCAGTCCTGGGGCTATGATGTGGGGCGGCAGCGCGTGCGCCGGGCGCCGGAAATCGCTTACGACGCTGTGCTGGCCGGCAGTGACGGTCTGCGCACCGTCGACGACGCGGATCTGTTCAACGGGGCCCTGGACAAGTACCACTGGCGGTTGCTGTATCCGCGGCCGGTGGAACGCTTCATCCCTTACAACAACGATTTCCATATCGATCTGGAGCGGGAGGGTAAACTCCTGCGCCGGGGGCATTTGAATCCGGCACGAACCCGTTGGGAGCGGCACCGGGTGTGGGTGGTGGAAGGACGCCTGCGGGAAGGCGAGCGGCACATTTATTCGCGCCGCCGTTTCTATATCGACGAGGACAGCTGGCAAATCGCGGCGGCGGACCAGTACGACCTCAGCGGTGCGCTGTGGCGGGTCAGCCTGGCCTACAGCAAATGCTATCCTCGGATTCCGGCGGTGTGGACCGCTCTGGATGCCTATCACGACCTGCGCGAGGGGCGCTACCATTTGCGCTTCACCGAGACTGGCGCAGCCGGCGCGCTGGTGTTTCCGGAAACGTTACCGGACGAGAGGGATTTCCTGCCCTCCGCCTTGCCTGACCGGAGGTAGGATAAAACGAGAGACTACTGCTGCCCCAGAGTTCGCTGCCAAGGCAGCTTCCCACGGCGGCTGCGTGGCTTCCTCTGTGTGAAGCTGCCTTGGCAGCGAATGCCGGCTTCGCAAACCGGGCAGGACGGCTTGGTTCCCGATATAATCCCGGCCGTTGTCGCCCACGAAGGAACCGGAACGCCCATGCTTTACTCCCTCGCTCGCCCCCTGTTGTTTTCCCTGTCCGCCGAACGCAGCCACGATCTTACTCTGGCGGCCCTGCGCCATGGCGCTGGCAAGTTCTATCCGGGCCGGATACCGGACCGGCCGGTGCGGGTGATGGGGCTGGACTTCCCCAATCCGGTGGGGCTGGCGGCGGGGTTGGACAAGAACGGAGACTGCGTCCGGGGTCTGGCGGATCTGGGTTTTGGTTTTCTCGAAATAGGGACGGTGACACCACGTCCGCAGCCCGGCAATCCGCGGCCGCGTTTGTTCCGCTTGCCCCGCTCCCGCGCGGTGATCAACCGTATGGGGTTCAATAACAAAGGCGTGGACTACCTGGTGGAAGCGGTCCGTGGCAGCGGCTACAACGGCGTGCTCGGCATCAATATCGGCAAAAACAAGGACACGCCGATGGAGCAGGCGGTGGACGACTACCTGCACTGCCAGCGCAAGGTGCATGCCCTGGCCAGCTATCTGGTGGTCAACGTGTCCTCGCCGAACACACCGGGCCTGCGCGAGCTGCAGCATGGCGAGGCGCTGAACGCGCTGCTGGGCACCCTGCGCGAGGAACAGACCAGGCTGGATCAACGTAACGGCTGGAAGGTGCCGCTGGTGGTCAAGATCGCTCCGGACAACAGCGACGAGGAACTGGCGTCCATGGCGGAAGCCTTCGTGCGGCACGGTATTGACGGGGTCTGTGTCGGTAACACTACGTTGGAGCGGCCTCTTGTCGCCGGCGAGCCACAGGGTGACGAGCAGGGTGGCCTCAGCGGTGCCCCGCTGAAACCGATCGCTCACCGCGCGCTGGACGTGGTCAGCCGCGGCTTGAATGGCCGCGTGCCGTTGATCGGTGTCGGCGGCATCATGAGTGGCGAGGATGCCCTGGAAAAGCGGCGTCTCGGTGCCGATCTGGTGCAGATCTACAGTGGCCTGATTTACCGGGGCCCGGAACTGATCGGCGAGATCGCCCGGGCCTGGCCGAGGGCAGGTAAGCGCTAGTCCGGCTCGGTGGTATCCGGCTTACTGTTTCAGTGCCACGTCAAAGTGATACTCGACCTGCTGTTCGCGGCCGGGGCGCACAAGTAACAAGCGCTCCGGCGTGCCGTAAAAATGGTGCGCCCATTGCGGAGGTCGTGACTGGTCGCGGTGATAATGGTAGCCCACGGTGGCGAGATGCTTGAGGTAACGTCCACTGTCATCCTGCGCCAACACCAGCAACTGGCGATTGTCGTGTGAGGGTGCGGTGACGAACATATTATCGAGTAACCGGGCCCCTTCCGGGAGGGCCTGCGCCCGCACCCACCGGGATTGGATCTCCGGACGCTGATTGATCAGCAGACGTCCGCGAACCCGCGCGGGCGGGGTCGGAAAGGCTTGGGGATGGTACTCCAACCGGTTCACGGTGAAGCGAAACCATTGCTCGCGCTGGTCCTGTTCGTCCGGTAACGGAATCAGCTCCCCCTCGGAGTCCAGGAAGGCCACCTCGATCAGTTTCTCGAAACGATCAAAAGCGGAAATAAAGTGGTCGCTGGGCACGGAGGGGTAATGGAACCGCACCGAGGCGGGTGTCTCCTGGTGGCCGGCCACCTCGCCAAGACCCACCAGGGAAACGGTGATGATCCGGCTCAAACGGTCGGGCGGCCACTCCCAGGGCCGGGTCTCATCGAAACGCCGGAGCGTCGGATCGTACACCGTGGCGGTGGTGGGAATGGCGATCGGAGTAGGCGTATTGGTGGCGGCCTGGAATTGCACCGGGGTGAGCGTCAGCGTTTCTTCGCGGTGCTGATAACCGTTCACCCCCACCAGCAGAACCTCCAGTTCGGCGATGGGCCCGGCGAACGTGGCCTGATGGTAAGACGTGTCGCCATGTTCTTCACGCAGAGCCTGTTGGCGGGCTTCCACCCGTGACTTCACGCTCTCCGGGTCGATCCCGTTGCCATCGATGGCATCATCAATGGTGGCGTCGAGCAGATCCAGCATGGCCGCTTCAAGACCCGGTGGCCCGGTGTTCACCCCCAGTGTGGCCAGAGTGCGTCCGCTATCATCGCGGGCGTTGAGGATCACCGAGTCCCCGCCGGGGAAGGCGCTGTCCGCATCGGTTTTCACCGCCACCGTGGCCTGGTGATGATCCACCGAAACCAGGGTCACCTCGATGTCGCCGACGGTACGGCTTTCCCCCTGCTGGTTTGCCTCGAAGGCAAGGTGTTCAACGCCTCTTGGCACGGTCAGGGCAAGCCGGCCCTGCAGCATTGCCACCGGCGGTGCTTCCTGGTTGCCCGGCATTACGGTGCGCAGGCCGGAACGGCGTTCCTGATAGATAGCGGGCCGGTCGATCATGCCGGGGCGGCTTGCCGTTGGCGTCAGCCGGGTGCCGTCGGAGAGTGTGGCGGCTGTCCACGACAGGGCATGCTCGAAGGGGTAGTCGAACGGCAGCACGATCTGGGTCCGTTCCGGCATTAGTCTCGGGTTGTGTTCGATCAACAAACCGCGCACATAATTGTCGGCCATAGCCTGGGGGGAGCGGTAGTCGGCGAGGATCGCGAGCGATGGGGAGGCGTACTCCGGGGTTGCCGGCGGCAGGCTTTGCCGCAGTTCGGCCCGGCGCATCCAGAAGGCGGTATCGACGAGCCGGGATAGCTGTTCGCGTACGGTATCGTCCGGTACTTCCGCCAAACGTTCCTGATAGCGTTTCTGTTCGGCGTCCAACTGACTCAGTTGCTCATCGACGGAGCCGGGATCGCAGGCGGTCAGAACGAGTACGCCACAGAGTAGGGCGAGGATTTTCAACGGCGGCATGGTGGACCCCATCCGGTTCCTTGGATACCGGGTCATCTTACACGGGAAAGACGGTGTTGCCAGAAGTCCCGGCCAGCGCCGCCGTCTTCAACAAAAATGCCAGGCAAAGAAAAGGGCCCGGGTGGGGCCCTATGGGGTCGGCGCCAAGAGCGCCGGCGCTGTGGAGAACGGGTTGCTTTATCGGTTCATCATATCCGGTTCATTTCCCCCTTACGTTCAGCGGAGATCCTTGAGGTTGTGGATGCCGGCGACACCCACCAGGCCATGTAATTGATCAACGCGTCCTTCACGCCATCCGTTCAGCCAACTGCTGCGCGCCTGTAAAGCGTCGAAGGGACAAAAGTCTTTGGATTTTCCTTTGTAACCGGCCTGGTATCCGCGGCTGTAGGCCCGCTCCTCACGACTCCGTTTCTGTCTTTTCATGGACACTTTCCTCTTTCCTTCATCGTAATGACTGGGAATATCCTGCTGATCCTCTCTGTGTCACAATGCGCCGCCCTGATTCCATACGGAATCTTCTCCGGCGGGGCGAGCCATCTGTCCGCCCGGATTCGTATTCCGGGCATTAATCCCCTGGCTCAAAGGCCCGTGATGCCGGTGGCGAGCACGAGTGATCAGGTGTTGGTAGTGCCTTGGTCCGCGCTCGTTATCGCGCAAACCATTCTTCGAGTATGGGAAAGGGGGCCGCCCGTGTCGAATAACGAACGGCAATATGTGACGGCGTGGTTAAACGGATGCCGCATATTTGACGGTTTCGTGAAAGTTAGCCCATCCCATTGATTTGGCTGATAATTGTTCCGAGGCACCAAGCTGTGCAAACACCGATGAGGCATTTCCCATGGAGTTCGTGACCACTTGCCTGCCAGGCCTGGCCCCGCTGCTGGCCGAGGAACTGGTGGAGCTGGGCATATCCGTAACAGAGACCGGTAACGCCCATGTCATCATCGACGGGCGCCAGGAAGACGGCCTGCGGGTATGCCTGTGGTCGCGGTTGGCGGAGCGGGTGTTGCTACCGCTGGTGACCCTGGAGATCAGCGCGGAGGAAGCCCCCGAAGCACTGGCGGCGGCGCTGGACTGGCCGGCCCTGGTGGCGGCCGGCGCGCCGCTGTTCCTCAATCTTGAGCACGGCAAGGGCGTGCGTGGTGATAACCGTATCAGCACCCGGCGGTTGGCGCGGGCGCTGCCGCCATCGTTGCGTGTCTCGGACAGTGAACTGGGGGCATGCTGTGTGCGCGGGCGTCTGGACGAGAATCAGGCCCACTTGTGGCTGGATCTGGCCGGCACGCCGTTGCATCGGCGCGGCTATCGCCTGGCCGGCGGCCGCGCACCGCTGCGCGAGAATCTGGCCGCCGGCATACTCAGAGCCGGTGGTTGGCACCATCCGGACCGTCCCTCCATGGTGCTGGATCCGTTCTGTGGTAGCGGCACCCTGCTGATCGAGGCGGCCTGGATGGCCGGCGGCGTGGCGCCGGGCGCCTTGCGTCAGGACTATGGCTTCATGGCCTGGCGCGGGTGCCGGCGGGCGTTGTGGGAAGGGCTGCGCGAAGAGGCCTCCGCCACCTTGCATAAGCTGCCGTCGTTACCGCCGCTGAAGGGCTTCGACGTGGACAACCGGGCGATTCAGTTCGCCATGGATAACGCCGAGCGGGCCGGGGTACGGCGCCTGCTACACCTGGAGCGGCGCGAACTGGGCGCCCTGCGTCAGCGGGACCTGGGCGACACCGGTCTGCTGGTGACCAATCCGCCCTGGGGCGAGCGCCTGGAAGAACGGGAGCGTTCCGCCTGGCTGCACGCCGGTCTTGGTCGTTTGATGGGGCAAAGGGCACTCAACTGGACCGCGGTGCTGTTGGGCACCGATGTCACCACTCTGGATCGTTGCGGCATGGCGCTGCAAAGCCAGTATCGCCTGCTCAACGGCCCGCTGAAGAACTATATCCGCGTCTACCGCCCACGGCCGCCGGTGGCGGAGTCACCGCTGCGGGTGGCGGCGGAGCCCGGTTTCGCGCCGCCGGAGGGGGCGGTGCCGCTGCTGAACCGGCTGCGCAAGAACGGTAAACACCTGCGCCGCTGGCTGGAGCGTGAGGATATTCAATCGTATCGCCTCTATGATCGTGATCTGCCGGAGTTCAATGTGGCGGTGGATATTTATGGCGATCAGGCGCTTGTACAGGAATTCAAGGCGCCGTCCTCGATTGACCCTGAAAAGGCCAAGGAGCGCCGCCAGTGGGCGGTGAGCGCGGTGCGCTCGGCGTTGGCGGTGCACCGGGAGCAGGTTCATCTGCGCACCCGTGAGCGGCAGAAAGGGCACAGTCAGTATCAGAAGCTGGACAGCCGGGGCCAATACAAGGTGGTGCGCGAAGGGCGTGCCCATCTGCTGGTGAATCTCAATGATTATCTGGATACCGGCCTGTTCCTGGATCATCGGCCGATGCGGCTGCGGCTGGCTGAGGAGTCCGCCGGCAAACGCGTCCTGAATCTGTTCGCCTATACCGGTGCCGCCAGCGTTCATGCCCTGGTGGGCGGTGCCCGCCGGGTGGTGACGGTGGATGCGTCGCGCCGTTATCTGGACTGGGCCGCCTGCAACCTGGCCCTGAACGGCTTTTCCAGTGACGCCCACCCGCTGGAACGGGCCGATGTGATGGGCTGGCTGGAAACCTGCCGCGAGCAGTTCGACGTGGTGTTTTGTGACCCGCCCACCTTTTCCAATAACAAAAGCCGCCAGGATTTCGTGGTCCAGGAGCATCATGGCGAATTGATCCGCCGTATTCTCAAAAGGCTCGAGCCCGGCGGTGTCCTGTACTTTTCCTGCAACTTCCGCCGCTTCGAGATGGATGAAAGCATTCGTCGCTGGTATCAGGTGGAAGACCTTACCCAATGGAGCACCCCGGAGGACTTTCGCCGTCACGGGTTGCACCATTGCTTTGCCATTCGTCACGGAGAGACACCATGAGCGTCACGCTTTACACCACCTTGGGATGCCATTTGTGTGAGCGGGCCCGGGACATGCTGCTGACCGTGGATCCGATGCTGGCCATCGAGGCCATCGACATTGCCGAGGACGACGATCTGATCGTCAGGTACGGTGAGCGTATTCCGGTATTGCGCCGGGGCGACCAGGAGCTGGCCTGGCCGTTCGGACTGCTGGACGTACGCGCGTTTCTGATGGGTGAGCGGTTGGTCTGATCGCTTCGAATCCACTCTGGGCCACGAAGCCGCTGTGGGAAGCTTGCTTGCAAGCGAATTGTTACTTTTATCCAAAGAATTCGCTTGCAAGCAAGCTTCCCACAATGGCTTTAGCAGCTAAGGGCTAAGGGTGTGTCGGCGTAGTGTGTGTCAGCGCGGCCGGCCAGTCCCGTTGCAAAAACGCCAGGGTGTTGGCCAGCGTTTGTCGGGCCAGAGCCTGCGTTGTTTCCCCCCGCAGGGTCGCCACCCGTGCGCCGATCCAGGGGAGCAGGCAGGGCTCATTGCGGCGTTTTTTCGCCGGCGGTTCCGGCAAGTCCCGGGGCAGCAGGTAAGGCGCGTCGGTTTCCAGCAGCAACCGGTTACCGGGAATGTGCGGCACCAGTTCGGCCAGCTCCCGTCCGCGCCGTTCGTCGCAGACCCAGCCGGTGATGCCGATGAAGCAGTCCAGGTCCAGATAGTCGAATAGCGGGCGGCGTTGGTCGGTAAAGCAGTGCACCACCACGGCGGGCAAACGGTCCCGCCAGGCCTTCAGTATTGGAAGGAAGCGGTCATGGGCATCCCTTTGGTGCAGAAAGACCGGCTTGCCATGGTCCACCGCCAGCGCCAGCTGTGCCTCGAAGGCGTTCTCCTGATCCGGGCGTGGGGAGAAATCCCGATTAAAGTCCAGGCCCATCTCGCCGGCCGCGGCCACCGCCGGTTGCTCCAGCAGTTCCCGTAATTCCGACAGGACGTCGTCGTTACAGAAGCGGGCACTGTGTGGGTGCAGGCCGGCGGTACAGAACAGGCCCTGGTTCGGGTAGCGTTGACACAACGCCACTGCTTGCCGGGATTCCTCGACGTTGGTGCCGGTCAACAACAGACGGGTTACCCCGGCCTCGCGGGCCCGTTGTAACACCGCTTCACGGTCTTCGGCGAATTGACGGTCGGTCAGGTTGACACCGATATCGGCCCATTGGCACTCATCGGCTGGACATTCGCTGGACGGAAACGTATTGGATCCCGGCATACTCATCCGGCGCCTTGGCCCTGAACCGGCGTCAGGCCGCCCAGCCGTTCCTCAAGCCGCTCACGCAGATCCTCCACCCGGCGCCGGTTGGCGCCGAAATCGTAGTATCCGACCCGCGAGGCGGAGCGCACTTCAATACCGCCATTCTCGTGCACATAGAAAGTGACGTCATCAACGAAGCGAAGCACGCGGCTGGTGAAGCGGGCCTGCAAGCGTGCCGGCCCTACCTGTTCGAAACTGACACGGGGCAGGGTGGCCAGCACTTCGCGCAGCAGTTTCAGACTGCCGGCACGGTCGGCGTAGCCGGGAAGAGGCGCCACCCGGTGCCGTTCATCCGTGGCCAGGCTGGACACGCAATTGGGTGAGGACGGGCAGGGTGCTAGCAAACGGGTGTCGTTCATGGCAAAGCTACTCAGCAATAACAAACCACAGGCACAGAGAACACGGCGGGCATGCCGTGAGAGAACCCGTGATGCGCCCCCGGCGCTTGGCATCCGCTGGGATGCCCGACCCTCCCTGGCACGTCGACTGATGTCGCCGTTATCACTGTGCTTCTTATCCTTGGTCCTGACCGTCCTGTTCATGGAAACTCTGTCTCAGGGTACGTCTCAGGGTGTCTCCATGGCGTCTACGGAAGGTCGTGGCCTTTCATTCCCTGGCCATCAATGTGGCGACAACAGGACCACGGGCGCCATGGAGAAAACGCAAATGCGTGCGTAGTCTAACCGGCACTAACGCATGTTGTCTCTTCGGGGGCGGCGAATGGCTCTTAATGCGCGTTCGGATCGCGGATCAGGCCGACGAACACACCTTCGATGATCAACTGATCCGCGGGCACCTGAATCGGTTCGTAGTCTTCGTTGGCCGGCAGCAAGGTGGCATCGGATTTGTTCAGCCGCAACGTTTTCACCGTCACTTCCTCGCCGATGCGGGCCACCACGATTTCACCGGAACGGGCCGTTTCGCTCTTGCGCACGGCAATCAGATCGCCGTCGAAGATGCCGGCGTCGATCATGCTGTCGCCCTGCACCTGGAGCAGGTAGGTGGGCCGCTGGCGAAACAGTCCTCGCGGCACCGGTACCGTGCGCTGCACGTTTTCCACCGCTTCGATCGGGGTGCCGGCGGCCACCTTGCCCACCACCGGAAGCTCGTCCTCGTCACCGAGGGCGGACTCCAAAAGCTGAATGCCGCGGGAGCGGTCGCTGTGCAGGCGGATATAGCCCTTACGCTCCAGAGCCCGCAGGTGATCGGAGGCGGCGTTCTTGGACTGGAACCCCATTCGTTCGGCGATTTCCGCCCGGGTGGGGGCCATGCCGGTGTCCGCCTGGGAGTCACGGATGCAATCCAGTACCTGCTGCTGGCGGAGGGTCAGTTTGCTGCTCATGTCGGTCTCCTGTGGGTCGCCACGACGGGAATGGAGTACTGATAATACGAACAGTACAATATGTCCAGTATTTTTGTCATCCCCGATGTTGTTACAAAGCGCTCTCCACTCGCCTTGCATGGCCATCCAGGCTAGGCTATGCGCTCGGCGCTTCCCGGGGGGAGGCGCCGTCGTGGTGTTGTATTCGCTGCCAATGCAGCTCCCACGGTGGCTTGTGGCACCTCTCCGTGGGAAGCTGGCTTGCCAGCGAATAATACAAACACCCGGACCTATCCCATTCGCTTGCAAGCAAGCTCCGACAGCGGCTTCGTAGTTTCCTTTGTGGGAGCTGCCTTGGCAGCGAATGGCGTGCGGACAAGCGGTTCCAAGACTGTGGGGCCGCCGTGGGTTGGGGGAGAAATGAATCAGGCCGAATGGCAACGTTCTCAGCAGGCGAGGGTGGCGTCGTTACTTTCCGGCGTGCCGTTTTTCAATGAAGTGTCCCGTGATGATGCCGATCAGCGTGCCTTGTTGCTGGCCGCTACCCGGATTCTGGAAGCCGCTCCGGGCGAGCTGGTGATCAAGGCCGGTGCCGAGGCCCGCGGGCTTTATTTTCTGCTGCGCGGCGAACTGTGGGTGCTTGGCGAAGGCTCACCGCCGCCGGTGGTCTACCGGGTGTCTCCGGGAGAAGTGTTCGGCGCGTTGTCGCTATTGCTGGAGACGCCGCGCAGCGCCTCCTTGAAGGTGGCGGAGGGGGATCAGGCGAAACCGGCGGTGCTGGCGCGTTTGTCCTTCGCTGATTTCGATGCGCCGAGCTTGGCCTTGTTCAGTCTTGCAACCCGCCTGGCGCTGTTTCACATGCTGGTGCATCAGATTCGCTGGGCGGTGGAGGTGCAGCGCCTGGCGGCGCCGGATGCGGAACTGGAAGCGGCTCTGCGCAAGATCCCGCTTTATCAGGGCGAGAAGGAAACCGTGCGGGAGCTGGCGGCGCTGCGTGAACAGGCGCGGGCGCTGGCGGCGCTGCTGTGCCGTTGGAATGACCACCCCCGCGCCGGCCCGGCGATGACATAGTGAAAACCCGGCCGGCCCGCTGGCCGGCCAGTCGCATGGCTCACGGACCGATCAGGCCGCGAACCGTCAGTCCGATTTCTTGTCCTTGCGCTGGACTTTCACCGCCAATACGTCGCAATGGGCGCCGGGCACCAGACCGCGGGCGGTGGAACCCAGCAACAGAGCCAGACCGCTGCGGGTATGACTGCCCACCACGATCAGATCCGCGCCCAGGGCATCGGCCTTGTCGACGATGGTCTTCTCGATGGAGCCGAGTTCCACATGGATGCGGTCCTCGCTGATCTGGTACTGGCGGGCGTATTCCAGGGCGGTTTCGCGTGCCTGTTTGACCAGGCCGCTTTGCAGGTCGGTGACGTCCATCGGCACGTCGGCGCCGTAGGCCAGTGCCAGCGGCTCGATCACATGGATCAGGTGCAACTCGCCGGAGGCGTTGCCCTCCAGTACCCCGGCGGCACGGCACAGGATGTCGGCGGACTCGTCACTGCAGTCGATGGCGACAAGAATTTTCTGATACGGAGCGGTCACGGCGATCTCCCTCGAACGCTTTTTATCGAGTATAGCCCGGTCCCGGGAAGCGGTCGATTGATGCGGGTCAAGGCCCGCTGAAAGGCCCCCAAAAGGGATTGTGGCCCCCCGAAGCTTGACCGGACGTTAGCGCCGCTGTCTAAATAGGCGCCCCTGAGGGCCCCCGAAACGGGGCCTGGACATCGTATCCGGCCTTTCCCGGCAAGGCGAAGGCCGGATCGACCGACTTCTCGGTAATTCAGTTGTGGGTGACGAACGTAATGGGTAAGTCCCTGGTAATTGTGGAGTCGCCGGCCAAGGCGAAGACCATCAACCGCTATTTGGGCGATGACTTCATCGTCAAGTCCAGCGTGGGCCACGTGCGCGATCTGCCGGTCAGCGGCGGCGGCAAGAAGTCCACGCCCCAGGAACGGGCCAAGGAGGCGGCCTATACCCGTTCGCTGCCGAAGGAAGAGCGCGAGGTTTATAAAAAGAAGAAAGCGCAGTCCCAATTGATCAACCGCATGGGCGTGGACCCGGACCATGGCTGGAAGGCGCACTACGAGATCCTGCCCGGCAAGGAAAAGGTCATCGATGAACTCAAGCGTCTGGCCGCCAAGGCCGAGCGCATCTATCTCGCCACTGACTTGGACCGCGAAGGGGAGGCCATCGCCTGGCACCTGCGGGAAGTGATCGGCGGTGACGATGACCGTTTCGACCGGGTGGTGTTCAACGAGATCACCAAGAAGGCGATCCAGGCCGCGTTCCAGGAACCGGGCAAGCTGGATATGAGCCGGGTGGAAGCCCAGCAGGCACGCCGTTTCCTCGATCGGGTGGTGGGGTTCATGATCTCACCGCTGTTGTGGGAAAAGATCGCCCGCGGCCTGTCCGCCGGCCGGGTGCAGTCGGTGGCGGTGGAGCTGGTGGTGGAGCGCGAGCGGGAAATCCGCGCCTTCACCCCGGAGGAGTTCTGGGAGCTGCACGCCGACACCCACGACAGCAAGCAGCAAGCGGACCAACTGCGTCTGCAGGTGGCCCGTTACCAGGGTGAAAACTTCCGGCCAAACAACGCAGAGGACGCCGAGCGCCACCGTGAGGCACTGCATCGCGCCGGCCAACTGACCATTTCCCAGCGCGAGGAGCGGCCGACCCGGTCGAAACCCTCGGCGCCGTTCATCACCTCCACGCTGCAGCAGGCGGCGAGTACCCGTCTGGGCTTCGGGGTAAAGAAAACCATGATGATGGCCCAGCGCCTCTACGAGGCCGGCCATATCACCTACATGCGTACCGATTCCACCAACCTGAGCGCGGACGCGGTGACGGCGTGCCGGGCCTGGATCGATGACAAGCTGGGCGAGAAATATCTGCCGGCGAAACCACTGTCCTATTCCAGCAAGGAAGGCGCCCAGGAGGCCCACGAAGCGATCCGGCCTTCCGATGTCAATCGCACCTCCGAGTCGCTCAAGGACATGGAGCGCGATGCCCAGCGCCTGTACGAATTGATCCGCCGCCAGTTCATCGCCTGCCAGATGCCGCCGGCGGAATACCTGAGTACCACGCTGACCGCCGAGGCGGACGGTTACGAGCTCAAGGCCAAGGGCCGCATCATGAAGTTCGACGGCTGGACCCGGATCCTGCCGCCGGCGGCGCGCAAGGGGCAGGAAGATACGGTGCTGCCGGATCTCAAGCAGGGTGACGTGCTGGTGATCGATCAGGTCGACGCCACCCAGCATTTCACCAAGCCGCCGGCCCGTTACACGGAAGCCAGTCTGGTCAAGGAATTGGAGAAGCGCGGTATCGGCCGGCCGTCCACCTACGCCTCGATCATTTCCACGATCCAGGATCGCGGTTATGTGCGGCAGGAAAGCCGCCGCTTTTACGCGGAGAAGATGGGCGATATCGTCACCGATCGCCTGGTGGAAAGCTTCCCCAATCTGATGGATTACAACTTCACCGCGCGGATGGAGGAAACCCTCGACGAGATCGCGGAGGGCAAACGCCACTGGCGTGATGTGCTCAACGATTTTTACCAGGATTTTCAGGCCAAACTGGAGGCCGCTCAGGGCGAGGGCAGTGGCAAGCAGGCCAAGGGCGGCATGCGTGCGAATCTGCCCACGGACACCGACATCGCCTGTCCCACCTGCGGCCGTCCGATGCAAATCCGTACCGGCTCCACCGGTGTCTTCCTGGGTTGCTCCGGTTATAGCCTGCCGCCCAAGGAACGCTGTACCGCCACGCTCAATCTGCTTCCCGGCGAGGAGGCGGTGCGGGCCGACGATGACGAGGCGGAAACCCAGGAGTTGCGCCGCAAGAAGCGTTGCCCCAAATGCGGTACGGCGATGGAATCCTTCCTCATCGACGAGAAACGCAAGTTGCACGTCTGTGGTAACAACCCGGATTGCGACGGCTACGTGGTGGAGCAGGGCGAGTTCCGCATCAAGGGCTACGATGGTCCGACCCTGGAGTGTGAAAAGTGCGGCAGCGAGATGCAGTTGCGCACCGGCCGGTTCGGCAAGTTCTTCAAGTGCACCAACGATGACTGCGGCAATACACGCAAGCTGCTGAAGAACGGTGAGCCGGCGCCGCCCCGTGCCGACCCGATCCCGATGCCGCATCTCAAGTGCGAAAAGGTGGACGATCATTACCTGCTGCGTGACGGTGCGTCCGGCCTGTTCCTGGCCGCCAGCAAGTTCCCCAAGAACCGGGAAACCCGGGCGCCGCTGGTGGAGGAGATCCAGTCCGTGGCGGAGCAACTGGATCCCAAACACCGTTATCTCGCGCAAGCCCCCGGCGAGGACTCCGAGGGGCGCAAGGCGGTACTGCGCTACAGCCGCAAGGCCAAGGAGCAGTACGTGATGACCGAGGAGGAGGGTAAGCCCACCGGCTGGTACGCCTTCTATCGGGACGGCAAGTGGGAAGTGGAAGAAAAGAAAGCCGCACCGAAGAAGAAAGCGGCGGCGAAGAAGAAAACCGCCACCAGGAAGAAGGCCTCCGCCCGCGGATCATGAAACAGCGCGGCCCTCTCCGCCAGCAAGCTGGCTTCCCACAGCGGCTTTGTCGTTCTCTTTGTGGGAAGCTGGCTTTAGCAGCGAATAGCCGGAGATAACCATGTCCCGAATGGTGCGGGAAAACGAAATCAGCGGTCTGCGTGAGCGGTTGTTTTTCGCCCGCGACCTGCTCAAGACACTACGGGCCGAGGCCGGCGATTCGGTGGGGCACCGCCTGGCGCTGCGTGGCGCGGTGGTGTTTCATCTCTATTCGGTGCTGGTGGGCATGGCGCGGCAGTCCGCCAAGTCCTACCAGGTGCCCGGTTACGATGACCTGATCAGCCTCGCTGTCCTGGAGCAGGCTTTCGCCAATACCGGTGTTCGCGCCCCGGAGATGCATTTGTTGACCCAGGCGCGGCGGGATCGCTCCGATCCGGTATGCTGGCTGGATCTGGAGCTGCGCGCCGCGGTGGGCGCCGCCGGTCTGGCGCGCCGGGCCACGCCTCCCGGTGAAACCAACGCCCTGGCTCTGCGCGCCGAGGATCCTTACGCGCCCCTGGCCGACGGTGACCTGGAGCGTCTGCAAAAGGCGGCCGACCGGGTAGAGGAACTGCTTGGCTTGTTCGGTACTTATATGGATGAATGGTAAGTATGGAGAATGGTAAGCGGGGAGCGACATGTTGTTACTGATCATCTTCGCCGCCATTGCTTTGGGGTTCTCGTTCCTCTGCTCGATTCTGGAAGCCGCTCTGCTGTCCATCACCCCCAGCTACATCGCCGGTCTCAAGGACGACAAACCCAAGTTGTTTGAACGTCTGCGGCACCTCAAGGATGACATCGACGACCCGCTGGCGGCCATTCTCACGCTCAATACCATCGCCCATACCGCCGGCGCCACCGGGGTCGGCGCCCAGGTGGCGGTGCTGTTCGGGGAAACCTGGCTGGGTGTGGCCTCGGCGGTCATGACGCTGGCCATCCTGATCGTCTCCGAGATTATTCCGAAGACCATTGGCGCCAAATTCTGGCGCGCCCTGGCGCCGCTGCTGCCGCCGGTGCTCAATGTCATGATCTGGGTACTCAAGCCGTTCGTGTGGTTATCGAAAATGATTACCCGGCGGATTGGCGACGGCGAGCCGGATACCGACATTCGGGCGGAGTTGAAGGCGATGGCGGCGATTGGCCACGAGCAGCAGGCGCTGGATGAGGGCGAGCGGCGGGTCATCGCCAATATTCTCAGCCTCCATGACATCAGGGTCGACAAGGTGATGACCCCTCGTACGGTGGTGGAATCGCTGCGCCCGGAGCAGACCGTGGCCGAAGTGCGCCACCACCTGGTGTCCACGCCTTTTTCCCGCTATCCGGTGCTGAACGACAAGGATGAAGCACTCGGCTATGTGCACAAAAGCGATCTGTTGGAAGTGGAAGACGAGCGTACCGTGGGCGAACTGGCCCGTGCCATGGCCTTGTTCCGCACCGACACAAACATCGAGACGGTGTTTGGTGAGATGCTGCGTGACCGGCAACACCTGGGCCTGGTCTACGATGACCTGGGGACCTGGGTGGGCCTGGTCACCATGGAAGACATCATTGAAACCATCCTCGGTCAGGAAATCATGGACGAAACCGATAATGTGGCCAATCTGCGCCACTATGCCCGCCAGCGCTGGAGCCGCAAACTCAAACGCAAGGGCGCCCCGGAATAACGGCCTCTGCTTGACGGTGATCGCCGCCAAACGTATGTTTCAAACGTTTGCTTTCAGCCCGGCAGGTCTCCATGTCTCAATCCGATACTGTGCGCCGCATCCTTGATACGGCGGAAGTGCTGTTCGCCCAGAAGGGGTTCGCGGAAACCAGCCTGCGCGCGATTACCGGCAAGGCCGGTGTTAATCTGGCCGCGGTGAACTACCATTTCGGCTCCAAGGAGGCGCTGATCCAGGCGGTGTTCGAGCGCTATCTGACGCCGTTCTGCCAGGCGTTGTCGGTGAAGTTGAAGGAACTGGAGCTGGACGACGGTCCGCTCAGTCTGGAGCGGCTGTTGACCGTGGCATCGCGGCTGGCGTTGGGCTCCGGTACCGAGGAGCCACGACGCGCCATGATCTTCTTCCGCCTGGCCGGCCAGGCCTACAGCCAGCCGCAGGACCATCTGCGCGCCTATCTGCGCAAGCATTACGGCGATGTTTTCAACCAGTTCACCACCTTGCTGCGCCGCACCGCACCGGATGTGCCGCCGGTGGAGTTGTTCTGGCGCGTGCACTTCAGCCTCGGGGCGGTGATCTTCACGCTTTCCGGTATGGAATCCCTGCAGACCATCAGCAAGAAGGACTTCAACCGTTCGGTGTCCGCCAGCGATATCGCCCAGCATCTGCTGCCCTTCGTGGTGGGCGGGATAAAAGGCAACTGAAAAGACAGTTGATAGTTGACAGTGGATAGTTGACAGTCCAAAAAACAGGTGACCCTGAGCCGCTGTGGGAAGCTTGCTTGCAAGCGAATATTGCAAACGCTTGAGCGAACCCATTCGCTTGCAAGCAAGCTTCCCACAGCGGCTAAAGAACAGGTTGTTTGTGTTTCCGCCGTCAACTGTCCACCATCCACTGTCAACTTTCCCGCGTTGGTCCTATGCATATCATTATTTCCCTTGCCGAACAGACCCTGACCCTCGATGGCGCCGGCCAGCGTCGTTATCCGGTTTCCACCGCGGTGGTCGGTGCCGATGAGCGCAGCGGCAGTAACGGCACGCCCCGTGGGGAACATCTGGTGCGTGCCCGTATCGGCGAGGGGCTTCCCGTGGGCGCGGTGTTTCGCGGACGCCGCTTCAGCGGCGAGATCCTGACACCGGAACGGGCCGCGGCGGAACCGGAGCGGGACTGGGTGCTCAGTCGCATTCTCTGGCTCGGAGGGCTGGAACCGGGTAAAAACCAGGGCGGTGACGTGGATAGTTTCCGGCGCTTTATTTATATTCACGGCACGCCGGATCATGAGCCCATGGGGCAGCCCGCCTCCCACGGTTGTATCCGCATGCGTAACGCCGACGTCATCGATTTGTTCGACCGCGTGCCATTGGGGTGCGGGGTCTCCATCACCGAGTAATCACATGAATCAGGCCAATAACACCCAGCCTTTGCTGATGCTGGATCTGGAAGGCGTCGCGCTCACCAGTGAGGAGCGCGATTTACTCGTTCATCCCGCCGTCGGCGGGGTGATTTTGTTCAGCCGCAACTATCAGGACCCGCTGCAGGTACGTGATCTGGTGGCGTCCATGCGGGCGCTGCGGCCGGAATTACTGATCGCCGTGGACCAGGAAGGCGGGCGGGTGCAGCGCCTGCGTGAAGGGTTTACCCGGCTGCCGGCCATGGGCACGCTGGGACGGCGTTATCAGCAGGATCCCCGGGCTGGCCGCGAGGCCGCGGAGCTGCTCGGCGAACTGATGGCCGACGAAGTGCGCGCCGTGGACATCGACATCAGCTTCGCGCCGGTGCTGGATCTGGATCACGGTCGCAGCACGGTGATTGGAGATCGTAGCTTCAGCAATGACGTCGACGTGCTGATCACCCTGGCGGATGCCTTTCTGGACGGCATGCAGCGGGCCGGCATGAGCGCCACCGGTAAACATTTCCCCGGTCATGGCCATGTCCAGGCCGACTCCCATCTGGAATTGCCGGAGGACCCGCGCACGCTGTCTGAAATGGCCGCCGATCTGGCGCCGTTCCGGGCGCTGGCGCCGCGCCTGGACGGCATCATGCCTGCCCATGTGCGCTACCCGGCCATGGACGCCCAGCCCGCCGGTTTTTCCCGCTACTGGTTACAGAAAGTGCTGCGCGAGGAGCTGGGCTTCCGGGGCGTGATCTTTTCCGATGATCTGACCATGGCCGGCGCCGCCGCGGCCGGAGATTATACGCAGCGGGCGGGGGCGGCCCTGAACGCCGGCTGCGACATGGTGCTGGTATGCAACGATCGCGCCGGTGCCCTGGCGGTGCTGTCCTGGCTGGAGCAACAAGCATTGCCGAAAGGGGTGCCAGCCAGTGCTTTGCGGGCGCGCCCGCGCCGGCCGATGAGCCCGGCCCGCCGCCAACGGGCCTGTGATATCGCCGAACAATTGTCAGGAGAAAACGCATGAATTGGGAGGCCCTGCTGAACTGGAAACTGTTGCTCCAGTGGCCCGGCCCGGAAACGCAAACGATCATCTGGCTGACCCAGGTGTTCGTGGTGGTGTTTTGTACCGTATCGCTGAATTTCCTGATGATGCGGATATTGGACATCCTCACCGTGCTGGGGGAAAAGACCGCCAGCAAATGGGACGATGTGCTGATCGAGGCGCTGCGTCTGCCGTTGCGGCTGGTGACCTGGGTGATCGGGTTGTCGGTGGCGGCGGAGATGCTCTACGACGTCTCCGAAAGCGCCTTGTTCGAGCATGTGGGCATGGTCCGCCGGGTGGCGTTCATTGCCATCATCGCCATGTTTTTCAATCGCCTGATCACCGGCGTCGAGCATAATCTGACCGACCCCGGCCGGATGAAGAAACCGATGGATACCACCACCGCGGCGGCGGTGTCCAAGCTGTTGCGGGTGTCGGTGATCATTACCTCCTTGCTGATCATTCTGCAGGCGCTGGGCTACAGCGTATCCGGCGTGCTCGCCTTCGGTGGTATCGGGGGCATGGCGGTGGCGTTCGCCGCCAAGGATCTGCTCGCCAACTTCTTTGGCGGCATGATGATCTACATGGACAAGCCGTTCAAAGTGGGGGAGTGGGTGCGCTCGCCGGACCGGACCATCGAGGGGACAGTGGAGCATATTGGTTGGCGGCTGACCCGCATTCGCACTTTTGATCAACGTCCGCTGTACATTCCCAACTCGTTGTTCACCACCATCGTGCTGGAGAATCCGGCGCGCATGTTCAATCGGCGGATCAACGAGAAGATCGGTATCCGCTATCAGGACTGGCGGAAAATGCCGGCCATTGTCGCCGAGGTCCGGCAAATGCTGATCGATCACGATGACATCGAAACCGACGCCCGTACCCTGATCGTCAATTTCGATACCTATGGCGCTTCGCACATCGAATTCTTCATCTATACCTTCACCAAAACCACCAACTGGGTGCGTTTCCATGAGATCAAGCAGGATGTGCTGATGAAGATCATGGAGATCGTCGAGCAGCATGGCGCCGAGTTCGCCTTCCCGACCCGTACTCTGCACATGGTCAGCGATGACGATCAACAGGATACCCCATCGGCGCCGGCTGCCGAGGAGGCACGGCATGCCCATCGCGGATGAGGTAAAGCAGGAGTTGATGCAGGTGCGCCGCGATGCGCGCCAACTCCATTCCCAGGATCAGGTGGAAGCGGCCATTGGCAAACTGGCGATTCAGCTCACCGAGGACTACAGCGAGCGCTTCCCGCTGTTCGTCACCATCATGAACGGCGGCATGATCTTCGCCGGACATTTGCTCACGCGCCTGGATTTTCCGCTGGAAATGGACTATCTGCACGCTTCCCGCTATCTGGGTGACACCCGGGGCGGGGAGGTGGAGTGGATCGTCACTCCGGGTGCCAGCCTGTCCGGGCGAGACGTGATCATCCTCGACGATATTCTCGATGTCGGCTCCACCTTGTTGGCGATCGTCGATGCCTGCCACGCCCAGGGGGCCACCAGCGTGAAAACCTGCGTGCTGGTGGACAAGGTGCACGACCGCAAGGCGCGGCCGGGTCTGAAGGCTGATTACACCGCGCTGGAGGCCGAGGATTTTTACCTGTTCGGCATGGGCATGGACTACAAGGGCTATTGGCGCAACGCCCCCGGCATTTTCGCCGTGGAAGAATAAGGAAGCGAGATGCTGGCATTCATTGGCGGTACCGGTCTGACGCGCATGGACAACCTGCGCATTACCGGCAGCCAGACCCTGACCACCCGTTTCGGTGAGCCGTCGGCGCCGGTGGTGGAAGGACAACTCAACGGTCGCGAGGTGCTGTTCCTGGCCCGTCATGGCGATCCCCATGTGTTGCTGCCTCATCAGGTCAACTACCGGGCCAATATGGTGGCGCTGAAGGAAGCGGGCGCCAGCGCCATCGTCGCCGTCAACGCGGTGGGCGGGATCACCGACAAAGCGCCCACCGGCGCCCTGGTGCTGGCGGATCAGATCATCGACTACACCTACGGCCGTGACATGACGTTGTTCGACGATAAGGACGAGCCGCTGGTGCACGTGGATTTCAGTTGGCCGTTCGACGCCGCCTTGCGCGCCGCGCTCCAGGAACGGCTGGCCGTCAGTGGCCTGGCCTGGACCGACGGTGGCTGTTACGGCGCCACTCAGGGGCCGCGACTGGAAACCGCCGCGGAGATTTTGCGCATGGAGCGTGACGGCTGCGACGTGGTCGGCATGACCGGCATGCCGGAAGCGGTTCTGGCCCGGGAACTGGACATCCCCTATGCGATGCTGTCCCTGGTGGTGAACCCTGGCGCTGGCAAATCCGACCGGGAGATCACCATGGCCGAGATCGAAGTGGTAATTCACGATGGCATGGCCGGAGTGTGCCGGGTACTGGCGGATCTGGCGGGGCACTGCTAAGGCACGGCCGCAGTCCCGTAGCGTTGTTCTTGGCGGCCACGACGTCCTTGTGGGAGATTCCTTGCAAGCGCAGGGGGGAACGCCGGAGGGGCAGTATTCGCCAGCAAGCTGGTCTCCCACGGCCTTTCCGCGTAGCCGCTGTGGGAAGCTTGCTTGCAAGTGAATGAGGTTTACTCAGGCGTTTGCAACATGAGTCCCGAACCTGCACTACTGAAACCAGAATAATTTCGAGGGACTGAAGTCGATCGGTGAACAGTATGCCGGCTGCCCGGGAGTTCATCACCGGCGTGAGGAAACGTTTCCGCAAAAAGGGGAGCATCATGCAAAGTTCTCTGTTTGCCGATGACAGTGCGATTCCTTCGGAAGTACGGGCGGCCACACCGGAAGCGTCGCTGATCCCGCTGGCGGCGGCTTTGCCGGAGACGCTCAGAATGGGTACCTCGTCCTGGCACTATCCGGGCTGGGCCGGGCTGGTTTGGGACAAACTCTACAGCGAAGAGCAGTTGTCCCGCCGGGGACTGAGCGCTTATGCCAGACATCCCCTGTTTCGTGCCGTTGGTCTGGATCGCGGCTTTTATCAGCCGTTGAGCGTGGAGCAATACGCCGATCACGCGGCGCGGGTCCCCGATGATTTTCGTTTCGTGGTCAAGGCGCCGAGCCGGGTCACCGATCCTCTGCTGCGAGGCAGCGGGGGCAAGGGAGAGAGGATCAACCCTGACTTTCTGGATGCGGCGGCCGCCCGGGCCGAGTTGGTCGAACCGGCCGGAGCCGGCCTGGGGCCGAAGCTGGGGGCGTTGGTGTTTCAGATCAGCCCGTTACCCTCCCACTGGCTCACTGAAATGGAACGGCTGACCGAAGGGCTGCATGCGCTGTTGCGAAGCACCATGGCGCTCAAGGCCCGTTACCCGGAGGCGGTGGTGGCGGTGGAGGTGCGCGACCGGCAATGGCTGACCCCGGCCTTCGTGGACGCCCTTAAGGATACCGGCGCCACCTACTGCCTCGGTCTCCATGGCAAGATGCCGCCGATTGCCGAGCAACTGCCAATTCTGCGCGCGCTCTGGCCCGGCCCACTGGTATGTCGCTGGAACCTCAATCTGAAGCACGGCGCTTACGGCTATGAAAGGGCACGGGACCAGTATTCGCCGTTCGACAAACTGGTGGATCCGGACCCGGAAACCCGCGAGGCCCTGGCACAGGTGATCGCCGGTACCGTGGGCGCGGGGCAACCGGCTTATGTGACGCTCAGTAATAAAGCGGAAGGCTGTTCGCCATTATCCGTGGCGGCGCTGGCCGAGGCGGTGCGGGCCCGGGTCGGCCCCGCCTGATCCGGCGCCGAGAGCTATGGTGCCGGGGCATTTCCCAACGGATCTGCTAAGGTTTCGCACCAGGACGTCGACAAAGGGATGTGATGAAAATGAGTGGAGCGGATATCGAAGCCCTGTGCCGGGCGTTCATAGCGGATGAAGATGAGGCGTTGCAGCAGGAGCGGCAAGGCCATTTCTGGCCGCAAAATCATCATTTATTGGGGCCCCATGCCGCCAAGCTGCCGGCCGCCCTGACGCCGGACCAGAGAACCCGTTTCTATTTTCATTATCTGCGCGTGGCGGGCGGCATCCCGGCGGTCTCCAACAAAGAACTGCCGTTGTTGCGCGACGCTTATCGGCAAGTGTTGCCCTTGCAGGATCGGGGCTACCCGGTCAACAGCAGTGAGCGGCATATCAACCTGCTGGTGTTCGGCTTCGACGAGAGCGGGTCCCTGCCCATCGGCGAAACGTCCACGGCGACGGATCTTAAAACCCGTCTGAAGCTGGTGAGCCAATTGGGCAAGTACACCACGCTGCCCAATCAGCGGGCAAAGAAAGTGAAGTTCGCTCCCTTTGCCAAGGACGGCGAACGGATTTTGCAGCTGCTGCGTCATTTACGCTATCGCCATGACCGCCGCTACGGTGACGATCTTTACGACACCGTGAACCTGAGATTCTGGGGCATGGTATTGACCGCGTTGCTGAATCCGGAAGTGCGCACCGAGCTGGTCCGCGACATGCTGGACGGTGACATGGCGTTTCCCAACCGGGAGACTCACCTGGACATACTGCACAAGACGGTTCAGGCGGTACTGGAAGATTGCGCGCCGCGGGAGACGGAATTTCATCAATGGGCCGGGCGACTGGCCGAGGTCCACCGCGCACGCCGGGAAGCCACCGAAAGCGCAATGCTGGCACGTGCCTTGGGATTGCCGTTCGAGGCCGGGGAGGATTGGCAGGTGCGGATTCGCATCCCCCAGGAAGGCAATGACGGGCAGGGGTGGCAAGCCCCCAACCTGATGTTGAATCTGATGCCGGAACCGGACTGGGATTGGGAACTGCGTATCGAGGACGCCAAGGGCCGCCGTTTCGTGGAAGGCAGCAAAGGCCCGGTAAGAAATGACATGGGCATGGAAGGGCTTGGCAAGGGCAATCTGGGGCGTTTTCCGCGGTGGTTGCGGGCCTTGCGAGAGCAATACGGTATGGTTTATGACGTGCCGCGAGCGGACATCAGCGCGGGCCGCAAGCGTTCCGCCGGCCGTCTGATCCAGGATTGGCTGGAAGGGGACGGGTAAAGGCGGTCTCCGGCGGTGACCTGTTCCAGTTCCTGACCCGCTTCGGAGCACAGGGCTCTTATCCGTTTCATGCAGTCCGGTTCGTTGTTGAGGGTCTGGGCTATACGCTCGGTCCGATCGGGTGAGCCAGTCCGCGTTAAGCCGGAACAGGTCCCCGCTCTCCTGGGCGGCGTAAAAAGGGTCGGAAAGCGCCTCGAATCGGTGATCCCCAGGTACTCGGAAAACAGCGCGTTCAACACATCGATATTGGCGCCGATGATGTCGTCCGGATCGTCACTGCCCAGTACATCGGCGGGGAGCGGAATGGCGTCTTCGGGAGTGAGTAAGGTGCCGGTTGGCATGGCAACGGTATCGAGCTAGTTTGCCAGCGATTGCAGCAAGGCCGCCAGAAAGCGTGCCGCCTGGCCGCCGTTCAGGGCGCGGTGGTCGAAGGTCAGCGACAGCGGTAGTTGTTTGTCCTCGAACACCTCGCCGTTGTTGAATCCGGGCTGTGTGAAGGCCTTGCCGGCACCGACAATGGCCACTTGTGGCGGCACCACCACCGGGGTGGCGAAACGGCCGCCGAGGGTGCCGAAGTTGCTCAATGACAAGGTGGCGCCCTGTAGTTCACGAGGGGGGATCTTACGCTGCTCCACGTCCCGACGAAGCCGGTTGAGGCCCTCGCGCAAGTCGTCATCGTCGCGGTTGGCGATATCGCGCAGCACCGGCACGAACAGGCCGTCCGGGGTGTCCACGGCGATACCCAGATCGATTTTTTCTACTTTGCGCATGCTCAGTTGATCACCGTCGAACCAGGCGTTGACCGCCGGTTCCGACCGGCAACCGGCGACGATGGCGTGGATCAGACGCAACATGATGTCGGTGCCGGCGCGCCAATGACGGATGCTGACCTGATCGAACAGGCTGACCGGCACCACCTGCTGGCCGGCGCTGGCCATGGTTTTGGCCATGGTACGGGCCACCCCCTTTAGCGGGGTGCTGTCGCCGTGGCTTTGTTTCAGCCTGGCGTGTTGTTGCACGTCGTTAAGGGTAATGGTGCCGCCGGGGCCACTGCCCTTGAGACGCGCCAGATCCACGCCCAGATGCTGGGCCAGGGCACGGATCGCCGGCGCCGCGCCCGGGCCGCCCCGGTTGCCGGCGGCGGCGCCGATGATGAAATCATCACGGTCGCCGTCCTGTTCACTGGCCAACTCACCGACCACGCTCTGGCTGGTGTCCTCCTCGCCCTCGAACGCCAGCAGCGGCTCGCCGGTGTGCACCAGATCGCCTTCGGCGACGAAGCGGCGGGCGATGACACCGGCTTTCGGCGCCGGAATATCGACGATGGCCTTGGCCGTCTCCACGCTCAGCAGCACCTGGTCCACGTTAACCTCTTCGCCTTCCTTGACGTGCCATTCGATCACTTCCGCTTCCTGAAGGCCTTCGCCCAGATCCGGCAGAGTGAAGTAGCTCATGAGTGTGCTCCCTGGTCAGTCGCGCTTGCACGCAACACGCAACACGCAACACGCTAACACGCCATACTTGCCGAGTAAGGCGCCTATTTCCGGTTGTCTCACTTGGAGAAGGCCGCTGATACTTTGGCGTGCAAGCGTGCAAGCGCCTCATCAATACACCAGCGTCCGCTTCGCCGCCGCCACGATCCGTTCCACATTCGGCAAATAATGCTGCTCCAGTTGGAAGTAGGGCATCGGGCAATCATAGCCGGTGACCCGCTCCACCGGAGCGCGCAGATGCAGCAGCGCCTGGTTGGCGAGGGTGGCGGCGATTTCAGCACCCATGCCGCCGTGCCTGGGGGCTTCATGAACGATCACGGCACGGCCGGTGCGGCTCACTGATGCCACCAGGGTATCCCGGTCCAATGGGTTCAGACAGGCCACGTCGATCACTTCGGCGTTGATGCCTTCCGCCGCCAGTTGATCGGCGGCACCCAGGGTTTCGTGGATGGCCGCGCCCCAACTGATCAGGGTGAGATCGTCGCCGGTGCGCAGGGTGAAGCAGGTATCCAGCGGCAAGGGCTCGCCGTCCGCCACCACCGGCAGCCGTTTCAGCCGGTACAGGCGCTTCGGTTCCAGGAAGATCACCGGGTCCGGACATTGGATGGCGGCCAGCAGCAGGCCGTGGGCGCGGGACGGCGAGGATGGCATCACCACACGCAGGCCGGGGATATGCGCGAACAGGGCCTCGGTGCTTTCACTGTGATGTTCCGGCGCGTGAATGCCGCCTCCGTAGGGCGCCCTTATCACCAGCGGACAACTGAGCCGGCCGCGGGTGCGGTTACGTAAACGGGCGGCGTGGCTGAGGATCTGCTCCAGGGCGGCGTAAATGAAACCCATGAACTGGATCTCCGCCACCGGTTTCAGCCCCTGGCTGGCCATGCCCACGGCCAGGCCGGCGATCAGATTCTCCGCCAACGGCGTGTCCATCACCCGGCGGAAGCCGAATTGTGCCTTGAGCCCCTCGGTGGCGCGGAACACGCCGCCGTTGGTGCCGATGTCCTCGCCGAGCAGAACCACACTGTCGTCCTCGGCCATGGCCCGCACCAGGGCGCGGTTGACCGCTTCCAGCAGATTCATGGGGACCGCATGGGCGCCGTGGGTTTGCAGTTCAGCCATGACGCACCTCCTGGTTGAGCGCCGCCAGGGCGGCGCGCTGGTCGCGCAGGGCGGCGGGTAGAGCCGCGTAAAGGTAGTCGAGCATGTCGGTGGCCGGGGCCGGGGGCAGATTCAGGTAGGTGTCGATGGCCTCTTCCACGGTGCGCTCGCACTGTTGCTGCCAGTCGGTTTCCCGCTGGGCATCCCACAGACCGGATTCAGCCAGAGTGTCGCGCAGGCGCCGCACCGGCTCGTTCTGCCAGGCCCGGTGCAGATCGCTGGCTTTGCGGTAGCGGCTGGCATCGTCGGCGGTGGTGTGATCGCTGAGTCGGTAGCTGATCGCTTCGACCAGGGTGGTGCCCTTGCCGGCACGGGCCCGTTCCAGGGCGTCGTCCAGTACCTTGAGCAGCGCATCCAGGTCGTTGCCGTCCACCTGCACGCCGGGAATGCCGGCGGCCACCGCTTTGTCGGCCAGACTGGCGCAGGCGGTCTGCAGTCCCCGGGGCACGGAGATGGCCCACTGATTGTTATTGATCAGCACCACCAGCGGCAGCTGCCAGACGCCGGCCACGTTGAGCGCTTCGTAAAAATCACCCCGTGAGGTGGCGCCGTCGCCGCAGGTGGCGAGCACGGCGGCGTGTTTGTGGCGCAGCTTGGCGGCACTGGCGATGCCGGCGGCCTGAGTCAGTTGGGTGGCGATGGGCACGCAGTAGGGCAGATCGCGGCGGGCGTCGCTGTCGGCGGGAAAAGCGTTGCCACGCTCGTCGCCGCCCCAGTACTGCAGAATTTGATGCAGCGGCACGCCGCGCAGATAAAGCGTGGCGTGGTCGCGGTAGTAGGGCACGAAGTAATCGTCCCGGGTCAGCGCCAGCCCGGCGGCGGTACCGATCGCTTCGGCGCCCAGGCAGGAGGCGTAGGTGCCCAGCCGCCCGGTGCGTTGCAGGTTCACTGCTTTCTTATCGAAGTGACGGATCATCGCCATGGTCTTGTAACCCGCCACTCGACGGTGGTCATGGTCGGTTCTCATAGCACCTCCTCAGGCCACGTTACGATGGCCATTGAGCCGTTGTTCCGCCAGATCGTCAGCGGTGGCACTGGTGGACCAGCCGGCCTGTTCCGCTTCACGGAAGATCCGCGTCAGGGTCGTGCCGATGGCCAGGACGTGCTGGCGGATGCGGGTCGGTCCGACACCGGCGTGTCCCAGGGCCAGGTCGATCAGGCCGCCGGCATTGGTGACGTAATCCGGCGCATAAAGGATGTCCTGCTGGCGCAGCCGTTCACCGTCCTCGTCCCCGGCCAGTTGATTATTGGCGCTGCCCGCCACCAGCGGCGCACGCAGCCGGGCGATGGTGTCGCGATTGAGCACGGCGCCCAGGGCGCAGGGCACGAAGCCGTCGCAGGGCACGTCGTAGATGGCGTCGGGAGCCACGATCCGGGCCCCCAGCCGGGCGGCCAGTTCGCCGGCCCGTTTGGCATCGGCGTCGGCCAGGGTGAGACGGGCGCCGGCCCGGGTCAGCAGCAGCGCGAGGCGGCTGCCCACATGCCCCACGCCCTGCACGGCGAAGTGCAGACCGCGCAGGTTGTCGCGGTGCAGGCGGTGGCGGACGCTGGCGTCGAGGGCGGCGAACACGCCCAGAGCGGTGAGTGGCGACGGGTCCAGGCCGTCACCGCTGTAGCCCCAGACATGGCGGGTGGTACGGGCCACCTGGTCCAGATCTTCAAGGCCGGTGCCGGCGTCCACGGCGGTGGTGTAACGGCCATTGAGGCTGTCCACGGCGCGGCCGAAGGCCCGGTACAGGGCGCCCCGGTCATAGCCGTCCGTGGGTTCCAGAATCACCGCCTTGCCGCCGCCCAGGGGCAGCCCGGCCAGGGCGGCCTTGTAGCTCATGCCCCGGGCCAGACGCGTGACGTCCTCCAAAGCGGCGTTTTCGTCGTCGTAGCGCAGGCAGCGGCAGCCGCCGACGGCGGGACCCAGTTGGGTGGAGTGAATGGCGATAAGGGCACGCAGCCCGGAGTGCGGATCACGATGCAGGTGCAGCTCGGCAACGTTGGTCCGTTCGAGGTTAGCGAACATGGCAACGCTCTCCTTGTCGTCCCGGGGGCCGGTAAGCCCGCTGTGGGCGGTTCCGGGGCCGGATCACGGCCCCTTTGCTTAAACCATAGCGCGGGTTTGGAGAGGGTGCTTGGATCGATTGGTTATATGGCGGGGAGGGGTTAGCGGGGTTGGGTATGACGGGGCGACTCGCGCGCGACAAGAGACATGCCGTGGTCATTCGCTGCCAAGGCAGCTTCCCACAGAGAGCTACGTAGCCGCTGTGGGAAGCTGCCTTGGCAGCGAACAGGGCACTGATTCGTGGTTCCGGGTTTTTAGCGTGTTGCGTGTTGCGTGTTGCGTGTCAGCGCGATCCGTGCTCTGGCACCCCCGCCGGCATCCCGCTATGCTGCGCGGCTTCGATGAAGGAGGGCGTAACGGCATGGCGGAACAGTACGACGTGGTGATCATTGGTGCCGGTGCCGCCGGGCTGATGTGCGCCGCCACCGCCGGCTATCGCGGCGGTTCGGTGCTGGTGCTGGACCATGCCAACAAACCCGGCAAGAAAATTCTCATGTCCGGCGGTGGGCGCTGCAATTTCACCAATCTGAACACCACCCCGGCGCATTTCATTTCCGCCAATCCCCACTTTTGCAAATCCGCATTGAGCCGTTATACGCCCTGGCATTTTGTCGAGCTGGTGGAACGGCACGGCATCGAGCATGTGGAAAAAGCGCCGGGGCAGTTGTTCTGCGCCGACTCCAGCAAAGCGATTGTGGCGATGCTGCTCACCGAGTGCGAATGGGCCGGCGTCAGGATCCGGCTGAACACGGCGGTAACCCACATCAACGATCAGCCGGTGGGCACACCTGGATCAGGGCGAATGGAAGGCGGCTTCACGCTACGCACCAACGATGGCGTGGTGCGCGCCGGCAAGGTGGTGATCGCCAGCGGCGGCCTCTCCATTCCCTCCATGGGGGCCAGCCCGTTCGGTTATAAAGTGGCGGAACAATTCGGTTTGCCGGTATTGCCCACACGCGCCGCGCTGGTGCCGTTCACATTGCAGCCGGCGGACAAGGCGTGGCTGGCGGAACTCAGTGGTGTCAGCGCCGAGGTTCGAGCGGAAGCCGGGGGACAATCTTTCTCCGAGCCCATGTTGATCACGCACCGGGGCTTGTCCGGGCCGGCCATGCTGCAGGTGTCCGCGTTCTGGCAAGCGGGCGCCGATGTCACCGTGGACTGGTTGCCGATGCTGGCGGACCCGTACGCGGCTCTGCTGGAAGAACGCAAGCAACATCCCAACGGAACCGTGGAGCGCTGGTTGCGCGCCTTTTTTTCCCAACGTCTGGCGGCGGCCCTGGTGGCGCACTTCGATTGGAAAGGACCGCTCCAGCATCAGAGCAACGAGCGCCTGGCCAGCATCGCCGCCGTGCTCAAGGGCTGGTGTTTCAAACCCTCCGGCACCGAAGGCTACCGCACCGCCGAAGTGACCCTCGGCGGTGTCGACACCGGCGCTGTCTCCTCCAAAACCTTCGAAACCAAAACCGTTCCCGGCCTGTATTTCATCGGCGAAGTCCTCGACGTCACCGGCCAGCTCGGTGGTTTCAATTTCCAATGGGCCTGGGCCAGCGCGGTGGCGGCGGGAAATGCAGTTGATAGTTGACAGTGGACAGTTGACAGCGAAAAGAAAAAGAGATTGCGTTTTTGCATAGCCTGTTTGCATGTACGCAGCCCCTGCCCATGGTCGGATTTAATCGTTTATACGTAATGTGGCCACGCCCAAACTTTGGGCGCGGCCTCATTATTTTCAGACTGGTTCATCCTGTTCCGCGAGCTGTCAACTGTCCACTGTCAACTATCAACTTCTTTATGGCGCTTTCCCATTCCCCGCCAAATGCGCCAGCAGCTGTTCCACCAGTTCGACCCGTTCATCGGTGGTTTCCGACGGCAATTGGAAACGCAGGGTGTGGGCGCCTTCCAGGCGGTAGCGGTTGGGCGCGTTCTGCATCAGTTTGACCACGGTGAGCGGGTCCACCGGGGTGCGTTCGGCGAATTCCAGTTTGCCGCCGGCGGCGTTGGCGTCGACCCGGGTGATGGCCAGGGCATCGGCGCGTTGGCGTAGTTCGGTGATGCGGAACAAAGTTTTCACCGGTTCCGGCAGCAGGCCGAAACGGTCGATCATTTCCACCTGCAATTCCCGTAACTGGTCGCCGGTTTTGCAGCCGGCGATGCGCTTGTACAGGGTCAGGCGGGTGAACACATCCGGCAGGTAGTCTTCCGGGATCAGGGCCGGCACCCTCAGGTTCACTTCCGGGCCGCCGGACAATGGCTTGGCGGTGTCCGGTTGCTCGCCGCGCTTGAGCGCCTCCACCGCTTGTTCAAGCATTTCCATATAGAGTGTGAAACCGATGGTTTCCATGTTGCCGTGCTGTTCTTCTCCGAGCAGTTCGCCGGCGCCGCGGATTTCCAGATCCTGGCTGGCAAGCACGAAGCCGGCGCCCAGATCGGTGGCTTGTTCAATGGCTTCCAGCCTTTTCAGCGCGTCCTTGGTCATCGCCTTGGGGGACGGGGTGACCAGATAGGCGTAGGCCTGGTGGTGGCTGCGGCCGACCCGTCCCCGCAGTTGGTGCAACTGCGCCAGGCCGAGCTTGTCGGCGCGCTCGATGATGATGGTGTTGGCGCTGGGCACGTCGATGCCGGTTTCAATAATGGTGGTGCATACCAGCACGTTGAAACGACGATGGTAGAAGTCGCCCATCACCGCTTCCAGTTCCCGTTCGCGCATCTGGCCGTGGGCGATGCCGACCCGCGCGTCCGGCACCAGCGACTGGATCTGTTCGGCGGCGCGGCTCATGGTATCGATATCGTTGTGCAAGTAGTAGACCTGGCCGCCACGGAGTAACTCCCGCAGGATCGCTTCCTTGAGAGCGGTGTCGTCCCGCTGCCGTACAAAGGTTTTCACCGACAGGCGCCGCTGCGGTGGCGTGGCGATGATGGAGATGTCGCGCATGCCGCTGAGCGCCATGTTCAGGGTGCGTGGGATCGGGGTGGCGGTGAGGGTGAGGATGTCGCACTCGGCGCGCATTTCCTTGAGCCGCTCTTTGTGGCGCACGCCGAAACGGTGCTCCTCATCGACGATGATCAGGCCCAGGTCCTTGAAGCCAACACTTTCCTGCAGCAACTGATGGGTGCCGACAACGATATCCACTTTGCCCTCGGCAAGCCGTTCCAGCACCTGGCTTTTTTCCTTGGCGCCGCGGAATCGGGACAGCACCTCGATCTGTACCGGCCAGTCGGCGAAGCGGTCGACGAAAGACTCGTAATGCTGCTGGGCGAGCAGGGTGGTGGGGACCAGGACCGCCACCTGAGTACCGTTCTGGACGGCGGCGAAGGCGGCGCGCATGGCCACTTCGGTCTTGCCGAAACCGACATCGCCGCACACCAGCCGGTCCATCGGCTTTTGCCGCTGCATGTCGGCCAGTACCGCGTTGATGGCGTTTTCCTGGTCCGGGGTTTCCTCGAACGGGAAGCCGCTGGCGAAGCGCTGATAATCCTCTTGTTCCAGCGGGAAGGCCCGGCCTTCGCGTGCCTCGCGACGGGCGTAGGTGTTGAGCAACTCCGCCGCCACATCGTTGATTTTTTCCGCGGCTTTTTGCCGCGCCTTGCTCCATTGCTCACTGCCCAGGCGATTCAGTGGCGGGTGTTCGCCGCCGCCGTAGCGGCTGATCAGATGCAGCGAGGATACCGGCACGTAGAGCTTGTCGCCGCCGGCGTATTCCAGCAGCAAAAATTCATGGGGCTGATGATCCACGGTCATATGCACCAGGCCCTGATAGCGGCCGACGCCGTGGTCCAGGTGCACCACCGGAGCGCCGATGGTGAGTTCGCCCAGGGAGCGGACCGCCAGGTCCTGACCGCTGTCCTCGCTGGTGCGCCGGCGGCGGCGCTGCATGATCCGTTCGCCGTACAGCTCGCTTTCGCTGACCACCAGCAGGTCGTGGTCCGGCGCGTAGAAGCCGGCGTCCAGCTCGCCCCGGGTCAGATTCCAGCGCTCGGGGGCGTCGAGAAAGTCCCGCCAGCCTTCTTTCAATGCCGGTTGGATCGAGACCTTTTGCATCAGTTCGAGCAGCGCCTCGCGGCGTCCGGCGGTTTCCGCCACCACCAGGATGCGGGTGTCCGGGTGAGCATCGGAGAAAGTATGCAAGGGCGCCAGTACATTGCCGCTGCGCGGGTCGGCGGCAAGTCGGGGCGAGGGCGCCAGGTTGAATGTCAGTGCCTGTTCGGAGTCGCGCACCCGGGCGCGGGGCAGGGTTTTCCAGGCGCCGGCCAACTCGTCCGGGCGCAGGAACAGGCTGTGCGGCGGCAGCACCGGCCGGCGGATATCGTGGCGGCGGGATTCATAGCGCTGATTGACTTCGTCCCAGAAGTGGTTGGCGGCCTCTTCGCATTCGGCCAGTTCCACCACCCGGGCGTTGGCCGGCAGGTAATCGAACAAAGTGGCCAATTGATCGAAGAACAGCGGCAGATAGTATTCCAGCCCCGGGCTGGCGATGCCTTCGGACACTTCTTCATAGAGCGGTACTTTTCTGGGCTCCACATCGAAGGTTTCACGGAAGGCGCCGCGGAAATGGCGGATGCCGTCCTGGCTGAGCGGGTACTCCGCCGCCGGCAGCAGATTGATGTCCTGGACCTGTCCGGTGGAGCGCTGGGTCTCCGGGTCGAACAGACGCAGGGATTCGATGTCCTGGTCGAACAGTTCCACCCGGAACGGCTGCGTCGCGCCCATGGGGAAAATGTCCATGATGGCGCCGCGCACGGCGAACTCGCCGTGCTCGTAGACGTTGTCGCGCTGCCGGTAGCCGCAGGCCACCAGTTGCTGGCGGGTGGCTTCCATGTCGAAGGTGTCATTGACCTTGAGCTGGAAATGATTGCCATTGATATGGATCGGCGGCGCCAGCCGCTGCATCAGGGTGTTCACCGGTACCACCAGAACGCCGCCACGGGCCTGGCCGAGCCAGTGCAGCGCCTGGATGCGGTCGCTGACGATGTCCTGGTGGGGACTGAACAGATCGTAGGGCAGGGTCTCCCAGTCCGGAAACAGCCGCACCGGCACTTCCCGGTCCGCCAGATAAAAGGACAGGGAGTCCGCCAGTTGCTGGGCACGGTTGCTGGACGGCGCGGCCACCAACAGCAGGCCCTCCTCGCGGCGGGCCAGTTCCGCCAGTACCGCCGCCAGACCACCGGCGCCGGGATGGCGCCAGTCGCGGTAGTGTTCACGTCCAGTGGAAAACAGGGAAGAATCGGGTAACAGGGTCATCAAGGGCCTCCAGCGCGGGCGCATTGTAGCAGGGGCGGGGCGGAGGGACACGCCGGACGCCGGGCGCCGGACGCTAAAGTCAAAACCTGGGGCTGCGGGCATTGCGGAAATAAAAAATTGCCGGGAGCAATTTTTAACGTTGCTTGGCGACGGCCCGAAGGGTGACCGCCATGGACGGCGGTCATAAAAAATTGCCGGGAGCAATTTTTAACGTTGCTCGGCGACGGCTTCCCGTATTCCTCGGTTACCTCGAAGATACCCTTTCAGAGGTGGCTACAGCGCTGCTGTGGGAAGAGGCCCGAGTGGCGCTCCGCTTGGTCGCGAATGCCCTGGGCCGTTGGCGATTCGCTTGCCAGCAAGCTTCCCACAGCGGCTTCGTGGCAGATCTTTGGGAGACCCGCTTGCTGGCGAATTCCGGCCCTCTGGTGTTGGGGGATTCGCTTGCCAGCAAGCTTCCCACAGTGGCTTCGTGGCGGATCTTTGGGAGACCCGCTTGCTGGCGAATTCCGGCCCTCTGGTGTTGGGAGATTCGCTTGCCAGCAAGCTTCCCACAGCGGCTTCGTGGCATGATCTGTGGGAGCCCAGCTTGCTGGCGAATATAGCGGCTTGGTAACCCCTTCCGTTACAGACCCGTGCCCATGATTGAAGCGCCGCTTCCCGCTAAGCCGCGATGAACCATAAAAAAGCGTTGTTAGTGCTTGCCAGGGCGTTGGGCCTGGTTTTGCATTATCGGCGTCCGGCCTTTCTTTTACTTTAGAGCCCGCCCCGCGTTTTGCGGTACTATTGCGCCCCTATGCGCGCACCAAAGCTGGGGAGAGCTATGAGAGAGTCCGTCGCGGAATTAATGAACCGGTTTACCCTGGAACGGTTGGAGGACAACCTGTTTCGCGGTCAGACCGAGGCCAATGGCCAGCGCAGTATTTTCGGTGGCCTGGTGGCTGGACAGGCCTTGCTGGCGGCGTCTCTGACGGTGTCGGAGGAGCGGCCGGCCCATTCCCTGCATGCCTACTTCTTGCGCCCCGGGGATATCCGGGTGCCGGTGATCTACGATGTGGACCGGATCCGCGACGGTAAGAGCTTCACCACCCGCCGGGTCAACGCGATCCAGCATGGCCGGCCGATTTTCAGTCTGTCCGCGTCGTTTCAGGTGGAGGAAGAGGGCGGCCGCCACCAGGACACCATGCCGGACGTGCCGACGCCGGACAGCCTGGAAAGCGATGAGAGCGCCCGCATGCGTGTGGTGGAGCAGATTCCCGAGCAATTCCGGGGCGCGTTCCTGCGCGAGCGGCCGGTGGAATTCCGTCCGGTGACCCCCAAGGACCTGTTCGCGCCGGAAAGCCGGGAGCCGCTCAAGCGATTCTGGTTCCGGGTCAGCGACAGGATCACCGCCGATCGTATGACCCAGCGGGCGCTGCTCGCCTATTGTTCTGACTTCGGTTTCATGGGCACGGCCATGCAGCCCCATGGCATGACCTTCTGGCAGAGTGACATCCAGTGCGCCAGCATCGACCACGCCATGTGGTTTTACGATGATTTCCAGGTGGACGAATGGTTGCTTTATGACTGCCAGAGTCCCGGCGCCGCCGGTGCCCGGGGGCTGACCTTCGGCGCCATCTACCGCCAGGACGGTACTCTGGTGGCCTCGGTGGCCCAGGAAGGGCTGATGCGGCTGCGGCCCAGCGCCAAGCCGGTGTGAAAGGACGCGCGTGCACGCTAACACGCCGTCACGCTAACACGCTTTGAAAACACCCGGTCATCCCGGGGTTGCTCTGAATTCATACCCCCAAGGCCCGCAAGCGGGCCTTGGATTTGGCGTGCCAGCGTGTTGCGTGTAAGCGTGCCAGCGAATTGTGGGACACCAATGGTCCACGGACCGCGATTCTTCTGATCCAAGGAGAGGGCCAATGCCTCCGCATTGGGTGGATATGCGCCCCCATAGGCGCTATTATGCGCGCCCCCAGGAACCCAATTGAGAGGGGCTCATCCGTGAACAAACTGGAAGACCACTTCGGACGATGGAAAAACCGTGAGGAAATCGCCGAGGCGATGATTCCGATGATCGGTCGGCTGTACCGGGAAAAGAACGTGACCACCACGGTCTATAGTCGCTCCCTGGTGAACAAGTCCGTTATCCAGATTCTCAAGACCCACCGTTTTGTTAAGCAGATTGAAGACGGCCTGTCCGACAGCGGTCTGTCCGTGGTGGATTCGTTCCCCATTCTCCAGGAAGCGGTCAAGCTGGACCTGGGCCCCTGCCGTCTGGACATCGGCAAGCTGGCGGTTGAGTACAAAAATGACAATCGCGGCCTGTCGGTGGAAGACTTCGTCCGCGAAGCGCTCACCGAAGCGGTGGAAAGCAAAGCTGAACTGGCTGGCAGCACCGATGTGGTGTTGTACGGTTTTGGCCGTATCGGCCGTATTCTGGCTCGTCTGCTGATCGAGAAAGCCGGTTCCGGTGATGGCCTGCGTCTGAAGGCCATCGTGGTGCGTGAGTCCGGCAAGGGCGACCTGCAGAAGCGCGCCAGCCTGCTGCGCCGTGATTCCGTGCACGGCCCGTTCGCCGGCACCATCGCCGTGGACGAGGAGGACAACGCTCTCATCGCCAACGGTAACTACATCAAGGTGATCTACTCCAACGATCCGGCGTCCGTGGACTATACCCAGTACGGTATCGAAAACGCCGTCTTGATCGACAACACCGGTAAATGGCGTGACCAGGAAGGCCTGTCCCAGCATTTGCAATGTCCGGGTATTGCCCGTGTGATGCTGACCGCGCCGGGCAAGGGCAGCCTCAAGAACATCGTGCACGGCGTCAACAACGACATGATCGAGGACAGCGACAAGATCATCTCCGCCGCCAGCTGCACCACCAACGCCATCGTGCCGCCGTTGAAGGCCATCGAGGACAAGTTCGGCATCGAATACGGTCACGTGGAAACGGTGCACTCCTACACCAACGACCAGAACCTGCTGGATAACTTCCACAAAGGGCCTCGTCGTGGCCGCGCCGCGCCGCTGAACATGGTGTTGACCGAAACCGGTGCCGCCACCGCCGCCGCCAAGGCGCTGCCGTCCCTGAACGGCAAGCTGACCGGCAACTCCATCCGCGTTCCTACTCCGAACGTGTCCATGGCGATCCTGAATCTGACCCTGGAGAAGGAAACCAGCCTGGAGGAGATGAACGAGTACCTGCGCTGGGTGAGCCTGCACTCTCCGTTGCAGCGTCAGGTGGACTTTGTCAGCAGCCCGGACGCGGTATCCACCGACTTCGTCGGTTCCCGTCATGCCTCCGTCATCGATGCCGGGGCCACCATCGTCAACGGCCGCCACTGCGTGCTGTACGTATGGTATGACAACGAGTTCGGCTACAGCTGCCAGGTGCTGCGGATCCTGCAGCAGATCTCCGGGGTGGAATACCCGGTGTATCCGGCGGAATAAGTCAGGCACGGAAAGCCCGCTTTAGCGGGCTTTTTTTCGTCCGTTCCCGAAATTCGCCGGTATCGGCGTAAAACGGGGCGGGGAAGCGATCGGGAAGCGATACGGGACCATCGGAGGGGCTCGCCTCTCTGGCATACTTTTCATGTGGTCATTATAATGTCGCGCGCCGGCCGACGGGCCGGGCCCTTGAATCCTCATTCACGGGTGATCCTGACGCTATTACCGGTTATTGCGCGAATTCCCCCATCCGCTGCCTGTGCAGCGCTTCCGAGGAAGGCGCAGCCCGACATCAGCAACACGCAACGTGGGCGAGACACTATGATCAAAATCAAGAAGGGACTGGACCTGCCCATCGCCGGCGCGCCGCGCCAGGCGATAGAGGAAGGCCACCAGGTCCGTTCTGTCGCCGTGCTCGGCGGCGACTACGTGGGCATGAAACCCACTATGGAAGTCCGCGAAGGGGACCAAGTCAAGAAAGGTCAGTTGATCTTCACGGACAAAAAAACCGACGGCGTGAAATACACCGCGCCGGCCGGAGGCAAGGTGGTCGCCATCAATCGGGGCCACAAGCGGGTCCTGCAGTCCGTGGTCATCGAAGTGGCCGACCAGGAAGAAGAGGTGACCTTCACCGCTTACCAGCCGGATCAACTGCCTTCCCTGGACCGTGAAGCCGTGGTGACTCAGTTGGTCGACTCCGGTGAATGGACTCTGTTGCGTACCCGCCCCTTTGGCAAGGTGCCGGCACCGGAGAGCGTGCCGAATTCCATTTTCGTCACCGCCATCGACACCAATCCGTTGTGTCAGGATCCGTCAGTGGTGATCCAGGAGAACGAGCAGAGCTTCCGCCACGGCCTGACCGTGCTGTCTCGTCTCACCGAAGGGCCGGTGTGGGTGTGCAAGGCGGCTCAGTCCAAGCTGCCGTCCTTCGCCCAGGGCCAGATCCGCGAAGAGAGCTTCGCTGGCAAGCACCCGGCCGGTAATGCCGGGACTCATATTCATTTCCTTGATCCGGTCGGCCTGAACAAACGGGTGTGGACCGTGGGCTATCAGGAAGTGATCGCTATCGGCAAACTGTTCACCGAAGGCCGCATCAGCAGCGAGCGGGTGGTGGCTCTGGCGGGCCCGCAGGTGAAAACGCCGCGCCTGTTGCGCACCCGCGTTGGTGCGCAGAGCGAGGATTTCTGCCGTGGCGAAACCAAGGATGGCGAAAACCGGGTGATCTCTGGTTCCGTGCTCAATGGTCACCACGCCCGTGGCCCGGTGGCGTACCTGGGCCGGCTGTGCAATCAGGTGACCGTGCTTCGTGAAGGGAATGAGCGCGAGCTGCTGGGTTACATCTCTCCAGGCGCCAACCGCTTCTCGGTGATGAATATCTACCTCTCCAGGCTGATGCCCGGCAAGCGTTTCAACTTCACCACCACCACCAACGGCAGTGAGCGCGCCATGGTGCCGATCGGCGCCTACGAGGAAGTGATGCCGCTGGATATTCTGCCGACCCAGCTGTTGCGCGCGCTGGTGGTGGGGGATACCGACAGCGCCACCGCCCTGGGCGCGCTGGAACTGGTGGAAGAGGACCTGGCCCTGTGTACTTTCGTATGCCCCGGCAAATACGAGTATGGCCCGATCCTCCGCGACAACCTGACCACCATTGAAGTGGAGAGCTGATATGGGTCTGCGGAATTACCTTGATACCAAAATCGCCCCCCACTTCCACGAGGGTGGCAAGCTGCAAAAGTACTACGTCTTCTACGAGATGTTCGACACCATGCTGTACAGCCCGGACTCGGTGACCCGGTCCGCGGCCCACGTACGTGATGGTATTGATCTGAAGCGCATCATGATGACGGTCTGGTTCGCCACCTTCCCGGCGATCCTGTTCGGCCTGTACAACACCGGCTTCCAGGCCAACCTGCAAATCACCGAGTTCGGTTTCGACCCGATCCCGGGCTGGCGCACCGAGCTGGTGGCGGCGCTCACCGGCTTCAGCCAGGAGAACTTCTGGGCCAACATGGTCCACGGCCTGGTCTACTATGTGCCGATTCTGATCGCCGTATACCTGACCGGTTTCTTCTGGGAAGCCCTGTTCGCCTGGAAACGCGGCCATGAAGTGAACGAGGGCTTCTTCGTCACTGGTATCCTGTTCACCCTGATCCTGCCGCCGGCGATTCCGCTCTGGCAGGTGGTGCTGGGTGTCTCCTTCGGCGTGGTGATCGGCAAGGAAGTGTTCGGCGGTACCGGCAAGAACTTCCTCAACCCGGCGCTGGTGGGCCGGGCGTTCCTGTACTTCGCCTATCCGGCGCAAATGTCCGGTGACGCCATCTGGACCGCGGTGGACAACTTCTCCGGCGCCACGCCACTGTCGCTGGCGGCCAGCGGCAATCTGGACTTTTCCGCCGGCCTCGCCCAGAACGCCCTGATCGGCGCGGATGGCGGCCAGAGCCTGAGCTGGATGAACACCTTCCTGGGCGGTATCCAGGGCAGCATCGGTGAGACCTCCCTGATCGCCATCGCTCTGGGCGCGATCTTCCTGTTGTTCACCAAGATCGCCTCCTGGCGGATCATGCTGGGCGTGCTGCTGGGCATGGCGGCGATGAGCACCGTGTTCAACCTGATCGGCAGCGACACCAACCCGATGTTCGCCATGCCTTGGTACTGGCACCTGACCGTGGGCGGTCTGGCCTTTGGTCTGGTGTTCATGGCCACCGACCCGGTGTCCGCCGCCATGACCAATACCGGCAAGCTGATCTTTGGCATTGTCATCGGTGTGATGACGGTGTTGATCCGGGTGGTCAACCCGGCCTTCCCGGAAGGCATCATGTTGGCGATCCTGTTCGGCAACCTGTGCGCGCCGTTGATTGATTATTTCGTTACCCAGGCGAACGTGCGTCGTCGTCTGCGTCGGACCGGGGGAGTCGCGTAATGGCTGGAAAAAGCGAAAGTGTAGGCAGAACGCTGCTGGTCGCCCTGCTGGTCTGTCTGGTGTGCGCGGTGGTGGTGTCCACCGCCGCCGTGTCACTGCGACCGGTACAGCAGAAAAACCAGGTACTCGACCGCCAGGTGAACATTCTCCAGGCCGCGGGTCTGTATCAGCCGGGTATGGACGTGCAGAAGGCGTTCGATACCATCGAACGCAAATTCGTTGACCTGGAAACCGGTGAGTACGTGGACAAACCGGAATCCTATGACCCGCTGAAAGCGGCCAAGGATCCGGCGGAAAGCGAGCGTCTGAGCGCTGATCAGGACATCGCCAGCATCAAGCGTCAGGAAAAGGTGTCCGAGGTGTATCTGGCACGGGATGATAACGGCAACCTGAGCCGTATTATTCTGCCGGTGCGTGGTTACGGTCTGTGGTCCACGCTGTACGGCTTCCTGGCTCTGGAGGCGGATGCCGAGACGGTATCCGGCCTGGGCTTCTATCAGCACGGTGAAACCCCGGGCCTTGGCGGTGAGGTGGACAACCCGGCCTGGAAGGGTCTGTGGCCGGGCAAAAAACTGCATGACGACAGCGGTGACGTGGCCATTCAGGTGGTCAAGGGCACTGTCGATTCCGGTGCCGCCGGAGCCGAACACAAGGTGGACGGCCTGGCCGGTGCCACCCTGACCAGTAAAGGTGTCAACAATCTGGTGCGTTTCTGGGTCGGGGAAGACGGGTTCGGTCCGTATCTGGATCGCATGAAAGGGGCTGATGACGGCGCCGGTTCCGCCGCCGTCGAGGCCGACAACGGAGGAGAAGCGTAATGGCGGAGAAAACGAAGGACATCCTGTTTGGTCCGATTTTCGACAATAACCCCATCGCGCTGCAGATCCTGGGTATCTGCTCCGCCCTGGCGGTAACCAGTAATCTGAACACCACGCTGACCATGTGTATCGCACTGACGGCGGTGACGGCGTTCTCCAACTTTTTCGTCAGCTGTATCCGTAACCAGATTCCGGGCAGCATCCGCATGATCGTGCAGATGACCATCATTGCCTCGCTGGTGATCGTGGTGGACCAGTTCCTGCGCGCCTACGCTTACAGCATTTCCAAGCAGCTGTCGGTGTTCGTGGGTCTGATCATCACCAACTGTATCGTGATGGGCCGGGTGGAAGCGTTCGCCATGAAGAATCCGCCGATTCCGTCCTTCCTCGACGGTGTTGGTAACGGCCTGGGTTACTCCGTGATCCTGCTGGGGCTGGGTTTCACCCGTGAGCTGTTGGGTTCTGGCAGCCTGTTCGGCTACCAGATTCTGGAGCGCACCGTGGACGGCGGTTGGTATAACACCAACGGCCTGATGCTGTTGCCGCCGAGCGCCTTCTTCCTGATTGGTCTGTTCATCTGGGCGATTCGTGCCTGGAAACCGGAGCAGGTGGAAGAGGACGTCTTCAAAATGAAGCCGCACACCCGCACCAGCGACGCGTTCTGACGGAGAAGCCGCATGTTTGAACATTATCTGAGTCTGTTCGTCCGCGCTGTCTTCGTCGAGAACATGGCGCTGGCCTTCTTCCTGGGGATGTGCACTTTCATCGCTATCTCCAAGAAGATCTCCACCGCGATCGGCCTGGGCATCGCCGTGGTCGTGGTGTTGACCATCACCGTGCCGGTGAACAACCTGATCCTGCATTACCTGCTCAACGAAGGGGCGTTGTCCTGGACCGGCATTCCCGCGCTGGCCACTCTGGACCTGCGTTTCCTGGGGCTGCTCAGCTATATCGGTGTGATCGCGGCAATCGTGCAGATCCTGGAAATGACCCTGGATAAGTATGTGCCGGCGCTTTACAACGCTCTGGGTGTATTCCTGCCGCTGATCACGGTGAACTGCGCCATCATGGGGGCCTCCCTGTTCATGGTGGAACGTGACTACGCTTTCGGTGAGTCCCTGGTGTACGGTCTTGGCGCCGGTGCCGGTTGGGCGCTGGCGATCACGTTGCTGGCGGGAATCCGGGAAAAGCTGAAGTACAGCGATGTGCCCGATGGTCTGAAGGGTCTGGGCATTACCTTCATCACCGTGGGTCTGATGTCCCTGGGGTTCATGTCGTTCTCCGGCGTGCAGCTTTAAGGGAAAGGGGAGAGCCAGACTATGAGTTTTGAGATCATTCTTGGCGTCGCCATGTTCACCGCCATTGTATTGGCGCTGGTGGCGGTGATTCTGGTGGCGCGCTCCCGGCTGGTGGCCAGCGGGGACGTGCACATCGATATCAACGGCGATCCGGAGAAGGGCATTGATGCGCCCGCCGGCGGCAAGCTGTTGGGCACCCTGGCCAACCAGGGTATCTTCCTGTCCTCCGCCTGCGGCGGCGGCGGTACCTGTGCCCAGTGCAAGTGCCAGGTCCTCGATGGCGGCGGTGACATCCTGCCCACCGAGGAAGGCCACTTCACCAAGGGGCAGATCCGCGACGGCTGGCGCCTGAGCTGTCAGGTGAACGTCAAGCAGGACATGAAGATCAAGGTGCCGGAAGAGTTCTTCGGCGTGAAGAAGTGGGAGTGCGAGGTCATCTCCAACGACAACGTCGCCACCTTCATCAAGGAATTGACACTGAAACTGCCGGAAGGCGAGGAAGTGGCGTTCCGTGCCGGTGGCTATGTGCAGTTGGAAGCACCGCCGTTCGAGGTGAATTTCTCCGATTTCGAAATCGGCGAGGAGTATCGCGGCGACTGGGAGCACTTCAAGTTCTTCGACCTGAAGACCAAGAACACCGAAGAGGTGATCCGCGCCTACTCCATGGCCAACTATCCGGAAGAGAAGGGCATTCTCAAGTTCAACATCCGGATCGCCACGCCGCCTCCGGGCTCCTCTGGCATCCAGCCGGGCCTGATGAGCTCCTATGTGTTCAGCCTGAAGCCGGGTGACAAGATCACCGTGTTCGGACCCTTCGGTGAGTTCTTCGCCAAGGAAACCGACGCGGAGATGGTGTTCATCGGTGGTGGCGCGGGCATGGCGCCGATGCGCAGCCATATCTTTGACCAGCTCAAGCGGTTGCATTCCAAGCGCAAGATGAGCTTCTGGTACGGCGCGCGCAGTTGGCGTGAAACGTTCTACAACGATGAGTACGATCAACTCGCCGAGGAGAACGACAACTTCCAATGGCACCTGGCGCTGTCCGATCCGCAGCCGGAAGACAACTGGACCGGCCTCACCGGTTTCATCCACAACGTGCTGTACGAGCAGTATCTGAAGGATCACCCGGCGCCGGAGGACTGCGAATACTACATGTGCGGTCCGCCGATGATGAACGCCGCGGTCATCAAGATGCTGGAAGATCTGGGCGTGGAGCCCGAGAACATCCTGCTCGATGACTTTGGTGGGTAAATCATGGACGGGTAAATCATGACCGATATGCCAGTGGCATATCGCAGCATGGTTTACGACCGGCCAGGGAAGGCCGGGCCGGGGGTTGGCGAAACTCCCGACGTCGCGCCAGGGATGGCGAATCCGAGTCCGGTGGCATCCACCACCGATATGCCAGTGGCATATCGCAGCATGATTTACGACCGGCCAGGGAAGGCCGGGCCGGGGGCAATTCGCGGGCACGCTTGCACGCCCAGGGCCATTCGCGGCTAAAGCCGCTCCCGCGGGCTTCGACGTTCCTGTAGGAGCCAGCCCTGCTGGCAAGATGATAGCCCGGCTGGCCGCCGGGCTTCGTTTACCGATACTGCGTACTGGCGTTTGGGCCCTGTCCCCGGAGCAGCCATGACATCCCGTCTCTTTCTGATTCCCTTCACGCTGTTGCTGCTGTTTGTGCTGAGCGCCTGCGACGACGCTCAACAGCGGCTTTCGGCATTGTCCGGACCGACCATGGGCACCACCTGGTCGGTGAAGTTCACCGGCTCTCCCCGTGACGGCATTCCCAAACTCAAAACCGAGCTGGAAGCGGCCCTGGAACAAGTGAACCAGGAGATGAGCACCTACCGGCCGGATTCAGACCTGTCTCGCTTCAATCAGGCGGAGGCGGGAACCGTTCAGACCCTGCCGGAGGATTTCGCCAAGGTGTTGGCGGCGGCACGGAGCCTGTCCAGGGATACTAACGGCGCCTACGACGTTACGGTGGGCCCGCTGGTGAATCTGTGGGGCTTCGGGCCGGATCCGGACCGCTTCGAACCGCCGGCGGAGGAGGAGGTTCAGGCCGCGCTCAAGCGAATCGGCTGGCAACGGCTGACGCTCCAGGGCCGGGAGGCCACTCAGCCCGGCGGGTTGTATGTGGACCTGTCCTCCATCGCCAAGGGCTTCGGCGTGGACAAGCTGGCAGGGGTGCTTAAAGGCGCCGGCATCAGCAACTATCTGGTGGAAGTTGGCGGCGAACTGGCGGCATCCGGCACCAAGCCCTACGGTCAGCCCTGGCGTGTGGCCATTGAACGCCCGGAAGTGGGCAAGCGGGAAGTGGAGAAAGTGCTTAAACTGCACGATGTCGCCATTGCCACCAGTGGCGACTACCGCAATTTTTTTGAGGAGGACGGCAAGCTGTTCTCCCACACCATCGACCCCCGTACCGGTTACCCGGTTACTCATCATCTGGCATCGGTTACCGTGCTGCACAAGTCCTGTATGATGGCGGATGCTCTGGCCACCGCGCTGACCGTGCTGGGGCCGGAAGAGGGCGTGGCCTTCGCCCGCGAGCATGAACTGCCGGTGCTGTTCATTGTCAGAACCCATGAGGGGCCGAAAGAAATTCTGACCCCGGCTTTCCAGACCGTTCTGGACAGCCAGAAACAGGAGAAGTGATATGTTTGCCACTCTGATTGCCACCTTTGTCGTTATTGGCATCCTGTTCGCCGCCATGGCCGTTGGCGTGATCTTCTCCAACAAGCCGATCAAGGGCTCCTGTGGCGGCCTGGCGACGCTGGGCATGAAGGACGGCTGCGAAATCTGCGGCGGCGACCGCGACGCCTGCGAGGAAAACACCCGCCAGGAAAGCGCCAAACGAGCCGGAACACTGGGCAAGGACGTGCTGAAAACCTAAAGACAAAGCAGTTAAGAGTTAATAGTGAATAGTTAACAGCGAAAGAAATAGAAAAGATCGCGGAACAGCCTGATCTTTAGCCGCTGTGGGAAGCTTGCTTGCAAGCGAATGGTTTCGCTCAGGCGTTTAACAATATTCGCTTGCAAGCAAGCTTCCCACAGTGATTTAGGGTTACCTGTTTTTTGTTTTTCGCTGTTAACTATTCACTATTAACTCTTAACTGCTTTTACTATGACTGCGGTGCGCAGCCGAGACTGCCCAAAACGGGCCATTTTGTCGAAGCCGTCGCGGGCGATGGGGATGTACTGGCAGTCCAGGGGAATCTGATCCTCCGCCGGGTCCGGATCGTGGATGTAGAAGCATTCCCGGTCGCCGCCGGCCACCACCACCCAGTGGGGCGCCTTGCGCCCGTCCAGCCGCCAGGTGCTGATCAGCACCATGGCGACCTCGCCGTTTTCCAGCGCCTGATCCAGCCGCTCACTGCTCAGTTCCGCGTAGTACACCGGGATGGCCCGCGCCTGTGCCTGTTCGACGAAGTGATCGTGGACGGTTTCCATCACTCTTTTCTTATGCGGGTCGCGGACCGAATCAAGAAACAGAGGGCCACGCTGGTTGCACCACACCTCGGCGGCGAGCCCGCGACGGTGCGCGGCCAGGGCCAGGCCGAGCGGATGGCAGCCGCCGTGGCCCGCGGTCATGAAGATGGTGGTGGCTTCGCGCCAGAGCAGCAGTTCCTCGCTGTCACTGGGCGGTTCGCCCTGTAGCGCCGCGCGGGCCATCATCAGGCAGGCGGGGCCGCAGGAGAAGTCGGTGCTCTGCCGGATCCAGGGCACCGCCAGCCGTTCGCCGCCGTCCGGCCGATAATGCAGCCGCTTCTGGAAACGCAGAGCGTGCTGGTGGTCCTCGTAGTAGTCGGCGGTTTCGCCAAACAGACGATAACCGCGCCGCTCATACAGACGAATGGCGGCGGCGTTGTCCTTGCGGACTTCCAGGCGCAGGTAAAGCCGGCGGTGGCGGTGCGCGTAGTGTTCGGCGGCGTCGAGTAACTGCTCGCCAAGCCCTTTGCCGCGCTGGCTGGCGTCCACCGCGATGGAGTAGAGGCGCGCCAGGCGGGTGCCGTTGTACAGCATTACCAGGGCGTAACCGACCAGACCGTGCTCTTCTTCCTCCGCCACGATCAGGCCGCAAGGGCTCTGCCGCAGCCAATGGCGGAAACTGCGGCGGGATAACCGATCGCTGCTGAAACAGCGCTGTTCCAGGGCGCACAGAGCGTCCAGATCATCGGCGTGGGCGGTGCGTAATGCCATGTTAGCGGGTGCTCGTCAGCGGCCGCGGAAGGCGGCCACGACGGCAGCATAAGACAGCCGAAACAGTGACGCCAGCGGATGACGCTGAGGCACGCCATAGGCATACTGAGGCGCTTCAAGGAGAACGATTCATGGCATCACCAACGCCCCCGGTGCGGGGGTTGATCTTGTCCGGTGGCGGCGCTCGAGCCGCCTATCAGGTGGGCGTATTGCGGGCGATGGCGGAAATGCTGCCGGCGCAATCACCCAATCCGTTTCCGATCATTTGCGGCACCTCGGCCGGCGCCATCAACGCCGCCGGTCTGGCCGCCGGTGCTCACAACTACGCCACCGCGGTGCACAGCCTGGACCGGGTGTGGTCCAACATGACCGCCGAGCAGGTTTACCGCACCGATATTTTCGCTTTCACCAGCAGCCTGCTGCGCTGGATGTTTTCCGCCGCCACCGGCGGCCAGGCCAAGACCCGCAGCGCCTTGCTCGACAACACGCCACTGAAACGACTGCTGCGCTTGCTGATCAACTTCCAGCGCATCGGCGACAGCGTGAACAAGGGCCATCTGCGGGCGTTGTCGATCACCGCGTCCAGTTACGCCACTGGCGAATCGGTATCGTTTTTCCAGGGCGCCGATGACCTGCGGGAATGGACCCGGGCCCGCCGCCTCGGGCGCCGCTCCGTGATCGGCGTGCAGCACATGCTGGCGTCGGCGGCGATTCCGTTGCTGTTTCCGGCGGAGCAGGTGGACGGTAGTTTTTACGGTGATGGCGCGGTGCGCCAATTGGCTCCGGTGAGCCCGGCGCTGCATCTGGGGGCCAATCGCCTGCTGGTGATCGGCGTGTCCGGCGGCAACAGTCCGGGCCAGCAGCAGGCACTCAGCGGTTATCCGTCCCTGGCCCAGGTGCTTGGCCATGTGTTGAACAGCGTGTTCGTCGATACCCTGGAAGGGGACGTCGAGCGCCTTGAACGCATTAACAACACCCTGACCGCCACTGACGCCGGCCAGCGGCGCCAGCGTGGCATTCAGCTGCGGCCCGTGGATGTCCTTAAGATTTATCCTTCCGAGCCCATCGACGAGATAGCCGGCCGGCACTCGCGCGAATTGCCACGCACGTTGCGGTTCTTCTTGCGCGGTTCCGGCGCCACCCGTTCACCGGGCGCCGGCGCGCTCAGCTATTTGCTGTTCGAGCCCGGTTTTACCCGTGAGCTGATCGAACTGGGGTATCGGGACGCGACGGCCAGGGAGCAGGAAATCCGCGACTTCTTCAAGGATCCCTGAGGCTCGGCTCCAATTCAGCCTGGGCGGCGGGGGCCGCCACCTGGCGCTGATCCTTGCCGCGAAAGTGGGCCAGAAAGCTGGTGGGGAAGTCGGTGATGATACCGTCCACCCCCAGCCGGGCCAGCCGTTCCGCTTCATTGAGATCGTTGACGGTCCAGGTGGAGACCTTGAGTCCGCGCCGGCGGGCACTGCGCATCAGCCGCGGCGAGACCAGGCTGTGATGGGGCATCAACCAGCGGCAGCCGAGCGCGGCCGCGCGACGGGTGGGCTGTTGGTAGCGGTATTCACTGACATAGCCGCGATCAAGATGCGGAGCCATGGTGGCCACCATGCGCAGGAAGCCGGTATGACTGGAGGTGATTACAACCCGCTCCCGCAGGCCGTCCTGATCGATCATATGCGTCAGTTGATGAGCCAACTGGTGCAGGATGGCACGGTCGGCACCCTTCACCTCGAACTGAAAGCGCATGGCCGGGCCGCATAGGGCCACTACTTCATTCAAGGAAGGCACCGCTACCGGACTGTGCCAGCCGGGTGTGTTGACGCGGGCGTCCATCAGATTGAGCTGGGCCAGGGTGAAATGCCGGGCGTGGCCCTTCTGGCCGGTGGTGCGCTTCAGGTCGCTGTCGTGCAGAACGATCAGATGACCGTCGGCGGAAAGGCGCACATCCAGCTCGATTTCTCCGGCCCCTGCCGCCACCGCCACCTGAAAGCCCGCCAGTGTATTTTCCGGCGCTTCGCCACGGGCTCCGCGGTGGCCGACGATGGTGGGGAAGGGCTGAGACATGGCTGGCATCCTGTACGGTCTGGGCAAAAAATTGCCGGGAGCAATTTTTAACGTTGCTGTGCGACGGCCCGAAGGGTGACCGCCACGGACGGCGGTCATAAAAAATTGCCGGGAGCAATTTTTAACGTCGCCCCGCGACGGCCCGAAGGGTGACCGCCATGGACGGCGGTCATAAAAAATTGCCGGCTGCCACTAGTGTCCCACAGATGTGGAACAGGCGGCTTACGCGCGACACGCTGTATTCGCCGCCAAGGCAGCTTCCCACAGAGGACGCTACGGAGCCGCTGTGGGAAGCTGCCTTGGCAGCGAATACAGCGCGATTTCATATCTCCAAGACCAATAGACTGGCCACGGCCATGGATTCCGCGGTCAAACCTCAGAACCATCAAAATTTGTGGGACAGCAATGGCCGGGAGCAATAAAAAAGCTGGCGGCATTGTGCAGCGCTCCGGGGAACGCCGCAAGCGGCGCCGTGGGGTTGCAAAACGTCATAAAACGGTCATTCTTTAACCCTAGGATCACCGCGAACAGCGTGAATCGGGAAACCTCCAATGTGGCATGTGGCCAAACTGTACGGGCGGTTGTTCCTGAAATCCTGGAACCCGGATTATCAGGGCAAGGTGGGTGGTTGGTCGCCTCGACGGCTGCTGATCATGGCACTGTTCTGGCCCGCTTTCGTCCTGCTGCAAACGGTTAACGGTCTGGCCATGTTGCTGGATCGGGTGCTGTTCCCACGCTTCTCCGACATCGCCGTGCGCGAGCCATTGTTCGTGGTGGGCATTCCGCGCAGCGGCACGACTTTCCTGCATCGCCTGCTGGCGGGTGACCACCAGCGTTTCACCACCACCTCCCTGTGGGAGCTGATTTTCGCGCCTTCCATCAGCCAGCGTTACCTGTTCCACGGCATCGGCCGTCTTGATCGCCGGCTTGGCCAGCCGCTGGGACGGCTGCTGGCCTGGCTGGAACGGCGGCTGCTTGGTGGTCTGGATGATATTCACAAGACCGGGCTGCGTGATCCGGAGGAGGATTATCTGGCGTTGCTGCCGGTGCTGGGGTGTTTTCTGCTGGTGCTGGTGGTGCCGGATGAGCGCCTGTGGCGCCTGACGTTCGCCGACCGCGACCTGCCGGCGGCGGAGAAACGCCGGATCATGTCGGCCTACCGCCGGTTCGTGCAGCGACACCTTTATTTTCATGGCGCGGATCGGGTGTTCCTGTCCAAGAACCCTTCGTTCACGCCCTGGATCGAGGCACTGGCGGAGACGTTCCCGGACGCCCGTTTTATCGGTTGCCTGCGTAACCCCACTCAGTCGGTGCCCTCACAGATCAACTCCATCATCGTTGGAGCCCGCCTGGTCGACGGCCGTGACACCGCCGCCTATTGGCGCGAGGGCTTCATGGCGATGCTCGACTATTACTACCGCCACCTGCTCGAGAGTCTCGAGGCGTTGCCGTCATCGCGCCAGGCGCTGTCGGTGATGGAAACGCTCGCCGCCGATCCGCGGGGCACGGTGGAAGCATTTTATCGGCGTTTTGACTGGACGCCTTCGCCGGAGTATCAACGCTACCTCGCCGCCGAGTCAGAGAGCGCCCGGCGCTATCGCAGTGGCCATCATTACGATGCCCGCCAACTGGGGCTGGAGGCGGAGCCGTTGCGGCGCACCTTCGGCTGGGTCTATCAGCGTTTTTCGTTTCCGCTGCCGGAAGGAGAGAGTGGATGAAACCGGGTTGTCACAAAAGCGACATCGGCTCTTACCATACTGTGCCCGCGAACACGCATCGCCCTGGTATCATCATCGTGATCTGCCAGCGCGATGCGTATTCACGAGGCAAAGTCCCATGGTGAAACAAAGCGATTTACGCGTGCTGTTCGTCGTCGACGCCATGAAAGGCCGCAATGGGGTCGGCGCCTATTTTCAGGATCTGGTGGCGCATTTGCAGGACCGGGTGGCGCGGGTGGAGCTGGTCTCTCCCAGCCTCGAGGAGCCGCACCCCTGCCAGGGGGCGTCCATCCCCATTCCCGGCGATGCCACCCAGCGACTGTTCTTCCCCAAGATGCGCGAACTGACCGCGCTGATGTGGGAGATGAAACCCCATGTGGTGGTGATTCCCGGTCCCGGGATCTTTTCCCTGGGAGCCTACTGGGCCGCCGGCAAACTGGGTATCCCCGTCTGTGTCACCTTTCAGACCGATTACGACAAGCTGGTGCGGCTTTATTGGGGGTCGCGCCTGGCGCGTCTGGCCGGCGGCTTTCTGAACTGGTTGAACCGGACACTGTTCCGGGGCAGCAGCGCGGTGGTGACCATCAGCGAGGACATGCTGGGCAAGGCGCGGCAGGCCGGCGCCCGTCACCCGCAACTGGTGGGTACGCCGCTGGCGCCGGAATTCGTGCACACGCCGGTGACGCCGCTGGCGGACACGGTGTCCTCGGTGTTGTATGTGGGCCGGCTGGCGGCGGAGAAGAACATTGACCGCTTCCTGGAGCTGGCCGCCGAGCGCCCGGAACTGACCTTTACCGTGGCCGGTGACGGCCCACAGCGGGACAAAGTGGAAGCCGCCGCCGAACGCTATCCGAACCTGCGCTATCTGGGCTGGTGTGATCGCGCCACCGTGGTGCGGGCATTGGACCAGGCCCAGGTGCTGATCCTGCCTTCCACGGTGGAAGCGTTCGGCACCGTGGCACTGGAAGCTCTGGCCCGGGAGCGCCTGGTGATCACGGCGCCGGCCTGCGGCATCAACCAATGGCCGGCACTGGGGGCGGCGCTGGTGGTGCAGGGGCGCGAGCAGAGTCTGGCGCGGGCGTTGGCGGAGCTGGAATCGAAAAGCGCCAGCAGCCGCGCACTGCGTGCCCGCAGCGGCCGTTCCGCCGCGGTGCTGATGAACGAACAGGCGGTGGGCCACTGGCTGCGCGTCCTGGAACAGTGCGCCGGCCAGGCCAACTCGTTGCCGAAGCCGTGGCCGTCGCCGACCCTGGCGCTGTTGCGGCGGCTGTCCACTCAGGTCCGGGTGGGGTGATGGCTCCGGTTCTGGTTTCGGTGCATGACGTGATGCCGGAAACCCGCGCCACGGTGTCGTCGCTGCTGGCCGTTCTGGACGGGCTGCCGGCGGAGGCGGTGACCCTGCTGGTGGTGCCCGGCCGGGACTGGAGCGAGGACGATCTGTGCTGGCTGCGTGATCTGGCGGGGCGCGGCTATCCACTGGCGGGCCATGGCTGGCGCCACCGCTGCGATCCGCCACGCAGTGTTTATCACCGCGCGCACAGTGCCTTGCTGTCGCGTGATGTGGCGGAGCATTTGTCCCTGGATGGTGAGGGTGTGGCCGCCCTGATCCGGGACTGCCATGACTGGTTTGAGCGGCACCGGATTCCAGTTGGTGATCTGTACGTGCCGCCGGCTTGGGCGCTCGGTCCGTTGCCCCGGGCGAGCAGGGCGGATTTGCCGTTCCGCTACATCGAGACGCTCACCGGTATCCATGATCTGCGCGAGGATCGTTTCCGGTTGTTGCCGCTGTTGGGGTATGAAGCGGATACCCCCGGCCGTGCCCGCGTGTTGCGTTTGTGCAATGCGGTTAATCGCGGCCTCGCCGCTGTCACCGGTACGCCGTTGCGGTTGTCCATTCACCCGTTTGATCTGGAATACCATCTGCGCGGCGACCTGCTCGCCGACATCGCCAGGGTCGAGCGGCCGTTGGCCTACGACGCCTCGGTCTGGTCACGCTGAGGCCCCAGGCGTCTTCTGTTTGCTGTTGGTTCGTTTCCCTGCATCGGGGACAGCGGAGGCGCGTTACGCTTTTGCGGGACCCTGTCGAACAGGGACGTTCGACCGGAAGCCTACAGGGACGTATTCACGGCGATCCCGGAAGGCCTCTGTACAGAGCCGCGTCTCGATGGAGGTAATTATCTCCGTTATTTGGCGATGAACCTTACATTTTCACAACACAGTTACCGGTTGCGATAACCCTGCTGTCATCGAAGCAACATGGGGCGCGCTTAAAGTGCCGCGGGTTCAAACCTGGAACCATGGTGCCTCACAAGGCAAGGAGTAAGCGGCGGTGGAACAAGGTAGCGGGATCAATCAATGGCTTGGCCTGGGGCTGTTGCTACTGGCGCTGGCCAGTTGCGGAGGCGGGGGTGGCTCGGGGGGCGTGGATTCGCCGGGCGATGGCGGTGGTGATCCCGGCACGCCTCCGGGACAGGGAGATCCGGATCCCGAACCTGAACCCGAACCCGAGCCGGAACCGGAACCCGTTTATTTCGACCCGGAATGGTCCGACGAGCCGTTGCCCGCGGCGTCCTTGAACGCCCCCCGGGGGCAGTGGCTGGCCACCGATACCCACGTTCATACCGATCATTCCTCGGATGGCTCCATGTGGCGGCAGGCCAGTGATGACGCCTTGCCCGGCAACGTGGCGGTGGCCGATCAAATCGGCCAGGCAGTGCGCCAGGAGCTGGATTTCCTGGCGCTCACCGACCATCGTACCTATGACCAGCACTGGGATCCGTTATGGACCTCCAGCGATCTGCTGTTGATTCCCGGAGAGGAAGCCAATGGCCGCCCCCATGCCAACATTCTCGGCGCCGTGGATACTGTCCTGGATGGCATGGACGGCGCTGAAAGCGCCGAGCACCGGCCTACCCAGCAGAGCCTTTGGGACGCCCACGGCCAGGGCGCGGTGTGGCAGTCGAACCACCCGGATCGGGACTGGAGCGATGACAACGGCACACCCAACGATCACGCCAGCCTGATTGGCGGTGACCTGATCGAGGTCTGGAACATCGCCCAGGACAAGGACGCCCAACTGGCCTACGCCGAGAGTCGCTGGAATCTGGGTATGGAAACCGGCGTCACCGCCAGTTCCGACAACCATTTTCGCGAACTGTGGCTGGGGTTCGGCCCGGGTACGGTGAAAACCCATGTGTTTGCTCCGGTGGTTACCGAGCGGGGGATTCTCGGGGCACTCCGGCGCGGCCACACGGTGCTGAGCCAGGGGGGGGCTCTGGCGCCGTTTCTGACGCTGGAAGCGGATGCCCAGGGTGACGGTGTCTTCGAGGCGTTACCCGGTGACGCGGTGGTGGCGCCGGCGGGGCAGCCGGTGACGCTGAGGCTACGGGTGCGACGGGGGTTGGCGCACCGATTGCGGCTGTACGCGGCACCGGGCAGGGACGCCGGTGCGCTGGCCACCTTCCGGCCTGCCTCCTCCGATGACACCTTCGTGACCACGGTGAACCGGCCCGAGGGCGATGCGCCTTACTGGGTTTACGCCGAGGTTACGGATTTGTTCGGGATACGCAAGGCGCTGACTTCCCCGCTGTTCCTGAGAGCCGCCGCCGAGGGGCCGTCACCTCGGGGCGAACGGGCGGTGCCGGCGTCCCGGGACTGGGACGATAACGGCGCCCTGGCGTTGGGCCGCAGAGGCGTGTTCACCGGCTTCGCCGATGTGGCCGAAACGGCCGACGGCGTGCCGCTGGTGGTGGCTGAACAACACGGTGCCGAAGGCACCGACATCCTGTTCCGGCGTGGCGATCAGGCTGACCCGGTGGTGCTCAACGCGTTGGCGGGCGCCGCGCGCTTCCCGCGCATCGCCACCGGAGGCGGCCGGGTATGGGTGGTCTGGCAGGATGAGCGTCGCGGGCAACAGCCCCGTCGGCCACAGATCATTTTGCGCGGTTCCGCCGACGGTGGTTTGACATGGGAGCCGGAGGTGCACTTGAGCGATGGTGAGGCGAGGGCGATCCGGCCGGCTCTGGCGGTGCTGGGCGACGGCCGCCCGGTGGTGGCATGGAGCGACAATAGCCGGCGCTGCTTCGATCTGATGATACGGGTTGGTGTCGACGCCACCACGGAATCTCTCAGCGGCGAAAAAAGCTGCGACGGCGGCCATGCGCTGGACACGCGCAGTACTCGTGATCCCGCCTCCGTGCACCCGGCGTTGACGGTGCTGGCGGACGATACCGTGGTGGTGGTGTTCCAGGACAACCGCTTCGACGTCAATCCGGGCTGGACCGGACAGACCGGGTTTCATGATGGCTTGGAAGGGCTTGACCGCACCGATCCGGACAACTGGGAGATCGTCGCCCGCAGCCGGGAGCCGCGAACCGGCGTCTGGTCGCCGCTGGTCCGGGTCTCCAATAACGGCAGCCCGGACGATGCGTTCATCGAGACCGCGCTGGCGGATCGCCACCCAAGTCTGATCGCCGACGGCGACGGCCGACTGGTCGCCGCCTGGGATGCCAAGGTCTTGCGTAGCGCCGGAGTCAACAGCGCGATTCTCGCCAGCGTTTCCAAGGATGGGGGGCTGAGCTGGTCGGAGCCGGTACCGGTGGGGGCCAATGATCAGGCCATGAGCCAGCGGCCGACACTGTCGGTGCGCGGCGACGGTGGTGTCCAGGCGATCTGGATGGACAGCCGGGACAGTGACTGGCGTCATCGTTTGTGGGGCAGCACCTGGCACGAGGAGACCGGCTGGAGCGCGGCGCGGAGACTGTCCGGTAAAGGTAACGCGGTCTGGCCCCGGGCGATGGGCGATCAAGTGGTGTTCGCATCGGACCGGGGCGCCCTGGCGCAGCGGGATCCTACCTGGCGGGTATTCCATCGCGTCACCGACAGCGTGGTGGGCGAGACGCCGTCGCTGCTGAGCGGAACCCGGAGCGTCACCACCGACACCCTGGCGAGCTGGCGGCAGCGCTGGCTGGACCGGGCCCGGGCGATGCCCTCGCCGGAAACGCGGGATCATGATCATCCCCATCCGCACTGAGGGGGAAAATAAGTCGTCGGGAGCCATTGGTGCTCGCTGGTACGCAACGCGGCAACGCGGCAACACGCAGGCGGGCTAACAAGCCATTCGCGGCTAAGGCCGCTCCCGCAGACGGGACTTCGAGGCCACCTCTGAAGTCATGTGATCAAAACCCGCAAGCAGGCTCGGACTTTAGCGTGCCAGCGTGTTGCGTGTAAGCGTGCCAGCAACGGCCCGGTCGTAAAAAAGCCCACCGCGAAGCGATGGGCCAGAGCCCCCGATTGGCGTCAGGCAGAGAAAACGACAGCGCTTTGGGAGAAGGGTAAAGAAAAGGATGAGTCGGGTTCGTGGGCACGCGTGGAGGTGGTGGCGCCGAGCAGGTAGATCAGCGCGGATGCCAGCAGCAGTTTGTAAAGCAAACGGTCAGTCATGGTATGAACCTCCCTGTGAGGCCTCCTTCTGGGGGGCCGGTAATGGGCTGCGCATGGGGGCATCGAACGGAACCGTCTTGCCATCTCCAGTGGATCCGGCCGGATTCCTTCGAGACTGCTCCGGCGGGGGTAGTGCCGGCTCGGGAGTTGGTAAAACTCCGGGACCTGCTTGGGGAGCCCATCAGCTCCCGTATCGCCCGTGCGCCATTTTCAGTCGGGTCTTGCTGCAACCTGTATCGCCCGATCCCTCGGGCGCGACCTCCGGCCTCTAACCGAAGGTTCTGCTCTTGAAACTACGCTTATGGAGGGATAAAGAAAAGCAAAAAGAATAAAAAATGATCACCGACCCCGTAACCGGGTCAGGCCACCGGGGTGGCACCTTAAGCCGGTGTTCAGGCGCGCAGGCGTTCCGGATCTTCCCGGGGGCGCAGCTGATTCTCGATGAACTGCACGAACGCCCGGGTTTTCGCCGGCACCAATTGGCGGCCGCCGTAGATCACGTAGAAACTCAATTGAGGCATCTCGTAATCGGGCAGGACCTTGACCAATTCGCCCCGCCGCAGGTGTTCGGCGATGTCCCATTCGCTTTTCAGGGCCAGCCCGTGGCCGTCCAGAAGCCACTGCTTGAGCTGTTCGCTGTTATCGGTAACCTTGTGCGGGGCTACCTTGATGGTGTGGGTACCACCACGAGGATCACGCAGCACCCAACGGTCGCGGAAGGCGCCGTGGCAATCGAGAATCAGGCAGTCGTGCCGATGCAGCTCGCGCGGGTGGCGGGGCGCGGGCCGCCGGGCCAGGTAGTCCGGCGCGGCGCACAGGCAGCATGGGTGGGTAATCAACCTGCGCGCCACCAGGGACTGGTCGGTGGGTTCACCGGGGGAGATCACCACGTCCACACCGGAGCGGAACAGATCTTCCGGCGCGTCTCCGAGTTGCAGTTGGATCGAGACTTGCGGATAGCGGGCTCTGAATTCGGACAGCAATGGTGCCACCCGTTGGCGCCCCAGCGCGATGGAGGAGACCACTTTCAGAGTGCCGCTGGGATGGTCCAGCCGAGACATCGGCTCGCCAAGGATCGGGGTCAGCTCCGGCAGCATGTGATCGAGACTTTCGAACAGTTCACGACCATGCTCGGTAAGATGGAAGCCGCGGGCACTGCGGGCCAGCAGGCGCAGCTTCATGTGCTGTTCCAGTTGTGAGAGATACTTGCTGATCGCCGCCGCGGACATGCCGAGAACCCTGGAAGCTTCCGACAGGGTGCCGGCTTTTACCACAGCGAGAAATAGGCTGAAGTCTGGCGTCCGTTTCATCATTCTTGTCCTTCGTTCCGCACTTGTTTTTTGTTATGCGCGGAGGTGTGCCGACGGAGAAGCCTTTCTCCGACCGAGAGTCCTTGATGCACACCTCAGGAAAGCGAATTCAGTCGACTATATCACAAATCAACTTTTTGAATACGATTGTGCACGGAAGTTAACCATAGGAGAAATCAGGCGGTGAGAGCAAGTGCTATCAAGTGGCGCCAGCGGGGCCGCCGGGTTGGGGCGGTCTGGCTGTTGTCGGGTCTGCTGGCGCCGGCGGTGGCGCCGGCGGAGCAGGTCACGCTGTGCGTCGAGGGCGTGCCCCGGCCGATTCAGGTGGAGCTGGCGAGCACTCGCGAGGCCCGGACCCGGGGATTGATGGAGCGGGACCGGCTGGGTGAGTTTGAAGGTATGTGGTTCCGGTATGAGCGGCCGCAGCCAATGGCGAATGGATTCTGGATGTTCAACACACGCATCCCGTTGGATATCGCCTTCCTGAACCCGCGTGGCGAGATTCTGACCATCCGCACCATGGCGCCCTGTGCGCATCGGGAGTCCTTCGCCTGCCCGGTGTACCGCTCCGATGCCCCCTATGCCAGTGCTCTGGAAGTGAACGCGGGCTTTTTCCAGCGCCATGGGGTGGCGCCGGGCAGCCGGGTCGGACCGGCCGGTGACGGCAATGAATGCGCTCCAGCGGGATAGGGAAACAAGAACCTTGCCGGACGTCGCATTCCGTTCAAGGACCGGCTATGGTGAAGGGAAAGAAGAATCAAGCGAGCTGATCTATGCAACCACGTCCCGCGGCCACTCTGGCCCTGCTTCGGGACGCCCGTGAGGGCCTCGAAGTACTTATGCTGCAGCGCACCCACAAAGCGGTGTTCATGCCCGGTTTCTATGTTTTTCCTGGTGGCGCGGTGGATCGCGCCGATTCCGATCCGGCGCTGATGCCCCATCTGGGCGGTATCGATGAGGCCGCCGCCAACAGCTTATTGAATCTGGAAGCGGGCGGTCTGGGGTATCTGGTGGCGGCGATCCGTGAGTGTTTCGAGGAGGCCGGTGTGTTGCTGGCGCGGCCCGGCGATGCCGACTGGCCGGAGCCCCACCATCCGGTACTGGCCGATGACCGGGATGCGGTCATGAACGGAGAGCTGGACTGGCTGACGCTGTGCCGCCGTCACGATTTGCGTGTGCCGCTGGAGACTCTGGGGTATTTCGACCATTGGGTGACCCCGCCGGGGCCGCCGCGCCGCTTCGACACCCGTTTCTTCGTGGCCGAGGCGCCGCCGTTCCAGCAGCCGCGCCATGACGGCCAGGAAACCATCGACCATTGCTGGGTCAACCCCCGTTTGGCGCTGGACTACCATGGTGGCGGCAAGCGGCAGTTCGCCACCCCGACGTTGAGCGTGCTGCGTCGTCTTGGACAGTTCGATTCGGTGACGGCGGTGCTGGAATACGCCAGCGTGCACAGCCCGCGGCGGATGGCGCCACTGAGCGAAGAAGACGCCGCCGAGCGCTTCGTCTCGCAGAGCTGAAAGAGAGTTGACAGTTGATAGTGGACAGTTGACGGCGAAAAAAGAGCGAGGTCCGGGCGTCACACGGTGACGGAGCAGGTCGCTTACACGCTTATTCGCTGCCAAGGCAGCTGCCCGCGGAGGGAGCTATGGAGCCGCTGTGGGAAGCTGCCTTGGCAACGAAGAAGTGCTCAAACGCCTTGATCGCGATTTTATTTCAGTCCCGGTAGCGCTTGGTGAGATCGCCGTAGGCATCCACGCGGCGGTCACGCAGGTATGGCCAGATTCGCCGCACCGCTTCGCTGCGGCGAGTGTCCACATCGACCACCAGCACGGTCTCCTCGTCGCCGCCGGCCCGGGCCAGGAATTCACCCTGCGGGCCACAGACAAAACTGTTGCCCCAGAACTGAATGCCGTCATCGCCGTTCGGACTGCTCTCGAAGCCGGTGCGGTTGGCCACCAGCACCGGCACGCCGTTGGCGACGCCGTGGGCGCGCTGCACCGTGATCCAGGCGTCCAACTGACGTTGTTGCTCGGCGTCATCGTCATTGCGGTCCCAGCCGATGGCGGTGGGGTAGAGCAGCAGTTCGGCGCCGGCCAGCGCCATCAGCCGGGCCGCTTCCGGATACCACTGGTCCCAGCACACCAGCACGCCCAGCTTGCCGACGCTGGTCTGAATCGGCGTGAAACCGGAGTGGCCGTCATTGAAAGTGGCGTCGCCGGGGGTGAAGTAGAATTTCTCGTAGAAGCCGGGGTCGTCGGGAATGTGCATCTTGCGATAAATGCCCGCCAGGGTGCCGTCCCGTTCCAGTACCACCGCCGTGTTGTGGTAGAGGCCGGCGGCGCGTTTTTCGAACAGACTGCCGACGATGACGATGTTCAGTTCCCGGGCCAGAGCGCCGAGCCGTTCGGTGCCGGGGCCGGGGATCGGCTCGGCCAGGTCGAATACCGAGGTGTCCTCGGTCTGGCAGAAATAGAGGCTGCGGTGCAACTCCTGCAGCAGTACCAACTCCGCCCCGTCGGCGGCGGCCCGCCGCACCAGATCCAGGGATTTTTCCAGGTTGGCTTCCAGGTCGTTGCCGTTGCTTTGTTGAACGATAGCGATCCGCATGTCAGTCCTCCAGCACGCCTTCCGGTAATTGCATGGTAACGCAATGCAGGCTGCCGCCCTGTTCGATCAGCGCACGGCAGGGAATGCCGATCACCGGGCGGCTGCCCGCCGCCAGTTGCAGCGCGGCCAGCGCCGCTTCATCGGTGGGGCACTGATAGGTGGGCATCAGGATCGCCTGGTTGGTGATCAGGAAGTTGGCGTAGGTGGCCGGCAACCGCTCGCGGTCGTCATTGTACTGCGACGACACCATCGGCAACGGCGCCAGCGTCAAACCATTCTGCTCGGCCAGTACCTGAAGTTCCCGTTCCATGGCAGCCAGGGCGGGGTAGTGGCTGTCGCTGTCGTCCTGGCACTGCACATAGGCAATGGTGGTGGGATTGACGAAGCGGGCCAGGGTGTCCACGTGGGCATCGGTGTCGTCGCCTTCAAGATGGCCATGTTCCAGCCACCAGATGCGCTCCACGCCGAGATGTTCGCGCAGGGCAGTCTCCAGGGACTGCTGATCCAGATCCGGATTGCGGTTGGGATGGCTGAGGCAGTGGCGGGTGGTGAGCAGCGTGCCCTGGCCATCGGTATCGATGGAACCGCCTTCCAGAACCAGCTCGACCCCCTCCAGGGGGACCCGCCAGGGTAGCCGGCCATTGAGGGCGTTATCGCGTTCCGCCGGAAACTTGTCACCCCAGCCATTGAAGCGGAAATCCAGCAATCGCGGGGCGCCATCGTCGGTCACCGCGATGGGGCCGAAATCCCGCGCCCAGGTATCGTCGTAGTCGGCGTGGATCACGTGCAGCCGCGCCAGATTGGCGCCGGCGGCGCTCAGGCTCTCGCGGGCGCGGGCTTCCGCCGCCAGGTCGCGGCACAGCAGCAGCACGTTTTCGTGGCCGAGGATGGCGCCGATCAGAGCGGTGAAGCTCTGCTCGGCCTCTTCCAGCTGCCCGGCCCAGTCGGTATTGACGTCCGGCCAGGCCAGGAGCACGCCCCATTGAGGATGCCATTCAGGAAGCAGGCGGCGCATGATATCGGGTTCCAAGAAGGGATGGCCCGCGATTGTGGTATCGCCTGAAGGCGCCGTCAACTGGCCGCGATGTGGTGGCCTCCGGTGTTGGGTAATCGCTTGCCGGCCCGCTCCCACGGCGGCCCCGTGGCGCAAACCGTGGGAGCCAGCCCGCTGGTGAGTATCGGTCGACGGTTTTACTGGCGCGCCGCCTCGCCGCCCTGATCCGTGGCCGGACGGTCGTCCATGACAATGCGCCCGGTGACCGGGTCGAAGCGGAATTGGCCGTCGTCACCGCCGTCCCCGGTATCGCTGGCGGCATCATCGCGCGGCGCCGTCGATGGGGCGGTGCTGTCCCGGGCGGTTTCGGGAGCGAGCGGCGGGGGAGAGGATTGCTCGTTGCCGGCGGCGTCGCTGGAATCCTTGTCTTCGGTATCGTCGATGCCATCGGCCGGCCTGGCGGTGTCCGTGGTTTCGCTCAATGACCGGGTGACGCTGTGCAGCACCACCTGATTCTCGAAGTAAACGGTGTAGTCCGGATAAACCCAGCGGCTGATTGGCGGTTGGCCCACCGGCCCCTTGGTGTCCCGCGGGGCGCCGAACTGCGCCCGCACCTGGGCCTGGGTCATGCCACGTTGAGGCGCTTCTCCGGCCAGCACCGGGCCGCTCCCCGCCAGCGCCAACAGCGCCACGACGATTCTTATCATGGTGTATCCCCCCAACAACTTAAAAAAGGAATCCGGCCTGGCGACGGAGGCCGCCGGATCAATAAAAACGCGGATCATTGAATCAATTGTGATTTGCGTGGTCGAGGATACTGGTCACAAAGCGAGTTGAGGTGATCCGACCAGGGGACGAGACCGAAAGCAGTTTCGTCATATCAGCAATAGTGCTTAAATGCGCGCCATGTTTCGACCATTCTCTCTCTATGTTGGCCTGCGTTATACCGGTGCCCGGGCCCGCAACAGTTTTATTTCCGTTATCACGCTGATTTCGGCCCTGGGGCTGATGTTGGGAGTGGCGGTCCTGATCACCGTGCTGTCGGTGATGAACGGCTTTGACCGGGAATTGCAGACCCGCATCCTCGGCATGGTGACGCACCTGTCGGTCTACGGGCGCGAACCGGTCAATGACTGGCGGCAGTTGGCGGATCAGATCGAGGGTTACCCCGGAGTGGAGGCGGTGGCGCCGTTTCGGCAGTTGGAGGGCATGCTGACCTTTGACGGTAATGTGGCCGGGGCGCTGATTTCCGGGATCGAGCCGAAGGCGGAGCGCCAGGTGTCGATCGTCGGTGACATGATGTGGGAAGGGGAGTTCGATGCCCTGGAGCCCGGCAGTTTCGGCGTGGTGTTGGGCTACGGCCTGGCGCGTAAGCTGAGCGCGGAAGTCGGGGACAAGGTCACTCTGGTGCTGCCCGAGGCGACGGTGTCGCCGGCGGGCGTGATGCCGCGCTTCAAACGCTTCACCGTGGCGGGTATTTTCCGTGCCCGCGCCGAGGTGGATTCACTCTATGCCTACGTCAATGTGGACGACGCCGCCCGCCTGGCCCGCCAGCCAGGCACCGTCGAAGGGGTGCATTTGCGGCTCACGGATCTGTTCGCCGCTCCCCAGGTAGGCTGGGAGCTGCAGCAGAGCCTCGGCTATGGCTACTACACCAGTGACTGGACCCGCACCCACGGTAATCTGTTCCAGGCCATCAAGATGGAAAAAACCATGATGACGCTGTTGCTCAGCTTCATCGTCGCGGTGGCCGCCTTCAACATCATTTCCAGTCAGGTGATGCTGGTCACCGAGAAACGCGGCAACATCGCGGTGATGCGCACGCTGGGGGCGTCGCCTGGCGCGATCATGCGAATTTTCATGGTGCAGGGCACCGTGGTGGGTATGGTCGGGACTCTTCTTGGTACCGCCCTGGGGATCGGGCTGGCGAAAAATGTCAGTGCCTTGGCGCAATGGATCGAGAGTACCTTCAACGCCCATTTGTTTGACGCCTATTTCGTTAATTATCTGCCGTCCGAATTGCAGTGGAGTGATGTCGGCATCATCGTCGGTATCGCGATGCTGATCAGTTTCTCGGCCACTTTATATCCGTCCTGGCGCGCCAGCCGGGTGCACCCGGCGGAGGCACTGCGTTATGAATGATACCGTGTTGCATGCCCAAGGGCTGATCAAGAGCTATCAGGAAGGACGGGGTGAGCTGCGGGTGCTCAATGGCGTGGAATTGCATGTGCGGCGCGGCGACATGGCGGCCATCATCGGCGCTTCCGGTTCCGGCAAATCCACTCTGCTGAACCTGCTCGGCGGCCTGGATGTTCCCACCCGCGGCAGTGTCACCATCGGTGGCCAGCCGTTGGCGGGGATGAACGAGCGGGCGCTGGGGCAGGTGCGCAACCGCTATCTTGGCTTCGTCTATCAGTTTCATCATTTATTGCCGGAGTTCACCGCTCTGGAGAACGTGGCCATGCCGTTGCTGATTCGTGGCGAGTTGCCCAAACAGGCCACCGAGCGTGCCGAGCAGGTGTTGTCCCGAGTGGGGCTGGGTGAGCGGCTGCGGCACAAGCCTTCCATGCTCAGCGGCGGTGAACGTCAGCGGGTGGCGATTGCCCGGGCACTGGTCACTGATCCGGCACTGGTGATGGCGGATGAGCCCACCGGTAATCTGGACGAGCGCACCGCCGCCCAGGTCCAGGACTTGATGCTGGAACTCAATCAAACGTTGGGAACGGCCTTCCTGCTGGTGACCCACGCGCCGGATTTCGCCAGCCGTTGTCATACCCGCCATGAATTACACGACGGTCTGCTCAGACCACTGGATTGAGCTTTTACACGCACGCCATTCGCTGCCAAGGCAGCTTCCCACGGAAAGGGCTACGGAGCCGCTGTGGGAAGCTGCCTTGGCAGCGAATGGCGTGATTTCATGTCTCCACGTTCATGGAGCGTGATGTTTCCGTGATGGAAAAGCGGGCCCGAAGGCCCGCCCACCACCTCACCGCATCATGTGCAGGAAGTGCATGTGTTTCTCATACTGATCGAGCACGTCGCCGATCACCTGCTCACGGGTAAAGCCCATCAGATCGTAATCCTGACCACCTTCACTGAGGAACACGTCGGCGCGATAGTAGCGATCGCTTTCCGCCTTGCGTTTGGAGTGCTCCAACTGACGCATGCTGATGGACGGCCGGGTATAGCCGCGTACCCGCACACCGTAGACAAAGTCCATTTCCTGCCCCAGGTCCACGGTCAGATAAACCCGATCCCCTTCGTCGCTCTCGCTGACCTCGACCTTGAGACCATGGCCACGCAACTCGTCGGCCACTGACTGCAAGGCCGGAGCCGCGACCTCCGCCACGTACTGCATCACGCGTGCCTTGTCCGGGAAGCTGACCACGCCGCGCAGACGCGCCTTCCAGCCTCCGGTGGGGGTGCTGTGGCCCATGTGCACGGCGGGCGGCGGTGCCAGCGAGGCCTGGAAGCTGAGCTTGCGAATGCCTTCCACCTTGAGTGACCGCAGCAGGCCGACACAGGCCACCAGCAGCACTACCGAGAACGGAAGCGCCAGAGCAATGGTGGCGGACTGTAGCGCGCCGAGGCCGCCGGCGAGCATTAGCGCGATGGCCACGATCCCCTCGGAACTGGCCCAGAACACCCGCTGCCATACCGGTGTGTCGTCGTGTCCGCCGGAGGCGAGCATGTCGACGACCATGGAACCGGAATCGGAAGAGGTAACAAAGAACACCACCACCATCAGAGTGGCGATGGAGGACACCAGGCCGGACCAGGGGAACTGTTCCAGGAAGTGGAACAACGCCACCGCTTCGTCCGCTTTCACCTGGGCGCCCAGGTTTTCGTAGACGCCGGTGAGAATCATATTGATGGCGGTATCGCCGAACACGGTCATCCAGAACAGGGTGAAGGCGGCGGGGACCAGCATCACGCCGAGCGCGAATTCGCGAATGGTGCGGCCGCGCGAGATACGGGCGATGAACATACCGACGAACGGCGACCAGGAAATCCACCAGCCCCAGTAGAACAGGGTCCAGCCACTGATCCAGCCTTGCGGTCCGCCACCGTCCTCGGCCACGGGCTGGTAGGCGTAGAGGTTGAAGGTCATATCCACCAGAGTGGACAGATAGGAACCCAGGTTCTGCACGTAGGTTTTCAGCAGGAACAGGGTCGGGCCCAGACAGAGCACGAACATCAACAGCAGGAAGGCGAGCGCCAGATTCAGTTCCGAGAGCCGGCGTATCCCGGCATCCAGGCCGGTGACCACCGATAAGGTGGCCAGCGCGGTGATGGAGATGATCAGCACCACCCTCATGTTCTCGGTGTCGGGCAGATCAAACAAGTAGTGGAGGCCGGCGTTGACCTGTTCCACGCCAAGGCCGAGAGACGTCGCCACGCCGAACACCGTCCCGACCACCGCGAAGATGTCCACCAGGTGCCCCCAGAACCCGTAAATGCGTTTGCCGATCAGGGGGTATAGCGCGGATCGTAGTGTCAGAGGCAAACCGTGACGGAAGCTGAAGTAACCGAGGATCATCGCCACCACGGCGTAGATGGACCAGGCATGCAACCCCCAATGGAAGAAGGTGATGCGCATGGCCTCCTTGGCGGCATCGATGGTGCCGGGTTCGGCCATTGGTGGCGACATGTAATGCAACACCGGCTCGGCCACGCCATAGAACATCAGGCCGATACCCATGCCGGCGGAAAACAGCATGGCGAACCAGGACGCGTAACTGTAGTCCGGCTCGGAATGATCCGGCCCGAGCTTGATATCGCCGTAGCGGCTGACGATTAAAAACACCACCAACGCGAGAATAATTGCAACGGTGAGAATGTAAAACCAACTGGCGTATTGGGTAACACCTGTCTTGAGATCACCGAAGAATTCAGCGGCGGGTTTTTTGAATAAAACCGAAAACAGCACCAGACCGACAATAATGACGACGGAGGTGATAAAAACCGGCGGATTAATTTTGAGGTTCGAGGAAACCTCTTCAGTGGGATTGGAGTCCATGCAGGTTCCTTATCCTGGAGAAAATCAGTACTGCGATTTTTTCTTAACAATCAGAAAAATAGTTCGTACCCTGGAACAGGGTAACAATTTGAGGTGGGAGCGTCGAATGAAGGCAGTTAATAGGGAACAGTGAATAGTTAACAGCGAAAATCAAAAACATTGCGTAGCCGGGGGACGATTGCGTATCGATAACGTCTGGCCGCAGCCGAGAAGCGGCTTGTTTTCTTGATGACGATAATGTCGCGCAAGGCTTTGGACGCGGCCTCTGTACTATCTGCGTGGAAGGATCCGCCACGCGAAACTATTCACTATTCATTGTTCCTTATTAACTGCTTTTCACAGTCTCCCCGCCCGTTTCAAAGCCAGATAGGTCTGCCCAAGGCGTTCGGCGAGGTGCTCCGGGGTGGCGGCGACGATATTGGCGCCGGCGCGGCGCAGGCGCACATGCAGGGCTCTCCGCTGTTCCTGTTCCTGAGCGTCCGCCGCCAGCCGCAGAGCATCGTCCAGGTCCTGGACCGGCGCCTGGTGCAATGCTTCCTGCTCCGGCGGACGGATGTCCGCCACCATCACCAGATGGCGTCGACTCAGCAGCGTCACCGCGGCAAGCAGATCGTCGGCGTCCTCCGGGTGCAGCCGGCTGACCAGCACCACCAGGGAGCGGCGTTGCCAGCGGCCATGGAAGTAGCGGGCGGCCTGGCTGAAATCACTGGCGTGTTCCTGGGGATGAACGTCATAAAAGCCTTTCAGCAGGGTTTGAATGCCATCGGGGCCGTGCACCGGTGACAGCCAGCGCGGGGTGTCCCGGGAGAACAACAGGCTGCCCACCCGGTCGCCTTGACGAAGCGCCGACCAGGCCAGCAACAAGGTGGCGTTGAGCCCGTGGTCGAACAGGGTCAGATCACCTACTGGCAGCTTCATCCGCCGCCCGGCGTCCAACAGCACCCACAGGCTCTGGTTCTGTTCATCCTGATAGTGACGGGTGATCAGGTGACGGCGGCGGGCGCTGGCTTTCCAGTCGATGCGGCGCGGGCTGTCGCCGGGCTGATATTCCCGCAGCTCGTGGAACTCCAGTCCCTGGCCGCGGCGTGGCTGCTGGCGATTGCCGAAACGCAACTGGCTTTTGTCCACCGCCAGGGCCGCCCGGGCGATCGGTGAGAAGTCCGGATACACCGGCACGGTGCGGGCGGCGGCCACCCGGCGGCGGCCTTGCCACAGACGCGCCGGGGACGGCAGCCACACTTCGATATCGCCGAACGCCACCGGGCCGCGCCGGGAGGGACGGTAGCGATAACGGACCTCGGTGAGGTCCGCGGCGAGGGTCACGTCCCGGGGCAGGCCGGTATGGCTGTCATCATCGGGGTGATGATCGGCCAGACTCCAGACCTCGCCGGGTTTGCCGCCGCTCAGGCGCAGGGTGATGGTCTGCGGCACCCCTACCGACAGGGCGGCGGGCAGCGAGCGCTCGGCGGCAGGGGCCGGCCGTGCACTCAGGCGCAGGGCGTCCAGCGTCGCCCATAAGGCCAGCGCCAGCCCGGCCAGCACCCAGCCCAGCAAGGCACTGTCGCGCCATCCAGGGGCGAAGGCCGCCGCCAGTACCGGTAGCAGGCCCAGCGCCGCCCAACCCAGCAGCAGCAACAGCAGTCGTGACCCGGGTCTCATTGACGCGGGGCCTCCACTTGCTCCAGCAAATGGGCCAGCACGGTCTCCACGGTCTGGCCCTCCAGTTCCGCGTCCACGCCCAGGCGCAGACGGTGGCGCAGCACCGGCGGCGCCACCGCCTTGATGTCATCGGGAATGACAAAATCGCGGCCGTCCAGCAGGGCATAGCTCTTCGCCGCCCGGGCCAGGGCGATGCTGGCCCTCGGGCTCGCGCCCTGGACCAGGGCCGGGTGATCGCGGGTGGCGCGGGCCAGGCGCAGCAGGTAATCGAGGATGGCGTCGTCCAGCAGCACCTGCTCCGCCCAGTGGCTCAAGGAAAGCACGCCGGCGCTGTCGGTGACGGCACTGAGCCCGGCGTTGTCGAGACTGTCCGCCAGGGTGCCGTCCAGCACCATGCGCAGCATCCGGGCCTCGTCGTCCTGTTCCGGATAGCCGATCAGGATCTTGAACAGAAAACGGTCCAGCTCCGCCTCCGGCAACGGGTAGGTCCCCTCCTGGTCCAGCGGGTTCTGGGTGGCCATGACCACGAACGGCGGCGCCAGACTGAAGCTTTCGCCCTCGATGGTGATCTGCCGCTCCTGCATCACCTCCAGCAAGGCTGCCTGGGTCTTGGCCGGCGCCCGGTTGATCTCGTCCGCCAGCAGCAGATTGGTGAAGGCCGGTCCCTTGCGGATATGGAAGGTGGCGTTGCCGGCGTCATAGATAGCGTGGCCGGTGACGTCGGTGGGCATCAGATCCGGGGTGAACTGGATGCGCTGGAAATCGAGCTTGAGCACCCGCGCCAGGCTCCGCGCCAGCAGCGTTTTTCCCAGCCCCGGCACGCCTTCGATCAGCACGTGCCCGCCGGTGATCAGGGCGATCAGCACCTGGCGGGTGACTTCGGGTTGCCCGATCAGCACCCGGTTGAGCTGGGCCTCGATCTCGGCGGCCAGGGTGGTGGCCTGTTCCAGGGTTTCGGCGGTCTTCATGGTTGACTCCTGATCCTCTGCCTGACCTGTTGCAACAGCGCCACCATGGCCACGCACTGAGCGCGGTCGGTGGGGGTTTGCTCCAGGGCTTGGGAAAGCGTGTGTTCGGGGATGTCCAGACGTTTGGCGGCGAGCGCCAGGGCCCGGGCCGGGTCCGCGTGTTGCAGGGCGATGCGACGTTGAATCTGCTGACGCAGGGAGGCCAGCAACCGGTCACTTTGGCCGGTGCGCCAATGGAAATGGCCAATCGCTCGTAAGTGGCCGAGGTAATCGGTGTGCTGCCGGGCGGGATCGCGCCACAACGGGCCGCGTCGCGGCAGTCGCCGCCATAACCAGAACGCCAGCGCCAGTATCAAAGCGAAAATGGCGGGCCAGAATCGCTCCCACAGCCATATGGGCAGCGGTGGGATATCGATTCCCCGCACGAACCACACCGGCCCCGGGGCGGTCAGATCCGCCAGCAGACGGGCGTGATCGAAGTGGTGCAGGTGCTGGTTGTCCCACAGCCCCAGTTCGGTCAGCACGGTGACGGTGCCGGCGCCCGCCCGGAAGCGCAGCAGGGTTTCGCCGGTATCGTTGCTGGCCGAGGCCGCCAGCCACTGATCCGGCCCGCCGGTAGCGGTGTCCTCCGGCAAGGGGGTGTACAGGAGACGGCTCGGCGTCTCACTTTGCAACCGCCGGGGGTGGTCTCCGAGGTTGTGGGTCACCGCCGGTGGTTGCCAGTGCCCTGGTGCCTCGCAGGTAAGCACCTCGCATTGATGCAGCCGTTCCTCGGAGGCGTCGCCGCTGAGGCAATACTCCAAAAACCAGTCTTCCATCGGCCGGAAACGGTCGAACAGCTGCACCAGCGGGTCGTCTTCAGTGTCCTCGAGGGGAAGCGCCTCGACCGTCACCCCGAACAGGGACAGCAGTGGGTCGGGATCGCGCTGCTGTCCCTGTTCGGCTTCGTGCTGCTCGCTTTCCGCCTCTTCAGCCTCTTCAGCCTCGTCCGCCTCGTCGAACCAGGCGTCCAAGGGCGGCTGGTAGCGGCCGGCGATAATCAGATTGCCGCCGTCGTGAACCCAGTTGAGCAGATCCAACTGCCGTTCATAGCCCAGGGAGCCACGGTCGCCGTCGAGGATCAGGGTGGTATCGGTGTCCGGTAATGGAAACAACGCCCGGGTACTGAAGATGCGGCGGCTGGGCCGTCCCCAGCGGTCCAGCAGCTGCTGCGCGGCGAGATACGGGTTGTTGCGCACGCCGGCGTCCGGTGAGGCCGGCGCGGCGTATTGCACCGGTACCGTGGCCCAGAAGTAGCCCGCCACCAGGGCCACCAACAGCACCAGAACAAGGTAGGGCCACCGGCGCTTCATGGTGCCACCTCCGCGCTGTGCAGCTGTTGCCAGCGCAGCAGCAACTGGCGCGCCTGATCCGGTGTCACCGGCTGGTGGGCCCAGGCAACGCGTGTCCATTGCCGCACCAGCTCTTCCAGATAGGTGACCCTGGCGTCATCACCGAGCTGGCGGCGATAGGCGTTCAGACAATCCCGCTCGGTGGCGCCGGGGGTGAGCCGGGTGGGGTGGCTCTGAAACAGGGTCACCAGAGCATGGCGCAACAGCAACGCCAGCGCCGCGCGCACATCGTCACCGGCCAGCGCCTGTTCCACCTCGTTACCCAGATCGTCCGGCAGGGACTCGGCGCGGGTATCCAGGCCCGCCACGCTCACCGGCATCTCCAGGGACCTGGAGCGGCCGCCTTTCAGGGCGCCGTGGTTGCGGAACAGGGCCAGCAGCAGGAACACGATCAGGGCCACCAGCACCAGAGTGGAGAGGACCGTGACCAGTTGATCCGGCATTTGCCAGTCATCGCCGGCACGGTCGCGATCCGCGTTGTCGTTGTTGAACAACCCATCGAGCAGGCGGTTCCAGAGGCTGTCCTTGTCATCGCCGCGCAAGGATGGGCGCAGTTGGCGCTCCTCGCGGATTTCCATTGGCATGAACCGTTCGTCGGCGAGCAGTTCGGTGGCCGCTTGTTTGGGGTTTTCCGGTTCGGCCGCCATTACGGGTGCCGGATGCGGCACCAGGGTGAGCATCACCAGTAACGCCAGGGTGGTGACGCCGAGCGCGCGGCGCCGTTGGCCAATACGGTCCAACCCCAGTTGCAGATCCCAGCCTTCCAGCCAGGTGCGCTGGTTGAGGTAGAGCGAAAAGGCGGCCGCCACGTAGAGCGGCTCGGTGATGGTCAGCGTCAGATACCAGGCCAGCGCCGCCAGGCTCAGGTGCAGATCACTCTGCTCGCTGAACCAGACGCTGAACTCCATATTGAAGTCCCAGGGCACCAGCGTCAGTGCCAGCACCAGCAAGCCGGTCAGCAGCACCTGCTCAAGCGCCACCATCAAACCCATGAGCGTGCCGGCCCGCTGTCCCGGCGGACGTAACAGCACCTGGATGCGGGCCGAGGCCTGGGCGCCACGGCATCCTTCCAACTGCCAGATGCCGGTCAGCAGGCCCCGGAACGGGCTCAGCCGGCGCCAGGTCAGCTGCCCCGCCAGGCCGTTCAGGCCATAGCCGGGAAAGCGTTTGAGCAGGGCCCAGGCGTTGGGGTAATCACCGAACAAGGCATGGCTGAAGAACGCCAGCAGTGGTCTTTCCCACAGTGGCTTCAACCACCAGAACACCACTATCGGCCAGAGACTTTCCAGACTGATGGACAGGGCGCAAAGCAGGGCGTAGGGCAGGGCCGTGAACAACAGCCATACCAGGGTGACCTGGCGCCACCAGCGGCGGTAGAAACGGGTGCCCAGATCCATGGCCTGCCAGGGGGAACGGGGGGCCAGACGGGCGCACAGGTTATTCAGATCCATGACGCCCCGCGAACAGCAAATAGAAATAGAGCAGGGCCCAACTGATGCCGCCGACGGTGTATTTGATCTGGGCATCCAGCTCCCGTGAGGACCAGAACGCCTCGATCATCGCCGCCAGTACCAGCAGCAGGAACACGCCGTACATGACCGGAAGTGTTTCCCGCGCCGCCCGGCGCAAGGCGTCCACCCGTCGCCAGGAGCCCGGCGCCACCAGCGACCAGCCCAGGCGCAGCCCGGCGCCGCCGGCCAGCACGATGGCGGTCAACTCCGGGGCCCCATGGGCAATGACGAAGGTATAGAACGGCTGGCCAGCGCCCACCAGTGTCAGATGGGCGGCGGCGGCGCCGAGGAAACTGCCGTTGAACAGCATCACCACCAGGGCGCCGATGCCGAACAGCAGCCCGCCGGCGAAGGTGCGGAAGGCGATGCCGATGTTGTTGTAGATGTAGTAGCCGAACATCATCAGATCGTCGGCCCGGTTGCGGTCGCTGCTGTCACGCAGATCCGGATGGTACATGTTTTCCAGATCGCTGATGCCGTTGCCGTCCACCACCGTGTGCACCAGCTCGGGGTCATGCAGGATCATGGCCGCCACCACCCCGGCGGACAGCACGAAGGCGAGGGCACTGATCAGATGCCAGCGCCACATGGCGCGCACCGCTCTCGGGAAACCGCCGCGCAGGAACGCCGCCAGCCCCGGCATCAGCGGCGCCCGGTGGCGGTAGAGTTGGCGATGGGCGCGCAGCATCAGGTCGTTCAGGTAGTCCTGCAGCACCAGGCTGTAGCCCCGTTCCCGCGACAGCGCCAACTGATGGCAAAGGTCCTGGTAATCACCGGTGAAGCGCGCCAAATCCACCTTCTTGGGGCGCTGCTTTTTCTCCAGTGCGGTCAGGCCCTGCTCAAGGCGATGCCACTGGGGCTGATAGCGCTGTTCGAACTGACTTTGTCTCATGCCGCCCCCAGCACGTGATTGACTACCCGGCGCAAGCGCGCCAGGGCGGCCTCGTCGGCGAGTTCCGGGTAAGCCAGCCGGGCCAGTTCCCGCTGGCGCTCCTCGGACAGCCGCTGGCCGCGATCATGGAAGGCCAGCAGCACCAACTGGTCGTCCCGGTTCAGCGGCCAATCCGGCGGTTCGCCGCCACCGTCACCGGGGGCCGGGCGGGCTTGCGGCGCGGGCACGTGAATCACCAGGGTATCGGCGGCGAGATCGCCCAGCCGTTGCTGGCGGGAGGACACCAGCATGACGATGAAGCCGGTCAGGTAGGCAAAAGGGAACAGGTCGGCGGTGCGCAGCAGGTTGCGCACCAGCGAGCCGCTGAAACCCACCGGCGCACCGTTGCCGTGCACCACCGCCAGGCCCATCACGGCCTTACCGGGCGTGCGCCCCTGGCGGAATACCTCGAACAGCACCGGATAGAACCATTCCAGCAGGAACAGCAGCAACAAATACAGACCGGAGCCGCCACGGCCCAATAACATCAGGGGAGTGGCCACCATCACCAGGATCAGGGCACGGATCATCAAATCGATGCCGTAGGCCATGCCGCGCGGCAGCGGCCCGGCCAGGGACAAGGTCAGCCGCGCGCCTTCCGGCGTATCGATATGCAGACGTTCATCAATCAGCACGTCCACCCCGGATCACTTGCATGGACAGTACGAACAGCACCGTGGTCAGGCTCACCTTGACGATGGCCAGGGTGCGCACTGGCGGTGGGTCCAGAACCTGTACCACGTAGCCGCAAAAATAAAACAGCAACAGAAAACACAGCCAGGTCAGTCCGCGCTTATCGGCGCTGATCACCGCCGGCATCATCAACAGCAATGGCAGGTACAAGCCGACTCCCATGATCACCGCCGCCATCCAGGGCGCGTCCGGCGGTCCCAGCCAGAACTGGTTGGCCAGCCCGATCAACAGCAGCAGGGCATAGGTGAGCCGTAGCAGCAGAATCATCGGCGCCGCTCCAGCGCCCGGGCGAGTCCGCCAAGGCGGTGGCCCAGCGCCCGCGCCAGCGTGATCTCGTCGTCACTGGGCTGGGTGCGGTTGTCGATGCCGGCCACATGGCTTGGGCCGTAGGGGGTGCCGCCGTCGCGGGTGCGGGTCAGGGCCGCTTCGCTGTAGGGTACGCCGGCCAGTACCATGCCGTGGTGAAACAGCGGCAGCATCATCGATAACAGGGTACTTTCCTGGCCGCCGTGCTGACTGGCGGAAGCGGTGAACACGCCGGCGGGTTTGCCGATCAGGTCCCCGGACATCCACAGATCGCTGGTCTGGTCGATGAAATACTTCAGCGGCGCCGCCATGTTGCCGAAGCGGGTGGGTGAGCCCAGTGCCAGCCCGGCGCAGCCGCGCAGGTCGTCAAGCGTAACATAGGGGGCGCCGCTGTCCGGTACCGCCGGCGCCGTGGCCTGGTGATCGGCGGACACCGGCGGCACGGTGCGCAGACACGCTTCCATGCCGCTGCTCTCCACGCCCCGCGCCACCTGGCGCGCCAGCTCCGCCACCGCGCCGGTGCGGCTGTAGTAGAGAACCAGGATATAAGCACTCACGATTCGATCAGCTCCATCACTTTTTCCGGCGGCCGTCCGATGACCGCGCGTTTGCCGTGGACCACCACCGGCCGTTCCAGCAACTTGGGGTAGCGAACCAGAGCGGCAATGACGGTGTTGTCGTCGGCGTCCGCATGCAGCCCCGCTTCTTCGTATTCCGCTTCCTTGACGCGCACCAGATCATGGGCGCGGGTCAATCCGAGTTGTCGGACCAGATCGCGCAGGGTATTGGCATCCGGCGGGTTGTCCAGATACTTTATCACGTTCGGCTCGATACCGTTCTCTTCCAACAGCGCCAGCGCCTGGCGGGATTTGGAACAGCGCGGATTATGATAGATGCTGTAGTCGGCCATGGCCTCGCTCCCCTTGCGAATATATGGGCGCTGCCGTCTCCGTGTCAGGCGGCGCGCGCGAAAGCCCCCGATTGTACGGCAGTGAGCCGTGTTTGTGGGAGATTCCACCGATTCGCTGGCAAGCCAGCTTCCCACAGCGGCTTCGAGGCCCCTCCGTGGGAAGCTGGCTTGCCAGCGAATTATCAGGACATAGAAAACCGATGACGGACCAGGACGATACACCTCTGATTCCCTTTCGCGTGCGCATGCAATCCCTGGTGTCGTTCCTGCGCCTGCTGCGCCGCCAGTTCGTCGAGGACGGTTGTCTGTCATCGGCGGCGGCGCTCACCTATACCACCTTGTTCGCCATCGTTCCGGTGATGACGGTGATGTTCACCGTGATATCGGCGATCCCGGCGCTCAACGAACGGGGGCTGGCGATTCGTCAGTGGGCGTTCCAGTATTTCGTGCCGTCCGCCGGAGATCAGATCCTCAGCCATCTGGAAGGCTTCTCGCGGCAGGCCACCAATCTCACCGTGGTGGGGGCCTTGTTTCTGGTGGTGACCTCGGTGTTGATGTTGCGCACCATCGAGCAGTCGTTGAATCGCATCTGGCGGATTGGCAAGCCGCGCAAGGGGCTGACCAGTCTGATGATGTACTGGGCGGTGTTGTCTCTGGGCCCGATCCTGCTGGGTGCGGGCCTGGGTATCAGTTCCTATCTCACTTCCGTTTCCCTGGTCACCGACACAGTGGCTTATCTGGGGGGAGACCGTTTCTGGCTGCGCGCCTTGCCGGTGGTGATGACCACCGGTTTGCTATCGTTGCTGTACATCGTGGTGCCGAACACCTCGGTGCCGATTCGCCAGGGCGTGCTCGGTGCGGTGCTGGCGGCGTTGGCGTTCGAACTGGCCAAGGGCGGCTTCGCTTTCTTTATCCGGCAGGTGCCCAGCTATCAGGTCATCTACGGCGCCTTCGCCATGGTGCCGGTGTTTTTGTTATGGATTTATATCTCCTGGATCATCGTTCTCGCCGGCGCCGAGCTGGTGCGTGGCCTGGTGGTGTTCGAGGAGTTTCGTCGCCGGGTGCCGCGCACCCAATCGTTGCTGCGCTTGCTGTGTGTGCTGTGGACACGACAACGTAACGGAGAAGTGCTACGTGATAACGAGGTGCAGCGTGTGCTGCGGGAGGCCGGCGTCACGCACTGGGACGAATTCCGTAATCTGCTCGATGACCTCGGCTTGATTTGCCGCACCGACGAGGGCGGTTATATGTTGAGCGGGGATTTACGTTCGTTGACCCTGGCGGAGCTGCTCGCCATGTTACCCTGGACCAGCGAACAGCAACTGAGCGTCAATGCCCAGGGGCTGGAACCCTGGGAGGCGGTGCTCAAGGCACGATGCGATCAGGCGCGCGAGGGCATGCGCGCGCCACTGTCGTTTGCTCTGGAAACGCTGTTCGAGAACCAGTTGTCGGAAACCGACGACGGCCCTCCGCGGGCTGGTGACCGGCACGGCGGTGAATAGATCGTAAACAGGCTCTTGGCAAGAAGGGATGAGGGATCATGATTGCCCGTCAAGTGGTGGTGCGTGGCCGTGTTCAGGGCGTGTATTTTCGTGCCAGCACCTGTGATGAAGCCCGCCAACGCGGCGTGGTGGGCTGGGTCCGCAATCTGGACGATGGCGGTGTGGAAGCCTGGCTGGAGGGCAGCGAGGAAGCGGTCAGTGCCTTGTTGGCCTGGATGCGCCGCGGCCCGACCCGGGCGCGGGTCACTGAAGTGACGCAAACCGAACGCAGCCCGAAAGGCTACGAGGACTTCGAGGTATCCCGGTGAAACGAGTTGAACTGGTGAACGGCGATCTGCGTTTTCCGGCGTTGCTGGCCGGTGATGGCGAGCCGGTATTGTTGCTGCATGGTTTTCCGGATACCCATGAGAACTGGGCGGATATCATGGAGCGGCTGGCAGGCGCCGGTTATACCGCCGTGGCCCCGGCATTGCGCGGCTATGCGCCGTCCTGTCAGCCCGGCAGCGGTGACTATGCGCTGACCGCCGCGTTGGAGGATCTGATGGCCTTCACCGACCAGTTGGGCGGACGCCTGCACCTGGTCGGCCATGATTGGGGCGCGGTGCTGGGCTACCTGGCCTGTGCCCGTTACCCGGAAACCTTCAGCTCTTTTTCCGCGCTGGCGATCCCGCCTTTGAAGCGCTTGCCCCAGGCGCTGTTGCGGGTGCCGGAGCAGTTGGGCTTGAGCGCCTATATTCCGTTTTTCCAACTGCCATTGGCGGCGGAGACCTGGCTCAACCGCAACGATCTGGACGGTGTCGCCACGCTGTGGCGGCGCTGGTCGCCGGGCTGGGAAGGGGGACGGTATCTGGAACAGGCCAAGCACACTCTGGCCCAGCCCGGCGTCCTGGCCGCCGCCTTGGGCTGGTACCGGCACTTGCCCCGGCTATGGCGGCGGGACCTGCGTCAGGCCAGCAAAACACTGCTGGGAGAAACCCGGGTACCGACTCAGGTTCTACTGGGCGAAAGCGACGGCTGCATGAGCCCGCGCCTGTTGGACCACACCATATACCCCGCCGATTTTCCCGAGGGCTTGTACGCTCATACCGTGGAGAACGCCGGCCACTTCCTGCACCTGCAACAACCGGGCGCCGTGGCGGAGCTTTTGGTGGAGCACATTCGCAGAGAAGAAGGCAGTTAGGAGTGAATAGTGAATAGTTAATAGCGAAAAAAAAAGTGCGGTTCATACGTTTTCTGTGGGAGCTTACCTGCAAGCGAATATTACTGAAAACTTGGGCAAACTCCATTCGCTTGCAAGCAAGCTTCCCACAGTAGCTAAGGCTCACCTGTTTTGGTTTTTCATTTTTTCACTGTTAACTATTCACTGTTCACTCTTAATTGCCTTGTCGGTTGTCCACTACTCTTGTCAATGCACCAGCAGGCGTGGGTGCCGCCGATGGGGATGCCGCCGACCCAGCGTACCGGTGGACGACTGTCCAGCCAGTTACGGTAGCCACTAAGCACACCATGGCCGGCATGGGTGACATCCAGCAGGCCCTCATCCCAGGAATGCCCCGGCGTGCGCTGGTATTCCAGCAGCGCGCGTTCGCCTTCCAGCAGGGGTTTTAAAACCCAACGGAACATTTGTGGAGATAAATAGGGAAGAGGTTCACGCTCCTCCTGCAAGGCGTGATACAGCCCGCGCACGGAAATCGGGCCCCGTTCCGCCACCAGTTGAGCCGCCAGTTGTTCGCTCAGTCCCAGGCCAGTGGCCGGGTCCGGCAGTTCCAACAGGTGACGGCGCAGCGCCCGGCCGAGCATGGGCAACGCCGAGGTAGTGTGCCGGGACAGGCGGTAAAGCGCTTCGGGGTGGTTGGCGGTCACCGCGTGCCAGGCCGCTTCGCCCAGCGATAATTGCGCGGTATTGACGGTGTACCGTCGTCGCCACAACCAGTTGAGGACAAAGGGCGCCAGTTGGGTAAGACAGCGGAAACGCTTGACCCCCGGCACTGATTCCACCGCGATCAATTGCAGCGGACCGCCATGGGGATTATGGCTGAACTGGTGCAACAGCCGGGCCAGAATCAGTTGGTCCTGACTGTCGTGCTGGAACCACAATACCACGCGCCGTCCGCGCGCGACTTGCGCCAGCCGGTCCTGAATCTCTTGCTGCTCCCGTGCCACCCGTTGCCAGTCCTGTTGCCGCAGATTGGCCAGAAAGCGGCTGCGCCGCTGCCGGAACAGCGGTATCGGTTCGTTACGCAGGGGGCCGAGACTGTACGGGTCCGCCAGGCTCACTATTTCACCGACGAAGCCGGCTTCACGTAGACGTGGGGTCAGGTCCATGGCGCCGCACAGATGCAGAGTGGCCTCATCGCCGTCGGGGCTGAGGCCGTACAGCGGCTGGCTGTGTTCCAGCTCGCGAATGTGGTGGCTCTGCGAGGCCCAGTCCGCGAAACCCTGTTCTCGAGCGATGGCGCGCCGGGCATCGGCCAGGGTGAAGGGTTGACGTTGTACACGGCGTCGCGCGGCCAGCCTCAACACCGCCGGGGTGTGATGTCGGCGCGCTCCGCGAAGCAGATTGCAGGCACGGCGTTCCTGTCTTTCCAGCGTTAGATGGCCGTGTACAAAGGGGCTGGATGGAGCGGGTACTGCGGAAGACATGTCATGGTCCCTGGACATTCTTCAAACCGGTTCCTCCACCATAAATCGGTGAGGGAAACGGTCAATATGCATACCGGCGGGAACGGCCAGGTTTTCATAAGTTTTACCAATCAAATAACACAGACACGCTGATTCGCCTTTGGCTCGCTAGCTCAGCCTTGCGGACATGATTTCGCACCGTATTCGCTGCCGAGGCAGCTTCCCACAGCGGCTTCGTGGTCCCTCTGTGGGAAGCTGGCTTGCCAGCGAATCATGGGGCACCACCGGCTCACGAACCGCGATTCAAGTTCGGGGCATCCGGCCCAGGAATTCACCGATACACCGATAGGTTTCCTCGCACGCCTCCGGCACCAGATCCTCCAGATTCAGGTAAGCGTGAATCATGTCGGGAAAATGTACGTGCTGGTGAGGGACGCCGACTTGATCCAGACGATCGCGGTAGCGCAGGCCCTCATCACGCAGCGGGCACAGGCCGGCGGTGATCACCAGGGTCTCCGGCATGCCCGCGCCCATGGGCATGTACAGCGGAGAATGGGCGCGCCGGTCCTCGCCGTGCTGGAAGTAATGGTCCACATACCATTCAATACGTGGTGTTTCCAACAAATAGCCGTGGCTGTTTTCCGTCAATGATGGCTGTTCCAGGGTGTAATCCAGGCTCGGGTAGATCAGTACCTGTCGTTGCGGGCGATGTTCGGTGTCGTCCTGCAACAGGGCGGAAATCGTGGCGGCCAAAGCGCCGCCGCCGGAGTCGCCGGCCAGCGTCAGCCACCGCTGTACCGGATAACCTTCCCGGGACAGCAGCGGGTAGAGTCCGCGTGTCACCGCCAGGCAGTCCTCCAGACCCGCCGGGTAGGGGTGTTCCGGCGCCAGCCGGTACTCCACCGACAGCAGCAGATGACCACTGGCCTCGGCCAGTTTGCGGCAGATCGGGTCGTACACCTGGACGCTGCCGGCCATGTGGCCGCCGCCGTGAAAAAACACACACACCGGCTTGCGCCGGCCCGGTGCCGGATCATAGGCGCGTACCGTGATGGCGTGCCCGTCCGCGTCCACAACCAGATCGCGCACTTCGGCGATGTCGGGAATATCCGTGACCAGCGTTTCGGTCATCCCCGCCAGGCTGTCGCGCACCATGGCGGGGGTGGCGTCGATGCCTTTGTGGCGCTGTTCCTCGAGCAGGTGGTTGAGCCGGGTGAGCCAGGGCAACAGACCGGGGTGGAGAGTCTTGCTCAGCATGCCTCTCAACATTCCTCTCAGCATTGAAACAGCACCAGGGCTTCACCGGAACAGATCATCCGGCCATCGGCGCCGGTGCATTCGGTGGCCAGATTGACCAGCGCCTTATCGGCGCGCAGACGGGTCACGGTGACTTTGGCGGTGATCGCCTCGCCCACATCCGCGTCCTGTTCGAAGTGCAGGCTCTGCTTGAGATAGTTGGTGCCGTGGCCGGGCAGTTCCTCGCCGAGCAGATAGGAAAACAGACCGGCAATGAGCGGCTCCGGCACGGTGGCGCACCGGGCCTCCGGGAAGTCGACCAGCGCGCACCAGCGGTTCAGGTCCGCGGCGCTGAACTGACGGGAAACGGTGGCCTGGTCGCCGACCTTGAGGGCGTGAAAACGGGGCAGAGTCTCGCTCACGGGGTGTTCTCCTCGGCGCTGTGAATACGGGCGCGGCCTTCCAGGCAGACGCTGCCATCGGCCTTGATCACGCGGGTGGTGAACAGATCGTCCTGTTGCCGCGCCTCGACGATCATCGTCAACTCTTCGCCGGCATAGGCGGGGGCGGGGAACATCAGTTCCTGCATGGACAGGGTGGCGCCGGGCCAGGACCGGGCGATCAGCGCGCGCAGATGGGAAAACAACAGCATGCCATGGGATACGGTGGCGCCGAAGCGGGTCACCGAGGCGTACTGGGGATCCACGTGAATGGGATTGTGGTCGCCGCTGATCCCGGCGAAGTGATCAAAGTCCTGTTGGGACAAGGTCACGGCCTGCTCCAGCCGTGCTTTATTCAGCGCCATTGCGCAACTCCTGTTTGGTGACTTTGCCCAGGGCGTTACGGGGCAGTGCCTCCAGGCACTGGAAAACCTTGGGAACCTTGTAGCCGGCCAGCCGTTCGCGGCAGTGGGCGCGCAAGGCGTCCTCGTCGACGTTGCTGTCCGGACGCGGTACGTAGCAGGCCTTGCCTACTTCGCCCCAGCGCTGGTCGGCGATGCCCACCACCGCTACCTCGGCGATGGCCGGATGTTGCTCAAGTGCTTTTTCCACCTCGGCGGGATAGACGTTTTCGCCACCGGAGATGTACATGTCCTTCCAGCGATCGACGATGTAATAGAAGCCGTCCTCGTCGCGCCGGGCGACGTCGCCGCTGTGCAGCCAGCCGTCGGCTTCGATGGCTTCGGCGGTGGCGTCGGGCCGGTTCCAGTAACCCGGCGTGATGTTGGGGCCGCGGATCAGCAGTTCGCCGGCTTCGCCGTCGGGCACGTCACGGCCGTCGCGGTCGACGATGCGGACTTCGGTAAGCAATTGCGGACGGCCCACGGAGCCGATTTTCTCAATCACTTTGTCTTCGTCGAGCAAAAACACGGTGGGCCCGGTTTCGGTCATGCCCATGCCGGTGCGCACATGAATACCCTGATCCACATAACGCTGTGCCACGGGCAGGGACAGCGGGGCGCCGCCGCAACCCCAGGAACGCACCCGGCGCAGCCGCTCGCCGCTGAATCCCGGCTGCTCCAGCAGCGCCTGATATACCGCCGGTACGCCGAAGAAAATCGTCGCCCGCTGTTCCAGTACGTCGAGTGCCTGTCGCGGCTCGAAATTGCGCGCCACCAGCACGGCGCCGCCGACAAAAAACACCGCGCTGGAATAGAGATTGATGCCGGCGGTGTGGAACAGCGGCAGCACGTTCAGCAATACATCCTCGCCGGTGAGATTCACCGCCAGGCCGATGTTCAGGTAATTGGCCAGCATCATGCGAAACGTCTGCACCACGCCCTTGGGCCGGCCGGTGGTGCCGGAGGTGTAGAGCAGGTACCAGGGCGTGTCCGGACTCTTTTCCGGGTGCGCGCTGAGATCCGGGGCCACCTGTTGAAGATCCTGGTGATAGTGGCGTTCCGAGCCGACCGGCTGATCCAGCGCCACCAGCGTCAGGTCGCTGAAAACGTTTCCCAAGGCGCGGGCCGCGTCGGCCAGTTCGTCACCGAAGATCAAGGCCCCGGGTTGGCAGTCTTCCAACAGAACTTCCAGTTCCGGCACCGCCAGGCGCCAGTTCAGCGGCACCAGAATCAGGCCGGCCTTGGCGCAGCCGAACAGCATGGCGAAGAACTCCGCGCGGCTGTGACCGAGCCAGGCGAGCCGGTCGCCTTCCCGCAGTCCCCAATGCTCACGGGCCGCCGCCGCCAGCCGCGCGGCCCGCTCGTTGAGTCGCGCATAGTCGTAGCGTTCGCCGTCGTGCAGATCTTCCAATGCCAGCCGGTCCGGGGTTACCCGGGCGCGTTGGGCCAGCAGGTCGAACATTTCCATTGATGCCTCCGGTTTCTTGTTCCATGGGCGCGGGGCCGTCCACTGGCCGGATCCCCGCTCCCACCTTTTTTACGGGTTCAGTTCCGACCAGCTGAAGCGGGTGACGCGGTTGCTGATCAGTGAGAACACGAATACCGAGCCGTCACCCACGGCCACCTGTTCGGCGTCGAACAGCCCGCCCGGACGGCTGCCGAGCGAGCGGTCCAGCCAGTGGCCGAGATAGTTCGGGCGAATCACGCCGTTGCCGTCCGGGGTGCTGTCGTCCGGGTTGGCCCAGGCTCGCGCCGCCATGTTGAAACCATCGGCTACCAGCAGGCTGTCCTGCTGCGCGTCGTAGGCCAGGCCGGCGGGCAGGAACAGCCGATCCGCTTCCAGGTTTTCCGGATGGTCGTAGGTGCCGCCACCGACACCCACCTGCCCGAGCAGGCCGCCGTTGGCCGGCGACAGGGCCTGGATCCGCTGGTTGCGCCGGTCGGTGACGTAGATACGGTCGGACAGAGCCAGCACGCTGCCGATCTGATCGAAGGTGCCGGGCGCGCCCTGGTCGAAGAACGCCGGGCCGAGACTCCAGCTATCACCCAGGTCACTGCCTTTGCTGCTGTCGGCGCCACCGGCGTACCAGATCCGGTTCAACGTGCTGCTGCTGCTGTCATAGTCGAACCGCCAGGCGTAGTTGGCGAAACTGGTGAGGTACAACTCATGCTGGTCGCCGCCGCCGCGTACCGAGATCGATACCGGGTAGTTGATGTTGCTGGAGGTCAGAGCGATGCGCGGCGCCGACAGGCCGCCGGTGCGATAGCTCAGATTGAACAGCTCTTCCAGGTTGCCATCGGCGTCGTAAATACGAACGCTGGCGTCGCCGGTGTAGGGCCAGGGCAGGGTGGCATCGGCGCCGACCAGAACGGCCACCATTTCGCCGTGGTTGCTGTCGTTGAAGGTGGCGATACCGGTGACCCCGTAGCTGATATTGGTGCCGGGGAAACGGCCCAGGAAGTTGCCGCTGCCGTCGTACATGTTGATGCGGGTATTGGGCGTGTCGCTTACCAGCAGGCGGTTCTTGCCGCCGAGCCATGCCATGCCGCTGGCGGAGTGCAGTTGTCCGGCGAGGGTGCGCGGGTGACCCCAGAATTCGTGGGTGGTCTCACCGCCGACGCCGGCGGAAACGGAACAGCGCAGCAGCGTGGTGCCGCTGGAATTGGTCCAGCATTTCTTGATGCGGTTATTGCCGGCGTCGCTGACCAGGTGTACGCGGGCGTTGCTGTAGTAGGCGCCCCAGGACCAGATGTTTTCCCGATGGAAATTGCCGTTGGCATCGATCACCGGCACCAGATCGTTGGGCAACTGGAACGCGGCATCTTCATTGGCGGCGGTGGTGGGGGCACGCATCTCCACCTGATGGATACCAAGATGGCCGTAGACCCAGGTGGCCTGGGCGTCGGCGCTGCCGCTGCCGCGGTACTTCACCGGGTTGGCGTCGGTGGTGGCCGCCAGGTTGGGGAAGCGCAGGATGCGACCGTTGTAGGTATCCGCCACGTACAGGTTGCCCCGCAGGTCGGTGCGCACGCCACGGGGGCGTTTCAGATGATCGGCATTGCCGTCGTCGTCACGGATGCGTCCGAGCATATCGTCCAGCGTCAATTGCCCGGTGGCGGTATCGACGCGGAAAATCTTGATGCGATTGTTGCCGTTGTCGGCCACGTAGAGATAGGTAGCGCCGTTGTCCGGTGACTGGTAGTAGGTCATGCCCTGGGGAATACGGAAGCCGTCGCGTTTTTCCGGTTCACCGGCGTAGTCGTCGTAGTGGGTGGAATCGGTGCCGTAGTTTTTATCGACGCCGCGCAGGATCGGCCCGGCGCCGACGTACTGGCCGCTGCCGTCCTGCCAGCCGACGGTCTGGATCAGGCTGACCTGGTAGTTATTGTCCGGGTCGATGCTGAACGCCTTGATGCGATGGTTGAATTCATCGGAGACGTAGATGAACCCTTGCGGCGTGATCGTCATGTTGCGCGGCAGATACAGATCCTCGCCGCCACCGTGGCCGGGCTGGCCGATGGAGGTGACGTATTCGAAATTATCGGCGCTGCCGGCGACGGTGCGGAAAAAATGCACCTGCTGACGGCCCACGTCGTTGACGTAAAGACCGGCCAGACGATCGTCATCCGCTTCGCTTTTCGACAGAAAGGCGATACCCAGTGGCGCGCGGATATCCGGAACGGCACTGGCCGGGCTGTCCGTCGCCAGGGTCTGGTCGGCGTCGTCGAGGGTGCCGATGGCGGCGCCGTTGAGATTGAGCACGCGGATCTTGTAGTCGCCCATATCCGCCACGTAGACGCGGGTCTGGGCGGCGCCGAGGGCGACGGTGTCGCGATCATAGGTGACGGTGGTGGGCGTGTTGAATTGATAGCGTTGATGCGCGGGCTCGCTGCTCAACTCCGCCGAACGGTCCTCGTCGGCGAAGGTCTGGAAGGCGCTGGCCGACAGCGGCAGGGCGCTGATCAGCGCGGCCTGGCCAAGCCGGTATAGCAGGGTGTTTCTGATCATTGTGGTTCTCCTGATTGTTGTTGTTATGCCCTGATGGAGCCCGTGAACGGGCTCGCTCTTGCTGCTTGGGCGGTTGCGCCGGAAAAGAAGGGTGTTCCGGCGGTTCGCTCTCCCGTTTGATTCGCTGCGCTTCGGTGTTTCCGTATCAGCGGGCGAGGAAGGCGGCCATGCCGCTGTCCGCTTCGTCGCTGTCGATCTGTTCCAGAAAGTGCTGACGCTCGTCATCCAGGGCGGCGCGAACCCGGTGTGGATCCGGACGCGTCAATGCCAGGGTGTGACGGACGCTGGAGGGTTGCGCCCGGCACAGCCGCCGTGCCAGCGCGAGCGCCTGATCCTGCTCCTCGCCCTCGTTCACCAGGTGCTGCACCAAACCGATGCGGTGCGCTTCCTCGGCACTCACTCGCCGGTTGAGCAACTGGATGTCGAGGGCGCGGGCGCGGCCGATGCGCTCCGGCATCAGAGCGGTCCAGCCGCCGTCCGGGCTGTAGCCCACCACCGTGTACCAGGGGGCGAAGCTGGCGCGCGGTCCGGCCACGGCGATGTCGCAGCCCAGTACCAGTCCGAGGGAGCCGCCGGTCACGGTGCCGTGTACCGCCACCACGGTGGGGCAGGGCAAGGTCAGCAGGGCCAGGATGACGTCATTGAGGCGGCCTACCACTCGATGGGCGTAGTCGCGGCGTTGGGATCGCGGTGTTTGATAGAAGCCGGCCACGTCGCCACCGGTGGAAAAGGAGCGGCCGTTGGCGTCCAGTAGCAGAGCCCTGGGGGCTTCGCCATGGGCGCGGGCCAGAGCATCGGCAAGGGCATCCAGTAATTCCGGCACCAGGGCGTTATGCCGCTCCGGGCGGTTGAGGGTGAGCCGCGCCAGGCCTTCCTGGTTCTGATAAAGCACCAACTCGTTCATGCCTTCTCCTTGCCGTCCAGGGCCAGCCCATTGCGGAACAGATCGGATATGGTGGCGACGACCTCGTCGAAGGAGCGGTCCTGGTCCCACAGGGCGAAACGCAGGCCGAGGAAATTGGACATGCCCATCAGGGCCCAGACCCGGATCTCATCGTTGCCGGGCCGCACTTCGCCTTTGCGGGTGGCGTCGGCCAGCATGCGCATGTAGCCCTTGCCGAACGCCTCGTAGTATTCGCGGAAGATCGCTTCGTCGACGAATTGCGCTTCCTGCAGCACCCGATACAGCGACGGGTTGGCGCTGACGTATTCAAGAAAAGCCCGCAGCCCCAGCTCCTCCGCCTGCAGCCGGTCGCGGGCGCCGATCACGCTGGCGGCCAGATGGGCCCGCACCTTGTGTCCCATGTCGCGCACCAGTTCGCGCAGGATTTCCTCCTTGCCGGAGAAGTAGCAATACAACGTGCCCTGGGCAACGCCGGCGGCACGGGTTATATCGCTGATGCCGGCGCGGTGATAGCCAAGAGTGCCAAAGGTGTCCTCGGCGGCTTTCAGAATCCGGGCACGGGTGCGGGCACCGCGGGCGGTTTTCGGGGCGCTGGGGGCGATGTCCTTGGCGGCGGAACTCATGGGCAAATCCTGTTTTGTTATTTGAAAACTGAATCGGTAGTCATAAAAATTACGACCGGAACGTCACGGTGTCAAGTTGAACCGTGCCTCGGAGGATTTCTGGATAATTGCCGTTAATGGCTTTTTTATAGGGTTTTTTGGGAGTTTTAAGGGAGGGGGGAATAGCCGGGTAGACGAAATAATCAATTTTGTCTCCATCTTGGTGCTTGAAGAAACCTGATTCAGTTGTCATATTGTGAGTCAATGCAGTTCGCCCTGTTTGGACAAGGCGAAGTGCCACGCCGTCCGGCCGCGCCGGGGCGGTTCTCGACCCAATGACAACAACCGAACAACAAGCTCACTCATCGCGCTGCCGTGCAGACGATGAAGATAGAAAGGGAGAGATAACATGAAGCAGCGTCTGCTCGCCGTAACGGCGTTCACCCTGGGTACCCTGTCGTTTTCCGCTGTCGCCCAGGCCGATAGTGTCCGCATCGCCCACGTCACCGGATTCTCCGGTCCGCTCTCCGCCTACGCCAAGCAATTGAGCGACGGCATGAGCATGGGCTTCGAATACGCCACCGACGGCTCCATGGAAGTGGCCGGCCGCAAGATCGAGATCATCGATAAAGACACCCAGAACGACCCCGCCCGGGCCCGCTCCCTGGTGGAGGAAGCCTACGCCGAAGACGATGTCAGCATCGTGGTGGGGCCGGTGGCCTCCGGCGTGGCCCTGGCCACTTTGCCGATCGCCGAGGAATACGAGCGCATCATCATGCCGGAAGGCGTGGCCGATGCCATCACCGGTGAACAATGGAACCGCTATGTCTTCCGGGTGGGTCGTAATTCCTCCCAGGACGCCGTCTCCAATGCGGTGGCACTGGGTCAGCCCGGTGTTTGCGTGGCCACCATCGCCCAGGACTACGCCTTTGGCCGGGATGGCGTGGCCGCCTATAAAGAGGCCATGACCGCCACCGGCGGCAAGGTGGTTCATGAGGAATATCTGCCCACCGATGCCACCGACTTCACCGCCGCGGCTCAGCGTCTGTTCGGCGCGCTGAAGGATCGTGACGGTTGTGACAAGGGCAAGTACATCTTTGCTATCTGGGCCGGCAGCGCCAATCCGCTCAGCCGGATTCAGGATCTGCACCCGGAGCGTCACGGCATCAAGATCGCCACTGGCGGCAATATCCTGCCCGCGTTGGCCAGCTACTCCGCCTTCCCCGGCATGGAAGGGGCTGGCTTCTATTACTTTGAATCGCCGAAGAACGAGATCAATGACTGGTTCGTGAAGGAACACTTCAAGCGTTTCAACGCGGCACCGGATTTCTTCACCGCCCAGGGCTTCGCCCAGGCCATGGCGATCACCGCCGCGCTGCGCAAGACCGAAGGGTCCACCGACAGCGAGGATCTGATCGAAGCCATGGAAGGGCTCAGCTTCGACACGCCCAAGGGCAAGATGACCTTCCGCGCGGAAGACCATCAGGCGATGCAGGCCATGTACCACTTCCGTATCGAATCGCAAGAACGTGATGACTGGTTCGCGGACCGTACCGTCACCGCCGGCGTGCCGGTGCTGGTGCGGGAAATCCCCATGGACGAGATGAAAATTCCGCTGCGCAATCAGCGCTGATCACCGCCGGACGGCGTGCCCTGGCACGCCGTCCGGGTCGTTCACGGAGTCTCGCTCCACGGTTTGAGTTTGCGTACGGGGAAGTTGTCATGGCGTCACCAACCGCCGTTCTCGAAACCCGCGACCTGACCATCCAGTTCGGTGGTCATGTGGCGGTGAATCGGGTGTCCTGCGCCTTTCAGGCGGGCACCCTGACCGCCATCGTTGGTCCCAACGGGGCGGGTAAAACCACCTGGTTCAATCTGATCTCAGGGCAACTGCGGGCCAGCGCCGGCAGTGTCCATCTGTTTAATGAAGACATCACCGGTCTGGGCGTGGCCGCCCGGGCGGACAAGGGGCTGGGGCGCGCGTTTCAGCTCACCAATTTGTTTCCCGATCTCAGCGCCCTGGAAAACGTGCGCCTGGCGGTGGCCTCGCGTCACCGTATCGGCCATGTGTTCTGGCAGATGGCGTCGAAGCGCCGGGATATCACCGAGCGCGCCGCCGACTATCTGCGGCAGGTCAACATGCAGCACCGCGCCGATGACGTGGTGGCCAACCTGTCCCACGGTGATCAGCGCAAGCTGGAAGTGGCTCTGATGCTGGCGCTGGAACCCACCGTGTTCATGTTCGATGAGCCCACCGCCGGTATGAGCGTTGACGAAGTGCCGGTGATCCTGGATCTGATAGCCCAGATCAAACAGCGCGAAGACAAAGTGGTGTTGCTGGTGGAACACAAAATGGATGTGGTGCGCTCCCTGGCGGATCGCATCGTGGTATTGCACAACGGCGAACTGGTGGCCGATGGCGAGCCCGCCGAGGTGATCGCCTCGCCGATCGTGCAGGAAGCCTATCTGGGCGTGGCGGCGGAAACGGAGGAGGGCGCATGAGCGAGCCGATTCTGTCTCTGCGGGATGTCCACGCGGACATCGACCAATACCACATTCTGCATGGCGTTGATCTGGACGTGCCGGCGGGGGAACTGACCGTGCTGTTGGGGCGTAATGGCGCCGGCAAGAGCACCACGCTACGCACCATCATGGGCCTGACCACCCTGACCAAAGGGCAGGTGCGGTTCCAGGGGCGTGACATTGGCGGTACGGCGACGCCGGCCATCGCCCGTGGCGGCATTGCTTTCGTACCGGAAAACATGGGCATCTTCGGTCAGCTCACGGTGCGGGAAAACATGGTTCTGGCGGCGGTCAGCGGTGTCATGGACGAGCAGCGCCTGGACTGGATTTTCGAAGTGTTCCCGCCGTTGAAAAAATTCTGGAACCGCGCCGCCGGTAATCTTTCCGGCGGACAAAAACAGATGCTGGCGATCGCCCGGGCGGTAATCGAACCGCGTGAGTTGTTGCTGGTGGACGAGCCCACCAAGGGGCTGGCGCCGGCCATCATCAATGATCTCGCCGATGCCTTCGAGCAACTCAAACAACAACAGGTGTCGATCCTGTTGGTGGAACAGAACTTCAACTTTTCCCGGCGTCTTGGCCAGTCCGTGGCGGTGATGAGCGACGGACACATCGTACACCGGGGCACCATGGCGGAACTCGCCGAGGACGAGGATCTGCAGCACGAGTTGCTGGGTCTGGGCCTCGGCGCGCACCAATAAGGAGAACAGAGCATGTCCGCTCCTCAAGATACTTTTGACGCCGACACCAGTAACAGGTCGTGGTGGGAGAGACTGCGCGCGTTCCAGCAGGACAAGCCGCACCTGTTCCTGCTGTTGATCATGGTGATGGTCCCGCTGTTCCTGATGAACCCTTCCACCTGGGCCGTGCTCACTCTGAGTGGTCTGGCGATGGGGGCGATGCTGTTTTTGATGGCATCCGGCATGACCTTGACCTTCGGCCTGATGAACGTACTGAATCTGGCCCACGGTTCCTTTATTTCCCTTGGCGCCTTCGCCGGCGCCACCGTGCTCACCATGTGGCTGAACGATTACACCAGCGGTTCACTGTGGGTCAATCTGGTGGCGGTGGTTCCGGCGCTGCTGTTCGCGCTGGTGGTGGCGGGGTTGCTCGGTGTGTTGTTCGAGCGGCTGGTGATCCGTCCGGTTTACGGTGATCACCTCAAGCAGATTCTGGTCACCGTGGGCGGCTCCATCATCGTCATGGAGCTGCTGCAGGTGATCTGGGGCTCCAACGAAATTCCGGTGCCGCGGCCGGAGGCGCTGCGCGGCGCGCTGCTGATCAGAGATGCGATTCCCGTTATTGGCGGCATCGCCCTGGAAAAATACCGTCTGCTGGCGGTGGTGCTGGGGTTGGCGGTGTACGCGCTGATGTTGTGGGTGATCGACCGTACCCGCCTGGGCATTCTGATCCGCGCCGGGGTGGAAAACCGCGAGATGGTGGAGGTGCACGGCTACCGCATCCGTTTGCTGTTCCTGGCGGTGTTCGTGGCCGGCTCCGCCCTGGCCGGCATCGGTGGCGCCATGTGGGCCATGTACCGGGAAATCATCACCGCGCACATGGGTGAGGAACTGATGATTTCAGTGATCGTGGTGATCATTCTTGGGGGGCTCGGTTCGGTGCGGGGCTGTTTTTATGGCGCCATGCTGGTGGGCCTGATCAATCTCTACGTGGGCTTTCTGGAGCCGCGCCTGGCGGCGGTGGCCACCGTTGGTCTTATGGTGGCGGTGTTGATGTGGCGGCCCCAGGGCCTGATTCCGGTCATCAAGGTGTGAGGAGAGAAACATGCTGAAGACCTTGCTTTCCGGAGATTATCCGCGCAGCCGTCCACTTGCCGTGGTGCTGGTTTTGATGTTCCTGTGTCTGGCACTGGGGCCGTTCCTGTTCCCTGGTACCCGGGCGTTTTCCACGCTGGGCATGATTTGTGTGTTTGTGATCGTGGTGGCCTCCTACGATTTGATGCTGGGGTATACCCACATCGTGTCCTTCGCTCATACCATGTTTTTCGGCATCGGCGCCTATGGCGTGGCAATGACCATGGAGGCCATGGGCAAAGGCTTTGCTCCGATCTTTATCGGTCTGGGCGCGTCCCTGCTGGTCAGCTTGTTGTTGGCGTTGTTACTGGGGCTGTTGTCGTTGCGGGTGAAGGCGATCTTCTTCGCGCTGGTGACACTGGCGATGGCGTTCGCGTTTCTCAGTCTGGTGACCCAGCTGTATCACCTCACCGGCGGTGAGGATGGGTTGCGTGTACGGGTACCGCGTGAACTGGGCCCGGCGTTCAAACCTTTTGATGGCGAACTGCGCGGTTTCAGTATCACCACTTTCCTGGGCGGATTGTTTACCGATCCGGGTAATCTGGGTGAGGTGTGGCGGGAATCCGTGTTCAAGGCGCGTATCACGGGCCGGGATCTGATGTATTACATCACTTTCTTCGTCACCGTCGGCGTGTTCCTGTTTCTGCTGCGTTTGGTGAATTCGCCATTCGGGCGGGTACTGCAAGCGATTCGGGAGAATGAATTCCGTGCCCAGGCGCTTGGTTACCGGACCGTGTTCTACCGTACCGCGGTGGTGATCATCTCCGCTCTGCTGGCGACGTTGGCCGGGGTGCTGTTCGCGCTGATCAACCGCTATGTGAACCCGGAGAACACGCTGAATTTCGAACTGATGGTGTTCATTCTGTTGATGTGCGTGATTGGCGGCATGGGCACACTGTATGGCGCGGTGGTGGGCGCGGTATTGTTCCTGCTGGCGCAGAATTATCTGCAGGATGTGCTCAAGTGGCTGGGCGGTGGTCTGGAGCCGGGCACGCTGCTGGCGGAGCTGGTGGGACCGGAGCGCTGGTTGCTGTGGTTCGGTCTGCTGTTCGTGCTCAGCGTGTACTTTTTTCCCGCCGGCATCGTTGGTCAGTTACGGTTGTGGGCCGGGCGGTCGTCATCGCGGAAACAGGACAACGGCGATGACACCACGGTGACCGGCGAGCAGGAAAGCGGCAACAAGGGCAAGGATGGTCCGGTGGTGTCATGAACGCGGCAGGAAAGGAGAGTAGTGGAATGGGAGAGCAAGCGGGACGTCTGCACGGCAAGGTGGCGTTGATCACCGGCGCCGCTCGCGGCATTGGCCAGGGCATCGCCGAGCGCTATGCCCGGGAAGGCGCGCGGGTGGCGGTGGCCGACCTGGACGGTGACAGCGCTGGAGAAACGGCGGCGGCGATTCGGGCCGCCGGCGGCGAGGCCATGGCGGTGACCATGGACGTCACCGATGAAGCGGCGGTCAGCGACGGTGTCAGCGCCGTGGTGACCGCCTGGGGCGGTCTGGACGTGGCGTTCGCCAATGCCGGCATTCAGCACATCGACCCGCTGGATCAGTTGTCCTTCGCCAATTGGCGCAAGGTCATGGCGGTGCATCTGGATGGCGCTTTTCTGCTCACCCGGGAGGCGCTGCGGGCCATGTATGCCAGCGGCGGGGGCACCATGCTGTACATGGGGTCGGTGCATTCACTGGAAGCCTCACCGCTGAAAGCGCCCTATGTGGCCGCCAAGCACGCCCTGCTTGGCCTGTGCCGCTCGGTGGCGAAGGAGGGTGCCGCCCACGGTGTGCGCAGCAACATCATCTGTCCCGGCTTCGTGCGCACCCCGCTGGTGGATAAACAGATCCCGGAGCAGGCGAAAGAGCTCGGCATCTCCGAGGACGAGGTGATCCGCAACGTCATGCTCAAGAACACCGTGGACGGCGAATTCACCACCGTGGAAGACGTGGCCGAACTGGCCCTGCAACTGGCGGCCTTCCCCTCGGCGGCCCTCACCGGGCAATCGGTGGTGGTCAGCCATGGGTGGCATATGGGATGAGAAGGGAGTTGACAGTTGATAGTGGACAGTTGACAGCTCGCGGGACACGATAGATTAATCTGAAAAACAAGGAGGCCGCGTCCAAGGCTTGGGCGCGGCCTCCTTGCGTATAAACGATTAGGTTCAACTATGAGCAGCGGGTTGCGTATATGCAAATACGCCTTGCGGAAAAGCAATGTCTTTTTCTTTTCACTGTCAACTATCAACTGTCAACTGTCAACTGTCAACTGTCAACTGTCAACTGTCAACTGTCAACTGTCAACTGTCAACTCCCTTAACGGGAGCCCGGTTCCATCCGTGGAACCTGGAGATCGATCAGGCCTTCAAGGGGTCACAGAAGGGAATCTGAAGGGGGCTCGCCGAACCGCAAAGATACTGTACGAAAGGACAGTGTGTCAAGGTTCGGCGATGGCGATCAATCGTCCTCGCCTTCCGGCAGGGTGATGTTCAGTTCCAGAACCTCACAGCCGGACTCCCGGTCCACTTGCACATTCACTGCCTCCGGGCTCACCGGGACGTATTTGCGCACCACGGCCAGCAGCTCTTCCTGCAGTTGTGGCAGGTAGTCGGGACCGCCGCGTCCGCTGCGTTCGCGGGCAACGATGATTTGCAGCCGCTCCTTGGCGGTGGAGGCGGTGTTCTGCTTCTTAGGCAGCAAGTAACTGAAGATGCCCATGATTTAGCCTCCGAACAGTCGTCCAAACAACCCTTTTTTGGCGGCGGTGAGGAAGCGGTGGGGACGTTCCTCGCCAATGAACCGCGCCACGGCATCGGCGTAAGCCAGACCAGCATCGGATTCCAGATCCAGGATTACCGGCGCGCCGGAGTTACTGGCGTTGAGCACGGCCTGGGATTCGGGAATCACACCGAGCAGGTCCACGGCGAGAATTTCCTGCACGTCCTCCACGGACAGCATTTCTCCTCGCTCCACGCGTTCCGGAGAGTAGCGGGTCAGCAGCAACCGGGCGGGAATGTCGCCTTCGCCCAGTTCGGCCTTGCGGGTCTTGCTGGAGAGAATCCCCAGAATGCGGTCGGAGTCGCGCACACTGGACACTTCCGGGTTGGTCACCACGATCGCTTCGTCGGCGAAATAGGCGGCCATCAGCGCACCTTTCTCGATCCCCGCCGGGCTGTCGCAGATCACGTATTCCATTTCCATGTCACGCAGGCCGTTGAGCACTTTCTCCACGCCTTCCTGGCTCAGAGCGTCCTTGTCGCGAGTCTGGGAGGCGGGCAGGATGAACAGATTCTCCACCCGTTTGTCCTTGATCAGACCCTGCTTGAGGTTGGCGTCACCGTTGATCACGTTGACCAGGTCGTAAACCACGCGGCGCTCGCAACCCATGATCAGGTCCAGATTCCGCAGCCCCACATCAAAATCGATTACCGTGGTTTTATGGCCACGCATGGCGAGACCGGTTGCCAGGGCGGCGCTGGTGGTGGTCTTGCCCACTCCTCCCTTGCCGGATGTCACGACCACGATTTTTGTCACGATCTCTTCTCCTCGAAGTCCTTGCAGACGTAGGTGCGAGCCGCTGCCGGACACCGGCAACGACGGGTTCTCAACTTTTGCCCATCAGATCGGCGAAGCTCATGGCATCGCCGTCCAGGCTCATTTGCACGGGTTTGCGTCGATAGGCGTTCGGCAGATCCTCGGCGACCCGGTAATGGCCGGCGATGGACACCAGTTCCGCGTCCAGATCCTGACAGAAGATCCGCGCCGCCTCATTGCCTCGCACGCCGGCCAGAGCCCGTCCGCGCAGCGTGTTGTAAATATGGATATTGCCTTCGGCCAGCAATTCGGCGCCGGTGCTTACTGGCGCGAGCACGATCAGATCGCCGCGGGCGTAGACCTGCTGCCCGGAACGCACCGGCTGCTCCACTACCAGGGTGTCCTCGGCGGTGGCCGGGGCGGCCTTGCTGTTGCCGGAGCGTGCCGGCGGCTCACCGCGGGCCACATCGCGGCCATTGGCCAGGTTGATGCTGCCCAGGCCAAGCATGGCGGCCACCTGGTCGTCCAGCTCCGGGTGGCGGGCCAGGGCGACCAGATTGACGCCCAGCCCGCGCAAGGTGTCCACGGCGGTCAGCAGCTCCACCTGGGAGGCGTCTTCCGGATGGGCCACGTCCACCACCACCGGCGCGTCCAGCAGCCACTGGGCGGCGTCTTCCAGGCGTTGGGAGATTTGCTGATGCAGACTGCGGGAGTCCAGATCCTTGAGATAGAGGACCGTCGCCATCAGCATGCGGCCCTTGAATTCGAAACTTGCCTTTTCCTCGATGGAAACTGTCATTGACTGGGTCTTTTTACCTGCTTATTGGGTCGAAGGCGGCCGCCGGAGCGGTCCCGGCCCCGGGGGAGCTCGCCGATGAGCGGGCCTTTGGAGGGCACTCGACATATCCGGCAAAGCGTAGACGAAACCGACAAGCGGCGAAAGACGCGCGACCCACGGTCATTGTTAAATTTGCCAATGTTGGGACCCGTCGATCAAAAAATCGCCGGGAGCGATTGCTGCCCCACAGTTGTGGAACGGGCCGCTAACACGCAACACGCCGGCACGCTAACACGCTTTGAAAACACTCGGGCATCCCGGGACCTCTCCCTACAGGGCGCACAACGTCGTAGCGGGAGATGCCGGATCAAGTCCGGCATGACGGGGTTGCTTTGACTTCGTGTCCCCAAGGCCGGCCAGCGGGCCTTGGGTTTGGCGTGCCGGCGTGTTGCGTGTCAGCGTGCCAGCGGATGGTGGGACACTAATCGCCGGGAGCGATTTTTGACGTCGCGCCAGCGACGGCCCGAAGGGCGGCCTTGTACCCTGGTCCGTGGCTGATTGAGTACCGCGGCAGCGAATGACTGGTGGACGGATTATCCCCTGATTTGCCATATTTGGTGATGACGGCTGAGCGGGTGTTGGTTTTCAAGAGGAGATTGGAATGACTGAAATCAATATAGGAATAGGGCCTGAAGACAGAGAGAAAATCGCCGAAGGGCTGAAACGTCTTCTGGCGGATTCTTATACCCTGTATTTACAAACGCACAACTTTCACTGGAATGTAACCGGCCCCCAGTTCAGAGAACTGCATCTCATGTTTGAAGAGCATTACACTGAATTGGCGGTGGCCGTGGATGACATAGCGGAGCGTATCCGCACTTTGGGGGTGGCGGCTCCGGGCACCTATAAGGAGTTTTCGCGCTTGAGCTCCATTAAGGAAGTGGAGGGCGTGCCCGGTTCGGAAGAAATGGTGGATTTGCTGACGAAAGGCCATGAGCAGGTGGTGAGGACCTCGAGAGAGGTGTTGACGTTGGCGCAATCAGCGGATGACGAATCAACCGCGGCGCTGGTCTCGGATCGTATGCGGATCCACGAAAAAACCGCGTGGATGCTGCGTGCCACCCGAAAGTGAGTCCGAAAGTGAGTCAGAGTATCTTGCTCTCTGCCTGATAAGCGTCGAAGCAGACGGGCAGGCACGGGGCAAGACCCGCCCCTTCTCACGCACGGGGGAGAGTCGGCGGTCAGCGTGCCAGGACGCGGGAGAAGCACGGTCCTGGCACGCTGACCGCCGACTCTCCACGAGCTCCACGGGCTCTCGCTCCGAATCTGGCCGGGCTATGATTGCCCGAGGACGATAGGCTCAAGACAGGGATTCAACAGCACCTGCCTTAAAGGTCACTGCCTGGGTTGTCTTCGAATCATGAATACGTATCAAGGAAGCTGTCATTGCCAGTCAGTGGTATTCGAGGTCAGGTGCAGCCTGGACATGGCCTATATGTGTGACTGCTCCATCTGCTCAAGGAAAGGGGCGGGAATGGTCTACGCGGAACAAGCCGATTTTAAGCTGTTAAGGGGAGAGCACAGTCTGGGGTGCTATCAGTTCATAAAGTGGCCGAGCATTATTTCTGCAGGACCTGTGGGATCCATACGCACCATAAGCCCCGCACTTTACCCGGTAAGTACGGTATAAACACAGGGTGTTTACAGGGCATCGATCCATTCAGTCTGGAGGTCACGAAGGTGAATGGCGCTTCCAGGTAGTCGTTACCGGCGGTCTGGCCATACAGGATTTATTGTTTTTGTGTCTGATTGGCGAAATGCTGCCGGACGCCGGTCTCCCGGCGTCCGGGCCGCGACTCACACCGGCCGTTCGGTGTGCATTTTCACCTCTTTGAGTTCGAAGTCGAAAGCGTCGGTGAGCAGGCAGTCGTAGCGCAAGGCGTCGTATTCGAGCAACTCGTTCACTTTGTCGCCGGCGATCACACCCTTGGCCACGGCCACATGCAGCCGTTCCTCCAGGGTTTCCCCATCCAGTTCGCCCTTGCCGTCGGCCTTGAGGAAGGCCAGGTAGGCGGGTTCCACTTCCAGCAGTTTGCGATAGGTGTTTTCCACCCGGCCGATGGCGTCCTCCGGGTCCTCGCAGCGGTAGGTGAAGCTGGCCAGGGATTCCCGCACGCTGGTGGGCTCCATGATCTGATCGCCCACGGTGCGGATCAGATCGTCACCGGGACGCTGGGCGCCGGCCGGGCGGCCGAGCGGGAAGAACCAGCCTTTCAGCAGGCAGCCGACGCCGAACACGCCCAGATTGCGGTAGAACGCTTCCAGGGCCTCGTGGGCCTGGCTCAGGGCGTGGTGCAGGGCGTAGGTGGCATGGGCGTCGTTGGCTTCGTCCCGGGGCAGGGTGCCGTGGTACTTGAGCACGGCACAGGCGATCAGCAACTGGCTGTGGGCGTCGCCAAGCCGGGCACTGAGCAACTCACGCCGCTTGAGGTCACCGCCGAGCAGCGCGAACGCGGCATCGGAGGTGCTCGCCAGCACCGCGCTGTAACGGCTGATCAGACGGTACCAGGGCGTGCTGAAGCTGTCCGCGTTGGCGGGGATATCCGCCAGACGGCTGCCGGTCAGCGCATGGACCAGGCCCCGGCACATATTGCCGATGGTGTGGCCGGCGTGCTTGAGGAACAGCGTCTCGAAGGTCTCCAGGCCGCGCTCTTTGTCTTCGTCCTGCAGGGCGTTGAGCTCGTCGTAGAGGAACGGATGGCAACGCAACGCGCCCTGGCCGAAGATCATCAGCGAGCGGGTGAGGATGTTGGCGCCTTCCACGGTGATGGCGATGGGGATGGCCTGATAAGGCAGCGCCATGAAGTTGCGCGGCCCGGCCTGCACCGCGCGGCCGCTGGCGATGTCCATGCCTCGGTTAATCAGGCGGCGCATCATTTCGGTGGAATGGTACTTGGCCATGGCGGTGACCACCGAGATGGTGCCTTCCTCCAGGCCCCGGGTGACCAGATGGCGGTAGGCCTCCAGGGTGTAGGCGAGGCCGGCCACTTCGGCGGAGGCTTCCTGTACCCCCTCGAACTGCCCCACGGCGGTGTTGAACTGGCGGCGGATGCGGCCGAAGGCGCCGGCGGTCTGGTAGCCCATCTCAGCGCTGGCGGTGGCCAGAGCCGGCAGGGAGACGCCGCGCCCGGCGCCCAGACATTCGATCAGCATGCGCCAGCCTTTGCCGGCCATGTCCGGGCCGCCGATAATGGCGTCCAGGGGCACGAATACGTCGGTGCCGTTGATCGGCCCGTTCATGAACGGAGAGCCGCCGGGGTTGTGGCGCCGGCCGATTTCCACGCCGGGGGTGTTGGCGGGGAGCAGGGCGCAGGTGATGCCCAGCTCTTCCTCGTCGCCAAGCAGATGATCCGGGTCATACAGTTTGAAGGCGAGCCCCACCACGGTGGCGATGGGTGCCAGGGTGATCCAGCGCTTGGCGAAACTCAGGCGCATGCCCAGCACTTCCTCGCCATCCACTTCCTGGGTGCAAACCACACCGCGATCCGGCAGGTTGCTGGCGTCGGAGCCCACTTCCGGGCCGGTCAGGCCGAAGCAGGGGATTTCCTTGCCGGCGGCCAGATCCGGCAGCCAGCGTTGTTTCTGTTCGTCGGTGCCGTATTTGGCCAGCAGTTCGCCCGGGCCGAGGGAGTTGGGCACCATGGCGGTGACGGCGGCGGTCAGTGAACGGGTGGCGATCTTGCTCATCACCCTGCTCTGGGCGTAGGGGCTGAAATCCTTGCCGCCATACTCCTTGGGGATGATCAGGCTGAAGAAGCCTTTGTCCTTGAGGAATTGCCAGACTTCCTCGGGCAGGTCGCGCAGCTCATGATAAATTCGCCATTCATTGAGCATGCCGCAGAGCTGTTCCACCTCGTTGTCGATGAAGGACTGCTCCTCCTCGCTGAGGGTGGTGAAGCGGGTCTTGGAAAAATCATCCCAATCCGGCTTGCCGCTGAACAGCTCGGCCTCGAACCAGGTGGCGCCGGCTTCGATGGCTTCGCGCTCGGTGTCGCCGATCGGCGGCATCACCTTGCCCAGGCTGTTGAATACCGGCTGTACGATCAGCTTGCGGCGCAGTCCCGGGTGGTTGAGCACCACCAGGGCCGCCGCCACCAGAATCAGCAGCAGAGGATTCAACAACCAGCCGGCGAACAGCACGCCAGACAGCAGATACGCCACCACGAAAGTGATGGAGCCGACGGTCAGCGACAGTTGTAAATAGAAAACGGTGATCAGAGTGGCGGCCAGAATCAGCAAGGCCAGCAGACTCAACATGGTCATCTCCTTTGCCAACGTGAATGGCACCGGTGGCATCCGGTGTTGTCCCGTCCGTGTGCGCTCCCCCGCGACGACACTCGGGGACGACTTGAGTCTACCTTTATACCTGTGTTCGCGGGGGCTTTTAACCGTATTTGACGAGATGGCACCGGACGCTAGACGCCGGACGCTAAAGTCAAAACCCGGAGCTGCGGGCGTTGCGGAAATAAAAAAGCGCTTTGGTGCTTGCCAGGGGGTTGGGTCTGGTTTTGCATTACCGGCGTCCGGCGTCCGGCGTCCGGCGTCCGGCGTCCGGCGTCCGGCGTCCGGCGTCCGGCGTCCGGCGTCCGGCGTCCGGCGTCCCCGGATGTCGTTGGCGCGCGGAATTACGTACAATTGCCGCTCTCCCCGGTCCCGACACCCCCGACAGGAGCATTGCGGTGCAAGACAACGCCTCGATCATCGACGTTAACGAACAAAATATTCAGCAGGTGCTGGAAGCCAGTCGGCAGACGCCGGTATTGGTGGATTTCTGGGCGCCCTGGTGCCAGCCCTGCCTGCAGATGGCACCGATTCTGGAAAAACTGGCCGCTGAGTATCAGGGCAAGCTGATTCTGGCCAAGGTCAACGCCGATGAGCAGCAGAATATCGCCGCGCAGTTCGGCGTACGCAGCCTGCCATCCCTGAAACTGGTGTATCAGGGGCAACTGGTGGCCGAGTTGGAGGGGGCCCAGAGCGAAGGGGCGCTGCGCCAATGGCTGGCGCCGGTACTGGATCCGGAAGCCGCCGAGAAAGAGCAGGAAGAAGGGTTTCTTGAGCAGATACGCATGGCCATCGATGCCGGCCACGGCGATCAGGCGGAGCAGGCCCTGCGGCAGACACTGCAGCAACAGCCGGACAAACACGCCTTCCGTGCCCTGCTGGTGGAATTCCTGCTCGGCGAAGGCCGTCAGGACGAGGCGCAGTCGGTGTTGGCGGAAATCGCCGAGGACGTGGAGGAACTGCGCCCGTTCCGTGCCCGGTTCGCCCTGCTGGACAAGCTGCCGGCCGGCAACGAGAGCCTGAAGACGCTGGCCGAACGCATCCAGGCCGACGGCAAGCCGGAGGATCTGCATGCCTATGGGCTGCGCGCTGCCGCCGCCGGCCAGTTCCGTGAAGGGCTGGAAGCCTTGCTGACCTTGTTGCGGGATCATCGTGACTATGAGGAGGGAGTCGCCCGGGCAGCTTTGCTGCAGGTGTTCGACTGCCTGCCCAAGGGCGATCCGCTGGCCAGCGAATACCGTCGCAAGATGTTCACCTATCTGTATTGAGGGGAGGGCTCGCAGGCAGCGCCCGAATCGAGGTCCGTGACCACGGCTGCCCCACCGTGAAGCCGCTGTGGGAAGCGGCCTTGGCCGTGAATGGTCAACCCGGCCGGGCAAAACCGTTCGCTTGCCAGCAAGCTTCCCACAGCGGCGTCGTAGTGCCATCCGTGGGAAGTGGCCTTGGCCGTGAATGGTCAACCCGGCCGGGCAAAACCGTTCGCTTGCCGGCAAGCTTCCCACAGCGGCGTCGTAGTGCCATCCGTGGGAAGCGGCCTTGGCCGTGAATGGTCAATCCTCCCGGGCAAAACCGTTCGCTTGCCAGCAAGCTTCCCACAGTGGCGTCGTAGTGCCGTCCGTGGGAAGTGGCCTTGGCCGTGAATGGTCAACCCGGCCGGGCAAACCGTTCGCTTGCCAGCAAGCTTCCCACAGCGGCGCCGTAGTGCCATCCGTGGGAAGCGGCCTTGGCCGCGAATGGTCAACCCGGCCGGGCAAAACCGTTCGCTTGCCAGCAAGCTTCCCACAGTGGCGCCATAGTGCCATCCGTGGGAAGCGGCCTTGGCCGTGAATGGTCAATCCTCCCGGGCAAAACCGTTCGCTTGCCAGCAAGCTTCCCACAGCGGCGCCGTAGTGCCATCCGTGGGAGGCGGCCTTGGCCGTGAATGGTCAATCCTCCCGGGCAAAACCGTTCGCTTGCCAGCAAGCTTCCCACAGCGGCGCCGTAGTGCCATCCGTGGGAAGCGGCCTTGGCCGCGAATGCCCGCCCGTTGCACTGGTGCCGGGCAGGCAAGGGGGAAGACATCCATCCCGCCCCCATTCCGCACTGATTGATAACACCGAAAGTGCACAATATCGGTGCTAGCCGCTTTTCCGGGGCACCGATATTGTGCGAAACAATGGTGCTCATGCCCTGTAATGCCCGAATTTCGGGCGGTGTCTGCCTGGCTCGATTCTTGTATGCCCTTGTCCGGTGCAATTGGGGCGGGCTGCTTCCCGCTGGTGCAACCGGCCGCCCGGGCGGCCTTCGAGGACCAGGAATTCGATCTATGGGCATATCTCTGATTTCTTCGCGGCGGTGGCTGGGATGGATGGCGGTTTTGCTGCTGCCAGGCGTGGCTTCCGCCGACACCCTGAACCAGGCCGACACCGCCTGGATTCTGACCGCCACCGCACTGGTGTTGTTCATGACCCTGCCGGGGCTGAGCCTGTTCTATGGCGGTCTGGTGCGGGGCCGGAACGTGCTGTCGGTGCTGATGCAGTGTTTCGCCATCGCCTGTCTGGTGTCGCTGATCTGGCTGGTGGCCGGCTATTCCCTGGCGTTCACCGATGGCGGTGCCGCCAACGCCTGGATCGGTGGTCTGGATCTGGCTTTCTTCGCTGGCATGACCCGTGAGAGCCTGTCCGGATCGCTGCCGCTGAGTCTGCACGCGCTGTTTCAGATGACCTTCGCCATCATCACCCCGGCGCTGATCGTCGGTGCTTTCGCCGAGCGCATGCGCTTTGGCGCCATGCTGACGTTCAGCGGCCTCTGGGTGCTGTTGGTATATGTGCCGGTGTGCCACTGGGTGTGGGGCGGCGGCTGGCTGGCCGAATTGGGATTGTACGACTTCGCTGGCGGCACCGTGGTGCATATCACCGCCGGGGTGGCGGCGCTGGTGGCGGCGCTGGAACTGGGACGCCGTAAAGGCTGGCCCGGGCAGGCGATGATGCCGCATAACATGACCATGACGGTGACCGGCGCCGGCATGCTGTGGGTGGGCTGGTTCGGTTTCAACGGCGGTTCCGCCCTGGCCGCCGATGGCAACGCCGCCATGGCCATGCTGGTGACCCATATTTCCGCCGCCGCCGGTTCACTGGCCTGGGTGACCATGGAATATCTCAAGTTTGGCAAACCTTCGGCGTTGGGGATCGCCACCGGCATGGTGGCCGGCCTCGGTACCATTACGCCGGCTTCCGGCTTCGTCGGCCCGGGCGCGGCGCTGGTGATCGGTCTGTGCGCCGGTGTGCTGTGTTTCTACATGGTGCTGGTGGTGAAACAGAAATGGCGCATCGATGATTCCCTGGACGTCTTCCCGGTGCACGGCGTCGGCGGCATCCTCGGCACGCTCCTGGCCGGGGTCTTCGCATCCACCGAACTGGGTGTGTTCTCCGGTTTCGGCTTCGCCAAGCCGGACTACGGCATGCTGCAGCAGGTGGGCGTACAGGCTCTGGGCGTGGTGGTGACCTTTGTCTACACCGCCGTGGTGACCTGGGGTGTTCTAAAGCTGGTGGGACTGTTCTCGCCGCTACGGGTGACGCCGGATGAAGAGACCCAGGGGCTGGATCTGGCGCTGCACGAGGAACGTGGCTATGACCTGTAAGGCGCTGGACGTTTGAGGCAAAGGGCCGGACGCCAGACGCTGGACGCCTGACGCTTTAGAACATCGGATCTTGGAACGTTGCGGATATAAATAGGCGTTTTTAATCCTTGCCAGGGTGTTGGGTCTGGTTTTGCATTATCGGCGTCCGGCGTCCGGCGTCCGGCGTCCGGCGTCCGGCGTCCGGCGTCCGGCGTCCGGCGTCCGGCGTCCGGCGTCCGGCGTCCGGCGTCCGGCGTCCGGCGTCCGGCGTCCGGCGTAACGACAATGCCATGCCGGGACCGTTATGCTCGAAGTATCGCAACGGGAGACCCCGGCATGGAAATCGATCCCTACGGCTGGCCCGCCGCCGGCACCCTGGACGTGCGCAAGCTTTCCACTCTCGCCAGTGAACCGCCTCCACCACTGGAGGAGAGCAGGGAACGATTGCACGAGCACCAGCGGCGGCTGTATGCCTGCCAGCGCTATGGGGTGTTACTGGTGGTGCAGGGGCTGGACGCGGCCGGCAAGGACAGCCTGATCCGTACTTTGGCGCGGGCCATGGACCCGGCGGCGTTTCGTGCCTATTCCTTCGGCCGGCCGCTGGGGAATGAACTCAACCATGACTTTCTCTGGCGGGTATGGCCGCGTTTGCCAGCGCGGGGGCAGGTGGTGGCGTTCAATCGCAGCCACTATGAAGCGGTTCTGGCCGAGCGGCTCTGGCCGGTGGTGGAGGTCCCGGAAGAACCGGACTGGCCGGGGCGTTATCAGGCCATCAACGATTTTGAGCATCATCTGTACCGCGAAGGCACCCGCATCATCAAGGTGTGGCTGAACACCTCGGCGGAAGAGCAGCGCAAGCGTCTGCTCAAGCGCCTCAATAAACCACGCAAGCGTTGGAAATTCGAGCCGGCGGACATTGACAACTGGTTGTCCCGCGACCTGTATCTGGAGCGGGTCAACGAAACGCTGATCGCCACTCATACGGGGCATGCTCCGTGGCATCTGATTCCCAATGATGACAAGGACGACGCCCGTGCCCGGGTGGCGTATTTATTGTCGGAGACCCTGGCGTATCTGGCACCGGATTACCCGCGCGAGAACATTGAATGCATCGACCGGTATCGGGCGTTGCTGGCCGGGCCGGAGGATTGACCTTTTTGGCCTTCATGGACCCGCGTACGGCTATTGCCACCCCCCGAGCCTTTCTATAAGGTACGGGAAAGTTTCGAACGCCCGTTTGAAAAGGAAAGGCGCGTCTCGAAGCCCTATCCCCAGAGCGAGGAGCACATAATGAGCGTTGAATTCCTGTCAGACGAATGGTTCGCGAAAGTGAAGGAAATCCGGGATGCGGCCGGTGACGTGTCCGCGCCGGCGGCCTTGGCCGATCTGGTCATCAACATCACGGTCAGCGGCGACGGCGGCGAAAAAGCCTTGTCACTGGTGGGCGGCATGCTCGAGGAAGGGCATCGGGACGAAGCGCCTACTACCCTGATTCTGCCGGCCGATCTGGCCAAGCGCATCTTCATCGAAGGCGACCAGTCCGCCGGCATGCAGGGCTTCATGAGCGGTCAGATCCGTATCGAAGGTGATATGAGCAAGCTGATGGCGCTGCAGTCCGCCCAGCCCACCGACGATCAGAAGCAACTGATGAAGCAGATTCAGGACATCACCGCCTGACACCGCCTTCTCAGCAAAACGCCCGGTGCCTTCGTGGCCCGGGCGTTTTTTTGTTGACGCCGGACGCCGGACGCCGGACGCCGGACGCTAAAGTCAAAACCCGGGGCTGCGGGCATTGCGGGAATAAAAAAATTGCTGGGAGCAATTTTAACGTCGCTCCGGCTGGGGCTCCCGTATTGCCCGGTTACCTCGAAGACCTCCCTTCGGAGGTGGCTACAGCGCCGCTGTGGGAAGCTTGCTGGCAAGCGAATCGCCAACGGCTCAGGGCATTCGCGGCCAAGCGGAGCGCCGCCCGGGCCGCTTCCCACAGCGGTTTCGTGGCGGACCTGTGGGAGACCAGCTTGCTGGCGAATTCCGACCCTTTGGTGTTGGGATATTCGCTTGCCAGCAAGCTTCCCACAGCGGCTTCGTGGCGGACCTGTGGGAGGCCAGCTTGCTGGCGAATTCCGGTCCTCTGGTGTTGGGATATTCGCTTGCCAGCAAGCTTCCCACAGCGGCTTCGTGGTAGATCCGTGGGAGGCCAGCTTGCTGGCGAATTCCGGTCCTCTGGTGTTGGGATATTCGCTTGCCAGCAAGCTTCCCACAGCGGCTTCGTGGTAGATCCGTGGGAGGCCAGCTTGCTAGCGAGTTCCGGCCCTCTGGTGTTGGGATATTCGCTTGCCAGCAAGCTTCCCACAGCGGCTTCGTGGCGGACCTGTGGGAGGCCAGCTTGCTGGCGAATTCCGGTCCTCTGGTGTTGGGATATTCGCTTGCCAGCAAGCTTCCCACAGCGGCTTCGTGGTAGATCCGTGGGAGGCCAGCTTGCTGGCGAATTCCGGTCCTCTGGTGTTGGGATATTCGCTTGCCAGCAAGCTTCCCACAGCGGCTTCGTGGTAGATCCGTGGGAGGCCAGCTTGCTAGCGAGTTCCGGCCCTCTGGTGTTGGGATATTCGCTTGCCAGCAAGCTTCCCACAGCGGCTTCGTGGCGGACCTGTGGGAGGCCAGCTTGCTGGCGAATTCCGGTCCTCTGGTGTTGGGATATTCGCTTGCCAGCAAGCTTCCCACAGCGGCTTCGTGGCGGACCTGTGGGAGACCCGCTTGCTAGCGAATTCCGGCCCTCTGGTGTTGGGATATTCGCTTGCCAGCAAGCTTCCCACAGCGGCTTCGTGGCGGATCCGTGGGAGGCCAGCTTGCTGGCGAATTCCGGCCCTCTGGTGTTGGGATATTCGCTTGCCAGCAAGCTTCCCACAGCGGCTTCGTGGCGGATCCGTGGGAGGCCAGCTTGCTAGCGAGTTCCGGCCCTCTGGTGTTGGGATATTCGCTTGCCAGCAAGCTTCCCACAGCGGCTTCGTGGTAGATCCGTGGGAGACCGGCTTGCCAGCGAATATAGCGGCTTGGTAGCCCCTTCCGTTACAGACCCGTGCCCATGATTGAAGCGCGGTGGCCCGCCAAACCGCGATGAACCATAAAAAGCGTTTTAGTGCTTGCCAGGGCGTTGTGTCTGGTTTTGCGTTATCGGCGTCCGGCGTCCTCCTTTGGCCTCTCTCTCCGATATCCGCTATCCTCTGCCACCCGACCCGATGTTGCCGGCATGCCCCGGCGACCTTTCCCGACCGGTTCAAGGATACGCCGTGACTCGCGCCAGCGAATTGCTTAACGATGCCGACCATATGGGCCGCCTGCTGGACGATTATCGTCCCCGTGAGCCCCAGTTGCGCATGGCCGACGCGGTGGACGCGGCGATCCGTTCCCATGGCACTTTGCTGGTGGAGGCGGAAACCGGTACCGGCAAGACTCTGGCCTATCTGTTGCCGGCGTTGCTCGGCGACGGTCCGACGTTGGTTTCCACCGGCACCAAGAGTCTCCAGGATCAGCTGTTCTTCAAGGACCTGCCGGTGGTACTCAAGGCACTGCCGGTACCGCGCAAGGTGGCGCTGCTGAAGGGACGCGCCAACTACTTGTGCCCCTATCGCCTGGAACTGCACCAGGAAGAGGCCCGTTTCCTGACCCGGGAAACCGCCGAGCAATTACAGGTGGTGGCCCATTGGGCCGGTCGCACCCGCACCGGCGACATTGCCGAGCTGAAGCAGCTTCCGGAGGATGCGCCAGTATGGCCCTGGGTCACCAGCACCGCGGACAATTGTCTGGGCACGGAGTGCCCGCGCCATTCCGAGTGTCCGCTGATGAATGCCCGGCGGGAAGCACAGGAAGCGGATCTGGTGGTGGTCAATCACCACTTGTTCTTCGCCAACGCGGCTCTGCGTGGGGAAGGGGTGAGCGAGCTGCTGCCCAGCGTCAACGCGGTGATCTTCGACGAGGCACACCAGTTGCCGGAGGTGGCGGCCAATTTCTTCGGTGATTCGCTGAGTACCCGGCAATTGCAGGAATTGGGTCGGGACAGCCTGTCGGAGGCGTCCAGCAGTGCCATGGACGTGGGCGAACTGAATCGCCGCATCAGTGCCCTGGACAAGGCTTGCCAGGACTTCCGGCTTGCTCTTGGCGAACAGGAGCGCCGTGCCCCCTGGTCCGAGGTGGCGGAGTTGGAGGTAGTACAGGAAGCGGGGCAGGTGCTGCGCGAAGCCGCCTCGGAACTGGACGCTTTCCTCAAACCCCATGCCAAGGCCAGCCGGGGGTTGGAGGCCTGTGCCCGGCGCGCCTGGGAGCACCTGCGTACTCTGGAGAATTTGTTGGAGGCGCAGGCACCGAATCGGGTCTATTGGTTCGAGACGTTCCGCCGCACCGTGGTGCTGCACGGCACGCCGTTGTCGGTGGCGGCGCAACTGCGGGCTCAGCGGGAGCAGCATCCGTGCGCCTGGGTGCTGACCTCCGCCACCCTGTCGGTGGCGGGTCGTTTCGAGCATTTACAGAAGCGGCTGGGACTGGACGAGGCCGAGACGCTGCGTCTGGAGAGCCCGTTCGACTTTAAGCGCCAGGCGGTGTTCTACGCCCCGGATGGCCTGCCGCCGCCGTCGTCGCCGAACTATACCGCCGCGCTGGCCGAAGCCATGGTGCCGGTGATCGAAGCCGCCGAAGGGCGGACGTTCTTTCTGTTCACCAGCCACCGGGCGTTGCGCGAAGCCGCCGGTATTCTGCGCCAGCGTCTGAGTTACCCGTTGCTGGTGCAGGGCGAGGCCGGTCGGCGGGAATTGCTGGACGAATTCCGGCGTTTGGGCAACGCGGTGCTGCTCGGCACCAGCAGCTTCTGGGAAGGCATCGACGTGCGGGGCGACGCGCTCAGCTGTGTCATAATCGACAAGCTGCCATTCGCCTCACCGGGCGATCCGGTGGCGGCGGCTCGCATCGAGTACATTAATCGCAATGGCGGTAACGCCTTTCGTGATTACCAGCTGCCGCAGGCGGTATTGGCCCTGCGTCAAGGGGCTGGCCGTCTGATTCGCGACCCGCGGGACACCGGCCTGCTGGTGGTGGCGGATCCGCGCCTGCTTGGCAAGGGCTACGGGCGCATGTTCATCGACAGCTTGCCGGGCATGACCCGCACCCGCAAGCTGGAGGTGGTGAAACGTTTTTTCGATTACATCAGGAATCGCTGACCGTGTTCCGCCGCATCGGCTCAGCCGCCTTCTCGGGAGTAGCCAGCCAATGACCCGTATTGTCGCCATCGAAACCGCCACTGACGCCTGCTCCGTGGCGCTATGGCAGGACGGTGCCGTATTGGAAAAGTTCGAGCCCGGGGCGCGCCGGCAAACCGAACGGGTATTGCCGATGGTGGAGGAACTCCTGGCGGAAGCGGGTATCGAACTCTCCTCGGTGGACGCGCTGGCGTTTGGCCAGGGCCCGGGCTCCTTCACCGGGGTACGCGTCGCCACCTCGGTGGTGCAGGGGCTGGCCTTTTCACTGGACTTGCCGGTGGTCGGGGTCTCCACCCTGGCATCCTGTGCCCTGGCTGCCCATGATCTCCAGCCCCGCTTTCGGCGGATCGCCGCGACGTTCGACGCACGCATGGGTGAAGTCTATTTCGGCGCTTATCGCTGCGGCGGGGATGAAGCGGAACCGCTGTGTGACGAGGGCGTATTCGCACCGGAACAGGTTCCCGTGCTGGACGGCGGCGACTGGCTGCTGGCTGGCTCCGGAGCGATTTATCAGGACGCGCTGAGCGGCAGGCTGACCTGGGCCGGAATGGACGCCGAGGCGATGCCTCGCGCGGCCACCGTGGCCCGGCTGGCGGTGGCGGCGGTACGGGAAGGTCGCACCGTGCCGGCGGAGCAGGCGCAGCCGGTTTATTTGCGCGATCGGGTGGTTCAGATAGGGAGAAAGTAATGATCGAGTGGGATTTGCCGGACGTGCACCATCTGCAGGTGGTGGTGCCGAAGCAGGCGATTGATGTCATGGGCCACGTCAACAACACCGAGTATCTGCGTTTCATGGAGCAGATCGCCTGGCACCACACCCAGGCGCTGGGGCTGGGCTGGGATAAATACCAGCAGCTCAACCGGGGCATGGTGGCGCGCCGTACCGAAGTGGATTATCTGGCGCCGGCGTTTGAAGGGGAGTCATTGCTGATCGGTACCTGGATCGTGGAGAACGACGAACGTATCAGCATTACCCGCCGTTACCAAATCATCCGTGAATCCGATGGCCTGACGCTGCTGCGTGGCCGCACTCGCTGGGTATGCGTGGCGTTGGATTCCGGTAAACCTCGCCGCATGCCGCCGGAATTTTTGTCCGGTTACCAACTTACCGCCCGGGAAGACTGAGCCGAATGGATGCTTTTCAAGCCGTTATCCTGGCCCTGATTCAGGGGCTTACCGAATTCCTGCCCATCTCCAGCTCCGCTCATTTGATTCTGCCCTCGGCGTTGTTCGGCTGGCCCGATCAGGGGCTGGCCTTTGACGTGGCGGTGCACCTGGGAACCCTGTTGGCGGTGGTGGTGTATTACCGCCGGGATCTGGTGGCGATGACCGGCGGCAGCCTCAAGGGCGTTCGCACTGGCACCATGAACAACGAGCTGCGTCTGACCCTGCTGGTGGGGTTGGCGACGATTCCGGCGGTGGCCGCCGGTTTTCTGGCCAAGGATCTGATCGAAAACGAGCTGCGCTCGGCCACGGTGATCGCGGTCACCACGGTGCTCTTCGGGGTACTGCTGTGGCTCGCCGACGTGCTGGGTGCGCGTCGGCGTGGTACCGAAACGATGGGCGTGGGCAGCGCCTTGCTGATTGGCGTGGCGCAGGCGCTGGCCTTGATCCCTGGCACCTCGCGCAGCGGTGTCACCATCACCGCGGCGCTGGCGTTGGGCTTTCGCCGTGAAGACGCGGCCCGCTTTTCCTTTCTGATGTCGATACCGGTGATTCTTGGCGCCGGCCTGCTCAAGGCCAAGGATCTGGCGGAGAGTGCGGTGCCGGTGGACTGGCTGCATCTGATCCTGGGCGTGGCGGTCAGTGGGGTAGTCGCTTATCTGACCATTGTGTTTTTCCTGCGCTTGCTGGATCGCATTGGCATGCTGCCGTTCATGGTTTATCGGCTGCTGCTCGGCGGCGTGCTGTTCTACGTTATTTATTCGGGAACGGTGCTGTCTTGATACCGCTGGCCTGTCTCCCCGGCGCCCCGGATCTGAAGGACGTTCCCCGTCTTGAGGATGCGGAGCGGGCCCGGGAGCAAGGCGTTGAACTGGTGTTGGGGCGCGTCGACGACCGTCTCTCCTTGTGGGCGCCGGCACGGAAGGCGGCGCCTTTGTGCGTGGATTTCCTCGGTGGCCGCCAGGGGTATCGCCTGGCGGCGGACCGGGTGCGTCATGAGCGGTTGATCAAGGCGCTGGGGAAAGTCATCGGGACGCCGGCGCGGGTTTGTGATCTCACCACCGGTCTCGGGCGCGATTCCGCGTTGATGGCTCAGGCCGGTTTTCAGGTTCTGATGGTGGAACGCGAGCCGGTGTTGCACGCCTTGCTGGTGGATGGTTTGGCTCGTGCCGCCGGCACGCCGTTGGCATCCCATCTCACGCTGTTGCCGCTATCGGATGCGCGGGACCTGGTGGCCGCGTTGACCGGGCCGTTCCACGCGGTGTTTCTTGATCCGATGTTCCCGCCCAGGGAGAAAAGCGCGGCGGTGAAACAGGATCTGCGCTGGTTACAGCAGCTTTGCCGGTACCCGGACCAGGACGAAGAACAGGCGCTACTGGCGCTGGCGCGGGGATTGGATGCCCGCAAGGTGGTGGTCAAGCGCCCGCGCCGGGCGCCGCCGCTGGCGGCGGTGGCGGCTTCGCACAGTCTCGAGGGAAAGACCGTTCGCTTCGATGTTTACACGTGATGAGCGCTGAAAAGAGATCGAGGTCACCCCTCATTCGCGAGCAAGCTCGCTTCCCACAGCGGTGTTCCGAAGCCTCTGTGGGAAGCGAGCTTGCTCGCGAATGGGGTTGCCCGCAAAAGAGCAGGTCCGCAACGGTGGGACGTCACTGGTTTACGGACCGCGACCTCTTTAAGCGGACGTCTGGCTGTCCGGCTCCTCCGCCAGGGCGCGTTCCAGCTCCGGGACCCGTGTCACCCGCTGGATCGCCTGGCTGACGTCGGTACTGAGGATACGGCGGGCCTCGTCATCGAGAGCTCGCAGATGGTCGCCGAACTGCAGCATGCCGGCCTCGTCCTTCCACACCAGCCCGGTATCCAGCAGCTGCTGGATGAAGGTGCGCAACACCACCTTGTCGAAAAACTCCGGTGAGTTGAATTCATACAGCAGCGACAGCCTTTGCGTGGTGCGGCTGGCCAGTTCCGCCAGTTGCTCCGCTTCCAGCCGGCCGCCACCGTATTGCACCAGCAGGCGAATGGTCAGATAATAACGCTCCAGGGAGGGCATCACCGTCTGGCCGAGATGGGCCAGCATGTCCGACGCCACGGTGTGAATCGGCGCGCCATGCAGACAATCGCCGTCGCGTTCCACCAGACCGTGCGCTTCCAGCATGCCGACGATGCGATTGACGGCGTCGGTCAGTTCGTCGCCTTCCTGCCAGTGCAGGAAATACTCGTTACGGAAGAACGGGTAGAGCAGGGCGACCATGCGGTGCAGGGTATCCTGACTCAGGCTGCGGGCATTGAAGAACAGCGAACAAATCAATCCCGGCAATACGAACAAATGCAGGCTGTTGTTGCGCACGTAGGCCATCTGCAGCGCGGTGGCCGGATCCGTGGTGACCACATCACCGAGAGGGTGGGACACCCGCAGCAGAAACTCGTGCTTGAGCCCGTATTCGATCAGGGTATCGGCGTCGGTGTCCGCCAGGCAGGCGGTGTCACTGTAGGGCGCTTCGTTCAGCAGCGTGATGTACAGCTGCAATTGCTGCCGCAGCTGTTGCAGATCCATGGTGTGTTTGGGCGTTGCCAATAGTGCCAGACTGATCAGGTTGACCGGATTGGCCACCGCGGCGGCGTTGATGCGCGTGGCCACCTCCTGGCCCAAGGCGTTGACCGCGTGTTTGAACCAGTCTGGTGACTCCTGGGCGCTCAGGGTCTCGGCGCGCCATCCTTCCCGGTGGTCATCAAGGAAGTCCACCAGCTTGATCGGTTCACCGAAGTTCACATGCACCTGACCGAAGTGGCTGCGCAGCACCTTCACGGATTTCAGCAGACCGAAAACGGATTCCTTTTTCTTTTTCTTGCCATGCAGCTCGCCAATATAGGAACCACCTTCGATGACCTTTTCGTAACCCACATAAACGGGCACGAAGGCAATTGGCTTACGGGCGTCACGGAGAAAACTGCGCAATGTCATCGCCAGCATGCCGGTGCGTGGCTGCAACATGCGGCCGCTGCGGCTGCGGCCGCCTTCGATGAAGTATTCGATGGAAAATCCGCGCGCGGTGATGGTGTGCAAATACTCATAGAACACCGCTGAGTAGAGCGGATTGTCGCGGAAGCTGCGGCGCATGAAGAAGGCGCCGCCACGTCGCAGAATGGTGCCCACCACCGGCAGATTGAGATTGATGCCGGCGGCGATGTGCGGGGGCACCAGGCCGTTCCGGTAGACCACGAACGACAGCAATAAATAGTCGATGTGGCTGCGGTGGCAGGGCACATAGATGACCTCGTGGTCTCGCGCCACCTGGGTCAGATTGTCCAGATTGTAGAGACGAATGCCGTCGTAAAGGCGGTTCCATAGCCAGTTGAGAAACAGCTCCAGCGCCCGGATTACCGTGTGGGAATAATCGGCGGCGATTTCCAGCGCGTAGCCACGGGCGCGGGCGGTGACTTTCTCTTCCTTGTCCTCGCTGCTGGCCATCTCCTCCTGGATGGCCTGACGTACCGCCGGAGACTGAATGATGTCGTTGGTCAGGGTGCGCCGGTGAGACAAGTCGGGGCCGATGGCCGCTTCCTGCTGACGGCGGAAGTGCACCCGCAGAACACGGGAGGTCTTGCGTACCACCTGATCCTCGTCATCGGATTGGTCGGCGAGCACGCGCAGGGACACCGGCGGGCTGAACTGCAGGTACAGATCCCGGCCCTGGGTGAGGATGATAAGAAACTTCTTGATGAAACCCGGTGGTGCCCAGGTATCGGAGAACAGAATCCGCCACAGGGAGTTTTCTTTTTCCGGCTGTCGTCCCCAGAACACCGACACCGGCACCAGTTGCACGTCCATGTCCGGGTTGTCGTGCAGGGCGCGCACCAGTTTCCGCAGGCGTGGCGGCACCAGGGCATCCCGTTGACGAGTGCCGGTCACTCCGCGCTTATACAGGTAGAAATAGTTGCGGCGCAGATGCTGTTTGCCCAGACTGAGAGAGGAATTGGCGGGGCTCAGTTTCTGCTTTCGGGTGGCCTGATGCACCACCGCCGCGTCCGCCACGGAACGGTCGCGCATTACATAGACCACCGGTTTGTTCGGGTCCAGTTGCAGTTCTTCGGGATCCGCCGGTAGCGCGGTGGCACGGGTGCACAGCCGCATGAAGGCGCGGATCAGCAAAAACAACAGTCGGTCGAGGCCTAGCCATGGACTCATAAAGCGAGCTCTTGGGTATCCGGGTAGAGGTCGATTCTACCGGACCGGGGCCGGGAGCGCCCACCATGATGATTCGCACTGGCGCGGCGCCCGGCCGCGTCCGCGGTCATGGCCTTGCCCGAATCGATTAACCTTGCCGCTCGTATGGTATTTCCGTTCGCAATCCGCGATCATCCTGATTCGCGATACCCCCGTATTAAAGGAGTAACCCGTGTTCGAGCACCAGGCCGGCCTGTTTGACCGTCACTATACCCATCATCTTTTTCTTGAGTTTGCCCTCGGCGCGGGCGCCGACATGGACGAGATTCGCCTGGCTTTGCGCGAGGTGCTGGCGCGGGCACCAGCCAATACCCCGTTGTTGATGGCGTTCGGTCCCGGGTTATGGCGGAAGCTGTCACGGGCCTTCACCTTCCCGCCGTTTTCTCTGGAGGGCAAGGCGCCCTCCACCCAGGGGGACTTGCTGATCTGGATCCAGGCGGAGAACCCCAGTGACCTGTTCGATACCGGCCTGGCGGCGTCACGGCGGTTGCGCGCGGCCCTGGCGTTGCAGCTGGAAGTGCAGGGTTTTGTTTACCACGATATGCGCGATCTGTCCGGCTTCGTCGATGGCATCGGCAACCCCACCGGCGACAAGGCCCTGGCCGCGGCGGTGATTCCGGAGGGACAACCCGGAGCGGGTGGCAGTTGGATGATCACGCAGAAATGGGTGCACAAGCTGGAAAACTTCCAGGCTTTGCCGGTGGAAGAGCAGGAAAAGGTGTTCGGCCGCACCAAAGTCGACGCGGTGGAGTTCGATGAAGAGAGCATGCCGGACAATTCCCATGTGGGCCGCACCGACGTGGATCATGAGGGTGTGCCACAGAAAATCTGGCGCCGGTCGGTGCCTTATGGCACCACCACCGAACACGGTTCCTACTTCATTGCATTCACCTGTGAACGGGAACGTTTTGAGTTCCTGCTGCGGCGGATGTACGGCATGATCGATGGCGTCCGCGATCGCCTGCTGGATTACAGCAGGCCGGTCACGGGTTCCTGGTGGTACGCGCCCAGTCAGGAATGGCTGAGCGCACTCTGAACGGCCGCCAAGCGGGCGGGCAGGACGGCGTCGCGCCGCCGCCCGCACCGGCGCCGGCTCCGCGCCCCCTTACCGGCGTCCTGCTGATGGCCGCCGGCGTCGGCATCTTGCCGGTGATGGACAGTCTGGCCAAACACCTCAGCGATGAGTACCACGTGGTTCAGGTCACCTGGGCTCGCTATCTGTTCCATTTTCTGCTGCTGGGCGCGTTGTTATTATGGCGTCTGCCGTTGTCCGCGTTGATTCCCCACCATGCCGGTCTGCAGGTTATCCGCAGTGCTTTCCTGCTCAGTACCACTCTTTGTTATTTCGGTGCCATTGCCTTTTTGCCGCTCGCCAATGCCCTGGCTCTGGCGTTTCTCGGGCCGCTGGTCAGTACCGCTCTGGCACCCCTGATTCTGGGGGAAAGCGCCGGCCCGCGTCGCTGGATCGCGGTGGCGGTGGGTTTTCTTGGCACTCTGGTGGTGATCCGTCCCGGCTGGGGGGAGTTCCACTGGGCTTCCTTGCTGGGCTTGGGGGCGGGCGTGTCCTATGGACTTTACCAACTCACCACCCGGCGCCTGTCCGGCAGCGGCCGCCCCTCGGTGACTCTGTTTTACACCTCGGTATTCGGTCTGGCGGTGCTCAGTCTGGTCGTGCCGCTGGTCTGGCGCTGGCCGGAGCCCGCCAGCTGGGGGCTGATGCTGTTGATGGGGTCGGTGGGCGCATTGGCGCACTTCCTCATCATCCGTGCCTTCGAGTACGCCAGTGCCCCGGTGTTGTCCCCGGTCAGTTATATGGAAATGGTCTCCGCCGTTACCCTGGGCTGGCTGATCTTCGGCGACTTCCCCGACGCCTGGACCTGGGCCGGTATTGGCCTGATCGTGGTCAGCGGACTATTGATTGTTATCTGGGAATGATAAGAGCTGTTGACAGTTGATAGTGGACAGTTGACAGCGGAAAGAAATGCGGAAGTGCAAAAGCCATTTGCGTATCAACAAAGTCGATTCATGCCTTTTCTGTGGGAAGCTTGCTTGCAAGCGAATGCCGTCAAGCGCCTGAACGAGCCCCATTCGCTTGCAAGCAAGCTTCCCACAGCGGCTAAAGATCACCTGTTTTTGTTTTCCGCTGTCAACTGTCCACTATCAACTGTCAACTCTGTTTATTTCTGTTTCCCAAACATTTTCCAGACAAGGAACGGAGTCAGCTTCAGGCTGGCGCCGAGCCATTGCAGCGGGTTTTTGGGGAAGGCGAAACGCAGGGCGTTGAGCAATCCTTTGTAGGTGGCGCGGTCGAAGGGGTACCACCAGAGGTTGCGTTTGGCCGGCAGCAGGTCCCAGTTTATGGCCTTGACGTGGGTCATTTCCTCCAGGCCTTCCGGACCGTGGGTGCGGCCGATGCCGGATTCCTTCCAGCCGCCCCAGGGCGTTTCCGACAGGCCATGACTGTAGAGGTGGTCATTGAGGGTGGTGACGCCGGATTCCAGCCGGGCGGCAAGGGCGCGGCCCTTGTTGTTGTCGCGGGTCCAGATCGAGGAGGTCAGGGCCAGTTTGGAGTCGTTGGCTTTTTCCAGGGCGTCCTCGGCGCTGGCCACCGCGGTGACGGCAATGATCGGGCCGAAGGTTTCCTCGCGCATCACCAGCATGTCGTCGGTGACCTGGGTGAGCAGCGTGGCGGGCAGAAAATAACCGTTTTCCACCTCGCCCACCGGTTGTGACTGAGCCTCGATGCGCGCGCCTTTGGCGAGGGCGTCTTCCAGGTGCTGTTCCACCGTGCGTTTCTGGCCTTCGGTGGTGAGGCTGCCAATGTCCACCGGGATGCTTTTATCGTTGCCGGGACCGTGGCGCAGGGCGCGGGTTTTCTTCGCCAGTAACCCGATGAAGTCGTCGTACACCGAGGCTTCCACATAGACGCGCTCGACGCCGCCGCAGCTTTGCCCGGCGTTCTGGTAACCGGCCCAGGCGGCGCCGTTGGTGGCCCGCTCCAGGTCGGCGTCGGCCAGCACGATCATCGGGTCGTTGCCGCCCAGTTCCAGTGACAACGGCGTCAGTGTTTGCGCGGCCTGGGCCATCAGTACCTTGCCGGCGTTGACGCTGCCGGTGAAGAACAGCTTGTCCACGCCGTTCTCAAAGAAGGCGGTGGCCACCGCCGAGCCGGAGCCGACGATGTGCTGGAACAACCCGTCCGGCAACCGGCCGGCCTCGACGATGCCCTCGATGGCGCGGCCCACCGCCGGGGTGGCGGCGGCCACCTTCAGCAGCACGGCGTTACCGGCCATCAGGCCCATGATGATTTCACCGAACGGAATCGACAGCGGGTAGTTCCAGGGGCTGATAATGCCCACCACACCCAGGGGAAGGCGGCGGATCTCGGTGCGTTTATTGGCGAACAACAGACTGCCACCGGGGCGGCGTTTCGGAGCCAGGACTTTCTCCGCGTTGCGACTGTACCACTGGCAGGCGAGGGCGCAGGGCAGCACTTCGGTGGCCAGGGCATCGACCAGGGTTTTGCCGTTGCTTTCGCTCACCACTCGCGCCAGTTCCTCGGCGTTGTCGCGAATGTAATTGCGCATACGCTTGATGTGGACGGCGCGTTCCTTGAACGATTTGGCGGCCCAGATCCGCTGCGCCTGACGCGCCTTCTCGAAACGCTCCGGCAGAGTCGTGAGGTCGGTTTCATTGAGCTCGGCTACGGCTTTGCCGGTGGCGGGGTTGGTGTCGATCACGACGGTCATGGCTACGGCTCCGGCGGCGGTATTGAATCACTGACGGTCATGGTGGAGTGATCGGCAAAGCCATGCCATGGCCGGGGCGCCCGGGAGGGGCGGATTGGACGCCAGGAATGAGAGCCGCCGTGGGAAGCTTGCTTGCAAGCGAATGGGGTTACTTCGGGCGTTGACAATATTCGCTTGCAAGCAAGCTTCCCACAGCGGCTTCGTAGCGACCTGATAAGTCAGACCAGAAGGTTTTCCAGCACCCGGCGGTAGATTCCGGTGAGAGTATCCAGTTCGCTGATACTGGTGTGCTCGTCCACCTTGTGGATGGTGGCGTTCACCGGTCCCAGTTCCACCACCTGGGCACCGGTGGGGGCGATGAAGCGGCCGTCGCTGGTACCGCCGGCGGTGGACAGTTCGGTGTCACGGCCGGTTTCCTGGCGGATCGCCGTCACGGTGGCGTCCACCAGGGCGCCGCGATCGGTCAGGAACGGCTGTCCGGACAGCGTCCATTGCAAGTCATAGTCCAGGCCGTGTTTGTCCAGAATCGCCTCGGTGCGCTCGCGCAACCGCGCTTCGGTGAGTTCGGTGGAGAAACGGAAATTGAACAGCACCCGGCACTGGCCCGGAATCACGTTGGTGGCCCCGGTCCCGGCCTGAACGTTGGAAATCTGGAAGCTGGTGGCGGGGAAAAAGTCGTTGCCCCGGTCCCATTCCTCGGCGGCCAGTTCCGCCAGGGCGGGCGCGGCCTGGTGCACCGGATTACGGGCCAGATGCGGGTAGGCCACATGGCCCTGGATGCCTTTGACCGTGAGCACGGCGCCAAGGGAGCCGCGCCGGCCGTTTTTAATCACATCGCCGACGGTGTCGGTGGAGGAAGGTTCGCCCACCAGGCAGTAATCGATGGCCTCGTTGCGTCCCTGCAAGTATTCCACCACCTTGACGGTACCGTTCACCGACGGCCCTTCCTCGTCGGCGGTGATCAGAAAACCGAGGCTGCCATTGTGATCGGGATGGCTGGCGACGAAGTCCTCCACCGCCACCAGCATGGCGGCGATGGAGCCTTTCATATCGGCCGCGCCGCGACCATAGAGCAAGTCGCCGTCGATGGTGGGGGCGAACGGATCATGGGTCCATTCCGCGCGCTCCCCGGTGGGCACCACATCGGTATGCCCGGCGAACACAAACAGCGGACCGTCGTTGCCGCGCCGCGCCCACAGATTGCGCACCTCTTCGAACCACAGGGTTTCGCACTGGAAACCCAGGGCTTCCAGTTTTTCAATCATCCAGTCCTGGCACCCTTGGTCTTCCGGCGTAACGGAAGGGCGGCGGATCAGTTCCCGGGCGTAGTCGAGGGTTTTGCTCACCATGGGCTCCCGTGTCGGTGTGGGCGTCAGTTGTGCTTGTGCAGCTCTTCGTTCAGTGCGATGGCGCTCTTGTTGGTCCGGCATTGCACCGCGCCGCTTTCCGAGTTGCGGCGGAACAGCAGATCGGACTTGCCGGCCAGATCCCGGGCCTTGACGGTATCGACCACGCCACCGTTTTCATCCAGCACTTCCACCTTGGTACCGGAAGTGATGTAGAGACCCGCTTCGATGGTGCAACGGTCTCCCAGCGGGATGCCGGTGCCGGCGTTGGCGCCGAGCAGGCAGCCTTCGCCCAGGGAAATGACGATGTTGCCGCCGCCGGACAGCGTACCCATGGTGGAGGCGCCGCCGCCAATGTCCGAGCCCTTGCCGACAAACACGCCGGCGGAGATACGGCCTTCGATCATGCCCGGGCCTTCGGTGCCGGCGTTAAAGTTGATGAAGCCCTCGTGCATGATGGTGGTGCCTTCGCCCACATAGGCGCCGAGACGGACCCGGGCGGTGTCGGCGATGCGCACGCCGGTGGGGATCACGTAGTCGGTCATTTTCGGGAATTTGTCGACGCTGTTCACTTCCAGCAGCTTGCCGTTGAGGCGGGCCAGCAGTTGACGCTCCGGCAGTTCTTCCAGATCCACCGCGCCTTCGTTGGTCCAGGCCACGTTCGGCAGCAGCGGGAAGATGCCGCTGAGGACCACGCCATGGGGTTTGACCAGGCGATGGGAGAGCAGATGCAACTTCAGATAGGCTTCCGGGGTGGAGGCCGGCTCGGCGTCGGTTTCCAGGATGGTGAGCACCACCGGGCGCTCGGATTCCTGGAACGCCACGGCGTAGCTGGCCTCATGTTCGAAACCGGCTTCACGCCATTCCCGGGCCAGATGTTGTACCTGGCGATGGGTCAGTTCCAGGGCGGCATTGCCACCTTGGTATCCCACTTCCTCGCGCACGACCTCGATCAGCTTGGGATCCGGGTTCAGGTAGGGATCCGGATAAAACACTTCCAGCCAGTTGTCGTCGCGGTTCTTGGTGCCGCAACCCAGGGCGAAGGCGAAAATCGTGCTCATAACAGTCTCCTTTGGCGTCGAACGTCAGACCAGGGCGCCCGACGCTGATTAAAACAAAGCTCTTCTAAAACAGCGTTTGCCATTGGTCGGCGTTGAAGCCGGCCACCAGGGTTTCGCCGTGCTGGAGGATCGGCCGCTTGATAACCGATGGGTTGTCCCGAGCCACGGCCACCGCCTGTTCGGCGTCCATGTTGTCGCGCACATCCTGATCCAGTTTACGCCAAGTGGTGCCGCGACGGTTGATGACGGTTTCCCAGCCCAGTGTATCGATCCAGCGGCGCAATGCCGCTTCCGGCACGCCTTCCTTCTTGTAATCGTGAAACACGTACTCCACGCCCTGGTCGTCCAGCCAGACCCGGGCTTTCTTCATGGTGTCGCAGTTCTTGATGCCGTAAAGGGTAGTGGCCACGGTTAAACTCCTTGCTGTGCTCGAATACACGCTCTTACAGACGCTTGATCAGCGCACGCATGCGCTCGGCGCCTTCCACGCACTGGTCCAGTTCCGCCACCAGGGCCATGCGCACTCTGTTGCTGCCCGGGTTGCGGCCGTCCACGGTGCGGGACAGGTAGCGGCCGGGCAACACGGTGACGTTCTCTTCCGCCTTCAGTTGACGGGCGAAACTCTCGTCGTCGATGGGCGTGCGTGGCCACAGGTAAAAGCCCGCGTCCGGGGCGGATACCTTAAGTACGTCACCGAGAATGTCCAGCACCGCGCGGAATTTTTCCACATACAGAGCGCGGTTGGTTTGCACGTGGCTTTCGTCGTTCCAGGCGGCGATGCTGGCCAACTGGTGATGGACCGGCATGGCGCAGCCGTGATAGGTGCGGTAGCGCAGGAACCGTTGCAGGATTTCGCCATCACCGGCGACGAAACCGGAACGCAACCCTGGCAGGTTGGAGCGCTTGGACAGGGAATGGAACACCACGCAGCGGCGGTAGTCGTGGCGGCCCATTTCCGCGCAGGCCTGCAGCAGGCCGGCGGGGGCCTTGTCCTGATAGATTTCCGAGTAGCACTCATCGGAGGCGATGACGAAATCGTACTTGTCCGCCAGTTGGATCAGCGCTTTGAGTTGTGCCTTGGAAAGGGTGGCGCCAGTGGGGTTGCCGGGGGTGCAGACGAACAGCAGCTGAGTGCGAATCCATACGTCCTCGCCGACCGCGTCGAAATCCGGTTGCAGGCCGGAGGCGCTGGTGCAGGGCAGGTACACCGGCTCGCCACCGCCGAGCAGAGTGGCGCCTTCGTAGATCTGATAGAAAGGGTTGGGCATCAGTACCAGCGGCCGGCGCTGCCGGTCCAACAGGGCCTGGGTGAAGGCGAACAGCGCTTCGCGGGTACCGTTCACCGGAATCACCTGCCGGTCGTGGTCCACCGAGGTCAGCTTGAAGCGGCGTACCAGCCAGTCGGCGATGGCCTGGCGCAGTTCCGGCAGGCCGTTGGTGGCCGGATAGCGGGACAATAAACCGGTATTCTCGCGTAGCACTTGTTGCACGAATTCCGGCGCCGGATGCTGTGGTTCGCCGATGGAAAACGACACCGGGGATTGGTCCGAGGCGGGCAGGTTATTGAACAGCGTCGCCAGTTTTTCAAAAGGGTAGGGGTGCAGCTGCTCCAAATCCGGATTCATGAGGCGCCGGCGCTCCTTGATCAAATAGTGGTGGAAAAAGTGTCGTTCTGATTGCGCTTGTCCAGTTCCCGCATGAGCGTGTCCTGCAGGTGCTGGCACAGCTCCGGGTCGGATACCGGATCGCCGTTGAGGTCGGTGACGAAGAACACGTCCTCGACCCGCTCCCCGAGAGTGGCGATGCGGGCGTTCTGCACCAGCAGCTCGAACTGCACGAAGATGCGGCCGATGTGGGCCAGCAGGCCGGGACGGTCCAGGGTGTGGATGTCCACCACGGTGCGGTCATTGACGATGTCGTTGCTGATCACCACCTGGGTTGGCACATCGAAGTGCTTGTGCCGGCGGGGCATGCGCCGGCTTACCGTGGTGCCGAATTGCTCAGGGTGCTTGAGCGTCTCGGTCAGGGTCTGACGGATGTGTTCAATGCGCGGCCAATCGTCACCAATCGGCGTGCCATGCTCGTCCAGAACGATATAGGTATCCAGACTGAAGCCATCGGCGCTGGTGATGATGCGGGCGTCCATGATGGTCAGGCCCAGGGCGTCGAGCGCGTTCACGGTGGCGGCAAACAGATTCTGGGTATCGGGCGTGTAGATGAAGATTTGCGAGCCGCCCTCGGTTTGCCCCTGGCCCATCTGATTTTCGCGGATCAATACCAGTGGATCTTGCGGATTGGGGCGGCCGAGCAGGGCCTCGGTGTGCCAGGCGATGTCCCAGGGGGTTTCGCGAAGAAAATACTCATCGCCGATGTTGGCCCACAGTGCTTCCACCGCTTGTGGGTCCTGATCGCGATCCACCAGCATCTTGAGGGCCGCTTCGTGGGTCTCGTCGATCCAGTCCTGTTTGTCCAGCGGATTGTTCAGGCCGCGGCGCAGGGCGCGCTTGGTTTCCACGTACAGCTGGCGTAACAACGAAGCGCGCCAGGAATTCCAAAGACTCGGGTTGGTGGCGTTGATGTCCGCCACGGTGAGCACGTAGAGGTAGTCCAGGTGCACCAGATCGCCGACCACGCGGGCGAATTCGTGTACCACGTCCGGATCGGAAATATCCTTGCGCTGGGCGGTGACGCTCATGGTCAGATGGTTGCGGACCAGCCAGGCCACCAGTTTACCGTCCCAGCTGCTGAGGCCATGGCGTTGGCAAAAGGCGATGGCGTCCTCGGCCCCCAGTTCGGAGTGATCGCCGCCACGGCCCTTGGCGATGTCGTGATAAAGGCCGGCCACGTACAGCAATTCCGGTTTGGGCAGCCGGTAAAACACCTCGCTGGCCAGCGGGAACGTTTCGCGCATGTCGTCATAACGCAGCCGGCGCATGTTCTTGATCACCAGCAGGGTATGGGCATCGACGGTGTAAATATGGAACAGGTCGTACTGCATCATGCCGATGACGCGGCCGAACTCGGGCAGGTATTTGCCGAGCAGCCCGTAGCGTTTCATCCGCCGCAACTGGGTGAACAACGAGTGAGGACTGCGCAGCAGTTGCATGAACAGGGCGGTGTTGGCGGGATCGTTGCGGAACTGATCGTCGATGGTGGGCCGGGCTTCGATCAGCGCGCGAATAGTCTCCGCGCGAATGCCTTTCAGGTCCGGGTTCTGGGCCAGTAGCACGAACATTTCCAGCATCGCCGAAGGGTGCTTCTGGAATACATCCGGGGCGCTGATTTCCAGGTAATCATTACGCGCCTGGAAGCGGCGGTTGAGCGGGCGCTTCTTTTCCGGGGTGGGGAGGTCCGGGGTGGTGAGGTTGGGGGGGCCGGCGCGCAGAATCGCCTCGTCGAACAATTGCAGCAGCATCTCATTGAACACCGACATGGCCAGCGCCACCCGGTAGAACCCTTTCATGAAATGCTCCACCGCCAGGTTGGCGTCGGAATCCCGGTACCCCAGGCGGTCCGCCAACTGCCGTTGATGATCGAACAACAGCCGGTTCTCGTTGCGCCCGGTGAGAGAGTGCAGGGCCCAGCGGATGCGCCACAATTCGGCCAGCCATTTCCGCAGTAGAGCGTGCTCCTTGCGGGTGATGAAGCCGGCCTCGACCATGGTGTCGATGCTGTCGGCACCGAAATGCCGGCGCGCCACCCAGGAGATCATCTGAAAGTCACGCAGGCCGCCGGGGGCGTTCTTTAGATCCGGTTCCAGGTTGTACTCGGTATCATTGTGCTTGGCGTGGCGGGCGGTCTGCTCGTCCCATTTCGCGGCGAAGAAGCGGTCCGCCGGCCACATCCGGTCCGGGGCGGTGCGCTCGGCCAGGGCGGTCAGGACCGCGTCGTCGCCGGCCAGGGTGCGCGCTTCCATGATATTGGTGGCGACGGTGATGTCCTCGGCGGCCAGGGCCACGCACTCGTCAAGGGTGCGCACGCTGTGGCCGATTTCCAGGCCGATATCCCAAAGAAAGGCGACAAAGCCTTCCAGGGAGCCACAGGCCCGCTCGTCGGGGGTCTGACGGAACAGCACCATCAGGTCCACATCGGAGTAGGGGTGCAACTCGCCGCGGCCATAACCGCCCACGGCCACCAGAGCGGCGTCGCTCAAACCGTCCAGACCGAACAGGGACCAGGCGGCGATCAGGACCCGGTCCACCAGGGTGGCGCGGCCGTGCACCAAATCCTCGATCGGGGTCTGGTCAAAAGCGGCGTCCAGGCGGGCCTGCCCTTCCTCCAGGTAGGCCCGGGCGGCTTGCCCGGGCTGGTCGGCATCGCGCAGACGGGTAAGAAGGTCTGACTGACTCAGAGGGGGCGTCAACGTCATGCTGGAACCTGCCACATAAAAGAAGGGGCCGGCTCAGGGCCGGCCTCCGGGTTGGACGAGCCACCGAGGTGGGTGCCGTCCGATCATTCTACACAAACCACCGGTGACACGAACGGCTCAATACAGGTCCTGTTCCTCGTCGCGCGCGGTCAGTACTTCGTAGCCGTCGGCGGTGACCGCGATGGTGTGCTCCCATTGGGCGGACAGCTTGCGGTCCTTGGTGACCACGGTCCAGCCGTCCGGCAGCACCTTGTTGGAGGCCTTGCCGACATTGATCATCGGCTCGATGGTGAACACCATGCCCTCGACCAGCTCCAGGCCGGTGCCGGTTTTGCCGTAGTGCAGCACCTGGGGCTCCTCGTGAAAGCCCTCGCCGATGCCGTGGCCGCAGTATTCGCGTACCACCGAGAAGCGCTCGCTCTCGGCCAGTTTCTGGATGCGGTGACCGATGTCGCCCAGGCGTACCCCGGGCTTGACCATCTTGATCCCGGCCAGCATGCATTCACGGGTGGTTTCCACCAGACGGCGGGACAGCACCGACGGTTCACCCACGTAATACATCTTGCTGGTATCGCCGTGCCAGCCGTCCTTGATCACGGTGACGTCGATATTGATGATGTCACCGCTTTTGAGCACCTTTTTCTCGCTGGGGATGCCGTGGCAGACCACGTGGTTCACCGAGGTGCAGATCGACTTGGGGAAGGGGATTCGGCCGGGGGCGCCGCCGTAACCCAGGCAGGCGGGGATGGCATTCTGCTTGTTGACGATGTGGTCATGGCAGAGTCGGTCCAGGTCCTCGGTGGTTACCCCCGGCTGAACATGTTCGCCAATCATTTCCAGGACTTCGGCGGCCAGACGGCCGGCTTCGCGCATTTTGGCGATTTGTTCGGGGGTTTTGATCACTACATTCATGCCAGGAACCTGTTCGTGGTAAAAGGTGTTGTCGTCAGCGAAAACCGCGGTAAATAAAGACCGGAGTCAGTAAAGGTCGAGAGTGAGTCCGGTGTCTACTCTGGAGACCAAGGGAAAAATACCGTGTTTTCAGAGACTTGGGCGGACCCGGCCGGGCAGCGTCCGGGTCTTTTCCGTTGCCTCGACGGGGCGGTCGTGGTATAAAGCGCCCGCTTTCTCGCTCGTCGGCGGTGCCGCATTGTAACCGTTCGGCGGTGAGGAGTGGAGCCTTGCGCCGGACAACCCTTCCCGATCACGGGAAATGGGGGTTCCGGCCGGGTAAACAACGACACACACGTTCCGACACATGGCTCGGGGTGCCTCCCGGCGCTTTCCCGGTTTTACGGGGAAGACCAGAGGTTGGGTCATGAGGGGGCGTGGAGGCCTAACCCTTGGAGTTTACATTATGTCTAGCGTAACCATGCGCGATATGCTGAAGGCCGGCGTGCACTTCGGCCACCAAACCCGTTACTGGAACCCGAAGATGAAGCCGTTCATCTTTGGTGCCCGCAACAAGATTCATATCGTTAACCTGGAATCCACCCTGCCGTTGTTCAACGAAGCCATCGGCTTCCTGAACAAACTGGCCGCCAGCAACAACAAGGTTCTGTTTGTTGGCACCAAGCGCGCCGCTCAGAAAGCGATTCGCGAGGAAGCCAAGCGTTGCGGCATGCCCTATGTGGATCACCGTTGGCTCGGCGGCATGCTGACCAACTGGAAGACCATCCGTCAGTCCATCAAGCGTCTGCGTGATCTGGAAGCGCAAAGCGAAGACGGCACCCTGGACAAGCTGACCAAGAAAGAAGCCCTGATGCGCCACCGTGAGATGGACAAGCTGGAACGCTCCATCGGTGGTATCAAGGAGATGGGCGGCCTGCCGGACGCGCTGTTCGTGATCGACGTGGACCACGAAGACATCGCCGTTCAGGAAGCCCGCAAACTGGGTATTCCGGTGGTGGCGGTGGTGGACACCAACTCCGACCCGGATGATATCGACTACGTCATCCCGGGCAACGATGATGCCATTCGCGCTATTCAGCTTTATGTCCAGGCCGCCGCTGACGCGATCCTGGAAGGCAAGGAATACGCGAAAAACAGTGGTGCCGGCGGCGAGAATGAATTCGTCGAGGTAGTGGAAGACTCGGAAGCCGACCAGGCCGAGGGTTGATTCGCGTCGGGCCGGGGAGAACTCCGGCCCGTGCCACCTGACTCAACACCCTGTTAAAAAGATTCAAGAGGTAAGCATGGCTGCTGTAACTGCTGCAATGGTGAAAGAGCTTCGTGAGCGCACCGGCCTGGGCATGATGGAGTGCAAAAAGGCGCTGGTTGAAGCGGACGCGGATATCGAAAAAGCCATTGATGACCTGCGCAAATCCGGCCAGGCGAAAGCCGCCAAGAAAGCCGGTCGTACCGCCGCCGAAGGCGCCGTGGTCGTGGCCACCAGCGATGATAATTCCAGTGCGCTGATGGTTGAAATCAACTCCGAAACCGACTTCGTCGCCCGCGATGAGAACTTCCTCGGTTTCGCCAATAAAGTGGCCAAGGCCGCTCTGCAGGCCGGTGCCACCGACGCCGCCGCGATCGCCGAGCTGAAGCTGGAAGACGGCGCCTCCGTGGAAGAAGCGCGTCAGGCTCTGGTGCAGAAAATTGGCGAGAACATCCAGGTGCGTCGCGCCGTGGCTCTGAACGTGGATGGCGGCGTGGTCGCTTCTTACGTGCACGGCGGCAAAATCGGCGTGCTGGTTTCCCTGTCCGCGGGTAATGCCGAGCTGGGTAAAGACGTGGCCATGCACGTGGCCGCGGTGGCGCCGATGGTGGTCAAGTCCGACCAGGTGCCCGCCGAGACGCTGGATAAAGAGCGTGAAATCATCCGCGCTCAGCCGGATATGGAAGGCAAGCCGGCGGAAATCGTCGAGAAAATGGTGGGTGGCCGCATCAACAAGTTCCTGAAGGAAGTGAGCCTGCTGGATCAGCCCTTCGTGAAGGATCCCAACACCTCCGTTGGCAACCTGGTGAAAGGCGCCGGTGCCGAGGTGGTGGCTTTCGAACGCCTGGTGGTGGGCGAAGGCATCGAGAAGGAAGAAGTGGATTTTGCCGCCGAAGTGATGGCTCAGGCGAAACGCTAAATCGCGCGCCGCATGGCGTGCCGGGGCGGCGGCCGTAAAGCTCGCGTTATCTTTACGCCGCCGCGCCACCAAAACGCCTTGTTGGGCTCCCCAGCAAGGCGTTTTTTTAAGAATCGATTATTGAAACCGGGTGCCAACCGGCGCACCCGATGACTTCCGCGCCGATGGCGGTGCTCTTTATAAGGGCTGCCCGGTTTTCGCGAATTTCGCGGAGGCGGCGTGGGAAGCGTGTGAGCAAATCTCCGCCGGCGCGATTAAACAGTTGCATCCTCGCGTGCGGCGGGTAGTGTGTCGAGAGTCCTGTGGCCGCGGTACGCTCGCGAGCCGGGCCATTTCAGGCGCACGGACCGGACGATTAGCAAATGGCGGGTATTCCATGAGTGGCGGAGAGCATGATATGGCCAAGAGCAAGGAGCGTTCACCGCGCTACAACCGCATCCTTCTCAAGCTGAGCGGTGAGGCGTTGGCGGGCGATGAGGGGTTTGGTATCGACCCCCGGGTACTGGACACCTTGTCCCTGGAGATCGGTCAGTTGGTGGGCATTGGTGTTCAGGTCGGCATCGTGATTGGTGGCGGTAACCTGTTTCGCGGCGCCGCCCTGCAAACAGCCGGTCTGGACCGGGTGGCGGGCGATCACATGGGAATGCTGGCCACGGTAATGAATGGCCTGGCGATGCGTGATGCGCTGGAGCGCTCCAATATTCGTACCCGGCTGATGTCGGCCATTCCCATGAGCGGTATCGTGGAGCATTATGATCACCGGCACGCCATCCGCTATCTCAAAAACGGCGAAGTGGTGATCTTCTGTGCCGGCACTGGCAACCCGTTCTTCACCACGGATTCCGCCGCCTGCCTGCGCGGTATCGAGATTAGCGCCGACGTGGTGCTCAAGGCCACCAAGGTGGATGGCGTCTATGACGACGACCCGGTGAAGAACCCCGAAGCACGCAAATATGACCGCCTGACCTTCGACCAGGTGCTCGACAGCAAACTCGGCGTGATGGACCTGACCGCCATTTGTCTGTGTCGTGACCACGACATGCCGTTGCGTGTGTTCAACATGAACAAACAGGGCGCGCTGCTGAATCTGATGCTGGGGGGCAATGAAGGCACCCTGGTGGCGTCCGAAGTACAGGAGGCGGGCTCCGAAACCGCGTAGTCGGCGAACATTCGGAACGCAGCCCAGTGAGAACAGGCGAGGAATCGAAAGGTGATCGAGGACATCAAGAAAGACGCTGAATCACGTATGAAGAAGAGCCTGGAGGCTCTGGACGTGGCTCTGAAGAAAGTGCGCACCGGGCGCGCTCATCCCAGTCTGCTGGACACTGTCCATGTGTCCTATTACGGCTCGGACACGCCGTTGAGCCAGTTGGCCAACATCAGTGTGGAAGAGGGGCGTACCCTGTTGGTGTCGCCGTTCGACAAGAGCCTGGTGCCGGATGTCGAGAAGGCCATCCTGACGTCCGACCTGGGCCTGAATCCCTCCACCGCTGGTACCGTGATCCGGTTGCCGCTGCCGCCGCTGACCGAGGAAACCCGTCGGGATCTGGTGAAGGTGGTGCGCGGCGAGGCCGAGCATGCCAAGGTGGCGATCCGCAACATCCGCCGTGATGCCAATGGTGACTTCAAGGATTTGCTCAAGGAGAAGGAAATCTCCGAGGACGAAGCCCGTCGCGGCGAGGAGCAAATTCAGCAGCTGACCGACCGAATGGTCGGTGAGGTGGAGAAGATGCTCAAAGTCAAGGAAGAGGAGTTGATGACCGTTTGAGGATCCCGGGATCCTCAAACGGCCAGTGCGGGCGCCGGCGGTTACCGGCGCCTGCGTTGTTTAGGGTGGTACGGGACGGCGAAACGGATCAGATTCGTTCGTTGCCTGACGAACAACAAGGACGATAACCCGGAGGTTCTTGATGGAAGAAACCCGACCGGTTTCCTCGGCGCCGGACCTGGATTCCCACACCGGGGCCTTGCCGCGTCATGTCGCCATCATCATGGACGGCAACAACCGTTGGGCCCGCCAGCGCGATCTGCCCGGCGTCGAAGGCCATCGGGCTGGTGAAGCCACGGTACGGGAAGTGATTCGCCGTGCCGCCCGTCGCGGTATCGAAGCGGTGACGCTGTTCGCGTTCAGTTCCGAGAACTGGCGCCGGCCGGAGGACGAGGTACAGCATCTGTTGGCGCTGTTCGTCCACGCGCTCGGGGCGCGGGTCGCCGAACTGCATGAGAACGGCATCCGCCTGCGCTTCATCGGTGAGCGCTCCGCCTTCAATGACGGCTTGCGCCGGGGCATGGCCGAGGCCGAGCAACTGACCGCCAATAACGCCGGCATGACCCTGGCCATCGCGGTTAACTATGGTGGCCAGTGGGATCTGACGCAGGCCGCCCGGCGTGTGGCGCGGCGGGTGCTTGACGGCGAATTGACGGTTGAGGAGATCACCGACGCCGAACTTGGCGGCCATGTCAGCCTGGCCGATCTGCCGCCGCCGGACCTGTTGATCCGCACCGGCGGCGAGCAACGCCTGAGCAACTTTCTGTTGTGGCAGGCCGCCTACAGTGAATTTTATTTCACGCCAACCCTGTGGCCGGATTTCGACGGTCAGGCGCTGGACCGGGCGCTGGCGGATTACGCCTCCCGGCAGCGCCGTTTCGGGCGCTCCGGCGAGGAAGTCAGTCGCCTCGATGGAGACTCCTCATGCTGAAACAGAGGGTGATCACCGCTCTGATTCTGTTGCCGATCGTGCTGGGCGCGGTTTTTGGCCTCGGCCGGGTGCCGTTCGCGGTGATCGCCGGTGTGTTCTTCGTCGTCGGCGGCTGGGAATGGTCCGGCATGATGCGTGGCCTGGGCCAGGGCGGTCGTCTGCTGTGGTGTTTGTCCCTGGCGCTGCTGATGGTGGCGGTCGAGATCTGCCGTCCGGCCTGGGTGCTGAACGCGCTGCCGTTATGGTGGTTGCTGGCGCTGGTGATGGTGCTTGGCTACCCGCGTAACGCCCGGCTGTGGTTCCGGACGCCGATCATGGTGGTGGTGGGCTGGCTGCTGTTGATACCGTCCTGGGCCGCGGTAGTGGAACTGCAGGATCGGGGGGCACTTGGTCTGGCCGGTCCCTGGGCGCTGCTGTTCATTCTGGTGTGGGTATGGGCGGCCGATACCGGCGCATATTTTGCCGGCCGGGCCTTTGGCCGGCATAAGCTGGCACCGCTGGTCAGTCCCGGCAAGACGGTGGAAGGGCTGGTCGGCGGTGCTCTGCTGGCACTGGCCGTGGTGGCCCTGGTGTACGCCACCGGCTGGCTGCGGGCGACCTTGCCGGCGCTGTTGATCGTCGCGTTAATGACCGTGCTGGCCTCGGTGCTGGGTGACCTGTTCGAGAGCATGGTCAAGCGTGAGCGCGGTATCAAGGACAGTGGCTCGGTATTGCCGGGCCACGGCGGTATGCTGGATCGTATCGACAGTGTCACCGCCGCTTTGCCGGTGGCGCTGGCCGGCCTTAACTGGTTCTCCCTGCCAGGAGGCGTGCTGTGAAGGAGCGTATTACCGTCCTCGGTGCCACTGGCAGCATCGGCTGCCAGACCCTGGAGGTGCTGGCCCTGCACCCGGAGCGCTATGAAGTGGTGGCGCTGACGGCGGGCCATCGCTGGCGGGAGCTGGCTGAGCAGTGCCTGCGTTGGCGTCCGCGCTACGCCGCCCTGGCGGATGAGCAGGCCACCGTCGAGCTTCGGAACCATCTCAAGGCGGCAGGGTCAGACACCGAAGTGCTGGCCGGGCACCAGGGCGTGTGCGCTGTCGCCGGTCTGGACGAGGTGGACACGGTGGTGGCCGCCATCGTCGGCGCCGCCGGCGTGCGTCCAACTCTGGCGGCGGTTGGCGCCGGCAAGAAAATTTTGCTGGCGAACAAGGAAACCCTGGTGGTGACCGGCGCGCTGTTCATGGACGCGGTGAAGCGCCATGGCGCCACGCTGCTGCCGGTGGATTCCGAGCACAACGCCATTTTCCAATGTCTGCCCCGGGATGGTGTGGATCAGGGCGTGCGCAGAGTGCTGCTGACCGCCTCCGGCGGTCCGTTTCTGGGCTGGTCCGCGGAGCAACTGGCGTCGGTGACGCCGGAGCAGGCGGTGCGCCATCCCAACTGGGACATGGGGCCGAAGATTTCCGTGGATTCCGCCACGTTGATGAACAAGGGGCTGGAATTCATCGAGGCTTGCTGGTTGTTCGATATGCCGCCCGAGCGGGTGGACGTGGTGATTCACCCGCAAAGCGTGGTGCATTCCATGGTCGAATACCTGGACGGCTCGGTGCTGGCCCAGATGGGCACACCGGACATGCGCACGCCGATCGCCTGCGCCCTGGCGTGGCCGCAACGGATCGCCTCCGGCGCGCCGTCACTGGATTTCGCCACCCTGGCCGAGCTGCGTTTTCTGCCGCCGGACGAACAGGCCTTTCCCTGTCTGGCCCTGGCCCGGCAGGCGATGCAGGCGGGCGGTGCCGCCACCGCCGTGCTCAATGCCGCCAATGAAGTGGCGGTGGCCGCTTTTCTTGACGGCGGGCTGGGTTTCCAGCATATCGGTAGCGTGGTGGCGAATACCCTGGACGCATTGCCCGGCGGTCGCTGTGACGATGTGGACGAAGTGATGGACCTGGACTCCCGCGCGCGGGATCTGGCCCGCCAACAAGTACAGGGCCTGGGCCGATGAAGGAGACGGTGTGAAACGCGATGGACAGACAGTGATGCCGCCGCTGATGGCTTGTACAGAGGTCAATCGATGCTGACGGTTCTGGCTTTCATCGTCACCATTCTGGTCATCGTAGCCTTCCATGAATGGGGACATTTTCTGGCCATGCGCGCTTTCGGCGTGCGGGTTTTGACGTTTTCCGTGGGCTTTGGCCCGCGCCTGTGCCGTGTCACTGATCGTCGTGGCACCGATTGGGTGATCAGCGCGATTCCCCTGGGCGGCTTTGTCAGGCCTCTGGATCGCCGGGACGGCGATCTCCCGGACGATGCCACCCCGGATGAGGAATTCTCCGGCAAACCCGCCTGGCAGCGTGTGATCGTCTATGCCGCTGGCCCCATATTCAATTTCATTCTTGCTTTCCTGATTTACTGGCTGTTGATGATGACCGCCGGTGAGCGTGGCTATGCGCCGGTGGCGGGCAATCCGGCGGTGGACTCGCCGGCGGCGGTGGCGGGTTTCGAGCCTGGTGATCACCTGCTCAGTGTCGGCGGTCGCGCAGTGCGGACCTGGCAGGATGTGATGGGCCGGCTGGTGTTGCACCTCGGCGACGCCGAACCGGTGCCGGTGCAAGTGCGGGACCGCCAGGGCCAGGAGCGGACGCGGCAATTGGATATCAGTGCCTGGTCCCGGGATCCGGAACAGTCGCCCTTGCCGGTTCTGGGCCTGAGCCCGGCGGTGGTGATTGGCGAGATCGCCGAGGGTAGCGGGGCCCAGCGCTCCGGCGTGCGGACTGGCGATCAGGTGCTGACCACCGACGGACAGCTGGTGCCGGGCTGGAGCGCCTGGCGGCAGAAGTTGCAGGAGAGTCCGGGGCGGGCGCTGCCCGCCACCGTGCTGCGTGACGGTCGCGAGCATTCCCTGACCCTGCATCCCGAGCCGGTGATGCTGGAGGACCGTGTGGTTGGTCAGCTCGGTGTGCTGCCCGGCGGGATCGTCGAACAACGTTATAATCCGCTATCGGCGCTGGACGCCGCTGGCGATCGCCTGGCCGAACAGGCTGGCGTGGTGTGGGCGAGTATCGCCAAATTGTTTACTGGTCATCTGCCACTGGATAGTCTCGGTGGGCCGGTGACCATTGCCCAGGTGGCCGGGCAAAGCGCGGAGGTTGGAATTCTCAGCTTCCTGATGCTGCTGGCCTATCTCAGTATCACCCTGGGCATTATCAACCTGCTGCCGGTGCCGATGTTGGACGGCGGTTGGATTCTTTTCGGCATCATCGAAATGATTCGCGGGCGCAGCCTGCCCGAGCGGTTCCTGACCACCGCTCAAGGGGTGGGGTTGACGCTGGTGATGAGTTTCATGTTGTTGGCCATCTACAACGATCTGGTGCGACAGTTTTCATGAGATACCGGGAAACGACCCAAACCCTGTTCGGCGGGGTAGTGCTGACTCTGGGGGCGCTGAGCCCCGCGCTGGTACAAGCCCAGGAAGCCGTGCCGTTTCAAGTGAGGGATATCCGCGTGGAGGGGCTGCAGCGCATCCCCGTCGAGCGGGTATACGCCACCTTGCCCATTCAGCCCGGTGACACCGTGACCCGGCAAAGCGTGGTGCAATCGGTGCAGGCCCTGTTCGCCACTGGCAATTACGAGGACGTGCAGCTGGGGCGCGACGGCGACGATCTGGTGGTGATGGTCTCCGAGCGACCGAGCATTGCCCGTATTGAGCTCTCCGGTAACAAGTCGATCGAGGAGGACGCCCTGCGCAAGGGGCTGACCGAAGCCGGCCTGGCCGAAGGCGAGGTGTTCCAGCGCTCCACCCTGGAAGCGATCTCTGGCGAGCTGGAACGGCAGTACGTGGCTCAGGGCCGCTACGGCGCGGACATCAGCACTGAAGTGACGCCCCTGCCGCGGAACCGGGTGGCGCTGAAGATCGACATCTACGAAGGCAAATCGGCGCGCATCAACGACATCAACATTGTTGGCAACACCGTGTTCGATGACGACGAGTTGCTCAACGTCTTCAATTTGCGGCCGTCACACTTCTGGTCGTTCATCAAGGGCGACGACAAATACAGCCGCGAACGGCTGGCCGGTGATCTGGAGCAACTGCGGTCGTACTACCTGGATCGGGGTTACATCAACTTCTCCATTGAGTCCACCCAGGTGGCGGTGACGCCGGACCGGGAAAAAGTGGCGCTCACCATCAACGTCAACGAGGGCGAGCAGTACACCGTCAACAGCATCAAGCTGGCCGGTGACCTGGTGGTGGACGAGGAGCAGTTGCGTTCGCTGGTGGTGCTGGACGAGGGGCAGGTCTTCAGCCAGCAACAAGTGACCTATACCAGTGATTTGATCAAGCGCCGCCTTGGTAATGAAGGCTACACCTTCGCCGAGGTACGCGGCATTGATCAGGCAACCAATGATGAGGACAACACCGTCGACGTGGTCTTTTACGTCGAGCCGGGCCGTAAGGTTTATGTGCGCCGTATCAATTACAACGGCAACCAGAAAACCGCCGATGAAGTGATGCGCCGGGAGATGCGCCAGTTCGAGCAGGCGCCGGCCAACACCGCGTTGATCGATCTGTCCCGTCAGCGTCTCGAGCGTCTCGGTTACTTCAGCGCGGTGCAGGCGGACACCGATCCGGTGCCCGGTTCCGATGACCTGGTCGATGTGAATTACCAGGTGGAGGAACAACCGTCCGGTTCCATCGGCGCCAATGTGGGTTATTCCGACGCTTCCGGTATGGTGTTCGGCGCCAACATCAGTCAGAACAACTTCCGCGGTACCGGTAACCGGGTGTCCTTCGCACTGAGCCGAAGTGATATCCGTGATGCCTACAGCTTCTCCCACTACAACCCGTACTACACTCTGGATGGTGTCAGCCGTGGCTTCAGTCTGTACTACTCCAAGATTGATTTTGATGAAGCCCGGGTCTCCTCCTACGCCGCGGACCGCGCCGGTGGCTCGGTGACGTTCGGCTATCCGATCTCCGAATACACGCGCCTGAGTTTCGGCGGTGGTCTGGAGCGAACCAAAATTTCCGATGGTGAGTTCATTGCCGTGGACATCGCCCGCTTCATGGAAGAAGAAGGGCGCACCTTTGACGAAATCAAGACCAATGCCACCTTGCGCACCAGTACCCTGAACCGGGGCATCCTGCCGGACCGTGGCTGGGCCAGCACCCTGAATCTGGAAGTGGCGGTGCCCGGCTCTGATTACCTGTTCTATAAACTGAGTTGGGATGGCGAGAAGTACTTCCCGATCACCAACCGCTGGACCTTGCGTACCCGCAGTAGCGTCGCCTACGGGGATGGCTATGGCGACAACGAGGTGTTGCCGTTCTTCGAAGCGTTCTACGGCGGGGGGATCGGTTCGGTCCGGGGCTATGAGTCCCGCTCTCTGGGCCCCCGTTCCGATGCGCTGTATTATGCGCAACGCGGCGAAGTGGACCCGGATCCCGATCCGATCGGCGGTAACCTGCTGACCGAACTCAGCGTGGAACTGATTTTCCCGACGCCGTTCGCGGCGGAATCCCGTAGCGTGCGGACGTTCCTGTTCGCCGATGCGGGTAATATTTTCGAGACCAAACGGGATGATATCGACGCCGATTTCGCCGTCCAGGATCTGCGGGCATCGGTGGGTATTGGCCTGAGCTGGCTCACCGCCATCGGTCCACTCAGCTTCAACCTGGCCAAGGCGATCAACAACGAGTCCGGCGACGATACCGAGGTGTTCCAGTTCTCCCTGGGGCAGACGTTCTGATAGAGATGGGCCAGAGGCAGGCCCGGCGATGCCGGGCCTTTGTTGTTATAGGGAAGGGACCTGTTAGGAGCGGTTTATGAAGAAGAGCTTGCTTGTTGTGCTGATGCTGTTGCCGATGCTGGCCAGCGCGGAAATGCGGATCGGTGTGGTGGATCCGATCGGTGCCTTGCAGGAGGCCGACGAATTCAAGACCCGCTACAGCAAACTGGAATCCTCTTTACAGGGTGACCAGGCGCGGCTGGAACAACTGGGTAAGGAAGTGGAAGGGCTGCGTGATCGCCTCGACAAGGAAGGCATGACCATGGGGGAGGACGAACGGCAGCGTTTGCAAACCCAGGGACAGCAGAAGATGATCGAGGTGCAGAACCTGCGTCAGTCCGCGCAAAAGAAACTGGGACGCGGTCAGCAGGAAATCCTGGATGTGATGGAGCCGAAGCTGCGTGAAGCGGTGGAAGCGGTGTCCAAGAAGCGTAATCTGGACATGGTCCTCAACGGCCAGGCGGTGGTGTACCTGAAGGGCGATGAGCCGGATATCACCAAGGATGTCACCCAACAACTCAATCGCATGAAATAATCGATGACGGTTACTCTGGAATTTCTCGCCCGGGAGCTGGAAGCCGAGCTGCATGGCCCGGCGGATGCCGAGGTCAGTGGTCTCGGTACCATCGGTGCCGCCGGTCCACGCCAACTCACCTTTCTGGCCAACCCCCGCTATCGCGCCTTTCTGGAGAACACCAGCGCCGGCGCGGTGTTGCTGAGCGCGGATCAAAGGGAGCATTGCCCGGTACCCGCTCTGGTGGTGAAGGACCCGTACCTGGCGTTCGCCAAAGCCAGCCATTTCTTTGATACCGCGCCGCGGGTGCCCGCCGGCGTCCATCCGAGTGCGGTGGTGGATCCCACGGCGACGGTGCCAGAGTCCGTATCACTGGGCCCGAATGTGGTGATCGAGGCCGACGTGGTGCTTGGTGAGGGCACCGTGGTGATGGCCAATTCGGTGATCGGCGCCGGTACCCGAATCGGTGAACAGGGCCGCATCTGGCCGAATGTTACAATTTATCATGGTGTTACCATCGGACCGCGGACTACCATTCACTCCCATACCGTGATTGGCGCGGACGGGTTCGGCTTCGCCTTCAATGGCGCGGGTTGGACCAAGGTGGCGCAGGTTGGCGGTGTGCGTATCGGCGCGGACGTGGAAATCGGCGCCGGCACCACTATTGATCGCGGGGCCATCGAGGACACCGTGATCGGCAATGGGGTAATCCTGGATAATCAGATTCAGGTGGCCCACAACGTGGTGATCGGCGATCATTCCGCCCTGGCCGGCAAAGTCGGTATCGCCGGCAGCAGCCGTATCGGTAGTTACTGCATGATCGGTGGCGCGGTGGGAATCTCGGGTCACCTGGAAATCTGTGACCAGGTACAGATTCTCGGCATGTCCCTGGTATCCCGTTCGATCAAGGAACCGGGAACTTACGGGTCGGCGCTGCCCGTGGACAAACAGGACCGTTACCGCCGGAATGTGGCGCGTTTTCGCCACCTGGACGAGTTGTCCCGGCGGGTTCGTCGTCTGGAAAAGGCGCGGGGCGGGAACAGCGAAGACTGAATCCCAGGCCGCGTCGGATCCAGCGATGATCGGATGTCACGCCCCCGACAGGGGGTTTTTGCTTTCGGAATACATATCATGATGGACATTAACGAGGTGCGGGAATACTTGCCCCACCGCTATCCGTTTTTGCTGGTGGACCGGGTGGTGAACGTGGAGCCGGGCAAGCGCATCGAGGCGTACAAGAACGTCACGATCAACGAGCCCTTCTTCAACGGCCATTTCCCGCAGGAACCGATCATGCCCGGCGTGCTGATCATCGAAGCGATGGCCCAGGCCGCCGGGATCCTCGGGTTCGTCACCGAGAACAAGCGCCCGGCGGACGGTTACATCTACCTGCTGGTGGGCGTGGACAATGCCCGCTTCAAACGCCAGGTGGTGCCCGGTGACCGTCTCACGCTGCAGGCCGAGTGGGTGATGCTGCGCCGCAGTATTCTCAAGTTCACCTGCCGCGCGGAAGTGGAGGGCCAACTGGTGGCCTCCGCCGACATGCTGGTGGCGGAACAGAAAGTCTGATTCACGCCCGCTCGGGCGGGCGTCACGGCCATCGCCGCCTGTCAGCCTCTTGGCTATACTGGCGGCGATGGCACTATTCGGAACGACATACCAGCCCAGGGTGGACACGCATACCTATGATTCATCCCACAGCCATTATCGATCCCAAAGCGGAGCTGGCGGCGGACGTCGAAGTCGGGCCGTACTCCGTGATCGGGCCTGACGTCACTGTCGGTGCCGGCACGGTTATCGGCCCCCATGTGGTGATCAAGGGGCCGACGAGCATCGGCGCCAACAACTGCATTTTTCAGTTCGCTTCGGTGGGCGAGGACTGCCAGGACAAGAAATATCAGGGTGAACCCACCCGTCTGGAGGTCGGTGACGGTAACGTTATTCGCGAGCACGTCACCATTCACCGTGGCACCGCGCAGGATCAGGGTCTGACCCGCATCGGCAACAACAATTTGCTAATGGCCACCGTGCATGTGGCCCATGATTGCATGATCGGCAACGATAATATTTTTGCCAATGCCACCGGCATCGCCGGCCACGTGCACATCGGCGATAACGTGATTCTGGGCGGCATGACCGGTATCCACCAGTTCTGTCACATTGGTTCCTACGCCATGTCCGCCGGCTGCAGTCTGATCGTCAAGGATGTTCCGGCGTATGTCATGGTCGGCGGCAATCCTTCCTCCGCCCGCAGCATGAACTTCGAGGGCATGCGCCGGCGCGGCTGGGACAGCGAAGTCATCAATCGTCTGCGCAAGGCGTTCAAAGTGGTCTACCGCCAGGGCATGACCCTGGAACAGGCATTGGCGGAGCTGGAGCCGGAAGCCGGGCAGTGCGATAAGCTGAAGCTGTTCGTGGACTCCCTGCGCGATTCCACTCGGGGCATCACCCGCTGATATGGACGCGCCGCTGATCGCCCTGGTGGCTGGCGAGGCCTCCGGCGATATTCTCGGCGCCGGCCTGATCGAGGCTCTGCGGGCGCGTTACCCGGAGGCCCGCTTCTTCGGTGTTGGCGGCGAACGCATGATCGCCGCCGGGTTTGAAACCCTGTTTCCGATGGAAAAGTTGTCGGTGATGGGTATCACCGAGGTCCTTTCTCACCTGCCGGAGCTGTTCCGCCTGCGCCGCCAGTTAGTGGACGCCCTGCTGGAAAAGCGCCCGGCGGTGGTGATCACCATCGATTCTCCGGATTTCACCCTGGGCGTGGCCAAGCGTGCTCACGCCGCCGGTCTGCGCACCGTTCACTACGTCAGCCCGTCGGTGTGGGCCTGGCGCCAGGGGCGGGTCAAGGGCATCCGGCGGGACGTGGACCTGATGTTGACACTGTTCCCGTTCGAGGCGCTGTTCTACGAAGAGCACGAGGTGCCGGTGGCCTTCGTCGGGCATCCCCTGGCGGACATGATCGAACTGGATGTGGACACCGCCGCCGCTCGCGCCGAGTTGGATCTGGACGAGGAGGGCAAGTGGCTGGCGGTGCTGCCGGGCAGCCGGGGCGGGGAAGTGTCTCAACTGATGCCACCGTTCCTGGATGCCATGGTACGTCTGCACAAGGACAACCCGGCTCTGCGCTTCGTCATCCCCGCCGCCAATCAGGCCCGCCGTGAGCAAATTGAAGTGGCGCTGGGGGCGGCGCCGGCACTGCCGGTGACGGTGATGGACGGCCGCAGCCGCACGGTGATGGCCGCCGCCGATGTGGTGTTGATGGCGTCCGGCACCGCCACCCTGGAAGGCCTGCTACTGAAAAAACCCATGGTGGTGGGCTATCGGGTGGGCGCGGTGACCTATGCCATCGTGTCGCGGCTGGTGAAGAGCGAGTTCGTCGCCTTGCCCAATCTGCTGTGCCGGAAGGCCATGGTGCCTGAGCTGATTCAGCATCAGTTGTCCGGGGAGGCGGCGGCGCGGGAAGTGAACCGATGGCTGCATGAACCACGGCGGGTGGCCGCGTTGCGGGAGGATTTTGCCCGCGTGCATGAGGCCCTGCGCGGCGGCGCCAGCGTCAAGGCCGCGGACGCCATTGTCGGCCTGTTGGAAGGTTAGCGATGAACCATCCCTTTGCGGAATACGCTCTGAGCGAGCCTTTTGTCCCCAGCGCTTTTGCCTGGCAACCGGGTATGGTGCTGGCCGGCGTCGACGAAGTGGGGCGGGGCCCGCTGGTGGGCGCGGTGGTGACCGCCGCCGTGGTGTTGGACCCGGCAAGGCCCATAGAGGGACTGGCGGATTCGAAGAAACTCACCGCCAAACGCCGTGAACAGTTGGCGGAATTGATCCGTGAGCGGGCCCTGGGCTGGGCTCTGGGCCGCGCCGAAGCGGCGGAAGTGGATCAACTGAACATCTATCATGCCACCCACCTGGCCATGGTCCGGGCGGTGCAAGCACTGCCCATTGACGTGGAAGCGGTGTTGGTGGACGGTAATCGGACCCCGTCCTTCGCCTGTCCGGCGGAAGCCGTGGTGAAAGGGGATGGCCGGGTACCGGCGATCGCCGCCGCCTCGATTCTCGCCAAAGTGGCGCGGGACGCGGAAATGGTGGCGCTGCATCGGCAGCACCCCGATTACGGCTTCGACCGTCACAAGGGCTATCCCACCGCGGTGCATCTGGAAGCGTTGCGCCGTCTCGGTCCCTTGCCCGAACATCGCCGTTCCTTCGGCCCGGTGGCGGCCCTGATCGAATCGAACTGACCCGCCGTCGTGGGCGGGGAATCTAGGAGTCTTGTTTCGTGAGCGAACCCCGTTTCGTCCATTTGCGACTGCATACCGACTACTCCCTGGTGGATGGCGTGGTGCGGGTGAAGGAACTGGTCAAGACCTGCACCGCCCAGGGCATGCCGGCGGTGGCGGTCACCGATGAGAACAATCTGTTCGCCCTGATCAAATTCTACTCCAACGCCCAGAGCGCCGGCATCAAACCGGTGATGGGCGCCGATCTGTGGGTGCAGGCGGATGATCCCGAGGACGAGCCCAGCTATATCACCTGTCTGGTGCAGAACGAAGAGGGCTACCGCAATCTGACCCTGCTGATCAGCCGGGCCTGGCAGACCAATCAGGTGCGTGAACGGGCACTGATCCGGCGTGAGTGGCTGCTGGAACTCAACGAGGGGTTGGTCGTGCTGTCCGGCGCCCGTTTTGGCGACGTGGGTAAATGGCTGCTGGCGGAGAAGATTGATCTGGCGCGGGAACGGGCCTTGGAATACAAAGCCGTGTTTGGTGACCGTTACTACCTGGAGGTGCAGCGCACCCAGCGCCCCGGTGATGAGGACTGCCTGCACGCCAGCGTGGCGTTGGCGGCGGAGCTGGACATCCCGGTGGTGGCCAGCAATGACGTGCGTTTCCTCAAGCGCGAGGATTTCGAGGCCCACGAGGCGCGGGTCTGCATTCATGACGGCAACACCCTGGATGACCCGCGCCGGCCACGAAAATATTCCGAGGAGCAGTACCTGAAAAGCGCGGAGGAAATGGCGGAGCTGTTCTCCGACCTGCCGGAAGCGCTGCAAAACAGTGTTGAGATTGCCCGGCGCTGTACCCTCGACATTCGTCTGGGCAAGAACTTCCTGCCGGATTTCCCGGTGCCGGAAGGCATGACCATTGAGCAGTACTTCGAAAAGGTATCCCGGGACGGGCTCGAGGAGCGGCTGGCCAAGATTCTTGATCCGCAGGCGCCGGACTACGCCGAACACCGCAAGGTCTATGACGACCGCCTCAAGTTCGAGCTGGACATCATCAATCAGATGGGTTTCCCCGGCTACTTCCTGATCGTGGCGGACTTTATCCAGTGGGGTAAGGAACACCAGGTGCCGGTGGGGCCGGGGCGGGGCTCCGGCGCTGGCTCCCTGGTGGCCTACGCATTGAAGATCACCGACCTCGATCCGATCGCCTACGACCTGCTGTTCGAACGCTTCCTGAATCCGGAACGGGTCTCCATGCCCGACTTCGACGTCGACTTCTGCATGGAAAAACGCGATCGCGTGATCAATTACGTGGCCGATAAATACGGCCGTGACGCGGTCAGCCAGATCATCACCTTTGGCACCATGGCGGCCAAGGCGGTGGTGCGGGACGTGGCGCGGGTGCAGGGCAAACCCTACGGCATGGCCGACCGGCTCTCGAAGATGATTCCCGGCACGCCGGGGATGACGCTGTCCAAAGCACTGGAGCAGGAAGAGACGCTGCGGGATTTCCTTGAGGACGACGGCAACCCGGACAAGGAAGCGGTCAATGAAATCATGGAGATGGCCTTCAAGCTGGAGGGCCTGACCCGGAACGTGGGCAAACACGCCGGCGGCGTGGTGATCGCGCCGGGCAAACTCACCGATTTCGCGCCCCTGCACTGCGACGAGCACGGCGAAAACCTGGTCACCCAGTATGACAAGGACGACGTTGAGCAAGCCGGGCTGGTGAAGTTCGACTTCCTCGGCCTGAAAACCCTGACCATCATCGACTGGGCGATGAAGGCGGTGAACGTGCGCCGCCAGCGGGAAGGAGAGGGGCCGCTGGAGATCGAACGGATCCCGCTGGATGACACGCCCAGTTTCGATCTGCTCAAGCGCGGTGATACCACCGCCGTGTTCCAGCTTGAAAGTCAGGGCATGAAGGAGCTGATCAAGAAGCTCAAGCCCGATGTGTTCGAAGACATCATCGCTTTGGTGGCGCTGTACCGCCCCGGCCCGTTGGAATCCGGCATGGTGGACAACTTCATCAACCGGAAACACGGTAGGGAGCCGTTGGCCTACCCGGATCCGCAGTACCAGCATGAATGGCTGGAATCGATCCTCAAGCCCACCTACGGGGTGATCCTCTACCAGGAGCAGGTGATGCAGATCGCCCAGGTCCTGGCCGGCTATACCCTCGGCGGCGCCGACATGCTGCGCCGCGCCATGGGTAAGAAAAAACCGGAGGAGATGGCCAAGCAGAGGGAGATCTTCGAAAGCGGCGCGAAAGAGAAGGGCGTGGACCCGGACCTGGCGATGAAGATCTTCGACCTGGTGGAGAAGTTCGCCGGTTACGGCTTCAACAAATCCCACTCCGCCGCCTACGCCCTGGTGGCCTACCAGACCGCCTGGCTCAAGGCCCATTACCCGGCGGAATTCATGGCGGCGGTGATCTCCGCCGATATGCAGAACACCGACAAGGTGGTGACCTTCATCGATGAATGTCACTCCATGGACCTCAAGGTGCTGCCGCCGGACGTGAACTCCTGTGGCTATCGCTTCACCGTCAACCCCGAGGGTGACATCGTCTACGGGCTGGGGGCGATCAAGGGGCTTGGCGAGGGTCCCATCGACGCCATCGTCAGCGCCCGTGGCGACAGCGACGGATTCGACGATCTGTTCGACTTCTGCCGCCGCATCGACCTGAAGAAGATCAATCGCCGCTCCCTGGAAGCCCTGGTGCGTGCCGGAGCCCTGGACAAGCTCGGGCCGAACCGTCATTTCCGTGACCGCGCCACGCTGCTGGCCACCTTGCCGGATGCCATCGCCGCGGCGGAACAGGATGCCCGCAACGAAGAAGCCGGCATGATGGATTTGTTCGGCTCCATGCAGGCCGCCGAAACGCCGGTGGTGGAGTGGAAGCCGGCCCGCGAATGGAATGACGAACTGCGCCTCAACGGTGAGCGCGATACCCTGGGTCTGTTCCTGACCGGTCATCCCATCGACCAGTTCGAGCACGAAGTGCGTCAATTCGTCAGCGCCCGTTTCAATGCCCTGCAACCCACCGCCAAGGGCGAGGCCGCCACCGTGGCCGGCCTGGTGGTGGCACTGCGCATCACCCGCAGCAAGCGCAGCGGGGAGCGTATGGCCTTCGTCACCCTGGATGACAAGACCGGGCGGCTGGAGGTGTCGGTGTTCGGCAAGACCTTCGCCCAGTTCGGCGAGCGGATTCAGAAGGACATCCTGTTGGTGGTGCGCGGCGGGGTGCGCAACGACGATTACTCCGGTGGCTTCAATCTGGTGGCCGACGAGGTGATGGATATGCGCCAGGCCCGTGAGGTGTTCGCCCGCCGCTTGTGTGTGTCGGTACCGGTGGAACAACAACTGCCGGACACCCTGGATCGGCTGCTGGCCCCATACCGGGGCGGTGCGATCCCGGTGACGCTAAGGCTCGCTCACAAGGACGCGGAGGTGGCCATGCCGCTTGGCGATGAGTGGAAAATCAGCCCCCACGAAGCGCTGGTGGATGAGCTGCGCAACCGCTTCGGTGAGACGTCGGTGCGGTTGGAGTATTGAAGAAGGGCGCTTACACGCAACACGCATACACGTTTGCACGCCATGCTTGCTGGCGCTGTAGCGAGACGGGGAGGGTGGATTGCTTGGGAAGTCAGTCATACATAGCAGGTGCGCAAATACGCTTGCTATTGTTTGCCGAGGATCAGGCTTCGGGTTTAGCGTGTTGCGTGCAAGCGTGTTTGCGCCGCCGCGCCGGCGTCCGGTAACAACTTGCAACTTTACACCCAGCCAGGTATCTCGACGCTGTCATTGTATTGCGGCTACACTTGAGCGCACTGTGACAAGGGGTAGCACATGAATCCGAATTTCCTCGAATTTGAACAACCTATTGCGGAACTGGAAGCCAAAATCGAGGAACTGCGACTCGTAGGCACCGGCAGCGAGGTCAGTATCTCCGACGAGATCGGCAAGCTGCAGGAGAAGGGGATCACGCTTACCGAGAACATCTTCAGCAAGCTGACCTCCTGGCAGATCTCGCAGCTTTCCCGGCATCCCAAGCGCCCTTACACGCTGGATTACGTCAAGCGCATCTTCGGCGACTTCGACGAACTGCACGGCGACCGCAGCTTTGCTGATGATCCGGCCATCGTTGGCGGCATCACCCGTCTGGACGACCGTCCGGTCATGGTGATCGGCCACCAGAAGGGCCGGGAAGTGAAGGAAAAAGTGCGTCGTAACTTCGGCATGCCCAACCCGGAAGGCTACCGCAAGGCGTTGCGCCTGATGGAGCTGGCGGAGCGGTTCCGGATGCCGATCTTCACCTTCATCGACACCCCTGGCGCTTTCCCCGGCATCGACGCGGAAGAGCGCGGCCAGTCCGAGGCAATCGCCCGTAATCTGCGGGTGATGTCCCAGTTGAAAGTGCCGATCATCGCCACGGTGATCGGCGAAGGCGGTTCCGGCGGCGCGCTGGCTCTGGGCGTTTGCGACCACTTGCAAATGCTTCAGTACAGCACTTATGCGACGATTTCCCCGGAAGGCTGCGCCTCGATCCTCTGGCGCAGCGCCGAGAAGGCGCCGGAAGCGGCGGAAGCAATGGGGCTGACCGCCAACCGTCTGCATGAGCTGGGCATCGTCGATGAGGTGGTGCAGGAGCCGCTGGGTGGCGCCCATCGTGATTACGACCAGGCCGCCGACGCCGTGCGCCGCTCCCTGATCGCGGCGCTCAACAGCCTTGACGCCCTGGAGCAGCCGGAACTGATTCAGCGCCGCTATGAGCGCCTGATGAGCTACGGTAACTTCGTCAGCGACCCCGTGGATGAGTGATGTCCGATGCCGCCGTCCCCCGCGTGTCGGCGGCCCAGGCCCCGCCGGGGCCCTTGCTGCTGGCGTTCAGCGGCGGTCTTGATTCCTCTCTGTTGATGCACCTGCTGGTGGAGGCCGGTCTCGGCCCCCGCTTACGGGTGCTGCACGTCAATCACCAAATACAAGCGCGATCAGCGGACTGGGCGGCGTTCTGCCGGGCCCGGGCGGCGGCGCTGAAGCTGCCGTTCGAGGAAGTCCGGGTGACGGTGCCGGCGGCCGCGAATCTGGAGGCCGGCGCCCGCGCCGTCCGTTACCAGGCGCTGGCTGAACATGCCGCCAGCGCCACCGTGATCACCGCCCATCACCGCGACGACCAGGCCGAAACGGTCATGCTGAACCTGCTGCGTGGCGCCGGCGTGCAGGGGCTGGCGGCGATGACCGAACATTCCTCGCTGGAGGGGATGCGTTTGTGGCGGCCGTTGCTGGCGTTCGGGCGGGGGCAACTGGAACGTGAAGCCCGCCGTCGGGGCCTGGATTGGGTAGAGGACCCCAGTAACGCTGATGTCGGTCTGCGCCGGAACCGGCTGCGCCATGAAATCCTGCCCCGCCTGGCCGCTACCTGGCCAGGCGCTCCGACGATCCTGGCCCGCACCGCCGGGGTAATGGCGGATGCCGCCACCTTGCTGGACGAGAGGGCGGCGGAGGATGCCCGGGCGCTGGCGGCGCAGCGGGATCGGTTGCCTTTACGGGAGTTGGCGGCATTGAGCCGTGAACGCCGGGATAATCTGCTGCGCTGGTGGTTGGACCAGGCGGGAGCGCCACCGCCCTCCGTGGCCATCACCGGGCAAATCCGTGGCCTGTTGCGGGCACCGTCGGACCGCGAAGCCCGGGTGAGCTGGGGCGGACACACTCTGCGCCGTTATCGCGGTGATCTTTACCTGCTCCGTGATGGTGACCTGCAACCGCTCAGCGGCTCTTTGCATTGGCGGGCTGGTGACGAGCCACCAGATTCCGGTCTCTGGCGCTTGCTGCCGGGGGAGGGTGAGGTGACGCTGTGGGTTCCGCCCGGTGATGTGCAACTACGGCCTTTCGTTGGCGGTGAGCGTTTGCGCCGTCACGGTCAGCGCCAGCAGGTATCGGAATTATGGCGCGTGGCCGGGGTGCCGCCCTGGCGACGCCGCCAATGGCCCCTGCTGTATCAGGATGATGAGTTGATGTCGGTGCCAATGATCGGCGTCGCCGACGGCGTGGACCGGCACCGCTGCCGGCCGTGGCAGTTGCGCTGATAGGTCGGCATTCGCGAGTGAACTCGCTGCCCACGGGCGGGCCTGCAAAGCTGCCGTGGGAAGCGGGTTAACTCGCGAATAGCCTGTCTTTCCACGTATCAGGTAGCCAACAACAGTGCCGCCTTTTACGTTTTTACCCGTTTTCACGGTGCGGCGGTGGTTCCCTGGCGGCAGCCGTTCTGTTACTATTTCATCCCATCCTGACGTAGCCCAACTCCCTGATATTTCAGGAATACCGAGACCCGGCGGTACGTCCGTTCCAAGACGAAACAGAACACACCTTTGCCCACCGTGGTGAGCAAAGGTATTTTTTTGGTGTCTGGTTGGCGCTTTCTCACCTCCGGGGCTTGGGGCCCGCGGCAGGTTGTGGAAAGATCGGTGGCACGGTCGATGAAAATGAAATAGCCGGTGACGGCTTGGGCACGTTCAATCCATGACTGATTCTGGTGGGTGCATGGCACGTTATATTTTTGTCACTGGCGGTGTGGTGTCTTCCCTTGGCAAGGGGATTACCTCGGCGTCCCTGGCCTCGTTGCTCGAGGCCCGTGGCCTTAAGGTCACTCTGATCAAGATGGACCCCTACATCAACGTGGATCCAGGCACCATGAGCCCCTATCAGCACGGGGAGGTGTTCGTTACCGAGGATGGTGCCGAGACCGACCTGGATCTGGGGCACTATGAGCGCTTCATCCGTACCCGGCTCAGCCGCCGCAACAGCTTCACCACCGGCCGTGTCTATCAGGACGTGCTGGATAAGGAGCGCCGTGGCGAATATCTGGGCGCCACCGTGCAGGTGATCCCGCACATCACCGATGAAATCAAACTGAAGATCCAGGAAGGCGCTGGCGACGCCGACGTGGCCATCGTCGAGATCGGCGGCACCGCCGGCGACATCGAGTCCTTGCCGTTCCTGGAAGCGGTGCGGCAGATGCGTGTGGAACTGGGTTCCAGCCGGTCCTTGCTGGTGCACCTGACGCTGGTGCCGTACATTGCCACCGCCGGTGAGATCAAAACCAAGCCGACCCAGCACTCGGTCAAAGAGCTGCGCTCCATCGGCCTGCAGCCGGACATTCTGGTATGCCGCGCTGATAATCCGATTCCGCAAAGCGCCCGTGAGAAGATCGCGCTGTTCACTAATGTGGAAGCCCGGGCGGTGATCTCCTCGCCGGACTGCAAGAGCATTTATCAGGTTCCCCGTGGCATGCACGAACAGGGACTGGACGCCATCGTGGTGGAAAAATTCGGGCTCGACCTGCCGCAACCGGATCTGTCCGAATGGGACCGGGTGGTGGAGGCCCAGTTGCATCCCCAGCACGAAGTCACCATCGGCATGGTGGGCAAGTACGTGGAACTGGCGGACGCCTACAAGTCGCTCAACGAAGCGCTGATGCACGCCGGCATCGCCAACCATGCGCGCGTCAACATCCGCTATATCGACGCCGAGGACATCGAACGCAACGGCACCGGTGAACTGGCGTCGGTGGACGCCATTCTGGTGCCCGGCGGTTTCGGCGACCGGGGCACCGAGGGCAAGATCGCGGCGATCCGCTATGCCCGGGAAAACAACGTGCCGTATCTGGGGATCTGCCTGGGTATGCAACTGGCGTTGATCGAATACGCCCGCCACGTGGCCGGCCTGAAAGACGCCCATTCCACCGAACTGAGACCGGACACGCCGGAGCCTGTGGTGGCGTTGATCACCGAGTGGACCCGTGAGGACGGCGGCAAGGAGTTGCGTTCGGCAACCTCCGATCTGGGTGGTACCATGCGTCTGGGTGGCCAGGAATGCGTGCTGGAAGAGGATTCCGTGGCGGCCCGGTGCTACGGTCGTTCTCATATCGTTGAACGACACCGGCACCGCTACGAGGTCAACAACAATTACCTGCCGCAATTGGAAGGCGCTGGCCTGCGCATCGCCGGCCGCTCCCATGACGGCGAACTGGTGGAAGTGATCGAAGTGCCGGATCATCCGTGGTTCGTGGCCTGCCAGTTCCACCCGGAATTCACCTCCACGCCCCGCGACGGCCACGGCCTGTTCAAGGGATACGTGGAAGCGGCGCTGGCCCACAAGGAGAGTTAATCCGTGAGCAGCCAGATAACTATCCAGCTTGACGGTCTGCGTTTCGCCAACGACGCCCCGATGGCCTTGTTCGGCGGCATGAACGTGCTGGAGTCCCGGGACCTGGCCCTGCGGGTGGCGGAGCATTACGCCCGGGTCACCGAAAAGCTGGGGATCCCCTGGGTGTTCAAGGCCAGCTTCGACAAGGCCAACCGCTCCTCCCTGCATTCCTTTCGCGGGCCGGGCATGGAAGAAGGGTTGAAGATCTTCGAGGAGATCAAACGGACCTTCCAGTGCCCGGTGATCACCGATGTACACGAGCCCTATCAGGCGGCGCCGGTGGCGGAAGTGGCGGACATCATTCAATTGCCGGCGTTTCTCGCCCGGCAGACCGATCTGGTGGTGGCGATGGCAAAAACCGAGGCCATCATCAATATCAAGAAGCCCCAGTTTCTGGCGCCCCAAGAGATGCGCCACATTCTGCACAAGTGCGAGGAAGCCGGTAACGACCAGCTGATCCTCTGTGAGCGGGGCTCCAGCTTCGGGTACAACAACCTGGTGGTGGACATGCTCGGCTTCGGCATCATGAAGACGTTCGGTTATCCGGTGTTCTTCGATGTCACCCATGCCCTGCAGATGCCCGGTGCCCGCAGCGACTCCGCCGGTGGCCGCCGCGCCCAGGTGGCGGAACTGGCACGTGCCGGTATCAGCCAGGGCATCGCCGGCCTGTTCCTGGAAGCCCATCCCGACCCGGACAACGCCAAATGTGATGGCCCCTGCGCCCTGCGTCTGGATCGCCTGGAGCCATTCCTGGCGCAGTTGCAAACCCTGGATAATACGGTCAAGGCATTCCCCGCCTTCGACAACGACTGAATTGAAATTCTGGAGTAGCTCTCCCATGTCCAAGATCGTCGACATCAAGGCCCGCGAAATTCTGGATTCCCGCGGCAACCCCACTATTGAAGCCGATGTGATTCTCGAATCCGGCGCCAGCGGCAGTGCCTGCGCCCCCAGTGGTGCCTCCACCGGCTCCCGCGAAGCACTGGAACTGCGTGACGGTGACAAAGACCGTTATCTGGGCAAGGGCGTGACCCGGGCCGTGGGCAACGTCAATTCCGAGATCCGTGAATTGCTGGTGGGCCGTGACGCGGTTGCCCAGCGTGAGCTGGATCAGTTGATGATCGACTCCGACGGCACCGACAACAAAGGCCGCCTTGGCGCCAATGCGATTCTGGCGGTGTCCCTGGCGACGGCCAAGGCCGCCGCGCGGTTCCAGCAAAAGCCGTTGTACGAATACATTTCCGATCTTCAGGACGATGACAACGAGTACTCCCTGCCGGTACCGATGATGAACATCATCAACGGCGGTGAGCACGCCGATAACAACGTCGACATCCAGGAATTCATGATTCAACCGGTGGGCGCTCCCACCGTGGCCGAGGCGATCCGCTACGGCGCCGAAGTGTTCCACGCCTTGAAGAGTGTGCTGAAGAAGCAAGGGTTGGGCACGGCGGTGGGGGACGAGGGCGGTTTCGCTCCGGATCTGCCCAGCAACGAGGCAGCCCTGGAAGCGATTATGAAGGCCATAGACCTGGCCGGTTACAAAGCTGGCGAGGACATTACGCTGGCCCTGGACTGCGCTTCCAGCGAGTTCTACAAGGACGGTCAGTATGTGCTCGCTGGTGAAGGGCGCAGCATGGACGCCGCCGGTTTCAGTGATTATCTGGCCGAACTGTGTGACCGTTACCCGATCATTTCCATCGAGGACGGCATGGATGAGTCCGACTGGGAAGGCTGGAAGATTCTGACCCAGACCCTGGGCAGCCGGGTGCAATTGGTGGGAGACGATCTGTTCGTCACCAACACCAAGATCCTCAAGCAGGGCATCGACCAGAACGTGGCCAATTCCATCCTGATCAAGTTCAACCAGATCGGCTCCCTGTCGGAAACGCTGGACGCCATCAAGATGGCCAAGGACGCCGGCTACACCGCGGTGATCTCTCACCGCAGCGGTGAAACCGCCGACACCACCATCGCCGACCTGGCGGTGGCCACCGCCGCCGGCCAGATCAAAACCGGTTCTCTGTGCCGCTCCGACCGGGTGGCCAAATACAATCGTCTGATCCGTATCGAAGAGGAATTGGGCCGCGCCGCCTACAAAGGTCGCAAAGAGTTCAAATTCCTGTGAGGAGCGGCGGGCGGCCGGCGGCCGCCCGTGATGAGGATTGCCCATGAAACTGTCCCCGGCCCGCCAGGTCATGCTCGCCGTTCTGGCTTTGCTGCTGGTGGTACTGCAGGTGCGCCTGTGGTTCGGGGAGGGCAGCCTGCGCCATGTGGCGACCCTGAAAAAGGAGGTTCAGGCGCTCTCCGAACAGAACCAGTCCCTCAGTGAACGCAACCGCCTGATGGCGGCGGACGTGCGTGACCTCAAGGAAGGCAGCGATGCGGTGGAGGAGCTGGCGCGCAAGGATCTCGGTATGATCCGTGATGGCGAGACCTTCTTCCTGATCCTGGAACCGGACGCGCCCCGTGACGACAAGCGTTAAGCCTTTCCCTTTGTACGCGGTGGTGCCCGCCGCCGGCGTCGGCGCGCGTATGGGCGCCAGCCTGCCGAAACAATACCTGACGCTGGAAGGCCGTACCCTGGCGGAACATACCCTGCAGCGGCTGCTGGCATTCGCGCCTCTGTCCGGCGTGGTGGTGGCGGTGGCCGAGGGCGACCCCTGGTGGCCGCGATTGTCGCTCAACGGAATGTCGCTCCATGATCATCCGCGTATCCGCACCGTCACCGGCGGCGCCAGCCGCGCGGAGTCGGTACGCGCCGGGCTCCAGGCGGTGCTGGAGCAGGCGCCGGACGCCTGGGCGCTGGTCCATGACATGGCGCGCCCTCTGGTGCGCCTGTCGGATATCCAGAAGCTGCTCGACGGTGTCGCAGAGCAGGGCGGGATTCTGGCCTGTCCGGTGGTGGATACCATCAAACGGGCGGATCCCGGCCAATGCATCGACGCCACCGTGGATCGCAACCTGATCTGGCGGGCCCTGACCCCGCAACTGTTCCCAGCCGCGGCCCTGGCCGAGGCGCTGGCGGTGCCGGATGACGCCATCACCGACGAAGCGTCGGCCATGGAAGCGCGCGGCTGGCGACCCAGGCTGGTGGCCGGAAACGCCGACAACATCAAAATCACGGTACCGGAAGACCTGCCACTGGCACGCTTTTATCTGCGCCGCCAGGGGCAGGAAGCCGGTCTGGAGGAGTCATCATGAACCTGCGTATCGGTCAGGGTTTCGACGTTCACGCCTTTAGCGGTGAAGGGGATCACGTCATGCTCGGCGGTATTCGCATTCCCCATGAACGCGGCCTGAAGGCTCATTCCGATGGCGACGTGGCGCTGCATGCGCTCAGTGATGCGCTGCTCGGCGCCCTGGCGCTGGGAGATATCGGCCATTATTTTCCGGACACCGATCCGCGCTGGAAAGGGGCTGATTCCGCGGTTTTGCTCAAAGCGGTGATAGAGGACGTGACCGGCCGTGGCTGGCGGCCGCTCAATCTGGATCTGACCGTGATCTGCCAGCAGCCTAAGATCGCTCCCCATGTTCAGGCCATGCGTGAACGTATCGCTGGCCTGATGGGGCTGGCTCTGGACGCGGTATCGGTGAAAGCCACCACCACGGAATGGCTGGGCTTCACCGGACGAGGCGAAGGTATCGCGGTGCAGGCGGTGGTGTTGCTTGAACGTGACTGAGTTGAATGGCGCCGTTTTGAACAACGTCGGCGCCCCGGCGCGGCCGCCGGCCCATGGCGCGCCGCTGGGACGTGCCCTGATGCGGGAGCAGTTCGCTGACTTTCGCGTCGACGAGATCATGACAGTGACGCCGGAAGGAGAGGGCGAGCACCTCTGGCTGGAGATTGAGAAAACCGATTGGAATACCGAGGACGTGGCGTTGTGGCTGGCCCGCCAGGCCGGCATTCATCGTCTCTCGGTGGGCTATAGCGGGCTTAAGGACCGCCGGGCCATTACCCGCCAGTGGTTCAGTCTCCATCTACCCGGCAAACCGGACCCTGACCTGGACTGCCCGCCGGGGGTGAGGCTGTTGCAGGCTCGCCGCCACCGGCGCAAGTTGAATCGCGGTACCCATCGCGCCAATGCTTTCCAACTGTGTCTGCGTCAGGTCCAGGCGGATCCGGCGGCGCTGGCGGAACGTCTGGCGCTGATCGCCCGCCTGGGCGTGCCCAACTACTTCGGTGAGCAGCGCTTTGGCCGTGACGACAGTAACTGGCAGCGTGGACTGGCGTGGCTGAGCGGAGAGGGCGAGGCGCCCCGCAAACGCACCCTGCGCGGCCTGTGGCTGTCGGCGGTGCGCTCGGGGCTGTTCAATGCGGTGCTGGCGGAGCGGGTGCGTGGTGGCTGCTGGGACCGGCTGCTGGACGGCGATCTTTTGCAACCGGACGGCAGCCGTGGATTATTCGCCGCCGCCGATGAACCGGGCGCCGAAACCCGCTTGAGTGCCGGGGACGTTCATCCCACCGGGCCTTTGCCCGGCGCCGGGGGCATGGCATCATCGGGCGCTTGCCAGATATTGGAACAGACCGTGCTGGCCCCTTGGGCCGCGGTCATCGAGGGATTGGCGGGGCAGGGCGTCGACGCGGCCCGCCGCGCCACCCGTCTGCCGGTGTCCGGCCTCGACTGGGACAGCTGGGACGATACCCTGCATTTATCTTTCCACCTGCCGGCCGGGGCCTTCGCCACCACCGTGCTGGCGGAGTTGCTGGAGACTCGCGGGCCGGAACGGCGCTCGCGGGAAAGGCTTTGATATCAGGGGGGCGTCTGGCCCCATTGGGAGGAGAGCCTGTTCATGATCTTTACATCGCCGCGTTGCTGCTGGAAAAGCCGCCAGAGGGCGTTGGGGACTGAAGGCTTTGGTGGGCCAAAGGCAAAGGCCACAGCGTCCTCTGGCGGCTTTTCCAGCGCAACCCGAAGGGCCGGCCCCTTTTGCCGCCAGCCCGCGATTACGCTTGTTTATGTAGAATGACTACACTGCACAATCGAAATCACGAGCTGACGACAAAATGAACTCCGGCGCGGTGACGTAAAGATTATGAACAGGCTCTTAGTAGCATGACAGACCGACGAAGTGGGATTGGCATGACGTCCGCGCGTACCCGGGAACGGCTGATCAGCCGGCTAAGGGAATCGGGGATCACCGATGAGCGGGTGCTGGAAGCCATTCGCGCCACGCCACGGCATTTGTTCGTGGACGAAGCACTGTCCCATCAGGCCTACGACGATACCGCCCTGCCCATCGGTCACGGGCAGACCATTTCCCAGCCCTGGGTGGTGGCGCGCATGACCGAGCTGCTGATCGAGCAGGCGATTCCGGAGAAGGTGCTGGAGGTGGGAACCGGCTGCGGTTACCAGACCGCGGTGCTGGCCGCGTTTGCCCGCCAGGTCTGTTCGGTGGAGAGGATCCGCCCTTTGCAGGATGCCGCCCGGCGACGGCTGCGTGAACTGGGGCTGGCCAACCGGGTGCAGCTGCGCCATGCCGACGGCGGCTTCGGCTGGTCCTCGGCGGCACCATTCGATGGCATCCTGGTGACCTGCGCCCGCCCGGAGATTCCCGAGGAACTGCTGGCCCAACTGGCCGAGGGCGGCCGTCTGGTGATGCCGGTGGGGGATCGCCAACAACGGCTGACCGTGGTGGACCGGCATGGCAACGAGCTGGTATCGCGGGCGTTGGACCCGGTGCGGTTCGTGCCCTTTCAGAGAGGCGTGCAATGACCACTTTGTTTCGCCCCGGCATCTACTGCCGGGGCATCGCCATGGGCGCCGCCGATGTGGTGCCCGGCGTTTCCGGCGGCACCCTGGCGTTGATCACCGGCATCTACGAGGAACTGATCGGCACCCTGGGCGGAGTTCGCCCCGGGTTGATCACCGTCTGGCGCCGGCAGGGGTTCGCCGCCTTCTGGCGTGCCGGCAACTTCACCTTCCTGATCTCTCTGCTGGCCGGCATTCTCACCAGCATCGCTTTGCTGGCACGCTTGATTACCTGGTTTCTGGAACACCACCCGGTGCCGGTGTGGGCGTTCTTTTCCGGTTTGATCGCCGCCAGTATTCCAATGATCCTCAAGCCGCTGGTCCGCCGGGGCCCGCCCCAGTGGGCCGCGTTTCTGATTGGCACCCTGGCGGCGGTGGCGATATCGCTGGCGCCGGGATTGCAGAGCGCTGGTGTCGGTCCGCTGGTGTTCTTCCTCGGTGGCGCCGTGGCCATCTGCGCGATGATTCTGCCGGGCATTTCCGGCAGTTTTATCCTTCTTTTACTCGGGCTTTATGAGCCGGTTCTGCAGGCGGTACGTGATGGCCAGTGGCCATTGCTGTTTGCCTTCGCCGGCGGGTGCGCGGTGGGGCTGCTGAGCTTCGTGCATTTGTTGAAGTGGTTGCTGAATCGCTACCATGACACGGTAATGGCGCTGCTTGGCGGCTTCATGGCCGGTTCGCTGGTCAAACTCTGGCCCTGGCGTGTGGGTGCCGAAAGTGGCTTGGGAGAACACTGGCTGACGCCTGGTCAATACGCCCAGGTCACCGGCGAGGGGACGCAGATTTTTATCGCCGTGGTCGCTACTTTGTTGGGGGTGGCCGTGGTCTGGCTACTTTCCCTGGCCGCACCTGTGCATAATGTCGCCAAGGAGACCACCGACTGAGAGCCTGTTCTTGCGCGTTTGGGTCCGTATATTCAGCTTCTGTATGGCTATGGCACTGCTGTTGGGCGGGTGCGCGGTAAGCAATCCGCCGCCGGTGGTTGACCTGTACGGCAAGTCATCCCGTTCCCAGCCGGTGACTTCCGGCAGCCATAAGGTGGCTCGCGGCGAGACTTTGTATTCGATCGCCTGGCGCTACGGCTGGGACTACAAGTCGCTGGCGCGCGCCAATGGCATCAAGGCGCCTTACACCATCTACCCCGGACAAGTGATCCGTTTTTCCTCCCGCGCCGCGCCGGCGCCAAAAGCCCGTCCACGCAGTACCGCCTCAAGCAGCAAACCGGCGGCGAAGCCGGCCGTCAAACCGGTGGCTAAACCGGCCCCTCCACCGGCCCCTAAAGTGGTCAGCAATGTACGTTGGCGCTGGCCAACGGAGGGCGAGTTGGTGCAGCGTTTTTCCGCTGGCGGAGGCCCTCGCGGAATCGCCATCGCCGGGCGTCGCGGCGCGTCGGTGGTGGCCGCGGCGGACGGGACGGTGGTGTATAAAGGCGTGGGCCTGACCGGTTACGGCAAGTTGCTGATCATCAAGCACAATGATCGCTGGTTGAGCGCCTACGCCCACAATGATGACTTGCTGGTGAAGGAGGGGGAGCAGGTGAAATCCGGGCAGAAGATCGCCACCATGGGATCGAGCGGCACTTTCCGCACCCAATTGCATTTTGAAATCCGCCGGGACGGACAACCGGTGGACCCGCTTCCCCTGTTGCCGAAGAAACCATGACTGATCATGCCCGTGCTTCCCACCGCCTACTGCTTCTCGCCGCTTCCGCCTCGGTGGCGGTGGCCCTGGTGCTGATCGTGGTGAAGGCGTTGGCCTGGAGCGCCACCGGCTCGGTCAGCCTGCTGGCTTCGCTGGTGGATTCGGCGATGGATTCTCTGGCCTCGCTGGTGAACTTTGCCGCCATTCGCTATTCGCTGGTGCCGCCGGATGAGGAGCACCGCTTCGGACACGGCAAGGCGGAGGCACTGGCGGGACTGGGCCAGGCGGTCCTGGTGGCGGGCTCGGCGGTGTTTCTGGGGCGCGAAGCGATCCTCAAAATGCTGGATCCGCAACCTCTGGAGGCCACCGGTCTGGGGATCGGCGTGATGGTGTTTTCCATTGTCCTGACCGGTGCGCTGGTGCTGTTTCAGCGTTACGTGATTCGACGCACCGGCTCCACCGCGATCGAGGCGGACAGCCTGCATTACTTTTCCGATCTGGCGGTGAACCTGGGCATTATCGGCACTCTGCTGATCGTCTGGCTGGGCTTTCCGGAAGCGGACGGCATCGTGGCATTGCTGATCGCCGTGTTCGTGCTGCGTTCCGCCTGGCACATCGGCTGGAAAGCCAGCCAGCTGTTGCTGGACCGGGAGGTGGAAGGGGATACCCGTGATCGTATTGGCGCCATCGTCGGAGCCCATACCGACGCGCTCGGGTTCCATGATCTGCGTACCCGTCTCTCGGGGCGCACACTGTTTATTCAATTGCATGTGGATATGGACCAGACCATGTCCCTGCTCGATGCCCATGCCCTCGGTGAGCGCATTCGTCTGGATATTCGCAAGGCGTTTCCCAACGCCGAGGTGATCATCCACCAGGACCCGGTACCCGGAGCGCCCCGGGTGCCGGTGGATGAGCGCCGGACGCCGCACGCCAGAGGCCGGACGCTTTAGAGCACCGCCTCTTCGAACATTGCGGATATAAATAAGGTTCATCGCGGTTTAGCGGGAAGGGTCGCTCCGGCGGGGCTCCCGTATTGCCCGGTTACCTCGAAGACCTCCCTTCAGAGGTGGCTACAGCGCCGCTGTGGGAAGCTTGCTGGCAAGCGAATCGCCAACGGCTCAGGGCATTCGCGGCCAAAGGGAGCGCCGCCCGGGCCGCTTCCCACAGCGGCTTCGTGGCGGACCTGTGGGAGGCCAGCTTGCTGGCGAATTCCGGCCCTCCGGTGTTGGGATATTCGCTTGCCAGCAAGCTTCCCACGGCGGTTTCGTAGCTTGATCCGTGGGAGACCAGCTTGCTGGCGAATACAGCGGCTGGTAACCGCTTCCGTTACAGACCCATGCCCGTGATTGAAGCGCCGTGTCCCGCTAAACCGCGATGAACCTAAAAAGGTGTTCTAGTGCTTACCAGGGCGTTGGGTCTGGTTTTGCATTATCGGCGTCCGGCCCAACCTCACACCCTCAGTTTCGGTTTCACACTGATCAGCAAGGCTGGCAACAAGGTCAGGTTGCTGAGCAGCGCCACCAGCATGGCCAGGCCGGTGAGCAGCCCGAAATACACGGTGGGATTGAAGTTGGATATCGCCAGGATCGAGAAGCCGGCGATAATCACCAGTGAGGTGTAGTACATCGCCTTGCCGATGGAACCGTGGCAGCGGTACATGGTGGCCACATAGTCGTTGTCCTTCGGCAACTCCTCATGGAACCGGTGTATGTAGTGGATGGTGTCGTCAACGGCGATGCCGATGGTGATCGCGGTAATGGTGATGGTCATCAAATCCAGCGGCAGACCGATCCAGCCCATCAAACCCAGTACCAGCGCCGCGCTGACCAGGCTCGGCACCATGCTGATCAATGCCACCGGCAGCGAGCGGAACAGAAGCAGCAACATCACCATTATCGCCACGAACACATAGCCGAGGGTCTTGATCTGGGAATCGAACAAACTTTGCAGCATGTTGTTGTAAAGCACCATGGCACCGGTAAGGTTCACCTGCCCGGGCTGCAGGTCAAACTTCTCCAGCAGATCGCCGCGAATCTTCTTGAGCAGGTCATCGCGATTGAGATTCTTGTCCGAATCGATCACCCGCACACTGATGCGTACCTGGCGGCCGTCCTCGGACATGTATGGATTCACCAGCTGTGAACGCAGATCATCGGGAATGAAGCTCGCCAGCAGCATCAATTGCATGTAACTGAGAGGGCCACCATTGAGCTTTTCCGCCACCTGGTAAGTGGTGGCGATGGACAGCACCTTGCCGGTTTCCGGCAGGGATTTGAGATATTCCTCGATCTCGATCAACTGGCCAAGCCGCTGCGGGGTATACCAGTAGGCATCGCGTAGACGGCGCTCACCGGCGGAAGCTTGTTTGAACGGATCGCCGCCGTCGTCCGCACCGAAGGGGTCGGCGCTGAACGGGTCGGTGTTGTCGTCGGCGAAGGGATCGCCCGCGCCGAAGCCGTCGCTTCCGGCGGCGAAGGGATCCTCGTCCACCGCGCCGAAACCATCGTCGGACGCCGGCCCGGAGGAGGCGGTCTGGTTGTTTTGTACTTTGGGTTCCGGTCTGGGCGGTGCATCAATGATGATGTCCAGTGGTGTGGTACCTCCCAGCTTACGGTCGATTTGCAGCATGCCCTGGTGAATTTCCGTGTCTTTCTGGAAGTAATCAATAAAGCGGTTTTCCACCGTCAGGCGGCTCATCCCCCACACCGCCAGGGCAATGATTACCAGCGCCGCCAGCAGCAGTGGCAGCCGGCTCTTTTCGGTGATGTTGGCGAAGCCCAGCGTCAGCTTTCGGGTCAGATCACCGCCGCCGGGCGCGGTGCCCGGTTGCAGCGGCAGCAGCAGGGCGGGGAACGCCAGGAAACACACCACCAGCGCCACCGCCAGGCCAATGGTCATCATCCAACCGAAGTCGATCACCGGGCGGATGTCACTGATCACCAGGGAGGAGAAGCCAACGATGGTGGTCAGGATCATGTATACACAGGGCCGCATCATGTGAGCGGCGGTTTCCCGGACCAGCCAGGCCTGGGTCGCGGAAGGGTTTTCCTCGTGCAGTTCCCGGTATCGCACGGTCAGGTGAATGGCGATGGACATGGTGATGATCAGCAACAACGAGATGTAATTGCTGCTGATCACGGTGACTTTCCAGTCCATGAAACCAAGCCAGCCGGTGACGAGCAGCACGGTGAGTCCGCAGCAGATCAGTGGCACCACCACCCAGCGGGGTCGGCGGAAAATCAGAAACAGGGCCAGGATCAGAAAGACCAGAACGCCAATGCCGAAGATCTCCAGATCGGCGCGAATGAAACTGACCATGTCGCTGGCAATCATCGGCACACCGCCGAGGAACAGCCCTGCCTGATCGCGATACTGGTCCATGATGCCGCGCACCTGCTCGATACGCTGGGTGCTCTCCGCCTGCAGCTGGCTGCTGTAGTCGCTGAATTCCCGGGAGACCGTCTCCAGCCGCTTCTCTTCTTCGGCGCTGAGCGTGCCTTCACGTCGCTTCTCGCGCAGTTCGGTACGTTGTGCCAGCAAGTCGCGGTAATGCTGATCGTCTTCCAGTGTCAGCAGCAGCGCGGTGGTGTTGCCGTCCCGGCTGACCAGCAGATCCTGATAGAGAGGGTTTTCCTCGGTGAATTCCTGCTTCGCCAGGGCCAGGTCGGTGTCCGGTTCAAGCAGGGTGCGGTAGCCGCTGGCCAGGTCGGTGAATTCCACCTGTGGGCTGAACAGCAACGGCACATCCAGCATGCTGTAAACCGAAGCCACCCGATCCACTTTCTTCAGACTGTCCTGCAACCGTGACAGGTGCTCCAGGGTGTCGCGCTGGAACAGGGGGCGATCCTTGGGGGTGTAGGTCACCACCAGAAAATCGCTGCCGCCATAGCGCTTGGCGATACCACGGTAATACTGCAGTGCCTGATCGTTCTCCAGCACCAGAGAATCCGCCGAGGCATCCAGTTTGAAGTGCCGTGCCTGCCAGGCGGCGGTGGCGCTCAGCAAAGCCACGATCAGTAGCCAGAACAGCGGATGGCGCAGCACCACCCGGCAATAGCTCAAGAACAGTCGGTGGGTCATGGAACCTCTCGGACCGGTTATTATTAACAGCCTTCTAGGGCCTGTTCACGCTATTTGCATCCAGCAGGCGGGACGCAAATAGCGTGAACAGGCCCTAAAACATCGCCGCGAATTCGGCGGCGAAACGGCGATCAAAGCGATGAATCAGTTTACCGAAAGGGAGCGTGAGCAATGTCATGGCGCCCTCGGACCATTCTTCCTGATGCAACCGGCAGCCACCGTCATCGTCGTCAATGAAGGAAAAGCGGTGCTGAATCCGTGCCAACGGCAACGCCAGTCCCCAACTGATGCGCTCGTTCTCCACCACTTCCAGCACTTTTACCGCCACCGGCGCGGGTGGCAGGCCGGGCAGGTCGATAACGAACAGCAGGGTGGCGCCGGGTCGCCATCCGCCGAACAATCTGGCATAGCGAACCACCGAACACCAGTCGGCCCAGTCGTCCACGCGGGTGAACAGCGAAAAAGCCTGACGGCGGGAGGCGGCGGTGTCGGTGACGTCGTCGATGAAATAGCGTTTCAGCATGACAGGCTCTTCAGGGTTTGCGCCAAGAGTACCCGTCGTGATGGGGTACGGCCAGTTAACTGCCGAGGCGAATCGGGCCATTATCCACGGGGAGCTTGACCGGAGAGGCCGCTCTGCCTAGCGTGAACAAAAAATCATAGGGAATGATGACGGCAGGCACCAAAAATAACAAAGGCGAAAGCCACTATGTAAGGAAACCACATGGCGAGCAAATTGTTCCCGGCATCCAACCTGCCGGCATTAATGGAGATCGCGCTGCGCAGCCGTCTGGATGTGCAGGCATTGTTTCAGAAGGCCGGGATCGACGCGGATATGGTCGGACGCGCCGAGTGCTATGTGCGCGTGGAGCAGATCGATACCGTGTTCAGCACCGCCTTCGCCGAAACCCGGGATCCGCTCTTCGGCCTGCATGTGGGCAGGGACAATCATTACGGTAACCTGGACATCATCGGTAACCTGATGGCGGCCTCCGCGTCCCTGGATCAGGGGCTGGCGCTGCTGTTTCGCTACAAGGACCTGTTGGTCCCGTACCTGGGGTTCGCCTTGCGACATGAGGCCGATGCCGTGGCCCTGGAAGTTTTCCCGCATTATCCGGACCTGGAATTTACCCAGACCCGTACCCATAACGAACTGGTGGTGGCCACCATCGTCGCCATCGGCCGCTCGCTCACCGGTGGTCGTTTTCCCGTGCGGGAAGTGGCTTTCCGCCATTCGGCACCGCCACCGCCACAGTTGAACGAGTACCGCGTCTTCTTCCAGTGTCCACTGGTTTTTGAAGCGCCCTGCAATGCCGTGTTGTTCGATGAAGCGGCATTGACCTCGCCGTTGCCCGGCGCTTATCCGGACTACCGCCGCCGTTTGGAGCGCGCCGCGGATCGTCTGCTTGGCGCACTGACCCGGGCGGCGGCGGTGAGCCTGCAGGTGCGTGAGCGGCTGTATGAAACGCTGGGACAAGATGCCTGGTCGGTGGAGAAGGTGGCTTCCTCATTGAATATGACCACCCGCACGCTACAGCGGAGACTGCGTCAGGAAGGACTGCGCTTCGCCGACTTGCGCGACCAGGTGCGGCACGAGCACGCCTGCCGTAAACTGGTGGAACCGTGCTGTGATATGCAGCAACTGACCCAGGATCTGGGCTTTTCGGATATCGCCAATTTCTACCACGCTTTTCGTCGCTGGCAGGGCTGCGCGCCGGGGGAATACCGGCGCCGGCAATTCACCGAACGGGCCCGCAACGAACGGATGGCGATCCATCGGATGGAGCGCTGAAACGGCACCGGATACAGGGATTTAAAGGTGGCGCCGAAGTCGCTGTGGGAAGCTGGCTTGCCAGCGAATACAGTGTAAGTGATATCCCAGACCCATTCGCTGCCAAGGCAGCTTCCCACAGCGGCTTCGTGGCACGGTCTGTGAGAACGGCTTTATCACCTGGATCGATAACCTGAACGCCTATGATCGATATCGACGCCGCCGCCCGGGAACTGGAAATACTATGGTCGCTGCCGGGCCGGGATTGCCGGCTGCGGCTTCTTGGGCAAAGCGACACCGGACTGACCGCGATCATCCATACGCCGGCGCAACGTTTCTTCCTCAAATGGATGCGTGACGGCGACCCGTTGGAGGCGGAGCAGGACGGGTTGATCCGGCTGGCGCCAGTGGTAAGAGTGCCGGGCTGGCGCTACCTCGGCCCGCTGGCGGGCGGCCAGGCTCTGATTTTGGAATGGCTGGAACTGGGGCAATCCCTGTCCGCTGGACAGTGGTGGCAACTGGGACAGCTGTTGCGACGTCTGCATTCCGTTTCTTCGGACCAGTTCGGGTACCACCGTGATAACTGGATCGGCGGCAGCCGCCAATACAATACGCCGTCGCCGGATTGGGCCACCTTCTTCGTCAACCAAAGGTTGGCGCCACAATGGCGCCGGGCCTGTCAGCGCGGGCTGCCGGCGGCGGAGGCGGGTCAGGTGGAAGCGGTGATGGCGATGGCCATGGACTGGCTCGCCGAAGTGACGGTGACGCCGTCGCTGGTACACGGTGATTTATGGTCCGGTAACCTGGGCACGCTCACCGACGGCACTCTGGTGCTGTTCGACCCGGCGGTGTACTACGGCCATGGGGAGGTGGACCTGGCCATGTTGGAGTTGTTTGGCGTGGTGCCGGAAGAATGCCATCGTGGTTATGGCATCGATCCCCATGATCCCGCCGTGGTGCAGCGCAAGACCCTCTATAACCTGTATCATCTGCTCAACCATTTCGTGCTGTTCGGGAGCGGCTACCTCAATGCCATCACCCGCAGCTGCCGGACCTTGCTGTCCTACTGACAGCGCGATCCATGATGTCTTGTTGATGGTGTTGAGCTTTGACTCCTATTCGTATTGTCGCTGATGAAAACATGCCGGGGCTGGCCCTGTTTGAAAAGCAGGGAACGGTGCGCCGCGTGGATGGCCGCCGCTTGACCCGGAACGACCTGGCCGACACCGAGGTGTTGCTGGTGCGTTCCGTGACCCGGGTGGACCGGGCCTTGCTGGAGGGAACACCGGTGCGTTTTGTTGGCTCCGCCACCATTGGCACGGATCACGTGGACCGGGCGGCGCTCAAGGACATGGGCGTGGCCTTTGCCCACGCGCCGGGCTGTAATGCCCGGGCGGTGGCGGAGTACGTGCTGCAGGCGCTGTTGCTGGCCTGCCGGGAGCAGGGCCGGGTCTTGCGCGACAGCAGCGTGGGCATTGTCGGTCTGGGTAACGTGGGCAGCCGGGTAGCGCAATGGCTGAGCGCCCTCGGAGTGACGGTCCTGGCCTGTGATCCGCCGCTGCAACGCGCTGGAGCCGATACCGTGGTGCCGCTGACCGACCTGGACTCGGTGCTGGCGGCGGACCTGATCACCGTACACGTGCCGTTGACCCGTCAAGGACCGGATGCCACGTTCCATCTGCTCGACCAGGAACGTCTGGCTCGTCTCGGTGCCTGGCAAACGCTGCTCAGCACCTGCCGGGGCGCGGTGATCGATAACCCGGCGTTGCGGGAGAGACTGGCGGGCGCCGACGCGCCGCTGGTAATGCTGGATGTTTGGGAAGGGGAGCCGCGAATCGATGGAGGGCTGCTGGCGAGGGTGCGCCTCGGTTCCCCGCATGTGGCCGGTTACAGCGTGGAAGGGAAGTGGCTGGGCACCGCCATGCTCCACCAGGCCTTCCGTCTGTGGCGGGGGGAAAGTGCCGGGGTTCCGGTGATGGCCGGGGAGCGGCCGATACTGGAGCATCCGGTGGCGGATGAGGGTGACTTGCTGGCGTTGTTGCAGCGGGTCTACCGGATTGACGAGGATGATCGTCGCCTGCGTGCCAGTGTCGGGGAAGCCGACCCGGGGGCGGCGTTTGATGCCTTGCGGCGCGACTATCCGCCGCGCCACGAACTGCATTACTGGCGTCACCAGGGTGAGGTGGCGCCGGCGCTGAGAGCCTTGCTCAGCCTGCTTTGCGATCCGCCTGGCGCGGGTAGCGCCATGCCTGCTCCAGTTCTCGACAGGCTTTGAGAATCATCGCTTCGGTGATCGGAATCTCGCGCCCCTGTTCGTCCACCAGGGCGGCGTCGTTGAAATCTCCGGATCCCGGCGAGCGGGAGAGGGTAGTGCGGCTCATGGTAGTCTCTCCGTTAATCCGACCCTCCATGGAGGGCTGACCTTGGGTTCGGGGTGATCTCCCCCGGCACGGCCATTCTTGTTGTTGGATATGATGATTTTATGACGATGGAGGAAAAATCCCCGCTCACCGTGGGGGTGCTGGTCAATCCGTTCGCCGGCATCGGCGGTGCCGTGGGCCTGAAAGGCAGTGACGGCGCTGAAACCCGCGCCGAGGCGCTGCGCCGGGGTGCCCGGCCGATGGCGGTGGAGCGCATGACCCGGGCTCTGCAAGCGTTGGGATCGGCGGCGCGACCGCTGCGCTGGTTGACCTGGGGCGGCGACATGGGCGAGCACAGCTGCCGGGACGCCGGCCTCCCGGCGGAGATCGTCGGGCGGTCGCCGCCAGACAGCGAAGCCGAGCACAGCCGCGAGGCGGCGGCGGCTCTGGTGGCGGCCGGTGTCGACCTGCTGTTGTTCGCCGGCGGCGATGGCACCGCCCGGGATCTGGTGGACGCGGTGGGACAGCGCATTCCCGTGCTGGGCGTGCCAGCTGGCTGCAAAATGCATTCGGCGGTGTACGCGGTGAACCCGGAAGCCGCCGGCCATTTGCTGGCGGACCTGCGCGATGGTGGGCTGGTGGCGCTGCGGGACGCGGAGGTCCGTGACATCGACGAAGAGGCGTTCCGCCACGGCCAGGTCCGCGCCCGTTACTATGGCAGCCTGAGGGTGCCGGAGGAGGGGCGTTACCTGCAGCAGGTGAAATGCGGCGGCCGCGAAGTGGAAGACCTGGTGGTCACCGAAATCGCCGCCTGGGTGATCGACACTCTGGAAGACGACGTCTATTACCTGGTTGGCTCCGGTTCCACCGTGGCGGTGGTGATGGAACAGCTGGGGCTGCCGAACACGCTGCTCGGAGTGGATATCATCCGCAATGGCGAGGTGGTGGCGGCGGACGTCAGCGCCGAGGCGATCCTGGAGCACATCGGTGACGCTCCGGCGCGGGCGCTGCTGACCGTGATTGGCGGTCAGGGGCACCTGTTCGGCCGGGGCAACCAGCAGTTCAGCCCGGCGGTGATCCGCCGTCTCGGTAAGGACCGCGTCCAGATCCTCGCCAGCCGGGGTAAACTGGCCACTCTGGAAGGGCGTCCGCTGCTGGTGGACACTGGCGACGCCGGGCTGGATCAGGCGTTATGCGGACTATGGCCGGTGACCAGCGGCTATGAGGATACGTTACTGTACCGGGTGGGGCTGGACGCCGGTGAGGCATAAGACGGGCCGGACGCCGGACGCTAAAGAAGTCAAAACCCGGGGCTGCGGGCATTGCGGGAATAAAAAAATTGCCGGGAGCAATTTTAACGTCGCTCCGGCGGGGGCTCCTGTATTGCCCGGTTACCTCGAAGACCTCCCTTCAGAGGTGGCTACAGCGCCGCTGTGGGAAGCTTGCTGGCAAGCGAATCGCCAACGGCTCAGGGCATTCGCGGCCAAGCGGAGCGCCGCCCGGGCCGCTTCCCACAGCGGCTTCGTGGCGGATCCGTGGGAGACCAGCTTGCTGGCGAATTCCGGCCCTCTGGTGTTGGGATATTCGCTTGCCAGCAAGCTTCCCACAGCGACTTCGTGGCGGACCTGTGGGAGACCAGCTTGCTGGCGAATTCCGGCCCTCTGGTGTTGGGATACTCGCTTGCCAGCAAGCTTCCCACAGTGGCTTCGTGGCAGACCTGTGGGAGACCAGCTTGCTGGCGAGTTCCGGCCCTCTGGTGTTGGGA
>NZ_SNUA01000012.1:0-19730 GCF_004360225.1 Alcanivorax sp. 24
CATTCGCTTGCAAGCAAGCTTCCCACGGCGGCTTCGGAGCACACTCCGTGCGAGACCAGCTTGCTGGCGAATACGGCCTCCGGCGTTGACCCATTCGCTTGCAAGCAAGCTTCCCACAGCGGCTTCGGAGCACACTCCGTGGGAGACCAGCTTGCTGGCGAATTTGGCCTCCGGCGTTGGTCCATTCGCTTGCAAGCAAGCTTCCCACAGCGGCTTCGTAACACACTCCGTGGGAGGCCAGCTTGCTGGCGAATACGGCCTCCGGCGTTGGCCCATTCGCTTGCAAGCAAGCTTCCCACAGCGGCTTCGGAGCACACTCCGTGGGAGACCAGCTTGCTGGCGAATACGGCCTCCGGCGTTGGCCCATTCGCTTGCAAGCAAGCTTCCCACGGCGGCTTCGTGACACACTCCGTGGGAGACCAGCTTGCTGGCGAATACGGCCTCCGGCGTTGGCCCATTCGCTTGCAAGCAAGCTTCCCACGGCGGCTTCGGAGCACACTCCGTGCGAGACCAGCTTGCTGGCGAATACGGCCTCCGGCGTTGACCCATTCGCTTGCAAGCAAGCTTCCCACAGCGGCTTCGTGACACACTCCGTGGGAGACCAGCTTGCTGGCGAATACGGCCTCCGGCGTTGACCCATTCGCTTGCAAGCAAGCTTCCCACAGCGGCTTCGTGGCACACTCCGTGGGAGACCAGCTTGCTGGCGAATACGGCCTCCGGCGTTGACCCATTCGCTTGCAAGCAAGCTTCCCACGGCGGCTTCGGAGCACACTCCGTGGGAGACCAGCTTGCTGGCGAATACGGCCTCCGGCGTTGGCCCATTCGCTTGCAAGCAAGCTTCCCACAGCGGCTTCGTAACACACTCCGTGGGAGGCCAGCTTGCTGGCGATGATTCCATCTCCCTACAACTTCCCGATGGCAAATCCATGCGCGGCGCAGAATGCCCGCAGATCCGCCATCGCCCGATCCGGCAGACAAATGTGGGCGATCACTCTTTCACCGTACTGAATATCCACCAGTTCGGCCTCATGCTGACCGCACCAGTGGCGCAGGGGCTGCTCGCCGGAGAAATCCAGACTCACGGTGACCTCGCTGGTGGGCGCCTGCTCGATCACCTCCATGGCCGCCAGCACCGCTTCCGCCGCGGCGGAATAGGCCCGCACCAGACCGCCGGCGCCCAGCTTGACGCCACCGAAGTAGCGGATCACCACCACCATGGCATCGCCCACACCTTTGTGCCGCAGCACGTTGAGAATTGGCCGCCCGGCGGTGCCGGAGGGCTCGCCGTCGTCGTTGGCGGCGCCTTGGGCGGAGGAAGGCGGCCCAATCAGCCAGGCGTAACAGTGATGGGTGGCGTCCGGGTAGCGTTCACGGGCTTCCGCCAGCACCGCCTGCGCCGCCGCCCGGTTGTTGACCGGCCGGAGCCAGGCGATGAAGCGGCTTTTGTTGATTTCGATCTCCCGATCCACTGCCGCGGCGGGGACCGGATAAGGGGTGGGGGCGGGTTCCGTCATGGCGGCATTGTACGGGGTCCCGGTCTTTGTGTCCGGCCTCTTCCCTGTTACCCCACGGTTGTGAACAGCCTGCTTCGCCTGTTCACTGCCGAGGCAGCTTCCCACAACAGGGGCTACGAAGCCGCTGTGGGAAGCTGCCTTGGCAGCGAACAGACGCGAAGACATCTCACTATACGATTGATGGATGCAGTGGCCCTGAGACTACACCTTCAACGCCACCGCGCCACTGGTGAGGCGATCCTCCATGTCCTGGTGTGCCTGGCCGATCTGCTCGAACGGGTACACGCGCGGCGGCTCCGGTGTCAGCACGCCGTTTTTCAGGGCCTCGAAGAAGGCGGCGGCGGTGGCGTCCCGCACTTTCGGGTCGCGGGTGTAATGGCCGCGCATGGGGCGCACCACGGTGTTGGAGCCGCGCGCCAGCAGCGACACCGGCATCGGGTCCACCGGGCCGGAGGACTGGCCGAAGTTCACCAGATGGCCCAGCGGCGCCAGGCAGTCCAAGGATTTGTAAAAGGTATCCTTGCCGACGGAATCGTAGGCCACCGCCACGCCCTCTCCGTTGGTAATGGCGTTGACTCTTGCGACGATGTCCTCGTCGCGGTAGAGGATCACATGGTCGCAACCCCGGGCGCGTACCAGTTCCGCTTTTTCCTCACTGCCGACAGTGCCGATCACCCTGGCACCCATGTGCTGTGCCCACTGCACCAGCAATTGCCCGACACCGCCGGCGGCGGACTGCACCAGGATGGTCTGGCCAGCCTGTAGCGGGAACACCTGGTTCAGCAGGACGTGGGCGGTGGAGCCACGCACCATCATCGAGGCGGCACTGATCTCGTCCACGCCATCAGGGATCTTCACCAAGGTATCGGCGCTGATTCGCCGTTCGTCCGTGTAAGCGCCGTAGTTACCGGACACGTACACCACCCGCTCCCCTACCGCGAAGCCTTCCACGCCCTCACCCACCGCGGTGATTTCGCCGGCGGCTTCCAGGCCGGGGACGCCGGGCAGCGGCAAGGTTTGATACAGACCGGAACGCACATAAATGTCATGAAAATTGACACCGATGGCGGTCTGCTTGATCCGCACTTCCCCGGGGCCAGGGTCGCCCACGTCCACGTCTTCCACCCGCAACACTTCCGGGCCACCCGTTTCGTGCATTACCAAGGCCTTGGCCATTGTTGTTCTCCCGAGTTCGAAAAGAGGTTAACGGTACCCGGGCCATTCGCTTGCAAGCAAGCTCCCCACGGCCTTACTACAACGCTGCTGTGGGAAGCTTGCTTGCAAGCGAAGTCTTTATAGCCAAACCGCATCCCAGAGCGAATAATCGCGCACGGAGCGGACCAGACCTGCTCGTAGAGGATTTGCCACGACGTAACGACACAACGTGACGAGATCATCGTCATTTCTTAGCGCCCGATCGTAAAAGCCCGATTGCCAGAGCATCTCATCGCAGGCGGTAAGAGCACGCCAATTCCGGGTCGTTATTCCTTTGGCCTTGCGTACGGTGGCGGATAAAGTGACGTCATTTTTAAGCCGTAACACCCAATGCACATGGTCCGGCATCACCGTGTAGCATAAGGTTTCCGCGAGATCAGTGCTGGCCTGAAAAGCCCTCACGACACAGCGACCTTTCCATAGCGTATTAAAATGCGGATGTCTGTCATGACATGTCATCCTGATGTGGTAGATCCGCCCGGCTTCGCTATGACGGCCCGCCCTCAGACGATGTGACCGTGCCTTCCCTGGCATGTCGATGCTCCGGTTCTTGATGGGGCTTTGAACTTAGCAAAGAGAGAGCCGGGACATGGATACCGGTCGTCGTGGAAAAAACGCCATTGGACCGACAGCAACCCCGTTCGCTTGCAAGCAAGCTTCCCACAGAGGCTCTGTAGAAACGCTGTGGGAGACCCGCTTGCTGGCGAATCCCGCCCCCCTGCCGCGCTGGGACGTTCGCTTGCAAGCAAGCTTCCCACAGAGACTCCGTAGAAACGCTGTGGGAGACCAGCTTGCTGGCGAATCCCGCCCCCCTGCCGCGCTGGAACGTTCGCTTGCAAGCAAGCTTCCCACAGAGGCTCTGTAAAAAAGCTGTGGGAGACCAGCTTGCTGGCGAATCCCGTCCCCTGCCGCGCTGGGACGTTCGCTTGCAAGCAAGCTTCCCACAGCGGCTCCGTAGAAACGCTGTGGGAGACCAGCTTGCTGGCGAATCCCGTCCCCTGCCGCGCTGGGACGTTCGCTTGCAAGCAAGCTTCCCACAGCGGCTCCGTAGAAACGCTGTGGGAGACCAGCTTGCTGGCGAATCCCGCCCCCCTGCCGCGCTGGGACGTTCGCTTGCAAGCAAGCTTCCCACAGCGGCTCCGTAGAAACGCTGTGGGAGATCAGCTTGCTGGCGAATCCCGTCCCCTGCCGCGCTGGGACGTTCGCTTGCAAGCAAGCTTCCCACAGAGACTCCCTAGAAACGCTGTGGGAGATCAGCTTGCTGGCGAATCCCGCCCCCCTGCCGCGCTGGAACGTTCGCTTGCAAGCAAGCTTCCCACAGAGACTCTGTAGAAACGCTGTGGGAGACCAGCTTGCTGGCGAATCCCGTCCCCTGCCGCGCTGGGACGTTCGCTTGCAAGCAAGCTTCCCACAGAGACTCTGTAGAAACGCTGTGGGAGACCAGCTTGCTGGCGAATGGTATCGCGCCTACCGCCTCCATTTCCCCGGCGTTACGCCGAAGGTGTCGCGGAAGGCGGCGATGAAGGCGCTGACGTTGTCGTAGCCGAGTTCCAGGGCGACGGTGGTCACCGGGGCATCGCCGGCCAGCCGCTCCAAGGCGCGCAAGAGCCGGGCCCGTTGCCGCCATCGCTGAAAGCTGAGACCGGTCTCCTGGGGGAAGCGTCGTGACAGCGTGCGTGCCGAAAGCCCGGCCCAATGTGCCCATTCGCTTTGGTCGCGCCGGTCCGCCGGATCGTCCAGCAGGGCACGGGCGATTTTCAGTAAGCGTGGATCCGTGGGCATGGGCAGCCCCAACGGCGCTTCCGGCAACGCACGAATCTCGGCGGCGATGACCGCCGCCAGCGGATCCTGCCGCCGGTCCCAGCTCTGAAGGCTCCAACTGGCAGCGCGTTTCACCGCCTCCATCAACAGCCCGGATACCCGCACTGTACAGGGCTTCTCCGGCAGTCCCGCGCACAGATCCTCACGCATCAGTAGCGCCCAGCCATCGAACCGGCCATGGGGATCGATACCATGCTCGCAGCGCGGAGGAATCCAGATCGCGTGAACCGCCGGCACCACCCACAGGGTGGCACCGGTCCGTACCGTCAGCAGACCGTCGATGGCGCCGCAGAGCTGCCCTTCGTCATGGCTGTGCACGCCGGCTACCCGAGCCTCGCGTTCGGCGTCCCGCTTGCTCCAGACACGGACCACCAGTGGCCCGGGAAAGGCGGGGAAAGAGCCGCTGCCAGAGGTTAAAGCCATGATGGCGAGTTTCCGTTATTGAATGACCTTCATACCGTATTTCAGACAGGCGCATGGCGCTAGTCTGTTTCTACCCCCTGTTCCCGCCCTTTTACTGGAAGGATTTAACCATGCGAGCCAATGACATCTTGCCCGACGAGCAAAGCACCCTGAATCTCGACGGTGTCACCATCCGCAAGGGATCGGTGGGGGCGTTTCTCGCCAACGCCCGCCAATGGCTGGACCCGGACACGCCGGAGCCAGCGCGCCGGGAAGCGGAGCGTGATCTGGCCGAGTTACTGCCGGCGCTGGACGCGTTGGGTCTGTTCGACATTCTGCAGGTGCGCCAACCCAGCCTGCGCCAGTGGCTGGATGACCTGAGGGAGGGGAGATAATGACGTTGGACGACTTCGAGATTCATGATATCAGCACTTTTCCCATCGTGCGTTTCTTCCCCGAATCACTGCCTGAGGGCTATGCCCTGCGCTGGGAGGAGGAGATGGATGCTCTGATTACCCAGCCGGAACCTTTCGTGGTGCTGCTGGGCAACGCCGAGGCGGCACAGGAAGCTCACCAGGATCGTAAGCGCCGCACCCTGTGGCTCAAGCGCAATCGGGATGCTCTGGCACGGGCCTGCAAGGGCATGGTCGGCGTGCAGCCCAACGCGGCCAAGAGGCTGGTGATGCAAACCCAGAGCGCGGCCCTGGCCGGACTGTTCAATGTGCCACTACGGGTAGTCGCCAGCGAGGAAGAAGCGGAACGGTTGGGGCGGGTGTTTTTGTCGGAGTGAGGGGCGCTGCTCGAATCGCCCCTTCGGCGTTGGCACGTTCGCTTGCAAGCAAGCTTCCCACAGCGGCTCTGTAGAAACGCTGTGGGAGACCAGCTTGCTGGCGAATTCTCGCACTCCGGCGTTGTCCCATTCGCTTGCAAGCAAGCCTCCCACAGCGGCTCCGTAGAAACGCTGTGGGAGACCCGCTTGCTGGCGAATGCCGCCCCGGCGTTGGCCCATTCGCTTGCAAGCAAGCCTCCCACAGCGGCTCCGTAGAAACGCTGTGGGAGACCCGCTTGCTGGCGAATGCCCCCCGGCGTTGGCGCGTTCGCTTGCAAGCAAGCTTCCCACAGCGGCTCCGTAGAAACGCTGTGGGAGACCAGCTTGCTGGCGAACCGCCCCGGCGTTGGCACGTTCGCTTGCAAGCAAGCTTCCCACAGCGGCTCTGTAGAAACGCTGTGGGAGACCAGCTTGCTGGCGAATCCCGCCCCGGCGTTGGCACGTTCGCTTGTAAGCAAGCCTCCCACAGCGGCTCTGTAGAAACGCTGCGGGAGACCCGCTTGCTGGCGAATCCCGCCCCCCTGCCGCGCTGGAACGTTCGCTTGCAAGCAAGCTTCCCACAGAGACTCTGTAGAAACGCTGTGGGAGACCAGCTTGCTGGCGAATCCCGCCCCGGCGTTGGCCCATTCGCTTGCAAGCAAGCTTCCCACAGCGGCTCCGTAGAAACGCTGTGGGAGACCCGCTTGCTGGCGAATGCCGCCCCGGCGTTGGCCCATTCGCTTGCAAGTAAGCTTCCCACAGCGGCTCCGTAGAAACGCTGTGGGAGACCCGCTTGCTGGCGAATCCCGCCCCGGCGTTGGCCCATTCGCTTGCAAGCAAGCTTCCCACAGCGGCTCTGTAGAAACGCTGCGGGAGCCAACCCGCTGGCGAATCCCGCCCCGGCGTTGGCCCATTCGCTTGCAAGTAAGCTTCCCACAGCGGCTCTGTAGAAACGCTGCGGGAGCCAACCCGCTGGCGAGTTCCAATACTTTTACAGCTCCTGCCCACACCCGTTCAATGTGGTATCGCCGTAGCGGACTACCACGGTGTACGGATACTCTTTGCCGCTCATGTCGTCCTGACAGAGGCTCTGTTCGATTTCCACGGTCAGGTCGGTGTCTTCGTTACTGGTCTGATAGAGAGTTTTACCGCCCTCTTCCCTGGGACCAGGATCCGGCGCGGCGACGGTGGTTTCTCCGTAGTCGGTGACCAGTTCCAGTTTCACCTGCGGAAAGATGGCCAGGCTCCAGCCGGGCTCATTGCCCGCCGCCCAGAACTGGGCGCCCTGCTCGCGAACTTTCTGTGCCGCCGGGGACAGCCCCGCGCCCTCAACACCTTCCATGTTCTCTGGATTCTCCCGAGGTGCTTCGTCACCGGGCACCCGGTGGACGATGACGGTCACCGGTTGATCATTGCTCTCGCCCACTTCCACCGTGTGCCGCTCGGTGGTGGTCCACAGCAGGTTGCCCTGCTGATCCCGGATTTCCGCGCGCACCGCGTACCCCATGCCCATGTCCGGATTGACGTCGCCGCGCATGTAGGTCAGCTCAAACGGAATCGGCACCTGGGTTTCCGGTTCGAGGGTCTGCTCGGCGATCACCCGGGCCGCGGCGTCCGCCAGGGACACATCTTCCAGCACCACCCGTACGGTGACATCCGGCGGCAAGGCGATGCGCTCCCGATAGAGCACTTCGCCTTTAAGGGTCACCTGCTGTTCTTCCTGTTCCATGGCGCCCCCTCCTTGTTCAGCGGATCGGGAATCGTTGGCCGGCCCCTGATCACAGGCGGTCAGCAAAGCGGCCACCGTCAGGGCGGCGAGAGAAAGCGTGGTTTTCATGATCGCTCCTTGAACATGGCGCAATGATGGGAATTCACCTGCAAACTCTAGCAGGCGCCAGGGCAAAAGAGACGGTCACCGATGAAGGTTTAATGAAAATAAACAAAGCCCCTCGCCGGGGCTGGCAAGGGGCCCTTGAGCCTTTTTTGCAATGGGAACAGTTGCAACGGGAACAGCCGTCAGACCGCCACGCTCAAAGTCACGTCAATGTTGCCCCGGGTGGCGTTGGAGTATGGGCACACTTCGTGGGCCTTGTTGACCAGTTGTTCCGCCTGGGTCTGATCCAGACCCGGCAGACTCACGGTCAGCGCCACTTCCAGGCCGAAGCCAGCGCCCACCGGACCGATGCCCACCTGCCCCTGAACACTGCTTTCGGACGGCAACGCCACCTTGGCCTTGCCAGCGACCAGTTTCAGGGCGCTGAGAAAACAGGCGCTGTAGCCGGCGGCGAACAACTGCTCCGGGTTGGTACCCTCACCACCCGGACCACCCAGAGCTTGCGGCGTGGTCAATTTCACATCCAGGGCGTTGTCGCTGCTCACGGCGCGGCCGTCACGGCCACCGGTGGCTTTGGCTTCGGCGCGGTACAGTACTTTTTCGATGCTCATGGTGCTCTCCTTTACGGACATTTTGCACTATTAAATAGTGCGCTATTTTAACAATCCAAGGACAGGACGCCAATATGCGAAGCTCCCCCTGAAAAACACCCCGTCATGCCGGGCTCGACCCGGAATCTCCCTCTACAGAGTGCATGACTTCGTGGAAGGAGATGCCGGATCAAGTCCGGCTGACGTTTTTCAGAGGCTCCCAAAGTGGCGCCCTACCCGTTCAGTTTACGGCGCAAGCCATGAAGCTGATCTTTCAGCGCCGCCAGTTCCTCCGGCTGGCACTGGCTGGCGCAGGCCACCGCTTCGGGAATCGCCTCCGCCCGGATACGCAGATCACGGCCCTGATCGGTGAGCCGCACCTTTACTCGGCGCTCATCCTCGATCGCCCGGCGGCGGGACAGCAGCCCCATGCCTTCCAATCTCTTGAGTAACGGCGTCAAGGTGGCGGAGTCGAGAAACAGCCGTTCGCCGATTTCCGACACGCTCTGCCCATCCTCCTCCCACAGCACCATCATCACCAGGTATTGCGGGTAGGTGAGCCCCAATTCACGCAGCAACCGGCGGTAGACCTTGGTCATGGCCAGATTGGTGGAATACAGGGCGAAGCAGACCTGAAGGTCGAGCTTCAGCAGGCTGTCGGGGGTGTCATGATCATTCATAAGGGCGATATTAAATCGCGCACTATTCATTGGCAAGAAAAAACATGGCCTGACAGCCCGCTTCCCACGGAAGAGAGCTACCAAGCCGCTGTGGGAAGCGGCCCTGGCCGCGCATGGGACCGGAGATATGAATTCACGCTGGATTCGCTGGCAAGCCAGCTTCCCACGGAAGGGGCCATGGAACCGCTGTGGGAAGCGGCCTTGGCCGCGAATGGGACTGGAGATATGGATTCACGCTGGATTCGTTGGCAAGCCAGCTTCCCACGGAAGGGGCCATGGAACCGCTGTGGGAAGCGGCCTTGGCCGCGAATGGGGCCGGAGATCTGGATTCACGCTGGATTCGCTGGCAAGCCAGCTTCCCACGGAAGGGGACTATGGAACCGCTGTGGGAAGCGGCCTTGGCCGCGAATGGGGCCGGAGATATGAATTCACGCTGGATTCGCTGGCAAGCCAGCTTCCCACGGAAGGGGGCCATGGAACCGCTGTGGGAATCGGCCTTGGCCGCGAATGGGGCCGGAGATATGAATTCACACTGGATTCGCTGGCAAGCCAGCTTCCCACGGAAGGGGACTATGGAACCGCTGTGGGAAGCGGCCTTGGCCGCGAATGGGACTGGAGATATGAATTCACGCTGGATTCGCTGGCAAGCCAGCTTCCCACGGAAGGGGCCATGGAACCGCTGTGGGAAGCGGCCTTGGCCGCGAATGGGGCCGGAGATATGAATTCACGCTGGATTCGCTGGCAAGCCAGCTTCCCACGGAAGGGGGCCATGGAACCGCTGTGGGAAGCGGCCTTGGCCGCGAATGGGGCCGGAGATATGGATTCACGCTGGATTCGTTGGCAAGCCAGCTTCCCACGGAAGGGGACTATGGAACCGCTGTGGGAAGCGGCCTTGGCCGCGAATGGGACTGGAGATATGAATTCACGCTGGATTCGCTGGCAAGCCAGCTTCCCACGGAAGGGGGCCATGGAACCGCTGTGGGAAGCGGCCTTGGCCGCGAATGGGGCCGGAGATATGAATTCACACTGGATTCGCTGGCAAGCCAGCTTCCCACAGCGGCTTCGTAGCAGTGCCGTGGGAAGCAGGATTGCTCGCGATAAGGACGTTAGCGCGGCAGGCGCTCGATCAGCATGGCCACGCCCTGGCCGATACCGATACACAGGCTCACCAGAGCATAGCGTCCACCGGTACGTTCCAGCTGGCGCAGCGCGGTCAGCGCCAGACGGGAGCCGGACGCGCCCAGCGGGTGACCGACGGCGATGGCGCCACCGTTCGGGTTGAGGCGCTCGTCATCGCCTTTCAGGCCCAGTTGCTTGCAGCAACCCAGTACTTGAGCGGCGAAGGCTTCGTTGATTTCGATCACGTCCATGTCCTTGAGGGTCAGACCGGCGCGATCCAGCACCTTCTTGCAGGCGTCCACCGGACCCAGGCCCATGACTCGCGGTGCCACCCCGGCCACGCCGCCAGCGATGATGCGGGCGCGCGGCGCGATACCGGCGGCTTCGCCGGCGGCGCGGGAGCCGATGATCAGCGCGGCGGCGCCGTCGTTGACCCCGGAGGCGTTGCCGGCGGTGATGATGCCGCCCTCAACGATGGCCGGCAGCTTGGCCAGTTGCTCGGCGCCGGTGCCCGGACGCGGGTGCTCGTCGGCGTCCACCACCAGCGGCGGCTTCTTGCGCCCCTGGGGCACTTCCACTGGCATGATTTCTTCCTTGAAGAAACCGGCGGCGCGGGCGGCTTCATAGCGAGCCTGGGATTGGGCCGCGTAGGCGTCCGCTTCCTCGCGGCTGATGCCCAGTTCGGCGGCCACGTTATGAGCGGTTTCCGGCATGGTGTCGGCACCGAATTCCTTAAGGATGCGCGGGTTGGGAAAGCGCGCGCCGATGGTGCTGTCGAACACCTTCATATTACGGCTGTAGGGGCTTTCCGCTTTGGCCATGACGAACGGGGCACGGCTCATGGATTCCACGCCGGCGGCAATCACCAGATCACCTTCATTGACGGTGACCATGCGCGCGGCATCCAGAGTGGCGGCCAGCCCGGAACCGCACAGGCGGTTCACGGTGACACCGGCCACCGAGTCCGGCAGACCGGCCAGCAGACCCGCGTGACGCGCCACGTTACGGGCGTCTTCACCGGCCTGGTTGGTGTTGCCGGCAACCACATCCTCGAACTTCTCCAGCGGGAAGTCGTTGCGGTTAACCAGGGTACTGATGACGGAAGCCAACAGGTCGTCCGGGCGAACCGGAGCCAGGGCGCCGGCGTGGCGGCCAAAGGGAGTGCGCAAACCGTCGTAGATATAGGCGTCAAGCATGCTGTGAGGTCCTCTGTGAGCCGGGGGCGAACGACTCCGGAACACCGGCCGAACGCCAGTGCCGGGCGCGCCCGAGGGCGTGTCCGCTGTGCGGAATGTTGTTTTGAAACTTGACGGAAAGGATAGGCCGTGACAGAGTGCGTTGCAAGTCGGGTGACCGTCCGGTCCGCCCTTTCCAGGGAGGCGTCCATGCCGCGATTGAGATCGCGCGCCAGGCTCATCCTCCGCAAAGCCCTCTTGCCGATCGAAACGACAGAATCATGATTCGCGACCCTGAAGTGCTTAATCAGCTCGTCGATACCATTCGACGTTTTGTCCGTGACCGTCTTGTGCCCGCGGAGCAATCCGTGGCCGAAAACGACGCCATTCCCGATGACATCGTCCAGGAAATGAAAGAGATGGGCCTGTTCGGCCTCTCCATCCCGGAAGAGTATGGTGGTCTCGGCCTGACAATGGAAGAAGAGGCCATGGTGGCATTTGAAATCGGGCGAACTTCCCCCGCTTTCCGCTCCTTGTTCGGCACCAACAACGGCATCGGCGCTCAGGGCATTCTCATCGACGGCACCGAAGAGCAAAAGCGCAAGTACGTGCCGAAGCTGGCCACCGGTGAAGTGATCAGCTCCTTCTGTCTGACCGAGCCGGACGCCGGCTCCGACGCCGCCAGCCTGAAGACCCGCGCCGTGCGCGATGGCGATCACTACATTCTGAACGGTACCAAACGGTTCATCACCAACGGTCCGAAGGCCAATCTGTATACGGTGATGGCCCGTACCGACCCGGACAACAAGGGCGCCGGCGGCATCACCGCCTTCGTTGTCGAAGGTGACACTCCCGGTCTGATCCGTGGCAAACCGGACGTGAAAATGGGCCAGAAAGGCGCCCATACTTGCGACATCACCTTTGAAGACTGCCGCGTGCCGGCGGAAAACATCATTGGCCTGAAGGAAGGCCAGGGTTTCAAAACCGCGATGAAGGTGCTCGACCGCGGCCGCCTGCACATCTCGGCGGTGTGCGTGGGTGTGGCCGAACGCCTGATCGAGGATGCCCTGCGCTACGCCATGGAGCGCAAGCAGTTCGGCCAGCCGCTGGCCGAGCACCAACTGATCCAGGCGATGCTGGCCGACTCCCGCGCCGAGGCGTTCGCCGGTCGTTGCATGGTTCTGGAAGCCGCCCGCACCAAGGATGCCGGCCAACCGGTGAGCCTGGACGCGTCCTGCTGTAAACTGTTCTGCGCGGAAATGGTGGGCCGCGTGGCGGATCGCGCGGTACAGATTCACGGCGGTTCCGGCTACATGTCAGAATACGCGGTGGAGCGTTTCTATCGTGATGTGCGTTTGTTCCGGATCTACGAAGGCACTACTCAGATCCAGCAGATCGTGATCGCTCGCAACATGGTGCGCGAGGCGCGGTAAATACCGCGGCTATTCGCTGCCCAGGCAGCTTCCCACAGCGGCTTCGCAGCACGGCTGTGGGAAGCCTGCTTGCAAGCGAATGTTTGCAATCGGGGGACACATTAATTGAACAGGGAATGGCCCCGGCGTTTACGCCGGCTGCTGGATTACGCCTTGCCGCTGTGCATGGCCGCTACCCTGGTTTCCTTGTTGTTTCCCAATCCGGTCTCACCCTGGCTCGCACGCCCCACTCTGCTGATTTATCTGCTGGTCCAATGGCGCCGCAAGAGCAAACTGGCCAAGGGCCTGCTGCTGTTCATCGCCGTTCTCTCGCTGCTGATATCGACCCAGAGTGATGATCCCCTGCCCCAGTTTCTGGCGGCCTGGGATCGCTTCTGTTTCTTCGCCACTTTCGTCTCCGCCCTCGGCTTGTTGCGGGTATCGGCCATGCGCTCGCGCCTGGTGCGCCATGCTGGTCAGGTGCTGATCCGCCAGCGTCCGGCCTGGCGTTATCCGACACTATCCATCGGCACCGCGGTGTTCGGCATGATCATCAACATCGGCGTTATCGGCCTGTTCGGCGCCATGGTGCAACGCAGCAACAGCCTCAGTGCCGCCGGCGGCGAGCGGCGGGTGCAGGCGGTGCGTGAGCGGCGCATGATGCTGTCGATACTGCGCGGCTTCGCCCTGGTGCCGCTGTTGTCCCCACTGGGCGTGACCATGGCGGTGATGCTGTCGAACATGCCGTCGCTGCGCTGGAGCACGATCGCGCCGGTGGCCCTGCCCACCGCGGTGCTGATGTTCGCCGTCGGCTGGTTGCTGGATTGGGTGCTGCGCCCGCGTAATTTGAAAGTGCCACCGGTGGACCGGCGCTCTTCGAAACCGCTCTGGCAGTTCAGCGCCCTGGCGGCGGTGATCACCGCGGCGGTGTTCGTGGTTGGCTGGATACTGGATGTGCGCTTGCCGGTGGCGGTATTGATCGCCTGCCCGCTGAGCGCTTTCATCTGGCTGTCATTGCAACGGCGACGGCTGGGCGGCGGTACCGGTGCCCGGCGGGCGGCCATGTTGCTGTACCGGCATTCCCGTCTGATCTTCGGCGCCAACCGTAACGAAGTGGCGATTCTCGGCGGCTCCGCTTTTCTCGGGGCACTGCTGGTACCGGTGATTGATCGCGACATGCTGGCCGAGGCGCTGCTGCACACCGGCCTGTACGGCCCCTGGTTCGCGGTGGCGGCGATGCTGGCGGTGATCCTGCTCTCGCAGATCGGCCTCAACCCGATCGTCTCGGTGACCCTGATCGCCGGCATCTTCGCCGATACCCATGAGATCGGGCTGGAACCGGTGGTGCTGGCGGTGGCGCTGATGAGCGCCTGGTCCCTGGCGATGATCACCTCGCCCTTCACCGCCGCCATGCAGGTGCTCGAACAACTGTTGCAGCGTTCCTCCTACATGATCGCCTGGCGTTGGGACGGCCTGTTCTTCTGGATCATCGTGCCGACCCTGTGCGTGTGGGTGTTCGTGCTGCATTCTTTTCTGGGGTGAGCTGCTGGGGTAAGCGCCCCCCTTTTTCCGTCCTCTTGACGCAATACGTCCGAGACGTATACTGGCCAAATGTACACGGTAGTTGAAACGCCCACTTTCGCAGCGGATGCGGACAAATTGTGGAGCACAGAAGAACGAGCCGAGTTTTGCGCCTGGATCGCAGCGCACCCGTATGCCGGTAATGTCGTCCCTGGTAGTGGCGGCTGTCGCAAGGTCCGCTGGTCCCGGCCGGGCATGGGCAAAAGAGGCGGAGTACGCGTTCTTTACTTTACCCGCCTGGCCAATGGAGAAATCTGGCTGCTGGTGATGTACGCCAAAAACACCATCAGCACTATCCCGGCGCACTTGCTGAAAGCCATACGCGAGGAGTTGGAAAATGGCCAAGGATAAAGCTCTGACCGGAGAGGAACTGGGTAAGAAGCTGTTGCAATCGGTTCGGGAGATGAAAGCCGGCTACGTTGCCCGCAGAACCGAAGTGAGTGACAACGAAGTGGCCCAGGCCCGTCACCGGACCGGTTTGTCCCAGTCTGAATTTGCCCGGGCTCTGAATATTTCCCATCGCACTCTGCAGGAATGGGAACAGGGTCGGCGCGCGCCGTCCGGCGCCGCCCGGACACTGATCGCGATTGCCTTTCGCCACCCCGAGGTGATCGTGGAGACGCTAGCCAACGAGGGATGATTCAGAGGTGGCTACGCGACCGAGAGCCTATTCGCTGGCAAGCCAGCTTCCCACAGCGGCTTCGTAGCATGGCTGTGGGAAGCTTGCTTGCAAGGGAAGGTTTGACTTATTCCGGGCGAATATGGGCGGTGGCTTCGTCTTCCACGCGTTGCCAGATTTCCACGCCCATGGGGTTTTCCGATTCTTCCAGGATGTGCCCCACCAGACCGATGGCGCGCGCCATGACGCCGAAGCCGCGCACGATTTTCCAGGGGAAACCGAATTCACAACAGATCGCACCGATGGCGCCGGTGGCGTTGATCGGCAGTTGCTTGCCGGAGGCCGCCTCGGCCTTGGCGGCAATGCGCTGCATCAGGTCCACATAGCGGCCGGACAAACCGTTCTCCTCGGCGATTTGGAACAGACGCGGGGTGCGCGGGTCCACCGGCTTGTGCAGCGGATGGCCAAGGCCGGGGATGATCTGCTTGCGGCCACGGAAGTCGGCGACCACTTGATCCGCCAGCGCATCCAGATCCACATCGGCTTGCGGATCCGGCAGCGCTTCATAAAGCATTTTCGAGGCACCTTCCATGCTGCCGACGAACACCGTGCCGAGACCGCACAAACCGGCGGCCACCGCCGCTTGCAGGGATTCCGGCGCGCCGGCATAGGTGATGCGCGCGGCCAGGGCGGACGGGGTGATGCCATGTTCCACCAGGGTGATGACGATGGCGTTGAACACCTTGGATTGTTGCTCGGTGGGTGCTTGGCCGGTCAGTTGCAGGTAGGCCAGATCACCCAGGTTCATGTGACCGAGAATTTCATTGGGCAGGTCCTTGCCGCGCACTTCGATGCGGTCACGGGTGCTCCAGGCGATGTCGGAGCGAATTGGTTTGTTTTGACGAGCCATGATGACTTCCTCGTTTGGGTTCGTTGGTATGAAAGAATGGACCGCGTTACAGCAGCTTCGTGACTCCTGTACTGTGGGAAGCTGGCTTGCCAGCGAACTGGCCTGAGACATATCTTCAGGCCCCATTCACTGCCAAGCGGAGCGCCGCCCGGACAGTTTCCCACAGCGGCTTCGTAGACCGGTCCGTGAGAGAGCGATGATTCAGAGCTCGGTGCGCGCGTCCTTCCGGGTTCCTGGCAGTAACAGACCGCTGAGATAAACCAGCCCCACCAGCGCCACGCCGGTCACGTCCGTTTCCCAACCCGGCACCATCATCAGCAGGCCGCCGACCAGGAACAGCAGCGCTTTGAAGCGGCTCAAGGCACCGTGGAAATAGGCGTAGCGCTCCAGCCCCGCGGACAACATCCAGACACCGATGGCGGCGGTAATCACATAGCGGACGATGAGCAACGGTTCACCGCGCAGAATCAGTTCCGGCTCCACCACGAACAGGAACGGCAAAATGAACAGCACCGATCCCAATTTGAAGGACTGGAACGCGGTCTTCATCGCCGGCTCGCCGGCCACACCGGCGGCGGTAATCGACGCCAGCGCCACCGGCGGCGTGATGTAGGACAGCATGCCCCAATAGAGAATGAACATATGGCTGGCCACCGGATCCAGCCCCATCTTCACCAACGCCGGGGCCAGCACGATGGCCAGGAAGATGTAGCAGGCGCTGGCGGTCATGCCCATGCCCAGCACGAAACTGGTGAGCGCCCCAAGCACCAGCAACAATGCCACGTTGTCGCCAGCATACTGGATCAGTTCTCGGGAGAAGGCGGTACCGGCGCCGGTCAATGACAGCGCCCCCACTACCAGCCCGATACCGGCCAGAATCGCCACCAGATTGGCCACGTTTTTTCCGGACTCGACAATCACGTCCAGGATCACCCGTTTGCGGTTACCGCCGCGATGCAAAATCAGGGCGGTCACCAGTAACGCCACGGAAGCATAAAACGGTGCCATGGACTCAATCCGCCAGGCCAACAGCAGGAACACCAGCAGTGCCAGGCTGAACAGATAGATCCAGCCTTCCAGCAGGGTTTTCACCACCGACGGCAGTTCCTCCTTGGGCAGCCCTTTGAGCCCCTTGCGCGCGGCGTGCGCGTCCGCCTGCAGGAACAGGATCAAATAGAAAAACAGCGCCGGTACCAGAGCGGCGGAGGCCACCTCCAGATACGGCACATTGAGAAAGGAAGCCATGATGAACGCCACCGCGCCCATGATCGGCGGCATGATGGTGCCGCCGGTGGAGGCACAGGCTTCCACCGCGGCCGCGTAAGTGCCGGGGTAGCCGTAGCGCTTCATGGTGGGGATGGTCATCGGACCGGTGGACAGTACATTGGACACCGCGCTGCCAGACAGGCTGCCAAAGAAGCCCGAGGACAGAATCGATACCTTGGCTGGCCCGCCACGACGGGAGCCCATCAGTGCGTAGGCCAGCTTCATGAAGAAGTCACCGCCACCGGACACCGTCAACACTACGCCGAAGACGATGAAGCCGATCAGCAAGTCCGCCACCACCCGCATGGGAATACCGATGATACTTTCCACACCCATGGCGTTGGCGCGAACCGCTTCCTCCAGGGTGTATTGGGAGCCCCACAACACGCCGGGCATGCTGTCCGCGAACAGCGGATAGATGCTGAAAACCAGGCACACCAGCAACAGAACGGTACCGCCGCAACGGCGCACGCCTTCCAGCGCGATCAACACCAGCACCCCGGACAGCACCGTGGGCAACATCGGGGCGTCGATATCCCAACCACTGTTGATAATGGTGGCCGCGTTGGAAGAAAAGTAAATGCCCACCGCCAGTGTTATCAACGCCAGCAACCAGTCATACCACGGCACCCGGTCACCACTGCCCTTGGTGGCGGGAAATACCAGAAAAGCCACCGCCACGAACAGGCCGATCAACAGATAATAGAAGGCGGTACTGAGCGGCTGGAAACCGAACAGATTCAGCGTGAACACCTGGTTAACCGCCAGAGTCAAACCCAGGGCGGACAATACCAAGACAGCGACATAGGCGGCGCCGGAAACCCTCTTGCCTTCCCCTTCCGGGCTCTTGGCCGGGGTGGCGCCGGGATTGGATTCGGCCTGCATGGTCGTTTCTCCGTCATTCAATCGATGGCAACGAACCGGCCGTCGCGGGATCGCCGCATGGCCGGTTCGCTCACAAGCCTGAGCCGGTTCAGCCGGCGCTCAGGGCCTCTTTGCGGTAATCCATCCAGAATTGCGGCCAGGCGTCGTCACTGACGCCCTTGGTTTTGGCTTCGTCACGCGCGGCCTTCCACGCGGCCTGCACCTTTTGCAGATGCTCAAGACGTTTCTGGTTCCACTTGTCATCCTCGGCGGTCCATACGCCGATTTCCTTCAGATAGCGAATCGCTCCAGGATGGAAAGGCGCATCCACCGGCGGACGGCCGGACAGTTTCACGTCCCAGCGGGGCATCACCGGGTTCGAGTCCTTATACAGGTCGTAGGTGGAAGCCACCGCCTTGGTCATGTTGTAGGCCTCGTCATCGGAGAGCGCCGCATAGCTGACGATCATCGGATAGCGATACGCCGCCATCGACGCCGGTTTGTCCTCGGACATACCGGCGCCCACGGTTTCCATGGCGGCTTCGAAGATCGGCGCCACCTTGTTCAGGCGTTCCCAGGCGTCCTTGTCATCCAGAGGGATGCGCGGCCAGGCCAGACCGCGAGGGCTGGAAGCCAGCTCATAGAGCGTCGGCGCTCCCGGAGAGACGATGGCGGCATCCACGGTGTCTTCGATCATGCCGCGCAGAGAAGCGCCATAGGACGGCAGGCGCACTTGCTGGACGTCATCCCAGGTCAAACCGGCGGACGCCATCAGCGCTTCGGCTTTGATGTTCACGGAAGGGTTGGCTTCCACATAGGCCACGCGCTTGCCGCGCAGATCCTCGAGTGTCTTGATGTTGGCGTCGGCGGCGGTGGCCAGCGACACCGAGGCCGGACGGCCCAGCAGCACCCGCAAATCCTGGGGGCCCCAATCCGGCGTGGCAAAATCGTAGATGCCTTCCGCGGCGAAATAGGTTTCGGTGGCGAGGAAGGCAAATTTGACCCGGCCGGTTTCCAGCGGCTTGAGACGGCCGATGGCGGTACCGGAGGGCATGATGCGAATACGCACGCCGTACTCTTTCATCAAGGCATCGGCGATCATCGACGCTTCGGTATAGCCGGAGGAGCCCACATCGTAGGCGCTCCAGAGCATGGAACGTTCCAGGTTGACGTCGTCGGCCAGCGCGCCGTGCGCGGTGACCAGAGGCAGAGCGGCCAGCGCCGCCCATTTGGCGAGGGACTTGAACATAGTGGTTATCCTTATTGTTGAGTGTTGATGGTGATCCGTGGGAGGCCAGCTTGCTGGCGAATTCTCGCCCTTCGGCGTTGGCACATTCGCTTGCAAGCAAGCTTCCCACAGCGGCCTTGTAGAAAAGCCGTGGGAGACCAGCTTGCTGGCGAACTCTCGCCCTTCGGCGTTGGCACATTCGCTTGCAAGCAAGCTTCCCACAGCGGCCTTGTAGAAAAGCCGTGGGAGACCAGCTTGCTGGCGAATTCTCGCCCTTCGGCGTTGGCACATTCGCTTGCAAGCAAGCTTCCCACAGCGGCTTTGTAGAAAAGCCGTGGGAGACCAGCTTGCTGGCGAATCCCGCCCCGGCGTTGGCGCATTCGCTTGCAAGCAAGCTTCCCACAGCGGCCTTGTAGAAACGCCGTGGGAGACCAGCTTGCTGGCGAATTCTCGCCCTTCGGCGTTGGCACATTCGCTTGCAAGCAAGCTTCCCACAGCGGCCTTGTAGAAAAGCCGTGGGAGACCAGCTTGCTGGCGAATTCTCGCCCTTCGGCGTTGGCACATTCGCTTGCAAGCAAGCTTCCCACAGCGGCTTTGTAGAAAAGCCGTGGGAGACCAGCTTGCTGGCGAATCCCGCCCCGGCGTTGGCGCATTCGCTTGCAAGCAAGCTTCCCACAGCGGCCTTGTAGAAA
>NZ_SNUA01000012.1:19858-153868 GCF_004360225.1 Alcanivorax sp. 24
GCCGTGGGAGACCAGCTTGCTGGCGAATTCTCGCCCTTCGGCGTTGGCACATTCGCTTGCAAGCAAGCTTCCCACAGCGGCCTTGTAGAAAAGCCGTGGGAGACCAGCTTGCTGGCGAACTCTCGCCCTTCGGCGTTGGCACATTCGCTTGCAAGCAAGCTTCCCACAGCGGCCTTGTAGAAAAGCCGTGGGAGGCCAGCTTGCTGGCGAATTCTCTCCCTCCGGCGTTGACACATTCGCTTGCAAGCAAGCTTCCCACAGCGGCCTTGTAGAAAAGCCGTGGGGGACCAGCTTGTTGGCGAACTCTCGCACTCCGGCGTTGGCGCATTCGCTTGCAAGCAAGCTTCCCACAGCGGCCTTGTAGAAACGCCGTGGGAGACCAGCTTGCTGGCGAATTCTCGCCCTTCGGCGTTGGCACATTCGCTTGCAAGCAAGCTTCCCACAGCGGCCTTGTAGAAAAGCCGTGGGAGACCAGCTTGCTGGCGAACTCTCGCCCTTCGGCGTTGGCACATTCGCTTGCAAGCAAGCTTCCCACAGCGGCCTTGTAGAAAAGCCGTGGGAGGCCAGCTTGCTGGCGAATTCTCTCCCTCCGGCGTTGACACATTCGCTTGCAAGCAAGCTTCCCACAGCGGCCTTGTAGAAAAGCCGTGGGGGACCAGCTTGTTGGCGAACTCTCGCACTCCGGCGTTGGCGCATTCGCTTGCAAGCAAGCTTCCCACAGCGGCCTTGTAGAAAAGCCGTGGGAGACCAGCTTGCTGGCGAATTCTCGCCCTTCGGCGTTGGCACATTCGCTTGCAAGCAAGCTTCCCACAGCGGCCTTGTAGAAAAGCCGTGGGAGACCAGCTTGCTGGCGAATCCCGCCCCGGCGTTGGCGCATTCGCTTGCAAGCAAGCTTCCCACAGCGGCCTTGTAGAAAAGCCGTGGGAGCTTTAGCGCTACAATCAGATCGGATCCCAGCTGAACACGTCGCCGCTGCGTTCCAGCGGATAGAAGGTGGACTTCAGCGCCGGGATGGCGTGATCGGCCACGGTTTCCGGGGTCCAGCCTTCGCCACGGTGCACGCTTTTGAGCGGACGGCTCTGGCCCATGACGAAGATCTCGTTGTTGCGCACGGAGAAGATCTGACCGCTGATGTCCTGGGCCTGATCCGAGGCCAGGAACACCACCAGCGGCGCGTTCTTGTCCGGGGTCATTTGCTTGAGTTTCTCCACCCGCGCTTTTTCTTCGTCGGTACGAGCGGGAATCGAGCTGGTCATGCGGCTCCAGGCGAATGGCGCGATGCAGTTGGAGCGCACACCGTAACGCTGCATGTCCAGAGCGATGGACTTGGACAGCGCGGCGATACCCAGTTTCGCGGCGGAGTAGTTGGCCTGGCCAAAGTTACCAATCAAACCGGACGTGCTGACGGTATGAATGTAGGCGCCGCTGTGTTGTTTGCGGAAAATTTCCGCGGCGGCACGGCTCACATAGAAAGTGCCGTTGAGGTGAACGTCCACCACCAGCCGCCACTCTTCCAATGACATTTTGTGGAACATGACGTCACGCAGTACGCCAGCGTTGTTGACCACCGCGTCGAGACGGCCGAAGTGGTCCTGGGCGCAATCGACGATGCGGCGCGCGCTGTCCCAGTCGGATACGCTGTCGGTGTTGATGACGCCTTCACCACCCAGCTCGCGCACCATGGCGAGGGTTTCTTCCGCAGGGCTTTGCGAGCCGCCTTCACCGGTCAGGGATACACCGATGTCGTTGATCACCACTTTGGCGCCAGCGGCGGCCGCCGCCAGAACATAGGCGCGGCCGACACCGCCACCACCACCGGTGACGATAACAACTTTGTCTTCCAGCATGGGTTGTTGTGCCATGATTTCTCTCCCGTTGATACTTTGGTCTCAGGACGGCAGCCCGAGAACGTGTTTGGCCAGAATGTTGCGTTGAATTTCGTTACTGCCACCGTAGATGGTGGTGGGCCGCGACTGGATGAAAATCCCCGCCGGATGCAGATCCGGATCACCGGGCAGCGGCTCCAGGGTGCCGGAGTCCTCACCGGCGGTGAGCAACGCCAGTTCGCTGATGCGTTGATACAACTCGGACTGGTGCACTTTCAGCATGGAGACGTCCGGCCCCAGGGACTCGCCGCGTTTCAACTGATCCGCGTAGTGCTCGTAAAGCGCTTTGTGGCAATCCAGGTCCATCGCCAGAGTGGTGTAACGGTCCTGGAACAGGGGGTCGTTCCAAACACCGAGCCGGCGCGCCAGACGCTCCACCCGCACCAGGGCGTTGGAAGATTGCTTCGGCGAGCCGAGGAAAATCCGTTCGAAGCCGAGCAGCGCCTTGGCCATGCTCCAGCCCTTGTTGACCTCGCCCACCAGATTGGCCTTCGGCACGCGCACGTCGGTGAAGAACACTTCGGCGAATTCGGCCTGGCGTTCCAGATTGGGAATCGGCCGCACTTCAATACCGGGGCTGTCCATCGGCACCAGCAGGAAGCTGATGCCTTGCTGCGGCTTGCCTTCACGGCTGGTGCGCACCAACACGAAGATCCAGTTGGCCTCGGTGGCCATGGTGGTCCAGATTTTCTGGCCGTTGATTACCCATTCGTCACCATCGAGCAGCGCTTCAGTGCGCAGGCCCGCCAGGTCGGAGCCGGCGTTGGGCTCGGAATAACCCTGGCACCAGATGTGCTCGCCGTTAATGATCTTCGGCAGAAAGTGCGCTTTCTGCTCGTCGCTGCCGTAACGGATCAGCAGCGGACCGAGCATAGTGATGCCGGAGTCCGGCAGACGGGCGCAGCCGTAATTTTCCATCTCCTCCATCATCGCCAGCTGCTTGCCGGCGCTGAGACCCATACCGCCGTGCTCGGCGGGCCAACCCGGTGCCAGCCAGCCTTTTTCCGACAGCTTCTGGTACCAGGGGCGGCAGGGGCCGATACCCAACCGGTACGGCGGATTACGGATTTCCTCCGGATAGTTTTGTTCCAGCCAGCGGCGCACCATGACACGGAAGTCCTGGTCGCTCATGCTGTTGTAGTCGGTGTTTTGCTCAGCCATGTTCAGTTACCTCCGAAACGGGGTGCGCGTTTTTCGGCGAAGGCGGCTTTGCCTTCCTGGTGGTCGGCGCTGATCAGCAATTGGCTCTGCCAATCCACCTCACGGGTGAAGGCCCATTCCAACTGACCGGCGAGCATGGCCTTGGTGGCGGCCACCGCCAGCGGTGCCTGATCGTTCAGGGCCTCGGCCTGTTGCAAGGCGGCTTGCAGGGACTGGCCGGCCTCCACCATGCTGTCCACCACACCCAGGCTCAGGGCCTCGGCGGCTTCCAGCCGCTGGTTGTACATCAGGATCTGACGCGCGCGAGCCATGCCGACCCGGGACGGCAAGGTGTGAAACAATCCCAGATCCGCGGCCAATCCCACTTTGCCAAAGCCCGATTGAAAGCGGGCGTTGTCCGCAGCGATCACCGTGTCGCAGGCCATCGCCAGGGAAAAACCGGCGCCCACCGCCCAGCCTTCCACGGCGGCGATCAGCGGTTTGCCCATGGTCAGCATCTGCTGCACCAGGCGGGTATTGCGGCGCATGCGGGTGCGGGCACTGGCCAGTTGGGTTTCGTTCATTTGGCCGATGTCGCCGCCGGCACAGAAGGTGCCTTCGGCGCCGGTGATCACCACGCAACGCACCCCGGCGTCCTGCTCCGCCGCCAGCAAGGCGTCATAGAGCTCGGCGCGCATTTCCATGGAGAGCGCGTTTTTACGGGCCGGCGCATTGAACGTGAGCACCTGGCAGTTGCCTTCACGGCGAGACAGCAAGGGACCGCTCATCAGGCGTCCTCCTCATCGATCAGTGACATGAAACGGCGTTTGTGGCCGTCGACACCGCCAAAACGGTTGAGCAGCACCAGCACCTTGCGCGGGAACAAACCGATGTCGGCTTCGTCGGTGTAACCGATGCCGCCGTGGAACTGCACTGCTTCGCGGGTCACCAGCATGGCGGCGGTGGAGGCTTTTACCCGGGCGGTGGACACGGCGCGGCGAATGCGTTCGATGGGGAATTCCTGATCGATGGCGCGGGCGGCGCTGGTGACCATGGCGCGCGTCAGTTCGATCTGGATTTTCAGGTCCACGGCGCGATGCTGCAGGGCCTGGAAACTGCCGATTTCCTTACCGAACTGACGGCGGATTTTCAGATAGGAGAGGGTTTCATCGAACGCCGCCTGCATCACACCCAGCAGGTAGGCGGCACACCCCAGGGTGGCGTCTTCCAGCGCGGCGTCCACATCAACGCTGCTCACCAATTCCCGCACCGGCGTGTTATTGAACTTCACGGTGGCGACGTGGGAACCGTCCTGCTGCAACTGACGTTCCAGGGTCAGCCCGGCGGCGTCCTTGTCCACCAGCGCCAGCCCCTGGTCGCACATCACCAGGAAGGCATCGGCGGCGCTGGCCAGGGCCACCCGGCGCACTTCACCATCCAGAGCGTTATCACGGCACACCGGCGGCGGATCCCTGTCTTCCGTATTTAAAGGAAGACCGATACCCGCCGGCAGAATCAACTGCTCGCCCTGGATCTGCGCGGTGGCGGCGTCTTGCGGCAACAGCGCGGCAGTGAGCGCGCCTTCGATCAACGGCTCCGGCACCAGGCCTTTGCCCAGTTCCTCCAGCAACGCCACGTATTCCAGCATGCCCAGGCCGGCGCCGCCTTTTTCTTCCGGCACGCGCAGGCCGGTCCAGCCCATTTCACAGAATTCCCGCCAGATCGCGGGATCCAGGCCGAGGTCGCTGTAGCGGGTTTTGCGGGCCCGTTCCAAAGCGCCGTGGCGGGACACCAACGTCACCGCGCTGTCGCGGATCATCCGCACCTGTTCTTCCCGCGCCTCGAGGTCCTCTTGGGTCCATTCGATGGTCATTGTTCTCTCCCGAATTGATTGAGTACCGCTTGCACGCTTGCACGCTTGCACGCTTGCACGCTTGCACGCTTGCACGCTTGCACGCTTGCACGCAGATAATGGCGTCGCCTCGTCACTGCCCTGTCAACACCTATTAAACAAGTAGAGAGCGGCCCACGCCCGCCGCCTTATTTGCGTGCAAGCGTGTTGCGTGTAAGCGGTTCATATCGTCAAACAAAATCCAGCTTGCCGTTGTTCACCACCACCACGTCACGCTCCACCACCCGGGCACGGAAGGAACCGTCGCGCCAGATTTCGGTGCGGATGGTCTCGCCCGGAAAGACCGGCGAGGAGAAGCGCAGCGACATCGCTTTCAGGCGGTCTTCCTGGTAATCCACCAGTTCACGGAACAGCGCATGAAAAACCACGCCAAGGGTGCACAGGCCGTGCAGGATCGGACGCGGATAGCCCGCGGCCTCGGCGGTGGCGGGATTGGAATGCAGCGGGTTGTCGTCACCGTTGAGGCGGTAATACAGCGCCTGTTCGGGACGGGTGGGCAGATCCACGCTGATGTCCGGCTCGCTGTCCGGCAGGGTGTGCACCGCGTGCAGCGGTTCGCTGTCGCCGCCGAATCCGCCCTGCCCGCGCAGTACCGTGGTCATGCCGGCGGTGGCCAGCAGGTCGCCGTTGCCGTCGCGCAGTTCTTTATCGCTGTACATCAGCGCGTTGTTGCCCTTGTCCACCACACCAGTGACCCGGGTGTTGCCTACCACCTCGCCGGACACCGGCAAAGGCTTGTGCCATTGAATGCGCTGTTCCCCGTGCACCACACGCACCGCATCAATGCCGGTGTCGTCACGGGCGACCCAGAAACCGGGATGGCCAAGTACCACCGCGATGCTCGGCAACGCACTGAAATCACGGGCGGAATCGACGAATTTCAGTTGTTTTTCGTCCAGGGGATCGGTACCCACACTGACGGACAACGCATAGAACGCGGTGTCCTTTTCGGTCAGCGTCTGGCGCACCTCGGGGATCGGGTAATTGAGCAAATGTTGCGGATCGATAGCCATGGGCCTGCTCACTTTTGTTCGTTCAATGGGTCTGTTTTTATTTGAATCACCGCATCGGCGGCGAAGGCACTCTGCCCTTCGGGCATGGCGAAAACCGGATTGAGATCAATGGAATCCAGACGCTCTCCGGCGCCAACCGCGAAGCGGGACAAATTGGCGAGCACTTCCGACAACGCATCCAGATCCACCGGAGCGCGACCGCGGGCACCTTGCAACAGCGGCGCGCCCTTGATCGACAGAATCAGATCGCGGGCTTCCTCGCGGTCGAACGGGCAACGGCGGAACACCACGTCCTTGAGTACTTCGACGAAAATGCCGCCGAGGCCGAACACCGCCACCGGACCGAACTGTGGATCGCGCTGGATGCCCATGAAGCATTCCACACCGCCGACGATCTGCCGGGCCACCAGCACCCCATCCAGTTTCGCGTTCGGGACATGGCGTTCGGCATTGTCCAACAGTGTCTGGAAGCCTTCGCGCACGGCGTCCGCGTCAGCAACATTCAACAGCACCCCACCGATTTCGGATTTGTGCACGATGTCGGCGGAGGCGATCTTCATCACCACCGGGAAGCCGATTTGTTCGGCGTAGGCAGCGGCCTCCTCGGCGCTGTCGAGCCCTTTTTCCGGCACCGCCGGAATGCCGTGCGCGGCCAGCAACTGTTTGGCTTCGGCTTCGCCGGGGGTGGCTTCCGGCAAGGTTACCGGTGGCACCGCTTCCCGTAGCGGCAAAGGCCGGGCGAAGGCATCGCCCAACCGGCCCATGGCCTTGATCACTTTCACCGCGTCGGTGGGGTCTTCCATCAATACAAAACCGGCCTCTTCATAGGGCCGGTTTTGCTCCGGTTCGCCGATCAGAGACATCACGAACAGACGATCCGGATGCGCGTCCTTCACTTTTTTCAGTTCCGCGCACAGCTTCGGCGCCACCGACGGCACCGTGCCGGCCTGGCTGAAGAACGCCATCACCGAAGCGTAGCCGCCATCGGACACCATGCGCTCACCGAAGGTGCCAACCAGGGTCAGGTCGTTGAGCACCTGGGCGGTGCAGTCCACCGGGTTGATCGGAGAACAGAACGGCACGGCGCTTTTCAGATCGGCCTGGGCCGGTTCCGGCATGGGGGGCATCGGCAGGTCCAGTTGCTCGGCCAGGTCGCTGACGATGATGCCGGCGCCGCCACTGATAGTGAGCATGCCGAGGGAATTGTTGGCCGGGTAAATGCGGCGGGTGGCGGTATAGGCCACGTCCAGCAGTTCGGCGCTGCTCTCCACGCGGATCACCGCGTAGTCCGCCAGCATCGCGTCGAATACCCGGTCGTCACCGGCCAGGGCGGCGGTGTGAGACATGGCCGCTTTCTGGCCCAGGGCGCTGCGGCCCACTTTCTGCAGAATCACCGGTTTGCGCGCGGCGTGGGCGGCTTCCAGCGCGGCGATGAACGAGTCCACATCGCGCACTGCTTCGGCGTAGGCCATCACCACATCGATGTCCGGGTTCTCCACCATCCAGCCGATCGCTTCGCCCAGGGTGACATCGCATTCGTTGCCGGTGGCGGCGCAGATCGGCGTGCCCAACCCGCGTGCCCGTGCCAGCCCCAAAAGGTGCGCGCCGTAAGCGCCGGACTGGGAGGCGATGCCGATGCGACCCGGCAGCGGAAAGCCGCGTTCCAGGCCGGACATGAAGCTGCCGAAGAAGCCGATGGTGCTGTTGAAGGCGCCAGCGGTATTGGGGCCGAGCAGGCGCATGCCGTGACGGCGCGCGGTGTCCAGCAATTGCCGCTGCAGCGCTTCGCCCTCCGCCCCCACTTCGCTGAAGCCAGACGAGAAAATAATGGCGCTGCGTCCGCCCCTGCGGCCCAGGGCATCCACGGTGTCCACTACATGCGCGGCCGGCACCGCCACCACCGAGGCGTCCGGCGCTTCCGGCAGATCATCAATGCGGGCGTAGGCCGGCAGCCCCTGGATCTCGCTGCGCTTCGGGTTCACCGGCATCACCCGGCCCTGGAATTCACCGCGCAGCATGTAGCTTACCGGCCGGCCACCGATGCGGGTGGCGTCGGCGGACGCCCCCACCACCGCCACGGAACGTGGCTGCAACAGCGGCGTTAGTGAAGCGAACCGGCCCTTGGCGGTACCGCTCGTGTTGGTGTGGTCTTGCATCACCGCAAGCTCCTTTCTGGTCCGGCTATTGCCGGGGCCTCTGAAAAACACCCCGTCATCCCGGACTTGACCCGGGATCTCCCTCTGCTCGGCGTATGGCTTCGTGGAAGGAGATGCCGGATCGAGTCCGGCATGACGCTTTTCGAGGTTCCCCGGATTTTCTTGTTGAAAGGCTGACCCGGGAGATCGACCCCGCCACCTCCGGCGACAAAGCCGCCGGGGTGCAGGGGGTTTTCCCAGGTGAGCGCTTGGGAAACGGGGTACAGCGATCTCGGCGACGGTTGCGCGGGAGCGGGCTATCCGGGCCGGGACCGGCGCCGGGACAAGCGGTATAGTGACAACGTGGCCGGAACCGGCCATCGAGGGCATGCTCATCACCCTGCTCTCCCACTTTGTTGTTCTGTGCCGTGGTTTCGAAAACGGCGCCGGGTCGTTGCCCGGGCCGGAATTGCGGTTTATGGTAGATTCACCATTCTGAATGTCAATCCTTATTGTGAATGAAAATCCATGACTTCCCCAAAAGACGAACGCTCCGATAGCAGCAACAGAAACGGCGGCGGCCGAAATGGCGGCACCAAGGACGTGGGCGCGGTCGTGAACGCGATCCAGTTATTGCGCCACCTCGCCCACCAACAAGCGCCGGAGGGCGTGGCCGCCATCGCCCGCGCCACGGGCGTCAGCCCAAGCAGTGCCTTCAACATTCTGCGCACCCTCAACAACGAGGGCTTCGTTCGTTTCGATGAAAACAGCAAGACCTATCAGCTGGGTATCGGCCTGTCCGAATTGACCGTCAACCTGATCGGCCAGAGCTATGCCGACCTGATTCAGCCGGAACTGGAGAGGCTGGCCCTGAATCTGGATATCCTGATCGTGCTGTGGCGCATCACCCACGATAACCATGTCAGCGTGATCGCCCGCGGCATCCCCAATGTAGCCCACGTGGACGTGCGGCTGGACAGCCGCCTGCCGGAACTGATCGGTGCCTGCGGCCGCGCCATCGCCGGCGTGCGCGATCTGCCCGACGCCGAGCTGCGGCGCCGCTTCGCACGATTGCGCTGGGAAAACCCGCCCAGCTTCGAGGAGTACCAGCAAGGCGTTAAGGAAGCACGGGAACGGGGCTGGGCCCTGGACGACAACTGCCTGTATCGCGGCATCAGCATGGTGGCCAGCGTTCTCACCGATCACCACAATCAGCCGCGCTTCGCCATCTCCGGCATCGGCATCACTGCTCAGCACAACGCCCAGGGCCTGACCCGGGCCGGCGATGCGATCCGCGATACCGCGCATTTCCTGGAACGTTCACTGTTTCCCCGCAACCTCAGGGAAAACACTATCGATGAATAGCATTCAGGATATGGAATAAAAAACGCAACACGCAACACGCAACACGCAACACGCAACACGCAACACGCAACCAATAGCGTTGCCACGCCTCACCGTCCGTCAACCTCCTCCGGGGTCAACATCAGCCGCGACCGCAAGGTCGCCCCCTCATTCGCGTGCATGCGTGTTGCGTGCTGGCGTGCAAGCGTTTTGATTGCCCCACCCCTTCTGCTATCATTGATTTCAATGAAAGCATCCGAAGAACGCCCATGGCCTCCATTACCATCCGCAATCTCGACGATGAATTGAAAGCCCGGCTGCGCTTGAGTGCCGCTGAACACGGCCACTCCATGGAAGAGGAAGTAAGGCAGATCCTGCATCGCGCACTGGAACCGGGTTCAGATACCGGTCTTGGCACCCGCATCCGTGAGCGCTTTGCCGCCTATGACGCCGAACCGCCAGAGTTCGAACGGCGCCAGGACGCACCCCGTGATCCTGGTTTGGATCAATGATTGTCCTGGACACCAATGTGCTGTCGGAATTGATGCGGCCGGCCCCCGAACCGCGGGTCGTCGCGTGGCTGGACCGCCAGCCCGGCCAGGATGTGGCGATTACCAGTATCACCGTGGCGGAAATACTGCATGGCGTCCGCCGATTGCCCGCCGGGCGACGCAAGCGCCAGCTCACGGACCTGTCCATAGGCCTGTTCAACGAGGAGTTCGCCGGCCGCATCCTGCCTTTCGACGCCCCGGCCGCTGCCCACTACGGGGAAAAACTGGCGGCCTGCGAAAAACGCGGACGGCCCGTGCACATGGCCGACGTTCAGATCGCCGCCATCTGCGAGCGGCACGGCGCTGTACTGGCCACTCGCAATATCAAGGATTTCGAACCGTTGGGGGTGTCTTTGCTGAACCCGTGGGTGGCGGGTTAGGTCACCGCCCTGCACGCTTCCCACAGGGGGCCTGTGGAAAGGCTGCGGGAGACCAGCTCGCTGGCGAACGGCCCTTCCGACGTGGGGCATTCGCTTGCAAGCAAGCTTCCCACAGCGGGCCTCTGGAAAGGCTGTGGGAGACCAGCTCGCTGGCGAATCGGCCCTTCCGACGCTGGGGCATTCGCTTGCCAGCAAGCTTCCCACAGCGGCCCTGTAGAAAGGCTGCGGGAGACCAGCTTGCTGGCGAACGGCCCTTCCGGCGCAGGGGCATTCGCTTGCAAGCAAGCTTCCCACAGCGGGCCTCTGGAAAGGCTGTGGGAGACCAGCTCGCTGGCGAATCGGCCCTTCCGGCGTGGGGCATTCGCTTGCCAGCAAGCTTCCCACAGCGGCCCTGTAGAAAGGCTGTGGGAGACCAGCTTGCTGGCGAACGGCCCTTCCGGCGCAGGGGCATTCGCTTGCAAGCAAGCTTCCCACAGCGGGCCTCTGGAAAGGCTGTGGGAGACCAGCTCGCTGGCGAATCGGCCCTTCCGACGCTGGGGTATTCGCTTGCCAGCAAGCTTCCCACAGGGGCCTGTAGAAAGGCTGTGGGAGACCAGCTCGCTGGCGAACGGCCCTTCCGACGTGGGGCATTCGCTTGCAAGCAAGCTTCCCACGGCGGGCCTGTGGAAAGGCTGTGGGAGACCAGCTCGCTGGCGAATCGGCCCTTCCGACGCTGGGGTATTCGCTTGCAAGCAAGCTTCCCACAGCGGGCCTCTGGAAAGGCTGCGGGAGACCAGCTCGCTGGCGAACGGCCCTTCCGACGTGGGGTATTCGCTTGCCAGCAAGCTTCCCACAGCGGCCCTGTAGCAAGGCTGTGGGAGACCAGCTCGCTGGCGAATCGGGGCCTTCCGACGCTGGGGCATTCGCTTGCCAGCAAGCTTCCCACAGGGGCCTGTAGAAAGGCTGTGGGAGACCAGCTCGCTGGCGAACGGCCCTTCCGGCGTGAGGTATTCGCTTGCCAGCAAGCTTCCCACAGGGGGCCTGTGGAAAGGCTGCGGGAGACCAGCTCGCTGGCGAATCGGCCCTTCCGGCGTGGGGTATTCGCTTGCCAGCAAGCTTCCCACAGCGGCCCTGTAGCAAGGCTGTGGGAGACCAGCTCGCTGGCGAATCGGGGCCTTCCGACGCTGGGGCATTCGCTTGCCAGCAAGCTTCCCACAGGGGCCTGTAGAAAGGCTGTGGGAGACCAGCTCGCTGGCGAACGGCCCTTCCGGCGTGAGGTATTCGCTTGCCAGCAAGCTTCCCACAGGGGGCCTGTGGAAAGGCTGCGGGAGACCAGCTCGCTGGCGAATCGGCCCTTCCGGCGTGGGGTATTCGCTTGCCAGCAAGCTTCCCACAGCGGCTTCGCGGCACCCACAAGGGGCCCATCAGGCAGCGTAGTAGCGCCGGCCCTCGCGGTCGGCACGCGTGGCGCGGCCGTGGGCGTGCAGGCAGTTGAGGTGCGCGATGCTCTCCCCCATGGCGAACATCATCTGATTATTGTCGAGCTTGCGCTTAAACAGTAGCGGCAGCAGATCGTAGGCGGTCAGCGGCGCTTTCTCGCAGGCTTCCTCGGCCACGCTCAACTGCTCGTCATGGTGTTTGACCAAAGCATCGATACGAGTGTGCAGACCATGGAAGGCCAGCCCATGGGCGGGCAATACCAGACTGTCTTCCGGTAGTGCGTTCTTAATCGCCGTCAATGAATCGACGAAAGCGCTGACCGGGTCATCATCCGGGTCGCGTGCATGCACGGTCAGGTTACTGGAGATGCGCGGCAGCACCTGATCACCGCTGATCAACACATGATCGTGTTCACGGAACAGGCAGGCGTGCTCCGGCGCGTGGCCCCGGCCGATGTGCACCCGCCAGGTTTGACCATTGATTTGAATGACGTCGCCGGCAGCGATGAACTCCGGAGTCGGCGGCATGATCGGCACCACTTTTCGAAAGCCGTTGCCGCGGCCGCTGAGCGCATCCAGCGGCTCCCCATGCAGACCATGCAACCCCATGAAGCGGCGCACGTCCTGACGCACGGTGTCGTCCTCGGCGGAATGCAAATGATTGAGCAGCTCCCATTCCCCGCGCGTCATACGTACCGGTGCATTGAATCGCTGCGCCAGCCAGCCGGCCTGGCCGACATGGTCCGGATGATAATGAGTGACAATGATGCGGCGGATCGGCCGGCCTTCCAGGGCGTCATCGAACGCCTGGGCCCAGATTTTCTGGGTGTGGCGGGTGCCGAATCCGGTATCGACCAGGGTCCAGCCGTCCCCATCCTCCAGCAACCACAGGTTAATGTGGTCCAGTGCCAGTGGCATGGGAAAGTACAGCCAGTACACGCCGGGCGCCACCTGCAGGCGCTCACCGGGTTGTGGCGGCTGCGAAAACGGATACTGCAATTCGGACATGGGGTTCTCCCGAAGACCACTTTATCGTTATTGTGTTGACCCAACCTCAGGGACGAAATCGGATGAAAAGGTGAACCCAGTATACCTATGGAATTCCTTATTTTCTTCCCTTCCCGGGTTCAGGGGAAGCACGGGGATTCACAGATAACGGAGAGAGCTATCCATGCAAGCATGGCAAATCAACGACGGCACCATGGCCCTTGGTTCCTTTGATACCCCGGAACCGGCGCCGGATCAGGTGCGCATCCGGGTGCGGGCGGTGGGCATCAATCGCGCCGATATTTTGCAGGTAAAAGGCATGTATCCGGCGCCCACGGGTTTCGACCAGCGGGTGCCCGGGCTGGAATACGCCGGCGAAGTGGAGGCCGTGGGCAGCAAGGTCACCCATCGCCAGGTGGGTGACCGGGTCATGGGGCTGATTCCCAGCGGCGCCTACGCGGAATATCTGGTAGTGCATGAAGATGAACCACTGACACTGCCGGACAATCTGGACTTCGCCACTGGCGCCACCATTCCGGAAGCCTTCCTTACCGCCTATCGGGCGCTGTTCCTGGACGGTGGTCTGCAACCAGGCCAGTGGTGTCTGATCCGCCCGGCCAGCGCCGGCGTCGGTCTCGCGGGCACCCAACTGGCGGCGGCCCTGGGCGCCCGGCCGATCGGTTCCAGCCGTAACCCCGCCAACCTGCGCACCGCCGAGGGTATGGGGCTGGTGGCCACGGTCACCGAGGACGACACTCTGGCGGAACAACTGAAGAGCATCACCGGTGACGGCGTGGCGGTGATCATGGATATGGTGGGCCCGGACTGGAGCCAGGTGCTCAAGGGCCTGCGCACCGAAGGCACGCTGAGTCTGGTGGGCGTGCTGGGTGGGGCCCAGACCATGATGGACCTGCGCCCGTTTCTGCAGCGGCGTCTGAAAATCACCGCCATGACCATGCGCAGCCAGACTCTGGACCGCCGCATCGCCATGGCCGGGCTGTTCAACGACCGCCTGGCGCCGTTGTTCGCCGCCGAGCGTCTGCGCCCCCTGCCGATGGAGACCTTTGCCTTCGCCGATGCCCTTGATGCGCACCGCCATATGGTGGAAGACGACTTCAGCGGTAAGCGGGTATTGGTGTTGTAGGGCTCTCGCCGACACGCCGTTCGCTGCCAAAGCAGCTTCCCACAGACCAAACTACAAGGCCCCTGTGGGAAGCTGCCTGGGCAGCGAATCAGCGTGAGAAACCGCAACGCCTCTCCCTACTCCATGGTATGGCCGCCACCGTCCCGCCCTGCTATATTCCCGAAACGTAATTTCATAATAATGAGGTGCCGCAATGTCTCAAGCCACCGCCACCGCCCGGCCGCAAATGACCGAAGCCGAGTGGGAAGTTCGCAAGGACCTGGCCGCCGCTTATCGTTTGGTTTCACTCTACGGCTGGGAAGATCTGGTGTTCACGCACCTGTCCGCCCGTGTACCGGGACCGGAACATCATTTCCTGATCAATCCGTACGGTATGTTGTTCGATGAGATCACCGCCTCTTCCCTGGTAAAAGTGGACCAGGACGGCGAAATCGTCGATCCCGGCGCCACCAACCGGGTCAACCCGGCCGGTTTCACCATCCACAGCGCCGTACACATGGCCCGCGAGGAAGCCGGTGCGGTCCTGCACCTGCACGCCGCCGACGGCGTCGCCGTGAGCGCGCACAAGAACGGCCTGTTGCCATTGAGCCAGACCGCCATGCTGTGTCTGGATCATCTCAGCTATCACGACTTCGAAGGCGTGGCTCTGAACCTGGACGAGCGCGAGCGTCTGGTGAAGGATCTCGGCGACAAGAATCTGATGCTGCTGCGCAACCACGGCACGCTGAGTGTGGGCAGGGATGTAGGTGAAGCCTTCACCTACATGTACTTCCTGATGAAGGGCTGCGAGATCCAGGTGCGCGCCATGGCTCAGGGCGAGACTTACCAGCCTTCCGCCGAAGCCATTGCCACCACCTCGGATCAATCCAAGAGCCTGGGCATGGCCAGCAAGCTCACCTGGCCGGCACTGCTGCGCAAGCTGGAACGCGCCGGCAGCGATTACGCGCGATAGAAAGAATTCGCTTGCAAGCAAGCTTCCCACGGCGGGCCTCTGGAAAGGCTGCGGGAGACCAACTCGCTGGCGAACGGCCCTTCCGACGCGGGGCATTCGCTTGCAAGCAAGCTTCCCACGGCGGGCCTCTGGAAAGGCTGCGGGAGACCAACTCGCTGGCGAACGGCCCTTCCGACGCGGGGCATTCGCTTGCAAGCAAGCTTCCCACAGCGGGCCTCTGGAAAGGCTGTGGGAGACCAGCTTGCTGGCGAACGGCCCTTCCGGCGCAGGGGCATTCGCTTGCAAGCAAGCTTCCCACAGGGGCCTGTAGAAAGGCTGTGGGAGACCAGCTCGCTGGCGAACGGCCCTTCCGACGTGGGGCATTCGCTTGCCAGCAAGCTTCCCACAGCGGGCCTGTAGAAAGGCTGTGGGAGACCAGCTCGCTGGCGAACGGCCCTTCCGACGTGGGGCATTCGCTTGCAAGCAAGCTTCCCACAGGGGCCTGTAGAAAGGCTGTGGGAGACCAGCTCGCTGGCGAATCGGCCCTTCCGACGTGGGGCATTCGCTTGCCAGCAAGCTTCCCACAGCGGCCCTGTAGCAAGGCTGTGGGAGACCAGCTCGCTGGCGAACGGCCCTTTCGACGCTGGGGCATTCGCTTGCCAGCAAGCTTCCCACAGCGGCCCTGTGGAAAGGCTGTGGGAGACCAGCTTGCTGGCGAACGGCCCTTCCGACGTGGGGCATTCGCTTGCCAGCAAGCTTCCCACAGCGGCTTTGCAGCCCTCTCTGTGGGAAGCTGCCTTACGGCGATGGTTCCGGTTGCCCTACCCCTTCCCTTCCAGATTCGCCCGCAGCACGGTGAGCGCCGCCATGTTGACGATGCGCCGTACCGTGGCGCTGGACGTCAGAATTGTCACCGGCGCGTTGACGCCGAGCAGAAACGGGCCCACCGCCACATTGCTGCCGGCGGCGGTTTTCAGCAGATTGTAAGCAATGTTGCCGGAATCACCGTTGGGACAGACCAGCAGATTGGCCGATCCTTTCAGAGTGGAATCCGGCAGGATGCCCTGCCGAATCGATTCCTCCAACGCGGCGTCGCCATGCATTTCCCCATCCACTTCCAACTCCGGTGCCGCCTCGCGAATCAATGCCAGCGCCTGGCGCATCTTCTCACTGGCGGCGCACCGCTCGGACCCGAAGTTGGAGCGCGACAACAACGCCGCTTTCGGTTCCAGATTCAGGCGCCGCATTTCCTCGGCGGCGGCCACCGTGAACTCGGCGATCTGTTCGGCGGAGGGATCCTCGTTGACGTGGGTGTCCACCACCGCCACGGTACGCTCCGGCAATAACAGCACATTCATCGCCGCGTAAGTACGGGCGTTTTCCTTGCGGCCGATAACCTGATCAACAAAGCGCAAGTGCTCGGCGAACCGGCCCACGGTACCGCACACCATGCCATCGGCCTCGCCCAGGTGAACCATCATGGCGCCGATCAGCGTCATGCGGCGGCGCATCTCGGTACGGGCGACTTCCTTGGTGACCCCCTGGCGGCAGAGTTTTTCCCAATACTCATTCCAGTAGCGGTGGAAGCGTTCGTCCTGCTCCGGATTGGTGACTTCCACATCCTCGCCAAGACGCAGACGCAGACCATAGCGCTCGATGCGCATGGCGAGCACTTCCGGGCGGCCCACCAGCACCGGGAACGCCAACCCTTCATCCACCACCACCTGCACCGCGCGCAGCACCCGTTCTTCCTCACCTTCGGTGAATACGATGCGGGCCTTGCCGCCGTCGCGCACCAGCGCCTTGGTGGCGGAGAACAACGGCTTCATGAAGGCGCCGGAGTGGTAGACGAAGCGCTCCAGCTGTTCGGCGTAGGCGTTCAGATCGGCGATCGGCCGGGTAGCGACGCCGTCGGCCATGGCCGCTTTCGCCACCGCCGGTGCGATGCGCACGATCAGGCGCGGATCGAACGGTTTCGGAATCAGGTATTCCGGACCGAAACTGATGTCATAGGTGCCGTAGGCGGCGGCCACTACCTCGTTCTGTTCTTCCTGGGCAAGACCGGCGATGGCGTACACCGCCGCCTTTTCCATTTCCCGGGTGATGGTGGTAGCGCCGGCGTCCAGCGCGCCGCGAAAAATATAGGGGAAACAGAGAACGTTATTGACCTGGTTCGGGTAATCGGAACGGCCGGTGGCCATGACCAGATCGTCGCGTACCGCCTTGGCGTCTTCCGGCAGGATCTCCGGGCTCGGGTTGGCCAACGCCAGGATCAGCGGGCGTGCCGCCATGCGCTGTACCATGTCCGGCTTCAGCACACCGCCGGCGGACAGACCGAGGAACACGTCGGCGCCGTCGATCACTTCGCCCAGGGTGCGGGCGTCGGTGGGCTGCGCGTAGCGGGCCTTGTCCGGGTCCATCAGCACTTCGCGCCCCTGATACACCACGCCTTCGATGTCAGTGACCCAGATATTTTCCTGCGGCAGACCCAGGTCCACCATCAGATCCAGGCATGCCAGTGCCGCGGCGCCGGCGCCGGAAGTGACCACCTTGACCTGATCGATGGGCTTGCCCACCACTTTGAGACCGTTAATGAACGCGGCGCTGACGGTAATGGCGGTACCGTGCTGGTCATCGTGGAATACCGGGATGCTCATGCGCTCACGCAGCTTGCGCTCGACGATGAAGCATTCCGGCGCCTTGATGTCTTCCAGGTTGATGCCACCGAAAGTGGGCTCCAGAGCGGCGATGATCTCCACCAGTTTGTCCGGATCGCTTTCGTTGATCTCGATATCGAATACATCCAGACCGGCGAACTTCTTGAACAGGACCGCCTTGCCTTCCATCACCGGCTTGGACGCCAGGGCGCCAATGTTGCCCAGCCCCAGCACGGCGCTGCCGTTACTGATCACCCCCACCAGATTGCCGCGCCCGGTGTACCGGAACACGTTGTTGGCATCGTCGACGATCTCTTCGCAAGCGGCGGCCACGCCGGGCGAATAAGCCAGCGCCAGATCACTCTGGTTGGTCAGCGGTTTGGTGGCGACGACGGCGGTTTTGCCGGGAACGGGGAATTCATGGTAATCGAGTGCAGCACGACGGCTGTCGGTGGCCAAGGTCAGGTCTCCTTATTGGCTTTTCCTGGAAGATTGAGCGAACCAGTGTACTGCTCCCCACCGGTATCACACTAGCGAGTAAAGCCTCTGGAACCCACCGAACTGTTACATTTCGCCAACTGTTACAATTCGGTTTGGTCAATCCCTTCCCAGGTTACCGCGTCAGGAGGACACCCAATTTTCCAGGGCCAGATCCGGAACCCGCCGGAACTCACGGAGATTATTGGTCACCAGGGTCACTCCCAAAGCGAGCGCCTGAGCCGCGATGAGCATATCCAGACTGCCTATTGGCGTGCCTCGCGCCTCCAGGCGCCCACGCACCTGGCCATAGAACTCAATCGCGTCTTCGCCAAAGGGCATCACTTCAAGGGGAGCGAGGAATTTGCCAAGCGCCTGTTGATTGCGCTTCGAACCACTCTTAGCCACCCCGAATGCCAATTCCGCGGCGGTAATACTGGACACACCAACGTTACCCGCGCGCAGTGACTCAAAGTGGCGAAAGACCTTCTCGGGCCGCCGATTGATGATGTAAATACAGATATTGGTGTCCAGCAAATAGCGCAGCCCTTCCATTGGCCTTACTCCATTGACTCTCGATCCTGTGCCGCCGGTTGCTCCCGTTCCATCTGGAAATCCGCGTCAAACTCCTCGAGAGCCTCGCGCATGATGTCCCAAGGGCGTTCCACCGGCAGCAATAACACACCATTACCAAAACGCCGGGCGATCACTTCCGTCCCTTCGAAGCGCAGGTCCTTGGGCAGCCGCACCGCCTGACTGCGGCCGGACATGAAAATTTTAGCGAACTGGGTCATGACAAACCCTCCGAAGAACCCTGATACATACCGTCGATATATATCACCTGGGACACGGCGTCAAGACCGTCACTATCCACTATCGCCCACCGGCGCCGCCCAGACGCTGTCCGCTGGCCCCTGCCTCACCCGTCGGGCGGTGCGTTTCGCCGCCAGCATCAACAGTACCGCCACGATCAGCGCCGTCCCTTCCACCGCCAGTGTCGCCGGGGAGAGATGCAGCCAGGGCGGCAGGGACGGCAGTAGCAGCGCCAGCAACCCGGTCAGCGGAATCGTCAGGGTGGCGAGCGCCGAGAACCACAACAGTTCCACCACCGCGCGGGCGGCGCCGCGCCAGAACGCCCAGGCCACACAGCCCAGGAACACGATGTAATAGGCGCCGAGGTACCAGGCCGTGGTGGCCCCCGTTCCCGCGCTCACCCATTTTCCCGTCACCATGGCGGCGGAGACCCCCGCCACACAGCCCCAGCAGACGCCGACGGTGGCCGCCGCCATCAGTTCGGTGGTGCGGCGCTGGGATACCGGTGCCTCGTTGCGGCGCTGCTTGCGGCGCCGCGTCTCCACCCATAGCAAATTGCCGGTATAGAACAGAAAGGCCCCACCCAGCCCCATCAGCACATAGACCCAGCGCATCAACGAGCCGCCGAAGTTACCGAAGTGCAAACTGAAGAAGGTGGTGATGATATCCACCCAGGGATCCTCATGCCCGGGCATGTAATCGGTGTCGGTGATCTCGCCGGTGTAGGGATTCATGACGACGAATCCCCGGTCCGCGCCGCGCACCATGTGCGCCGGATTTTCACCGGCGATACGTACCGAGGCCCGCGGCCCGAGCACGTCGGAGTACATCATTTCCCGGGGTTCGAAGTCAGGGTCATAATCCCGCACCGTGGCCAACAGTGTTTCCGGTGCCACCAGATTATCCACCTCCCGGGGAACACCATCGACAGAGGGCGCTGGCCGCGAAAACAGCGGCCGATCACCATACGCCACCTTGCCCAGGCCGTCGTAAATCTGGTCATGAAAGGCGAACACGATGACCGTCAGCCCGATGATCAGATGGAACGGCAGGCTGGTGATGCCCACCACGTTATGCGCATCAAGCCAGAACCGTTTGCGGTTCTTGCCCGGCCGCAGGGCGAAGAAATCCTTGATCAGGGTGGGCAGCAACACGATCACGCCGGACACCAGGGCCAAGACATAGAGCACGCAGGCCACGCCCATGACATAAACGCCGAAGTAGTGGTGTCCCTGTCCGGGAATGCCGCCAGTCTGGTGCAGCAAATCAATCAGCTCGGCCATGGCCGACGGCTGATAGGACTCCGTGCGCAGAGTGCCGTTGTCGTCCAGCGAGGCCCGCCCGGTGACGCCGGGAAGATGCCGCCCGCCCTGTTGCTGCCAGGTCAGTGGCACGGGGGCATTCTCGCTTTGCCGCACATGCAACGTGAAACCCCGTGCCGCGTCCGGATCGGTTCGCAACACCGCGCCAATCAGCTCCGGCCAACGTTGCGGGCCGGCCCATTGCCATTCACCCTGCTCCGCCATGGGCGGCGATGCCCAGCGATCCAGTTGCTCCTTGAACATGGTCAAGGCGCCGGCGTAAAAGCCGATGAACAGCATCATGCCGGCGATCAGTCCGGTCCAGGTGTGCAGCGTCTTGTAGGTCCGTATCACATCGCTACGCATATCAACCGCCTTCCAGGATCAAACGCGCCACCAGCAACGCGGAAAAGGCCGCCACATTGGCGGCGCCCAGCCACAGCCACGCACGCAAGCCGGTGCGAAACAGATAGACGAAGGCAAACACCGCCATCCAGATCACCGGCACCAGCCACATATTGAATTGCACTTTGTTGGGCGCCTCGATGCCGCCCGGCCCGAGCCAGGCGAACAGCCCCATCAGCGCCAGCGCCAGGCTGAACCCCAGCACACAACCGGCCAGGGTCTTGCTCCACCAGTGTGGTTGAATCGGCGGTCGTTTCGGCTTGGCCATCAGGCACGCCCCTCCTTGAGCAGTGACAACAACGGCAGAGTGCCGAGCAGCAGCATCAACAGAGTCAAGGCGGCGAAGAAGCCCGCCTTGGCGTCCAGCACCATCATCCAGGCGGGCCAGGACAGCAGCAACAGCGCCCAGGACAACACCCGCCACACAACGCCGGTCAACGGCCGGGCCAGCCAACGCTGATTCGGCGAGCGCAGATACAACAAGGCCACCGCGAGCAGACTCAACACCATGCAACCGAACACTCCCATTTCCCTGACTCCCCGATCTCTTCGACTTACCAGCGGTATTTGACGCTGGCGGTGATGTTACGGGCGGAACCGTAGGAGCAGCCGAAGGAATTACAATAAGAGAGGAATTCCTCGTCCTTGAGATTGCGCCCGATCAGGGCCAGCTCCACGCCACGCCAGCCGATGGCACCCATGTCATAACGAATAGAAGCGTCGTACAAGGTATAACTGTCCACACTGTAGAGGTTTTCCGCATCGCCGTAGACCCGGTCCATATAACGGGCGCCAACGCCAATACCAAGACCAGCCAGTAGCCCCTGCCGCCATTTGTAGTCGACCCAGAGGCTGGCCATGTTATGTGGGGTATAGGTCTTCTCGTTACCGTCGACGTCGGCGTCGGAATCATCCACCTCGGTATCCAGCAACGTATAGCTGGCGATCACACTGGCGCCTTGCCGTTGCCACATTTTCGCTTCCAGTTCGACCCCTCGGGTTCGGGTTTCGCCGGTTTGACGCTGACAGGACTGGTCGGACAAACAAGCCGCGCCAGCCGGAGGGTTGGCGTCGCTCACCGCGAGATTGGTTTGGCGCAAGTCGAAAGCTGCCAGGGTCACCAGACTATTGCTGCGCGGCGGTTGGTATTTAACACCGACTTCATATTGTTTGCCTTCGGAGGGGTCAAAGGCGGAACCCGAAGAGTCGAAGCCCGTCAGCGGCTCAAAAGACGTGGCGTAACTCGCGTACGGCGCCAGCCCGTTCTCAAACTCGTATACGCCACCGACCCGCCAGGTCAGGGCATGATCGTCAGTATCATCGCTATCGTCATTGCTCGCCGACGCTTTGTCATAGGTGGTGTTATCGTAAAAGTCCTGACGCAGACCGGCGGTGAAGTGCCAGTTACCGATGGAAATCAGGTCCTGGAGATACAGGCCGGTTTGGCGTTCGCTGACGTCATAATCACTTTGCGTTCTCATGTTGTCGCCAAAACCAGCGGCACCGCCGTACACCGGATCGAATACATTGATGTCGGAAATAGTGGCGGTCACGCCGTAGCGGGCATGGGTCCAATCGGTATGCAGATAATCGACGCCGAAGATCAGGTTGTGACGGCCAACACCACTGTCGAAGTCAGCGATGAATTGGTTATCGACGGCATAGCTGTCCAGGTCCCCCACGCCTTTGACTCCGCGCCGGGCGATGTTGCCATCGTCGTCCTTCCACCCTCCGTTGGTAAAAGTCGCGGACACCACTGTCTTGAACAGACTTTCCACATGGTTGTACTTGGCATTCTGGCGGAACGCCCAGACCTCATTGAAACGGTGGTTGAAGTCATAACCCACCGCCCACTGCTCTCTGTCATAGACGTTCCAATCCGGCTCACCGAGGAAAGTATCGCGATCGATATAGCCTCTATCGGTACGGTATTTTAGCCCTCTCAACGGCAGAAACTGGTAGGTGGAACCACCGTCATCCTTTTGATAGTAGCTAAGGAAGGTGATATCGGTGTTATCGGAAATAAACCAGGTTGCGCTCGGGGCGATATAGGTCCGGCTCAGGTCGGTTTCATCCACCTGCGAATCGCCGTCGTTGTAGGAACCAACAATACGCCCCAGCCAACGGCCGTCCTTGTCCAATGTCGCCCCCAGATCGAAAGTGCCCTCGGTCTGATTGAAACTGCCGCGGGAGACGGTCACTTCGTTCTGGTGATCAAAAGAGGGCCGCTTCGCCACCATGTTGACCAGACCACCAGGGGCCACCTGACCGTAAAGCACCGCTGCGGGCCCTTTCAGAATCTCCACCCTTTCCAGGCCGTAAGCATCAACTTGTGGCGTGGTCCACTGCCCGCCCTTGGGCATTCGCAGGCCGTCCAAGTACATGTTGCTGGACCAACTGCTGGCATCGAAGCCGCGAATGGTGATGTCGTCCACACGGCTGTCGATACCCTGCAGCTCGGTGCTGACGCCGGCGGTATAACGCACCGCGTCCATCACACTATCGGCGCCACGGTCTTTCATTTCCTGGCGGGTCACCACGGAAATGGATTGAGGCACTTCCAGCACCGCCGCATCGGTCTTGGTACCGGACGCCGAATGGGTAGCGATGTACCCCATGCTTGCCGCTCCCCAGGCGTACTCCTCCATTGGCGTGTCCGCGGTGACCTCCACCGCCTCGATCCGGTGGGGTTCGCCCTGGCGTCCTACTTCCACACCGCTTTCAGTGAAGGTGTAGGTGAGATCGGAACCGGAAAGCAGTGTGCGCAACACCTGGTCAAACGACATGGTGCCATTGACGGCATTGCCGACCTCGCTCTCGACGCCGGCGGTATAGTGGATCTGGATGCCGGTCTGGCGGGACAGCGCGGCCAGGGAGGGACCCAGCTTTTGCGCCGGCAGCGCGATCCGTACCCGCTGGTGCTGATGATGGTAGGAAGGTTCAGAGGTTTGCGCCGATACGGCGCTGGCAACCAGGCCGAGACAGCCGGCAAAAGACAACATGACGGCGCCGCGAGTGGCCGCCGTGGAACGCCAGATACGCATTGGTGTGTCCTGAGATCAATCTGGAAGAATTATTAACGGTTGATAATAATTCTCAATTGTATAGATAGTATTGATTCTCATCAACAACAAAGGCGATACAGGGCGATATGAAAGGACATGCGGCATCGCGGCTGACGAGCCGCGATGCGCGCTTTCGATCAGCCCTGACGCATGCGCAGAGTCACCAGGACGGTTTCCAGTCGCGGTACTGGAACGTTCAGGCGATGGGCAATCGCCACGACGTTACCCAGAATAGCGTCCAACTCGATCGGACGATCATTGAGATAATCCAGCGCCATGCTGTTTTTATAGGCCGGCATTTTTCGGGTGCCGGCGATATTGCTGTCAGGCAGATGCGGCGGCAACGGGTGGCCGTCGGCTTCCGCCACCGCCATCACTTCCGCCATCAGATCGCGGATCAGTTGTTCCCCGCCCGGGGTGTCCAGGATAGTGTAGGTGTCGGCCCCGTTGGCCAGCACCGACAGCGGGTTGAAGGGCGTGTTCCAGACGCACTTGAGCCAGCGTTCTCCCACTACCTGTTCGGTGAGTTTGATGTCAATGCCGCCTTCCACGAACAGATCCCGCAGCCGCGAACAGTGTTCGTCGATACCTTCCGGGAAACGTCCCATGACCAGGCGGCCGTAGGCGTTGTGTTTGATCTGGCCCGGCGCCACCCGGCTGACCGCGATAAATGCCAGACAGCTGATGATCGGGTTGTTGGGGAAGGCTTCCGCCAATTCCCGCTCGATATCCAGGCCGTTCTGGATCAGCACGATACCAGTGCCCTCCCCCAGCCATGGGCGGATCAGCGCGGCGCGGTCCGAGTTCGGCAGCACCTTGGTGGCGAGAATCACATAGTCCGGCTTGCTGTCGGCCTGGTCGCCGTCCCGATACAGATGATCCGGCCGCCAGGAAATATCACCCAGCGGACTCTCGAACTGAAAACCACCGTCGCGGATAGCCTCGTACTCGGAACGCACCACGGCGCTTACCGTACAGCCAGCGCGCTTGAGAATGGCGCCGTAGAAGCTGCCAATGGCGCCAGCACCGATGATCAGAACATGGGGTTGTTGACTCATTATGAGGTCTCCGTGCGTTTAAGGCGCTGTCCACGCGACATTCGCGCGAGCGGCCACAGCGCCAGAATGAACAGCGACGCCGTAATCAAAAAAGCGTCGTCAAAACCGACCTCGAAAGCGTGGGGATGGCCCGCTTCCGGGTGAGCATGCCAGTGACGGTCACTGAAAAATTGTACGCAGATGGCACTCAGGTTCACGCCCAGAGCGCCACCAATCTGGCGGGCGAAGTTCACCACCCCGGATCCCTGCGGGATCATTTCCGGCGGCAGCAATGCCAGCGATCCGGTATTCACCGGCGGCATCATCAATCCCAGCGCCACTCGTCCCAGGGCGACCCAGAGCATCAGCCAGACCATGCCGGTGCCGATATCCGCCGCCCGCAAACACAACAGACTCAGCGGCATCAACAGCAGCCCGCCGCCAATCATCACCGCGCCTGGCAGGCGGTCGGAAAGATGGCCGGACACAGGGAAGATAACCGCCATGGCGATGCCGGCGGGGATCAATATAAAGCCCGCGTCCGTGGCCGTCATGCCCTGTACCTGCTGAAAGTACAACGGCATTAAATAGGTGGAGCCGAATACACCCGCTCCCATCACCATGGCAACAAAAAAACCACCGGCGAAACCGGGATAACGAAACACCCTCGGATCGAACAACGGATAAGGGTGGCGAAACTGCCAGGCGGCGAATGCCCCCATGAGCAGCGGACCACCGAACAAGGCGGTAAGCAATAGCGGATCATCCAGGCCACGCCGGGCCAATCCCGCCAATGCCCACAACAACGCGGTCAAGCCGCCGCCGAGCAGGATCATGCCCAACCAGTCCAGGCGGTGGTTACGAGCGTGAGCGGTGCCGGGCAAAAAACGCGATGCCATGAATAGCGCCAGCAGACAGCTGGGCAGCACGGCGAAGAACACCGCCCGCCAAGACAACGTGTCCACCAGGATACCGCCAAGCGCCGGCGCCACCGCCGGTCCCAGGACCACGCCCATGCCATAGATACCCATGGCCTGCCCTCGCTTGTTCCAGGGAAATACCTGGAAGATGGTGACCAGGGCATGAGGTTGAATCAGGCCGGCCATGACGCCCTGCACCGCCCGAACCGCCACCAGGACCTCGAAGTTCTGACTGAACCCACCCATCACCGACGCCACGATAAAGATCGTCATGGCACACAGGAAGGTACGGCGAGAACCGAAACGCGCCAGGCACCAGGCGTTCACCAACATACCGACGGTCATGGCGGCCAGAAACCCGGTGGACAACCAGTGCACCTGATCCTGGCCGAGATGAAATTCACCCATGATCGCCGGCACCGCCACATTGATGATGGTGGAGGTCAACACCATGGACAAGGTGCCCAGCATCACGGTGGCAGTGGCCAGCCAGCGATAGCGGGGACCATGACGTTCGAAAAGCTGTTCTATCGTGGGCATAAATCCGCTTGCACGCTTACACATCGATTCGCTGGCAAGCCAGCTTCCCACAGCTGCTCCGTAGCCGCCTCCGTGGGAAGCGAGCCGGGCGTCGCTCCGCTTGCTCGCGAATACAGCCTGATGTGTTTGCGTGGCAGCAACTCCGCTATCAGCGGGTCGGGTCTTCTCCCACCTGAATCAGCAACTTGCCACGGTTCTTGCCCTGCAGCAGGCCCTGGAACGCGGATACCGTGTTTTCCAGGCCCTCAACCACATCCTCCTGGTACTTCACTTTGCCTTCGCGGATCCAGGCGCTCATGTCGCGCTGGAAGTCAGCCGCGCGGTGGATGTAATCGAACTGAATGAAGCCTTTGAGCAGCAGCCGCTTGACCAGAATCTTGCCCATGAACGCGGGTAGGCGATCCGGCCCCGGCGGCAGGCCGGTGTCGTTGTAGTGGGCGATCCGACCACAGACCGGGATCCGGGCGAAATCATTGACCAGTCCCATTACCGCGTCGAACACCTTGCCACCTACGTTTTCAAAATAAACATCGATGCCATTGGGGCAGGCTTCGGCCAGCTGTTTCTCGAAGTCATCGTCCTTGTAGTTGACGCAGGCATCGAAGCCGTAGGCTTCCACCACCTGGCGGCACTTGTCCTCGGCGCCGGCCACGCCGACCACGCGGCATCCTTTCATTTTGGCGATCTGACCAACCACCTGTCCCACCGCGCCGGCGGCGGCGGACACCACCACGGTCTCGCCTTTTTGCGGCTTGCCAATCTCTTCCAGGCCGGCGTAAGCGGTAAACCCGGGCATGCCGAGCACACCCACGGCGGTGCTGATGGGGGCCTGCGCCGGATCCAGCTTGCGCAGCGCCTTGCCCTGCTCCAGGGAATACTCCTGCCAGCCGCCACGGCCGAGCACATAATCCCCCGGTTTGAAATCCGGGTGGCGGGATTCCACCACCTGCCCCACGGTGCCGCCTTCCATCACCGCGCCTTCCTCGACGCTGGCGGCATAGGATTTAGCCGCGCTCATCCGGCCTCGCATGTACGGGTCCAGGGACAGATAGATAGTACGTACCAGCACCTGGCCATCACCGCATTCCGGCACGGTGCCTTCCTGCAGGACCAGGTTGGATTCGTCCGGCATGCCTTCCGGACGCTTGGCGAGAATGATCTGTCGATTCACGGTCATACAAACTCTCCCGAATTTTATTATTTAATCAATTGATAGTGGATAGGTAACGACCTGTCTTTTTTCTTTCTCTGTTAACTGTTCACTATTAACTATTAACCGAAAAAAGGCGGCCTTGCGGCCGCCCTTTTTGTTACTCCACGTCCAGCAGGCTTTCCAGCCGGCCGAAGTGGTATTCGCTGTCACCCAGGTGATGATCGATCATCACGATGCGCTTGGCGTAGTGGGAGATGGGAGTTTCTTCCATCATGCCCATGCCGCCGAACAGCTGGATCGCTTCTTCCGCCACGCGACGGCCGGATTTGCCGACCTGCGCCTTGGCCGCGGCCAAACGCTTGTCACGCAGCTCACGGGACTCGTTCAGGCTGCAGGCGGCGAGCATGGTGATGGAACGCACTTTTTCCAGTTCCATGCGCATTTCCACCATACGGTGTTGCAACGCCTGGAATTTACCGATCGGCACACCGAACTGTTGGCGTTCCTTGATGTATTCCAGAGTCTGGTCACAAGCCACTTCCATGGCCCCGGACGCTTCCGCGCACAGAGCCACCAGGCCCAGCGCCAGGGAGTCTTCCAAGGCGTCAATGGCCTGGCCTTCCGCGCCCAGCAAGGCGTCGGCGCCGACCTTCACATCCTTGAGAACAACTTCGGCGGCACGCAGGCCGTCGATGGTCGGGTAACCGCGACGGCTGACGCCAGCGGCGTTGCCATCCACCAGGAAGGCGCTGAGGCCGTCACGATCATCCTCGGCACCGGAGGTGCGGGCGATGACCACCAACTGGTCGGCGCTGTCACCGTTGATCACCACCGCTTTCTCGCCGTTCAGGACATAGCCTTCACCGTCTTTCTTGGCGCTGGTGGCAACGCGGTTGTGCTCGTAGCGGCCCTGCGGCTCGTACAAGGCCAGGGACAGGCGGGTTTCACCACCGATGATCGCCGGCACCAGTGCTTCTTTCTGCTGGTCGCTGCCGAGCTTGTCCACCAGAGTGCCGCACAGCACCACGGTGGCCAGGTACGGTTCCACCACCAGACCACGGCCGAAACCTTCCGCCACCACCATCAGTTCCGCGCCGCCGCCGTTGAAGCCGCCGGCTTCCTCGGAGAACGGCACGCCCAGCAGGCCCAGTTCGGCGAACTGTTGCCATACGTCGGCGCTGAAGCCCTGCTCGGACTCGAGGATTTTGTTGCGGGTCTCGAAGGTGTAGGTATCACGTACCAGGCGACCGACGGTCTCTTCGAGCATGCGCTGCTCGTCGCTGAGTTTGAAATCCATGATCGCCTCCTTACAGACCGAGAATCATCTTGGAGATGATGTTCTTCTGAATTTCGTTGGAGCCCCCGAAAATCGAGAGCTTACGGAAGTTGAAGTAACGGGCGGATACCGAAGCGGCAAACTCCGGGCCGACATAATTGCCGTCGAAATCATCGTGCAGTGCTTCATTGAGGAACGGCAGCGCATACGGACCGGCGGCGGCGCGGAACAGATGGGTAATTTCCTGACGCAGCTCGGTGCCCATGATTTTCAGGAAGGAACTTTCCGCGCCCGGTACCCCACCGGCTTCGGCGGCGGCCACGGTACGCAGGTTGGTCATTTCCAGGGACATCAGTTCCATTTCCACATCGGCCAGACGGCGGCGGAAATGCGGGTCCTCGATCAGCGGACGGCCGTTGCTGATCTGCTGGGCGGCCACTTGCTTGAGGTGCGCCAGGGCCGCCTTGGACTGGCCGACGCCAGCGATACCGGTCCGTTCGAAGGTCAGCAGGTACTTGGCGCAGGTCCAGCCCTTGTTCTCTTCGCCGACCAGGTTTTCCACCGGCACTTTCACGTCGTCGAAGAACACTTCGTTCACTTCGTGCTCACCGTCCAGGGTGATCAGCGGGCGCACGGTGATGCCGGGGGTGTTCATGTCGATCAGCAGGAAGGAGATCCCTTCCTGTTTCTTCGCATCCGGGTCGGTGCGCACCAGACAGAAGATCATGTCGGCATGCTGGCCCAGGGTGGTCCAGGTTTTCTGGCCGTTGACCACATAGTGATCACCCTCGCGCACGGCGCGGGTTTTCAGGCTGGCCAGGTCAGAGCCGGCGCCCGGCTCTGAATACCCCTGACACCACCAATCCTCGCTTTTGAGAATGCGCGGCAGGTAGTAGTCCTTCTGCTCCTGGGTACCGAACTTGATGATGACCGGAGCCACCATGTTGACACCGAACGGCAGTACCGTGGGGGCGCCGGCCTCGGCACATTCTTCCTCGAAGATGTGCTTCTGGATCGGGCTCCAGCCGGTACCGCCATACTCTTTCGGCCAGTGCAGAGCCAGCCAGCCCTGTTCGTTGAGAATCTTCTGCCAGCGGACCGTGTCTTCCTTGCCAAGGCGCTTGTGTTCCTTGACCTTGCGGGAAATATCCTCTGGCAACTTGTCTTTCAGGAAGGCGCGGACCTCGTCGCGGAAAGCGGCTTCCTCAGCGGTAAAGTTAATATCCATAACGTCCTCTCGTTGTTCTCGCAACGACTCTGGCATCGCGACCCCGCCATCCACGGGCCGCGATTTTCAGTGTCTGCTTCAGCTGTAGAAGCCTTTGCCTTCTTTGGCCAGTTTTTCCAGCAGCGGCGCGGGTTTCCAAACGTCATCGCCGGTTTCCTGGTGGAACTGGCTGACTTTGTCGTGGATCGTCTTCAGGCCCACCTGATCCGCCCAGAACAGCACGCCGCCACGGTAAACCGGGAAGCCGTAGCCGTAGATCCAGATCACATCCACGTCCAGCGGACGGGCGGCGATGCCTTCTTCCAGGATCTTTGCGCCTTCGTTGACCATCACGTACATGCAGCGCTCGAGGATTTCCTGATCCGTCACCTCACGGGTGGCGATGCCATTGTCCTCACGGAACTTGGCGATAATCTTGTCCACCTCGGCGGACGGCACGGGGGTGCGGTCGCCTTCTTTATAATCAAACACCCCGGCCTGGGTTTTCTGCCCCATGCGGCCGTTTTCCACCAGCTCATCGGTCCAGTTACGCGCCGGCGCGTTTTCCGGGTTTTCCTTACGCAGCTCTTCGCGAATGCGGTAGCCCACATCCATGCCGGCCAGGTCGGACATGGCGAACGGTCCCATTGGGAAACCCAGGTCGAACAGCACCTTGTCCACTTGCGCGGGATTAGCGCCTTCGTTGACCAGTTGCACCGCTTCCGCCTGACGCTTGTGCAGCATGCGGTTGCCGACGAAGCCGTGACAGACGCCAACCAGAACACCGACCTTGCCGATGCGGCGGCTCAGGTCCATCACGGTGGCGATGACGTCGTCAGCGGTTTTCTCGCCGCGCACGTTCTCCAGCAGCTTCATCACGTTGGCCGGGCTGAAGAAGTGCATGCCGATCACGTCCTGTGGACGTTTGGTGAAGCTGGCGATGCGGTTGACGTCCAGGGTGGAGGTGTTGGTGGCGAGGATGGCACCGGGTTTGCAGACCCGATCCAATTCCTTGAACACCGCCTCCTTCACGTCCATGTTCTCGAACACGGCTTCGATCACCACGTCCACGTCGCCGAGATCGTCGTAGCTCAGGGTCGGCTGAATCAGCGCCATGCGCTGTTCCACCTGCTCCTGGGTCAGACGGCCTTTCTTGGCGGTGTTTTCGTAGTTCTTGCGAATGATCGCGATGCCCTTTTCCAGGGCTTCTTCCTTCACTTCCAGAATCTTCACCGGGATACCAGCATTGGCGAAGTTCATGGCGATGCCGCCACCCATGGTGCCAGCACCGATCACGGCGGCGAGGTTGACGTCACGCTTGGGGGTGTCCTTGGGCAGGCCAGGCACCTTGGCCACTTCGCGCTCGGCGAAGAAGACATGGCGCTGTGCCGCGGATTCGGAGCTCACCAGCAGTTCGCCGAACAGCTCGCGCTCACGCTTCATGCCCTCTTCGAACGGCAGTTCCACCGCCGCCTGTACCGCCTTGATGCAGTGGAACGGGGCCTTGAAGCCACGTTGTTTGCGGGCGATGGATTTCTCGTAGTTGGCGAACAGATCCGCTTCCTCGGTCTGCACGTCCAGGTCACGAATACGACGCAGCGGCGCGTTGTCGGCAACCAGCTTGCGGGCGTAGGTCAGAGCGCCTTCCAGCAGATCGCCGCTGACCACATCGTCGACAATACCCATTTGCAAGGCGTTCTTGGCTTTTACCGGGTTGCCGCCGACGATCATGTCGAGAGCGGCCTTGGCGCCCACCAGACGAGGCAGACGCTGGGTACCACCGGCACCGGGCAGCAGGCCCAGTTTCACTTCCGGCAGACCCACCTTGGCGGAATCCAGAGCGACGCGATAGTCACAGCCCAGAGCCACTTCCAGACCACCACCCAGGGCGGTGCCGTGGATGGCCGCGATCACCAGCTTTTCGCTGCTTTCGTATTCGTTGATCACGTCGGGCAGCGCCGGACCAGCCGGCGGCTTGCCGAATTCACGGATGTCGGCGCCGGCGGGAAAGGTACGGCCTTCACCAATCACCACCAGGGCTTTGGCCTGATCATCCGCCAGCCCTTCCCGCAGACAGCTCCGCAGGCCCTCGCGCACCCCTTGTCCCAGGGCGTTCACCGGGGGGTAATTCACACTGATAACGCCGATTTCGCCTTCACGGCGGTAGCTGACAACCTCGCTCATGGTTCCTCCTTACCTAAAGGTCGGCCTCCGTGCTGAACGACGAGCGTCACGGAAACCATGGGAATACGGGCGCGGGATAGATCCCGGGGGCTCCCAGTATAAGAAAACCCGGCCCATTATCAATTATTTCGGAATATCATTTCATTTATCGGAGCAAGGCTTGAAAGCGGATGACTCCGAGTCGCCGGGCCCCGGCGCAATACCATTCCGTTTGAGTACCATACCCCCAACCCATGCCATGGCACAGAGCCAACCACGCCATGGGAATGGGGCGGAAACGACAAGGGCACCCGCCGGGTGCCCTTGAATATGTGGTCAAGGATAGACGCGCTAGGAAGAACTACTGACCCAGCACATCAGACAGGCGACGCAGCACCACTTTGCCATCGACCACCTGGGCCAATTGCACGTCGGTCTCCAGAGCGCCGTTTTCGGAAATGCCGTGCACATCGTAGGGGTTGTACTCGGCCGGAATCTTTTCCAGAGCGGCCGGCATGGCGGCACGGATCTTGGCCGGGTCATCCACGGAACCCGCTTCCTGCATGGCCTGCGCCAGCATATGCATGGCGAAGTAGTTGTAAGCGGTTTCGGAGGTGGCTACGTTTTTGTGGTTCTTCTGGTATTTTTCGACGAACTTGCGCGCGCCTTCGATTTCGGAGCTGCCCAGCGGCGTCACCCCCACGGAACCTTCCAGTGCCTGCAAACCGCCAGCCACTTTCGCCACTTCGTCGATCTTGGCCTGGTCCATCAGGATGAAGCTGCCCTTGAAGCCCAGCTCACGAGCCTGGCGCACCACCAGACCGGTGGGTTCGGAGGCCCCACCAATGAACAGCACTTCCGGGTTGGCCGCCAGCACCTTGCTCACGCCAGTGTAGAAGTCCGCGGATTTGTTGTAGTCCATCGGGTTGTCGGCGACCACTTCACCGCCCATGGCTTCCCATTTCGGCACGAACGCCTTGGTCCAGTACTTGGCATAGTCGTGGGTAGCGTTGGCCACCGCTACTTTCTTGCCCGACGTTTCCATCGCCATTTTGGAGAACGGCTCGATGTAGTCGGTGAAGGACGGCGGAATCTTCACGGTCAGCTTGTTGCCCTTCTCGGTCACGGACGGGATCGAGGTGTAGGACATGACGATGAAGCCATCACGCTGATTGAAGGCCTGCAGCGCGAAGGTACCGCCGGAATGCGGAGTGAATACCGCCGGCGTCTTGTACTGCTGCACCAGGCGTTTGCCATTCACCGCCGCCTGGCTCGGGGAATACTTGTCGTCCAGGGAAACGATGTTGACTTCGTAGCTTTCTCCGCCGACTTTCACACCACCAGCGGCGTTGATTTCCTCGGCCGCCATGCGCAGGCCTTCCAGCGTATTCTCACCATACAGCGCCGCGCCGCCGCTGAGCGGACCGGTAAAGCCGATGTTGACTTCGGCGGCGTTGGCGGCCCCCATACCCATAACCAAAGCACTGGCGGTGGCCAGGCGAACAAACGTTTTCTTCAGTTTCATTACTTCACTCCCATTTATTGTAGGGATCAGTTATAGACGTAGCACATTACGCTAACGCACGTTAACGATCATAAAGCACCGAGCAGAGGCCGCCAGAGGCCGCTAATCGGATTGTGATCAGGCGCCGATATAGGCTTTGCGCACCGCCTCGTTACCGAGCATGGTGTCGCGGTCCCCTTCCATCACCAGGCGACCGTTTTCGATCACATAGGCGCGAGTGGCGATTTTCAACGCGGCAAAGGCATTCTGCTCCGCCAACAACACCGTGGTGCCTTCACGATTGATGGTCTGAATGGTCTCGAACATCTGCTTGACCACCAACGGCGCCAGCCCCAGGGACGGTTCGTCCAGCATCAACAGCTTCGGGCGCCCCATCAGAGCGCGGCCGATCGCCACCATCTGCTGCTGACCGCCACTGAGTGATCCCGCCGCCTGGTTTTTCTTCTCTTCCAGGATCGGGAACATCTCCAGCACGTGGTCCAGGGTTTTCTTGATGCCTGCCTTGTCACGGCGATGCACGTAGGCACCCAGCACCAGGTTCTTCATCACCGACATTTCCGGGAACAGCTTACGGCCTTCCGGGCACTGCACCACACCAGCCTGCACCAGAGCGGAGGGCCGCCGTCCGGTCACGTCCTCGCCATTGAGGGTGACGCTGCCCGCGGAAGGCTTCAGCAGACCACTGATGGTATTGAACAAGGTGGTCTTGCCGGCACCGTTGGCCCCCAGCAGCACCACCAGCTCCCCCTGCCCCACGGTCATGGACACGTTATCCAGGGCTTTGAAGCTATCGTACTTGGCATCGACGTTTTCAAGCTTCAACATCTTGTTCACTCCCCAGGTAAGCCTCGATGACCACCGGATCATTCTTGATCTGCTCCGGGGTTCCCTCGGCGATCTTCTCGCCGTGATCCAGCACCATGATCTTGTCCGCGAGGCTCATGATCATGTCCATCTTGTGCTCGATCAGACAGACGGTGATGCCGTGCTTGACCATCTTGCGAATCAGGTCCGCCAGGTTCTCGGTTTCCTCGGGGTTGATACCACCGGCCGGTTCGTCCAGCAACACCAGTTCCGGGTCGGTGGCCATGGCCAGGGCAAAAGCCACCCGTTTGCGCTCTTCCTGACTGATGTCGGCGATGTAGCGGTGGCCGATATGGGACAGCCCGACGAAGTCCAGCACCTCGGCGGCGCGGGAACGGCACTTCTTCTCCTCGTCACGCAGGCGCTTGGAGTTGATGATCACATCCCACAGGCGCGACTGGGTACGCAGCCGGTGACCGACGATCAGGTTGTCCAGCACGGTGGACTGATCGAACAACATGGTGGTCTGGAACGTCCGGGCCACGCCGAGACGGGCAATCCGGTCCGGCGCCATGCCAGTGATGTCCATGCCTTGGTATTCGATCCGGCCTTCGCTGGGCGGCATCGCTCCGGCGACCAGATTGAAAAAAGTACTTTTACCAGCGCCGTTGGGGCCGATGATGGCGTTCACCTGATTGGCGGGAAATTCCACGCTGACGTTATTGACCGCCGCCAGGCCGCCGAAACGCTTGGTCAGATTGCTGATCTTAAGCATTGTTGCCGGCCTCCTGTTTGTCCGCGCCGGGCGTGCCGGAAGTCTGGGTCGAGGCTTGGGATTCCCCGCCCTGGTCCTGTTGAGACGCTTTATTGGCCAGGCGACGTCCGCGCCAGGTCAGGAAACCGCCGACGATACCGCGCGGGAAGAAGATCACCAGGATCACCAGCATCGGGCCGAAGATGATCATGCGGTACTCTTCCAGGGACTGCAGCATCTGCGTCAGCCAGGTGATCGCCAGGGTACCGAGCAGCGGCCCCATCAAGGTGCCGATGCCACCCACCAGCAGATAGGTGATCATGTCGAAGGTATGCACCACGTCCGCTTCCGCCGGGCCGATGAAACGCACCACCCCAGCGTACAAGGCGCCAGCCGAGGCGGCGTAAACGGTGGACAGCACGAACGCCAGAACCTTGTTGCGCATCAGGTTGATGCCCAGCGATTGCGCCAGGTCGTCACTGATGCGGATGGCCAGGAAAGTCCGGCCCAACAGAGAACGGGAAAGGCGACTTACCAGCCACACCGACAACACCAGGAACGCCAGCACCAGGTAATAGAACGGCACGGTCTCGGTGAAATCGACAAAGCCGAACCCTTCCGGCGGGGCAATATTGATGATGCCCAGGGAGCCGTGCGTCAGTGCCTCCCACTTTTCCAGCAGCAGGTAAATGATGAAGCCCACGCACAAGGTGAAGATGGCGAAGTAGTGTTCCTTCAGGCGCAGCGACACCACGCCGACCAGGAAACCGAAGATGGCCCCGGCCAGACCGGCGGCAATGAACGCCGGCCAGAACGCCCACCCGTGATCCACGGTGAGGATAGCCACCACGTAGGCGCCGATGGCGAAGAAGCCGCCATGGGCCAGATTCAGCTGGCCGCAATAGCCAGTGATGATGTTCATACCGTAGACGGCGATGGCCCAGATAAAGGCGGTGGCCATCACGTAGATGTGGTACTCGTTATCGGAGATCAGCGGAAACACCACCGCCAACACCAGCAAGGCCCATTTCAGTACCGGGCTGACAAAGAAATTCATCAGGCGATCCATTAGCGCACCCCCTTGGTGAACAGCCCGGTGGGTTTCACCGACAAAATCACCACCAGCAAGGCAAAGGCGATGACGTCCTTGTACTCGTTGGAGATATAGAAACCGCCCAGAGCTTCGGCGAAACCGATGATCAGACCGCCGACGATAGCGCCGGGAATGCTCCCCATACCGCCGAGAATAATGATCACGAACGCTTTCATGATCAGCAGGTGGCCCATGGCCGGGTAGACCAGGTTGATCGGGGCGAACAAGGTCGCGCCCACCGCCGCCAGCACACCGGCGATGGCGAACGTCATCATCGCCACGCGGTTGGCATCGATACCCACCAGGAAGGCACCTTCCCGGTTTTGTGCCATGGCGATGATGGTGGCACCGGTCATGGTCTTTTTCAGATACAGGTGCAACGCGCCCATCAGGCCGAAGGCACCGGCGATGATCAACAGACGCTGGGCCGGAATGGTGAGACCGCCGAAATGCAGGATCTCGGTATAGGGCGTGGGCATGCGGCGGAAATCCGCACCCCAATACATCTGCACCACCGCTTCCAGGAACAACAAGATGCCAATGGCGGCGATCTTGTCGTGAATGGGCGGCGCATTGCGCAGCGGGTGAAAAACGAGACGCTCACAGAGAACGGAAAGGAAGGCGACTACCGCGCCAGCGGCGATCATCGCCAGCCAGTAGTTCAGCCCCAGGTCCACCATGGTGAAGTAAGCCACATAGGCTCCCACCATATACAGCGCACCGTGGGCGAAATTGGGAACATGGAGAATGCCATAGACCAGGGTCAGGCCCAGGGCAACCAGGCCGTAAATGCTTCCCAGGGTCAGACCATTGAGCACTTGCTGCAGAAACAAGTCCAAAACTGCGACTCCTTATAATAATAATGAAACGCGCTTTGTGTCGTTATCAGTGACGCTCCACCGCCACTCTCCACTGCTGATTCGCACGCTTCACTTTCTGGGTTGTTATGGTACGGACGCTCTCGCCGGCACACTTTCATGCACGATGGTGCATGAAAGGCAAGACGCTAACAGCACCTCACCGAAGCGTCAATATTCGGAACAGTATTTCGCATGGTGAAAATAGCAACAGCAATCCCGAGGCGGGAATTGCTGTTGCTCAAAAGGTCAGGATGCGTTTTCTTCTTTCGCCCATTCCTGCTCTTGCAGCGCCCGCCACATCACCTTGCCGGTGGGAGAACGGGGCAACTCGTCGCGGAATTCAACGATCCGCGGCACCTTGTAAGCGGCCATCTCGTTCTTGCACCAGGTAATGATATCGTCCTCGCTGACGTTATCTTTATCCTTGGCGTTCAAAACCACACAGGCTTTCACGGTCTCGCCACGACGCTCGTGCGGCGCGGAGATGATGCAGCATTCCTGGATGGCGGGGTGCCGGTACATCAGACTTTCCACTTCAGCGGGCCAGACCTTGAAGCCGGACGCGTTGATCATGCGCTTCACCCGGTCAACGATGAAGAAATAGCCCTCTTCGTCGTAGTAGCCCATGTCACCGGTACGGAAGAACCGCTTGCCGTCCAGTTCGATAAAGGCCTTCTCGGTTTCTTCCGGACGGTTCCAGTACCCCTGGAAGATCTGCGGACCGTGAGAAATGATTTCTCCCACTTCCCCAACCCCCAGCTCCTTGCCGGTGTCCTGATCGATGACGCGGGAATCCACGTCGAAGACCGGAATGCCCAGGCACTGCTTCTTGGGCTTCTCGGCGGGGTTGATGTGGGTGGCGGCGATGGTCTCGGAGAGGCCATACCCTTCGATGTAGCGCAGGCCGGTGAGCTTGAACAACTTGTCGGAGACCGCTTCCGGCATGGCCGCGCCACCGCCACCAATATTCTGCAGGCTGGACAGATCGAACGATTCCACCTCCGGATCGGACAGCAGATCGATGGCCATGGTGACGATGTTGGTCCAACTGGTGACCTGGTAACGCTGAATCAGGGTGGCCGCGGTGCGGCGATCCCAGCGCGTCATCAACACGATACAGGCGCCGGTGTAGATGGGCCCGTTCATGGCGCCCTGCATGCCGGTGACATGGAAGTACGGGAGAGTGGAGAGAATGATGCCCTCACTGCCGCCGCCGGAGCGCCAGGCCACGCCGTGCACGCAGGTGGCCATCACCGACCGGTGGGTATGCATGCAGCCTTTGGGGGCACCGGTGGTCCCGGAACTGTAGGGGAACACCGCCAGATCGTCCGGTCCCACCAGCAGCTCGCCGGGTGTCTTGCCAGCCTCGATGGCGTCGCGCCAGGCGATCGCGCCTTCGGTTTGCAGGGGCTGCGCCGGAGCCCGCACTTCCGCGGGAAGGTCCAGATCGGTTTGCGGATCAATGTAGTCGCTGTAGGACGCCACGATGACGTGACGCAGCTCCCGGGTACCGATCAGAGGCGCGATATTGGCGAACACTTCCTGCGCCGCCAGCGTCACCGTGGCCTGGGTGTCTTCCAGGTAGTGTTCCAGTTCCGCCGTGCGGTTCATCGGGTTGATCGGCACGACGATGGCGTTGGCGCGCAGAATGGCGTAGTAACCGATAATGAATTGAGGAGCGTTCTGCATGTACAGCAGCACGCGGTCACCTTTGTCCACGCCCAGCGATTGCAGGTAGCCGGCCAGAGCGTCCACCTGGCGCTTCAGTTCCCGGTAGGTGATGGTATGGTCGTAATAAATGATGGCCGGTTTTTCCGGATAGCGCAGCGCGGAGACATCAAGGTTGGTGCAGAGGCTGGTTTCCGGAATGGTCAGGTGATGCGGCAGGTTTTCAGGCCAAACGGCAAAATGCCGATCAAACATGCTAACTCTCCCTACGATTCGACTGTGGCGACATAGACCACTTTTTTCTTGGGGCCCGCGTCTTGGAGGCTGGTACCCGCTTGTTGTTGCTGCGTACGCAACAGGTGATACGACGAAACCGCCACTCCCGCCGGGAGCGGAAATGCTTCGGAATACGTCGCTAACCTTCGGCGACCGGGGCGCTTTCGAACTCCATGGCCCGCCAAATGGAATAGCCGGAGAATCTGACACGCGCCCCGCGGGGCGTCAATACTATTTCGGAATATGGTTTCATATTTTCGGCGGCGAATGATCTGACGGGCGCGCCCATACACTGATTCGCTGCCAAGACAGCCTCCCACAGCGGCTCCGTAGCTGCCTCCGTGGGAAGCGAGCTTGCTCGCGAATACAACCACTCAGTCCTGCCCGGCCAGTGGCCACTCTCCTTTCTCCCACAATGCATCGGCCAGATCCTCATCGCAGCGGGACGGCCGCAGCGGCATCACCGACACACGCCCATCACGCAGTGCCACCACATCGGACTGCGGATGATCGATGGAATCCGGGTCGCGCTCAAAGGAGAGCCAGTGATAGGAAAGATTGCGGCCGTCACGGCCAGCCATCAGCCGGGCCCGGCGGATGCTGCCCGGCACCTGGCGGGTGATGCGATTACCCTCGATTTCCGCCACCGGCAGATCGGGGAAGTTGAGGTTCCAGCAGCAATGCTCGGTGTGACGCTCCCATAATTGCCGGATCAGTCCCGCCGCCAGCTCACTCACTGGTGCGTAATTGATGGCACTCCGATCCAGAAACGCCTGGCTCAGCGCCACGCCAGGCAACCCCAGATGGGCCGCCGCCAGCACCGCGCCAACGGTACCGGAGTACATCACCGAGTCACTCAGATTGGCGCCACAGTTAACCCCGGACAGCACCAGATCCGGGGGCGTTTCCTCCAACCATTCAGCCATGGCGAACAGGACGCAGTCCGCCGGCGTGCCGGAAACGGCATAGCGGCGCTCGCCGTGGTGGTAGACCCGCAACGGACTGTGCAGGGAAATACTCTGCCCCACCCCGCTTTGATCATGTTCCGGCGCCACCACCCAGACCTCCTCGGCCAGTTCCCCGGCGATCACCTCGGCCACTTTCAGGCCCGGGGCGTCGATGCCATCGTCGTTGGTGAGAAGGATACGTTGGAAAGGCTTCATGGTGGCTCCTGTATTGTCCGAATTCTTGTGTACCGTCCGCTCCTATGCTGTGCGGTCGGCGTGAAGCGATGATGACGCCGTTGGCGCTACTGGTGAGTACGGGCGATTTGCCAGCCACGTTCGGCCATCAACCCGGCCCGTTTGCCCACTTCCAGCGCATCGCGGTTGCTGGCGTTGCCCTGCAGCGCGCGAGCATAAACCCCTTGCAGGATCGCCGCGGTACGGAACAGCGCGAAAGCCAGAAACACCGGCCAGTCGTTGATGCCATCGCGACCGCAACCACGACAGTAACGCTCCAGCAAGGCATGCTCGTCGGGAATACCGCGCTCGCCCAGATCCAGACCATCCAGACCACGCACGCCCTGAATACCATGGGGCAAATGGTACGGCAGGCAGAAGTAAGCCAGATCCGCCAGCGGATGCCCAATAGTGGCCAGCTCCCAGTCCAGCACCGCCACGACTTCAGGCCGATCCGGGGCCAGCAGCAGGTTACCCATGCGGAAGTCGCCATGGGCAATGGCGGCGCTGCCGTCTTCGGGAATGTGTTCCTCAAGCCAGTCGATCAAGTTATCCATGGCCGGCAGATCATCGGTCTTGGAAGCTTCATATTGCGCCCGCCAGCGCTTCACCTGCCGCGCCACATACCCTTGAGGACGTCCAAAATCCTCCAAACCGGCGGCCTTGTAGTCAACGCTATGTAGTTTGGCCAGCGTGTCCACCATGGCTTCATGGACGGCACGGCGTTGCTGATCAGTGGGCAGGCATTCCAGCAACGGCTCGGAAAACACGCGTCCGGGCACGTAATCCATGACATAAAAGCTGGTACCAATAACGTCATCGTCCTCGCAGAGCGCGCGCATGGCCGGCACCGGCACATCGCTGTGCTCGCCCAGCGCTTTCATCACGCGGTATTCGCGGTCCACCTGATGCGCTGACGGCAATACCTTCCCCGGTGGTTTTTTGCGCAGCACATAACGGCGCTCACCGCTTTCCAGAAGGTAGGTGGGGTTGGACTGTCCGCCCTGGAATTGCCGCACCCGTAACGTTCCGGCCAGCAGTCCGGCCTGCTCCAGATACCCGGCCAGACGTGATTCATCGAAACGATGCGCCTCAAGAACCGGCACCAGTTCCGGTTGACCTTCCATAAGGAACCTCAAATCAAATCGGCGCTAACACGCCATTCGCTGCTAAAGCAGCTTCCCACAGCGGCATGAGTAGCCCTCTCTGTGGGAAGCGAGCTTGCTCGCGAATTGAGCCAGGCGCCCAATCCGCGAAAATTGACCCGACAGCAGTGATCCACAAGCCGCGATTGGCTCACAAGCGTGCCGCCGCCATCAACAAATGGTTTCGCCGCCATCCGCCACGATGGTCTGCCCGGTCACGTAGGCACTGGCCGCGCTGGACAGGAATAACGCCACCCCGGCGATGTCCACCGGATCGCCAATACGGCGCACCGGGGTGCGCTCCTCGGCACGCTGGCGGCGGACCGGGTCTTCCACCAGGGCCTTGGCGAAATCGGTGCGCACCAGACCGGGGGCGATGGCGTTGACACGAATGTTCTTCGGCCCCCATTCCACCGCCAGGTTACGAGCCAGCGCGGCTTCCGCCGCCTTGGATACCCCGTAGGTACCAATCACGGTATTGCCTCGCAGGCCGGCGATGCTGGAAATGATCACCACGTTACCGCCGCCATTCTCCGCCATGATCGGCAACACCCGATTGCACAGCCAGAACGTGCCCTTGACGTTGGTATCGAGAATCTTGTCCCAGGCCTCATCGCTGACTTCCGCGGTGGGGCCATAAACCGGGTTGGTGGCGGCGTTACAGACCAGAATATCGATCTTGCCGAAGGCGGAAAGGGTTTCATCCACCAGATTCATCAAGTCGTCCTTGCTGCCCACGTTACAGGGCACGGCAATGGCCTCATGGCCTTCCGCCTTGATTGCCTCGCACACTTCATGGCAAGGCTCCGGCTTGCGACTGGAGATCACCACCCTGGCACCAGCACGGGCCATTTCCTCGGCGATGGCTTTACCAATACCCCGGGTGGATCCGGTGATCAGAGCGACTTTTCCCGTGAGATCAAACAGTTTACTCATCGTTATTCTCCTGTTCCGGTCTTTTTCCGGTCACGACGGCGGCAATGGACGAAGCCCTGGAAACGACTTGGCCTGGCGGTTCCAGGCACGTATTGTGTTGCCGGCATGGCTTTGTTTTATCGGTTGATGCCCGGGCAGCCAAGGCAATTCGCCACCAGCCCGGCGGGCATCCGGCACTGTCCGTGCGGGGGCAAAGAATGTGACACGCTGCTTGGATCGCGTCAATTATTTCGAAATTACGTTCCGAAATCAGAAAGGCAAATCAGGAAGGAGAATCCGGACATCCGGAAATGGAGGGGCACAGTTTCAGCGTATTGAGATAACAGTCCACATGGTGGGCGGCTTCCTGCTCAAGATCAAAGGTCTCCGGGATCAGCAACCAGACATAAAGAAGGCCGCACACTTGCACATGCAGCAGGTTAACGGCACGCTCGATATTCAGGCTTTCCGACAGCTGCCCGCGCTCGATTGCGCGACCGAGGATGGTCCGCATGGACCTGGAGGCTTCCAGAAAGGATTCCTTCTGACGGGTCATCAGGGGGTCGGTTTCCACAGTAAATTCACATTTTTGGAATATGATCTCCAATACCCGCCGACGGCTTGGATCACGGACGGTCTCACAGAGCATATAGATCAGAAACTCCCGCAGGCGTCCCAGCGGGTCCTTCTCTTCAGGGTGCTCCGCCCGCTGCGCCAGAGCCTCGAGTGGCAAACGCTTCCGCTCCAGCATGGCGGCGAAAACATCGTGTTTGTTTTTGAAATGCCAATAAATGGCGCCACGAGTGAACCCCGCCGCGCTGGCAATGTCATTCAAGGAGGTCCTCGATACACCTTTTTCGTGAAAGACGCGTTCCGCCGCGTCGAGTATCTGCTCACGGGTCTCCTGAGCTTCCGCCTTGGTGCGCCTCATGGCCGGACTCCTGTGATTCAGTCGGTGAGAGAACCATACATACATCTACGAATGTATGTATACTCTTTTCGCTTTTATGTAATTATCGGGTATCCGCGCTTTCTCGCCGTAACGGAAGCAACCAAAATTCATTGATTTTCATAGGAAACCGAGGTTTCTATGCGCGCACGATCGGTCCATTTTTCTGTCCTTTTCTTTTTTGCCCTCGCCCTGACCGCCTGCGGAAACGACGCGCCTCAGCAGCAAGGTGCCGGCGGCGCGGCACAGGTGGGTTTCATCACGGTCAAATCGGAGCCCTATACCGTCGTTAACGAGCTGCCTGGCCGCACCACCCCTTACGAGGTGGCGGAAATCCGTCCCCAGGTGAGCGGGATCATCAAGGAACGCCTGTTCGATGAAGGCGCCGAGGTCGAAGCCGGCCAGGTGCTCTACCGCATCGACGATCGCCAATTCAAGGCGGCACTGGCCAGCGCCCAGGCCGATCTGGCCAGCGCCCGGTCCACGCTGGAGTCCAACCAGCTGCTGGCCGAGCGCTATAAGAAGCTGGTGGAGGCGAACGCGGTGAGCCGCCAGGAGTACGACAACGCCCAGGCCAGCCTGGCTACCAACAAAGCGCGGATCGCCGCCGCTCAGGCCGCGGTGGAAACCGCTCGCCTGAACCTGGATTACGCCAGCGTCAAGGCGCCGATCTCCGGACGCATCGGCCGTTCCAGCGTTACCGCCGGCGCTCTGGTCACCGCCAACCAGAGCCAGGCGCTGGCCACCATTCGCCAGTTGGATCCGATCTATGTGGACCTCACCCAGTCCGCCCGTGAGTTGCGCCAACTGCGCGTGGCCATGGAAAGCGGACAGTTGGAACAAGTCGGCGAAGACAAGGCGCGCGTCACTCTGGTACTGGAGGACGGTACCGAGTACGACCAGAACGGGACCCTGCAGTTCTCGGAATACGCCGTCGATGAAAGCACCGGCTCGATCACCCTGCGCGCCCTGTTCCCCAATCCCGAAGGCGATCTGCTGCCCGGTCTGTTCGTACGCGCCAAGCTGCCTCAGGGACAACGTGACAACGCCATCCTGGTGCCACAGAAAGCGGTCACTCGTGATCCGCAGGGCACCGCCAGCGCCCTGGTCATCGGCGACAACAACACGGTGGAAAAACGTCAGGTGGAAACCGTGCGCACGGTGGGCAACCGCTGGTTGATCGGCGAGGGTCTCGCCGCCGGCGACAAACTGATCGTCGACGGCCTGCAGAAAATCGGCCCCGGCATGCCGGTGGAAGGTGTGGACGTCGAGGCGCAACAACAGCAAGCGCAGCAAACCCAGGCCCAGGACAACGGCCCGAATAACGCCAACGCCGAGTAATCGGGGAGCAACATGGCCAATTTCTTTATTGATCGACCCATTTTCGCCTGGGTGATCGCCATCGTTCTGATGATGGCGGGCGCCCTGGCGATCAATACTTTGCCGGTGGAACAGTACCCCACCGTGGCACCGCCGGAAGTCACTATCGAGGCCACCTACCCGGGGGCTTCGGCGAAAGCGGTGGAAGATTCGGTGACGCAGGTTATCGAGCAGCAGATGAACGGCATCGATAACCTGCTGTACATGTCTTCCACCAGTGATTCCTCCGGTAACGCGCAGATCATCCTGACCTTCGCCGCCGGTACCGATCCGGATATCGCCCAGGTCCAGGTGCAGAACAAACTGCAACTGGCCACCCCGCGCCTGCCCCAGGTGGTGCAACAGCAAGGGGTGCAGGTGAGCAAGTCCTCCGACACCTTCCTGATGGTGGTGGCGTTCAACTCCAAATCCGGCGAACTGGACAACGCCGCCCTCGCCGATTATGTGGCGGCCAACATCCAGGATCCGATCAGCCGGGTGCAAGGCGTGGGTACCACCCAGCTGTTCGGCACCCAGTACGCCATGCGGGTCTGGCTCGACTCCCAGAAAATGACCGAGTTCGGTTTGACCGCGGCGGACGTCACCCAGGCGATCACGGTGCAGAACAACCAGATCACCGGTGGCCAGATTGGCGGCAACCCGGCGGTGGAAGGTCAGCAACTGAGCGCTTCCATCATCGTGCAGACCTTGCTGCAGACCCCGGAGGAATTTGGACGGATTCTGCTGCGCGTCAACGATGACGGCTCCCAGGTACGGCTCAAGGACGTCGCCAACATCGAGTTCGGCAAGGAAAGCTACGATATCACCGGGCGTTACAACGGCACTTCCGCCACCGGCCTGGGGATCAACCTGGCTACCGGCGCCAATGCTCTGGATACCGCCGAACGGGTGAAATCCACGCTCGACGATCTGAGTCAGTTCTTCCCCGAAGACATGCAGATGGATTTCCCCTACGACACCACGCCGTTCGTGGAAATTTCCATCATGGAGGTGGTGAAGACCCTGTTTGAGGGGATTCTGCTGGTGTTCCTGGTGATGTACCTGTTCCTGCAGAATTTCCGCGCCACCCTGATCCCCACCATCGCCGTTCCGGTGGTGTTGCTGGGGACCTTCGCGGTGCTGTTCGCCTTCGGCTTCTCGATCAATACCCTGACCATGTTCGGCATGGTGCTGGCCATCGGTCTGCTGGTGGACGACGCCATCGTGGTGGTGGAAAACGTGGAACGGGTGATGGCGGAAGAGGGGCTGCCTCCCCGTGAGGCCACGCGCAAATCCATGGGACAGATCACCGGCGCTCTGGTCGGTATCGCCCTGGTGCTGTCCGCGGTATTTATCCCGATGGCCTTCTTCCCCGGTTCCACCGGTGCCATCTACCGCCAGTTCTCCATCACCATCGTTTCGGCCATGGTGTTGTCGGTGCTGGTGGCTTTGATCCTGACGCCGGCGTTGTGCGCCAGCATGCTCAAGCAGCAGGACGCCTCCCACGGCGACAAGAAGGGCTTCTTCGGCTGGTTCAATCGCAACTTTGATCGCGCCAGCCACGGCTATCACGACAAGGTGGAGAAAATTCTCGGCCGCCGTGGCCGCTATCTACTGATCTATGTGGCCGTGGTGGCGGTGCTGGCGTTCACCTTCACCCGTCTGCCCACCGCCTTCCTGCCGGAAGAGGACCAGGGCATCATGCTGGCGCAGGTTCAGTTGCCGGTCGGGGCCACCCAGGAGCAGACCATCGAAGTACTGAAGAAGATGGAGTACTACTTCCTGGAGGAGGAAAAAGACGCGGTGCAATCGATCTTCACCGTGGCCGGCTTCAGCTTCGCCGGTCGTGGACAGAACTCGGGGATCGCGTTCGTCCGGCTGCGGGATTGGGAGGATCGTGACCTCGGCACTGATGGCATCGATCAGATCATCGGCCGTGCCATGGGGTACTTCGGCGGCATCCGCGAGGCGATCATCTTCGCCTTGAACCCGCCGTCGATCCCGGCTCTGGGTGTGGCCAGCGGTTTCAACTTCCAGCTCCAGGACCGTGCCGGCCTGGGCCATGACGCCCTCAATCAGGCCATGGGCCAGTTGCTTGGTCAGGCCAACCAGGATCCGTCCATGGTACAGGTGCGTTACAACGGCCTGCCCGACGCGCCGCAGTACAAGGTCGATGTGGATCACCTGAAGGCACAGTCCATGGGTGTCTCCATCGCCGACATCAACAACACCATGTCGGTGGCCTGGGGTTCCACCTATGTCAATGACTTCCTCGATCGCGGCCGGATCAAGCGGGTCTATGTCCAGGGCGACGCGGAAGACCGCATGCTGCCGGAGGACATCGGCACCTGGTACGTGCGCAACAGCAATAACCAGATGGTGCCCTTCTCCAGCTTCGCCACTGGCGACTGGCAATATGGTCCGCAGCAACTGCAGCGTTACAACGGCGTATCCTCGGTGAACATCCAGGGTAATGCCATGCCCGGTTACAGCACCGGCGACGCCATGACCGCGCTGGAAGGCCTGGCCGCGGATCTGCCCGAGGGCTTCGGCTACGAGTGGACCGGCTTGTCCTACCAGGAACGTCAGTCCGGCAACCAGGCGCCGGCGCTGTATGCGCTGTCCCTGATCGTGGTGTTCCTGTGTCTCGCCGCTCTGTACGAAAGCTGGTCGATTCCGTTCGCGGTGATGCTGGTGGTGCCCCTGGGTGTGATCGGCGCGGTCCTGTTCTCGCTGGGCCGGGGCCTGGAAAATGATGTGTTCTTCCAGGTCGGGCTGCTCACCACCATAGGGCTATCGGCGAAGAACGCGATCCTGATCGCCGAGTTCGCCAAGGACCTGGAGGATCAGGGCTACTCGTTGTGGAAAGCCACGCTGGAGGCCACACGAATGCGGCTGCGCCCGATCCTGATGACTTCCATGGCGTTCATGCTCGGTGTGACGCCGCTGATGCTGAGCAGCGGTGCCGGCTCCGGTGCCCGTAACGCCATCGGCACCAGCGTGTTTGGCGGCATGTTCACCGCCACCGCCCTGGCTATTTTCTTCATTCCTTTGTTCTATGTGGTGGTTCGTAAGTTGTCCGGTGTGCCGTTGAACGGCAAAGGTGACCGTAACGAGCCGTCCGAGGAGATCCGCGGATGACTTTGAAGCCCGCTTCCATGGCGCTGGCCGTCGCTCTGGCCTTGAGCGGCTGTACGCTGGCGCCCAGTTATGAACAGCCCCCGTCCCCGGTACCGGATCAGTTCCGTGAAGGCGCCGACGCCACGCAGGTCACCCTGCCCGGCTGGCGGGATTTCTTCGCCGAACCGGAACTGCAGCAACTGATCCAGACCGCCCTGGCCAACAACCGGGATCTGCGTCTGGCCATGCTGGATGTGGAAGAGTTGCGCGCCCAGTACCGGATTCAACGGGCCGACCTGTTTCCGGATATCGGCCTCAACGGCACCGGCACCCGCCAGCGGGTGCCCGGCGACCTGAACAACACCGGCGAGAGCCAGGTGCAGAGTCAGTACGGCGCCAACGTGGGCATCTCCGCCTACGAGCTGGATCTGTTCGGCCGGGTGCGCAGTCTCAAGGACGCCGCCTTGCAGAATTATCTGGCCAGTGAAGAGGCCCAGCGCAGCGCCCATATCACGCTGGTCTCGGAAGTAGCCAACGCTTATCTGACTCTGGTGGCGGACCGTGAAAACCTGCGCATCAGCGAAGAGACCATGGAGGCCTACCGGTCCTCCCTGGACCTGACCCAGCGTCGCTTCGACCTCGGTGTCGGCTCCGAACTGGAACTGCGTCAGGCGCAGACCGCGCTGGAAACCGCCCGCGCCAATCGCGCCCGCTTCGCCCGCCTGGTGGCCCAGGACCGGAACGCCCTGGCCACCCTGGTCGGCGCGCCGCTGCCGCCGCTGCCCAACGATAATCTGGAGGAATCCGGGCTGGTGGAACTGTCGGAGGTGCCCTCCGGGCTGTCCTCCAATGTGCTGCTGGCAAGGCCGGACATCATCCGCGCGGAACATCTGCTGCGGGCGGCCAACGCCAATATCGGCGCGGCCCGGGCGGCGTTCTTCCCGAGTATTTCCCTGACCGGCACCTTTGGTACCAGCAGCGCCGAGCTGGACGGGCTGTTCGAGAGCGGGTCGCGCAGTTGGTCGTTCTCCCCCAGCATATCCCTGCCGATCTTCACTGGCGGGCGCAACCGCGCCAGCCTGGACGTGGCGGAAGTACGCCGGGACCAGAGCGTGGCCAGCTACGAACAAACCATCCAGACCGCCTTCCAGGAGGTCTCGGATGCGCTGGTGTCCCGGGAAACCCTGCTGGAACAGGAAATCGCCCAACAGGCACTGGTGGACGCCACCCGGCGCTCACTGGAACTGTCCCAGCAACGCTACGAACTGGGCGCGGACGACTATCTGGCGGTACTGGACGCGCAGCGCAGTCTGCTGACCGCCCGCCAGGAGCTGGTGTCCATCACGCTCAGCAAGCTTGCCAATCAGATCACCCTGTATCGGGCCCTGGGTGGCGGCTGGCTGGAGGATCAGGCCACCGTGATCAACACCGCCCCGGAGCAGGAAGACAACGACGCTTCCGGCACCCAGGGTTGAGTGCATCCGCCCGGCGCGACCACGCCGGGCTTCTCCTTCTCCCACCTCCCCCCTCTCTTCGTTCTAGTTCCCGACCCCACACCCGCGCACGACTTTCGTGCCCCCCAACAGGTCTTCCCGGTCTTAAGACGCCTTCCCGACCAAAGCGGGATTCGCCGTCGCCAGCCTCTTTCCATACTGCCCGCTCCGAACGACGCAAAAAAACATGGAGCGAACCATGCACAACAACAAAAGGCTACCTCTCATCTGTGCTCTGCTGGCATCGTTTGCCAGTACCGCCGCGCAGGCGGAAATCAAGCTCTACGATGATAATCAGACTACTTTCTCCACCGATGGCTATATCAACGCCTTTTACGTAAACAACGACGTGGACCGCCCTGGCGACCAGTTCGACCGGCGCCAGTCCCGGGTAAAGATGGGGTTTCTGCCGAACTGGATCGGCTTCAATGTGTCCCGCCAGGCCGGCGACCTGAAACTCGGCGCCCGGTCCTCGTTCTGGGTCACCATCAATGACAGTGAAACCAACGGTACCGAAACCGGCATCGACGTGCGGCAGTTCTACGGCACCATCGACGGCGGCTGGGGTCAGGTGTTGATCGGTAAGGACTTTGGTCTGTTCGCCCGTTCCAATATTCTGCGCGACGAACTGTTGTCGGGTTTCGGCCAGGCCAGCGATACCCTCGGCCTGATGGACGGCGGCGGCGTGTCCTTTGGCAATATCGGCACCGGCTACCCCTACCCCTTCCCCAGCGCCCAGATCACTTACCGCAGTCCCCAACAACATGCCTTGAAAGTCGCCGTGGGCGTTCTCGATCCCTATGACAGCAACGACGTCGGCGGCACCGGCAAGGCCTATCAATCGGCACCGCGTTTCGAAACCGAAGTGAGCTACCAGACCAGCCTCGGCGCCACCGAACTGTATGCCTGGATCAACGGCGCTTATCAGACCTCGGAAAACACCGACAGTACCATTGAGGATGTGACCTCACGGGGATTGGGTTACGGCGTTCAGGCCAAACTCGGCGGTACCTCCATCACCGCGTCGGGCTTCGATGCGGAGGGCATGCATCCCTTGTTCTCCAACAACCTCGGCCAGGCCAACCTGAGGGAGATCGACAGCAAGGGGTACCTGCTCCAGTTCGGCCAGCAGATCGATAAATTCCGGCTGGCGCTGTCCTATGGCCGTAGCGAGGACGACGGCAATCTGCTCGGCGGTGAAGCCGACTATGAGAACAAAGCCGTTCTGCTCAGCTACGCGGTCAACGACAGCCTGAAACTGCTGGGTAATTTCAGCCGCTTCGAAATCGATGACAAGCAGGCCGGCGAGATTGAATCCACCGACACTCTGGCAGTGGGGGCCGCACTCTCCTGGTAGATCCGCCGAGCGGATCCATTCCACTGTGCCATTTGGCCGCCCCTGGGGCGGCCTTTTTTATCAGCGCCGTTGATATGAACTCAGAGGCAGCTACAAGGCCGCCGTGGGAGCCACGCCTGCTGACAAATTCCGCTCAGGATATTCGCTTGCGAGCAAGCTTCCCACAGCAGCCCTGTAGTAAAGCTGTGGGAGACCAGCTTGCTGGCGAATCGGCCCTTCCGGCGTTGGATATCCGCTTGCAAACAAACTTCCCACAGCGGCTTCCTGCTCAAGGCACCAACACCGCCGCGCCGTTGAGGCGGCCGGCACGCAGGTCGTCCAGCGCTTCGTTCGCCTCATCCAACCGATAGACCCGGGTCGCCACCTCGATGCCGGCCTGCGACGCAAGGTGCAAGAACTGCTCGCCATCTTCCCGGGTCAGGTTGGCGACGGAACGGATCACCCGTTCGCCCCACAGATCGGCATAGGGGAACGCCGGGATATCACTCATATGAATGCCGCCGCAGACCACCACACCGCCTTTGCGCACGGCGCGCAACGCCACCGGCACCAACGCGCCCACCGGAGCGAATAGAATGGCCGCGTCCAGTTCCACCGGCGGCGCCTGATCCGACCCACCGGCCCAACTCGCCCCCATTTCCAGCGCGAACGCCTGCGCGGTACTGTCTCCAGGACGGGTGAATGCGTAGACCTCGCGCCCCTGCCAACAAGCCAGTTGGGTGAGAATGTGCGCCGCCGCGCCAAAACCGTAGAGGCCCAGGCGCGGCGCCTCCCCGGCCATCCGATAGGAGCGGTAACCGATCAGACCAGCGCACATCAACGGCGCCAGGCTGACGGCGTCAGACTCTTCCGGTAGGGCAAAGGCATAGTCCTGCGAGGCCACGCAGTGTTCCGCGTAACCACCATCCAGGGTGTAGCCGGTAAATCCGGGGGCCTCACACAGGTTTTCCTGGCCGGCCAGGCAATAGCGGCATTGCCCGCAGCTATGCCCGAGCCACGGGAGACCAACGCGCTGCCCGAGGGAGAAGCGGCTTGAGCCGGGCCCCAGTTCCACCACCCGGCCAACAATTTCATGACCGGGAATCAGAGGAAGCTTGACGTCCTCCAACTCGCCGTCCACCACGTGCAGATCGGTGCGGCAGACCCCACAGGCTTCGACCTGAAGGCGCAGCTCGCCGGGGCCGGGACGGGCTGCCGGGCAATCGATCAATTCAAGCGGCTCGCCGATCTTTCGCAAGCTCATGGCTCGCATGGGAACCTCCGCTGTTGTTGGAATAGCGCACCCATGATCCAGTGTAGTGCAAGCGGGAGCCTTGATCGCAATCAAGCAACGGAGAGGGAGGATGGACAGGGAAAGCAGCGGGACCGGCGGAGAGGTCGGGAGAACATTTCCCCTCCTGCTTCCGCCGGTTTATCCATTGGCTTCAGAAGAAGCCAAGCGGGTTTACGTCGTAGCTGACCAGAAGGTTCTTGGTCTGCTGGTAGTGGTCCAGGATCATCTTGTGGGTTTCCCGGCCGATACCGGATTTCTTGTAACCGCCAAAGGCGGCGTGGGCCGGGTAGGCGTGATAGCAGTTGGTCCAGACCCGGCCGGCCTGAATACCGCGGCCCATGCGGAACGCCACATTGATATCCCGGCTCCATACCCCGGCACCAAGACCGAACTCGGTATCGTTGGCGATTTCCAGTGCTTCCGCCTCGTCCTTGAAGGTGGTCACCGCCACCACCGGGCCGAAGATCTCCTCCTGGAACACCCGCATCTTGTTGTGGCCCTTGAGCAGCGTCGGTTGAATGTAGAAACCGTCACCGTGTTCACCGGCCAGAGACTCACGGTCACCACCGGACAGGAACTCAGCACCTTCGCTACGGGCCACTTCCATGTAGGACATGATCTTGTCGAACTGCTCCTGGGAAGCCTGAGCACCGACCTGGGTCTCGGTATCCAGCGGGTTGCCGCGCTTGATGGTGGCGATGCGTGCCACTACCCGTTCCATGAAGTCGTCGTACATGCTTTCCTGAATCAGCGCCCGGGACGGGCAGGTGCAGACCTCTCCCTGATTGAAGAACGCCAGCACCAGCCCTTCCACCGCTTTGTCGATGAACTCCGGCTCGGCATTGAGAATGTCGGCGAAGTAAATGTTGGGCGATTTGCCGCCCAGCTCCACGGTGGAGGGGATGATGTTCTCCGCGGCGCATTTGAGGATGTGCGAGCCCACCGGGGTGGAACCGGTGAAGGCGATCTTGGCGATGCGTTTGCTGGTGGCCAGGGCCTGGCCGGCTTCGTCGCCGAAACCGTTGACCACGTTCACCACGCCGGCCGGCAACAAATCACCGATCAGTTCCATCACCTTGAGGATCGATACCGGGGTCTGCTCCGCCGGTTTCAACACCACGCAGTTGCCCGCCGCCAACGCCGGCGCCAGTTTCCAGGCGGCCATCAAGATCGGGAAATTCCAGGGGATGATCTGCCCGACCACACCCAACGGTTCATGGAAATGGTAGGCCACTGTGTTGGCGTCGATATCCGCGAGGGTCCCTTCCTGGGCGCGAATACAACCGGCGAAATAGCGGAAGTGATCCACCGTCAGGGGAATATCGGCGTTGAGGGTTTCACGCACCGCCTTGCCGTTATCCCAGGTTTCCGCCACGGCCAGGGATTCCAGGCTGCCTTCGATCCGGTCGGCGATTTTCAGCAGCAGATTGGCGCGCTCGGCCACCGAGGTGCGTGCCCAGCCTGGCGCGGCACGGTGAGCGGCATCCAGTGCCAGATCAATGTCTTCGGCGGAAGAACGGGGCACCTGACAGAACACCTTGCCATTGACCGGACTGATGTTGTCGAAGTACTGGCCCTTAACAGGAGCCACCCACTCACCGCCAATGTAGTTTTGGTAGCGCTCTTTGAAGGAGACCAGGGCGCCCTGACTACCGGGATTGTCGTAAATCATAGCCGTACTTCCTCGCTTTTTTATGCTGATCCTGAGTGTCTCCGCCACACTCTCGGGCGGACTGTCTGGATATTCAGATTAGTGCCGGGCCGGTAGCGCCCGCATGCTACCAAGGTACTAATTCGGCCCTTATTTGGTCGTATCCGGATCCGCCCACAACAGCGCTTCCTCGTAGTCGGCGTAGAAATGGCTGACACTGCGGGTCAGCTCGTAACGCACCAGCGCCATGTCGGCGAAGCGTTCCGGCAACGGCGCCTGAATCACTTCGTTGCGGGTGGCGCCGCTGGCCGCCCCATTGGTGAGGCGTCGATCCAGCCAATCCAGGTAGTCGAGTGTCTCGACCACCGGGGACTCATCCTTGGCCGCCGGGCCATGGCCTGGCACCAGGACGTCAAACCGCAGCGCGCGCACTTGCCGGAGTTGTTCCCGCCAGATTCCGATCCCGGGGGAATGAGGAGTGGTCGGCGCCCGGTGGTGAAACACCAGATCGCCGGTGAACAACACCCCGGTGGCCGGATCAAGCACCACCAGGTCGGCGCCGGAATGACCGCTGAAGGCAAACAGTCGCAATGGGTAGTCACCGAAACGGGATTCCCCTGCCTCCAGGGCGCGGGTCGGCAAGGCGGTTTCCGTACCTCGCACGGCGTCACCCAGCCGTTGATAGAGTGTGGTGCGGAAGCTGTCGGCGTCCCGTTTCAGCGCGGCTATGGTGGCCGGCAACGCGGAAATCTCCGCACCCTCGAAGGCCTGATTGCCGAACACATGATCCGGGTGATGATGGGTGTTGATGACCCAGCGCACCGGCTGGTCGGTGACCGTGGCGATGGCCGCCCGCAACGCCCGGCCGTAACTCAGTGTGCTGCCGGTATCGATAACGATGACGCCGTCACCGGTGGCGATGAACGCGGCATTGGCGATATCACCGCCGTTGTCCTCGGAGAGCTCCTCGCGCCGTCCTTGCACCATCCAGGTGCGCTCCGCCACGGCCACTGGCTTGAGATGATAGTCGAAGGCCGGCGCCGGGCCGGCGAACAGCGCCAGGCCGACGGACAGCACGGCCTTCACCAACCACGAACGCGTTGCACCGTCAGGGGATGACATGATCAAACTCATTACCGTTGTTGTCCCGGGCCTGGAACCGATAGGCGGTGCCGGCATCGCCCTTGAGGGTCAGCGCCAGTTCCGGGTTCTCACTGACCGAAGCCTGCCATGTCATGCTTGCCACCGGCTCGTCGCCGTGAACAAACGCCACCTGCTCCACATAAAACGGCCGTGTGCTCGGAATCAGACCACTGTCCATGGGGTGAGAGAGCTTTACCCGTACCCGGCTGCCCGACTCATGCCCGAAACGCCGGGCCTTGATCCTGCCGAAGTCCTTCGACCAGTTGTCCTCGGTCTTGGCGATACCCGGTGTAGTGCAGCCGCCGCCCTCGCCTTCGATACGGGTACTGCCGACGTGCCAGACGCCATCACTGAGCACCGCCACCCGCACCGCCGAGGACTGCTCCAGACGCACATTGATGGAAAGACGGCCCAGGCCGTCACTCAAGGGCCGATAGTCGAACACCAGCGGGATCGGGTTCAGCTCCACCCACAACAGCATGCGCTGAAAGCGGCCATTGAAGTCCGAGGCGTCCACATCGATGGGAACCTGCCCGGAATCCTCGGCGAACGCCGGCGCCTGGATACCGACCCGCGAATCAAAACGCACCGGTGTATCGCCAAGAAAACGCTCACGATAGCGTTCCCACATGAACGACCCCAGCGGGTCTTCCCGTGCTTCCTCGGCCACGCTCCAGGGTGCGCCAAGCAGTATCAGCACCGCCAGTAGCGGTTTCAGGTAACCGGCCATGGCCACCCCTCCTTTTGCTCAGCGGCCGCTTAATTGCCGCCGGTGGTTTCCAGGCTGACGGTTTCCAGCCAGGTGCGGATCGCCCACAGCGCTTCCTGGCTGAGGTAATTGGCCATCGGCGGCATCAGCACCCGGCCATCACGGCTGGCACCATTGACCACCCGCTCCTTGTACCATTCGTCACCGTAATCTCCGTTTTCCAGTTCGCGCAGATCCGGGGCAATACCGCCGGATTTGGCTTCCAGGCCATGGCAGGCGGCGCAGTTCTGGTTATAGGCGGACTCCCCCACTTCCACCGCCAGATCGTGTTGCGGATGCGATTCGCGGTAAGGGTTGGTGTCGCGCCATTCCTCGCCCAGTTCTTCCAGGCCTCGGGTGTTGACCGACTGCGGCGTGACGTTGCCGTGTCCCCAGGCCAGACCGGCCAGGGACAACAGGGAGGTAATGATGAGAATAACTTTTGTTCTGGTCATCGTCGGGGTCCTTCAAATCGGGGATTGCAATACGGCGGTAAAGCGTGAAGACAACTCCAGGACTTCACGCCGTATTTCAATCTAGCGGCCCGCTCTCCATCGACCTACTCGTCCTTGGACCAAACCTGTCTACATCCTTGGTACTAGACCCAATTGGCTAGATTTCTCGGCCTGCTGTCGGTAGCGGCCAAGCTCGCCCTCGGGGACTCTGATGCTGTCTTCATTCGCAGCGGGGCGGGAACACTCCGCGACCGATACCAACAAGCCGAGGAACAGGTATGAAAACAACAAGCCGCAACACACCGTTTTCCGGAAAGGCCAAGCGCCTTGCCGGCGCGGTTACCCTGGCCACCATGATCGGGGCCACGATCGGGGTAAGTGGCGCCGCACATTCCGCCACCAAGGCGGTAACCTGGGAAGACATCGCCAACGATGCCGCCACCACCGATGATGTGCTGATGTACGGCCTGGGCATCCAGGCCCAGCGCTACAGCACCCTCAACGACATCAACGCCGACAACGTCTCCATGCTGACACCGGCCTGGTCTTTCTCGTTTGGCGATGAGAAACAACGCGGCCAGGAATCCCAGGCTCTGGTCCACGATGGCGTGATCTACGTCACCGGCTCCTACTCCCGGGTATTCGCCGTCGACGCCCGCACCGGCAAAAAGTTGTGGGACTATTCTCACCGCCTGCCGGATGACATCCGGCCCTGCTGTGACGTGGTCAACCGTGGCGCCGCCATCTACGGCGACAAGATTTTCTTCGGTACCCTGGATGCCAGCATCGTGGCGTTGAACAAGGACACCGGCAAAGTAGTCTGGCGCAAGAAGTTCGCCGACCACAAGGTCGGCTACACCATGACCGGCGCACCGACCATCGTTAAGGATCAGAAAACCGGGAAAGTCCTGCTGATTCACGGCTCCTCCGGCGATGAATTCGGCGTCGTCGGCCAGTTGTTCGCCCGCGACCCGGATACCGGTGAGGAAATCTGGATGCGGCCATTCGTGGAAGGCCACATGGGCCGTCTCAACGGCAAGGAAAGCACCCCCAGTGGTGATCCACGCGCGCCGTCCTGGCCGGACGATCCCAACACCGAAACCGGCAAGGCCAAGGCCTGGAGTCACGGCGGCGGCGCGCCCTGGCAGAGTGCCACTTTCGATCCGCAAACCAACACCATCGTTATCGGCGCGGGCAACCCCGCGCCCTGGAACGGCTGGGCTCGCACCGCGCCCGACGGTGATCCCAAGGACTACGACAGCCTCTACACTTCCGGGCAGGTGGGCGTGGATCCGAGCACCGGCGAGATCAAGTGGTTCTATCAGCACACCCCCAACGACACCTGGGATTTCTCCGGCAACAACGAGATCGTGCTGTTCGATTACGTCGACAAGAAAGGCAAGCTCCACAAGGCTGGCGCCCACGCCGACCGTAACGGCTTCTTCTACGTCACTGATCGGACCAGCGGCAAACTGTTGAACGCGTTCCCATTTGTCGACGGAATCACCTGGGCCAAGGGCATCGATTTGAAAACCGGACGCCCGATCGAGAACAAAGGCCAGCGGCCGGCACGCCTGAAGAAAGGCGAAACCCGTTCCGAAGCGGTGGAAGTCTCGCCGCCGTTCCTGGGCGGCAAGAACTGGAACCCGATGGCCTACAGCCAGGACACCGGCTTGTTCTATGTGCCCGCCAACCACTGGAAAGAGGATTATTGGACCGAGGAAGTGGAGTACACCCCCGGCTCCGCGTACCTGGGCATGGGCTTCCGTATCAAGCGCCTGTTTGACGATCACGTCGGCATCCTGCGCGCCATGGATCCGAAGACCGGCAAGGTGGTCTGGCAGCATAAGGAACACATGCCGCTGTGGGCTGGCGTGCTGGCCACCAAGGGTAATCTGGTGTTCACCGGTACCGGTGACGGCTACTTCAAGGCCTTCGATGCCAAGACCGGCAAGGAGCTGTGGAAATTCCAGGTGGGCACCGGAATCATCTCTCCGCCGATCACCTGGGAAATGGACGGCGAGCAATACATCGGCGTGACCGCCGGCTACGGTGGCGCGGTGCCGCTGTGGGGCGGCGACATGGCGGATCTGACCCGGCCGATCTCCCAGGGCGGTTCCTTCTGGGTGTTCAAACTACCGGACTTCGCCAAGGACATGGCGAAGAAATAACGGCGGTCGTCAACCCGCGAAGGAGCGGCCCTTCAAGGTGCCGCTCCTTCACCACAACAATAACACCGGCCCGCCACAAACCGGGCCCAGGGAGCATGTCATGGCACTGCGTTCCAAACTCCTGCTAAGCAGTCTTCTGGTGGCCGCCGGCGCAATGACGCTGGGTAATACCCCGCACGCCGCCGAAGACGACCTCTGGACGCCACCGGAACACAACGGTTGTGTTCTCGAGGCACAAACCCATTGTCCCGGTGCTGACCTGTCCGGCGCCGACCTTTCCAACCTGGATTTACGCGGCGCCGATTTCAGCAACGCCAATCTGCGCGGCACCGATCTGCGTCATGCGGATTTGCGCGGCGCCAATCTGGAGCGCGCCGATCTGAGCGGCGCCGATCTGACCCGTGCCACGCTGTACAGCACCAACCTGCGCTCCGCCAACCTCAGTCAGGCGAAATTGGTGGCGGTACAAAGCTGGAACCTGTTCGCCCAGAACGCGCGTTTCGACGGCGCCGATCTCACCGGCGCGGATCTGCGGTTCGGCCGTCTCACCCGAGCCAGTTGGCAACACGCCACATTGCGCGCCGCCAATCTGGAAATGGCCTGGATGAATAAATCAAAATTGCAAAATGCGGACCTGCGCGACGCCAACCTGCAGGAAACCAAGTTGAACCTGTCCACTCTGGAAGGCGCCGATGTCACTGGCGCGCGCCTGCGCTTCACCAATTTCCAGGGCACCTACATGAAGAACTGCAGCGGCTGCCCGCAGGACTGGTGAGATGATCACTCGTTTCCTGATCATGTTATTCGTCGCTACCGTCGCGCTGCCGGCGTCCGGTAGCGGCGGTTTCGATGCCAAAGGATATCGTCTGCCGCCCTACCGCTCCCCCACCCCGGAGGCCGTGGAAGGTGCCGTGACGCTGAATACCAAGGCATTGAAAACCATACTGTCCACCGAACCCGGCGTGGTTCTGATCGATGTCTACAATGTTGGTTACGCCAACGGCGGTTTTTTGCAGGACACTCCGCATTGGACGCTGCCCGGAGCAATCTGGTTACCCAACACCGGCAACACACCGCTGGAGCATCGCTGGCGGGACTATCTGGATCGGCATCTGCAACGGCTCACGGAAGACAATAAGGATCGCGCTCTGGTGTTTTTCTGCCGCGCGGATTGCTGGTTGTCCTGGAATGTGGCGAAACGTACCGCGGCCGATGGCTACACTTCGGTGTACTGGTATCGCAATGGCGTGGACGGTTGGCGGGAAGCCGGCGGCAAGGTGGAAGCGGCGCGGCCAGAGCCCCTTCTCTGAATTCAGAGGCAGCTACAAAGCCGCTGAGGGAGATTCTATGGTGCCTTGCGAGCTCTAGCACGCCTGGCTCCCACAGATCATGCTACAAAACCGCCGTGGGAAGCTTGCTTGCAAGCGAATGGCAACGCCCCGGGAGGCATTCGCGGCCAAGGCCGCTTCCCGCGGCAATGGGCTACGAAGCCGCTTGGGCGTTTGCCCGCGAGCCAATCCCCCACCAAAGGCCGCGTTCGCCAGCAAGCTGGTCTCCCACAGATCATGCTACAAAGCCGCCGTGGGAAGCTTGCTTGCAAGCGAATGGCAACGCCCCGGGAGGCATTCGCGGCCAAGGCCGCTTCCCGCGGCAATGGGCTACGAAGCCGCTTGGGCGTTTGCCCGCGAGCCAATCCCCCACCAAAGGCCGCGTTCGCCAGCAAGCTGGTCTCCCACAGATCATGCTACAAAGCCGCCGTGGGAAGCTTGCTTGCAAGCGAATGGCAACGCCCCGGGAGGCATTCGCGGCCAAGGCCGCTTCCCGCGGCAATGGGCTACGAAGCCGCTTGGGCGTTTGCCCGCGAGCCAATCCCCCACCAAAGGCCGCGTTCGCCAGCAAGCTGGTCTCCCACAGATCATGCTACAAAGCCACCGTGGGAAGCTTGCTTGCAAGCGAATCAACCCATCATCCCGTCAGAACATGCTGCAGCGCCAGCTTCAGTTTCATCGGTTTAACCGGCTTATACAGCAACATATAGCCCTGCGTCGCGCAGCGCTGCTTCAACGCCTGTTCACGATCGGCGGTGAGCATGATCACCGGCAAGGGTTCGCTGCGTGCCGCGTTGATCTGTCCGGCAACGGTCAAGCCGTCGTCGGTGTCCGGGTCCAGATGGTAATCCATGATCAACACCTGAGCATCTCCCGCGCCAACATCCACCTGCTGGCGCAGTTCCGGCAGGGATTCCGCCGCCACCACCTGGCAGCCCCACTGTTCCAGTAAGGTGCGCATACCGGCGCAGATGGCTCTGTCGTTGTCCACCACCCAGACCCGCAGGCCGGTCAAAGCGGAGTGTTCCTCGGAGGACTGCGCCAGGGCCTGCTGGCGGGCCTGGCTCACGTTGCTCACCGGTAGGCGCAACAGAAACCGGGAGCCCTGGTTTTCCCGGGAAGTCACCGACAGCGGATGTTCAAGAATACGGCTGATCTTTTCCACGATCGACAAGCCCAGCCCCAAGCCGCGCTCGTGATATTCCACCGCCCGCTTGCCACGCTTGAATTCCTGGAAAATGGAGCGGATCTGATCCTCACCGATACCAATGCCGGTATCCGCCACCCACACCTCCACTTCGGCGCCGCGGCGCCGGCAGCCCAGCAAAACAGTGCCCCGGTCGGTGTAACGAATGGCATTGGAGAGCAGATTACGCATGATGCGGCTGAGCAACTGCGGATCCGAACGCACCACCAGGGAGGTGGGCACGTAGCGGAAGCGCAGCCCCTTCAACCCCGCCATCTGTCTGAACTCCTCCGCCAGCACATCCAGCAGCTGACTCAGAGGGAACGCCATGGTCTCCGCGCTGACCACGCCGGCATCCAGTTTGGAGGCGTCGGACAGCGTGGTGATCAGTGATTCCAGATCGCGCAGCGCGGTGTCGATATGATTCAGCATTGGCGACGCCCGCTCGTCGGAGTCCTCCTGCAAGGCGCTGGTGAACAGACGGGCGGCGTTGAGCGGTTGCATCAGGTCATGACTGACCGCCGCCACGAATTTGGTTTTCGACAGATTGGCCTGTTCCGCTTTATCGGTGGCCTCGCGCAGCCGCTGTTCCACCCGGCGGCGCTCCTCGATCTCCGCCATCAGTTGGCTATTGGTTTCCCGCAGCGCCTGGGTACGTTCACGCACCTGCTGGGCCAGAACCACCGAGTGCTGAAACGCCGCGTAGGGCGCGGTGGGCGCCATGCCACTGCCCTCCACCCGTTCGATCAGGGCATCACAGATCCGCCGGAGGCGGGCGTTCTCCGCCATCAGACGCGCTTCGTGCAAATCCCAGGGGGACTGACGGGCGTTGTCGGAACCGTTCCTGGTATCAGCCATTACCGGCGCCCATTTTGCGCCCAATCACCACGCCGGTCAGGGTGTGGTTGATATGCATGCCATTATATTGCTCACCGTAGGTACAAAAACCCACTACCCGGTGCTGACGCAACAGCTCCGACGCCTGGGGAATCTCCTCATCGGCTTCCAGTTCCGCCCGCCGCAGACAGCAGTCACAGCCGATCACCACCCAGGGCGGTCCCAGACGCGACTCGATGTCATCCAGGGTATTGGTGAGATTGTCGTGCAGCGAGGCGTTGCGCATGGCGGTCAGCACGATGCCGTTTTCCACCGCGCAATAGAACGACAGGCTCATGTCCCGATTGGCCTTTTGAATGGCGCGGGCGTAATAGTGATCATTGATGCGCACCGCCAGCGGGTAGCGGGCGAACACCACGTCATCGAGCTGCTCCACCGGCACCCCGACCAGGCGCGCATAGGCCAGAGCCGCCGGCTCCGCATCCAACTCGTGCACCACCCGTCGTTCCGCATCAGCGGCGGTGACCACCAGCTTCGGCGTGGACGGATGCAGGTGGTGGGTGCTGAATACTTCGAAATCCAGTACCGTGCTGACCATTACGACAATGGCGGCGTCGCTGTAGAAGCGCCCCCCGCAATAGACATAGGTTTGCGCGAGCCGGTAATCATCGCCGGCGGAACCGCCGAAGCTGGGAATCGACCCCAGCGCCGCGTTGAGCGTGGCGATGACGATTTCCTCGTTCACCGACAGGCCATCGAGCAACGTCAATACAAAAGTATTGTCCTCATTCGGCGTGAGCCCCTGGGCCCGTTCCCGGCATTGCGACAGCAGGCCGTCGGTAAGTTGCTGAGCATCGAGCAGGCCGAAGCCGTCCATGTGCTCGATCAGATGATGGCCGGCGGAAAAGAAGCGGGCATCGAAGCCGATTGCCACCAGCGTATTGCGGTCGTAGCCACGGGCGGTGATTTCCCCGGCGGAGGTGCAACCGCAAATGGGCAAATCCCGAAACTCACCGTTCAGGGCATCGGCGAGACGGTCCAGGTCATACTCGATCGAACAGAAAAACAGCACGAACCCCAGATTGGGGTGAATCAGGCTCTCGGCGATCTGACGCGCCGCCACCTGTTCGTCGCGGGCGTCGCTGTAGGCGGTCAACACCGCCTGTGGCGGGGCAGCGGTCATGGTCTACTCCCGGATACTTGTTGTTATTTACCCGGCCTTCGTTACCCGGTTCATGCACTCCGACGGCCAGGACTAACGGGGACTCACCGCCGAATCCCGCGCCGCTACCGAAGGCGCTTTCAGATAGGCGGAAAAATCGATATCGCTGGCGGACAGGATCGCCTGCACCCGATTGGTGGCGCCGAGCTTGCGCAGTATCGCCGAAACGTGGGCCTTGACAGTACTCTCGGCGATATTGAGCTTATAGGCGATGACCTTGTTGGACTCGCCTTGAGCCATGCGTTCGAAAACCTGCAGTTGTTTGCGAGTCAGTGTCTCCAGCAATGCCGGCAGGAACGAGGGATCGTAACGCCCCATCGCCGCCCCGGCGCCCTCAGCTCGGATAATGTGGGAAGGCAGATACACCGAACCATCAAGAATCTGACGCAGCGCCTGAATCATCTGTTTACGGGGCGAGGATTTGGTGATGAAACCCACCGCGCCATAGGTGATGCACTGCAAAATAACGCTTTTTTCTTCTTCCGCCGAGACGATCACCGCCGGTACCGTGGGAAACTCGTTACGCAGCCGTACCAGGCCGCTGAGCCCCTGCATACCCGGCATATGGATATCCAGCAACACCAGGTCCAGGTCGTCGTTTTCGGCCACCAGGCGCAGCGTGGAATCCAGGTCCGATGCTTCCAGCAACGTGGTGCCGGGGAAACCATCGTCAATGACACGGGCGATAGCTTCACGAAACAGCGGATGATCGTCGGCAACCAGAACCTGATACATGGGGTTCCGCTCCTGCCTCAATCGGTCCAAGGTCGGTGTCTCCCGCCATCGGCCGGAGACACTTATACCAAGGAGCATAGCACAGGGTTTTGACGGTCCCCGCCATCAAATGAGGGAATTAGCCGAAAGTACTATAAAGACGGGACTTAGGGATAGGACGCCGGACGCCGGACGCCGGACGCCGGACGCCGGACGCCGGACGCCGGACGCCGGACGCCGGTAATGCAAAACCAGACCCAACGCCCTGGCAAGCACTAAAACGCTTTTTTTTATTTCCGCAATGTTCGAAGAGGAGGTGTTCTAAAGCGTCCGGCGTCCAGCCTCTTACCTAAAGCGTCCGGCGTCCGGTCACCTCGCCTAGTAATCCACCACCACGCCCTTGGGATCCTCGGAACCGCCACGCAGGCGGAAAGTGCCTTCGCCAAACGCCAGCAACCGGTCGTTGGCATCCAACACCTCCATGGACGAGTTGAAGATACGGTTACCGCCGGCCCGCTTCACGCCGATGGCACGCACCAGACCCGGGCCGGCTTGACCGGTGAAGGTGGTGGTCAGCGACAGGGTCAACGCCTTGCGCACCCGCCCCGGATAGGGGCAATAGGTGCCGGAGCAGGCTCCAGACACATCCAGCAGCGTGGCCAGCACACCGCCGTGAATCACGTTACCCAGGTTGAGATGCTTATCTTCCACGTTGAGTCCGAGCACCACCCGGTCCTCTTCCCATTCCAGAAAGTGGAAACCAATGGTCCCCAGAAACCCGTGTTTGAATTTCTCCGCGGCCTGGTTCAGGGCCGGCACCACGTCCGGCGTCATACTACTGCTCACTCACTGCTCTCCCGGACCGGACGCGGAGTCGGCTCACCGATCGTCACACGTCCCGGCCCTGCAACATTTCCTTGACTTGTCCCACCAGCTCCTTGAGCCGGGGGCCGAGATTTTCCACCAGAATCCGCCGGCTCAAACGCAGCGAGGAGCCGCCGCAGTTGAAGGGGATCACGGTGGAATCGTTGTCCAGCACCAGGGGAACCCCCACGGCGCTGATATCGCGGTTCCATTCCCCATCGGAGGTGCAGAAACCGTATTCTTCATATTCGCGATAAGCCTTCCGCAAGCCTTTCTCCCACTCCGGCCAGCCTTCCGGATCGTGCTCGCGGATCAGGCGGTGATGGGTGTCGCGATCCTCTTCGGAGAGACCGGCCAGATAGGCCCGGCCCACCGCCGACCCCGCCATCGGCACCCGTGACCCCACGGTCAATCGCAGCACCAGCGGCCCACTGCCCTGGCACACCTGGATGTAGCTCATCCACGGACCATTGGGGGCGGCGATCGCCACCATGCAATCGGTGGCATCGGCCAGATCCTGCATGAATGGACGGGCGATATCGCGGACGCCCTCCCCGGCCAGATAACGGTAACCGAGATCCAGCACGCCGGGGCCAAGGCGGTATTTTTCCAATCGCTCCACATAACGCAGGTAGCCCAATTGCGTCAGAGTAGCGGTCATTCGCGATACCGTGGGGCGGGGAATATTGGTGCGTTTGGCCAATTCCGCGTTACCCAGGTAATCGTCGGAAGGGCCGAAACAACGCAGGATCTCCAGTCCCCGCGCCAGGGCGGTGACGAAGTTCCGGTCTTTCTCCGCCGACTGGGCCTCTTTACCCATAGGGGCTCGTCGCATTGTGTTCTTTCCTCGGTCAGGCTTCGGGATTATGGCGAGCGGGTTTATCCCGCTCTTTCTTTATGAATGAATCTTATAGTTGTCGATAAAAGCGCCAAATATACCAGACTGACCCGGTATTCGCGTCAATCAGACTTTCATACCAGGCAGGTTCAACGAGGCGGTATTGCCACCGTCCACCGCCAACGCCTGACCGGTGACGTAACTGGCGTCGTCGCTGGCCAGGAAGGCCATGGCCGCGGCGATTTCCGCAGGGCGCCCATAGCGACGCAGTTCGCAACGGCTGCCCAGCTTTTCCTCTTTGTTGTTTTCGCGGGCGTAATCGAATACCGGCTTGGTCATGCCGGTCTCGATCAATCCCGGGCAGACCGCGTTGACGCGAATGTTATAGCCGCCCAGATCACAGGCGGTGGTTTTGGTCAGGCTGATCACGCCGGCCTTGGAAGCACTGTAGGCGTTACCACCAGCTCCGGAACGAATGCCCGCCACCGAGGCGGTATTGACGATGGCACCGCCTCCCTGCTCTTTCATATAAGGCGCCACCGCGCGGATGAAGAACATGGGACCGAGCAGATTCACGGACAGGATGGTGTTCCAGTTGTCGGTATTGTTCTCGGTCACTGGAGAGTGGTCGTTACCGGCGGTACCGGCGTTGTTGATCAGAACCTGGATGCCGCCGTGGGAAGCGGCGATGTCATCCACCAGCGCCTTCACCGCCTGCTCGTCGGCCACATTCACTTCACGCAGCGTGGCCTCGGTTCCGGCGGGCAGCGCGGCCCGGGTTTCCTTGAGCCCCGCCAGGTTACGGTCCACCAGTACCAGGCGCGCGCCTTCCTCGGCAAAGCGCAGGGCGGCGGCACGGCCAATGCCACTGGCGGCACCGGTGATCAGGACAGTCTTCTGATCGAAGCGGTTCATGCATTCTCCTCATTTGTTATTGGGAACCCACTGAAAACCACGACATATCGCCGTTGCCACGACCGGGCCGGCGGAACGGTTCGGATTGGGAGCGTCCGGGAAAGAGCGCAGCCGGGCAAAAACGGCCACCGGTTCGTTCAGGGGGTTCCTTGGATTGTCGTTTTCCAGGAAGATGACATGAGCGGGCCGGCCGGTCAACATTTTGGAATAGTGTTTCATTAATTTGTTTTGACCCTCTGGCCGCCCCGGGGGCATTGTATTGTCCCTGTCCTCTCACGAAGAACGGTCCACCAAATAACAAGGAGCACTCTCATGGAAAACCTGGCTCGGTTTTATATCAACGGCGCCTGGGTAAAACCCGGCGACGACGCCCGCGAATATCCCGTCATCAACCCCGCTACCGAAGCCTCCGAGGGCACTCTGTATCTGGCCGGCAACAGTGACACCGACCGTGCCATACAGGCCGCGCGCGACGCCTTCGATGACTTCGCCGCCACACCGGTGGAAGAGCGTCTGGCGCTGCTGGAAAAAATCCTGGCCGCCTACAAGCGCCGTCTGGACGACATGGCCGACGCCATCAGCCGGGAAATGGGCGCGCCCCGCCACGGTCTGGCCGCTAAAGTGCAGGCCCCCACCGGTCTCGGTCACCTGGCCACCGCTCTGGAAGTGGCACGCAATTTCGAATTCGAAACCAACACCGGCAAAACCCTGATCCGCCATGAACCCGCCGGTGTGGTGTCCATGATCACGCCCTGGAACTGGCCCATGAATCAGGTCACCTGCAAGGTCGGCCCGGCCATCGCCGCCGGCTGCACCATGATTCTCAAACCCAGCGAGTTCGCGCCACTGTCGGCCTGCGTGTTCGCCGAAATCATGGACGAAGCAGGAGTGCCCGCCGGCGTCTTCAACATGATCTACGGTGACGGCGCCGAGATCGGCCCGATGCTCTCCTCCGACCCCCGTGTGGACATGGTGTCCCTTACCGGCTCCACCCGTGCCGGAGCCTCGGTGAGCCGGGAGGCCGCCGACTCCTTCAAGAAGGTGTCGCTGGAACTGGGCGGCAAGTCCGCCAATATCCTGACCCCGGACTGCGACCTGGAGAAGGCCGTGACCCATGGCGTCATGTCGATGATGACCAATACCGGGCAGAGCTGTAACGCCCCATCCCGTATGCTGGTGCCGGCGGACAAGCTGGCCCAGGCCGAGGAAATCGCCGCCAAGGTCTGTGCGTCCATAAAGGTGGGACCGTCCGCCGAAAAGGAGACGCAGATGGGACCGATCGCCAACGCCCGCCAATTCGAGCGCGTGCAGACGCTGATCCAGCGCGGCATCGATGAAGGCGCCAAGCTGGTGTGCGGTGGTCCGGGCAAACCGGAAGGTCTGGAGAAAGGCTACTTCGCCCGTCCCACCGTGTTCAGCGAGGTGAACAATCAGATGACCATCGCCCGTGAAGAAATCTTCGGGCCGGTGCTGACCATGCTGCCGTACAACACCCTCGACGAGGCGGTGGCCATCGCCAACGATTCCGACTACGGGCTGTCCGGCTATGTCTACGCCGCGGATAAGGACGAGGCCGCCGCCATCGCCCGCCGCCTGCGTACCGGCATGGTGCATCTGAACGGCGCCCAGTTGGATCTCAATGCGCCATTTGGCGGCTACAAACATTCCGGCGTCGGCCGTGAGTGGGGCAGCCATGGTCTGGAGGAGTTCACCGAGGTGAAATCGATCATGCTGTGATAGTCGGGGCGGTTCGTGAGCGGAGCGCCAAAATTCGCTGGCACGCTATGTTCAATGCCGGACAGCGGGCCTTGGAAAGATCCATTCAGAGGTCTCGACAAGGCCGCTGTGGGAAGCTTTAGCAGCGATTTACGTGTCAGCGTGGTGGTGTACGCGGGCTGCCCTCAAACCGTGGGACAGCCATGCTTCAGGGGGCGCCATCCCTCTTTCACGCCCCTCTCTCACATCTCTTTTTCACATCTCTTTTTCACAATAATGAGTAACGGAGGCGTCCCATGACCGTCTCTCTGTCCGATATCACCAGAGCGGTGGAATCCTCTTACGACGGTATCTGGATCACCGATGCCATCGGCACCACGCTGTTCATCAATGAAGCGATTTGCCGCATCACCCACCTCAAGCGGGAAAATGTGATCGGTCTGAACATGCGAACCCTGGTCGAGCGGGGAATGTTCGACGTCAGCGCCACTCTGCTGGCACTGGAGAAGCAGGACGTCGTCACCATCCTTCAACACGTCAGCACCGGAGTGGAGACCATCGTCACCGCGACACCGGTATTCAATACCGACGGCACTATCGACAAAGTCATTTCCAACGTGCGCGACATTACCGAACTGAGCGCGCTGAAAGAAAAGCTGGAACGGGCCGAGGCCCGCAACCTGGCCTATCAGAACGAAATCGCCCACCTGAAATCCCGGCTCGACGAAGACGGCAAACTAATCGCCGAAGATCAGAGCATGCAATCGGTGATGCACCAGGCCGAACGCATCTCGGCCTTTGAAACGCCCGTGTTACTGCATGGCGAACCCGGTTCCGGCCGGCATCGTCTGGCCCGCTGGATCCATGATCACAGTGAGCGGCGGCACCAACCGTTCATCAAACTCGGCTGCGGCGCTTTGCCCGAGGAGCGGATGGAGCGGGAACTGTTCGGCAGCGAGGAGACCGGCGATACCCAGGGCTCCCCGCGAGTACGGCCGGGACTACTGGAGCTGGCCCGGGGCGGGACGCTTTATCTTGAGGATATCGCGGCCCTGCCCGTGGCGATCCAGATGAAGCTGGCCAGCGCTTTCGCCTGCGGAGTCCATTATCGCCACGGCGGCGACAAACCGGTTGAGTTGGATGTGAGGGTGCTGTCCTCCAGCATCGACGATCTTGAACAGCAACGCCGTGATGGCCGTATTCGCGACGATTTGTACTACCACGTCAACGTGTACCGTATCGATATTCCGCCGCTACGCCGGCGCCGCAAGGACATCCCACTGCTGGCCCGTCAGTTCCTCGACCAGTTGTCGAAACGCTACGGCAGAAAAATCGGCATCTCCACCGCGCTATTGGCGAAACTTCGCGATGCACCCTGGAGTGGCAATATCCGCGAACTGCGCAACACCATGGAACGCCTTTATGTGAACAGCGAAGGCCACACCATTGTTGGCGGCCTGTCATCGGCGGAAGGGGCCGTCAGCGCCCGGGGGAGGCCCGAAGCCACGTCGCTGAAACAGATCCTGGAAGACACTGAGCGGCGCGTCCTGCAGCAAGCCTACTCGCGATACGAAACCACCTACGGGGTGGCCAATGCGCTCGGCATCAGCCAGACCTCCGCGGTGAGAAAAGCGCGCAAGTACGCCATCAAAGTGCGCCAGCCAGGACGCCCCGGGCTGGCCTGACGTCAATCATCAAACTCGAAGCCGAGCGGTTGGGGACGGGCATTGGTAAACCCCGTCACCGGCTGCTTGCCACCGTCATCGATGACCAGTCGCGCCACGTCCGGGCGGGCGTAGTGCCCGACGCAGTCGATCATGTGCTTGGCTTTGCGAATATCCCCCAGGTCCAGATCCGCGTAGACAATGCCTTCCCGGTCGGTCATGGGCGTGCCGACCGGCTCGCCGAACGGGTTGTACACCGCCGCGATACCGCCGCCGGCGGCAAAGCTCTCCTTCAACTCCGGGCACAGCTGGTGGTAGAAGCGCACTTCCTCCTCGCCAATGCAGGAGGACGACGCCACCACGAAAGTCTGCCCCTCGAAAGCGATAAATCGGCATACGGTATCAATGGTGCGGGTCCGGTCACGGGGCTGACTTTTGAAGTTGGAACCGGGCCAGTTCGCCACATGGATCTGCAGCCCCTGGCTATAGAGTGCGTAACGGGACAACGCCATGGAATTCTCATAGCAGATCAGACCGCCCAGCCGTCCTATTTCGGTCTCCAGTACCATCAGATCGCTGCCATCCCCCCTGCCCCACAAGGTGCGCTCCTCACCGGTGGGCACCAGCTTGCGGCGCAAGCCGATCAGATCACCACGGTTATCGATGAACGCCTGGCTGTTGTACAAAGTGTCGCCGCCGATTTCGTTGAGGCCGATGACCACGTGAACGTTACGGCGGCGTGCCTGGTAACAGATGGACTTGAACGCATCGCCATGTACATCCACCGACTCCCCCGCCAGGCGTTCGTACAGTTCCAGGCGCTTGACGTTATCCACCGCCATCCAGATCCACCAGGGATACATGGGCAGAAAGGTTTCCGGAAACACCACCAGCGACGCCCCTTTGTCCGCCGCTTCGTTAATGATGCCACGGCATTTTTTCGCCGTGGCTTCCAGATCGAAGATCACCGGGGACGCAATCACCGTGGCTATCTTGTGTTTCATCGTCGACCTCGCTCGTCTTTGTTGTTGAATCATTCGAGCTTAGCGGCCGGTGTGCGATGGCTTCATTATCGGAATCGAACTGCTTTTGGTTTGATTTCAGGGGCACGGAAAGAGATTCAAGACGGGGTCATGCCAGAATGAGGGGCACGATCAAAAAGAGTCGTTTTCGGCTCAATAAGTTCGTTCTGACTTATTGGGTTCGCCTGCGGGGCTGGCTCCTACAGGGACTCCTTGGAGACCTCCGCAGGAGCGGCGAATAGCCCTTATTTATTAAGGAAATTCAGCGCCAGACCGGGCCTTTCCCACGGCACCGCCACCAGCCTTCCGGAACTGGACAAGGTGATGTAAGCGATGCGCAGATCCTCACCACCGAAGCAGATGTTGGTGGTGATGGCATCGTCGGTGGGGAAATGACGAATGCTGGAGCCGTCGGGAGCGAAAATGGTGATACCCGGGTTGAAGATGGTGGCCACACAGACATTGCCGTCCCCATCCACCGCCAGGGAGTCAAAGAAGTTCAGCCCCTCGGGGGAACCGACGAAGCGGCCGGGGAAAGGTCCGGGCGCCCGTTTGATCTCTCCTTCTCCGGCGATCTCGAAAGCCCAAAGGCGGCCGGGGATCGTGTCCGCCACGAACACGGTTTTTTCATCCGGTGACAGGCCCACCCCATTGGGACTGACGATGGGAAACACCACTTCCTTGACCATGGAACCGTCGGCCTTGGCGTAGTACAAACCACCCCGGTCCTGAGTGCGGCCACGCCCCTTGCCCAGATCGGTGAACCAGAAGCCGCCGGCTTTATCGAAAACAATATCGTTGGGTCCCTTGAGCGGTTCACCGTCCACCTCGGTGTACAGCACTTCCACCTTACCGGTGTTCAGGTCAATGCGCTCGATACGGCCACCGCTGTAATCCTTGGGCATGTCGCCGGGAAACAGCAGGCCGTTCTTTTCGTGGAAACGCATGCCGCCATTGTTGCACACGTAACAAGCGCCGTCGGGGCCGATGGCGGCACCATTGGGGCCACCGCCGGGCTCGGCCACCACTTCCTTACGGCCATCGGGTAATACCCGGGTCAGGCGTCCGGCGGCGATTTCCACCAGAATCACACTGCCATCGGGCATGGCGATGGGGCCTTCGGGAAACTTCAGGCCCTCGGCAATCACGGTCATCTCGGACATACGGCTCGTCCTTTGTTATGGAATCGACAGGAGCCTCAGGGGTTCTCGTTGAACATGGCGATCCGGCCGCCGTCCACCACCAGATCATGGCTGTTGATGAAAGAACCTTCATCACTGGCCAGGAACACCGCCGCGTAGGCGATATCGTCGGCGAAGCCGGAGCGCGGCATCGGCGTGGCCTTGGCCAGGTTGGACTGCAACTTGGCCATTTTCTTGTCGTTCTCTTCGTCACTGAGATTCTGAGCACGCTGGGAGCCGCCCCAGAAGATCGGCGTGGCCACCGCCCCCGGGGAAATGGCGTTGACGCGGATACCATAAGGGCCGAGGTCCGCGCCAGCCAAACGGGTCATGTGCGCCACCGCCGCCTTGGCGGAGGAATACAGGTAGCCACCTTGATTGCGGCGTAACCCGGCGATCGAGGCGTTGTTGATGATGGCCCCGCCACCACTGTCCTTCATCACCCGGGCGGCATGCTTGATGCCGAACGCCGGAGCGCCGACCAGCAATCGCATAATGCGGGCGAACTCTTCTTCATCGAAGGATTCATACGTGGTGCGGTCACCGGCACCGGCGTTGTTGAACAGCGCGTCCAGACGGCCGAACCGATCCACGGTGAAATCCACCAGGGCGGCAATATCCTCTTCCTTCATGACGTCGGTGCGTTTGAACACCGCGCGCTCACCCAGTTCCTTGGCCAGTTCCTGGCCCTTCTCCTCGGAGCGGCCGGCCAGTACCACGGTGGCGCCCTGCTCGATGAAGCGACGCGCGGTGGCTTCACCAATGCCACTGGTGGCGCCGGTAATGATGGTGATTTTGTCCGCCAAACGATTGCTCATGATTGTTCTCCTGTTATTTCGCTTGCACGCTTGCACGCTTGCACGCCGGCAAAAGCGTATGCATCCAGGTTACGGCGTCAAGATTCCAGCCTGTAATCAAGGTCGGCGAACGACTACCGCCTTTAGCGTGCCAGCGTGTAAGCGTGTCGCGTGCAAGCAGTTTCTAATCAAAACGCCGAAACGCCGCCGTCCACCGCCAACGCCTGACCATTCATAAACGTATTGGCCGGCGACAACAGCATCATCATCACCGCCACGATTTCCTCGGGGCGGCCCAACCGTTTCATCGGTGTACCGGAAGCCATCATCGCCAGTGTCTTCCCGGCATCCTCACCGGCGGCGATACCCTCATTGCCCTCCAGCATCGGAGTCAGCGTGTAATAGGGGCAAACCGCGTTGACGCGAATATTGCGCCGGCCGTAATCCACCGCCGCGGTGCGGGTGACACCAATCACCGCGTGTTTGGCGGCGGCGTAGGGCGCCAGCTTGGGCGCGCCGCCGATACCGGCCATGGAGGCGGTGTTGACCACCGCCCCACCGCCGGCTTCGATCAACGCCGGCAACTGGTATTTCATGCCGAAGATCACGCCTTTGACATTGACGTTGATCTGCCGGTCCAACAGCGCTTCATCGATATCGTGCATGGCGACGAAATCATGAGCGATGCCGGCGTTATTCACCGCCATGTCCAGCCGTCCGAACTCCGTCACGGCGGTGTCCACCATGGCCTTGCAGTCCGCTTCCCGGGATACATCGCAACGCAATGCACGCACCGGAATATCCTGCCCGGCCAGTTCCTCCGCCACCTGTTGCAAGGCAGCTTCATTGATATCCCCGATCACCAGGGAAGCGCCACGGCGCCCCAGTTCCTCGGCCAACATCTTGCCGAAGCCGCTGGCGGCGCCGGTGATCAGTCCCACCTTGCCGGTGAAGTCCAGCATCGGATCCATGCATTCTCTCCTTGGTTAATCACCTGCCTCTATGGCTCACCCGTTCGCATTAAATGGTGAAGCCGCCATCCACCACCACGCATTCGCCAGTGACGTAGCTGGACGCGTCGGACACCAGGTAGAGTACCGTGCCGGCCATTTCACGCGGCTCGGCGTGACGATGCATGGGGATCTGAGCAATGGCGCTGTTGTAGATCTCTTCCTGCTCGAACAACGCCCCGGCGAACTTGGTTTTGGTCAGACCGGGCAACAAAGCGTTCACCCGCACATTGAATTGAGCGCATTCCTGAGCGAAGGATTTGGTCATGCTGATCACCGCCGCCTTGGAGATGGAATAGATGCCCTGCATGTTGCCCGGTGACAGGCCATTGATGGAGGCGGTGTTGACGATGGCGCCGCCGCCATGGTCACGCATCAGTTTGGCGCCTTCCACGGACATATAGAAATAGCCGCGCAGGTTCACGTCCACGGTCTTGTCGAACGCGGTGACCGGAGTATCGAGGATGTGGCCGAAGTACGGATTGGCGGCGGCATTGTTGACCAGGATGTCCAGCTTGCCGTGCTTTTCCTTGATGAAGGCGAAGATGGCCTCGATTTGCGACATCTCACCGATATGACAGGCGAAGGCCTCGGCACTGCCGCCGGCGGCGTTGATCACGTCCGCTACCGCCTGGCAGCCGTCGATCTTGCGGCTGGAGACGATCACGTGAGCGCCCTGCTCCGCCAACAGCTTGGCGATTTCCTCACCGATGCCACGGCTGGCGCCGGTGACCAGGGCGATTTTTCCGGTCAGATCAAACAGGTTGGTGCTCATTCATGCTCTCCTTGAAAATTCTTGGAAGGACCTTTGGAAAGGTCTCTGGAATCCCGCCGGGCGGCAAAGCCGCCCTTTCGCTGGCAGGCCAGCTCCCACAGCGGCTTCGAAACCCGCATCAGCGAGGTGCTGTCTCAAGCGCCCTCGCGGACCACCTGCATGGCCATTTGCGAAAGTGGCTCCACCACCTGGGCGGCCCACCCAGCGGTTTTGCTGGAAGCGTTACCGTCAAGAGCGCGCTTGGCCACGCCCTGGGCAATCGCCGCCAGCCGGAAGAAGCTGAACGCCAGATAGAATTCCCAATGGTCTATGCCGTCAATACCGCGCCGTTGGCAGTACGCCGCCACATACTCTTTTTCCGAGGGGATACCCAGGGCCGCCCGGTCCTTGCCCTGCAGCCCGGACAGGTTTCCACTCTTCGGCGGCATGCGCAGCTGCATGCACTGATAGGCGAGATCGGCCAGCGGGTGCCCCAGAGTGGACAGTTCCCAATCGAGCACCGCGATAACGCGGCTTTCCTTGGGAGCCCACATCATGTTGTCCAGACGATAGTCGCCGTGCACCAGCGAAACCTGGCCGTCATCGGCGGGCTGATTCGCTTCCAGCCAGGTCATCAGTTCTTCCATGGCTTCGATGCGGTGGGTTTCCGAGGCGCGGTACTGTTTGCCCCAACGGCCCAACTGACGTTCAAAGTAACTGCCGGGCTTGCCGTAGTCGGCCAGCCCCACCGCCGCCGGGTCCACGCTGTGCAGCGCCGCCAGCACACGATTCATTTCGTCATACATGGCGGTGCGCTCGGCATTGTCCACTTCGGGAATGGCCGCGTCCCAGAAGATCCGGCCTTCACAGAACTCCATCAAGTAGAACATGGAGCCGATCACGTCGCGGTCCTCGCACAGATGGAATACCTTCGGCACCGGCACTTCGGTGTCCTTCAGCGCGGCCATCACCCGGTACTCCCGGTCCACCGCATGGGCGGACTTGAGCAGTTTCCCCGGCGGTTGCCGGCGCAGTACGTATTCGCCGGAACCGGCCTTGATTCGAAACGTGGGATTGGACTGACCGCCAGCGAATTTTTCCGCGGTGACCGGGCCTTTGAACCCGTCCACATGCTGTTGCAAATAGTCCGCCAGACGTTGGGTATCCAGGGTATCCACCTGGGACATGCGATTCCTCCTTATGCCGATACGCAAAAGCCGGCAACGTCGCTAAGCGACGCCGCCGGCGTTTGTTTCAACGTAACTCAGTGATAACCGGTTGTCCGGTTTCAGCCGAGTTGTTTGGCCAGGTTACGACCCAACTGCATCATGTGCACCTGATCCGGGCCGTCGGCCAGACGCAGAGTACGGGCGTAGGCGAAGAAGCCGGCCAGCGGGGTGTCCTGGCTCAGACCCACGGCACCGTGAATCTGCATGGCACGGTCGATCACCCGCAACGCCATGTTCGGAGCGATGATTTTGATCATGGCGATCAGTTCCTTCGCTTCCTTGTTGCCATAGCGGTCCATGGCGTCCGCCGCTTTCAGAGTCAGCAGACGGGCCTGCTCGATCTCGCAGGCGCTCTTGGCGATGTCCTCGCGCACGGAGCCATGCTTGATCATCGGCTGACCGAATACCACTCGCTCGTTGGCGCGCTTGCACATCAGTTCCAGCGCGCGCTGGGAAGCGCCGATCAAACGCATGCAGTGGTGAATCCGGCCCGGGCCGAGACGCCCCTGGGCGATTTCGAAGCCACGCCCTTCACCCAGGATGATGTTTGCCTTCGGCACGCGCACGTTCTCGAAGATCACTTCGGCGTGGCCTTCCGGCGCATCAGCGGAACCGAGCACGTACATCGGACGTTTAACGGTAACACCCGGAGTATTGGTGGGCACCAGGATCTGTGACTGCTGCTGGTGACGGTTAGGGTTGTCCGGATCGGTCTTGCCCATCACGATCATGATTTCGCAAGACTTGCGCATGGCGCCACTGATATAGAACTTGCGGCCATTGATGACATAATCGTCACCATCGCGGGTGATCGAGGTTTCAATGTTGGTGGCGTCGGAAGAAGCCACTTCCGGCTCGGTCATGGCGAAGGCGGAACGGATCTTGCCTTCCAGCAATGGCTTGAGCCACTGTTCTTGCTGCTGGGCGTTACCGTACTTGGCCAGCACTTCCATGTTTCCGGTGTCCGGGGCGGCGCAGTTGAACGCCTCGGAAGCAATGTGGTGGCGGCCCATCAGTTCGGCCAGCGGTGCGTATTCCAGGTTGGTCAGGCCGGCGGTGAAATCTCCGTGCTCACGCGGCAGAAACAGATTCCACAGCCCTTTCGCCTTGGCTTTCTCTTTCAACTGGTCCAACACCGGCGGCGTTTCCCACGGGCTTTTCGCCAGTTGCTCTTCATAGGTCGGTTCCGCCGGGATTACTTCACTGTCGATGAAGTCGCGCACCTGGGCGATCAGTTCCTTAACCTTGTCGGAATACTCGAAGTTCATTTCTCTCTCCCCGGGGGTTACTGCCCCGTGCCACTGATTTCAGGTATAGGTAACGGCGTCCTGCCGGTCTTCGCGGTCCAGGTGGGGAACCTGATTGAACGCGGACAGGCGAAACGCCTTCTGGTTGAAGAAGCCTTCCGTGACGCTGGTGTTACGTATCTGCAGATTCAGCTCCACCACGGTTTCGTCGGCGGTTTTGAGCAAGTGGTGCATCCACATGGCAATGGCGCCACCGGAGCTGACCACCAGTACCCGGTCGTGATCGCTGTAACGACCCTGCAGGTGGGCCATGGCGGCGGCCACGCGATCGGAGAACTGACGCCAGGTCTCCGGCAAATTGCCGCTCAGACGCTGTTCCCGCCATTCCACCATGGCCCGCTTGAGCAGGCGGTAAAAGGCGGATACCGGCGCACCGGGCTCCGGCATCTGCTCCGGATAGGCACTCAGATAGGCGTCCACCAGGGCATGAAACTGGAATTCATTGAGGCCAGGCTGCCGGTCGGTGGGCAGGTCCTGCCCCAGCCCTTCGCAGATGCCGGCGCCGGTTTCCACATGGCGCACCAGATCGCCGGTGATCAGGGCATCGAACCCGGTGCCCCGCTCGCGAAAATACTCACCCAGCCAGCGGGACTGTTGGTGTCCCAGATCAGAGAGCTTGTCGTAATTGGCCGCGCCAAAGGACGCCTGACCATGCCGGATGAGGTAGAAACGGGCCATGTAACGACTCTGCCTGTGAGCAAATGATGGTTACAGCCTAGAACAGGGGGTAAAGTTAGTGAAATTGATATTTTGAATGTCAGCGGATTAGTTTGGTGCATGACAAGATGCTTGCACGCAACACGCAACACGCAACACGCAACACGCAACACGCAACACGCAACACGCAACACGCAACAAATAGCGTTGCCAGGCCTCACTACCTGTCAACCCCGCTGAGATCAACATCAGCGCGACCGACAGGTCGTCCCCTCATTTGCGTGCCAGCGTGCCGGCGTGTTGCGTGCTAGCGCTCTTTTCTGTTGCAAAACGAAACCGAATTCCGATATTTTCCCAAGCCCTGCCCCCTACAAATGATGCCAACCGGGAGACCGAAATGAGTTCACTGGAGCTGAAAAGCGGCCACATCCGCATTACCGAGCACGACGCCCTGATGCAAGTCACCCTGGATCGCGCCGACAAGTTGAACGCGCTCACCGCCGAGATGTACCGGGACCTGGCCCGCGCCGTGGACCATTTCCGTGATCGTGATGATCTCAATGCCCTGCTGATCGACGGCGATGGCCGTTCGTTCTGTGCCGGCAACGACATCGGTGATTTCCTCAACGCCGATCCGGAAGCCCGCAAGAACGGCAAGATCAGTCCCGCCATGGAGGTGGTGCACCGCCTGATTGAGCTGGACAAGCCCGTGCTCGCCGCCGTCCAAGGCAACTGCACCGGTATCGGCACTACCTTGCTGCTGCATTGCGACCTGGTGATGGCCGCCGACAGCGCCCGCTTCTACACCGCCTTCATTAATCTCGGCCTGGTGCCGGAAGCCGGTTCCAGCCTGATTCTTCCCGGCTTGCTGGGCCGCCAGAACGCCAACCGTCTGCTGATCGCCGGTGACACCCTGACCGCCGAGGAAGCCGAGCGCATGGGCCTGATCGCTTACCGGGTGAGTGATGAAGAACTGCGCGAGCGCGCTCTGGAACTGGGCAAGAAAGTAGCGGCCAAGCCGCCGCAGGCCATGCAGTACACCAAGCAGCTGACCCGCCACGGGGCTGACGCCATCCGTGAGCAGATCAAGAAAGAAACCGTTTTGTTCGGTGAGCGCCTGTTCAGCGACGAGACCCGGGCGATTTTCGACCGGTTCCTGAACAAGTAACGCCGGCACCCTCCCATTCGCGGCCAAGGCCGCTTCCCACAGCGACTCCGTAGTGCCCTCTGTGGGAAGCGGCCTTGGCCGCGAAGTCAGCGGGCTACCCCTTACCCGGCACCACGACGCCGGCCAGGGCCACCCGCACTACCTCCTCGACGACCTCATCACGCGCCCCCGGTCCGCTTTCCCGGCGCGGCTGGTACCAATTGATCACCGAGTTGAGCGCTCCGAACAAGGGCTTGATGGCAATACGCGGCTGTTCCGCCCGCAATTTGCCCTCGACGATGCCCTGCTCCAATACCGTCAGGAACATTTGTTCATAGCGGCGACGGCGGTTTTGCAACCGGGTCAGTTGCGCCCGCTGGGCACGAGTGGTGCTGATGCGTAAATGCATTTGCACGCCCTCGGCAACGGCGCGCTGATAATGCTGGGTCTGAATCAGGGAATGAACGTGGGCGGCACTCATGGTCCGCAGTTTGCTCACCGCGTCCCCCGTGCCCTCGGACAAGGGCTCCACGGCCTTGAACAAGGCGTCCATGCCGATCTGGTGAATCTCGAAGAACAGATCCGCCTTGGAGGAAAAGTAGTGATACACCATGCCTTTGGTGGCGCCCAGGCGACTGGCGATGTCGTCAATGCTGGTGGCGTTGAAGCCACGATCCATGAAGCAGCGCGCGGCGGCATCCAGGATGGTATCGCGGGGGCTCGCGGTGAGGTCGATGTCCGTCATGGTTCTGGTTATTCCCTGTTGGGGCGTTGGAAAGGCCTCATTCTGCCACAGCCGGTGAGGACCGACATATTATTGGCGAAAACGGACATTATGACCTATTCGTTCCAAGTTTTGCATTGGCCTAAGGTCTACGCTCATCTGGCGTTGAGGCCTTTAAATACGCTCTCCCGCCTCCATCGGGCGGCATGTCGCTTTTCACCAATGACACAACTGCCTTTGCCAATGGCGTTTTTCACACTGGACGCTCCACAACCCGCCTCACATACTTTCGGCCGTGTCCATAAATGAAAAACTATTTCAAAACAGGAGGTGGACGGTGTCGGACCTTGAACAGTTCCGCGCGGAAACCCGGGAGTGGTTGCAAGCCAACTGTCCCGAAGAGATGCGCCAACCCGTACGCGGCCCCGAGGACCACTGCTGGGGCGGTCGCAAATGGCAATTCCAATCCGACGCCCAGCGCGTCTGGATGGAGCGGATGGCCGAAAAAGGCTGGACCGCGCCACAATGGCCGCAAGAATATGGCGGCGGTGGTCTGACCCCGGAACAGGCGGCGATCCTCGACGAAGAAATGAAGCGCATCAACGCACGTTCCCCGGTGAGCAACTTCGGTTTCTGGATGCTCGGCCCGGCTCTGCTGAAGTTCGGCAGCGACGAACTCAAGCGCAAGCACCTCCCGCCGATCTGCCGCGGCGAGATCCGCTGGTGCCAGGGTTATTCCGAACCGAATGCCGGTTCCGACCTGGCCAGCCTGCAAACCCGCGCCGAAGACCAAGGCGACCACTTCCTCGTCAACGGCCAGAAAATCTGGACCTCCTACGCGGACAAAGCGGACTGGATTTTCTGCCTGGTGCGCACCGACCCCAACGCCACCAAGCACAACGGCATTTCCTTCGTGCTGTTCGATATGGAAACCCCGGGCGTGACCACTCGTCCGATCGAGTTGATCTCCGGCGAATCACCGTTCTGTGAAACCTTCTTTGACGACGTCAAAGTGGAAAAAGACGCCGTGGTCGGTGAACTGAACCGTGGCTGGGACGTGGCCAAGTATCTGCTCACCCACGAGCGCAACAACATCGGCGGCGAGCCGCCGGGCTACCTGAAAGGGCGCGCCCTGGGGCCGCTGGCCGCCGAGCACGTGGGCACCGAGAACGGCAAGCTGGCGGACAGCGCCCTGCGCGCCGACATCGCCCGCCTGGAAACCGATCACATGGCGTTCCGCGCTCTGGTCGCCAAGGTGCGCGCGGAAGCGGAAGCCGGCGAAGGAGTCGGCGCTCTGTCCGCGGTACTCAAGTACTACGGCACCGAACTCAACAAACGCCGCTATGAGTTGATGATGGACGCCATGGGCGCCGAAGGTCTGGAATGGGAAAGCGAGCGCACTCAGGGCGGCATGTTCGCCAGTGAGTGGCTGCGCTCCAAGGGTAACTCCATTGAAGGTGGTACCTCCGAGGTGATGCTGGGCATCGTTTCCAAACGGGTACTGGGTCTGCCGGACGCTTAAGGAGCCCCTTTTCTGGGAGTAAAGACTATGAGACTGAACGACGAACAACAGATGCTCCAGGACTCCGTGGCCCGGCTGATGGCCGACAAGGGCCCGGTGTCCCGCCTGCGCGAGCTGCGTGACAGCCGCGACGAGAAAGGCTATGACCAGCCCCTGTGGCAAGCCATGGTGGAAGCTGGCCTGACCGGCATTCTGGTGCCCGAGGAACATGGCGGCATCGCCTTTGGCCTGGTCGGCGCCGGCCTGGTGGCCCAGGAAATCGGCCGCAATCTCTCGGTGACTCCGTTCCTGTCCACCGCGGTATTGGGCGCCACCGCGCTGAGCACCGGCGCCACCGCCGAGCAGCAAAGCCAATGGCTACCGGCCATCGCCGAAGGCACCGCGCTGGTGGCCCTGGCCGTGGACGAAGGCGCCAAGCATCGTCCCGACAACCTGAGCACCCGTTATGAAGGCGGCAAGATCAGCGGCGACAAACTGCTGGTCCTGGACGGCCACGTGGCCGACCTGTTGCTGGTCGCCGCCACCGATGGCCAGGATATCGCCCTTTACCTGGTAGACCCGAAAGCGTCCGGCGTCACCATCGAGCGGACCATCATGGCCGACAGCCGTAACGCCGCCCGCATCCACTTCGATAACGTTGACGCCGAACCCATGGCCGACGGCGCCGCCGCTCTGCGGGCCGCTCTGCGCGCCGGCCGCGCGGTACTGGCCGCGGAACTGGCGGGCCTGTCCCGGGAGGTGTTCGAACGCACCCTGGGCTACCTGAAGGAACGCAAGCAGTTCGGCCGTCTGATCGGTACTTTCCAGGCATTGCAGCATCGTGCCGCGCAGTTGATGATCGATGTCACCATGACCGAAGCGCTGGCGCTTCAGGCCCTGGATGCCTGCGACAACAACGCCGACAACGCCGATGCCCAGGTGTTCGCCGCCAAGGGCAAAGCCGCCCGCACCGCCCTGCTGGCCGGCCAGGAAGGCGTGCAGATGCACGGTGGTATCGGTATGACCGACGAGTTCGATATCGGCTTCTTCCTGAAGCGGGCCCGCGCCGGTGGCGAAACCCTCGGTGACGCCAACTTCTGCGCTGACCGCTTCGCCACGCTTGGCGGTTATTGAGCCCGGATGGGAGCGGGTACGCCCGCTCCTCCAGTGACGATCAGGAGATAATAATATGTTCAACAACAAACTCAGCGTCGAACAACTGCGGGCCAAGGTGGGCGAGGATCTGGGTACCTCCCGCTGGTTCCCGGTATCCCAGGAACGCATTGATCAATTCGCCGACCTCACCGAGGATCCGCAGTGGATCCACATCGACCCGGAACGGGCGGCCAAGGAAACACCTTTCGGCGGCACCATCGCCCACGGTTTCCTCAGCCTGTCCCTGCTGTCCGCCATGGCCATGGACGTGGTACCCGGCGTGCAAGGCACGGTGATGGGTATCAACTACGGGTTCGACAAGATCCGTTTTCTCAACCCGGTACGCTCCGGCTCCCAGGTGCGCGGCCACTTCAAACTGGCCCAGGTGGAACCCCGGGGCGACAACCAGTTGTTGATCCGCTATGCCATCTCCGTGGAGATCGAAGGCGTGGACAAGCCCGCCATCGCCTGCGAATGGCTGAGCCTGGTGGTGTTGGGGTAAACGATCGGACGCTGAACGAATCGCAGTCGATGTCCCATAATTCGCTTACACGCAACACGCTGGCACGCCTGCATGCCAATTCGCTGGCAAGCCAGCTTCCCACGGAAGGGGTTACAACGCTGCTGTGGGAAGCTGCCTTGGCAGCGAATACTGTGCCCATTCATGTCTGCAAGACTACGAGGTTTTGCGTGTTGCGTGTAGGCGTGCCAGCGAATTATGAACACCATGAATCACGATCTCCCTGGTGCACCGACAATATTCAGGAGAACATTGATGAGCATTAATTTCGAAGGCCGGGTGGCGATCGTCACCGGTGCCGCCAACGGCCTGGGCCGTTCCCACGCGCTGGAACTGGCCCGGCTGGGCGCCAAGGTGGTGGTCAATGATTTCGGCGGCGCCCGCGACGGCACCGGTGGCTCCAGCGAAGCCGCGGAAAAAGTGGTGGCGGAAATCGTCGAAGCCGGCGGCGAAGCCATCGCCAACGGTGCCGACGTGTCCAATCAGGAACAGGTGCAGGCCATGGTCCAGCAGACCCTGGACCAGTGGGGCCGCATCGACATCCTGGTCAACAACGCTGGTATCCTGCGCGACAAAAGCTTCGCGAAAATGGAAATGAGCGACTGGGACAAAGTGATCGCCGTGCATCTCACCGGCTCCGCCATCTGCACCCGCGCGGTCTGGCCGGTAATGCGTGAGCAAGGCTACGGCCGGGTGATCATGACCACCTCCACCTCCGGTCTGTATGGCAACTTCGGCCAGACCAACTACGGCGCCGCCAAGATGGGCGTGGCCGGAATGATGAACACCCTCTGTCTGGAAGGTGAGAAGTACGACATCAAGATCAACTGCGTGGCGCCCACCGCCGCCACCCGCATGACCGAGGATCTGATGCCCAAGGAAGTGCTGGCCCTGCTGGAACCCGGCGAGATCACTCCCGCGGTATTGTTCCTGGCCAGCGACCAGGCGCCCAACCGTCGCATCCTGCTGGCCGGCGCCGGCTGTTACGCCACCGTGCGTCTGATGGAGAGCGAAGGTATCTATCTGCGGGAAGGTGAGCGCACGCCGGACGCCATCGCCGCCCATTTCGAGGAACTCGCGGACATGAGCAACGCCCGTGAAATGCACAACGGCGGCGAACATGTCTCCAAGATCCTGACCAAAGCCGCCCAGGCCAAAGGCATTAAACTGGGCTAACCTGAACCCCCTTTTTATTTGAGCAACGAGGCCCATCATGAGAGAAGCTGTCATTGTTTCCACCGCCCGCACCCCCATCGGCAAAGCCTACCGGGGTGCCTTCAACGATACCCAGGGTCAGGCTCTGGGTGCCCACGCCATCAAGCACGCCGTGGAGCGCGCCAAGATCGATCCGGAAACCATCCAGGACGTGATCATGGGCGCCGCCCTGCAGCAAGGCAGCACCGGCGGTAACGTGGCTCGCCAGGCCGCTCTGCGCGCTGGCCTGCCGACCTCCGTTTCCGCCATGACCATGGACCGTCAGTGTTCCTCCGGCCTGATGTCCATCGCCACCGCCGCCAAGCAGATCATGGTGGATAACATGGACGTGGCCGTGGCTGGTGGCCTGGAATCCATCTCCCTGGTGCAGAACGACAAGCAGAACCGCTACCGCGCCGCGGATCCATGGTTGAAGGAACACCGCCCGGACATCTACATGTCCATGCTGGAAACCGCTGAGATCGTCGCCGACCGCTACAACGTTTCCCGGGAAGCTCAGGACGAATACGCCTATCAGTCCCAGATGCGTACCGCCGCCGCCCAGGAAGCCGGCAAGTTCGACGATGAAATCGTGCCCATGACCACCATCATGAAGGTCATGAACAAGGAGACCAAAGAGGTTTCCGATCAGGAAGTGACCCTGTCCAAGGACGAGGGCAACCGTCCGCAAACCAAACTGGAAGACCTGCAGAAACTGCAGCCGGTGTTCAAGGATGGCCAGCAGGTGAGCGAAGGCCGCTTCATCACCGCCGGTAACGCCTCCCAACTGTCCGACGGCGCCAGCGCCAGCGTGCTGATGGAAGCCAAGGAAGCCGAGCGTCTGGGTCTGGCCCCGCTGGGTGCCTACCGTGGCATGGCCGTGGCCGGCTGCGATCCGAACGAAATGGGCATTGGTCCGGTGTTCGCCGTTCCCAAGCTGCTGCAACGCTTCGGTCTGAAAATCGATGACATCGGCCTGTGGGAACTGAACGAAGCGTTCGCCAGCCAGTGTCTGTACTGCCGTGACGAGCTGGGCATCGACCCGGAAAAATACAACGTCAACGGCGGCGCCATCTCCATCGGCCACCCCTACGGCATGTCCGGCGCCCGCATGGTCGGCCACGCGCTGATCGAAGGTAAGCGTCGCGGCGCCAAGTACGTGGTGGTGAGCATGTGCATCGGCGGCGGCATGGGTGGCGCCGGTCTGTTCGAGGTATTCTGATCCCATCCCCTCGATAACTCTCCGGCGGCCCTCCCCGGCCGCCGGATTCCCGGTTTTACCGCACCAGCCTGGACGGCCTCCCAACCGGCCGTCCGCGTTGGCCGTGCCCCTACCCTCTCTGGGTACCCTTCCCCGGGCACGACCACATCATGAGGGCCGCTGGTGCGGTTTTTTTCGCCACCATTACTTTCTCCAGATAGAATCTCCCACGGAGTAGCGTGGGAAGCGGTCTTGGCCGCGAATGCCCCCGGACCGTTGCCCATTCGCTTGCAAGCACGCTCCCACAGCGGCTTCGTAGCCCATTGCCGTGGGAAGCGGCCTTGGCCGCGAATGCCCCCGAACCGTTGCCCATTCGCTTGCAAGCGCGCTCCCACAGCGGCTTCGTCGCCCATTGCCGTGGGAAGCGGCCTTGGCCGCGAATGCCCCCGGACCGTTGCCCATTCGCTTGCAAGCACGCTCCCACAGCGGCTTCGTAGCCCATTGCCGTGGGAAGCGGCCTTGGCCGCGAATACCCCCGGACCGTTGCTCACTCGCTTGCAAGCACGCTCCCACAGCGGCTTCGTCGCCCATTGCCGTGGGAAGCGGCCTTGGCCGCGAATGCCCCCGGACCGTTGCCCATTCGCTTGCAAGCACGCTCCCACAGAAGCTTCGTAGCCTGTTGCCGTGGGAAGCGGCCTTGGCCGCGAATACCCCTGGACCGTTGCCCATTCGCTTGCAAGCACGCTCCCACAGCGGCTTCGTAGCCCATTGCCGTGGGAAGCGGCCTTGGCCGCGAATACCCCCGGACCGTTGCCCATTCGCTTGCAAGCACGCTCCCACAGCGGCTTCGTAGCCTGTTGCCGTGGGAAGCGGTCTTGGCCGCGAATGCCCCCGGACCGTTGCCCATTCGCTTGCAAGCACGCTCCCACAGCGGCTTCGTCGCCCATTGCCGTGGGAAGCGGCCTTGGCCGCGAATACCCCCGGACCGTTGCCCATTCGCTTGCAAGCGCGCTCCCACAGCGGCTTCGTAGCCCATTGCCGTGGGAAGCGGCCTTGGCCGCGAATGCCCCCGGACCGTTGCCCATTCGCTTGCAAGCACGCTCCCACAGCGGCTTCGTAGCCCATTGCCGTGGGAAGCGGCCTTGGCCGCGAATGCCCCCGAACCGTTGCCCATTCGCTTGCAAGCGCGCTCCCACAGCGGCTTCGTCGCCCATTGCCGTGGGAAGCGGCCTTGGCCGCGAATGCCCCCGAACCGTTGCCCATTCGCTTGCAAGCGCGCTCCCACAGCGGCTTCGTCGCCCATTGCCGTGGGAAGCGGCCTTGGCCGCGAATGCCCCCGAACCGTTGCCCATTCGCTTGCAAGCGCGCTCCCACAGCGGCTTCGTCGCCCATTGCCGTGGGAAGCGGCCTTGGCCGCGAATGCCCCCGAACCGTTGCCCATTCGCTTGCAAGCGCGCTCCCACAGCGGCTTCGTCGCCCATTGCCGTGGGAAGCGGCCTTGGCCGCGAATGCCCCCGAACCGTTGCCCATTCGCTTGCAAGCGCGCTCCCACAGCGGCTTCGTCGCCCATTGCCGTGGGAAGCGGCCTTGGCCGCGAATGCCCCCGGACCGTTGCCCATTCGCTTGCAAGCACGCTCCCACAGCGGCTTCGTAGCCCATTGCCGTGGGAAGCGGCCTTGGCCGCGAATACCCCCGGACCGTTGCTCACTCGCTTGCAAGCACGCTCCCACAGCGGCTTCGTCGCCCATTGCCGTGGGAAGCGGCCTTGGCCGCGAATGCCCCCGGACCGTTGCCCATTCGCTTGCAAGCACGCTCCCACAGAAGCTTCGTAGCCTGTTGCCGTGGGAAGCGGCCTTGGCCGCGAATACCCCTGGACCGTTGCCCATTCGCTTGCAAGCACGCTCCCACAGCGGCTTCGTAGCCCATTGCCGTGGGAAGCGGCCTTGGCCGCGAATACCCCCGGACCGTTGCCCATTCGCTTGCAAGCACGCTCCCACAGCGGCTTCGTAGCCTGTTGCCGTGGGAAGCGGTCTTGGCCGCGAATGCCCCCGGACCGTTGCCCATTCGCTTGCAAGCACGCTCCCACAGCGGCTTCGTCGCCCATTGCCGTGGGAAGCGGCCTTGGCCGCGAATACCCCCGGACCGTTGCCCATTCGCTTGCAAGCGCGCTCCCACAGCGGCTTCGTAGCCCATTGCCGTGGGAAGCGGCCTTGGCCGCGAATGCCCCCGGACCGTTGCCCATTCGCTTGCAAGCACGCTCCCACAGCGGCTTCGTAGCCCATTGCCGTGGGAAGCGGCCTTGGCCGCGAATGCCCCCGAACCGTTGCCCATTCGCTTGCAAGCGCGCTCCCACAGCGGCTTCGTAGCGTGATCCGTGGGAACCAGCCTGCTGGCAATGGCGTTTTCAGCCCGTCAGGAAGGCCGCATCACGTGGTCGCGAGCGCCGGCCGCGCCACAATCCTGGTCTTCACCACCGCCATGAGAATAAGACCGGCCACCAGCCAGAAGCCCGCCACTAGGTAGAGCGAGGCGTTGGGCGTCCCCGTGGCGGTGTTGACGAAAGACACCACCGAGGGCATGACCGCGGGTCCCAGATTGCCCAGGCTGCTGACCAGCGCGATACCTCCGGCCGCGATCTTCTTGGGAATGACCTCACTGGTGGCGGCAAAGAACAGCGGCGTCGCTGACGACTGGCCAACCGTGAGAATAACCAGGCCCAGAAGCGACAACACCAGCGTGCCTTGAGTGAAGACGAGAACGACCGCACCGATCGCACACAATGAGCAGCAGAACATGAAATGCCGGCGCCGCTCGTTATGCCTGTCGGAGCTGCGCCCGATGAATACCATGGCGAAGACAGTAATCGCCGGGCCGATGGACGAAAGCAAACCGACGGTGAAAACATCCTTCACGCCCCAGCTTTTGATCAGTGTCGGCGCCCAGAACACCATCACGTAAGTGGCGCCCAGAACCAAAAAATACACAAGCGACATCACCCAGACCTGGGGGCTGGCCAGCAGTGTGCCAAATGAACCGTGCGAGGCTCCCTGGCCGGCCTGTGCCTCGTCATCGTCAAGCAGTTGGCGCAAACGGGACTTTTCATCAGCGGACAGCCAGTTGGCGTCTTCCGGTTTGTCCTTGAGATAAAAGAAAGCAAAAACGCCGAGAAATGTGGCGGGCAGGCCTTGCATGACGAACAGCCACTGCCAACCCCGATACCCCATCACACCATCCATGTACTTCATGATGGCACCCGACATGGGGCCCGCGAGCAGATAGGCGATAGTGGCACCGGTCATGAACAGGGCGATCGCCTTGTCACGCCGCGGCCCCGGATACCAATAGGTCAGATACAGAATGATGCCGGGAAAGAAACCGGCCTCGAAGACCCCCAGCAAGAAGCGCAGGACATAGAACACCGTGGTGGTTTGCACAAACATCATGGCCGAAGCGACCAGGCCCCAGCAGAACATAATACGCAGCAGGGTTTTACGCGCGCCGATCCGCTCGAGAATCAGGTTGCTGGGCACCTCGAACAGAAAGTAACCGACAAAGAAGACACCCGCGCCAAAGGCGTAGGCGGCATCACTGAATGGCAGCGACTCCTTCATCTGTAACTGTGCAAAACCGATATTAACGCGGTCGAGGAAGGCGATGATGTAACAGACGATCAACAGTGGCAGCAGACGCCAACTGATTTTGGAAAACAACGCCTCATCCCGTGGGCTGTACTGAACGGTGGGCGCCTTGTGATCCGGAGCATGGTGAGCCATGACAGGTCTCCCTTTTTGTTCTTTCGTTTTATCGTTGTTGGGCTGCTCGACAGGCGTCACACGGCGACACGGCGCCGGGCGTCTTCATCAACCAGATCTTTCTTCGACAGCTTGCCCACGGCGGTCTTGGGCAGTGCCTCACGGATCTCCAGGCCGTGCACCATCTCGTGCTTGCCCAGCTTGTCCTTGAGGAAAACCTGCAGCTGTTCCAGCGTGAAGGGACTGGCGCCGTGCTTGAGCGTGACAAAAGCCTTGGGAGACTGTCCCCGGTACTCATCCGGCACGCCGATAACAGCCACTTCCGCAACGGCGGGGTGTTGGTAGATAGCTTCTTCAAGCACACGCGGATAGACGTTGTAGCCACTGCACAACAGCATGTCCTTGCAGCGATCAACGATGAAAACGAAGCCGTCCTCGTCCATGTAGCCGATGTCGCCGGTGCGGAAGAAGCCGTCGAAGGTAGTGCTCTCGACGGTGGCCTCCGGTTTGTTCCAGTAGCCCTTCATTACATTGGGCCCCTGGATGCAGATCTCGCCTTTCTCACCCAGCGGCACGTAGCGCGTCGGGTCGTCCAGATCGAGCATTTTGATGGTCACGCCAGGATGTGGAATGCCGCAGGAACCGGCCTTACGCTTGCCTGGAATGGGCGAGAAAGTCCCGGTCGGCGAGGTTTCGGTCATACCCCAGCCTTCCGCCAGCCGGGTGCCGGTAATGGCGTTGAAGCGATTTCCCACCTCCACTGGCAACGGCGCGCCACCCGAATTGCACATCTTGAGCGTACGCAGGTCATAGCGGGCGGCATCGGGATCGTTGATGACGGCGGTGAACATGGTCGGCACGCCACAGAAAAAAGTGAGCTTCTTCTCGGTGATATCATGCAGCGCCGTCTTCGGATCGAAGCGCACATGCTGCACGATTTCCGCCGCGAGGCGCACGGCCAGCAGCAGGTTGACGGTCAGCGCGTAGATATGGAAAGGCGGCAGCACCGCGAGCACGCGTTCCTTGCCCATCTCGAACATCGGCGGCGTGCCCAGTCCGGTGGTGACCACCTGCTCCACCGCCGAGGACAAATTACCGTGTGTCAGCATCGCCCCCTTGGGCAGCCCCGTGGTACCCCCCGTGTACTGCAGAATGGCGAGAGTCTCGCGCGGATCGTCGATGCCGTGGGCCCGGTACCAGCCATCGTTATCGACCAGCTCGGCGAAGCACATATGCCGCCCATCGGCAGGAATAGCCACGGTCTCTCCCCTGGCGGCCATCGCCGCCGCCACCTGCTCCGGGGCACCCGCCATTTCCGCCAGATTGCCGACAATCAACGTTTTCAGCCGTGTCGTGCCCAGCATGGCGGCCATCTGCGGGTATAGAGCAGCCATATCCAGCGTAATGAGAAAATCGGTCTGGCTGTCCTCGATCTTGTGCTTGAGCACATTGGCGGCGTCGAGCGGCGAATAGTTCACCACCGTGCCGCCGGCTTGCAGTACGCCAAAAAGGCAGACCAGGTAATGTGGCGTGTTGGGCAGGAACAGGCCGACATGAACGCCCGGCCCGACACCGAGCTTCTGCAGCCCGGCGGCGACCCGATCGGTCAACGCGCCGAGCTCGCGGTAGTTCATGTTTCGCCCCATAAAGTCGATCGCGGGTTGCTCCGGGTGATTAGCCACCGCATCAGCCAGGATCCGCTGTACCGCTTTGGGGGTGGTTTCGGCGTCCCAACGCACGCCCGGGGGGTAGGACTTCAGCCAGGGTTGGTTATTCATTGTATGTCTCCCGAAAAAAAGCCTGCACGCGCTCCATGGGCAGCGTGTCTTTACGTCGGGGAAAGCCGGTGATTACCGGGCACGTTCGAGGCGAGCCTTCACCGGCAGGGTGGATGGAGGCATGTGGGAAGAACATCCGCACCGTCTTTTCCTGACGCTCAACCATCTTTTCGCGCCCCAGGAGGCCTGAAAAGGTGCGAATAGCCGGTCTACCGGTGAGTTCAGGTCAGGCGCGCGACGAGCGGAGGTTTTTCGTGGAGAGCCGTGAGGCGGTTCAGCCGCTTCGTTGAGAACAACCACTTTTTCTCTGAACCGTGACAAAAAAACCCGTCCAGAGGACGGGTCAGCTCAAAGCTCAATGGAATGCGTAAAGGGTAGCGATGGCGACCAGGGCCGCCATCGAAATTCATACTTCGAGCCACTCCTTGCGGATCGCCTCATCGACGCGCAGTTCTTCCGGCGTACCCTCGAAAACGATCTGGCCGTGGCCCATTACCAGCACCCGGTGTGAAATATCCATGGCGATGGAGAGTTTCTGTTCCACCAGCAGAATGGACACACCGGCGTTGGCGATGTCACTGATCAATTCACCGATTTGCTTGACGATCAACGGTGCCAACCCTTCGGTGGGTTCGTCGATCATCATCAGCTCCGGGTCACCCATCAGCGTCCGGCACATGGTCAGCATCTGTTTTTCCCCGCCGGAGAGCACCCCAGCTGGAGAGTCCGCGCGGCGTGCCAGGTTGGGGAACATATCCAGCATCTGCTGAACCTTCCATTTGCCTGGTTTGCGCGGATTCTTTATGCCCAGCTCCAGATTCTGGCGAACCGTCAGGGTGGGGAAAATATCCCGGTCCTCCGGCACATACCCCAACCCGCGGCGGGCGATGGCATGGCTGGGCAGGCCGGCGATTTCCTTGCCCCGGAAGCGGATCGATCCCTGCGGCGGCACTTCGCCCATGATCGATTTCACCGTGGTGGAACGGCCAACGCCATTTCGCCCCAGCAGCGACACCACTTCGCCTTCGTTGAGATGGAAATTCACCCCGTTGAGGATGTGACTTTTGCCGTAGTAAGCGTGCAGATCGTTGACTTCCAGCATCATGCCGCCTCCTCGCCAAGATAGGCTTCCCGTACTTTGGGATCGTTACGGATGTCCTCCGGTTTGCCGGTGGCGATGATTTTGCCGTACACCAGAACCGAGATACGGTCGGCCAGTTCGAACACCACCCCCATATCGTGTTCCACGATCATCAGGGTCCGGCCTTCGGCCACCTGACGGATCAACTTGATGGCCTGGGCGGTTTCGCTATTACTCATCCCCGCGGTGGGCTCATCCAGTAATACCACCGGGGCATCGCAGGCGATGGTCATGCCGATTTCCAGCGCCCGCTGGCTGGCATACGGCAGAGAGCCGGCCGGCACGTCACGCAGTGCTTGCAGACCAATCATTTCCAGCACTTCCTCGGCACGCCGATTGGCTTCTCGTACCCGCGCCGCCGGGCGCCAGAAAACGTAGCCGGCATGGCTTTGCTTGAAGCAGGCGCAACGCAAATTCTCAAACACACTGAGATTGACAAATACGTTGCTCACCTGGAACGAACGCGCCAGCCCCCGTTGCTGAATCTTCTCCGGCGACAGGCCGTCGATGCGTTCCCCGAACAGCTGAATTTCTCCACTGGTGGGAGGAAAAGCGCCGGACAGCAGATTGAAGAACGTGGATTTACCGGCACCGTTGGGGCCGATAACAGCGTGGACCTCGTTTTTCTCCACTTCCAGGTCCACGCCACGGATTACTTCCGCGGGGCCGAACTGCTTTTTCAGCCCCTTGATGGTCAAGGCGCTCATGCGTTCACCTCCCGGTTTTTCTTGGTCGCCCGCATTACCAGCACGCCGATCACCAACGCCGCCACGGCGGCCAGCCAGCCGGTGATGCCACCCGCCTGGAATTGCATGCCGAAGACGTTCACGGTATCGCCACCACCATGGCCGGCGAACATCAGCTCGATGGCAATGATCAACCCTAGCGCGATCAACAAGACCGCCACCGCACCTCCGAGCCAGCCCGGCAGACGTCGCGCCAAATGGCCTTCACGGTAAGCGGTCCGAACATGCTCGATACCGCCGCCCAGACCACGCGGCGCGAACATCACGATGGCCAGGAAAATCAGCCCCACATACAAAATCGAGGCGTCCGAGTAATCGCTCAGCAACGAGTTCATCAGCGTTACCAGCACCGCGCCGACGATCGGACCGTAAAACACACCCAGTCCGCCCACGGCGGCCATCAGCAGAGCCAGCCCCGAAGGAATCAGCCCCAACGACTCCGGCGTGATGATCTCGTAATTCACCGCCGCCATACCGCCGGCAAGACCGCCAAAGGAGCCGGACGCGATGAACACCAGGAAGCGGATATTGCGTGGTTGGTAGCCGATGAACTGCATCCGGTCCGGGTTATCCCGCACCGCGTTGGACATACGCCCCAGCGGCGTGCGGGTGAAAGCCCACATGGCCAGAACCGCGGCGAAGGTCCAGAACGCGATGAACCAGTACACATCCGCTGCCTGTGCCAGCTCCAGACCGAACCATTGCGGTCCGACCATGCGATTACCGTAGATGCCCGCCTCACCACCGAACACGGAGGGGAACATCTGGCCGGCGGCGGCGATCATCTCGCCGAGCCCGAGCGTGATCATGGCAAAGGCGGTACCGGCACGGCGGCAGAACGGCCAGCCCAGAATCAAGGCCACCAGGCCACCGCCGATCATGCCGATCAGCGGCATGACCACCACTGGCACGTGCGCCCAGAATCCCTCTCCCGCATAGGAGGCGTCGTCAATGGCGATCATCGCGTGCATGGCGGCATAGCTGCCAAGGCCAAAAAATACCGCATGACCAAAGGACAACATACCGCCCTGCCCCAACAGCATGTTGTAGGACAGCGCGAAAACAATATTGATACCGATAGCGTTCATCAGCGTGAAGCTGAAGCCATCGGTAAAGATGAAAGGCAGGATCAACAGCACCGCGGCGAACACCAGCCACGGCACCAGCCCGCGCAGAGAAAAACGGTTATTGGAGCGGATCATGGTAGCAGTCATGTCGTCACTCATGGTTCAAGCTCCCCCATCAGACCGCGGGGCCGGAAGATCAGAATCAGCACCAGCAGAATGAAAGGAGTCATCGGAGCCAGGTTGGCCAGGGTGATGCGCGCCACTTCGCCATACGGGTCGATCTGCAATCCGAAGATACCGAGAATGTCGGCAATGGAAGCGTCAATGGCCACGAAGAACGTCTGCAGCAGGCCAATCAGCAAAGAGGCGTAGAACGCCCCGGGCAGCGAACCCATGCCGCCCACCACGACCACCACGAAGACAATCGGGCCCAGAGTGGCCGCCATACCCGGTTCCGTGGCCAGCAGAGGACCACCGATAACACCGGCAAGCCCGGCAAGCGCACAGCCGAAGCCGAACACCAGCATGAACAGCCGCGGTACGTTATGGCCCAGATGTCCGACCATGGCGCCATGAGTGAGGGCGGCGCGGATCATCATGCCAACCCGGGTTTTCTTCAGCAGGTACCAGAGGGCGACGAACATCAAAATGGAAATCAGAATGACCACGCCGCGGAAAATGGAGTAGTCCGTACCGAACAGAGTAAACAAGGGCTCACGCAGGTATTCCGGCTCGCGGTACGGCACCGCCACCGTACCCCAGGTGAGTTGCACCAGTTCGTCAATGACATAGGCCAGACCGAAGGTAAACAATAGCTCGGCCACGTGACCGTTGGCGTGCACGCGGCGCAGACCGAAACGTTCCACCACGCTGCCCACAACGCCCACCAGAATGGGGGCCAGGATCAGAGCCGGCCAGAATCCGGTGTGCATACCCAGGGTGTAGGCAAAATAGGCGCCCAGCATATAGAAGCTGGCATGGGCGAAGTTGAGCACCCCCATCATGGAGAAGATCAGGGTGAGACCGCTGGACAGCATGAACAGCAAAAGGCCGTACAAAATACCGTTCAGCAGCGAAAAGAGGATAATTTCGAGCATGAGCAGGCTCCCGGGGCAGCGGAATCTCCGCTGCCCTTACTGCATCAACAAGGAGTCATGGCCGCCTTTAGTTGGGGCGGCGCATGCGGCAAGTGGTGGGCAGGGTCACGTCCTCACGAGCGATCTCGGCCACCTTGTGGAAGTTGTAGTCGGTGCCTTCCGCGCCGTATTTCATGCCGTCTTGCATTACGGAAATGAACATCGGCAGTTGGATCTGGTGATCCTCGGCCCGCATGGTCACTTCACCGGTGGGCGTTTCGATGCTCAGTCCTTCCAGCGCCTTGGCCAGATCCTTCGGATCGGTGGAACCGGCTTTATCGGCAGCCGCCTTGAGCATGTCGAGCATGGTGCTCAAACGCAGGTAGTAGAAGTCCCAACCGGTTTTTTCATACATTTCCACCTGACGCTTGGCCATCTCCGGATCTTCGAAATCGCCGTAGTACTCGTTGATCTGATAGATGCGGTCCACACCCTTGTCACCCAACTGGGTCACCACGCCGGAGCTGGCACCATAGTAGGTGTAGAACGGCGCTTTCAGACCGAATTCGGCGGCGGCTTTCACCAGCAAGGTGATGTCCTGACCCCAGTTACCGGAAATCACCGCGTCGGCGCCGGAAGCCTGGATCTTGGACACATACGGAGTGAAGTCCTTGACCTTGGCCAGCGGATGGAAGTCATTGCCGACGATTTCGATGTCCGGGCGCTTCTGCTTCAGCATTTCCTGAGCGGACTTGGACACCGCGTGACCGAAGCTGTAGTCCTGGTTGATCAGATAGACTTTGTGAATGTCCTTATTACTGGCGATATAGTTGGTCAACGCGTTCATTTTCATGTCCGCGTTGGCATCGAAGCGGAAGTGCCAGTAGGAGCAGCGATCATTGGTGAACGCCGGATCCACCGCCGCGTAGTTCAGGTACAACACTTCCTCGCCCGGGTTGCGGCGGTTGTGTTTCTCCACGGAGGTAATCAGCGCGGACGCGACGGAGGAACCGTTGCCCTGGGTCACCAGCTGGATACCATCATTGATGGCCTTCTGCAGTTGTACCAGGCTCTCCTGCGGGTTCACTTTGTTATCCAAACCGACGATTTCCAGTTTGGCACCGTTCAGGCCGCCATTGGCATTGATGCGTTCGGCTTCAAGCTTGAGGTGTTCGAACGCCGGTTGGCCGGCGGCGGCCATGGGACCGGTGAGCGGGTCGATCAAAGCGAGTTTCACCGTCTCCGCGGCGCTAACAGCGGTGCCTGCCAGCAGCAAGGAGGCGGTGACGAGGGTACGAACGGACTTCAACATTTAGGCTCTCCACTTTGTTGTTGTTTTGCCGTTTTATTTCATCGCCGCGAGTAGGCGACGATCCACTTTCGTGGAACATCCTTCCGTTTCACAGGCCGGGGACGTTCCTTTGAATGATGCCAAGGAGGCATTCAATGTAATTTCAATGTTTCTGTCAGGGCCGGCGAAAGCGGCCATGCCGTTAAGTATGTTCCTAAGTTTTTTTACCTGTCCAGCCCCATCGCATATCCAATTTACGAACACTAAGTTGCTGTTTTTCCTTCATCTTTCTTCTAATTCCACCTCTATTCTTAAAGTAATGCGCTGTACTCCGTCCACCACCAAAACCGATAGAAATACGGTGAAAACCGTCATCCCCAAGCCCGCCCAGCCCCATTGTCGCCGATGACTGTTTGGTCACAGTGAACGGAGACAGCAGCGCTGCTGTTTTTTTGAACGAAACTTTTTATGTTTCGGCGAATTTACCGCCTTTACGCAGCAGACCAGCCTCTTTTTTTTCGGCGTGTTACTTTTTTTCCCACAAACAGTAACAGCCTTCACCCTGTCTGATCCTCGCCTTTGCTTTTCCGTGGCACGGCCGTACCATGAAAGGCCTTTCCGGCTTACCTGGCCGCTCCCCACCGGACGCCGAGACGTTACGCAAAGTAACACCAGGGGAGAAAAGGTATACATGTCTGTTATTTTTTTCTCTTTTTGAGCATTTCTTGAGCAGATCCCGCCATCACTGATCACTTTTAAACCATTTCAACCCGCTTTCCCTTATTGACCCTCACGGCGGCGGCGGGTTGAATGCCCGCGCATCGTTTTATGCGGCCGCCCTCCATGGCGATCGCCCTCCGGGCGGTCACATCGGTGACGTGAAGAATCACTCCCGGCGTTTTTTAAAACACTGATTTACAAGAACACTCCGCCATGGACGGCGGCCAAACCAAAAGAACAACGCCTGCCTGCTCCATTTCCGGTGCCATGCGGATCGTCCCAATCTTGCCGGATGGCTGCCATGGCCGAAATGGCCAGCCCCGGTGCCCTGTCCGGTACCGGCCTCCACTTCGAAGGATCGTTCACGCGGTGCGGACGGTGACGTCGTCCGGTTTTCGCCGTTGGTCGGAACAGCCCGGCTTGTCGTGACACCAAGAGAAAAACAGTAACGATCAGGGACCATTCGACCGGTCCCCAGCGGAGAGCGAAATACAATGAGGATAACAGTCCTGGCCGGGGCGGCTTGCGCCCTTGGCACCCTGCCCCTGTGCCTGCCGTCCTGGGCCGGAGAAAACCAACTGAACGAGGACGCCGGTGTCGCCTGGACGGTGAAGGGCGCCCTCGGTACCGCCATGCGGGTGCAGTCCGCCAACAAGGACCTGCTGTTCGCCCCGGACGTGCCCGGTGGCGGCCAAACCAATTCGGCGGTGGCCGATGACGGCAACATGAATTACGACGCCGGCGACCTGGTCAACGGCGTGGCGCAGCTGTTCGGCCGCTTCGACTTCAAATACCGGGATTACGGCGCGGTGATCAGCGCCAAGGCCTGGTACGACTACGTCCTCAAGGAACAGGACGTCCCCCACGGCCATTTCCCCAACGGCTACCAACCGGATACCCCCCTCAACGACGATGACTTCGACCGGCGCGCGCGATTCTCCGGCGGTAATGTTCAGGAAGCCTACGTGTACGGCAACTTTGATTTGAACGGCCACCCGCTGTCGGTAAAAGTCGGGGATCAATTTCTGCTGTGGGGCCGTAGTATGTACTCGCGCGGCTCACTGTCGTCCTTGAACGCAGTGGATCTGGCCGCGCTGCACCGTCCGGGTTCTGGCTATCAGGAGTATCTGATTCCATCCGGCATGGTGAGTCTGGAATTCAGCCCATTCGAGCAGCTTTCCGCCAAGGCGTTCTATCAGTATGACTGGGAGAAAGCCGTGCTGGACGGCTGCGGCACTTTCTATTCTTCCCTGGACAACACCGCCATCGGTTGTAACGGCACCTTCTCCGGTGGCACACCGCTACCGAGCCAGGATGCCAAGGAACAGGGATTGTATTTCGTGCGGGAGGGAGACGACGACGCTCGCGACGACGGTCAGTACGGCTTCAAGTTCGACTACCAGTTCGCTAAAGCCAAGGCCAAGGTCGGCGCCTACTATTTCAACTATCACATGCGTTTGCCGATCTACTCCACCCGTAAACTGGATACGCCCACCCCACAACCGTCGCCGTTCAACCGCGTACACTACTTTTATGAGTACCCGGAAGACATCAAGGTCTTTGGTCTGACCGCGGACAAGACCTTCGCCGGGATCGGCAATCTGTCCATGAATCTGAGCTACCTGAAGGACATGCCGATCCAGATCAATACCTCGGACCTCACTTCGCAAACCGCCAACAGTACCCTGGGCGGCAACAACGCCAAAGTGCCCCCGGGCACCCAGGATTACATCAACGCAGTGGCAAACGGCGAAGTGGTCCACGGCTACCGGGAATTCGACATCCAACGGGCCGAGTTCACCTTCACCACGGTAATCCCCGAACTTCTCAAGGCGCAAAAAACCGTCGTGTCCCTGCAAACCGCCTTTGAATGGATTCCGGATCTGCCGGGCACCAGCGAAATGCGTTTCCGCCGCCACACCCAGTACGGAGTGGGCGACCCCGGCGACAAAGGTTACGTAACCGATTTCAGTTGGGGTTACCAGGTGTCGGTGAAATCCACCTACGCCAACCTGCTCGGCCCGGTCACCGTGACCCCGGGCTTGTCATTCCGCCACGGCGTGGACGGCTACGCCAGCGATGATTCCCTGCAGGAAGACCAGCGCTCGCTGGGTCTGTCGCTGGGGTTCGATTATGGCAACAGCACCACCACGCTGTCTTACACCACCTATAATGATCAGGCCTACAGCACTGTCTCCGATCGTGATTACGTGGCACTGAGCACCAGCGTGACTTTCTGATCCGTTTCACAAGGAAGCCGGTGGCCCGCGGTTGCCGGCAAGCAAGAGGAAAACCAATGAAAGCAAGGAAATACGCCCTTCCCGCTCTGCTGTTGATGTTGTTGAGCGGTTGTCTCTCGGTGTACAGCAACACCAGACTGGTGGACGTGAAGCCCGACACAGAGAAGGCGGCGCGGCCCCCCTATCAATCGGTGGTGGTGGGCCTGCTGGTGGACCATGAAATACGGCCCCTGTTGGAGCATGCCATCGTCGACCGGCTGCGCGACCGGGGTATCGACGCCCACGCGGCTCTGGATGTCTACGGCCACAAAGGCATTGAAGGCAAAAGCCGTGATTATCTGGCACAGCGCATGCGTGACGAAGACTTCGACAGTGCCGTGGCGATTCATTTACTCGATAAAAAAGTCGAGGACGTGCATGTGGGGGGCGGAGCCTCCTCCCAGGCGCCGGTCACCGCCGGTCTGACCATGCAACCGGAGACCTTCGGGCCGGACTTTTTTATTACTGAAACACTGTATGTGACCCGCACCGATTTCTGGGACGTGGCGCAGCAGGCGATTGTCTGGCAAGGCACCACGGTGACGGCGAATCAACGCGGCCTGGAAGCCGGCGCGGAAAAATTCGCCGATACCATCGCCGATGGTCTGATCACCGCCGGTTTGTTTCAGGCGCAATAGCCTAGGGCGGAGCACCCGGCGTTTTTGTTTTGTTCCGCCCATTCCCCACGGTATGCTGTCGATTCTGTCGGGCCGGAACCAGCCGCGCCCCCATTCCAATAACAGCAGGCAGCATTTCGACATGGCAAACGCTACAGAGCAGCGCGTGGAAGCAAATGGTCTCACCTTCCACGTCGGTGAGTACGGTGAACGGGGCCACCCCGCCATTATCCTGTTGCACGGGTTCCCCGAATGCGGGTACTCCTGGCGTTATCAGGCCCCCTTTCTCGCCGAGCTGGGCTACCACGTTCTGGTACCGGATCTGCGCGGCTACGGTTACAGTGACGCGCCCAAGGAGCCGATGGCCTATCGGCAGAGCGAACTGGTCAAGGACGTCATGGGCATACTCGATGCTTTTGGCGCCGAGCAGGCGGTGGTCATCGGTCATGACTGGGGTTGCGCCCTCGCCTGGCAGGTGGCCCGCGAGAATCCCCGGCGGGTGCGGGCGGTGGTGGGTCTGTCGGTGCCCTACCCCGGGATCGGTCCCCGTCATCCCACCGAGCAAATGCGTCAAGCCTTCGGCGAGCGCTTTTTCTATCAGCTGTATTTTCAGCAACCGGAAATCCCGGAGCGGGAGCTGGAAGCGGATGTACGGGATTTCCTGCGTCGCATGTACCACGCGTTGTCCGGCCCCGGCATGCGGGAGAAACATCGTGCCGCCAAGCCGGTCACCGGTTTCCTCGACATCCTGCAACCGCCCAAAGGGCCGCAACCGGCCTGGATGAGCGAGGCGGACCTGGATGTCTATGTGCAGCGTTTCGAGCACAGCGGCCTGACCGGCCCCATCAACTGGTACCGGGCCATGGACGCCTCCTGGGAAGAACAGCACGCCGACGGCCGCCAACGAATCCAGCCCACCGCCCTGTTCATTGGCGGCGAGGAGGATCCGGTGATCCAATTCGCCGCCAAGGCGCTGGAGCGCATGCCCTCGCAGATGGATGATCTCACCGATATCATCATCCTCGACGGCATCGGGCACTGGATCCAGATGGAAGCGCCGGACCAGGTCAACCAGCATCTCAAAACCTTTCTGGACAAACTGGACGCTTGAACCTGGACGCTTGAACAATGGCGAACCGCCGCGGCGTCCTCAGTGACGCCGCTGCCTTGCCGATCGCCTCAACGCCTGGGGCGGCAGTTCAAAAGCGCGCAGAAAAGCCCTGCGCATACGCCCGGGATCCTTGAATCCGGCTTCCTCGGCGATCCGTTCGAACGACGCGAACCCCGTTTCCACCGCGTTACGCGCCACTTCCAGGCGCAGACGCTCCACTGCTTTCGCCGGCGTTACTCCGGTTTCCGCCATGAAGCCGCGGGCAAAGTGCCGGGGGCTCATGGCGGCGCGTTCGGCCAGACGTTCCACCGTCAACGGCTCCGCCAGATGCAAGCGCATCCACTGGATCAGTTCAGCGAAACGGCCGCTGCGCCCACCCAGCGACACCAGCGCCGAGAACTGCGACTGCCCTCCCGGCCTGCGGTGATGCACCACCAGTTGTTGCGCGGTACGACGCGCCGGCTCCTCCCCCAGGTCGTCCTCGATCAAGGCCAGGGCCAGATCAATGCCGGCGGAAATACCCGCCGAGCTCCAGATGTGGCCATCTCTGACAAAGATGCATTCCGTGTCCAACCGCACCCGCGGATAGCGCCGACGAAACGCGTCACACCCTTCCCAATGCGTGGTAGCGCGACGCCCGTCCAGCAAACCGGCTTCCGCCAGCAGAAAGGCACCGGAACACACACTGGTGATACGCCGCGCCCTCACGCCGGCGAGCCAGCCGATCAGCGCCCCGACCGCCGACGGCGAGCGCACGATCTCGCCCCCCGCCACCAGGACGGTATCGAAAGGGCCGGCATCCAGCGGTTCGGCCATCACGCTGACCCCGGACGAACTGATCACGGCTCCTGCCTCCGGCGCCAGCCAGCGCAACCGATAGCTACCGGGGCAAAACCTTTCGGCGATCTCGAACGCCGTGGCCGGGCCAGTGGCGTCCAACACCTGAAAACCGGGATGGATAACCACCGCAATGGTTCGCATCATGGCGGTTTTTGCCTGTTTTATGACATTTCAGACAAAGCCTAGCCGGTCTAGGGTAAAGATCAAACAATCCCATGGGAGACGGCACGATGACTCGGCGACTTGGGTTATGGGGCGGCCTTGGCGCCGCCGGTTTGTTTCTTATCCTGGCCGGAGGCGGGTTGCTGTCCCTGCCACCGACACCGGCCGCCAGCCCGCGGCCACCGATCGCCCGGCAGGAAATCGACGCCACACTCCGGGCTCTGGCGCCACCGAAACGCGCGCGCCCCCTGATCGCCATCATCGGCATCAATGACGCCACCGAAACCAACGATTACCTGACCAGCTACGGTATCCTGAAGCGTGCCGACGTGGCGGATGTGGTGGCGCTGGCCACCGGCCCCGGCCCGATGCGGCTCTATCCGGCACTGAAACTGGAACCGCAGGCCACCATCGCTGATTTCGACCTGCGCTACCCGAACGGCGCCGACTATGTGGTGGTGCCCGCCATGACCCGCGATGACGATCCGGTCGCGCTACGTTGGATTCAACAGCAAGCGCGGAGCGGCGCGATCATCATCGGCGTCTGCGCCGGCGCCAAAGTGTTGGGCGCCGCCGGGCTGCTGGATGGCAAAAGGGCCACCACACACTGGTACTATCTCGAGGCGCTGCTGCAGCGGAGCCCGTCCGTGCGTTATGTCCCGAATCGCCGTTTCGTGGTCGACCAGGGCGTGGCCACCACCACCGGCATCACCGCCTCCATGCCGATGATGCTGACACTGATCGAGGCGATCGCCGGTACCGACCGGGCCCGGCGGGTTGCCGAGGGCCTCGGCGTGAGCCGCTGGGACGCACGCCACGACAGCCGCCCCTTCACCTTCACCCGCCCATTCGCGCTCACCGTGATCGGCAACACCCTGGCGTTCTGGAACCGGGACCAATGGGCCATGCCTTTGCGCGACGGCGTGGACGAAGTGTCCCTGGCCCTGACTCTGGACGCCTGGTCGCGCACCTATCGCTCCACAGCGATCACCTTCGCCGCCAGCGCCAGCGTGGCCAGCCGCGGCGGCATCCGCCTGCTCGCCGATCAGGTGCGGCGGGACTGGCCACGGTCTCAGCGCCTGCCGCCGCCGGCACAACAGCCGCCGGCTGGAGTACTGGACCAGACCCTGCGTGAGATCCGTCAACGCTATGGCCAAGGCACCGCCCGGGTGGTCGCGATGCAGCTTGAATACCCCTGGGACGCGTCCCCCTGACACCAGGTCAGGGAGGCCTTCAGCGCGCGGATCGCGCCAACATGCCGCGCACCTCGGCCACCAGCGCCGACACCGCCGGCGTCGACGAGGTCATATGAAAACGGACTGGCGGCAGCCGGGGCAGGTTGAGCGCGCCAGCGCTCCGTGTCAGCCCCTCGGGTACCGCCGAGGCGTTCAGGCAAGCAACGCCGAGCCCCGCGGACAACGCCAGGTGCATACCCGCCACGCCGGACGCCGAATGGGCGATGTAATAGGGTCGCCGGTGGGATTCCAGCATGCCCATCGTGTACCGATGCAAGGCACAGCTGGCCGGCAGCGCCACTATCGGCACCGGTTCGGAGGACGTCAGCTCAAGAGAAGAATGGGCCACCCAGCATAAGGGCTCACGGCGCAACAGCCGTCGTTGTCCGGCATCAGCGAAGGACTCCGGCACCACGTCAGGCAGCACCATGGAAATGCCCAGATCGTATTCCCGCGCCGTCACTTCCTGCTCGATCAGGGCGCTCTTCAGAATCGCCACATGCAAACGCAGGCGCGGATAGCGGCCACGGATGCGACGCAGCAAGGTGGGCACCCAGTCCGGCCGGAAATAATCGGTGATCGCCAACCGCACGTCCCCCGCCATCAGCAAGCCCTGCATGTCCTGATAGGCGGTGTCGTTCAGCGCCAGCAGCTTGCGGGCATGGTCGACCAGCCGCTCTCCCGCCGGTGTCGGCACCACCCCCTGCTTGCCACGCACCAGCAGCGGCACACCGCACTGTTGCTCCAACTTTCTCACCTGCTCACTAAGGGTGGACTGAGAACGGCACAGGATCGGCACCGCCGCCGACAGGCTGCCCTGTTCCACCGCCGTCACCAGGGTGTTCAGCAACTCCAGATCAAAGCGTTTCACCACGCATTCTTCCAAGCTTGCGCCAGCCATCGGTCTGGCCGATGGACAGTATCTTATATTCCCGTTATTCGGATGACCAAATCTGTTCTAACCTGCCTTCTGCTCACCCCTGAAACCTCACTCGATGGAGACCCGAGTCATGCCCGGGATTGATCTGACCCTGTCCGCTGGCCCCGACCCCGACCCCGAACAGGCCCGACGTATCGCCCAAGCGCTCACTACCCTGACCTGCCGGGTACTGGACAAGGAAGTGCAACGCACCATGGTGCAAATCCGCTATCTCCCCCGGGAGCAATGGTTCATCGGCGGGCGCTCACTGGCCGAACTGAATCAGGATTCCTTCCGGCTGGTGGTCACCATCACCGACGAGACCAATACCAAGCGACAGAAAGCGGACTACCAGGCGCTCGCTTTCAAGGAAATGTGCCAGCTGCTCGGCGATGTGCACCCCCATTCCAACATCCACATCGTCGACTGCCGCGCCGCCGCCTACGGCTACGGCGGAATTTCCCAGGAGGCTTACGCCTACCGCGCCTGAGCACCATCGCGGACAAACCGGAAGCCCCGGCTTCCGGTTTGCTTTGCCCCCGCCTCTCGGCTAGCCTCTGCGGCTCCGTCCACTACCGATTCATGAGAGCACCGTGTCCGCCTCCCGACTTGTCGCCCTGCTTCTCGGCCTCGCCGCCGTTATCCTCGCCGCCTGGTTCTTCTTTGGTTTCGATGAAATGTGGCGCCTGATTCCCACCGGTCTGCTAATCGGCTTTGCCTATGCGGCACTGAAAACCGCGGCGTCGAAAGAGGACAAGGGAGACAACAAGTAACCCGGCACCCCTACTCTCCACGAAAACTCGCCGGGTGGCCGACGGACGGCCGCCTTCGCCCTCCCCTGGGTTCGTGCCACTTCAATGACACCCGGAGCATGGCGGGGATGGTTTCGGAAATGATCAGGTTTAGAGCGTCCGGCGGCGGACTGGGAAACGGCGATTCTGCCCCAATTTTGCCCCAGTGATCGGCCTAAAACGAAAAAAGCCCTGAAAAATCAGGGCTTTAATTTGGCGGTGAGGGAGGGATTGACTCGCTGACGCTCGGGGCTTCGCCCCGTCGCCCAAGGGCGACGTCCTGCGCCGGCCAAGGCCGGCTGGTCGAACCGGAGGGCCCTTATCAAAGCCGCCCACGACCACCAAATAAAAAGCCCCGCTTACGCGGGGCTCTTTATTTGGCGGTGAGGGAGGGATTCGAACCCTCGATACGTTTCCGTATACACACTTTCCAGGCGTGCTCCTTCGGCCACTCGGACACCTCACCGGGGAAACTCTTTGTCGTCCCAGCCCGTAGGCTGAGGGCGCGTAGAGTACCGGAGGGGCGCGGGTTAGGCAAGGGTTGGGAGGGCGACTGTTCAGGGTTTAATCAGATCACAAAGGATCGGAAAGGTATCCACCGCCAGCCAGGCCAGCAGCACCATCTGCACCAGTAAAAAGGCGAAGCGGATCTGCACCAGCCAGTGGTTCACCCCGAGCAGATGAACCAGGCTCTGACCGATACGGGCGGCGAGAATCCAGGGCAGCAGCCGGCCGGCCAGGTCGTTGCCAACAACCATCGCCGCGCCGGCAATGACAATCACCACACCGAGCAGTTCCAGGGTGTTCTGATAGGCGCGCGAGAGACGGCTGAGAAATTCCGCCGGCTCATAGTGATACGGCGGGAAAGCATCGGCACGTCGGCGGCCGGACATCACTTGTAGCCCGCGGCCGGCGACCAGGGCGAAGAGCAGAAACAACGCCCAGCTACCGAAGCCGAGCAGATAGAGCAACGCGGAAGTATCCAGGGTCATGGTTTCAGTATCCGGGCAAGAAAGGTGCCCTGATACTGGCAGACCGGCTGCCCCTGTTCATTGTCCGCCCGCGCCATAATGCGCAGCGACGCCTTGCCGCGCCGTTGCAGCCGCTCGCGGAAACGTTCCCGGTCAGCGGCTTCGGATTCGGCGGTGATCACCATATCGATGTCGAGTGGCAGCAAATAGTCCAGCGACGAGGTGACCGCCACCACGTCCACCTTCTGATCCGGCAGGATCCGTTCCGCCAGCACCGAGGTCAGTGACCAGCCCGCCAGGGTCACCAGCGCCGCCTGGCTGCCGGCGAAAAAGGTACCCTTGTCGTTATGGTTGGGCGCCAGTGGTGCCCGCAACCGCAGCTGTTCGCCATCGAAATCCAGGTACTCGAACGCCAGGTGACGGGTCAGCGGGATCGCCGCGCGAACTTTTCCGGCCAGGGCCGTGAGATCAGTCATCGGGCAGCTCCCGTACATACCGATCCGGCGTTTCGTCCGGCACGGTCTTGAGCGCGCCGGCCGGCGTACCCAGGTAAATGAACGCCACCACCTGATCCTTGTCGGCGAAGCCCAGGCGCCGTTTCACCGCCGCGTCCTCGGCGATGGCGCCGGTACGCCACATGGCGCCGATACCCAGCGCATGGGCGGCAAGCATGATGTTCTGGGCCGCCGCGCCAGCCGCCAGCACCTGCTCCCAGACCGGCACTTTGTGGCCTTCGGTCACTTCCGCCGCCACCACGATCACCGCCGGTGCGCGCAGCGCTTTGTTGCGGGCATTGGCGAGGGTGCACGGGTCCGCTTCGGCGACGGTCTCGGCGGCGTGTTTTTCCATGATGTCCGCCAACCGCTCACGCCGGTCACCACGCAGCACAATGAATCGCCAGGGTCGCAGCATGCCGTGGTCCGGTGCCCGGATCGCGGCGCGCAGCAGCAGGTCGATCTGCTCATCGCTGGGGCCGGGATCGGTCAGCCGCGGCACTGACACCCGCGTGGTCAAGGCGGTGAGGGTATCCATGCAATCTCCTTTTTTAATAAGAGCGCCATTGTAGCCTCGTGGCGCGGAGACGCCACCAGGGCAAGCGGCAGAGGCGGCCGTTTGTCCGCCGGCAAAAATCATTCTTTTTTCTTATAAAAAATTCTAATAAGCTCTTCGGTTACCCCCAGGACAAGGAGTCAACCATGCGCCGTGCCGCCGCCGCTCTCGCGGTGTTTTCTTTGCTTCCGGTCGGGATCGACACCGTCCATGGCTGACCCCGCCCTGTCATCACGCCAGTTCCTGGATCTGAAGGAACAGACCCGCCGGCAAACCCATCTGACCCGGATACTGGCGTTTCTGGTCGCCAGCGGCATGCTCGGGGCGGGTATCGGCCTGCGGGTCTATCCCTTCTCTTTATTGTGGGCGGTGGCGCCGCTGCTGGCCTATCCGTTGCTGATCCAGTTGTTGGCGATGGTGGCGGAAAAGCGCGGTGTGGCGGCGGCCACGCTGTCACAGACACTGCTGCAGGCGGACGCTCTGTGCATTGGTTTTGCCTGTGCCTGCCTGTGGTTCGCGGTGGTGCCCAGTCTGGCGTTGCTGGCCATTGTGCACGCCAACGCCATGAGCCATGGGGGCTGGCGTCCCTGGCTGGGCAGCGTGGTGATGACCGCGCTGGGCGCGGGCGTCGGCGGCGCTCTGTTCTATCTGCTGGATCCCGCTTTCGAGCCGGTACCACAGGCTCCGTTATCCTTGATTATCCTCGCCCTGCTGGGGCTGGCGGTGTACATGGGGGCCAGCGCCTTCTTCGCGCAGCGCCAGACCCGGTATCTGCGCCTGGCACAGCAGCAAGTGCGCGAGCAGCAGCGGCAGGCGCTGAATATGTCGCGCAAACTGGCCAAGTATCTGCCACCGCAGATCTGGGGGTCGCTGTTCACCGGCAAACGGGACGCCAAACTGGAAACCCGGCGCAAACGCCTCACCGTGTTTTTCTCCGACATCAAGGGGTTCAGCGCGATCTCCGAGGAACTGCCTCTGGACACGCTGACAGCCATGCTCAATACCTACCTGAGCGAGATGACCCGCATTGCTTTGCGTCATGGCGGTACCATCGACAAATTCATCGGTGACGCGGTGATGGTGTTCTTCGGCGACCCGAAAAGCGAAGGCGCCCAGGAAGACGCCTTCCGCTGCGTGGCCATGGCCATCGAGATGCAGCGCCATATGCGGCTGCTGCGTCAGCGCTGGAAGCACGAGGGCATCAAGCAGCCGCTGGAGATCCGTATCGGCATCAACACCGGCTATGTCACGGTCGGCAACTTCGGTACCGATAGCCGCATGGACTACACCATTCTCGGCACCGATGTGAATCTGGCCAGCCGGCTGGAATCCGCCTGCCGTCCGGGCCAGGTGCTGATTTCCGAATCCACCCATGAACTGGTGCGGGAACGGATTCAATGTCGCAGCGTCGGCGACATCAGCGCCAAGGGCTTCAGCCGCCCGATTCCGGTCTACGAAGCCCGCGATCTGAAGCGCCACGCCGGATCCCGAAGCCGTTATGTCAGTGCCGAAACCGGGGGGTTCGCCTTGCATATGGACCTCGAGCGTATTCACAATTTCGACAAAAAACGCATACTCGGGACATTGGCCCGTTCGGCCACGGACTTGAAAGACAACAAACCGGTGTCCCTGGACTTCGAAGCGGAAGGCTTCGTGCTGCACCTGGACTCCGGCCGCCTGCATCATCGGGAGCGTCCCCGGGTACTGGAATTCATGGGGCGGGCGGCGCGGCGGGTACAGGAGCAGCTCCGTCTCTGAGCTCTCCAACCCGGACAAAGGGACACCACCGGGAGCGACTATGGCGATTTCTGCATCGGCGGGCTGGTTGAGCCGCCTGGAACGGCTGGGCAACCGGCTGCCCCACCCCACCCTTCTGTTCGTTTGGCTGTGCCTGCTGATGCTGCCTCTGAGTGCGATCCTGGCGGCGCTGGGCACCAACGCCTTCCACCCTCAAGAGCAAACGGAAATCGTGGTGCGTTCGCTGCTTGATAGCGAGGGCTTGCGGTACCTGTTCAGCCACATGGTCAGCAACTTCACCGGTTTCGCCCCCCTGGGCGTGGTGCTGGTGGCGATGCTTGGCCTGGGCATCGCCGAGCATTCCGGTCTACTGGGCGGCAGCCTGGCGGCGCTGGTACGCCGGGCGTCCCACCGTACGCTGGTGGCCACGGTGGCGTTCGCCGGCGTCATGTCCAGTATCGCCTTCGATGCCGGCTATGTGGTGCTGATCCCGCTGGCCGGGTTGTTGTTCCAACTGGCCGGCCGTTCCCCGCTGGCCGGTATCGCCACCGCTTTCGCGGCGGTGTCCGGCGGCTACAGCGCCAATCTGTTGCTGGGCCCGGTGGACGCGGTGCTGGCCGGGATTTCCACCGAAGCGGCGCACATCATCGATCCCCAGCGCGACGTCAGCGCCGCCGGCAATTACTGGTTCATTATCGTTTCCACGGTACTGGTGACCGCGCTGGTGACCCTGGTGACGGTGCGCTTTGTCGAACCCCGGCTGACCGCCGGCACGATGGACGGGAGCAGCCGGGACGAGCAGCCGCGCCTGCACCGGCGCGCGGCGATCTGGACCCTGGTTACGCTGATTCTCGGGCTGGCGTTTCTGGCCTGGCTGGGGCTGCCGTCGGGCGCGCCGCTGCGTGATGCGGACACCGGTTCTCTGCTGCAATCCCCGTTCATGTCCAGCATCGTGGTGTTGATCGCGCTGGTGGCCGCCGCCTGCGGCGTGGTCTACGGCCGCGTCAGCGGCGCATTCCGCTCCGCCGGTGATGTCATCACCGCCATGGAAACCACCATGGCGTCCATGGCCGGTTATCTGGTACTGATGTTCTTCGCCGCCCAGTTCGTGGCCTGGTTCAACTACAGCCAACTGGGACTGGTGCTTGCCATTCGCGGCGCCGCCTGGCTGGGCACGCTGTCCTTGCCCACGGTATTGCTGCTATTGCTGTTCGTGTTGATGAGCACCACCATCAATCTGCTGATCGGCAGCGCCTCGGCCAAATGGTCGATTCTGGCGCCGGTGTTCATCCCCATGCTGATGCTGCTCGGTATCGACCCGGAAGCCACTCAGGCCGCCTATCGGGTAGGCGATTCCAGCACCAATATCATCACCCCACTGATGCCCTACTTCGCCCTGGTGTTGGGCTTCGCCCGCCGCTACCAGGCGGACACCGGCGTCGGCACCCTGATCGCGCTAATGCTGCCCTACAGCCTCACGCTGCTGCTGGGCTGGTCGATCCTGCTCGGCGTCTGGATCACGGTGGGATGGCCGCTGGGAACGTAAAAGAGAGTTGACAGTTGATAGTGGACAGTTGACAGCGAAAGAAAAAAGTCGATCCATGAATTCTCTGTGGGAAGCTTGCTTGCAAGCGAATGGAGCTCACCTAGGCGTTTGTAATATTCGCTTGCAAGCAAGCTCCCACAGCGGCTAAAGATTAGCTGCTTTTTATTTTTCGTCTTTCGCTGTCAACTGTCCACTATCAACTGTCAACTGCCCCCCTTCACTGTCTTATCGTGCGTCGGTTCTCCCGCGCCGGTTCGAAGTTGCTGCGGAACGGGTTGATGTCGAGACCGCCGCGGCGGGTGAAGCGGCCGAGGACGGAGAGTTTGGCGGGGGCGCATTGGCGTTGCAGGTCGACGAACATCTGCTCGACGATCTGCTCATGGAAGCCCTGGTGGTTGCGCAGGGAGACCACATAGCGCAGAAAACCCGCCGGATCGATGGGCCTACCTTCATAACGTACCACCACGGTGCCCCAGTCCGGCTGATTGGTCACCGGGCAATGGCTGCGCAGCAGGTGCGAATAGAGCTCGCCCTGATGGTCCTCGCCGGTGCCGGCGGTGAGCAGAGCCGCGTCGTACGCGAAGGTATCGATGGTCAGGTCCAGTTCATCCACGCAGACGCCGTCGCCATGCCAGACCGGTTGCGCCGCGGCGTCCCCCAGAGACAGAATCCGTACCGTCACCTTTTCTCCAGCCACCTTGCCCAGATCGGCGGTGATGATTTCCCGTACCGCATCGGCGTCGGTATAGCGGCTGTTGGCGAACGAGTTCAGGTACAGCTTCAGCGACTTGGATTCGATGATGTTGTCCGAGGTACACGGCACCCGGATTTCCGCCAGCGCCACCCGGGGTTTGCCGCCCTGGTCCAACCAGGACAGCTCGTAGCCGGTCCACAGGTCCTCGCCCTGGAACGGCAGGGCGCCGTTTTCCAGGGCCAGGCTTTCCCGCGCCAGCGCCCGGGGCACCGGATACAGCAGTTCCGGTGCGTATTGGTCCACGTAGTCACTGGTTTGCCCCAGCGGGGCGTCTTTCAGATAGCTCATCGGTCTTGTCTCAGGCGCGAATACCGGTGCCACGCCGCAGCAGCCACAGGGCCAGAATATAGAACCCCAGCACGAACAGCGCGATGGTCCCCAGGGAGGTGTACACATTGACGTCGCTGACCCCCAGGATACCGTAACGGAAGGCGTTGACCATGTAGACGATGGGGTTGGCCAGGGTCACCGCGCGCCAGAAATCCGGTAGCAGCTCCAGCGAATAGAACACTCCGCCCAGGTAGGTCAGCGGCGTCAGCACGAAATTGGGAATAATGCTGATGTCATCGAAGTTACGGGCGAACACCGCGTTGATGAAACCACCGAGAGAGAACAACGCCGCCGTCATCACCACCACCGACAGCGTGATCCAGGCGTGCTGGAGAGTCAGGTGGGTGAAGAACAGACTCAGCACGGTGACGATGCCACCGACCATCAAGCCCCGCGCGATCCCTCCCACCATGTAACCGGTGAGGATGACGTGGGCCGGCATTGGCGACACCATCATTTCCTCGATGGAATGCTGGAACTTGGTGGAAAAGAACGAACTGACCACGTTGCCGTAGCTGTTCTGGATCACGCTCATCATGATCAGGCCAGGGACGATGTACTGCATGTAATCGAAGCCGCCCATGTCGCCGATGCGGCTGCCCACCAGGTTGCCAAAGATAACGAAATACAGGGACATGGTGATTGCTGGGGGCAGCAAAGTCTGCGGCCAGATGCGCACGAAACGGCGAATTTCCTTGGTCACCAGGGTGAGAAACGCCACCCACTGTTCGGTAAAACTCACGAGGCGGCCTCCTTGCCGGCAAGATCCGCGTTGCGTTCCACCAGTCGCACGAACAATTCCTCCAGCCGGTTGGCTTTGTTACGCATGCTCAGCACCTGAATGTCCTGTTCCGCCAGGGCGCCGAACAGGCGATTGAGACTTTCGGTTTTGGGCACATCCACTTCCAGGGTGGCGGCGTCACGCAGGCGCACGTGAAAACCGCATAATTCCGGCGCGCTTTGCAACGGCCGTTGCAGGTCGAGCACGAAGGTCTCCACCTGCAGTTTCTCCAGCAACGATCGCATATCCGTGTTCTCGACGATCACCCCATGGTCGATGATGGCGATGCGCCGGCACAGCGACTCCGCCTCTTCCAGATAGTGGGTGGTGAGAATGATGGTGCGGCCCTGTTCGTTCAGGCCGATGAGAAAATCCCACATGGAGCGGCGCAACTCGATGTCGACGCCGGCGGTGGGTTCATCCAGGATCAGCAGCTCCGGTTCATGCACCAGCGCGCGGGCGATCATCAAGCGGCGCTTCATACCCCCGGAGAGCATGCGCGCGGCGGACTGGCGTTTCTCCCACAAGCCAAGCTGTCGCAGATATTTCTCCGCCTGCCGTCTGGCCTCGGCGATGGGGATGCCGTAGAACCCGGCCTGGGTGACGACGATGTCGTACACTTTCTCGAATTGATTGAAATTGAATTCCTGCGGCACCACGCCGATCTTCTTTTTCGCCAGCGCCCGCTCCCGGTCCAGCGAGTGGCCGAAGATCTCGACGTCGCCGCCACTTTTGTTCACCAGGGAACTGACAATGCCGATGGTGGTGGATTTGCCGGCGCCATTGGGACCCAGCAATGCGAAGAATTCGCCTTTTTCAACGGTCAGGTCGATGCCCTTGAGCGCCTGGACACCGTTGCTGTAGGTTTTGGTCAGATTACGAATGCTCAAGGCCGACAAAAATCACCTCTCTTTCCGGTCTGGGGCGGAAAACGGTTTTAAACCGAATGCTTTACTCATCGATGCGTGGCGGACAAACAGGACGGTGCCGGGTGCCCCCAATCAGGATATAACCGCCCGCCCCGGCTGCCGCACCATAACGCGATCACAGCAACGGACGGTTGCCCAATCCAGCTTAATTGGGGGTAGCCGAAGACAAAATCAAGCGGAGGCGCGCAGCGCGCGGCGGCCGCGCTCGCCGCGCCACACCCAGTGCATACCGCCGTCCTGGAACCAGACCCAGAGGCCTTCCATCATCCAGGGCCAATCGTCCTGGTTGATGGAGCGCCGCCCTTCCAGCTCCGCCACCAACACCGCGAGAATGGTGTCATGGGTCACGTGAACCGCCAGTTCGCCGCTGTCCGGTTCCCGGTCACGCAAATAGCTGGCCAGTTTGGCACACCCCTCCGCCGGCGACAGCATGCCCTCGAATGGATTCTGCAAATGGCGATTGAGGAATCGCATGGCGCCCATCTTGAGAAAGGTGGGCCCCACCCGGTTCATGTCCTGCACATAGCAACCCGGTTCCACCAGCGTGTTGTCGGTGAGCACATCCATGGGGCGATCGATCAAGCCAGCACGCAGCGCCCCCTCGGCCATGGCCTTGGCGGTGTCCACGCAACGCCCCACCGGGCTGGAATAAAACGCCGACACCGGGCGCGCCAACTGCCCTCCCCAATCCCGGGCCAGTTCAATGCCTTCCGGCGTCAACGGCAGCCGGTAATCCGCAAACCCGTTCTTGGCCAGCTCGCGAACCGAATGGCGGGTCAACAAATGCACCGGCCGGTCCGTCGGCAACAGATTCAGGGCGTGCAATAAACGCGGATGTAATCGGGCCATGGTCGGGGTTGGGGCCTTTTCCTGACTATCCGGACCATCTTAGAGCCTGAGGTTCTTTTCTGCACCTCCAGTGGAGACCTTATTACATATAACCAGCGGCCGACATGCCCGGGACGCATGCCAACCATGCGTATTGGTACATTGATACCGGCTTTGCGCCGCCGCTATGGTTGACGCTTCCGGGATCAGGGGCATCGCATTTGGACAAGGACCTTCCCACGGCAACGGCGACGGTGACGACGCCGATCACCGGCCGTCTTACCCTGTTGTTCGCCGTGGCGGTGGGCATCATTGTCACTAATCTGTTCGCGCCACAAACGCTGGTGGGGATGATTGGCGGCTCACTGGGGCTGTCGCAAAGCCAGCAGGGACTGGTTGCCATGGCACCGCTGGCCGGCTACGCCGCCGGGCTGTTGTTGCTGGTGCCGCTGGCTGACCGTCTGGAAAACCGTGCCCTGGTGCTGCGTCTGCTATTGATTGCCATCATCGCCGCCAGCCTCTGCTCGGTGGCACCCAACGCGCCCCTGTTGCTGGTCGCGCTGGTGGTGCTGGGGCTGAGTTGCTCGGCGATCCAGGTGCTGGTGCCGCTGGCCGCGTCCATGGCGCCAGCGGCGCAACGCGGGCGGACCATCGGCAATGTCATGTCCGGCCTGATGTTCGGCATTCTGCTGTCCCGGCCCATGGCCAGCCTGATCGCCGATCTGTACCAGTGGCGCGCTTTTTATCTCTGCAACGCGACCTTGATGTTACTGCTCTGGGCCGCGCTCTACCGCGCCCTGCCCCGCCGCCATCCGGGCAACCCGCAACGCTATCCGGCACTGCTTCTGTCCCTCTGGGAACTACTGCGCGAGCAGCCGGTACTGCGCCAACGGGCACTGACCGCAGCCCTGGTGATGGCCACGTTCAGTCTGTTCTGGACCACCGTGGCCCTGCGTCTGGTGCGGCCGCCGTTTCAATTGGACTACAAGGAGGTCGCCCTGTTTGCTCTGGTCGGTGTCACCGGCGCCCTGGCCACGCCCTGGTTCGGCCGCCTGGGCGACCGTGGCGGTACTCGCCCCGGCACCGTGGCCAGTCATTTGATGGTCATCGCCGCCTTTCTGATCGCAGCCCGAGCCGGCAACGGGGCGCTGCCGTTCTGGCCCGGGCTGGGTCTGCTGGCCTTCAGCGCGGTGCTACTGGATGTCGGTGTTACGGGTGATCAAACCCTGGGCCGGCGCGTGATCAATTTGATTGAACCGGATAGCGTGCGTGGACGGATCAACGCCCTGTTCGTAGGCCTGTTCTTCGTCGGCGGCGCCCTGGGTTCCGCGCTCAGTGGCCTGGCCTGGGCCCATGGTGGCTGGAGCCTGACCTGCCTGTTGGGCGCGGGGCTGGCACTGACGGCCCTGGTAGCCCAGGCCCGGCAACGCTGAAACGATGCCATCGGCGAGCAGGGCCGGGCTGGCCGGGACAGCCCGGCGTTTCCTCGACCCGCCAGCGTTCGCCGTCTAGTCTGACGGATAGCGCCCGTTGAACGGGGCTCTCTGAATCCACCATCGCGGTGTGTCGGCGCGCCGGATCGGACAGCGCACCAGAGCATCGCCGTCAATGCTGATGGCGCGGCCATGCTCATGGCGCAACACGGCGGTGGTCTCTCTCCCCGTGGCACCATCACGCAAGGCGGTGTCCTGATCCGGGCCGTCGCCGCAACGCAGTTGCAGGGTGCTTTGGAATTCACCGGGCGCGGGTGTTTCTCCCCCGGCCGCGAGCACGGCGCAATACTGGTCGAACCACTGCAGCGCACCGCCGGCCGGTCGTGACAGATCCAGGGACACCCGCTCGTCAGCGCCGCCACGTTCACAGCCTCCGTCCTCGCGCGCGTAAACCCCGTCATGGAATCGGCCCGCCCGTCGCCGGTACGGCTCCGCCGGATCGGGCACGTCATCGATCTTCTGAACAGACAACACCTGACGAATCTCCCGCCGTTCCCGCCGGGGGTCCGCCAGCACCATCGCTTCCACTTTACAGAGGGCGTCCTCCTGGCAAGCCGCGTCAACCAGGTTCAGGATCTCACTGTCGGCGGGGATAACGCAGTGATGGTCGCCTTTGATGACAGCCCCCGCCTCACCGGAGGCCATTTTCGGATAGCCGTAGCAGACCGCCCATTGCAGCGCCCCCGGCTCCGTGGCGGGCGCCACCCTTGCCCGAATCGCCGCCGGGATCTGGTCCGCTTCGGAGGGGCAAGGCTCGTACCGGGTGGCGATACGCGCTCCCTCCATATACCAATCCGCACCACGCACGCCCGGCTCAACTCCGGTGGAGAAACAGGCCGCCGCCGACCCGCCCCGCGGTGAAATCAGCAACGCCCAGTTAACGTCACCGCCACTGGCGGGGTCGAAGGCATGCATCAGCAGGCCATGGTCCGTCGCCAGGATTTTCCCGGCGACCGCATCCCGGGTCTCGACCAGGAGGGCCTGGCGAATCCCGGGGTCATCCACCGCCGTGGTGACCGCGGCTTTCACCGAGGGCGCATCCAGGAAGGACACGCCATCGACGTCATCCCATGGATACTGGCTCACGTAGCGGTCCAGTGCCGCCGCCCTATCCGCGCTGCCAATAGTGGACAGCGCCATCAACATGGCGGCCGCCACCGCCGGCAATTTCCTTTGCGTCATCCCGGATTCCCCTTTTCCCTATCAGATCCGCGTTCAGCGCGTCTTGCGCAACAGAATACCGCCGACGATCAGCCCGGCCGCGCCGATCACCGTGTAAGGCAGTGCCATGGCCAGCAGCCAGAACCAGAACGCGGTGGAGGCATCGCTTTCCGCCCGGGAGCCCGGGTTGATCAGGGCGCCGAGGTTCAGCCCCGAAAACAGCAGCGTGGAGACGATGTTCATCAACAATACCGCGCCCAGTGCCACGAGCCCCCAGCCAATCAGGCGTTTCATCACGGTGATCCGCGCCAACCATACGGCGATGGCAATGGCCACCAGCAACTGGATCACCAGCGCCGCGATGATCACATAATGAAATGCCGCGGGGTCCTCGGCCAACCAATCAGGCTCGGCGCCAAGAACGGGAGAAAGGAAGGGCGCGACAATGCCAAAACTGACCCGTCCGATAACCAGACCGAACAGAATCCCCACCAGCCACCTGATCCATGTGGATTTCATTCGGTCCCTGCCCTGTTTGTGAAAGCGGATTGGTGATAACGGGTTTGGTGCGCAACCGCGCCTGCCCAATAGTAAACGGATGTGGTTGAACGCACCAAGCATATTGATCGCTGGACCGGCAGCAGCCAACGTCTTGTCGGGAACAGGAGGCGGCCGGGACTTTGATCAGGATCAATTCACCTTCCATCCACCGGCGTACTTTTGGAGCGTGGCCCCGTGAATGTTCACGGTGGCGCCGTCAACAGCCCCGCCATTCCATTCGGGAGGAGGTTCCATGTTCACCACCGCACTCGTCGCCCTGGACCAATCGCCCGCCGCTCCCGCCACGCTGGCACGCCTCACGGACCTGAGCACCTGGGGCATCAAGAAAGTGATCCTGGCCCATGTGGTGCGAGTCAGTTATAACCAGTTCGCCGCCTACGACCACGGCGAAAATTACCGGGAATGGCTGGAACGTTGCGCCGAGCCGCTCAAGAAAGCGGGCCTTGAGGTAACCGTCTGCGTGCGGATTTCCGGACTGGTGGCGGATGAATTGCTGGCCATCGCCGGTGAATTCGACGCGGACCTTCTGCTCGTTGGGTCACGGGCACACAGCCGGGCCAGCACTCTGTTTCTGGGCAGCGTCGCCCGCGATCTGATCCGCAAGACCACGCTGCCGTTGTTTCTGGAATGGGTCGCTCCGGATGCGGAAGACACCGGCACCGAGGGGGCTCCGCCAGTCACACCGGCGCTGAATCAAGTGCTGCTGGCGACGGATTTGTCCCGATACGCCAGTGGCGCGGAAAACCTTATCCGCGAGTTATCCACCGAAGCCACCCGCATCGATCTGTTAACCGTGCTAACCCCGGATGGCCTGATTAACACCCCCGCCCTGCCAGTGATGGCCGCCGCCGCGTTGAACCACATTCGCGATTATCTGCCCGGCAAGCCGGAACAGATCAGCGTGCTGACCCCAAAAGGTTCCCCCGCGGAGACCATAGTGCGCATCGCTTCGGAACGGGATGCTACCCTGATCATCATCGGCAAGCACGGTCAGGGATGGCTGGAAAGCAAGCTGATCGGCACCACCGCCACCGAAGTGTGCGAAGCCGCGCAGCGCCCGGTGCTGATAGCGCCGTTGAAGAAAGGCGAATAGTCTTCGCCGGGCCACGGCCACGTCAGGGAGCCACCATGAACATCACCTCCACCAAATCAATGATTGACTGGACCGGGAACGCTCACCGCCAACTGGCCAAGGCAGTGCAGCAGGTTACGACAGCAAACAGCCCAGAGAACCGGGGCTCGGCTTGCTTACCTGAAACGCCACGAAACGCTGTTGGCAAAACTGGAGGAAGGGTCTGAAGCCGAAGCGGCCCCAAGGCACTATTCACCTTACTCTATGACTACGGCAAACACGCGCTGCTGGAGGTGGACCGCGCGTGTGGCCACTCCAGCGGAAATTTGCCCTACCATGGCATGGTCCACGAAGTGTTCGCCATCCACGGTCAGATCATGGACCTGTACCGGTATGTGTTGGAACAATCCACCCTACCCGAACAACAACCCCTATTTGAGTCGCGGCTATGCGCGGAAGAAAGTGGACCGCGACGCGTCCCTCCGGCTGGTAGCAACCTTTCCCTTTCATTGTTGTCTGGAGCAGCGCCGGCTGGAACCGGCGGAGCGCTCAACAATCGTATTGCGGTTCCGGCACCCGCAGCGGAAGGTTCAGGGTGTTGCTGAGAAGAGAAGCGAGATCGTCCAGTACGTCCATGTCACCGAAGGATTCGGAAATACCCAATGTTCGCTCCACGCCAGGCGCGGCATGAAAGAGCAGGACCAGGAAGGCGCCACCGCCTCCCTTGGCGGGTCTGAGCTTTTGAAGACGGAGCGCGACAATACGCTCGACCGGTACGATATGCAGTTGTTTCGCACAAACAATCAAGGCCTCATGGTCCGACGACAAGCCGATCCGGCCCAGGAAATCATCCTGATCCAGCGGCGGCAGACAGACAAAATCCTGGCTGTAGCCATCAGGGATGCTGGCCCACAGTGCCTTCAGTGTTGACGCCGACACCATGCCTCGCACCTCGTCAAGAGGCGTAAAAGACCCCAGCCATTCTCTCTCCCGCACACTCATCGGGCGACGATAGCCAGGCTCGATAAGAATCGAGCAGGCCGTTTTCAGTCGCCGGTCCCGCTCATGGGCCGGAACATTCCGATTCCACCCCGGGGGTTGCAGCTTTGGCGGCCAGACAGTGAGCGAAATACGGGCCGGGCCGGCGCGCCAGATCGACGAGATCGTATTGTTACGCACCCCGATCGGGGCCGGGCCCAGCAGCTCAGTGATCCGGCGGTGCGCATGACGAAGGTTGGCAAGCGGGTCATTTTTGATCCATACATCCCCGCTGAACCATAGGGGCACGTGGTGGCGAGACGGCGCCCTGAATATTTGCGGAGATATGGGATAGAGCAAGCCGTCGAGTGCCAATGGGCAAGGCGTGATCGGGCTTTGCTCCCAGTCGTAGGCAGGATGACGAACCAGACCAAAGCGGTCAATGAGTTCCTGGCCACTTGCCCGCCAGGGAAAACCAATGCCGTCCAGCGTGTCCTGAATGGCATTTCCCTTCCCCGGAGCCCAGGGCAATTCGAGGTCGGCGGGTCGGTCTAACACCGGTGGCGTGTCTTCAGTCAATCCGAAAAGATCGCACAGCTTGCGAAGAACGCCAGAGAAGCGGGGACTCATCATTGAATTTTCTTCATTCAGGTGCTCCGCTGATCCATCAATCCATGTAAGAACGCATATCGCATCCTTGCCATCTTTCCAGGTGGAGTCCGACTCATGCGTTGCAAACGAAACGGCGCCCATGACTCTCGCATTCCCGTGAGACTGTTTACCGAAATCGTTCACCCCGTGACAGTATTGCATTGCTACAGATTTGTGTGTAACCCCCAGCGTGGATTCCTCCGGTGGCCGGGGTGTTATACCCTGCGAGAGTCTCCACTGCTTTCAACGCAGGAATAGAGAGCCTTCTCATTGACCCGCGACGCACTGCTTATTGCCTACAACGCCTCTCTGTATATCCTGCTGCCATTGGGGTTGCTGGCGATGCTCTGGTGGTGCTGGAAGATTGTCTGGCCAGTTATTGCACGACGTCTGGATAACGGAGTAAGCATCGACGGCCTGATCGGCATTATTTTCTGGACCATGTTGCCCGGTCTGGCGCTTTTCGTCCTGTTTTCCGTGCCGGCCATCTACATCGGCAAGCAGTTATCACAGGAAGATTATTGTCGCGGGCTTATTCGCGTGAGCGACCTGAAAGCGGACGATCCGCTAGTGCGGAAGCGCTGTGCCCTCTGGGATATTGAAGCCTTGATGAGTGAGGAGTAAATCCTACTGAATAGCGACCAGGCATATCGGCGATGTCTGGCGCTCCAGCTCGCGATCCCAACCAAACAGAAAGCCGGGGGCAGCGCAACAATGCTTCATGAATCCCGAAAGGAAAATGGAGCGGGAAACGAGATTCGAACCGGCCGGCGCCCCGGTCGCGGCCCCAGCCCAATAAAAAGCAGGGGCGCCCAACCAAGGGCGACTATGCTTCATGAATCCCGAAAGGAAAATGGAGCGGGAAACGAGATTCGAACTCGCGACCCCAACCTTGGCAAGGTTGTGCTCTACCAGCTGAGCTATTCCCGCTTGTCACTGCTTCGCCTGAACGAAAGAGTGGCGTCCCCCAGGGGAGTATTCACCGCTGCGCGGCTCACCCCTTCGGGGCTGTCTTCGCTAGCGAAGACCTTCCGATCCGCCAGCTTTGCTGGCGACCGGTCGAACCCCACTAATGAAGGTTCGACCCTTGGGCTCCAATCAACGCGATGCCAGTTCGCGGACCGTTACCGAACCCGATTCAGTGGCGTCCCCTAGGGGAGTCGAACCCCTGTTACCGCCGTGAAAGGGCGGTGTCCTAGGCCACTAGACGAAGGGGACCCGGACTTGCTGGCCAATCCCGTTGCGGGACTGCCCTGTCAAGCGGCGCGTAGTCTAGAAACCCGGGCCGGTAGCGTCAAGGAGAAATTCCCCTGGTCGACACCGTTCGTTCATAATCCGTCCAATCTCGGCGATTCCGACGGTTTTCACCTGACCGGGCGGTCCCCTGTTGACCCTTCCTCGACACTGCTATATGCCTGTTGCAGCCAGCTGCGGGACTTTTTCAACTCCGCCCGCGGCGGCAGGCACGGGCTCCGGCCCACCCAATCCGACAACGAAAACCGGGAGACCCCAATGACCATCAAACTGTATGGCGCCATGCTGTCGCCGTTCGTGCGCAAAACCCGCGTGGTACTGGCCCTCAAAGGCGTGGAACATGAGACCGTCAACGTGGACCCGCGCAACGCGCCGGACTGGTATCGGGATCTCAACCCGCTGGGGCGCATCCCGGCACTGGATTACGACGGCCAGATTCTCGCCGACTCCGGGGTGATCTGCGCTTTCCTGGAAAAGACACACCCGGAACCGTCTCTCTACCCGGAGGATCCCTACGAGTACGCCCGCGCCCTGTGGTTCGAGAAATTCGGCGACTACGAGCTGGGGGTCAACTGCACCTTCGGTGTGTTCTTCAATCGGGTGGTACGGCGTCTGATGGGCAAGGACGCGGATGAAGCCGCGGCACAAAAAGCGTTGCAGGGAGCGGTTCCGCCACTGCTCGAATACCTGGACCGTGAACTGGAAGGCAAGACCTACTTCGTTGGTGAACGTCTGACCATCGCCGACATCGCGGTGGCCAGTCAGCTGGTGAATTTCCAGCATGCCGGCGAAGGCGTCGAGTCCTACCCGAACCTGGCCGCCCATAAGGAACGCCTGCACGCGCTGGACCCGTTCACCCAGACCATCGCCAAGGAAAGCGGCTTCCTCACCAAGGTCCTCGGCGGCTGATCAGGGCCGCTCTCCGGCTCCCTGAACAGAGTCCGCTCCGGTGTCCTCCACGGATACCAGGGCGGCGCGCCCGTCAGTGGCAATACGCACCCGCGCCAGACCTCCCTGGCGCAGCCGCCGTTCCAGTTCCAGCGCCTTATCCTTGGGCGCGAAATAGGCTTCAATGCCGTATTCCACCGTCACCGAGCCCACCCGCACGGTGCGGATGCGGCCACGAATGAAATCCCCCGGCGGCGGTGAGTAACGGGTCTCCACCGCTTTCCATACCTGACCTTTCCGGTGCAGTTGCACATACACCTCCCGCCCTACTTTCGGCACCCCCACCTCCGGCATCGGCGCCTCGCTGATGTCATAGCGCAACCGGGCATAGTTACCGCGCAACAGATCGCGGGGATCCACCGGCACGGTACGCAGCACCACCTCCTTGCCAAACCAGACCGGATAGCGCGCGTAGCCCAGCAGGCCCAGCAGCACCACTACCTGCAACAAAACCGCCGCCACCAGGGCGCGTAACCGCCAGCGCCTAGTCATGGGCCACCTCCGGACCGCGCCGGCGCCAATAACGGGCACCGCCGTAGAGAATGGCGGCCATGACCAGGAACAACAAAGCCGCGCCCAGGTAATCCCCGATCAGATCGAGGTAACGCAGTATCGCCAACACCGCCAGCGTGCCCAGACCGGCAAAGAACCGGCGCGGGTCGGTGCGCAGCAGCCCCTCACGTATCCAGGCCATGGCCACCAGCAGGACCACCAGATTGGCGGCCACGGTCCAGTACAGGCTCTGCTCCGGCCGCCCCCAACCATGCCCCAGTACCAGCCCGGCCAGCGCCGGCCAGGGCAGGATGCCCCGGGGGTTGAGCGCGATCGCCGCCAACAGCAACGGCAGCGCCGCCCACAATCCCGGATCCAGCCAGCCCCAATGGCTGTGCAAATAGTCTTTCCAGAGCCCCTCGAACGTCAGCGGCAGCAACACCAGCAACGACAACCGTCCCAGCCACGGCAAAGGGGCCCAGCGGGAATCGTGACGCCGTTCCAGCCGTTGGCAGAGCACCTGGGCGAGCACCAGCAGGGCAAGGTTGAACGTCAGGTGGCCGGCCCGCCAATGAGGCCCGAAATCGGTATGGAACACCCAGGACAGCATCAGATTGAGCCACAGCACCAGCGTCGCCAGCACCGGCAGCATCACCACATTGGCATGACGGCGCCAGGCCAGCCAACCCGCCACGCCGAGAAACAGGATCCCGGCCCAGGGCGGCGAGAACGGGGTTTCCATCACCATCCACACGGCAGTGAGCGCCACCAGCAGCAGCGTCACCAGCAAACGCCGGGAGAAAAACGCCACCGGCAGCGTGCCGACCATCCACAGCAGCACGCCATTGGGGAAATGCTCGCCGAGATGGTACATCTGCCCCACCAGCATGATCGAGGCGCCATAGCAGACGGCGCCGAGAAACAGCCAGCCGCCCCCTTCGCCATGACGCCCCCAGCGCCACAACCCGACTCCGTTGGCGGCCACGGTGAGGGCCAGCAGACCGGCGAAGCGCACGCCCCGGGGCAGGCCGTCCCAGTGGGCGGACACCACCAGCAGCAGTGCCAGGCCGATGAACAGCAGCGCGCAGGCGGTCAACACCCTCGTCCCCAGGGAGTCGCCGCTGGTTTCCAGTCCCGTGCCATAACGGGACAGAATACGCCGGGCCTGATCCTCCTCGATCAGCCCCTCGGCCAACCACTGTCGCAGCTCCCGGCGCAGAGCGTCTTTGCGTATCACGTTCTTCCCAATCCTTTCGGTGCGGGCTTCCAGAGCATGCTAGCACGCTGGGTGCGCAGCCTTACCGTGATCGTTCAATCCCCGCGCCCATTCGCTGCCCAGGCAGCTTCCCACAGCGGCTCCGTGGCACTTCCGTGGGAAGCTGCCTGGGCAGCGAATACGGCGTCTGACCCACGGACCGCGACCTTTTCAAGCCGTCAAAGCGGCAGCCCCAGCCGCCGCGCCTCCATGCGGCGCAGGAATTCCAGCATCACCTGCCGGTACAGATCCTCACCCAGCCACAGGTCCTCGACACCGGCGTCGATGTTGGGATTGTCGTTCACCTCCATCACCACCACCTGATCGCCGGATTGCTTCAGGTCCACGCCGTACAACCCATTACCCATCAGCCGGGCGGCTTTCAGCGCCACTCTCAGCACCTTCGGCGGCACTTCGCGGATCGGTACCGTGCGCGCGTTGCCGGAGGCGGTTTTGCCGCTGTCCTTGTGATGATAAATCTGCCAATGCCCCTTGCTCATGAAGTACTGGCAGGCAAACAACGGCCGGTTGTTGAGCACGCCAATACGCCAGTCGTAATCGGTGTACATAAAAGCCTGGGCCAGCACCACGGCGGATTGCTTCAAGTAGCCGTGCAGCGCGGTTGCCAGCGTCTCGCGGTCCTCCACCTTGCTGATGCCCCGGGAAAAACTGCCGTCCGGGATCTTCAGCACCATCGGCAAGCCCAATTCCCCGATCAGGCCGTCCACCTGCTCCGCGCTGGCGCTGAACACAAAGGCGGTGGGCGGCACCGGCACGCCATTGGATTGCATCAGCTCGGCCAGATAAATCTTGTTGGTGCAGCGCAGGATCGAGCGCGGATCGTCGATCACCACCAGGCCTTCCTGCTCAGCCTTGCGGGCGAACTGATAGGTGTGATGATCGATGGCGGTGGTTTCGCGAATGAACAGGCCATCGTATTCGCCCAGGCGGGCATAGGCGTCCCGGCCGACCTGCCCCACCTTGATGCCGAGTTGGCGGCCGGCCTGCCTGAAGCGCTTCAACGCGGTGCGATTGCTTGGCGGCATGGCCTCCTGCTCGTTCACCAGCATGGCCAGATCGTAGCGCTCGCCACGGCGCCGGCGTGGGCCGCGCCAGACTCTCGCGTTGAACTGCTCCAGGGCCCGAGCGAACTGGTCCTCCTCGGCGCCCTTCACCTGTTTCAGACTCGGCGTTCTGATCGCCTCCAGGACCCACTGGTCGCGACGCCGGAACGACACCCGCAGAATCGGGCATGGCAACTGATCAAAGATCTGCCGCGCCAGTTCCGTCAGCCCTTCCTGTTCGGTTTGCCCGAAGTAGATATTGAACGTCACCTTGGTGGCATCGCCGCCCTGCTTCTTCATCGCCTTGTCCAGCGCCGATTCGAAGCGCTCGAAGTGCAGGCCGTACAACGCCTTGTGGCTGAGATCATTGACGGTGCGCACCGAGGGCATGACACGTTGACCACGGGCTTCCGCCAGCAACGAACAGTAGTAGCCGGGGGACAGGTATTTATAACTGCGGCACAGATTGATCACCTGCACTTTCTTGTCGGTGCAGACCGGCTCGGTGGCTTGCAGGTAATCACGGGCGGACAGCAGATTACGGGCGGGATAGTACGCCGCCCAATCCGCCGGATCGTCCACCAGGATAATGACTTGGCTCATCGGGGTTCCATTGAGAAGGCTAAGGACGCCGGACGCCGGACGCCGGACGCCGGACGCCGAACGCCGAACGCCGAACGCCGAACGCCGAACGCCGAACGCCGAACGCCGAACGCCGAACGCCGAACGCCGAACGCCGAACGCCGAACGCCGAACGCCGAACGCCGAACGCCGAACGCCGAACGCCGAACGCCGAACGCCGAACGCCGAACGCCGAAAGATGAAAAACCGGGCGCGCCGACTTGGCAAGCAATAAAAACGCTTTTTTATAACCGCCGTCCATGGCGGTCACCCTTTGGGCCATCGCGGAGCAACCTTAAAAATTGCTCCCGGCCATTAGTGTCCCACAATCCGCTGGCACGCTGACACGCAACACGCCGGCACGCCAAACCCAAGGCCCGCTTGCCGGCCTTGGGGACACCAATTCAAAGCACCCCCGTCACGCCGGACCCGATCCGGCATCTCCTTCTACGAAGTTGTGCGCCCCGAAGCGGGAGTTCAATGGTCTTAAGCCAGGAAACGCTCTACCCCGGGATGCCCGAGTGTTTTCAAAGCGTGTTGGCGTGCCAGCGTGTTGCGTGTTAGCGGCCCGTTCCACAACGGTGGGACAGCAATGGCTCTCAGCCATTTTTTATGACCGCCGTCCATGGCGGTCACCCTTCGGGCCGTCGCGCAGCAACGTTAAAAATTGCTCCCGGCAATTTTTTATTTCCGCAATGCCCTCAGCCCCGGGTTTTGACTATAGCATCCCGCGTCTGACGCGATCAGCTGCCCTGGTAGACCACGCGGTAGATAACACCGGCATAGTCATCGGCGATCAGCAAACTGCCGTCGGCGGCCTGCATGACGTCCGCCGGACGTCCCCAGCGGGTGCCGTCCTCACGCAGCCAGCCGCTGATGAACGGTTGGTAGCCGGTAACCTTGTCGATGCCTTCCACGCCAACCCGGGTGACCCGGTACCCGGCCGGCGTGCTGCGATTCCAGGAACCGTGCTCGGCGATGAAGATGTCACCCCGGTAGTCCTCGGGAAATTGCTCCCCGGTATAGAACGTCATGCCCAAGGGAGCATGGTGCGCCGGCATGGTCCGCATCGGCATGGCGAACTCGCCCGGGTCCTTGTTCTTGCCGAACTCGGGGTCCGGCACCGTGCCACCGTGAATGAAGGGGTAACCGAAATGCTCACCGTCCTCGCGTACCCGGTTGAGCTCCTCCGGCGGGATCTCGTCGCCGAGCATGTCGCGGCCATTGTCGGTGAACCACAACTGCCCACTGCGCGGATGGAAATCAAATCCCACCGAATTACGCACTCCGCGGGCCACCGTGGTCATGTCCCCCGAATCCAGGTCATAGCGTTGGATGGTGGCGTAGGGTGCTTCCCGGTCGCAGATGTTGCAGGGCGCGCCCACCGGCACGATCAGCTTCCCTTCCGGGTCGAACGCCAGGTACTTCCAGCCGTGATGGGAGTCGGAGGGAAACCCGTCCGTCACCAGATCCGGGGCCGGCGGATCGTCCAGATGATCGAGAATGTCCGGCAGTGCCAGGATCCGGTTCACCGCCGCCACATAGAGGGTACCGTCGCGATAGGCGATCCCGGAGGGCATGTTAAGCCCTTCCGCCAGCACCCAGGTGTGATCGGCGCGGCCGTCACCGTCGGCGTCGCGAACCGCATACACCTTGCCCTCTTCACGGGAGCCGGCGAACACCGTGCCGTCCTCGGCCTGCGCCAGTTGCCGGGCGTTGGGGACAGCATCGGCGAACACCGTCAGGGTGAATCCCTCGGGCAGAGTCAGGCTGTCCAGGGGCAGGGAGTCGGCCATGGCCGGCACGGCAAAGCCGAGTAACAGGCCGGCCAGCCAGGGTCGACCATGAACGGCGGAAAGGCCGCTATGAGCCCGCGGCGTCCTTCCGCGCGCCAGGGTGTCCTGCTTTTTCCAAGGCATCTTGAACCTCCGGAGGCATGTAGGTCTCATCGTGTTTGGCGAGCACTTCCTCCGCCTCGAACCGTTCCTGGCTCACCAGCGTGCCGTTGGCGACGATACCCTGCCCTTCGCGGAACAGATCCGGCAGGATGCCCTGGTAATGGACGGTGAAGGTGCCCTTGCCGTCGGTGACGTCGAAGGTCACATCCAGAGTCTCGGGGTCGCGTACCACCGATCCCTCCATAACCAGACCCCCCACACGCATTTTAGTGCCCACTGGCGCTTCGCCGCTGACCACCTGCTGCGGGGTAAAAAACAGATTGATGTTCTGGCGCAGCGCGTACACCGCCAGAGCGGTGGCCAGGGCCAGCCCCAGAAACACCGCCAGCACCACGATCAGGCGCTGTTTACGAACCGGATTCATGCTTAACCTCCCGGGTTTCCCGTCGCCACTGGCGAGCCACGTCCTGGCGCACCCGCGCCAGCTTGCGCGCCGCCAGCACCATATTGATCACGATCAGCAGCGCACAAATACCGTAAGCGCTCCAGACATAGGGCCCGTGCCGGCCCATGGCCAGAAATTCCGCGAAGCTGTCGAAATACATCAGTGCCCCTCCACCAGTTTGCGTACCCAGCCGCTGCGGCGCTCCCGGCTCAGCACTTCGGCCCGGGCCCGCATCAGTACATTGGCGGCGTACAGCAGCCACATGCCCAGCATGCTGATCAGCAGCGGGTACTTCATGGCCGGGTTGATGGAGGATTCGCTGAACAGGTTCAAGGTCGCCCCCTGATGCAGGGTGTTCAGCCACTCCACCGAATACTTCACGATCACCACGTTGATCACCCCGACCAGGGCCAGCAACGAGGCGGCGCGGGCCGCCTGGCGGGGATCACGGATGGCGGACTGCAGCACCATCACGCCGAGATACATGAACAACAGGATCAGCATCGAGGTCAGGCGCGCGTCCCACTGCCAGTAGGTGCCCCAGGTGGGCTTGCCCCAGATCGCGCCGCTGATCAGGGACACCGCCGCCAGCACCGCGCCGAACGGCGCCAGCGCCTTAAGCATCACCTCGGCCATTTTCATCCGCCATACCAGGCACACCAGCCCGGCCACGCCCATGGCGATGTAGCCCATCAGGGCGCCGCTGGAAGCAGGAACGTGGAGATAGATAATGCGATAGCTGTCACCCTGGTAACGCTCCACCGGCGCGTAGGCCAGCCCCCATACCAGGCCGATGGCCAGTACGATCAGCGCCAGCGGCCACAGCCACGGCAGCACTATGTCGGCGAACCGGTAAAAGTAGCGGGGCGAGCCCAGTTGGTGATACCAGCGTTTGAGAGTATTCCACATAGCTTCGACTCTGATTTTTTGTCGTCCGCCCGGGCGGTATTTTTTGTCGTCGACCCCGGCAATCAGTCTCCGGCGCTGATCCGCAGGCCCATCGCCACCGCCAGTGGCCCCAGACTCAACGCCAACGCCAGCAGCGCGCCCAATACCGCCAGCAACCCCTGGGTGGGAGAGCCGTCCACGGCGGCGCGCACCACACCGGCGCCGAACACCAGCACCGGAACATAAAGCGGCAGAATCAGCAGCGCCAGCAGAATACCGCCACGATTCAACCCCACGGTCAACGCCGCGCCGATGGCACCGATCACCGTCAGTGTCGGTGTTCCCAACAGCACGCTGTAAGTCAGCGTGGCCAGTGCCGGCACCGGCAACTGCATCATATAACCCAGCAACGGCGCCAGCAGCGCCAGCGGCAGTCCGGTCAGCAGCCAGTGCGCCAGCAACTTGGCCGACACCGGCAGCACCGACACCACCGGCGCGGTCAGCATCTGATCCAGGGCACCGCTTTCCTGGTCACGGCGGAACAGCCCGTCCAACGACAGCATCACCGCCAGCAGCGCCGCCACCCAGACCACGCCCGGCGCCACCAGCGCCAACAACTCCGGCTTCGGTGACAGCCCCAACGGGAACAGGCTGACCACCACCATGAAAAAGAACAACGGCTGCACCATATCCGCCGGAGATCGCCAGATCAGGGTCAGTTCCCGGCGCAGGGTCGCCCACCAGGGTCCGTTCATGCCGGTGCCTCCGCGCCCAGATGCAGCCGCCGCACATCATCGCCGACCCGGTGGTGGGAGGTATACAGCACTAAAGTGCCGTTGCCGGCGGCATCGCGTATGCGCTGGTCCAGGCGCGCCACGCCGTTCTGGTCGATGGCGGTGTAGGGTTCGTCCAGGATCCACACTTTTTTCGGCGCCAGCCACAGCCGTGCCAGTGCCACCCGGCGCTTCTGACCGGCGGAGAGATGCGCCGCCGGCACGTCTTCGAAACCGTACAGGTCCACCGCGTCCAGGGCCGCGTCCACGTCGCCCGGCTGGTTGTTCAGCGCGGCGCTGAAACGCAGATTCTCACGGGCGGTCAGTTCTTCCCGCACACCGGGCTGATGACCGAGATAGAGCAGGTCCGGCGCCAGCGGTGAATGCCAGCGCACCTCGCCTTCATAGAACCCATGCAATCCCACCAGAATCCGCAGCAGAGTGGTCTTGCCCGCCCCGTTGGCGCCGGTGATCTGCCAGATCTCGCCGGCGCTGGCCTGGAACGCCAGATCACGGAACAGCACGCGCTCATCCCGTTCGCACTGGAGCTGCCGGACGGTCAGACGAAGGGAGTCACAGCTCATGGGGCTCCTGATCGGGAAATAGTGGGCTCGGGTCGGCGGCGCAGTATAGCATGTATTTCCACTACTATTAGTGGGACAAAACAGCATACGGGAGAGACCATGGGCATCGAAATCGAACGCAAATTCCGGGTCCGCGACAGCGCCTTTCTCGACGGCCGCGACGGCGAGCGGCTGACCCAGGGCTACCTCAGCCACGATAAGCGGGCCACGGTACGGGTGCGGATCAAGGGCGAGCATGCCTGGCTTACCATCAAGGGGGAAACCCACGGCGCCAGCCGCAGCGAGTTCGAATACCCGATCCCGCCCGACGACGCCCGCGCCATGCTCGACGAACTGTGCGGAGAAGGCGTCATCGACAAAACCCGCTACCTCGTTCCTCACCAGGGTCACACCTGGGAGGTGGATGTCTTCCACGGCGATAACCAGGGCCTGATCATCGCCGAACTGGAACTGGACCACGAAGACCAGCCCTTCCCCCACCCCGACTGGCTCGGCGACGAAGTCACCGGCGACCCTCGCTACTACAACAGCGCGCTGAGCAAAACACCGTATAAAACAGTTGACAGTGGACAGTTGACAGCGAAAGACAAAAACAGGTGATCTTTAGCCACTGTGGGAAGCTTGCTTGCAAGCGAATGGAGTTCGTTCAGGCGCTTGACGACATTCGCTTGCAAGCAAGCTTCCCACAGAAAAGGCATGAATCGATTTTGTTGATACGCAAATAGCTTTTGCACTTCCGCATTTCTTTTCGCTGTCAACTATCAACTGATTCACCTATCAACTGCCTTTCCTTTGCTCTATTATGGTGCACGCTCCAAGGACGACCTCGGGGCGCGGCCTTGATGGCCGCTTCTTCCGGGGACGACCCCGCCACGAAAAGGACCTCCTCATGGCGTGGTATCTGCTGTTCCTCGCGGGTTTGCTGGAAACCGGCTGGGCCATCGGGCTCAAATACACCGAGGGTTTCACCCGCCCGCTCCCCTCCGTGCTGACCATCACGGCCATGGCCATCAGTTTCTGGCTGCTGGCCACGGCGATGAAAACCCTGCCGGTGGGCACCGCCTACGCGGTATGGACCGGCATCGGCGCCACAGGCGCGGTGATCCTCGGTATCGTGCTGTTCCAGGAGCCGGCGACGCTGGCGCGTCTGTTGTGCGTGGTCGCCATTGTCGGCGGCATTATTGGTCTCAAGCTGGTCGGCTGACCTGGCGGATACCGGACAGATGTTCGAAGCACAGCGCCTCGGCGGTCTCCATGAAATCCTGAATGAAGGGCACCGCCTGATCGCCCTGGCGTACCGCGGCATACAAGGTACGCCAGACCCCCTCCTCGCCCAGTCGCACGCTGTTCACCAGCCCCAGATCGAGGTACTCGGTGAGCGCCCAGTTCGGTAGCGCCGCCACGCCACGTCCCGCCGCCACCAATTGCACCATCATCGGCGTCAACTCGGCGGTGCGCACGGAACCAGGCGCCATTCCCGCGGGATCGAGAAAGGCGGTGAACACGTCCAGCCGTTCGCGCTCCACCGGATAAGTAATCAAGGTCTGTTCCGCCAGTGCCCCCGGCTCGATGAAGCGCCGCGCCGCCCATTCACTGTCACGCGCCACCGCCAACACCAGCTCATAGCGGAACAGCGGCAGGTAGCACACCGCCGGGTCGTCCACCGGGTCCGACGTCACCACCATGTCCAGATCGCCCCGGGTCAGCGCGGTCAGCGGCTCGAAGCCGAAGGCGGCGGACAGATCCAGCTCCACTTCCGGCCAGTCCTCGCGGAAGCGATCCAGCGCCGGCATCAGCCACTGGAAGCAGGAGTGGCATTCAATGGCGATGTGCAGGCGGCCGCTATCCCCGGCGGAAAGCCGTTTCAGTTCGGTCTCGGTTTTCTTCACCAGTGGCAGAATCTGCCGCGCCAACGCCAGCAGACGGGCGCCGGCGGTGGTGAAACGCACCGGCCGGGTACGCCGCACGATCAGTTCCAGTCCCAGCCGGTGCTCCAGATCCTTCAATTGATGCGACAACGCCGACTGGGTGACATGCAGCCGCTCCGCGGCTTCCACCAGGGAGCCGGCATCGTCGATGGCCTGGAGAGTCCGCAGGTGGCGTAGTTCCAACATGGTCAGAGGCTCCCACGCCACACGCCGACACACCCGCACGCTAGCCCTGGGCCCCCTGCTCCAATCGCCTCAATCATGAGAATTCCTCATTTTCAACTTTAGATATTTGATTTTGCCTCATACCCCAAGGTCCGCACAATGTCCCTCATCCCTGCCTGACGCCAGTTGCCCCTGGCATGCCGGCGTGCAGGCGTGTCGTGTGTCAGCGAATTTAAAGGACCGATCATGACCACCTTGCACAATCTGGGCTTCCCGCGCATCGGCGCCCGCCGGGAATTGAAACAGGCACAGGAAGCCTACTGGGGCGGTACCCTGCAACAAAGCGAACTGGAACATGTTGGCCGCAGTCTGCGCGAGCGGCACTGGGCCCTGCAGGCACAGGCCGGCGTCGATCTGCTGCCGGTGGGCGACTTCGCCTGGTACGACCAGATTCTGGAATTCTCCTGCCTGCTCGGCGTGGTGCCGGCGCGCTTCGGCCAGGACGCCGCTGCCGACGTGGATCTGGATACCCTGTTCCGCATGGCCCGTGGCCGCGCGCCCACCGGCACCCCGGCGGCCGCCTGCGAAATGACCAAGTGGTTCGACACCAACTACCATTACATCGTGCCGGAACTGGCCGCCGATCAGAACTTCCGCATCGCCCGCGAGAGTCTGTTCGAGCAGGTGGAGGAAGCCAAGGCGCTCGGCCACCAGCCGAAACCAGTGATCCCCGGCCCGCTGACTTACCTTTACCTGAGCAAGGGCGAGGGTTTCGACGGCGCCGATGACAGCGCCAAGCTGGCTCTGCTGGAGACTCTGATTCCGGTTTACCGCCGGATTCTGCAGCGGCTGGCGGATCAAGGCGTGCAATGGGTGCAGATCGACGAGCCGATCCTGGTGCTGGATCTGCCCGACGCCTGGCAGCGCGCCTACCTGCGGGTGTATGACCAACTGGCCGCCGCCAGCACCGCCCGTCTGCTGCTGGCCACCTATTTCGGCGCGCTGAAGAACAACCTGTTCACCGCCCTGGAACTGCCGGTGGCCGGCCTGCACCTGGACCGGGTACGCGGCGATGACGATCTGGAACAGGTGATCGGTCGGCTCGGCGACAAAGTACTCTCCCTCGGCTACATCAACGGCCGCAATATCTGGCGTACCGATCTCGACGCCGCCCTGTCGGCGCTGCAACCGGTCAAGGACGCACTCGGCGACCGTCTGTGGCTGGCGCCCTCCTGTTCCCTGCTGCACAGCCCGGTGGACCTGGACCAGGAAGACAAGCTCGACAGCGAACTGAAAAGCTGGCTCAGCTTCGCCAAACAGAAGCTGGACGAACTGGCGCTGCTGGGCGGCGCGCTGGACGGCGATGCCGCCGCCGAGTCGGGCCTGCAAGCACAACGCGAGGCACTGCGGGCACGCGCCGAATCCATCCGTATCCACAACCCGGCGGTGGCCGAGCGGATCGCCGCCAGCGGCGATCTTTCCCGCGACCGTCTGAGCCCGTTCGCGGAACGTATCGCCAAACAACAGGACGCGCTGAAGCTGCCGGCGTTCCCCACCACCACCATTGGCTCCTTCCCGCAGACCCGGGAAATCCGCGAAGCGCGCCGGGACTGGAAAGCCGGCAAGCTCGACGACGCCGCCTACACCGAACAGATGAAGCAGGAAATCGCCCGCTGCATCCGTTATCAGGAAGAAGTGGAACTGGACGTGCTGGTGCACGGTGAAGCCGAACGCAATGACATGGTGGAGTACTTCGGTGAGCTGCTGGAGGGCTTCGCCTTCACCCGCTTCGGCTGGGTGCAAAGCTACGGTTCCCGTTGCGTGAAACCGCCGATCATTTTCGGCGACGTGCAGCGTCCCAACCCGATGACGGTGGAATGGGCCCGCTACGCCCAGTCCCTGACCGATAAACCGGTGAAGGGCATGCTCACCGGACCGGTGACGATTCTGCAATGGTCCTTCGTGCGCGACGATCAGCCCCGCTCGGAAACCTGCAAGCAGATCGCCCTGGCCCTGCGTGACGAGGTGCGGGATCTGGAAAGCGCCGGCATCAAGGTGATTCAGATCGACGAGCCGGCCCTGCGCGAAGGCCTGCCGCTGCGCCAGGGGGAATGGCAGGCCTATCTGGACTGGGCGGTGGACTGCTTCCGTCTGGCCACCGTCGGTGTGGACGATGACACCCAGATCCATACCCACATGTGCTATTCCGAGTTCAACGACATCATCGAGGCGATCGCCGCGCTGGACGCGGACGTGATCACCATCGAGACCTCCCGCTCCAACATGGAGCTGCTGGACGCGTTCCGCGACTTCCAATACCCCAACGACATCGGTCCGGGGGTGTATGATATCCACTCCCCCAACGAACCGGACGTGGCCTGGATGGTCGGCTTGATGGAAAAAGCCGCCGAGCGGCTGCCGAAGGAACGCTTGTGGGTCAACCCGGATTGCGGCCTGAAAACCCGCAAGTGGGAGGAAACCCAGGGCGCCCTGGCCAACATGGTGGCCGCCGCCAAACAACTACGCACGGGGTAAAAACGGTCCATGGCGGCTTAGCGGGAGCCGTCATCCTCCATCAGGGACAGCGGAGCCGCGTTACGCCTTTGCGGGAACACCGTGAAGCAGAGTCCCGCAAAGGCGTAACGCGGCTCCGCTTCGAGTGAATCGCCGCTTTCCGAGCCTCAACAACGACGGACCTTTCAGGAAAGGTATTCGCTGCCAAGGCAGCTTGTATGTTGGCGTGGCAAGTCGATAGTAGGCAGAGAGACTTGTCGGGGTGGCGGGACCTAGGCAGCTTCTGACCCCTTCGGGTACAGACCGTGGGAGAAATGACCCCACCCCGCACCTACA